>NZ_OZ034720.1:0-1456049 GCF_964026995.1 Wolbachia endosymbiont (group A) of Brachyopa scutellaris | reverse complement strand
TAGCCAGATAGGCACTCTTCCACCCGGCTCATTTCTCTTAATAATTCTCGTTATTGTTGTTTTGCTGCTTTCCAATCTATTCTATTTATTCTTTTGTATGTTAAAGTATAGTAGTAATAATAGTTCTATCAATAACTTGTTACTAACTTAAAATTCAGTAAAAATTGGCGTTGTTCAACTTGTGGATAAATATGTGAGTAACTTTCGTATATTATTGATTTTCTGTTATGATTTATGTGTATAAGTAAGGTGTTTAGAGTGTTAGTAATTTTCTTTTATGGAAAATACTTTACCATCATGCATTGTTACAACTATGTATATGTTGTTGAAAAAGTTGTTGATCAATTGTTGGTATTTTATATCAACAAATAATTCACAAATTAATTTGACATTATTCACATGCTTATTAAACATTTAATAACAGTTTTCTTGATAAATCTAATCTGAAAACGTTTTTGCCATTACAGGGAATAAATTGAGTAAAAAAAGAACCTTAGTAGAAAAAATAGCATATAGAATTTTTCTCTTCCTTTTCAAAAAAGCTTCTGTGTTGAAAAAGTGTGCGACTGAGGCATTAATGAAAGATCTGCCAGACCTTAATATATTTAATGGTCTATTAAAATTCCGCGATTGTGGTATAATGGATATAATGACTCCACGTACAGAGATATGCGCAGTAGACATTGAGTCAAGCGAGCGTGAAATAATAAAGAAGATAAAAAACACTTGCCACACTAAAATACCAATTTATAAAAATAACTTTGATAACGTAATAGGCTTTTTTTATGTAAAAGATGTTATTTTTAATAGGGATAAAAATTTTAATCTGAAACATATTATACAAAGCGTAATATTTGTTCCACCCTCGATGAAGACAACTAATCTTTTTGTTAGGATGAACTCTTCTAAATCATGCTTAGCTATCGTATTGGATGAATATGGTGGAACTGATGGTTTAATTTCAATGACTGATCTTATAGAGGAACTAATACCAAACATTGATAGTGAAAACGAAATAAATTCAGAATATACCATTACTGAATTGTCTCAAAATAAGTTTGAAGTATCAGCAAGGGCTCTTATAAAAGATATAGAAGAGGATCTAAAAATAGAATTACGTGACCCTGAAGAAGACTATGTTACACTTGGTGGTTTGATTCTTTCGATTGCTGGTAAAGTGCCTTCTGTAGATGAAGTCATTAAATATAAAAATGGTATGAAGTTTATCATCAAAGATGCAAATGAGCGCTACATTAATAAAATAGTACTAGACTTAAGTGATTACAAAAATTAGATTTGGTACCCCTTATCGGGGAATGCCTTGCCTTGACACGAAGAAAAAGTTGTAATAACCAAATATGCAACTCAAGTTATAGTTAAACCTATTTCCAGCAAATTATTTTCGCAAGTATAATGCATTTCAGTGTTATAGTACTCTAATAATAAAGAGGTCATATAGATATTAATATCTTTTGTATTTAAATTAGTGTCATTTTTTTTGATTAATTTGTCTACTAATGATTTGCTTATTGGTTTGTGTTCATTTAGAATTTTTATAGTTAATAGCATTTTATCTTCTGTTTGACTCAGTAAAACAGATACTAGTTCAACTTCCGCCACTGCACTGGCTATAGTTAGCACCATATTAGAAATTATCTTATTTATCTTTTCAATTAAATCTTCCTTATTTTTTGCAGAGTATGCGTCTATTTTCCACGTAAGCTTTACTTTTTTTTTAATAAATAATTTTCGATATTAGATTTGGTCTTATCAAAGCTATAATTATCCATTGAAGAAGAATATGCCTGCTTCATAACTTTATGTTTATATATTAAATCATCGGAGCTTTCTTTAAGAAACAACAACGCTTCCTTCTGCGCATCAGCATCATTCTTATCTATTACTTCAAGCTCTTCTACGCCAAACGTTATTCCATTCATAGAGTTAGCAAAGTCATGAAGCAGCCGTCCTGATAGCAGTTCCGTTATTAACAGTATGTTTTTGGTATTTTCGTTCATTGGATAATTATAAATGATTTAAGTTACCCTATATTGGTAAGTATATAATAGTCAATTAAGAGAAAGTTTCGTTGCACTTTTTATATCAAGGCATTAATATAGTATTAACAATTTTAAAATTTATAAAAGGATTATGAATACTTATACCAGATCAGGAATAGATATTGAACTATATAATAAGTTAATAAAAGAAGTCAAGCCTATTGCTCAAGAAACTACTAGAGAAGAAGTAATCAGCGAAATAGGTTCATTTTCTGCGTTATTTGATTTTGCTGCACTAAGTAAGAAGTATGACCATCCAGTACTCGTTTCCTCAACTGATGGAGTAGGTACGAAACTGTTGATAGCTCAAGAAGTGAATAAACATGATACTATAGGTATAGATTTAGTTGCAATGTGTGTAAATGACTTACTTGCACAAGGAGCAACGCCTTTATTTTTCCTTGATTACTTTGCAACAGGTGTTTTGAGCAAGGACGTTTTATTATCTGTGGTCCAAGGCATTGCAAAGGGGTGCAAGCAAGCTAAAATAGCATTGGTTGGTGGGGAAACTGCAGAAATGCCTGGAATGTATGGTAATAATCACTATGACCTTGCAGGGTTTGTGGTTGGTGTAGTTGATCGAAAGCAAATTCTTCCAAACTGTAGTATGATGAAAGCAGGTGATTATATAGTTGGCTTAGAGTCAAGTGGAATTCACTCAAATGGGTTTTCTTTAGTGCGCCATGTTTTCAAAAGCTTAGGTATAAATTATAACGATACATCTCTATGGAATAATAAATCTTGGAGTGAAATACTACTTGAACCAACAAAAATATATGTTGATTCTTTGCTGCCTATCATGTCACAAGTAAAAGGTATTGCGCACATCACGGGTGGTGGTTTGGTAGACAATATTCCGCGAATTCTTCCAAAAAACTTATTTGCAAACATAGACATTAATTCCTGGAAATGGCCAGATATATTTTTATGGCTAACAAAGGAGGGTAAAATAGAGAAGAAAGAAATGCTAAAAACATTTAATTGTGGTATTGGTATGGTATTGATCGTAAGTTCTGAGAATATGCAAAACGTGAAAAATCATTTCCAAAAACGTGGAGAAAAAATTGAAATTATTGGAAAACTTGATGAGGCATGTAACCCTCCACTTGATAGAGTAGTATTTAGTTAACCTAACTCTACTGACAATCTTTCCGCAACTTCTAAGTATGCTTTTTTCAAGTTGCCTAAATTCAAACGAAAGACGTCTTTATCTAGCTTTTTATAAGTATTTTTATCCCATAACCTGCAGTTATCAGGGCTGATTTCATCGGCTAAAATGATTTTAGTACTGTCATTTATCAATCTGCCAAATTCCAATTTAAGGTCAACTAGATCTATGCCTGCATTTGAGAATAAATCAATTAGGATTTCGTTGATCTTTAAAGTTGTAGTTTTTACTTCATCCATTTCTTTGCTAGATAGCCAATCAAAATACAGTATGTGATTTTCATTTACCATTGGGTCGGCTAGGTCATCATTTTTGTAAAAAAACTCGATTATAGGAGATGCAAGCCTCTCACCTTCTTTGATATTAAAACGTTTGCAAAAGCTGCCAGCTGCAACATTCCTCACTACTACTTCAAGAGGTATGATTTTGAGTTTTTTGACTAGCTGCTCTCTTTCATTCAGAGTTTTTATAAAGTGTGTGCTAATTCCTGCTTTCTCAAGCTTTTCCATGATAAAAGCACTAACATGATTATTAATTATTCCTTTGCTCTCAATAATTTCATATTTTTCCTTATTGAATGCTGTAACATCATCTTTAAAGTGCTGTATAACAGTTGATGAGTCTTCAGTTTCAATAATGGCTTTCGCTTTACCTTCGTATATCGTTTTATTCAGTGACATGCTTAATTTAACTATATATTATATCAATTTACTGTTCTTAGAGTATAGCCCCAAATAACTTAAAATAAACCTTAATGGCATTCAATGTTACAATATTAACCATATTTCCAGAAATGTTCCCCGGGTTTTTGAACTATTCTCTTGCCGGAAAAGCGTTAGAAAAAGAAATATGGAACCTTGAAGTAATAAATATTCGTTCTTTTGCGAAAGATAAACATTCAACTGTGGATGATGTTCCATATGGAGGTGGAGCAGGAATGGTTATGCGTTCTGATGTAGTTGGTGATGCAGTAGATAGTATGCTCTCTGTTCATAAAAACACTAAGTTTATTTACATGACTCCATCTGGAACTAAGTTTAATCAGAATATTGCCAGAGAATTATTAGAGTTTCCTCATATAACAATATTGTGTGGTCGATTTGAAGGTATTGACCAAAGGATAATTGATGCGTATACTCCTTATGAGTTAAGTATTGGAGATTATATACTTTCAGGAGGTGAGCCAGCTGCAATGGTGGTTCTTGATGCATGCATTAGACTTCTTCCAGGTGTAGTAAATAATACCGATAGTATTACTGAAGAAAGTTTTAATTATGGTGGTGGTGTACTTGAATATCCTCAATATACTAGACCTGAGCAGTGGAAGGGATATAAAGTACCTGAGGTTTTGTTATCTGGCAATCACAAAAAAATAAGTGATTGGAGGCAGAAGCAGTCTCATGTTATAACAAAAAAGCGTAGGCCTGAATTATTGAGTGGAGAGATAAATGACAAATTTACTTAAAAAATTTAACGAACAGCAAATGCAAGTGTTAGCTAAAGAAATACCAGAATTTCGTCCTGGCGATGATTTGAAGGTCACTTTTAAAGTAGTTGACGGTACAAGTGAACGTATACAGATATTTGAAGGTGTATGTATATCAAAAAGGAACCGCGGGTTACATTCTTCTTTTGCAGTCAGAAAAGTGAGCCATGGAGAAAGTATAGTGTCTCAGTTTTTTGTTTATTCTCCTGCACTGGTTTCAGTGCAAGTGACAAAAAAAGGAAAGGTTCGTAGAGCAAAACTGTATTATCTGTGCAAACTATTTGGAAAAGCTGCAAGGATCAAAGAC
Source organism: Wolbachia endosymbiont (group A) of Brachyopa scutellaris (assembly GCF_964026995.1). Classification (NCBI taxonomy): domain Bacteria; kingdom Pseudomonadati; phylum Pseudomonadota; class Alphaproteobacteria; order Rickettsiales; family Anaplasmataceae; genus Wolbachia; species Wolbachia endosymbiont (group A) of Brachyopa scutellaris. The sequence continues at coordinate 1,451,028 of NZ_OZ034720.1, read as the reverse complement.
CGTACTACTTATGTTAAAAAGAAATCTAAGTAGATACAATAGGGAGTGATGTCAATTGTGTCATCTCAGAACTCTCTCTTGTCATCCCAGTGCGTGACACACAACTGTACGAACATTGTGTTTGCCTCCCGCTGTGGTGTCATCCCAGTGCTCCGACACTGGGATCCAGCATTCATTATTCTCCTTTTGGTTTGTGCTTTCATGGAAAATGTAAAAATTATTTGCAGGCAAAGCCTGCTGGATCCCAGTGTCAGCTACTTGCATGACAAAAAGGGGAAAGTTTTTTCAAATCCTCGTGTAAAGAAAAGTAAATGAGTATAAAGAAAAAATTCCTTAAATTACTTCAGTCAAGGCGTGTACATGCTCGTATAAAAAGGAAAAATAAAAAGAACAGAGCGCTACGCTTTTGTTCTTTCACGGCACTAGTTATCTCACTTGGCTGTCCTGTGTGTATATTGTTGAGTATATTAGTTAACTCTTACAGTGCCTTAACAGTAACGAAAATTTTATTGCCAGTTGAAATAAATGCTGATCTTACTTTGGCGAGTAATCCTAGTGATTTGCGGTATAAGTCCATTGGCTTACTCAACGATTCTTTACGTAAGGTGTTTGGAGGAACTGATTTTAAAGACGGTGACGAAATTTTAAGTCGTAATTCTTACAAAGAACTAGAGAAATTTTTTCGTAAGAAAGTAAAAGATAGTGGTGAATATGAGATCTGGTTTACCGCGTCAAGTATAATTAATTCAATAAATAAAGATAAACATTTGAATGATCGTTATGCTAAATTACTTGATTGGCTAAAAGAAAAGAGGAGAGTGAAAAAATTTTTTAATAAGTCTTTATTCCTTAAATCTGACTCTCGTGAACCTGAGAATGCAGGGATTTTAGGGGCATTTATCGGTTCATTAATGACAATTATAGTGTGCCTAGCATTAGCATTACCAATAGGAATTATGTCGGGCATCTGTCTTTACGAATTTATGCCTAAAAATAGGCTAATGACTAATATTGTAGAAATTAGCATGAATAATCTTGCTGCAGTGCCTTCAATAATATTTGGTGTAGTGGGCTTAACTCTCTATCTTGGCATATTTGGGCTACCACGCTCTTCACCACTTGTTGGTGGAATGACTCTTTCATTTATGATGTTACCTAATATTATAATTGCAACAAAAAATGCCTTTGCGAATGTTCCTATTACGATAAAAGATGCAGCGTTTGCGCTCGGTGCACCTCACATCAAGGTGATATTAGATCACTCTTTACCGATTGCGTTACCAAGAATAATACATGGTACTGTGCTTGCAATTGCAAGGATTTTAGGTGAATCTTCTCCTTTACTTATGATGGGTATGGTGGCATTTATTGCTGATACACCTACGTCCTTTTTCGATCCGGCAACTGTTCTACCTGTGCAAATATACATATGGTCAAGCAATCCTGAAATTGCATTTGTTGAACTTGCTGCTATCGCAATTATAGCTTTATTATTGGTGTTATTTGCGTTAAATTTAGTAGCAAATTTTGTAAAAAGGAAATTCGAATTTTTTAATTTTTAGCAATTCATGAAAATCACAGTCCTATCTGGTTATGGCTTAAATTGCGAAAAAGAAACTGCATTTGCATTTATGGAATGCAGCAGAAAACTTGGTATTGTTAATATTGAAGTAAAAATCGTTCACATTAACGATGTCATAGATAATCCAGGTGAACTGAAATTAAGCAATATACTTGCAATTCCAGGGGGTTTTTCCTATGGTGATGACACTGGTGCTGGTAATGCATTTGCTTTACGCATTAAAAACAACTTGTTGGATGAGTTTCAAGAGTTTTTATCTCAGGACAAGCTGATTATAGGAATATGTAATGGTTGTCAGATATTAGTAAAATTAATTCCAGAGTTCTCTAATCTAGCTTTAATCCATAATGATATAGGCAATTACCAATGCCGCTGGATTAGAGTGAGAGTTAATCCGCAGAGTAATTCTGTTTGGCTACGGGGTCTGAGTGAACTATATCTCCCTGTTGCTCATGGGGAAGGCAAATTTTTTATGGATCAAGATATTTTGAACCAATTGATTGAGAGCAATTCCACCGCATTACGTTACATTGATAAAAATGGCAACTATGCTAACCTACAATTTCCTTACAATCCGAATGGATCTACATACGACCTAGCAGCTTTATCAGATAAAAGTGGAAGAGTGCTAGCTTTAATGCCCCATCCAGAAAGGGGAATATTTTTTACCCAGCAAGATAATTGGCCCCTTGAAAAAGAAAAGAGCAAGCGTTTAGGTGTTGCTGTGCCAAAATATGGCGATGGAATGCTTATATTTGAAAATGCACTGAAGTATTTTTGTTAAAATTTATTGATAGGGGTTTATGGTCGAAATTATCCCCTGATATTGCAAAAAACTTGCTTGACAAGCCTTGCCAGCCCCCTTATCATGAAACTGAAGCTATTTATTTATCTTCGCAATCTCTGCAGGTTAATGACAAAAAACTTAGGGTATTTGGCGTCTCATGTTTAATTTTTCGCACTACGTGCATCGCATGTCTTTAAAAATTTCTGGGTTTTTACCTATATAAGCCGAAACGCGCTTACAAAGCGTTTAAGACAGCAAAAAACGTCAAATTGACAAGGGAGAATTTGAATGCTAGCTACTACGGGGTTTCTTTGCCTTTTTTCCTGCTTAGTAAATTTCTTAAACACTTGCGGTGTAGGTTAGTTGCAAGTTAAAAGCAGCTAAATCGCTCTTAATCAAGCGTTTTAGAATAAAAAAAACGCCGATATTTTAGTACATAGTGAATAGCCAACCACCACGGGGCTTCTTTTGCCTTTTTTTTCGTTTGGTAAATTCCTTAATATTTATAGCTAAGAGAGCCCAAGAGAGGTGTCATTCCAGCGCGTGACGATGGAATCCCAAAAAAAGGATGATGTCATCCCAGTGCTTGACACTGGGATCCAGAAAACTCAACTTTAAATAAGTGGCTGCATAATAAAGACTAGATCCCAGTGTCACGCACTGGGATGACAGAAGAAGAAGGCTACTTGGATGACAAAAAAGGGGCTACTCGGATGACATGGCTAAAAGAGCCCAAGAGAGGTGTCATTCCAGCGCGTAACGCTGGAATCCCAAAAAAAGGATGATGTCATTCCAGTGCTCCTTTTTTTGTCATCCCAGTGCTTGACACTGGGATGGCTTTGTTGCATCGCTAGCTATGATGGATTAAAGATAAAAAAGATGGAGAATATCAGTAGCTTATTATTCTGGTATTTATAACAAGAACGGTCAGTGAATACCTAAATTTGAGTAAAAGAAATTTCACTACCACTCACTAATCCGGCTAAAATTCAAGAATTTCAATGCTTTAGCTATTTTCAATAGAATTAAATTTATTAATGTAAATAATAAATTACTATTCTTAAATTTGATCAGATTGATTGCAAAAAAACAAGATTTTCAATAGGTTACTTATAATCCTAACTATAGTTAGCCTTTCATAAGTAGCGATGCAACAAAGCCATCCCAGTGTCTGGGCACTGGGATGACAAGAAAGGGGCTACTTGGATGACATCTTTCAACATTATATCATGAACTTTCTAAAATTCATTGAGTTATGCTTTCAAACGGTAGTGCCGGGGTGTGAGTATAATAATTATCGGTACATAAAAGTCATAGCAGATAGGCTGGAAGCAGCGAGCGCTGGTGAAGTGAAACGAATAATATTCAATATGCCTCCGCGCTCGATGAAGTCCATATGTGTAAGTGTTGCGTGGCCCGCATGGATACTGGGAAATCAGCCAACTGCAAGAATAATAGTTGCAAGTTACTCCCGGCTGCTTAGCGAAAAACACTCGCTTGATACAAGGTGTATAATGCAGTCTAGTTGGTATAGAAAGCTGTTTCCAGAGGTAGAACTATCCAAAGATCAAAATACCAAATACAAATTCCAAACAGTGCAGAGAGGATACAGAATCGCAACATCAGTTGGAGGGACGTTAACAGGTGAAGGTGGTGATTTCATCATCGTGGATGATCCACTGAGTCCCGCCCAAGCTTTGAGTGAAACGTTTAGAAAGCGTGCTACAAACTGGTTTGACCAGACTTTAGTAGCCAGGCTCAACAATAGAAAAAAAGGAGTAATTGTTCTTGTGATGCATAGGCTCCACCTGGAAGATTTGACCGGACACCTTCTCTCCAAACCGAAAAGCATATGGCATCATATTTGTTTACCAATAATAGCTGAAAATAAGGAGATTACTTATTCAATCAAAAAGCCAGCGCCTCCTGTTCCTGTCACCAGAATAGCTTGGTCAACTATAAATGAGTACACCAGAAATAAAACAGCATTACCTGCAAAAATACTATACTTAAGAGAAGAAGGTCAGTTGCTATACCACCTAGATGGAGGAAAAGAAGAAGTTGAGACGATAAAAGTTGAACTTGGGAGTTATGCTTTTGCTGCACAATATCAACAAAACCCTCTGCCACTTTCAAGTGGTATAATTAAACGAGAGTGGCTGAAGCGCTATAGAAATTTTTCTGATAGTCTCTCATATGTCACTCAGAGCTGGGACACTGCAGTTTCAACAAGCAGCATGAGCAACTTTAGCGTCTGCACCACCTGGACAAAAGTGGGCAATAAATTCTATTTACTCGATGTATATCGCGCAAAGCTTGAGTATCCAAAGCTTAAAGAGCAAGTTCTGTCACTAGCTGCAAGATGGACACCGCACGCAATTTTAATCGAAGCAAAAACAAGAGGTCAGCAATTGGTGCAAGAGCTAAAGACAAACAGTGATTTACCAATTATCGAAATAGTACCACATGATGACAAACTCACTCGATTTTATCAAATTGTTCCGATTATAGAGTCTGGCAAGGTTTTTCTGCCGCACCAAGCAGTATGGCTGAACGATTTTGAGTATGAGATTTTAATGTTTCCTGAAACTCGACACGATGATCAAGTGGATAGTACCGTGCAATATTTGCAGTGGGTGAGAGATAGTAGCTCTAGGGTCGCAGCTTTACGGGCATTGTGATTTGAGTCTACCAGATCCAAGTAGTCAGCTACTTGCATGACACCCTGACAACCGTCATCCCGCTACGTGTTAGCGGGATCTAGAGATACCGCGAATGAATCGCGGTATGACGGTTCGTGGTGGTATGACAGTTCGTGGCGGTATGACGGTTCGCGGCAGCATGACGATAAGCTCGTCATCCCGCTACGTGTTAGCGGGATCTATGCTAAAAGATACCACGGCGGTATGACGTAGAACTGCTGCTTGTTAGCTGATGAGATACCGCGAATGAATCGCGGTATGACGGTTCGCGGCGGCATGACGATAAGGTTTATACCTTGTCATTCCAGCGCGTGACGCTGGAATCCAGCCTTTATTATGCAGCCTGCTTGGTTAAAATTAAGTCTTCTGGATCCAAGTAGTCAGGGCACTGGGATGACAATTACCTTAACAATTTCAAAAGAAGCCTAGTGAGCTATCAGCTATGTGTAGCTAACATTCTGCACGTCCATAAAAAACAAACCTTCTTTTTCGTCTTGAACGCTAATAATAGCGTGAGTGTTAAAAGGTAAAGGATCATTTGTATGTCCATGGCCTACCCCTTTCATTGTAAATACAGGAAAGTTAACACTTTTTGCAAACCTTTCTTTTACAACTTCAACAAGGTTATCGTTATAGCAGTTAACGAAATCCCCAAAGATTACTGCATGTACTCCATCAAAGATGTGGGCTTGTTTTAGGTGATCTAAACTGCGCTCTATTGCATATGGGTAAACTCTTATGTCCTCTAAAAATAGAATTTTACCTTTCGCATTTATTTGCCAAGCGGTTCCTATACTACTTTCAACTAGAGTCATATTACCACCGATGATTTTAGACTCTAATCTGCCATCTTTTAGTCTAATGCCATTATTTATCGTCTTTAGGTTATCAAATCTGATAGAATCCCGCTTGTTAAGAATTAACTCTTTCAATTTTTCAACAGAGCTTTCAGAAACGGAGTTATTTACTATCATTTCCAACATGGTGCCGTGAAGAGTTTGCCAATCATATTTAGCTTGTAGATGGATGTGCAAGGCAGTTATATCGCTATAGCCTATGAGGATCTTTTTGTTTTGAGCAATCCTTTCTTTTTTATCATTGGGTAACTTTTCTAGATAGGGAATTAACCGAGAAGCCCCTTCTCCTCCTCTGATACACCAAATTATTTTACTATCATTAGTTAGTGCACTAATCAAATCATTTGCTCTGAATTCATCAGAGTTGGAATAAAATGGATTATCATTACTATATATTTTCTCCGAAATATGGGGATTAAAATCCAAAGCTTCTACATATTCTTTTATAGTAGTCAGATCTAATTCTTTTCCCTTCGAAGAAGGAGCAATAATATCAACTTGGTCGATTGCATGAATACCTGTGTTAGCACATAAAGTGAGAATGAAATATAAAAGGTAAACAATCATTAAAATATCTTATAAAACTCTTTTTTTAGTATATCATCCAATTCAGAGAGTGGAACTTTCACTCCTAGTTCTTCCATTGACGTGACGCCATAACCTTGCAACCCACAAGGAATAATACCCTTATAGTGAGAGAGGTCTGGAAAGGCGTTAAGCGCTATGCCATGATAAGTTGCCCATTTTCTTAAACGGATACCAAAAGCTGCAATTTTTTTTTCTACTCCGTTATGGTTTACCCAAATGCCTATTCTATCTTCTCTAAACTCTCCAAGTATATTAAATTGCTTTAAAACATTTATGATCCACTTACTTAGATCTCTAATATATAGCTTTATATCGCATTTGTTTCTTTTTTTAAGGTTTAACATTAAATATATAATGCGCTGTCCTGGACCATGATATGTGTGTTTACCACCCCTTCCTGTTTTATATATGGGAAATAGTTTTTCAACAATATCATCAGCTGTTGCACTGATTCCTGCAGTGTAAAGTGGAGGGTGCTGGAGTAGCCATACTAATTCGTCTGCTGAATTATTGTGAATTTGTTGAATTTTCTCTTCCATAGATTTTACAGCGCAGTTATAATCAATAAGCTGATTAGATATTAGCCATTCTATCATGTTCTATTTCTTTTTTTTTAGTATAGCAGTTCGTTTTTTCCTGTTATTCCAGTGTGTGACACTGAGCGCAGCCTTCCTTATTCCTAATATACTTAATACTAACTTCTGTGCTATTTCTCCTTAACAAACATAGTACATGACAAATGTTTAATTATTTGTCAACACAGGTCCTCTTTACGTATAGGCAACTTTTTTTATTGAAAAATTCAGAAAAATGTTGTATAATTATTAGTAGATTTTAGGTAAAATATATGGCAAACTCAAAATTTAGCATAACTTTCAACAACGAAATTTCAGAGTGTCTTGCTGGACTGGCTAAAATAAGAAATAAGTCCATTAAAGAACTAGCAGAGAAGCTAATACAAGAAGCAATTGAAAATGAGGAAGATAAAATACTAATTGAGCGTGCTGCTAGACGTAATGTTTCAGGTGTGAAGAAAATTAGAAGTGAGGATGTAGACTGGAATACAATATTATCTTCATAGAAAGCGTTCTTGAGAAAGACCTTCCAGCTCTTCCAAAAACAATAAGATTAAGGATCATAAATGCGATAAATAAGCGTCTTACAGTTGATCCCATTAACCTTGGTGAACCATTATATTACAGATTTAAAGGACAAAGAAGATTAAGGGTAGGTGATTATCGCGTTATCTATTCCGTAAATATTATAAAATATGAAGTGGTTATCACAGAGATAGGACACAGAAAAGACATTTATAAGTAAGTACATCATATAAACATTAAATATATTTTGTATCCGTTCAGCAGAGTGGCAAAATAGGTAGACAAGGTGATCTAAAAAGATAATCATAGAGTAAATGTGAGGTAAGTCCTTACAATAAATGGTGCCATCCCAGTGCCCAGACACTGGGATCCAGGTTACTATATATGAAAAGTTATTATGTTTATATACTTGCAAGTGAACGAAATGGAACCCTGTATATAGGTATAACATCAAATTTAATCAAACGAATTTGGGAGCATAAAAGCAAAGCCATTTCCGGTTTCACGTCAAAGTACAATGTTAGTAAATTAGTCTACCTTGAGGAGTTTCAAGACATAAATTTAGCAATTAGTAAAGAAAAGCTTCTAAAAAGCTGGCAGAGAAAATGGAAAATAAACTTAATTGAAAAAACAAATCAAGAATGGAAAGATTTATATGATGAAATCGTATCTGGATTCCAGTGTCAAGCACTGGAATGACACCATTTGTTGGTATCCGTTCAGCGGAGTGGCAAAATAAGGTAGACAAGATAAATCAATCCCAGTGTCAAGCACTGGGATGACAAGGTATAAACCTTATCTTCATGCCGCCGCGAACCGTCATCCCGCGATTCATTCGCGGTATCTCCAGATCCCGCTAACAAGTAGCGGGATGACGGTTGTCAGGGTGTCATTCCAGCGCCCCTATGATGTTATCCCAGTGCTTGACACTGGGATCCAGGAATTTTATTAAGTTGGTAAGCATAAAAGTAGCCGTTTTATGTTAAAATACAACGTTTTGATGATTATGAAAAAGCTGGATTCCAGTGTCAAGCACTGGAATGACATCGTTTACTATGTGCCATATTGCAATGTTCATATAGCTGTGTGTCACGCACTTTGCTTCAATATTTGCACATTAGCCACTCCTCTGAACAGATACTATATTTTTACTCCTTCCTGATTCATTTTCTACCTTAGGTGGCTTCGCTCAGCTCAAAAAAAAAGCTCATTCTTTTTGCTACCCCTTATTGTGCCTGCCATTTAACTACTGTGTAGAGATTGCTCTCAAACATAATGTTCGTACGTTAGTATATCCTTCCTGTGACACCAATTGATATAATTCTACCACAAATTCAATTTTTTAGGAGGCACATATGAATTTCAACATCTTTCAAAGAAAAAAAAGCGCAGTATTTACTAAATATTCTGCTTTGCAGCTAATGATGGAGCCAAGTTGGAGTAAGCGTGATTATGTAAGTTTTGCTGAGGAAGGTTACATAAAAAATGTTATTGCCTTTCGAGCAATCAATATGATTGCAAGTGCTGCATCTTCGGTACCTCTTACTCTCTGCCAGCTTACTGACCAGGGAAAATCGCAACTAAAAGCCCATCCATTACTGAAATTACTTTATTCTCCTAACCCAATGACATCAAAATCGGAATTTATTGAGGGGATTGTAACTTATCGGTTAGTTAACGGCAATTCTTATATATTGATGGTTGAGTCGCAGAACAATAGAAAACCACCAACAGAGCTTTATCTTCTGCGCCCTGATAGGGTTGAAATTGTTCCAGGGAGAAATAACGTTCCTTATATCTATCGTTATACCATAAATAACAACAGTTATGACTTTAAAGTTGATAAACTAACCGGACGTTCAGCAGTGTTGCACCTAAAGACCTTTAACCCTTTGAATGATTGGTATGGGTTATCACCAATTGAGGCGGCTGCATATAGTATAGATCAGCATAATCAGGCGGGTGCTTGGAATCAAGCGATGTTGCAAAATGGGGCAAGACCAAGTGGTGCAATAGTTGTGAAGTCAGCAAAAGATGGAAGTGGTGGAAACTTAAGTCAAGAGCAGTACCAGCGCTTAAAAGCGCAGATAAATGATCATTATTCAGGTTCTATAAATGCTGGGAGACCGATATTGCTTGAAGGAGGCTTGGAGTGGAAGGAAATGAGCTTATCACCAAGGGATATGGATTTTATTGAGTCCAAACACAGTTCAGCTCGTGATATTGCGCTAGCTTTTGGCGTTCCACCGCAATTGCTTGGCATACCGGGTGATAACACTTATAGCAATTTAGTCGAAGCACGCTTATCCCTCTGGGAGCAGACGGTTTTACCAACGCTAGAAAATATTATCTGTCACCTGAATTCTTGGCTGATACCAAGATTTGGTGAAGATCTGTGCTTGTCGTATGACAAAGATGCAATAGAAATTCTCATGGAAAAGAGACAAAAGTTGTGGAAATACGTAGAAAATGCAAGCTTTATGACACTCAATGAAAAAAGGGAAGCATTTGGCTTGCCACCGCTGCCGGGTGGTGATAGATTGGATTGAAATTTTGATATTTATTACTTATAGCTAAACTGACTTAGATTTACCGACAATTTGAAAAACCGTCATTCCGCTACTAGTTAGCGGAATCTATACCGCGAATGAATCCACAACTGTACGAACATTGCGATTTGGTCCTACCAGGAGGGCAATGCCTCCTTCTCCTGTCATCCAAGTACCCTCTTCTTGTCATTCCAGTGCTTGACACTGGAATCCAGCTTTTTCATAATCATCAAAACGTTGTATTTTAACATAAAATGGCTACTTTTATGCTTACCAACTTAATAAAATTCCTGGATCCCAGTGTCAAGCACTGGGATGACACCGTCATAAGGAACCAGTGTCAGCTACTCGGATGACATCATCCTTTTTTCTGGATCCCAGTGTCAAGCACTGGGATGACAAGAAAGAGGCACTGGGATGACAAGAAAGAAGCACTGGCTCTTGGATGGAAACCAGTGTCAGCTACTTTCATGACATCGTTTACTATGTCCATATTGCAATGTTCGTACAGTTGTATGTCACGCTACTTGGATGACAGGAGGTAATGCAAAAAGCCTATTGTTCCCTAAACCGTACACCTAAGTAAATTAACTATTTTTCTTGCCAACCAGAGCGATGAAGATTTGGTCTACATCAAAACTCATCTTAGGATGCCAAATAGGGCCATCCAAATGCATATCGATATAGATTGGATTACTATAATTTGGTGGTATGAAAAAGAACCTGAATATAGAATTTAAAGTGAAGTTAGATAAGGTTAAATTAGAAGAGATCGACCCTGATGCTTGATCAATCCCGAATTGTAAACTAGTTGAACATATGCCACTCTTAATACTTGCTTTTCCGCTAATATTTTCAAAAAATGTTTTACCGTTATATATATCAATATAAGCAAGTGTGGAGATTTCAGACTTATTATTACTGCTTAACAAATTAGTGATAAATGAATTGAAATCTACATTAGTAACTTCTATTCCTTGCGCTTGTAAGTTTACATCTCCTGATAAGTTACTAGCCCAATCATGAAAACTTTTTCCTTGAGTTTTGATTTCACCATTTAAGCTTACCTGACCATTTACATTGTCAATTCCTATAACCTTACCAATCTTTTTAGTGTCCAAATTTACAATAGAAAACCTTGTATTTATTGAGTCTGATCTTAAATAACCCTGAAAAAACACTTGCCCGCGTTCTAATACGTAACTTGCCTGCCTGATAGTGATAGTGTTGTTTCTCATTACCGCATCCAAATTAAAATCTTTCAAAACATTCTGCTCGGTTTTAAATTCTGCAGTATTGATTTGCACATTTGCATCAAAGCCTTCTTTGTCATCCAAAAAATCAAGCTGCTTTGTTGACCATTGAATTTGATCTATCTCATTTCTTGAATTTCTTTTTACCTCTACTAAATTTGGTAATTTAAAGATATTTCCATTAAATTTACTGCCCGTAAGGTTAACATCTAATAAAGGTTTGGCGTATTTTTGATCTGCTAATATTTTTGCATTACCGATAATATTGAAATCTTCTCCAGATAGTTTTATTTTATCTGCAACTAGCTTACCTTTTTCCATTTTTAGCAAAAAATCCAAATTTTTAATTTTCGTATCATTCAATGTAAAGTCATTAACACTGGCCTTTATATTTGCATCATACTGAAAATTTTTCAGCCATTGCATTTTAGATAAACTGCTAAATAATGAATGATCATATTTATCTGCATCAAGATTATGCATGCTAAATTCACCATTGATCACATTGTGTTTTTTTGTGTGGCTTACTCTAATTGATCCTTGCAAGGATTCCTTATTATTTAGCAGTCTAATGTCTGAGATAGATAATATTCTTGGTGCAAGGTGCAGTTTAGAACTTAGTGTAAATTGATTTTTCTGGTTTTCTTTCATCTTTATAGAAGGGAAAAAACATGAAATGAATGACCCAAAATCATTTCCTTCGACTAATAAATCGCCGTTGAATTCAGATAGGACATTATTGTTTGAGATCTCTCCTGATAAGTAAGATATATTATTGATTCCAGGAAATTTAAGAAGCGTATTAACTTTTACTTTGCCATCAGTGGATTTTAGTACAGCACGGAAATTGTCCAATATTTTGTTTTGATATTGAATGTTAGAAGCTTCCATATTAAAATTTAAGCTCAAGTTCTTTGGCACAACTGCTCTAAAACATTCCAGAAGATCCTTCATATTCATTGTTCTTTGTGAATCATTTTGTATGGAATCTAAATCAACTTTACTGAAGCTAATATTGAAATTAGTGTGATTGCCTTTTCTATCATTTTGTATTGTACCGCTGGCTTGCATGCTTTTGGAATCAATTTTTAAGTCAGTTGCCGTAAACTCACTTTCATTAAGACTTATATTGGATGATATCTTGATATTTTCGCTAGGAATAACACAAGAGAGAAAGCTAAGATTAATGATTTTTGCTAAATCACTCACAGAACCGGAACTGTTATTAATTGTTAATGTTAAATTACCCTGGAGTTCTTCTTGATTTCTATTACCTGTAAATAGCAAATTTACAAAATTTGATTCAACACTAATGTGTACATTCTTTTTTGTGATATCAACCTTTCCTGAAAAATCGTAATTATTATCACCTACCTTTACTTTACCGGAGAATTGCCTATTTTTTTTTACAGCAACCTCCTTTATGTTAACAATATCAGCGAAATCACTCTTAAAACTTACTTGGCTGTCTTTTATTACTATATCGACTGTGTTACCACTGGCTTTTGTATTTATAATATTAAGTAAATTTTCTTTGTTGCTTTTCATACCAAACAATGTGATTGACTTTGGTTGCAACGAAAATAAAAACAACGATAGGAGTGACGGTTTTACCTCAATTTTTCTTACACTAATTAAATCTGACAACTTTTGCTCTTTATTTTCGTTGTATTGTATATATACATTATAGATAGTGAGCTTTGGGGTAATCAATGAAACTTTAACTTTCCCTCCAATATGCACTTTAGCATCATACGTCCTCTCCAACTCTTTTATGATATATTTCCTGTAGCCACTCCAATCCTTAAAAGTTGCAGCAACGTGCATAAGAATTAATAGCAACGAGATTGATAATATGGCGTATAAAGAAAGTTTCATAGTTTATACATGTTTTAAATTATCCAAACTTCCTCTAAAAGTTAAGTAAAGAGTACCAAAATAAACAATAACACTCAAAGCTATTAAAGTCGCTAAATAAACGATACGAGCCAACATTTTATCAAAAAATAATCCTGCCAACAAAGAATTAAAAATATAAAGGGCTATTGACATGACTACCGTTGCTACAAAAATTTTCATGACATTTAACAATAGCGCTTGGCTAACCTTATACATTTTATTTATTGTTAAATAACTAATTAATAGAATAGAGTTTATCCAAGTGGAAACGGAAGTAGCAATAGCAATCCCCGTATGCTGATACTCGTTCATTAACAAAAGGTTTAGCACTACATTAATTCCAAGACACATTAGCGAAAATATGGTTGGTATTTTCAGATTGCCTTTAGCAAAAAATGTAGGTAGCAATACTTTATTTATAATAAATGCAGGTAAAGAAAGAGAAAATGCTATTAAAGTGGGAACAGTTTGCTGCACTGCATAATGATCAAACCGGCCGTAAGAAAAAAGCGTAAGTAAAATTATGTCGGGAATAATGATAAAGGCAGCAGTTGTTGGCATAATTAACATTAATCCTATGTTGAGAGCCTTGTTCTGTATTTTGACTATATTTTCAGTATTATTCACCTGTTTTGAAATTAAAGGAAGAAGCACTGTACCAATTGCAGTACCGATTATTCCCTGCGGTAGTTGATTTAGTCTATCGGCATAATATATATAGGATACCGCATTTGGTATAAAACTCGCCATGATTGTATCAATCCATAAGCTTATTTGAGTTACACAATTGTTGATAATTGCAGGTACCACACGCTTAAAAAACAACCTTACTTCATTGCTTAATTCAAGGCTAAAAGAAAAAGCTGCCTTTAACTTGTATGCACTAAATAGTATCAAAAGTAGCTGGAAAATTCCTCCTATAAGGACAGCTATAGAAAGATTGTGCGCTGGAGTTTTTACGTAAGGCACAAATAAACTGATGGTTAAACAGAGATTCAAAACAATTGGTGCAATAGCTGTTGAAGCAAAATGCTGCTTTACTTGCAGCATTCCACCAATAAGTGATGCAATTGAAACAAAGATTATGTAGGGCATCATAATTCTTGATAAAGTAACAGTAAGGGTAAACTTACTTTGGTCAAATCCAGGAGCAAAAATTTGAATCATATAAGGGGAGAAAGTTTGCATGATAAGGCAAAAAATTACTAAGATAATAAACGTAATGGATATTACACTACTTGCAAAATTAAATGCCTTTTTATTATCATATGATTCTGTCGAGTATAACGGTATGAATGAGGTAGTGAACGCTCCTTCTGCAAAAAATGCTCGAAATAGATTGGCAAAGCGAAACGAAGAAAAAAATATGTCTGCAAGAGAGTTTGCACCAATAACCGTAGCAATCAATACATCTCTTATTAACCCTGAGATCCTTGAAATAGCCGTAAAAAAACTAAATGTAAAAATACTTTTAAACATACCACTACTTCATTAGTGTCAATACGATTAACTATAATGGTAAAAGTATCAATGAAAATATTTATTGGCTAAACTTAAAACCCTCTGCAAAAGGAGAGTTAAATAATCAATTGACTATTTGCGCTCTTATGTTAGAAATTTTATACCTTGGCGGGCGTAGCTCAGTTGGTAGAGCGTCAGTTTGTGGTACTGAATGTCGCCAGTTCGATCCTGGTCGCTCGCCCCACTAAAATTTCCTGCTTTACAAAAATATGAATAAATGGTAATATATCAATTAATTATGGAGGTTGTATGGATGACGACACTAAAGATTTTTAATGCTTTGTGGTGCAGCATCAGTAATAGGAGCATTGACAGGTTTGGGATTGAGTTTTACAGCTTTGTCACCTTTGGTAGTAGGTGGAATTATTGCCGCTATTCCTGCAATATTATTGATTGCATATGATAGGGTAATAAAAGAAGAATTCTCCAAAGAAGATCCTTTCATACCTGCTTATTTATGTTTATGCGTTGCAAGCGCTGCAATTGGAGTTGGCCTTGCTGCAGCCGCAACTACTATTTTTCCTGGTGCAATGCTTGGACTGGGCTCTGCAGCTTTAGCAGGTGCAACAATAGAAGTCATAGCGCCAATTGCAGGGATGTTTGCAACCTTGGCTACACTACTTGCTGCTGAAAAAGTGAATGAATATATTATATCACCTATAATTGAGCACTTTTCTTCAAAAGGGAAGGGGTACGAATCACTTTAAACCAATTAAGTAAGGTTTCTGCTTTCTGTTATTCTAGTGTGCAGCATATAGCTGTACGAACATTTGTTTGCAAAGGCAGTGTGTTAAGTGTTATAGCCGGTTTTGCCTCAAACACAAAGGGGTGTCATCCCAGTGCCCAGACACTGGGATCCAGAAATTTTATTAAGTTGGTAAGCATAAAAGTAGCCTTTTTATGTTAAAATACAACGTTTTGATGATTATGAAAAGGCTGGATTCCAGTGTCAAGCACTGGAATGACAAGAAGAGGACACTGAGATGACATTATAGGGGCACTGACTACCTGCCACACAAATTACCTGCAAACTGCAATGTTTGTACAGCTGTACGTTACGTGCTGGCATGACATCATTTGTCGTGCGAATTACCTTAGCAAAAACGAATGTGCGTATAGTTGTATGTGCAGTACGGAGTAACAGGAGAGGTATCACTATAAAATTTGACATTAACCGCTAATAATTAGAATATTAGTAGAGTAAAAATTACTCAGGAAAGCATGCATAAATATGACGTAGTAGTAGTGGGTGGAGGTCATGCAGGATGCGAAGCGGCTGCGGCTGCAGCTCGCCTTGGTGCAAACACGCTGCTTATAACTCATAAAATTTCAACTATAGGAGAAATGTCCTGCAATCCAGCAATCGGAGGAGTTGCAAAGGGCGTTGTAGTCAGGGAAGTTGACGCTCTTGATGGAATAATGGGAAGAGCAATCGATCAAGCAAGTATACACTCAGTCATTTTAAATAGCAGCAGAGGTGCAGCAGTATGGGGCCCGCGTGCACAGGCAGACCGAAAATTATACAAGCAAGCAATACAGGAAATTATTCTAAATTATAACAATTTGGCGGTAAAAGAAGAGTCAGTTGACGATTTCCTTATAGAGAGTAATAACAATGGAGAATTGTGCATTAAAGCTGTAATAACAAGCTCAGGGGAACATATACTAACAGGTAAAGTTGTTTTAACTACGGGAACTTTCCTGCAAGGTGTAATTCATATAGGAGAGCAGGTAACTCCTTCAGGGAGAATGGGAGATAAGCCTGCAGTAGAACTTGCAAATACGTTGAAGAAATATAATTTTAAATTAGGTAGATTGCGCACCGGAACTCCGCCAAGGCTTGATCGTGGCACTATAAACTGGTCAATATTGCAAGAACAAGTGGGTGATAACCCACCTGTGCCGTTTTCTTATCTCACAGAAAAAATTAACCAACCTCAGGTATCATGCTTTATTACCCATACTAATGAAAACACGCATAAAATAATTAGAGAGAATCTGCACAGGTCAGCTTCTTCGTATTTGGATGATATTATAGCACCAAGATACTGCCCATCAATTGAAGTTAAAGTTAATAAATTTGCAGAAAAAAGTAGTCATCAAATATTTCTAGAGCCAGAAGGCCTGGATGATGATACTGTATACCCGAACGGAATTTCAAATTCATTGCCTATTGAAGTGCAGCGTGAAATGATAAAGAGTATCAAAGGACTTGAAAACGCAGAAATACTAAGGCCTGGATATGCAGTTGAGTATGACTATATTGATCCACGAGAACTAAGCCATACTCTTGAAACTAAGAAAATTAAAGGCCTATATTTTGCTGGCCAAATTAATGGCACCACTGGATATGAAGAAGCAGCAGGGCAAGGAATTATTGCCGGGATCAATGCAGCACTTTCTGCATCTGAAAAAAAAGAAAGCTTTGTTCTTCATCGCACAGACTCATATATCGGCGTAATGATAGATGATCTAGTCATCAAAGGGGTGATCGAACCTTATAGATTATTTACCTCGCGTGCAGAATATAGGCTAGCTATCAGGTCAGACAATGCAGATAGAAGATTAACACAAAAAGGTTATGATATTTCCCTTGTTTCGCATGAGAGATACTCTGTTTTACAGAATAAACTTGAATCCATTAAGCAGCTTGAAGAGAAGTTAGGGAGTCTGACGATTACTCCTGAGCAGCTTAGGTCTTATGGTATCAAAATATCTTATGATGGGATAAGAAAAACGGCACTAGATTTACTTAGCTATCCAAACATCGACTGGAATAAATTACAAGAAATATGGCCGGAGTTAAGCAGCGTCACGCGCTGGAATGACAAAATGGGACACACCAAAGCGGATAATAGAGCTAAGAATGAAATATGCGAAGCGGTTGAAATTGAAGCAAAATACAAACCTTATCTAATAAGACAAGAAGCGGATATGAAGTTTTTACGAGAGGAAATTAACACTCAAATTCCAATTGATTTCAACTATTCACAAGTTAAAGGCCTGTCAAGTGAAGTAATAGAAAAGTTGCAGACGATAAAACCAGCGACGATTGGCATTGCAAAGCAAATACAAGGCATCACTCCTGCAGCGATAGTGAGCATATTAGTGTATTTGAGAAACAGGAAAACGAAAGTGGCTGCTAATTTTGTATGAGGTGTTCTATGTCAAAAATCGAAGAATTTCGTTCTTTTATGCACGAGATAAACGTTGATGCATTTATGTTGCATACTAAAGATGAATATTTAAATGAGTATTCAGAGGAGCTAACAAAGCTGTGTGGCTTTACAGGAACAAATGGGCTACTTATCGTTACAAAAGACAACAAGTGCCCATTTTTTACGGATGGACGCTATATCACACAAGCTCGCAATCAGCTCGATCGGGGCAATTTTCAAGTATATAATATACAAGAAGAGGATCCACGCGAATGGATAAAAGCAAACTTAACATCGACTGCCTCACTAGGTTATTATTTGCAATATTTTACCATAGAAGATATAAGAAAGTATGAGAGTATCTGTAAATTAATACCCTGTTTAGCTGGAAAAAAAAGTGACTATCGAAAACAAGCAGTGGTTTTACATTCTATTAAATATGCTGGTAAAAGTAGTAAGGACAAATGTGAAAAAATAGCTAGAAGCGTAGATAAAGAAGCTGAAGCAGTGCTTTTAACTGATCCAAATTCAATTTCATGGTTATTAAATTTAAGAAACGAAAATGCTAAATATACTCCATGTATATTGGGTCGTGCTATATTGTATAAAAGCGGTAATGTTGATTTGTTTATTCAAGATAAAGAACATTCAACTATAGAAGCAAATTTAGGCAATCATGTAAATATTTTTGATATTAGTGAGCTAGAAAATTCGCTGCACAAGCTAAATTCAATAGTTATAGATCCAAACACAACTCCAATGAGTATCATGGCTGTAATAAAAGATAAACAGGTAATTGAAAGAGAGGATCCTTGTCTAATTTATAAAGCAGTAAAAAACCAAACTGAAATAGCTGGGGCTATAAATGCACACATTGAAGATGGAGCAGCAGTTACAAATTTTCTACATTGGCTTGAAAGTAATGTTGGTACAGAGCTTGAAGCTGAAGAAAAGATTTTAGAATACAGAAAAGAGCAGAATTTGTTTAAACAATTGAGCTTTCCAACAATTTCCGCATTTAATGAAAATGGTGCAATAATTCACTATCGTGCAAGCAGTAAGACGAATAAGGTAATTCAGAAAAATGGACTATATTTGATTGACTCTGGTGGCCAATACCTTAGTGGCACAACTGATGTGACAAGAACTGTAGTAGTTGGTAATCCGACCAATGAGCAAATAATCCACTATACAATAGTGTTGAAAGCTCACATTGCTATAGCAAGTGTCATCTTTCCTCCTGGCACTACTGGTGGAGAATTGGATATATTGGCACGTACGCATTTATGGAAATTTGGAATGGACTATATGCATGGTACAGGGCATGGAGTAGGAAGTTACCTATCAGTACACGAAGGACCACAAGCAATATCAAAGGGAAATAAAGTGAAACTCACGCCAGGCATGATACTATCCAACGAACCTGGCTATTACATTCCGGGAGAGTATGGAATAAGAATTGAAAATCTGATATATGTCGACAGACAAGAAGACGGCTTCTTAAACTTTAAACAACTGACCTCTATTCCATATGATAGAAGACTAATAAATGTGCAAATGCTTACTAAAGATGAAATTGAATGGATAAATGACTATCATCAATTTGTCTATAAAAACTTAGAAAATAGCGTAAAAGATAAGGAATGGTTAAAGAAGGTATGTGACCCTTTATAAGCAAAGGAGCATTTTTTATTATTTAAAAAGTATTAATGCAATTGTAACAGGTATTTTGTATTGTTTTTAATTTTAAAACAATATATAATAGAGAACACGTATTTTTAGGTAGGTTATAATTATGACAGACAAAGGGCAAGAAGATGAATTTATGAAGCAGTATATGGATACTTGCAAAGAGCAAATAGAAAAATTAGCCAAGGATCCTGAATTGCTTAATCAGACTTTAAAACCATTTATGGAAATGTCTCAGCAGCTTATGGCTGGCGATATGTTAGAAGGGGCTATGCCCAACATGATATCTGATTTGGGTAGTATGGATATCAACAAGATGATTGCTCAGATGAAGGAAATGATTGACTACATAAGAGGTAACTATAAGGAACTAATGAAAGAGCACAGCTCGCAGATTCAAGAGCTTGATGAATCCAGTAAAAAGCTAAGAGGCTTAGTTAAAAAATTGATAGAAAAGATCGAAAGTAAGTAAATAACATCTGGATTTCTGTCATTCTATATACAACTTTCTAGTTGGACGGTAAGTCGAGGTCAATTATTGATGTCATGAAAGTAGCTGACACTGGTTCCTTTATGACGGCAGTGCCCAGAGGTGTCATCCCAGTGCTTGACACTGGGATCTAGAAAAATTGATTGTGCACTATGCAACATTTTCGATCAAAAGCTGGATTCCAGTGTCAAGCACTGGAATCTGCCACGCGAATTGCCTGCAAATTGCAATGTTCATACAGTTATGAGCTAGTGTACATAATTGCACATGGGTTTTTACAAATTTGAAAATTAGTGTTAAATAAAAATATAAATGCAAAAGGAAAAGAAATGATTGAACTTAAAGGCCCAGAAATTTGTGCAGGCGGAAATAAGAAAAATTTGATTATTTTTTTACATGGTTGGGGCTCAAGTGGCGATAATTTCATTCACCTTGCTAAAGTTATGAGCAAGTTTTTACTGGGTTCATATTTTGCAGTACCCAATGCTCCGTTTGAAAGAGAAATAGGTGATGGTTATCAGTGGTTCAGCTTGGAAGATCGTAGTGAGGAAGCGCTATATAATGGAGTAAAAAATGCTACATCAATTGTAAATCATTTCATTGATACAAAATTAAAGGAGCTTAATTTAAAAGATACGCAACTTTCTTTAGTTGGATTTTCTCAAGGAGCAATGCTTGCAATACATACAGCTCTCACCCGCTCTCAATCCTGTGCATCAGTTGTTGCATACTCTGGTAGATTTCTTTCACCTTCAAAAACTGCACCAGAGATCAAGTCAAAACCTAACATATGTGTTATCCATGGTGATGCTGACGACGTGGTACCTTTTTCGTCCCTCGACTTAGCGGTTAAAGCTCTGAAAGAAAATGGAGTAAATGTTGAAGGACACCTAATTCATGCATTAGGGCATATTATTAATGAAGAGGGAATAAAATTAGGAGTAGAATTTATCAAGAAGAATTTTAAAAATTAATTTTCATGCACTTGTTTTGCTTTGGTTATGGATATGTAGCTAAATTTTTATCGAAAAAATTACTGAACTTAGGTTGGAAAGTCAGTGGCACATCAAGAAGTAAAGATATACAAAATGTAATCCTCTTTAATTATGAGAAGGTTAGCCAAGATCTGCTTAAAAGCGCAACGCACGTTTTAATTTCTATTCCTCCAGATGGTGATGATGTTGTGGAGAGATACGGTGATTGCCTGCAAAATGTTAAATGGTTTGGTTATTTGTCTGCAACTAGCGTCTATGGTGATCACTCTGGTAATTGGGTGAATGAGGAATCTGAAACAAAACCTATAGGAATCAGAGGAGAAAAGCGCCTTAGATCTGAAAAGAGGTGGCTGAATAGCAAACTGCCTGTACATATTTTTCGTTTAGCTGGAATATACGGTCCTGGTAGGAACGTGTTAATTGACTTGCAGCTTGGCAAAGCAAGAAATGTGAAAAAAGAAGGGCATTTTTTTTCTCGTATTCACGTTGAAGATATATCGAATATTTTATTTTCTTCCATGCAAAACATAAAACCTGGTGAAATATACAATTGTGCAGACGATTTACCCACTACACAATCTGAAGTGGTAATATATGCGACCAAACTTCTCAATGTTAGCCCTCCAGAACCAATTGAGGCTTCTTCCCTACCAGATTATGCACAGAGTTTTTATTTAGGATCAAAAAAAGTAAGTAATGTTAAAATTAAAAAAGATCTTAATGTCTCTCTAATTTACCCTAACTACAAGGTGGGATTAGAAAGTTTGCATGTAAAAAAAACTGAAATCACATCAGAATGATAGATAGGCTTATTGTCACTGCCATTAAGTTAAGGAAAGAATGGTTAAAAACTGAACTAAAAAGTCAGAAATAATTAAGGATTTATGACAAATGCTGAAACAGAATAGAGTAAACTTTAAAGCAGATAAACTCTGAAGTGTAAATTACTTAAGAAATAGTTTGTTTAGAAGTCATTTTACAGGAGCTATGGCAATAAGCTACCCAGTTATTATCAGAAGATATGAATACTACCTCTAGTCAAAATATGTGTTTTCTAACCCTTTTTTGGTAATTGAACGAACGAAGATAAGGTACCTTATGACGATCAACTTTCCTTCCCTTTCTTACCGCCAAAGTGTTCATCAAAAATAGCTTTGATAATTGATCCATAATGCAGTCAGTATCTGATTCCGTAGCAAAAATGTCGAAAGCCAAGTTTTTGATCGCGTTAAATGAGACAGATTTGTTAATGCTCCTCTTAAGCTTATCATCGGTTAAGTCCATATTCAACGCTTCTTCTACATCTTCTGTCATAACACTTTCTAGGTTGCTAATAAAGATAGCTGACCAAAAATCCTGTTTAACAGACTCAACACTTTTTCCTGTAAAATTTTCTAGACTTAGTCTTCCTTTGAGTTTTGCAAAAAATGTCTCAACTCCCCAGCGTAAAAAATATAACTCCTTAAATCCTCCAGTTTGAAACTTTTGTTCATCCATTAATGATGTAGCTAACACTTCAATTTCACCAGATGGCAGTACCACTTTGAAGCGTTATTCCACTATTTTCTTGTTTTATCTTACGCTGAGCACATATGGTAACCTCAACACTAGATGGGCTTTTTTCTTCAAACATAGCATTCACTTCATTAAAAGATGATCTGGGACATCGAATGACATAAGCAATTTTTCTTTTTGTAAGGCTAGAAAGAAATTTATAAAATAAATATACAAATCAGTAAGTCATTAGTATTTACAACTTTAAGCATTTCATCTGCTAAGTTAATTTCATGAGTGTTACCTCTATCTAACACTGACCTTATGGCAACATTATTTAGCACATCATAACAAACCGCAAAGGTTGCACTTGCATAATCACCTAAATCTTTTGGTTTTTGGTTACGTATTTTTCTTGAGCCAAATTCATTTTTTATTTCAACGCTTGTTGGTAAAATGATTTTGGAGGCATCAAGAGCTAACACTCTAAAGCCAAAACAAGTTTTAAATTTTTGGTCTTGGTAGTACAAGGAAACCACACCTTCGTTAATTTCTGAAAATGCACTGTGTTTCATTTTTTTTCTTGCTTGACTAAAAGCACTAGCAGTAACGGTATAGTCTTTTTTCCTATATAAAATAAATTCGTTTAGTATTACTTGCAGCAACTTTACACTTTTTCTTAAAATTAAGATAAATATGTCAATAAAAGATAACTTCCTCTTTCTCATAAAATCTTTTGAAGATGATTTATGGGATTCTATAAATTCTAGACTTGCCAATTCATTTTGAATAAATTTTATTACTGCCTTTTTTACTCATACTACCTTTAAACTTATTGGTATACATCATTATCCCATAAAATCTATCTTTTTTCCTTAACTTAATGGCTGACCTTACCCAGAAAAAGTGGAGAGAAAGTTTGGAATGTTTTTCACAAAGAGAATGATGAATCAAAATGCTCAGGAATGCAATAGTTAATAGTGGAGTGTCTACGTTGTTTGTTATAAAAAATTTCTATATATTCAAATATAGCAGTTTTGATATGCTGTTTAGAGTGCCGAGAGGTGTCTATTGGTAACTCCCTTTTTAGAGAACTGAAGAAGCTTTCCACAACAGAATTGTCGTAACAACAACCTTTATGACTCATCTATGTTTTTTATGGATAAGAGATATTGATAACCTTGCGAAGTATATTGTGAACCTTGATCACTATGTAATAGTAGATTTTTGGCAGGTTTACGCTTGTTAACGGCCATTAATAAAGAGTCCATAACCAATTGTTTATTTATTGAACTGCTCATTGACCAGCCAACTACCATGCGTGAATATAGATCGATTATTGTTGCCAAATATAGCCATCCTTCTTTGGTTTTTATATAAGTAATATCAGTTACCCATACTTTATTTGGTTGATCGACAATAAAGTTTTGGTCTAATATATTGGGAGCTACGACTCTACTGTCCGTTTGTTGTTTCTTAATTTTAAATTTTCTTCTCAATATAGCCTGAATACCATTTTTCTGCATAATACTTTGCACTGTTTTTAAGTTGCAACTTTTACCCAAAGCCTTTAATTCAGCATGAATTTTAGGAGCTCCATATCTACATTTAGAAGCTTGATATATTTTTTGAATATCTGCTAATAACTCTTTATTTGCTGATTCTCTACTGCTTATTTTCCTTGTAGTCCACTTATAGTAGCCACTAGCAGAAAACCCTACATAATTCCTGCACTTTATAGTGTTTACTATGCTCTTTTATGAAAAAATATTTTACTCTTTTTGACTGGCAAAATATCCCAGGGCTTTTTTTAAAATGTCTCTTTCTCTTGTTACTTTTGCTAACTCTTTCTGTAAATCAAATCTCTCTTTGTCATAAGGTGTTACATCTGGAAATGCATTTGCCGCTGACTTTTTTTCGTTATATTTCTTCATCCATTTTCCTAATACACTATCCCTTATTCCTAGATCTCTTGCTACTTTTGCAACTGGTTGACCTACCTTTCTTTGTTCATTTGCCAGCTTAACAGCTTCCAATTTGAATTCTGCCGTATATTCTCTTGCCATTTCTAATCCTCCAAAATTTTATTTTACCCGAAAAAACTCCTTTCTTTCTCTCCACTTTTTCTGGGTAAGGTCATCTCACTATTAACCCGAATTCTGGATTAGATTTTAGGTAAATTATTGAAAGTCTTGACTTTTTTAATTAAATTTGATCAAATTTAAAAATAGCGATTTATTACCTACTTGACACAGATCTGATTTCATTTAAAATAGCTAAACTATTGAAATTCTTGAATTTTACTAAATTAGTAACTAATCTTGAAATACTTACTGCTTTATCGTAAATGCTAAAACAATAAGCTATTGATATTCTTGTTTTTTTAATTTCTAATCCAGAATTCGGGTGAGAAATACATTTCCCCGCTTCGATTGGGTAAAATATGAATTTCTTCTACTAGGTTTTGATATTACATATGTGTACATCCCCATCATGAATGCTATTTTCGGTAAAATCTCTTACAACGCTCAAAAGCAGAAAAACAAAAACTTGATTTTCTCAGCTAAATAGTGGACCATCAAAAGCACGCATCAATATCTACAATGAAAGAAAAAACTTTCACAATCATCGATGGCTATGGTTTTCTTTTCAGAGCTTACTATGTACTACCTCACTTAATTACCACAACAGGAATGCCAATAGGTGGTGTATATGGCTTTCTGAATATGGTTCTTAAGTACATTGCCCATTCGGACTACTTAACTATAGCACTTGATGCAGGGAAAAAGAATTTTAGGCACAATTTATATCCTGAGTACAAAGCGAACAGAGTAACGCCTCCTGAGGATCTAACTCCACAGTTCACCATACTGAGGGAAGCGGTAGAAGCTTTTAACCTCAGCTATGAAGAGATTGAAGGTTATGAAGCAGATGATATAATTGCAACACTAGCTGCAAAATACGCCAACCACGAAGACTTTAAAGTGGTAGTCGTTTCATCAGATAAAGATTTATTTCAACTCTTGAACCACAATATTTTAATATTCGACCCCATTAAAAATATATATATAGATGAAAAACAAGTAATAGAAAAATTTGGTGTAAACTCACACAAGCTTCTTGATTTATTTTCTCTAACTGGTGATGCATCTGACAACATTCCAGGCGTTCCGGGAATAGGTCCGAAGACTGCAGCTAAATTACTAGATGAATTTGATTCATTGAATAATATTATAGAGAACATTGATAACATCGAGCAAACGAGGATTCGTAATATTCTTGCTGAACATAAGGAAAAAGCGCTAATTTCAAGAGAACTTTTATCACTATGCGAAAAAGTAGACCTTCAACATGATATTGCAAAATGTGAAGTTCGCCCTCCAAATATGGAAAAACTATTATCCTTTTTAAAGAAGTATGAATTCAATTCTTTAATAGGTAAAATGGAAAAGCTTTTTTCCTATAATGGGTCTAGCACAAAAGAGAAAATAGAATATAGTAGTGAAGAGTTAGAGAAATTTTTGGAGCATTGTAGATATGAAGGCAAAATTGCAATTCATTACCACCTTGAAAACAATGTATTAAGTCTATCTTATAGCGAAAGTAATATTTTTTATATAGAGCAAGACAGCATACAAGATGCACTCATTATAATTAACTTAACTTTGCTCTCAAATGGAGTGCTTAAAATAATACATAACATTAAAGAGATCAGGAAAATCTTCCCTACAGTAGAGAAGATGCTAAATTCAGTTGATGATTTGATGATAATGTCGTATAGCTTGGATACAGGAAAGCATGATCACAGTATTCCAAACATAGTTGCGCATAATTTGAGTGAAAATGCAGAAATTTTCTCGGCAAAAACTTTAATAGCAATTCATGAAAAGCTAAAGCAAAGGTTATTTCAGGAAAAATTGCTCACAATTTACGAGCGCTTCGATAAGCCACTTATGAAAGTAATATTTGATATGGAGAAAAATGGGATATTACTGAACATACAAAAATTACAGGAGCTGTCCGATAAATTTCAGCAGGTAATTGCCGTGCTTGAAGATGAGATATATAATTTGGCAGGAGAAAGATTTAATATTGCTTCGCCAAAACAATTAAGTGATGTTTTATTCAACAAAATGGGGCTTAATAAAAAGAAAAAGTCAAAAAAATCTGGATCGTATAGCACCAATTATGAAGTTCTAGAGGCACTCGAAGAAGAAGGGGTAGAAATCGCAAGTAAAATTCTAAATTGGCGACATTTAAGTAAATTAAAAGGCACCTACACTGATGCGCTAATAAAGCAAGTTGATTCCATTGATGGTAGAATACACACAAGCTTTTCAACGACTGCAACTGCAACTGGAAGGCTGAGCTCCAGCAATCCTAATTTACAGAATATTCCTATCAGAAGCGAAGAGGGAAATCTTATCAGACAAGCATTTATTGCGCCAAAAGGGCATAAGATAATTTCTGCTGACTATTCGCAAATAGAATTAAGACTCCTGGCACACGTTGCAAACGTTGCAGCATTTAAAGAAGCTTTTGCAAACGGACAAGATATTCATGAGATCACCGCAAGGCAAGTTTTTGGAGTGCAAGAAATAGATGAGCAATTAAGACGCAAAGCAAAATCCATCAATTTTGGAATTATATATGGCATTAGCCCATTTGGTCTTGCAAAGCGGCTTGGAATTACCATTGCGGAAGCTGCTGAATACATTAATTACTATTTTTCCTGTTACCCAGAAATAAAGGCCTATATGGAAAAAGCAGTGTCTATCGCAAGATTGCATGGTTATGTAGAAACTTTGTTTGGCAGGAGATGCTTTGTAAGAGACATAAACAATACAATTCCTTATATAAGACAATTTGCAGAAAGGGCAGCAATAAACGCACCACTGCAAGGAACCGCTGCTGATATAATAAAACGTGCGACAATTCAGCTTTTTGACCAATTGAAAGTAGGTAAAATAATCCTCCAGGTTCACGATGAACTACTGGTTGAAGTAGAGGACGAAAAGGTACAAGAAACAGCAAAACTTATGAAAGATATAATGGAAAATGCAATAGAAATTTCTGTACCACTTGAAGTAGAAATAAAAGTTGGCGACAACTGGGGTCTAAATTCCCTTAATTATGACTTAAACATCGTGAATTCTAGGAGTATAAATCATTTGAACTAATACGAAAAATATGTTAGAATAGAACATAGCAAATGCAAATAGGTCAGCCATGACAGGCCCACAAGTAAAAAGTTCAAAACCTCCAAAGTTACCTACTCAGGTAACTAACAAAGATGAGAAAGTTTTTAAATTTGAAAAAGAGAAACATCAGTTAATCTATTGTACTTTCCTAGATATTTTTAAAAATCCAGAAAAACTAGAAGAGCAAACGAAACAGGAAATAGAAAAGAAGGAACAGGAAATAGAAAAGAAGAAACAGAAATTGAAAGAAAAACAAAAATTACAGAGTGATCTGAAGTCATTAAAGGAACGGTTACCTCGATTACAGGATGAAAATGAAAAGAAAATTTTTACTTTTATATCAAAAAATCATGAAGGTATATTCAAGAATATTAATCAAGAAGATATAAAGTTACTAAGTGAAGAAAATTTTCTTCAGTTTTTAGTTTCCGTATCTAAAAAAATTAAAAAAGAAAATTTAGCTAATGAAGAGAATTTAGAAAATGGTAAAATAAAGCAAGTAGTAAATGATTGCATAGCTGATATACGTAAAACAGAAGCTAAAGATTCACTAATAAAGCTTCTCGGGTGGCCGTTTGGAATAAAGGTAGATCCTAAAAATATTTCCAGCTCTTTTATGAATGGGGTAAAAGAAAAAATACCATTCTTAGGTAAAGATAAAAAAGAAGAGGATGAACCACCACTCAGTGATGAAGAGATGGTAACAACGTTCTTACGTAAGATCTTTCTTCCTATTCTTTTTTCCATTGCTTCAATATCAATTTTTGGTCCTACTACACTTGCGGTAGTTGTTGCTGCTATTGGTGCAATATTTGCTATAAAAGGAGGAGTGGGAGTTCTTTTTTCAAATAACAAAAAAGGTACTTTGTATGACCCTAACTCACAAGATAAAAATGATACAGAAAAGAGAGCAAAACTGAATGGAAAAATTCTCGAGGGCATTGATGATATTTTAAAAACCCCAGTTACAGAAGTTGAGAAAGGCACCTCTGTTTCTGAACAAATTTCCCAAGGAAAAGAAAAGAGTGAACAACAGCCTGTTCCTGAGCAAATTTCCCAGGTAGGAAACGAAAAAAGTGAGCAGCGCGATCAATCTTGGACAGGAAAGGAAAACAAACGAAGGGAAAAACCACAGAGCAGCAAAGGTAAGACTACTCAGGTTTGCTAAAAGTGAATTGTGTAAGAGATCTGCTATTATTCTATAGCACATACAACAGGAGTATGGTCAGACGGATTTTCTAGCTTACGCAATCTATCATCTATGTAGCATGTTTCCAATTTATCTACAGCTTGTGGTGATAACAGCATATAATCTATTCGCATTCCTTGATTATTTCTGAGTGAATTGCCTTGATAATGCCACCAAGTGAATTGTTGCAAATTTGGGTGAGATATTCTAAACGCATCTTTAAACCCAAGATTCAAGATCGCTCTTAACTTCTCACGTTCTCTTATATGAAAGCACACTTGGCCATTCAATAAGTTTGAATCAAAGACATCAATTTCATCCGGTGCAACATTATAATCGCCAGCTATAATAGTTAACTCTTCATTCTTTAACAAAGTGCTCATCCTTTCATATAGATTATCAAAAAACTTGAGTTTATATTCAAATGCTTGAGAGTCCGGGCTTTGACCGTTTGGAACGTATACACTTCCCACCCTTACCTTCTGATTATTGTGCTTTATTATGCACTCTATATAACGCGCTTCTTGATAACCTTCTACGATATCAATCTTAAACTTCTCCAGTATCGGATATTTAGATAAAACACAAACGCCATTTCTTGCAACTTGTCCATAGACAGCACATTCATATCCCAGCTTCTCTATCTCTGCATAAGGAAATTGCTCTTCCATACATTTTATCTCTTGCAGCAAAATTATATCTATCTGACTATCAACTATAAAACTACAAAGTTGGTTAACTCTTTTACGTATGGAGTTTACATTCCAAGTTGCAATCTTTAGCATCAACAATCCTTATTAATTATATCAATTAAACTCTCCCCAGTAGGCAACCTCGATGTTATAATTTTTTTCCATTTGATTAACTTTAAACTATCAGCAATGTTTTTACTCATGGTATATGCAACTGCATTATTCATCACATGAGATAACCCACTTTTTAGAACTAATGAACAAAATATCCTTGCTGTCTGTGAGGAAAAAAAAGCAACACTATCAATTTTACCATCCAATAGTAAATTTTTACACCTATTAGTTAGATTCCTTTTTATAATTGTTTTATAGAGTACAACTTCTCTTACGTTAAAATCTTCTTCAGATAATCTCTTTTTTAGGTCACATGATACTTCTTGTCCCCTTATATACAAGAACTTTATTGCGTTTGAATAATGAGCTTTTATGAATGATATCAGACCATCAACGTTGCTGTCTGCTGAGATTATATCAGAAAATCCCAAATTTTTTGCAGCCTGCATGGTTGAATTACCAACTGTAATAATCGGAAAGTCATCCTCTTTGCATATTTGACTAAGAGCCTTTACACTGTTTTTACTTGTAGATATCACAACGTCAAATTCGTACGCAGATATATCAGGATTTAAGTACTTTATTGTGAATACTGGTTCTATAAAAACTTTGTATCCATACTTTCTCAATATATTTCTTGTATTGAACGAGTCCAATAAAGGCCTCGTTAATAAAATAGACTTCATTCTGATTTATTTCACTACTAGTAAAATAGTACCCTTTATACACAAATTACTGAATAAAAACTTTTATTTTGATAGCTTGAGCAATTATTCAAGTAATTGATGTGGAAGTAGGAGTACTAAGCGCTCCTACCCCAATAAGCCCACAATTTCTGCTTACACTTTTTTGACGCTAATTACATCGAACTCTTTTGAATGGCTTCCTTCAGTGGAATTATATAGCTAATATTCCTGTATAAGTTAAATAAGTTAATACTTAAGCTTGTACTCTTGCAGTATTTGAAGAGAGATTCTCAAGGACGTTTTTTGTCTGTGGTTCACTAATCATAGTTTGAACGATATTAGCTGCCATAATAACACAGCCTAGAATAAAAAAAGGCGTAGAAACAAAATAAATAACAGAAGACTCAAAAAGCGACATAGATGCAATACCTCCTATTAGAAATGAAGCACTGGATGCTATATCAAGATAGATCTTTGTTAACTTTTTTTGTCCTGGAGTGTTTTTTATGCCAGATTTCTTATTAAGATTCTGTTGTCGGGAATGATCATTTAGTGACCATATATTTAAAGCAAACGAAAGTGCACTGAATATAGTGCCGGCAATACTAAAATACAGACTTAAGACAGGAATATTCAAGACCAATGCCGCTATGTATCCCATGAAAGAGATAGTAGATAGTGTAGTAACTAAGCGTTTCGAGTAAGTTCGTACCTTCTTTCTGTAGGCTAACTTATCTTTTTCACCATACATAGCATAAATATTACCTAATACGTTATATTATAGCATTAATTAATTCAACAAGCAATATGGAAGCTAAGAGTGCCCGAGAGAAGACTTGAACTTCCACAACTTAAAAAGTTACTAGCACCTGAAGCTAGCGCGTCTACCAATTCCGCCACCCGGGCTTTTTATAGTTTACTATGTTAAAGTTAAATAATATACTTAAACAATTTTTAGTTCAAAGGTAATGCCAAATCTAGATCAAATATTTTTTGCTCAAAACAATGTTAATATTAATAACGTATATAAAATAGTCAATAACGCTTTGAGCAATAGCGATGGTGGTGAGCTGTTTCTAGAATTTTGCCAGTCGGAGTCCCTGGTTTTTGAGGATAACATATTAAAACACATGGACTTGAATACTAGAAGGGGATTTGGTTTAAGGTCTTTTTGTGAAGATAGTACATCTTTCGTTTGTTCTTCTGAGATCAGCGAAAAAGAAATTAGTAATGCTGCTTCTATGGTAAAAAGCTCAGTGTCTTTAAACAAGACAAATTCAATAAATTTAAACGAAGAGACAAAAAGCCTATATTCGAGGATTAACCCTATAAATGAAATGGATCTGAATTCAAAGATTAAGCTACTCAATGAGGTTAATGAGTATGTAAGGTCCAAAAATAACTGCGTGAAGCAAGTAAAAATAACTCTAAGTGGAGAATGGCAAGTTGTACAAATAATAAAGGGTGATCACAGATTAAGCGATATCAGGCCTCTGGTACGTTTTAATGTGCTAGTCATTGTAGAAAAAGATGGCCGTACCGAAAGAGGTTCTGCAGGGCATGGTGGAAGGGACTCTTATAGTAAGTTTATTTCTGAGAAAAAGTGGAAAGAAGTTGCAAACCAAGCGTTAGAACAAGCACTGGTAAATCTTGAAGCAATTCCAACTCCAGCCGGAGAAATGACAGTCGTTTTAGGTCCAGGCTGGCCAGGAATATTGTTACACGAAGCCGTGGGTCATGGACTTGAGGGCGACTTCAATCGCAAAAAAGTCTCAGCATTTTCAAATTCTGTGGGTAAACAAGTAGCAGCTAGTGACATCACAGTAGTTGATGACGGAACTCTGCCCAATTTGCGCGGCTCTATCAGCGTAGACGATGAAGGCACTCCACCCAGTTATAATATATTGATAGAGGATGGGATCCTAAAAGGATACATGCAGGATCATATGAACGCTAAACTCATGGGTGTAAGCCCAACTGGTAATGGTAGAAGAGAAAGTTATAAAGAAGTTATTATGCCGCGCATGACAAACACCTATATGTTGCCCGGAAAGTATACACCGAAGGAAATAATATCTAGCGTAAAGAAAGGTCTATATGCAGTAAATTTCGGTGGTGGGCAGGTTGATATAACGTCAGGAAAATTTGTTTTTTCATCTTCGGAAGCTTACCTAATAGAAAATGGCAAAATTACACAGCCAGTAAAAGGAGCAACACTAATTGGTGACGGTCCAACAGTGTTGAAAAAAGTATCTATGGTTGGTAATGACTTAAAGTTAGATCCTGGTGTTGGCACATGCTCGAAAGATGGACAAAATGTGCCAGTTGGAGTTGGTCAGCCGACACTCAAAGTCGACGCAATAACTGTTGGTGGAACTGAGATATAGATAAGGGCTAAAACGGATTCCAGCGCACGGCGCACAGCTGTACAAACATTGTGATTTGGAAGCAATTGCCACCAATAGGGTGTCATCCCAGTGTCTGGGCACTGCCTTTGTGTTTGAGGCAAAACTGGCTATAACATTTAACACACTGCTTTCGCAAATAAATGTTCGTACAGTTATGTGTCAGCTACTTGGATGACACTTTTGTACTTGATGCAAGATTATATCTTGAAAAAATTAAGTTTTAATGCTATAAAATAATTGTAAATTTTGTCTCCGTGGTAGCTTTATGAATGTTGAAAGTAAAAAAATACACGATGCTAAAATAAAATTACCAATATTTCTTGATTATCAATCTACTACTAAAGTAGATCCCCGTGTTTTAGAGGTGATGATACCTTACTTTGGTGAGTTCAGTAATGCACACTCTCGCAGCCATTCATTTGGTTGGACTGCTGAAGAAGCAGTGGAAAAAGCAAGGAAACACATCGCTGATCTGGTGAACGCAGATAGCAAAGAAATTATCTTTACCTCAGGTGCAACTGAGTCAAATAATACGGCAATCAAGGGCGTTGCTCACTTTTATAAAAATAAAGGAAATCATATAATAACTGTCTGCACGGAGCATAAGTGTGTTCTGGATTCTTGTCGGCATCTGGAAAATGAAGGCTTTAAAGTTACATATTTGCCTGTTAAGCAAAACGGAATTATAGATTTATCAAAGCTTGAGGAAGCAATTACTGATAAAACAATTTTGATTTCAGTAATGATGGTAAATAATGAAATCGGAGTAATTCAGCCTGTCAAAGAAATTGGTGTAATATGTAGAAAGCATAATATATTTTTCCACACAGATGCAGCTCAAAGCTTTGGAAAAGTTCCAATTGATGTTAATGAGATGTGCATTGATCTTATGAGTCTCTCTAGCCACAAAATTTATGGACCTATGGGAATAGGCGCATTATATGTACGTAGAAAGAATCCTCGTGTTAGGCTGATACCACTAATTAGTGGTGGTGGACAGGAAAGAGGCATGCGTTCTGGAACAGTTCCAACACCTCTTGCAGTTGGTTTTGGTGAAGCAGCACGTATTGCTAAAGAAGAAATGGAAACAGAAGCAAGCAAATTGGAAGGACTGAGAGATATTTTGTACAATAAAATAAAAGAAGCATTTCCTGATATCGTTTTAAATGGTGACTATGAAAATAGGATTCCTGGCAACCTAAACTTGAGCTTTCCCTATGTTGAGGGTGAGTCTCTCATCATGGCAATCAAGGATTTAGCAGTAAGTTCTGGTTCTGCGTGCACGTCTGCGTCTCTTGAGCCTTCCTATGTCATACGGTCGCTAAATAATGGCCATGACCTTGAGCATTCATCAATTAGATTTGGCCTAGGCCGATTTACAACCAAAGAAGAAGTTTTGTACGCAGCAGATCTTATTACTAAAAATGTTGGCCGATTGAGAGAAATGAGCCCACTTTGGGAGATGGTACAAGAAGGAGTAGATTTGAACACCGTGAAATGGGACTCTCATTAAATGTATCCGTTCCAACTGCAAATGCACTTTGAAATTACTCTGTAACCGTTTACACTTAATTCTGCAATTCTTCAATCTCACTAATAGAAAGGCCAGTAAACTTAACAATAGTGGTAACATCAACATTATTAGCCAGCATTGCTTTTGCGACTTCAATTTTCCCTTCGATTTTCCCTTCCTCTTTACCAATTTTGATGCCTCTTTCTTCGCCAATTTGGATGCCTTTTTCAGTAGCAAGGTCAAGTCTGTATTCAAGAATGGCTTCTTCTTTGCGTAGATCCATTATTCTTTCTTCATACGCTACTAAATCTTTTTCATTCCAGCTAAACCTGTCTGATTCATCGTAGGCTAACTTTATTATTGGTGCTTTTTCTGCTATTTTCCTTAAGTCTTCTTCCGTAGTTTCATCTGCATATTTGAAGAAAAATAACCAACGATCCACTATGCTTTCTAGCTGTTCTTCCTTATTCTTAGGAAATTTAGGTAGTTCAATAAATACAAATTGAAAATCTTTTAAGTCATGCTCATTGGTTTTCTCATCTCTTATAGTGTGGCTGGATATATAATCAACTTCTTCAGGAAGTAAGTTACAATTTGATATAGCAATAAAGAAGACTTTCTTTAAATCAATGTAGTTGCCAGATTTATCTAATTGTCTTGAGTAAGCCTTAGCAGCATACAGTTGAGCTCGTTTTTCGAAGCCTTTATCGCGAGTAAGCTGCATTTCAATCACATACCTGGCCCCACTAGAATCCCTGCAAAGAACATCAACTATACTTTGCTTATCAGATGCAATTTCAGGATCCATTATAGTATAGCATTTCTCATAATAGTCCGAACAGGTCATAGGAAGGCAGAATCAACAGCACGACGAAAGGATTCGAATAGAGGAATGTTTTTCCTGGCTCTTTTTTTTATAGCAAACCAATGATGCTCAATTTTGTTGAAATCTGGAGAATAAGGCGGCAGATACAAAATTTCTGCACCAACCCCTTTAGCAAGCTCGATAATCTTATCAGACTTATGAAAAGTAGCATTGTCAAGAATGACAGTCTGTCCAGGTTCCAAGATCGGTGTCAAAAATTGCTCAAACCATCCATTAAAAACATCCATATTACAGTGGCCTTCAAAGGTTAACGGAACAACTATCTTTCTTCCACTTAAGGCTGCAACCATACTGATTCGTTGAGTTTTCTTTCCAGATTTTAAGGCATAAAACCGCTGTCCTTTCTGGCAATATCCGTAGGGGTAGTCTTCGGTGTTATCAATGCCAGACTCATCTATATACACTAAGTTTTTAGGTTCTTTTGTCGCTATAATTTTCAAAAATTCAGCACGTTTTTCTTCGTTTCTTTCCTTGTATCCATATGTCTTTTTTTGCGCGTAAATCCAATTTTTTTAAGGGCTCGATAGATCGTTTGGATACTAACGTTGTTCCAAAGTTTAGCCATTTCCGATAGAGTCTTTCCTCCGTGTTCTCTGGCAAATTTGGCAAAGGTATCCCAGTCGGTAATTTTGTGATTGTAACCCCCATTTCCAAGTTTTTTTGATTGAAAGTCTCCTGTTTCTTTTCTTCTTTGCTGCCACTCCCATAAAGTAGTTCGTCCAATCTTAAATCTTGCTGCCACTGTTTCTCTGCTTTCTCCTTCGTCTAGCGCTTCCATTCCTTTTTTTCTTAAATCATAACTATATGCTGCTGGCATTCAACCTCCTTATCATCATCTATCCTTATCCTATCACATCCGGACTTTTATGGAAAGAGCTATACTGAGGAATTCCACTTCTTGTATAGTATTTATCTCGGTAAATCCTA
The DNA here is from genome assembly GCF_964026995.1 of Wolbachia endosymbiont (group A) of Brachyopa scutellaris. Taxonomy (NCBI): domain Bacteria; kingdom Pseudomonadati; phylum Pseudomonadota; class Alphaproteobacteria; order Rickettsiales; family Anaplasmataceae; genus Wolbachia; species Wolbachia endosymbiont (group A) of Brachyopa scutellaris. The sequence continues at coordinate 1,414,748 of NZ_OZ034720.1, read as the reverse complement.
AAATATCATTCAAAAAATGTATGAGAATATTCTTATTTTTTTCAGTGCCAAATATTTTTTTGAAGGTTAAATCCAGCTTAGGGTCGAGAAACTTAGATAAAGCCATAGCCAAAGTGCTTAAAAATATTAATAATTATACACACAATTATTCAACCATATTTTTGAAGATAGCTAGTTTCTGTATTTATTTTAAATTGAAGGAAGCTCAAATGAAAGATCGTGTTTTGCTAAAAATCACAGAATGCAGTCTGGTTACATTACTCTAGCTATACGCAACAACTTTACTTTCAACAATTTTGTGAGCAATAATACGACTTTCACAATCAATATTTATTATATCAGATAGTGAATTAATATCGGTATAACTACCAAAACTTTCCATTGTTGATTCCACTACCTCTACTATTTCTAAAAAGCCGATTCGTGACTTCAAAAATTCATTAACAGCTATTTCATTTGCAGCATTGAGCACAATACTGTTTGTTTGTGGAGCAGAAGAGTTTAACACTGCCATGCTAAGCTTTAGCGCAGGAAAACGCTTATGGTCTGGTTCTTGAAAGGTCAATTTTCCTTGCTTTGTTAAATCTAATTTACGATTTAAAGCTGATCTTTCCGGCCAAGACAAAGCATATGAAATGGGAATTGCCATGTCAGTTTCTGCAAGCACAGCAAAGTTGAACCCATCCTTATAAGTTACAATTCCATGTACTATTGACTCAGGATGCACTATTGCTTCAATTCTATCCGGGCTGATGTTAAACAAGTTATGTGCTTCTATTATCTCTAGTGCCTTATTCATCATTGTTGCGCTATCAACTGAGATTTTCTTTCCCATATTCCAAGTGGGGTGACTAAGCGCCTTATCTACCATAACATTTTTTAATTGCTCAAGGCTATAATTTAAGAATGGTCCACCAGAAGCAGTAAGTATGATCTTTTCTACGCATTTGTCGTCATTTTGCAAAATTTGAAAAATTGCATTGTGCTCAGAGTCAATAGGGATTATTTGTACGTTTTTTTCTTTAGCTTTTTTGAGTAATAACTTTCCACCGCAAACAATGCTTTCTTTGTTTGCCAATGCAATGACTTTGGTACCGCTTTCTATAACCTCCATAACTGGCTCAAGGCCTGCAATGCCAACTATTGCAACAACTGAGAGATCAACAGGTATGGTAGCAATATTTGTAGCACCAATTGCTATTTTTACATCTGTACCAAGTAGACTTTCTTTTAAATCTTTGTAAAACCTTTCATCGGAGATAGCAACATATTTTGCATTCAGCAGCTTTGCTTGGTGTGCCAGTAGAGCAAAGTCTGAATGGGCACTTAGTGCTTCCACTTGGTATTCTTCTTTTCTCTTTGAGAGCAAATCTACAGTCTTTTTTCCAACACTTCCTGTTGATCCTAAAACTGAAACCTTTTTCACTAAAACAAACTCATAACAATAGCAACTTTTCTTGCGAACCCAACTATTCAATAGTTTTTAAGCGTTTAACCAAGTTCATGCCCGTGGTCATCGCCAACAGATGGTGAAGGACCAGGTGAAAAAGATTGACCATGGTGATCACCTGCATCATGCATGTCTTGCAAACCATCAGCATTATGAGCTATTTCGTTATTGGCATGAGGGTAATCATCTGAGTGATGTCCATCATCACCATGAGCCATATCCATTCCTTCTGATGGCATATCTTCCCCACCTCCACCTGAAAAATATTCTGCAAGGCCTTCAAGAAGTTTTATGCCAAACATATTACCTGACTTTCCAAACAATGTTACTAGACTACTGCCACTCACCAAACCTTCAAACACATTATTATAAGCAGCAATCGCCCCTTCATGAAAGTTGAACAACCATTTCATTCCATCGACAACTGTTGAAACAGAGTCACTGTGACCAAGACCAAAACCACTTTTCTCACCAGCAGCCTCTTGGTGTTGCTGCTGCGCTTGCCATTCTGCAATATTTGGACCTTGAGCTTCACTCATAAATTTTTACTCTCAACTTTAAGCTATTATTTTATCACAAATATTGCAAAATATCAATAGAGCTTTTGAATATAGCTAATACAAACAATTTCTGTCATCCTATATATAGCTAAACTGAATTACGACAATTTGAAAAACGACAAATTCGTCATTCCGCTACTAGTTAGCGGAATCTATGCCGAGATACCGCGAATGAATCGCGGTATGACGTGTTGCTTGGGTCAGCTATAGGATCCAGTTTGAAAAAAATCTGAATTCCAATGTTCACTACCTTTTACAAAGTTAAAACTTAAAAATATGACTGTTAGCAATAGTGTATATATCTTTAGCTATATATAATGAATGAATTTTTTTATATATTCGTTATTAGTATTTTGTATTTCCTGAACAGTTCCATGGGAAATGATCTCCCCTTCATATAATACTGCTATTTTATCAGCTATTTTAAATGCGCTATGAATATCATGTGTAATCGTGATAATTGTAGGGTTAAGATCTCTAGATAATTTTATTATTATCTCGTTTACTATATCTGACATAATTGGGTCCAATCCTGAAGTTGGTTCATCCAAAATAATGATTTCTGGATTGTGTGCAATCGCCCTTGCAAGTGCCACTCTTTTTTTCATTCCACCTGATAGCTCTATTGGAAACATATCTGCTATGCTTTCCTCCAGTCCAACATCATTTAACTTCTCGATTGCTAGCTGTTTTGCCTCTTTTTTGCTGATATTAAAGCGCTTTTTATAATTAAAAGATATATTTTCCCACACTGTAACGTAGTCAAATAAAGCGGAATTTTGAAATAAAACCCCAAATTTATTTTTGCTTTTACTATTTATTTTAACAGACCCTGAGTCTGGTGTCAGCAAGCCAATGATTGTTTTTGTTAGTACAGATTTGCCGCTCCCTGAGCCGCCAAGTATGACTAATGATTCCCCTTTCGATATATCAAAATTTAGATCTTTTAGTACTGTCCTATCATCAAAAGATAAGCTTAAGTTCAATATTGATATTATGGAGTTACGCATGTATCAAAGTAATCATGTAGTTTGCTAAAATGATCAGTATGGACGATAAAACAACAGTTGATGTTGTAGCAACACCTACTCCTCGTGCACCTTCTTTGCAATGGTAACCGTAATAGCAGCTTGAGACAGAAATTATGGCGCCAAATACAGTTGCTTTTATTAGCCCAGTTATAAAATCATACGTATTAAAGAACTGAGCTGTGTGTTTAATGTATATATTTAAATTGTGGTTAAATTCGAAGACTGCAGTGATACATCCTCCAAATATTCCTATTAAATCTGCACATACTGTAAGTATGGGAAATACTATGATTGACGCTAAAATCCTTGGTGCAATTAAATATTTAAAAGGGTTGATGTTCAAGGTTGTAAGTGCATCTATTTGCTCGGTGATGCGCATTGTACCAATTTCTGCTGCAACTGATGATCCAACCTTTCCTACCATTATTAAGCTGATCAAAACTGGTCCTAACTCTTTAATGATAGTGATCGTAACAAGTTTGGGTATTATCTGTTCTTGGTTAATTAATGGGTCACTCAAGCTACTTTGTAAAACTATCGCCGCTCCTATAAAAACTCCAGTGAGCTCAACAATTGGCAGAGAGAAAAAGCCTATCTCTATAATTTGTCTTGCTATGTTGCTAAAATAATATGGTGGCACAAGGCAGTGGTATAGAGATTGAATAAAAAATATGAATGCACTACCAAGCCTTAACAAAAAATTGATAAAGTACCTACCAATTATTCTAACACTATTTATATCAAAAAAGCTCACTTTGTATTCATTTTAGCTAGAGGTTAGTCTTACTGATTTTATTAAAATTTTTATTAACTTTATCGCAAAGTATAGCTGAGATATGTTTTAAGTTCAACATACTTGATGTTTTAATTTAAAGCTCATATAGCTAACCCAAGAAAGGTTTCCCTACGTCATACCGCCACGGTATCCACAACTGTACGAACGTTGTAGTTTGGGAGCAATTCCCACCAGTGGGGTGTCATCCCAGTGCCCAGACACTGGGATCCAGCTTCTATGCAACTTAATTAAAAACGTTTGTTTTAGCGTAAGACAACTACCTTTAGCTCATCAGCTCAGTTATAAGCAAAATTTCTGGATTCCAGTGTCAAGCACTGGAATGACATCATCTGTTGTGCAATTTACCTTCAAAAATGAATGTTCGTACAGCTATGGATTCATTCGCGGTATAGATTCCGCTAACGAGTAGCGGAATGACGGTTTTTCAAATTGTAGAGCCACTTTAGCTATAGAACTCAATTACATAAGCAAACCTTACTTATTTTACTATCCCTGTTTACTTCCTGTAAAAAACATGTTACTAATGAATTGAATTTTGTAGTAGAATGGAGGAAGTTTTGGCAGTTCCAAAAAGAAAAAAGTCAAAGTCAAGGCGTAATATGCATCGTTCTCATCATGCTATTGAGCCTAAGAATGTTGTGGTATGTTCAACAACTGGGGAATTCATGTTGCCTCATAACGTAGCAGTTGATGGCAGTTACAAAGGAAAACGGGTTTTCATCAAGCAACAGGCAGAGTGACTATTATGATATGTTACCTACGGTCAATAATAATATAGTTATTGCACTTGACGCTATGGGGGGCGATTTTGCGCCTCTTTCCGTAATTCAGGGTGCTGGTTTTTTTTTAGACAACCTTGTTGACCCAGGCATTAAAGTTTTTTTTCATATTTATGGAGATAAGGAAGAAGTATCTCCTTTGCTTTTGAAATATAAAAAAGTAAGTAACAATTCTGAATTTACTCATTGTTCTGACAATGTCCTTGCAAATGATAAGCCATCTTTTGCGCTGAGACATCGTAAAGACTCAAGTATGAAAGCTGCAATTGTTGCAGTGAAAGAAGGTAAAGCTTTCGGAGTGGTATCTTCAGGCAACACCGGAGCGTTGATGGCAATTTCCAGATTTATTTTAGGAACATTACCAAACATTTATCGTCCTGCTATTGCCTCTATCTGTCCAACTAAGACAAAAAGCTTCGCTTTGCTTGACCTTGGTGCAAATGTTGATTGTAATGCCGATTCGTTATTCCAATTTGCATTAATGGGTAGTATATTTGCAAAAATAGCATTAAAAATTGACAATCCTGAAGTTGCTTTGCTAAATATCGGCACAGAAGAAGTTAAAGGTAATGACTCAGTGCGCGGCGCTTTTGAGTTGCTTAAAAACGCTCCAGGCATTAATTTCAGAGGGTATATAGAGGCAAGTGAATTTTTAGAGGGTAATATAGATGTGATTGTTGCTGATGGTTTTGTTGGCAATGTAATGCTCAAAACGGCTGAGGCAACCGCTAGTACCTTTATCAATCTAATAAAGCAGGAAGTATTCAATTCGTGGATAGCGAAAATGCTTGTTGGTATATTGTTAAAATCCAAACTAAATAAAGCTTTAACGCGTTTTAATCCCAGAATTAGAAGTGGAGCTATGTTTTTAGGGCTGAATGGTATCATCATTAAAAGTCATGGAAATTCTGATGCTATTTCTTTTGCCCATGCCATAAAATTTGCAGTAAATGCAATTAGTGAAAATTTAAATCAAAAGATAATTAACGGGGTAAGTCATATTGAATAAAAGTTTCATATTAAGCACTGGATCTTACCTACCAAGAAAAATGTTGAGTAACAACGAAATTGCATCGATAGTTGAGACGAGCGATGAATGGATAAGGCAGAGAACAGGAATAGTTCAAAGGCATATAGCAGATGAAGGAGAACTAACGTCAGATCTAGCTGTAAATGCAGCAAAAAGTGCTATAGAAAAAGCTAAAATTTCAGTAGATGAAATTGACTTGATTATAGTTGCTACAACAACTCCTGATAAAACTTTTCCTAGCTGTGCAACGATTGTACAAAGTAAGTTAAAATGTAAAAACGCATTTGCTTTTGATGTACAAGCAGCATGCTCTGGTTTTATATATGCAGTTACAGTTGCTGATTCGCTCATAAAATCTAACAATAGAATTAAATATGCATTGGTTATAGGTGCTGAAATAATGTCTAGGATTGTTGATTGGGAAGATAGGTCAACTTGTGTACTCTTTGGTGATGGTGCTGGTGCAGTAATAATGAAATCAGCATGTCATTTTAACGTCATTCCAACAAATGATGCTGATACTTGGGTGGCAGAGAAGGGGGTTACAAAAGGTATAATTTCAACTAGCCTATATTCTGATGGCAATGTAGACATACTATGTACGAACGGAGGGATATCCTCAACTGGTGATTCTGGAAAAATATGCATGAATGGAAGAGAAGTGTTTAAACATGCAGTGGATAAGTTAACAGCCTCAGTAGAGGAAACTCTGAAATGCAATAATTTGAAAATCACTGATATTGACTGGTTAATTCCCCATCAAGCAAACATTCGTATTATTGAAGCAGTAGTAAAGAAATTAGATTTCCCTATAGAGAAAGTGATTAATACTGTTGATAAGCATGCAAATACCTCAGCGGCATCAATTCCACTGGCCTTAGACTATGCAATACAAGAATCAAAAATAAAATCAGGAAATCTGGTACTGCTGATTTCAATAGGTGCAGGCCTGACCTGGGGTTCCGTGTTGCTGCACTATTAGACTTCCTGCATTACCTCCTGTCATCCCAGTGCCCTGACTACTTGGATCCAGAAAAAAGAATGGTGTCATGAAAGTAGCTGATACTGGTTTTCATCCAAGAGGGTGTCATCTCAGTGCCCTGACTACTTGGATCCAGGAAAAAAATGGTGTCATCCAAGTAGCCTCCCTCCCCTGTCATCCCAGTGCTTGACACTGGGATCCAGGAAAGTTTGCTTGTAAGCAAGCAAACTAGCACAGAAAGTGGTTACAACATTTTCGATGAGATTATATGGAAAACTAGATCCCAGTGTCAAGCACTGGGATGACAAAAAAAAGGAGCACTGGGATAACAACATTTGTTGTGTTTAACAAAGTTCGTACTTAGCTTCATGCTAGCCATAAACATTAAGAAATTTACTAAACAAAAAAAAGGCAAAAGAAGCCCCGTGGTTGGCTAATTACTTACATTATACTTTCAAGTATGGCGTTTTTTTATTCTAAACGCTTAATAACCACGATTCAGCTGCTTTTAAGCCGCAACTAATCTAAATTATAAACGTTAAGAAATTTACTAAGTGGAAAAAAAGGCAAAGAAACCCTAGGGTAGCTAGTATTCAAATTCTCCCTTGTCTATTTGACGTCTTTTACTGTCTTAAACGCTTTATAAGCGCGTTTCGGCTTGTATAGGTAGAAACCTAAAGTTTTATAAAGACATGAGGTGCACATAGTGCAAAAAATTAAAAATAAGACGCCAACTACGTTGTTTTCTTGCTGTTTAATCTGCACAGATGAAGATAACTGAATACCTTCAGTTTCATGATAAGGGGGCCGGCGAAGGGTGTCAAGCAAGTTTTTCTTTTCCATGGATTCCCTTTGAAGTTGAATATTGAAAATTGACTGGAGAGTTGTGGATTACTTTGTATATGTCATAACAAGCCATGGCACTCTCGGCAAAACCACTTAATATTAACTTTATTTTGCCTGAATAAATAGCTATATCTCCGATTGCATATATTCTATCTCTACTGGTTTTTAAGGTAGTCGGATCAACAACTATGCGGCCATGTTCTAACTGTATACCCCAATTGTTTATTGGACCAAGATTCATTGACAGTCCAAAAAATGGCAGCAAAAAATCAGCGGATATTTCTTTTTCTTCCTTAGAGGCAATGTTTTTTACTATCACTGCGCTCAACTGCCCATTACTTCCTGCTAGTTCGTGTAATTGATATGGCACTACCAGTTCTATCTTTCCATCATTTTCAAGTGATTCTAATTTATTTCTAGTTTCAGGAGTGCAGCGAAATTCCTTTCTCCTATGTATCACATAAATTTTCTTTGCAACTTTAGAAAGTTCTACAGTCCAATCAGCCGCAGAATCACCCCCCCCTGCAATGACTATAGTTTTGTCCTGAAAATCAGAAATTTTATTTACACTATAAAATACAGATTTATTTTCATATTCTAATATACCACTTAAGGGTGGACGGTTAGGTTCAAACATTCCGTTACCTGCAGCAATGATAACGGCTTTGCATTTTACCTCTGTACCTATGTTCGTTATGATAGTAAAGTTTTCACCTTCGTTATTTGAAATCTTTTCCACTTTTTGACTTAAATGGTAAACAGGCTCAAATGGTGAAGCTTGCTCCATTAGTCGCTCAATTAATTTTTGGGCAGTAATTACAGGATAACCAGGTATATCATATATTGGCTTTTCTGGGTAAAGAGCTGTGCATTGTCCTCCTGCTTGATCCAAAACATCTATTATATGACATCTCATATCAAGCATTCCCGCTTGAAAAGCAGTGAATATTCCAACAGGCCCTGCACCTATTATTACGATATCGGTTTCCATATTCAGATGGTGATCTATTTATAGATATTAGCTTTCTTTGCTAACAAGGTCAATTTACAAAGGGATGTATTTTTAAAAGATGTGGCTAGATTAGACAAGATTTCCAGCGTTATGAACCACATAGTCCAAATAAGCTCTAAAAATCAGCTAGCATAGCGAGATGCTGTGCGGACGGAATGGGATTCGAACCCATGGTACGCTCATCACGTACGTCAGTTTTCAAGACTGGTGCCTTAAACCGCTCGGCCATCCGTCCATTTCTTTTCTATCACAACATTTGATTTTAAGCAATCTATAAAAGCTTTACTTGCCCACGCAAAAGTTGCTAAACACACTACTCAATATTTCCTCAACATCAATAATTCCAATCACCGCACCAAGTTCAAATGCAGCAAGCCTCAAATCTTCAGATATCAACTCAATTGGATTATCGATATTAAAACGTTGTAAATGTTCCAGTGCTTTCTTCATGTGATTCCTATGTCTTTGCCGAGTAATCACAGGAGTGTCTCTATCATGCCCAAATTTTTCCTCTGCCTTCTTTTTTATGAGAGAGATCAACTTGTTTGTACCTATTCCCTTTAAAATAGAAATAGGTAGAAAATCTACACCACCAATCAGTATATTTCTGTCATTAATTGCATCGTCAGCTTTGCTCAGAACATAAATGGTGTCATTTTGGTCTGATGTCATTCCAGTGCGTGACACTGGAATCCAGCTTATCTCATCATGAACATTGTTTTCAGCACATGTTTCTAGAATCCATTGTCTATTGCATAATTTGCAAGTATTTTTATATCTGGATCCCAGTGTCAAGCACTGGGATGACACCGTTTGTTGATTACAATATTTGCATAGTTGTGTGTCAAGCACTGGTACTACAGATGGTATATTGCCTGTGGCTTGATAATTGACATCGTGTCGTTGTTCAAAAGGAAACAGTTCTATTCTTAAATCAGCTTCAAAAGACCTCTTTTTCGCTCGACTTATACCTTCTGATTCTATTGGATCTGAACTTTCACGAATTCCAGCAGTATCAGAGAGAATGATTGGGTATCCGCCAATGTCAATATGAGCTTCAAGTATATCTCTTGTTGTGCCTGCATATTCAGAAACAATAGCAATATCACGCTTGGCTAAGAAATTAAACAGAGTTGATTTACCGACATTTGGTTCACCAGTTATTACAATATGTAAACCCTCACGCAACCTTTCGCCCCGTCTATTATCATTTAAATGCTCTTGTATCAACTGCACGAGAGATTGCACTTCATTATTAATTTTTTCCAATTCACTTTTTTCTGCCCAAATGTCCTCTGGAAAGTCTATATATGCTTCGATTTTGGATTGTATCGTTATTAATCTTTGCCTCCAATTGCTGTATAGTCTCTCCAATTCTCCTGATATCTGCTTAATCGCTTGTTTAGCTTGCATTTTCGTTTCAGCATCAATTAAGTCTGCAATCCCTTCTATTTGCGTTAAGTCAAATTTACCATTTAGAAAAGCCCTAAGTGAGAATTCTCCAGGCCTGGCCATAACGAAAATTTTTGATAATTCCTCCAAGATGATTTTTATGACGGCCTTACTTCCATGCACTTGTAACTCTATAACATCCTCGCCAGTGAAACTGTTTGGAGCAGGGAAATAGATGATTATTCCATTATCTATCAATTGACTGGAATCATCATATAGATCAACTAAAGTAGCAAATCTTGGTTTAATTTCTTTCTTAATATGAAAATGATTTAAAGCTTTAAGCGCGTAGTTGCCTGAAATTCTGATTACTGCAACTCCTGACTTACCAAATACGGTCGATAAAGCGAAAATAGTTTCATTTGTGTTTGTCATTATTTATATAAACTACTTAGCAATATTACACTTAAGAAACCAAAATACCTAAAAAGTCACCCAGGTGAAAATATTTATTTTGAAAACTGATAATATGATTTATAATGACTGACACAAGTTTTAAATATTTTATGCTCAAGAAATTAGCTTGGTACTGGTCTTTTGTAGAGTTAATTAAAGGGTTTGTTATTACATTAAAATATATGTTTAAGCCAAAGGTTACTTTGAGGTATCCTATGGAGAAGGGCCCTTTAAGTCCAAGGTTTCGTGGTGAGCATGCGTTGCGTAGGTATCCAAACGGTGAAGAACGATGCATAGCTTGTAAATTATGTGAAGTTATCTGCCCTGCTCAAGCAATAGTTATTGAAGCAGAGGAAAGAGAAGACGGTAGTCGCCGCACCACGCGCTATGATATTGATATGACAAAATGCATATACTGCGGACTTTGCCAAGAGGCATGTCCAGTTGATGCAATTGTTGAAGGTCCTAACTTTGAATTTGCTACTGAAACAAGAGAGGAGCTAATGTACAATAAAGAAAAGTTATTGCGTAATGGTGAAGTTTGGGAAGACGCAATTGCACTCAGGTTAAAAAAGAATAGGCCTTATTATTAATGTTCAGAGCTTATAACCCTGTTATCCATTATGATTTAGGGGCAGTGCCCACTAGGGGTGGTGTCATCCCAGTAGCTGATACACAACTGTACGAACATTTGTTTGCGAGGGCAGTATGTTAAATGTTATAGCCTGTTTTGCCTCAAACACAAAGGTGTCATCCCAGTGCTTGACACTGGGATCCAGTAAAATTGATTGTGAACAAGCACACTATACAACATTTTCAATGAAATTACAAAAAAGCTGGATTCCAGTGTCAAGCACTGGAATGACACCATTTGCTGTGCAATTTACCTTCGAAAATGAATGTTTGTATGGCTATGTGCGTGACACTGGGATGACACCGTTGGAAAAAGCAAACCGCCTTCAAGCTACATGTCCGTATAGGTTTATTTATGGTTAGGGTTACTTTTTCAACCGAACAAAAAGTAAAAGAATACAGTGGTAAAGTCACTGGCTTTGATATATTACAACCGGATGCTTTGAAAGAAGTAGTTGCATTGAAAGTAAATGGTGAGCTATATGACCTCTCACGTGAAATTGAAATTGAAGCTGATGCAGAGATAAAAGTGATAAAACTTAGTGACGAAGCGGGTTTGGATATAATAAGGCATGATGCTGCTCACATAATGGCACAGGCAGTGAAAGAGCTATTTCCTAATACTCAGATTACTATCGGCCCAACAATTCAGGACGGTTTTTACTATGATTTTGCTACAGGTCGTACCTTCACTACGGACGATCTTACCGCAATAGAAAAGAAAATGAAAGAGATTGTAAAAAGTAATCACAGATTTGTTCGAGAAGTTTGGACTCGCAAGCAGGCAGTTGATTTCTTTAGTGGTATAGGCGAAAAATATAAGGTTGATATTATCTCATCCATACCAGAGGGTGAAAACCTAACTGTTTATAGGCAAGGTGATTTTATTGACCTATGTCGTGGTCCGCACTCACCATCAACCGGCAGAGTTAAAGCGTTTAAACTTATGAAAGTAGCGGGTGCATACTGGCGAGGTGATGCAAAGGGCCCAATGTTGCAGCGAATATATGGTACAGCATGGAGAAATAAGGATGAATTAAACGCTTACCTTGAGTGCCTCAAAGAAGCAGAAAAACGTGATCACCGCAAAATTGCTAAGGATATGGATTTATTTCACATTCAAGAGGAAGCTGTTGGGCAGGTTTTTTGGCATGAACAAGGATATATTCTATATAATGTTCTTGAGTCTTACATCAGAAAGAAGCTAATAAATAATGGCTATTTTGAGGTAAAAACTCCTATTTTAGTAAGTAAAGAGCTGTGGGAAAGATCTGGACATTGGGATAAGTTTCGTGAAAATATGTTTATTGTTGACGAATCTGAGAATAAAAAGTTAGCAATAAAACCCATGAATTGTCCTTGTCATGTGCAGATTTTTAATTCTCACACCAGGAGCTACCGTGATTTACCAATACGTATGGCAGAGTTTGGCACATGCCATAGAAATGAAAGCTCAGGCTCATTGCACGGACTGATGCGAGTGCGTGGTTTTACGCAAGACGATGCACACATTTTTTGTATGGAAGAACAAGTGAATTCTGAAACTATAAAGTTTTGTGACCTTTTAAAAGAAGTATATTCAGAGCTTGGATTTAATGAAATTTCTGTGAAATTTTCAGACCGTCCAGATATTAGAGCAGGTAATGATGAAGTATGGGATAGAGCTGAAAAAGCGCTGCTTGAAGCCGTTAAAGAAGCGGGCTTGAGTTATAAACTTAATCCTGGTGAAGGTGCATTTTATGGTCCAAAGCTAGAGTTTGTTTTAAAAGATGCAATAGGCAGAAGCTGGCAATGTGGAACATTACAAGTTGATTTCATTTTACCAGAACGTCTGGGAGCTTTTTATATAGGGGCAGATGGACTCAAGCATCACCCTGTCATGTTACATAGGGCAATTCTTGGGACTTTTGAGCGTTTTATTGGAATTTTGATAGAAAATTACGCAGGAAAATTTCCAGTTTGGCTTGCTCCAACGCAACTTGCTATTCTAACCATTACAAATGAGGCTGACGGTTACGCCACAGAAATCAGCAATGTCTTAAAAGAACAAGGTGTGAGAGTCAAGACTGATTTGACCAATGAAAAAATTAGTTATAAGATACGTTTGCATAGTCTAAACAAGGTTCCTATATTGTGGATTGTAGGCAAAAATGAAGTTACCAGTAAAACTGTGTCAGTGAGAAATTTAGGATCGGAAAGACAGGAGTCTTTTTCTTTGGAGAAGGCTATTGAATTGTTGTTAAAAAGTATTAATTTGAATTAAGGGAGTTAAAGTTTGCAAGTTAAAAAGAACAATAAAAACAGAATTAATGGATTCATCACAGCTAAGGAGGTACGCTTAGTTGATCACAGTGGTGAAATGATCGGAATCGTGCTAATAGAACGAGCTTTGGAGCTTGCACAGGGTGTTGGTTTAGACTTGGTAGAAATTGCACCTGATTCAACCCCTCCAGTATGTAAAATACTGGATTATAGCAAACAAAAGTATGATATAAAAAAGAAAGCAAGTGAAGCAAAAAAGAAACAAAAAACATTAACTATAAAAGAAATTAAACTGGGTCCCAATATTGGTGATCACGATTACGGAACAAAATTGCGTCAAGCAAGAGACTTACTTGCCCACGGACATAAAATTAAAGTCACAATGAGATTTAGAGGGAGAGAGCTTATAAATACTGATGTTGGACTGGAAAAATTAGAACGGCTAATTCGAGACACTGAAGATATCGCAAAGGTAGAATTGGCACCTAAAAGAGAAGGGAATCAATATTTTTTAGCTCTGGTTGCTAAGTAGCAAAACGGCTTAAGAAGTATAAGTAAAGTTAAATTATCGCTCTCTCTTTGATAACATGGCAAAAATGTCTTATTAATCCTTGAATCGGCCAAGCTGCAGCATCGCCAAGTGCGCAAATTGTATGTCCTTCTATTTGAGTTGTAAGGTCAAGCAGCTTATCTATTTCATCAGGCTTAATATCTCCTGCCACCATCCTCCTCATAATCCTCCACATCCATCCAGTACCTTCACGGCATGGTGTGCATTGTCCACAGGACTCATGCATGTAAAAGTGTGATAACCTCTCTATTGCAGCTATTATATCAGTTGATTTATTCATCACTATTACAGCAGCAGTACCAAGCCCTGATTGTGCAGTTCTTAATGAATCAAAATCCATTTCAATAGTATCGCATATAGATTTTGGAATTAATGGCACTGAAGACCCACCAGGTATTACAGCAAGTAAATTATCCCAACCCCCTCGCACTCCACCTGCGTATTTTTCAATCAATTCACGTAATGGAATTCCGAGCTCTTCTTCAACATTACACGGGTTGTTTACCTGCCCTGAAATACAAAAGACCTTGGTACCAGTATTATTTGGTTTACCAAGAGATGCAAACCATTCTCCTCCGCGATTCAGAATATCTGGAACCATGGCTATAGTTTCAACGTTGTTTATTGTGGTTGGGCAGCCAAAAAGTCCAACACCTGCAGGAAATGGAGGTTTCATGCGAGGAAAGCCCTTTTTTCCTTCAATTGATTCAAGTTGAGCTGTTTCTTCCCCACATATGTAAGCTCCTGCACCCCTATGGATAAACACATCAAGATCATAACCTGATTTGCAGGCATTTTTTCCAATTAAGTTTTCTTTATAGGCTTCCTCAAGTGCTTTTTTCAGAACTAAATATTCATTATAAAATTCACCCCTGATATAAATATACGCAACTGATGCGCTGATCGCTCTGCCGGCCAGGAGAATTCCCTCAAGTAACTTATGTGGCTCATATCGTAATATATCTCTATCTTTACATGTACCAGGTTCTGACTCATCTGCATTGACTACTAAATATGTTGGTTGTTTTTTTGGAAGATTTTTGGGCATAAAGCTCCACTTAAGGCCGGTAGAAAATCCTGCACCCCCTCGACCTCTCAAGCCAGATTTCTTTACTTCATCAATGATTTTTTCTGATCCTAAATCCAGTAATTCCTTTGTTTTTTGCCAACCACCACGTTTTTTTGCACCCTCAAGTAGTGGAGTTTCTTTACCATTTAGGTTGGTGAATATTTTGTCTTGTTCTTTTAGCATGTTTTTCAAAATTTGTGAGTGATCCCGACGCGATTCGAACGCGTGACCCACTGATTAAAAGTCAGTTGCTCTACCGGCTGAGCTACGGGATCATTTCATTTTTCAGCTATACTAAACATCAATACAGTTTTTATCCGTTTTAATCAAACTAAAATTTTCATGTGTGGTTAAATAAATTATATAATATACTGCGTTAGTGATAATTTAGTTAAAAAATTTTAAAGGAAAACTTCTTGTTAATTTTCAGTTCACAGATTTATTTGGATGGTGTGACGTATAACGCTAAGGAGACAAAAAAATAGAGAAGTGTGTACACCCTGCAGAATTTGTACACTATTTAGCAATAGCCTAATAGATAAATATTTCTTGCATTTCAGCCTGAGTGATTTATGCTTTAAGCAAGAATTACCTGGGGGTATAGCTCAGCTGGTAGAGCATCTGTTTTGCACGCAGAAGGTCAGCGGTTCGATCCCGCTTGCCTCCACCAGTCTATACAGCTCTAGCCGCCACAAAACCTGTCAAAGCAGCTTATTTTAATCTATGAGGATTTTATACTACTTCCCTGAAAATCCCTATTTCTTTTCATAACTTTTCTCTATGCAAGTAATGTTTGTTATTATAATTCTGATATATATCAACTTAACAATAAATTAATCAATAAATGTTAGAATAGCTATAATTAAATTTATTAGGTAATACTCATGAGTGGAAAAAAACATGTTTTTAAGATGGTGGCTGGAAAAGAGGTGCTTAAAGACCAAGTTAGACATAACATAGATTGGTCTAGAACGCATCGTACACCTGTTAAAAAAGTTGAGCTTGTACCACTGGATGATAAAAATGATGTAGTACTAAACTTACCTGCAAAATTCTGTGGCGATCTTTGCAAAGACCGTTTCATATGCATAGAGGAAAATGAAGAAGGTCTTGCAAGCAAGGTAAAATATGATTCTAACTCAGATTATGTAAACAATAAGCATGCACTTGTATATTACAGTAATACATTAGTTAAGTTATCAATTGCAACAAATTTTGTGAAGGGTATGGTTATTAGTGGTTGTAGGAGTACTGTTGGGTCGGAACGACTGAAATACCAATATGTAACATGGGAAGAGTCAGATAATGGTAACAATAAATATTATTTTTCAGACAGGGAAGGAAATATAATTGACTCACCTGACAATGAGGCATTACAAGACATTATGTTATACTGCGGTGAGAGACAGATGATAAGAGATATAGTACTACCCAATATACCAGAGAGTATACTATTATCAAACGCATTTGCCAAAATTTTTGCTGAGAACCTAACAGAAAACCAGTTAACGACCCTTGCCAATACTCTTAGTAACGAGCAACTGCAAAAAATAATTCCTGAACTGAATTCAAATCAACTGCAGGTTCTTGCACAGAATTTAACAAATAACCAACTGCAAAAAATAATTCCTGAACTGAGTTCAAACCAGTTGCAGGCCTTAGCAGAGAACTTAACAGATGAACAACTCCAAGCTTTAGTGGATCATCTAACCAACCACCAATTACAAACTCTCGCTCAGGAACTAAATCCAGAAAAGTTACAAATAATTGTTCCTATTTTAAATGATGCTCAGCTTGAAGCTCTAGTTAGAGACTTAAATCCAGAGCAAGTAAAAGAAATTTTACCTCACTTAAAAGTGGATCAGTTCAAAGCACTTATTAAAACTTTAAATGACGAGCAATTTACAGTGCTTGCAAAAGACTTGGCTGAGCACCACTTGACGATACTCTCCAAAGAATTAGAAGGTGATCAGTTGAAAGCTTTAGTAAATAGTCTGCAAGAAGAACAACTGAAAGACTTAGTTAATAAGCTTGATCATGAGAAACTCGAAGCAATTGCTCAGGATTTAACTGATTCTAATAGGATTCAGATTATCATCAAGTCTTTAGTTGATAACCCAGACAAACTTCAAGCTTTTGCTCGCAATATGTCTAATGAGCAGTTTAAAGAACTTTTGGATAACGTAGGCGCAGAAGAGCTTAAAGATATTATTCACAAGCTGCCTTATGAGAAAGTAACAGCTGTGATTGGTGATCTCAGCAATCAAGATCAGTCTAAAGCTATTATTGATGCATTAAAAGAGAAGTTTGATGAACAAAACAAGAAACAAGAGGAAATGAAAGAAAAACTTGAAGAACTTAAGGAATTGCTGGAAGGTGATGATATAGTTAACCCCAATCAATTTAGCTATCAACATTCTTCTGTAGTAAATGAAGAGTATTACCTTAACAGTAATGATGCTTATACTGTTCAGGATTACTCCATATCTGTTTAGCAGATTACAGAAGATAATGAATAACATTATTTTTAATATTATCATTTAAGGAGTTAATAGATATGAGTAATTTAACAGAAGATAAAAAATTTAATGTGGAGTTAATTGAGACACCATTAAAAGAGATATCAGGAACTAAAGGGATGGTACAAACTTCGACATTTGTAGGATCAGTCAATTCCATAATAAAACATATCAATAATGTAGTAAGCCAAACCACACAGCACTTATCTACAATAAAGAAGGAAATTGGTGATAAAGATTCAGGTTTAATTGAGAAAATCGATAAATTGAGAGATGAAGTAGATTCATTCACGGATTCTGACATAACAAATCCCAACACCTTTTTTTCTCCAGAGTTAAATCCACTAGGATAGAAAATAGCTAATAATTAGCAAAAATAAGAAAAAGTAATAGCCCAGTGGGCTATTACTTTTTTCACATACCATTTCAATGTAGCTGAATTATAGCTCTTTCCATAAAAGTCCGGATGTGATAGGATAAGGATAGATGATGATAAGGAGGTTGAATGCCAGCAGCATATAGTTATGATTTAAGAAAAAAAGGAATGGAAGCGCTAGACGAAGGAGAAAGCAGAGAAACAGTGGCAGCAAGATTTAAGATTGGACGAACTACTTTATGGGAGTGGCAGCAAAGAAGAAAAGAAACAGGAGACTTTCAATCAAAAAAACTTGGAAATGGGGGTTACAATCACAAAATTACCGACTGGGATACCTTTGCCAAATTTGCCAGAGAACACGGAGGAAAGACTCTATCGGAAATGGCTAAACTTTGGAACAACGTTAGTATCCAAACGATCTATCGAGCCCTTAAAAAAATTGGATTTACGCGCAAAAAAAGACATATGGATACAAGGAAAGAAACGAAGAAAAACGTGCTGAATTTTTGAAAATTATAGCGACAAAAGAACCTAAAAACTTAGTGTATATAGATGAGTCTGGCATTGATAACACCGAAGACTACCCCTACGGATATTGCCAGAAAGGACAGCGGTTTTATGCCTTAAAATCTGGAAAGAAAACTCAACGAATCAGTATGGTTGCAGCCTTAAGTGGAAGAAAGATAGTTGTTCCGTTAACCTTTGAAGGCCACTGTAATATGGATGTTTTTAATGGATGGTTTGAGCAATTTTTGACACCGATCTTGGAACCTGGACAGACTGTCATTCTTGACAATGCTACTTTTCATAAGTCTGATAAGATTATCGAGCTTGCTAAAGGGGTTGGTGCAGAAATTTTGTATCTGCCGCCTTATTCTCCAGATTTCAACAAAATTGAGCATCATTGGTTTGCTATAAAAAAAAGAGCCAGGAAAAACATTCCTCTATTCGAATCCTTTCGTCGTGCTGTTGATTCTGCCTTCCTATGACCTGTTCGGACTATTATGAGAAATGCTATACCACCTTCGTCTCCAAGGTAAGAACCGAAACGCTCGCTTCCGCCAAGGTGAGTGTAATCATCCTTGTCATCAAACATGTAAATTTTAAATGTTTGTTCTGAACTGCCGCGTTCTAACTCGAATGCGTTTTTAAAATTAGTAGCTGTTTCTCTTATCTCACTTTCAATGTTAGCAACTTTACTTGCTCTTAAATTGTGAGAATAAACCTCTACTTTAATATTTAAATCTTCAACTTCTATAACATGTGGCGAATTAAACCCTTTGCCGTTATTGTTGAAATATTCTGCTTTAGTTATATTTTTATTTACTTGTTGACTAATTGTCATAATTTTAACCTCTAATTTGCTGATCTTTCAATATCAAGCATAAAGTAATTTCCCTAAAAAAAACGTAAATCCCTGTATTAATATAATTTATATCTTAATAAATAAAGTATAGATAGTTAACTTAATATGTAAAATTTAGAATATGGCTGAAATTCTATACAGCTATATTCCGGAATCACATCGGACAAGGACAAAAGCAAAGTGGTTTATTGACTTTCATTCCACCAAAGCACTATACTAAAACCACGATGGGTAATTAGCTCAGTTGGTAGAGCACTTGCTTGACGTGCAAGCGGTCGCTGGTTCGAACCCAGTGTTACCCACGTTTTTGTTTATGAAAAGATTTTATATGACAGCAGTGCATAACGGTAAACACTCAGCAGCGCAGTCCAAGCGCTTAATCTATTCCATAATAATAGTTGCGATAACAATGTTTATGGAAATAGTAGGTGGAATAATTTCACATTCGCTTGCTCTATTATCAGATGCAGGGCATATGCTCACTGACCTTTTTGCCTTGGTTTTAAGCTGGTTAGCACATAGGTTTTCAGCTAAGAAATCCGATTTGCAGAGATCATACGGATATCATCGGTTGCAGATAATTGCAGCATTTGTTAATGGTTTAACTCTATTCCTCATTGCAGTAATCATTATAATTGAGTCAATAAAGAGGTTTATTTTTCCAGTCAATGTTGAGTGGAAAGTAATGTTAATAATTGCTACACTCGGTCTTGTCTCTAACATAATAGTCTTTTTTATATTACATAGTAAATGCGAGAGCAATATAAACATAAAAAGTGCTGTACTACACGTTATAGGAGATATTTTAGGTTCTGTAGCTGCTATACTTGCATCTATAATTATCATGCTTACTGGATGGCAAATAGTAGATCCAATCTTATCAGTATTTGTTAGTGTGATAATTCTAAATAGCGGCTATAAAATTCTCAAAAATTCTTGCCATATACTCCTTGAAGGTACGCCTGAGGGTATATCTGCTGAAGAGATAAAAAGTAAGATCACATCAGAATTACCTGAAGTGATAGATGTGCACCACATACATACATGGTCGCTGTCTGATAATTATTTTATAATTACCATGCATGCTAAAATAAAGCAAAATGTGCAGCACACCAATGTTTTATATGAAATAAAAAAAATATTGCTAGATAAGTTCGAGATAGCACACTCTACAGTCGAGATCGAATACGATGAGTGTGCGGATAATAAGATACTTAAACATTGACGTTTTAAATTATTATGCTATTACTAGAGTGTAATGATGTTGAAGGTAAGCTATGATAGGTATTTCTCAAATACAATTTCCTTCAAAGGAATCTAGCAGGTTAAAGTTTATTAGTTATTTTGCAACTTTTGTTTCTTTAAGCATTATCACTAATCCCGTTAATGTTCTTTTTTCTCTTGGTACTATATTCTTCAGGTCTGAAATTAAAACTCTTTATATCTACAAAGAAATAAAAACGGCAAAACAGCAAAAGATGAGCAAAAGGGAATATTGGGAAATATTTTTTAAGAACAATACAATCAAGGTAGTAGCCTTCCTCTTGTTTTCTGCTTTCATAACATATCTGACTTTCACCTCCACTTTCTTACTAATTTCGTTACTGGGAACTATACCACTTACAATGCTATTAATTTTATTGCAGAGTGAACTAAGGCCAAAAGATTTTAACCCATTTACGCTGCTTAAAGCTTCTATAAATTTCTTTTTGGAAGGTATAAAAGAGAATTTACGTGGTATGGTTAATAGTTTTGATGTTAAGCTTGAACATTTACTGCCCCATCAATTAAATGATGATATCATTAAAAATATTGATAAATTAAAAGGTAAGTATAGTGAACAAGTACCTGAAGACGTAATCAAAAATGATGAATATATTCAATTCATTGGATATATAAACAATTCATATGAGTTTAGTGATGAGGATAAAGGAAGAGTAATTGCATTTTTAGATGACTTTTGCAAAGATGATCAAAAGCATAGCTCCGGCTTTACAGGTGGGCAGGTTCTGCTTTTAGTTTTAAGGGCTTGCAATGATGGAGACGGAGAAGCCGTTAAGAGTAAAAAGGATGCATTGATTTCTAATTTAATTGATAGCCAAACTTTCTCTAGAAAAGAGCGAATTCCTAACACTTGCTTCACCGGTATTATCTATAGAATGTTAAGCACGCTAGAGGGTATTCATCCTGATCCAGAAATTAGATTTACTCCCCCAAGGGAAATGTTGCTCTCAGAAGCACAAAATAAAGCACGTGAGTTTATGTTAGACAGGTTAAAAAACAAGAAAAACAATAAAGAAATTCTTAAGGCTTGGTATGACGTTCAAAATGGTTATGAAGACGATGAAAGTCAAAAAATAGTTGATGATTTTATTTCAGAAGTAAGTATTCCTTTAATGAGAAAATTATTGAGTATTACTTCTCAATATAGTGAACAAATTGTGCTGACGTTAATGAAAAATATTAGCTCTATAAAGTTAAATAAATTACAATGTTGTGAGCTGGTTCAGCACATGAGAAATAAACTGCAGGAGCATGATTTAGATGACCAAGAAAGTTTACTCGAAAACATCGGAAAAAAAGTATTCTTAGAGCTATTAAATCGAGATCTACTCGAGACAGATTTTTCTCTCAAGGATTCATCTTTGGATGGAGCTAAGAGAATAGCTAATAAGATAATAGAAGAAGAAGTAGCAGAATTTAAATTAAAGGCTGAGAAGACTATTGAAGGTCAGATAATTAGCATGTTAGATGGGTTAAGAATGCTCCCAAGAGAAAAAAGATGTTATAGGGTATATGTAGAACTCAGTAAAAATAACGAAAATTTTGCAAGAAAGGTTAAAAGTAACAAAAGCAGCAATGGATGAAATGTTAAAAAAAGGAGCTTCACATAAGCTAGAGTTAGAAATTGAAAGTGTATATGAAGGAAATAAAGATCACGTTACTCAACTTTATGAAAAAATAAGAAAAACAAAAAAGGAATTCATTGAAGATGGTCTTTTAACACCTCAAGAAGTAGAGAATATAACAAAAGCAAAAATCATAGACTTAAACAAAGAGGACAAAATCATACCGTCAAGCAATTTGTCTCGTAGTTTAAGTGTCAATAATTTGGCAGTACATTATCTATAAAATTTATACTCTTTACCTTGCAGAAGATTCACAATATTTCTGTGGTGTTTTAGGAAGACCAGTGCTCCTATAATTAGTAATGTTAAGAACAAATTCCTCTGAAAAAAAAAGGACCATGCTACAGCCGTTGAAGTAGCACTGAGTGAAGCAAGGGAAGAGTATCTAAAGGCAAGAAAGACTATTATCCAAATTATTACGAATACTAAAGTAATATCGATGTTAAATGCTATCAGTATCCCTAGAGTGGTTGCAACGCCCTTTCCTCCACTGAATTTTAGCCAAATAGGAAACATGTGTCCTAAAACTGCTAAAATTGCAGATACATATATATAAAAATCGTTATTATCACAAAATTGTTGTGCTATATAAACGGCAATAAATCCCTTAAAGGAGTCCAGAAATAATGCCAAAGCAGCAAGAGATTTATTTCCCGTCCTTGCAACGTTTGTAGCACCAATGTTTCCTGAACCTACTTCTCTTAAGTTTATCCCTTTTATTCTTGTAATGATTAAGCTAAACGGTATTGAACCTAATATGTAGGATAGTGTAAGGATTACGTACCTCTCCATCATTCTAGCATCCTCTCTCTTGTCATCCCAGTGCGTGACACTGGGATCCAGCGAACTTTGTTCGCAAACGAACCTAGTAGATAAATATAAAATTTTACATTAAAACATAACACTATGGTGGAACTATATGCAAAATAGATCCCAGTGTCACGCACTGGGATGACAAGAAAGAGTTTTGGGATGACAAGAAGATGGCACTGGAAGGACACCATTAGTTGTACATGTTGCTTTAAAATATAAAGTTCGTACAATTGTGTGTCAGCTACTGGAATGACAAGAAGATGGTACTGAAATGACACCTGTTGTTGTACCTTCATATGCCAAAATTTAATTAATTTTATTATTCCTCAGCCTTTTTAGGTAGCATTGAACTTCATCGTTAATCTGATTACTAAACAGTATAAGCGCTGTCATATTGATGAGAGCTAAACAAGAGAACAAAGTTCCACCGATATTGGCAATAGCCATTATGTCTTTAGAAAGGCCAGAGAAAAACGCCACAATTATTACCGCTATGCGATATATCACTATACTTTTTGCACCGAATAAATATAGCCACCCCATTTCACAACAATATACAAATGAAATTACCGAAGAAAATGCAAACAGAGGTGCAGCTATGGTTAAAAGTATAGGAAACCATGGAGAAACTGTCTCAAATGCCTTTTGAGTAATTAATATCCCTTCACCAACACTAGTCTGGTATGCACCTGTTATTACTATTGTTATTCCTGTTAAACAGCAAATTAACATTGTGTCAAAGCATGGTTCTATCATAGCGACTAGTCCAGTTCTTACTGGTTCTTCATCTTTAGTTGTTGCATGAGTAATTGAAGCAGAACCAACACCCGCTTCGCTGGCAAAGATTGCCCTTTGAATTCCAGCAACAAATGCTCCTACCATCCCTCCGCCAACAGCATTGAAATCTATCATAGTGGAAAATAATATTTTCAACGTATAACCAAGGTTATGAATATTAAATGCAATAATAATAATACAACTAAAGATATATATAAGTGACATAATAGGCACTAGTGCAGAAGATACTCTAGCTATCCTTTTAATTCCGCCAATAATCACTAGAGCAAGCAGCGCAGAAATTATGGAAGAAAGAAACCAAGAGTGACCATCTACCCAACTTGAATAGCCAGATAATATTGAAACCATTTGGTTGGTTTGAAACGCTACACTTCCACCAAGACCTGATAATACAAAGAATACTGCATACATGGCAGCCAGCACAATACCAAGTTTTTTAAATCCAAATTCCTCCAGACCATTCCTTATATACTGAAAGGGACCACTAAACAATTGGTCCTGATCTTCTGTTCTATGTCTAAACGCCAACGTTACCTCAGCAAATTTTGCTGACATACCAAAAAAACCTGTAATCATCATCCAAGGCACCGCTCCTGGTCCACCCATTGAAACTGCAATTGCGACTCCAGCAACAGTTCCAAGGCCTACTGTGCTTGAAAGTGCAGTCATAAATGCCTGAAAATGCGTAATATGACCATCATGGTGATTCGTGTCATATTTTCCACATAAAATAGCAAACGCATGCTTAAACATTCTTATGTTGAGAAATCCAAAACGTAATGTTAGAAACACATAACCAAAAACTAGTAGAAGGATTATAAATGGCACGTAAAGGATCTTGAAAAACAGTACTTCATTCATGAAGTTATTTATTCCATTCAACACAGCGTCATAACTTTCGTAAAAACCTGAAGCAGCGTACACATCATTAAACAATAGGCAAAATAACACCATACAAAGCAATCTATAAATCATGTTAATACCCTTTAGAATTGTAATAAGAATCTATTGTATTCAAAACTTCCCTTCTTAGTAGATATATTGCAACAGCATTTGGAATCATAAGGCACATAAACAAACTGTCACCTAGATAAGATATAAATTCTATATTCTTTGACATACAGCTGATATACACTGAAACCACTATAAGAATTTGGAACGGTATCAGTATTTTTTTACTACCAAATAAATACAGCAAAGCAACTTCACAGTAGTAACAATAAGCTATTATTGTGGAAAATGCAAAGGAAAACATCATTAGCGGAAAAACTAACTTGCTGAACAAGGGCAAAGCTGTTGAAAATATCGAACTAATTAGTGTAATATCACCCACGTTATCAGTGCTATGCATACCAGTGATAATTATCACAATACCAGTCAAAAATGAGATTAATATTGTGTCTATAAGTGGTGCAATCATTGCAACGCACCCAACTTTAATTGGATCTTCTTCTTTTACAGCTGAATGTGCTATAGCTGCTGTTCCGGTACCTGCTTCGTTAGCAAACACTGATCTTCTCACTCCGGCTATTAATCCGCTCAATACTCCGCTTCCTATAGCTGATTTATTGAAGATATCTTGGAATATTATGGATAGAGCATTCAGCAAATTACTTCCGTTTACATAAATTAAATATATACACATACCCACATATAGCACTATCATAATTGGTGCTAAGCTCGTTGAAACGAAAGCAATGCGCTTTATTCCTCCCAATATTACAATAAAGACAAGCAGGGATATAATAATGGATGCGTTGTATTCTAGGAGGTTATTTGATAGTGCTGCTATTTGATTTGCTTGAAATGGTATACCGCCCAAAATCATTGCAATAAGTAGCATAATCGCATAAGTGAAGGCAAGAAATCTACCAGTTTTTGCAAATCCAATTTTTGCAAGCCCGTACTTCATGTAATAAAAAGCCCCGCCAGTTGTATTTTCAGAGCGATAAATGAATGCAAGCACCACCTCGGCAAACTTTATCGACATACCAAGTATTCCAGTAATTACCATCCAAAAGACTGCACTTGGGTCCCCTATTGTGATAGCTATTGCAACTCCTGATATTGTTCCAAGGCCAACTGTTCCTGAGATTACTGTTGCAAATGCTTGAATATGAGTGATGATACCATTGTTATTACCATTACACTTTAGATTGAATAGTGTCTGTATTCCATATTTAAGTAACCTAAAGTTAATGAATTTGAACTGGGCAGTACAAAAGATTCCAGTTGCAATTACCCAAATAATTATAAATGGAATGTTGAATATCTTTATGTACAGAAATGAATTTAATAGTCCACTTATCTTCAAAATCATGCAGTTTTCTATTTTTTGTTAGCTAACGAGTTTTATATGTAAAATATATGTAAAACCCGATGCTTATTGGAATAGTAAGTGTATACACTATACCTAAAATTGGTAGAGTCATCCAGGGCTTACTGATGAAAAATACAATAAGTACTCCAAAAAATGACACAAATATATAGGATAGGCTTTTGGGAATATAAATATATTTTGCGGAGAAAGTTGGAATGTGACTTATCGAAAAAAATGAAATGGCCAGAAAGTAACAAGCTACGTTTCTTGTGTTAAAAAATCGCTCTATGAGAAGTAAGTATTCACTCTCATGAGATTGAAAGGTAATAATTATTGGCAACAAAGAAAGTAAAGCACACACTGGAGCTGGAACACCAGAAAAGAAAAATTTTTCCCAGTATGGTTTTTCTGAGTGTAGCGAAACATTAAATCTTGCAAGTCTTATTGATATGCAGATTACGTATATCATTACTAAAATCCAACCTATGACTTTAATTTCGTTTAGCTTACAGAAATACAAAAGAAATGCAGGCGCTGCACCAAAATTTAGAAAATCTGCAAAAGAATCAAGCTGGGATCCAAAATCGCTAGTTGATTTTAGAATTCTAGCTATTCTGCCATCCATTCCATCTATTATTGCTGCAATGATGATAAAAATTACTGAGAATTCCCATTGTTCATTAAATGTAAATTTAAGTGAAGTGAGACCAGAACATAAACCCAATAAAGTTATAAAGTTTGGGAATAATTTAGTAATAGGTAAGAATCTACTGTTACTTTCATCGTTATTCATATAACATCAAAAGTAAGCTTCTCTTGAACGTTTTCCTTATTTAAGTTTGCTATAATTGTTTCACCACCAATAACAGTTTGCCCTTCTGAAACTCTTACTTCTATATCAGCAGGAACATAAATATTCACTCTACTGCCAAATCTTATAATTCCAAACCTTTCACCTGCTTTTACGTTCTGGGATACTCCTAAATTACAAACGATACGACGTGCAATTAATCCAGCTATTTGCTCCACAATAATTTCTTTTCCCTTTTCGTATTCAATTATAATAACCTGCTTTTCATTTTCATTACTAGACCTATTGCTCATTGCGGATACAAACTTGCCTTTTTTATAACTCATTTCTTTTATCATACCAGATATTGGTATACGGTTCACATGGACGTTCAAAACACTTAAAAATATGCTAACAAGCGTGAATTTCTTCTCTTCTCCATTTTCTGCCGATAAAGGATAACTAACTTCCTCAATTTTTGAAACCACACCATCAGCAGGACTTAATATAAGATCCTTATTGTTTGGCACAGCTCTTGCTGGATCACGAAAGAAATAAGTACACAATAATGTCGGGAACAAGCACGTAACACCAAACCCCCAAGATATAGAGAATGCTATACACGTTACTATAAAGGAAACTACTATAAATGAATAACCTTCCCTGTTTATATTAGGTAAACTAAAACACATAATCTTATTCACAATAACCTATTGTTAACAATTTATCATTTATAATTTCTCATGAAAAGCTTTTTTTAACTGCTTCAGCAAAGTCTTTTTGATACAAGACAGATTGTTATATTAGCACACCATCATACTGTAACAACCCGTCCAACACAAAATCTAATGCCTAAGTTTAGATCAGAAAACTGATTCTTCTAAAAGTTGCTCACTATCCTCGTCTATTATGATAGAATTATCATGATTTCTGAGTAAATCTCTGATTTTCGTTTCTATTTCATTTGCGACTTCTTTGTTTGTTTTTAGGTAAGTTTTTACATTCTCTCTTCCTTGCCCAAGACGTGTGTTGTTATATGAATAGTAAGCGCCTGCTTTTTCAAGCACACCAAGCTTTGCTCCCATATCTATTATTTCTCCGAGTTTTGATATACCTTCATTGTACATTATATCAAATTTCGCTTCTCTAAATGGAGGAGCAACTTTATTTTTTACAACTTTAACTCTTGTTTCATTGCCTGTAATATTTTCTTTGTCTTTTATTACACCAATTTTTCTTATATCAAGCCTTACAGAAGTATAGAATTTTAATGCATTTCCACCCGTGGTAGTTTCAGGATTTCCATACACTACTCCTATTTTCATACGAATTTGATTAATAAATATCAATATACAGTTCGCTTTTGAAACGGCAGAGGTTAGTTTCCGTAGCCCATGACTTAAAAGCCTTGCTTGCAGCCCCATGTGCTGATCACCCATATCACCCTCAATTTCAGCTCTTGGAGTTAACGCTGCAACAGAGTCAATAACTATCACGTCAACCGCGCCAGAACACACTAAATACTCAACAATATGCAACGCCTGCTCTCCAGTGTCTGGTTGCGAAATTACTAAATCATCAGTGCTCACCCCAAGTTTGCGAGCATATAAGACATCCAATGCATGTTCTGCATCGATAAATGCGCATGATCCTCCTTTTTTTTGTGCTTCAGCAATCACGTGCAAGGCAAGAGTGGTTTTACCAGAACTCTCGGGACCAAATATTTCAATTATACGCCCTTTTGGCAGACCTCCAACACCTAGAGCCGAATCAAGCGCAATTGATCCTGTGGATATTGTGTCTATTTTTTCTACAGGGTTTTGCTTCAACTTCATTATTGCACCTTTACCGAATGCTTTTTCAATCTGGCTTATTGCGTTATCTAGCGCTTTTTGTTTATCACTATTTCTTTCTTCTGGGTTACTTGCCATAGATCATTTATTAATTTATATAATTCTCTATGATAATCAAACGCGAATAACCTGCCAAGGTTTTTCTAGTATTTATGTATTATTTCAATGAAAAATATTAACGTTTTCATAAAGCAGATATTTGTTTGCCTTCGTTAGTAACACACTATACTTTAGTGTACGAACGTTGCAATTTGCAGCATAGCAGGTGGTGTCATCCAAGTAGCCAACACTGAAATGACTAAATTCGAAATGGCTACATGAATTTATTGTAAATTACTACCGTATAAGGTGCGATGCAACAAAGCCATTCCAGTGTCAGCTACTTGAATGACACCTCTTAGATGGGTCAGCTACTCAGATCTGCCATGAAAACTGCAACCCTAAATGTTGGAGCACTGTCGTACACTAAGCGCTGTAATGACAATTTTAGTCGCTTCATACACTTATCATGCTAGTCATAACAGAAATAATTTTTACCAGAGATATTTATAAAATAATTGACATAGTTTGGAAATATGTATATTATAGAACATTGATAGTTAGTTAATTTGTAGGTGTAATGTGGCTAGAAATGTTTTGAATGAAAATGAGTACCACGCTTTAAAGCAGTTGTTTTTAACATTTAATATTCAAAAGGAGGATGTGGTAAATTCTGACATTAAGAATATTAAGAAAAAGCTTAGTCAACAATACCGTAAATTATCGTTAAAATATCACTCAGATAAAAACCCAAACAATAAAGAAGCGGAGGAGAAATTTAAGGTTATTGCATTAAATAAGCCATTTTTTGAAGAATTTATAATAGAGCCATTGGAGAAAGGTCTCAATAAAAGAAATAATTTAATAAAAGAATTACGCGGTAAGTTGTGGAGTCGCAGTTATGAAGAATTGCAAAAATACTTAGATGATAAGTGCAGAAATAAACTCTATAATAAGCAGCAGTCAATTAACAATAATGTAACTGCTTATGTAAAATATTCTTCTTATTCAAATCTCTTAGGAGTTCTTTTAGTATCCTTCACATCAATTGCATTTTTAATAATTAATGGTATTTCTTCTAATGTACCAATAGCAGTAGGTTTTCTTGCTCCCTTGTTAGCAGGATCTATTTTAAATCTAGCTGTTAAGAGCATTTATACTAGAAATGGGAAAGAGTTTAATCATCAGACTAATATTTTATTATTGTTTAACTTTGACCAAGAATGCGAAAATTTTTCAAAGAGTGATAGGACTAAATTAAAGTGGCTAAAAAATTCAGTTATTTTGAGCAACACAATCTGTACATCTTTAATGTTTTTCGGTGTGGGATTAGATTTAGTTGCCAACGGCTTTGGTATAACTAACTCTATGATGTTATCCGGCTTATTACTTTCATTACCATTCACGCTTTTAATTGTTACTTCACCTATTTTAAATGCTGCAAGTAATTATATTCTCAAAAAGACAGCTATAAATTCAATTGAGGAGCAATTTAAAGGTGATGATCAGTTTATAGAAGTCGATAACGAAAAGCCAAGCAGTACTATGAGCAATCAAAGTTATTTCCCCATCGGTCAGTTAATATCATCAAAGTTAGCTATTCTCCATAGCGAAGTCTCTAGCTAGGAACAATGAGCCACAGATTAGTATGGTTTTGACGTTTTGGGTAGAGGCTTTTAATATGTGATTTGATATTGCATCGCCAATTGATTCACATTCAACTGCTTTTATTCCTATGTTATTGGCTTTTTCCCTAATCAAATTTGTATTTGTTGCTTTAGGTTCAGACTTAACACAAACCGCACATAGTAGCTTGATATATGGCTTTAAG
Source organism: Wolbachia endosymbiont (group A) of Brachyopa scutellaris (assembly GCF_964026995.1). Classification (NCBI taxonomy): domain Bacteria; kingdom Pseudomonadati; phylum Pseudomonadota; class Alphaproteobacteria; order Rickettsiales; family Anaplasmataceae; genus Wolbachia; species Wolbachia endosymbiont (group A) of Brachyopa scutellaris. Next base: position 1,384,265 of record NZ_OZ034720.1, on the reverse strand, counting down.
TGCTCTAAGAACTCTTCCACATTTCTGTTACTAGTAACACCAAAAACCATATAAATACCTTCAGCAAAATTATCTTTTACCCACTGAGATAGTACTCTAGCACCATCATTATTGTGTGCACCATCTAAAAATAATTGCCAATCTTTCGGTAGTAGGAAAATTAAATTACCTTCTTTTATAGACTCTAGCCGTCCAGGCCAATAAGTGCACTGTAAACCTGAAGTGATATCCTCTTCTCCAATATCAAATTCATACTTTCCACTTAAAATACTACATGCTGCAATAGCATTGCCTGCATTAATCACCTGATGATCACCCTTTAAAGATGGCAAAGGAAATTCTATTGATTGAATAGCTGATTGAAAAACCATTTTGTTGTTCTTTTTTTTGCAATTCCATTCAAGGCCTCCTCTATACAGAGGAGATTTCTTATTTATTGCATGGAATTCTAGTGTATTCATTATAGACTTTTTTTGTGGTGCTATTACACAAGGAATATTAGGTTTCATTATTCCAGCCTTTTCACCTGCTATGGTTTCTACAGTAGGGCCAAGATATTCTGTATGATCAAGGGCAATGGAAGTAATGATTGTTAAAATCGGACTATCTATAACATTTGTTGCATCAAGCCTTCCACCCATACCCACTTCAACTAAAGTTATATCGGCTTTATGACGAGAAAAAGCTAAAAAAGCTGCAATAGTTGCAGCTTCAAACAGAGTGATAGGTTGTTCTGCAATTACGGCACGGCATTCTTCTAACAAGCTATATAATTCATTATCGTCGATATAGCTGCCGGCTATCACTATCCTCTCATTAAAACTCACTAAATGTGGAGAAGTGTATGCGTGGACCTTATACCCTGCTGCTTGCATTATATATCTTATAAATGCTAGTGTTGAGCCTTTCCCATTAGTTCCAGCTATATGAATTGCGGGAGGCATTTTTTTCTCGGGGTTATCTAGTTTGCTAAGAAAGCCTTTTATGCGATCAAGAGAAAAATCATTCGGCCTGCTACCAAGTGGCTTAGGCCAATGAGGCATATATATCATAGATTGTTGTTACATTTTAATTCATCTATCACACTTGCTATGCCATGTGTGTCGATTTTTTCACTAAATTGAGAACGTTGATTAATAGCAATACTTATTCCACTCATTACAACATCACTTATCAAGAAAGAACTGTTATTTTTAGTAACTTTGAAATCAATATTTGTAAATTCTTCATCACCGTAAGAAAATCTTGTACCAATTAAGCAAGTTTCATCGTCAACTGCTTTTGTACTCATTATGATCATTTCACTATCATGCATGTATTTATATAAAATTTTAACGCACAAACGCGTAAGATACACTTCATACTCTCTTAAAAAATCTTCTTTTTCTTTTTGTTTAACTAAAGCCCAATGTTTCCCTATAACGAATTGCGATATTCCTTTGAGGTTAACATTATTCTGAATGACCTCCTGAAGCTTTTCGTGTACATGCTCTAGGTTTTTTCTATTTCCTTTTGTAGATATACCATCCACTTGTTGCTTCATAGTATGCACAAAAATTTTGTGATCTGTACAATTAGTATAAGCACTTGAAGAAATTACAATAAAAACAATAATGATTAAAACTTTAGTAATGTTCATAAGATAAACTATAATACTTAAAATGCAAAATTTAATAAAGATTAAATAATAATCGCTGACTTTAATATACCTATAGACATGCCCTGTGTAAATCATCTATAATTCAAGTAGGGGTCTGTGCTATACGTTATGAGTTAAGTTAAATTTCCCGAGCGATAATTTCTAGAGAAGGGAATTGCCTCTGCTGGTTTCGTGGAAACTAATATGCGATGCCCACCTTAACTTCAGGTCTCAGGAATCTACTAAGGCTGACGGTAGATACGGATCCTTTTTTGATTGGTACTAAATTTATGCTTCATCAATACAGAGAACAAGGTACCTTCCTATGTTCGCCTAATGAAGTATTCAAAATTGTAATTGATGTTGAAAGGTATCCTGATTTTGTTCCTTGGTGCAAAGCCGTTTATATAAAAGAAAAAATTAACAACCAAATGGTTGTGGATCTCCTCGCAGCTTTTCATGGAATTAAAGGAAGGTACACATCAGAAGTTACTTCTCTTTCTCCAAGTGGAACAAATGAAAGTTGGATAAAAGCTGTATCATCAAATGGAATATTTAAACATCTATACAATGAATGGCAATTCATTCCCATAGATGAAAATAAAACCATGGTAAAGTTTTATATAGAGTTTAAGTTTAAGTCCAACTCATTTTCAACCCTATTAAACTCAGTATATAAATATACACAAAGTAAAATAATTGCTGCATTTAAAGACAGGGCTGAAAGCCTTGCTAAACAAAAGTTACCTTGACATTATTTATATAAATATATAATTTTTTTAGTAAGTTAAGTATTTATATCGTAATGATTTTTAGACTATTGCTTTTATCAATTTTTATAAGTGTTAATTCTTATGCAGTTGTTAACCAACATATTCAAAAAGAAACTAATGAAATAACATCAAAGGAGTTACTATCACTATTACCCGATGATAAATTATTAGGAGATCCAAAAGCACCAATTCTAATGATAGAATATGCTTCATTAACTTGCTATCACTGCTCTCTTTTTCATAAGAATGTTTTTCCTAAAATAAAAAAGAAATATATAGACACAGGTAAGATGTTATATATATTTCGTCATTTTCCTTTGGATTACAGAGGGCTAAAGGCTGCAATGCTAAGTCATTGCTACGAAAAACAAGAAGACTACTTTAATTTTAACAAAGCTGTTTTTAACTCAATAGATTCGTGGAATTACTCCAATTTGAGTGATTTGACTTTACTACAAAGAATTGCTGCACTAAGCAACTTAAAGCAAGATGCATTTAACCAATGCATTAATGATAAGAAAATAATGGATAAAATCGTAAATGATAAATCACTGGCAATTAATAAACTTGGTATCACAGCCACTCCAATATTTTTCATCAAGCTTAACGATGATAAATCATATATAGAGCATAATAAAGTTAAACATGGAGGGTATAAAGAGCTGAAATACTTCACTAATGTGATAGATAAATTATATGGAAAAGCTATAGTGAAGTAATACCACTGTAGCTTACCATATAAAAGACTCTATGCTGAGTCATTGTTTTTCACTACTGTTTGTTGTTTTTTACGCTCAAACTCTCTTTTTTTACTGTGCCAAGTGTAGTAATACATAGCGATTTTATTCTCTATTAATACTATTGTCCCATCATAAAACTGAACCATATCCATAACTTTTCTCTGAGCTTCATCAAAACGTTCTTTATACTTTTCACGATAAGCTGGATTATGTAGTAACATAACCCCTTCATTCTTGTTAGATTTTTTGTTTAACGTTTCAACTTCACCAGCAATAGTATAAGACATATAACCCCCTCTAATTGATTATAAAAATTATATTTTAAAAAGAGAAATGCGCATAAACAATCCCTTTAATTCTAGCATAATAATCGACTGTTTATTATACTAGTTAACTATAATACGATATATAATAATTTTTGTCACTTAAAATTTTATACTATGAAATAATAACTTAAAATAAATATTTTTATTATTTTAAACTATATTATTATATTTATAAATTGTGTATGAATTAAGTCTCCCTAATTTATAATATATGCGTAATAATTTTAGTATAAAATTGTCATACATAAGAAATCTATTTGCAAAAGAATATAAAAAAATAGAAGAATATTGTATTCTTGAAAAAAAGCAACATATTCAAATTGGCCCTGAAGAAGGAAAGCTATTAAGTTTATTTATAAAAATCCAAAAAATCAAAAGTATTGTTGAGATTGGCACGTTATACGGTTACTCGTCGATTTGCATGGCAAAAGCTCTACTAAAAGACGGTCATATATATACAATAGAAAATAATCCTCAACACTCAAGAATAGCAAAAAAAAATTTTAGTGCTTTTAATCTAAGTGATAAAATTACTCTAATAGAAGGCGATGCACTGGAAAAAATTAATGAATTATCAGCAAAAGCACCATTTGACATGATATTTATTGATGCTGACAAAAGTAGTTATCCTAAGTATTTAGATTGGGCAGAGTCATACATTAAACAAGATGGGCTAATCGTTGCAGATAACACTCTACTGTTTAACACAGTATTTTTAGAATCGCCTCCAAAAGAAGTATCAGAAAAATCATGGCATGCCATGAGGGAGTTTAATAATAGATTATCAGATGAAAAAAAATATTTCTCTATATTGATTCCAACTGATGAAGGAATGACTGTAGCTTTAAAGCTAACATAAGTTAAAAATCAAGGTCAGCATAATGTTTAGGAGGGATTAAACCAGAAATCCTCTCTAATAATATCTCACGAAAACAAGGCTTTGATTTAACAATGGAGTACCATTCTTTTAAAATTTTACTTTTTTCCCATGGAAAACTACTTACATAATCCATTACGGAAATATGCGATGCTAAAGTAATATCAGCTAAAGTGAACTTATCAGTTGCAAGCCAAACGTTCTTGTTAATTAAGTGTTCGATGTATTCCATATGGCAAGGCAGGTTATGCTGAGCTGCATGAAGAAATCTAGAGTCAGGGCTGCGGTTAGTAATTACTTTTTCATTCATAATATACTTAGTAACTTCATTGTAAAATTTGTTATCGAACCAATTGATTAGAGCGCGTATTTTAGACTTAATAATAGTGGATGAACCAAGTAATTTGACGTCGCTATTGTAAGTCTCTTCTATATATTCACAAATGGCATTACTATCCGCTATTACAAAGTTATTATCTATTAACACTGGTACTTGCCCGGTTGGATTGATCTCCATAAATTCATTCCGCTTTTCCCACGGATTTTCATACACTAGATCACAGCCTAATTTTTTTTCTTTTAGAAAAGCTCTAACTTTTCGTGAAAATGGACAAAGAGGAAAATGATATAAAATCATAATGTTCCTCTTTTGTTATACCAATATCCTTTTTTTGTTACTCTATGGCTTGACCTACAACTGTACGAACTTTCTTTGTAGTCCACAGAAGTTTGCGTAGCAGGTAGTGTCATGCAAGTAGCTGACACTGGAATCCAGTTCTTGTTATACAATTGCCTAGTGCGCTCATTTACAGTTAAGTTTTCTGGATCCAAGTAGTCAAGCACTGGGATGACATCCTTTTCGGTAAAAATTGCTCTTATATCACAACATTCATACAGCTGTATGCCTAGGCACTGGGATGACATAAATAAGCGCTGAAATGACATAAATAAACATTGGAGTGACAATCTTGTAGTGACTTGCATGACAACTAACTTTTTGTTTACTTCAAAATAGCACTGTAAAAAATTTAACATATCAAATTATAGAGCTAATATAGGATATACCTTGCTAAATAAAAAAAAAAGTATAATATTTTATAAGGTATGCAGGCAAAAACTCTGTAATTTGGTCAGATCAGAAATGAAGCAGCCATATCAGAACCTTTTTGGGTTGCATACCTATTTCATTATTTGTTTTATCCGAGGCTATGAATATAGCATTAAAACATCGTCCTAGTAGCTTCAAAGATCTAGTAGGTCAAGATATATTAGTGCGTGTATTAGAAAATGCTTTTATTTTAAACAAAATCCCACAATCTATACTGCTCTCTGGTAGTAGTGGAGTTGGTAAAACCACCACTGCAAGGATAATAGCTTTATGTTTGAATTGTTCCCTGGGGCCAATTTTTGAACCTTGCGGATCATGTGAAAATTGTCTAGCAATAAAAAATTCAAGCCATCCAGATGTAATTGAAATCGATGCAGCAAGTCACACTAGCATTGACGATATTAAAGTAATCCTGGGAGATATTTGCTATTCACCTATAAGCTCTAAATTCAAAGTCTACATTATAGATGAAGTACACATGCTATCTAGCAGTGCATTTAACGCATTACTTAAAACCCTAGAAGAGCCACCATCTAGTGTAAAGTTCATTTTAGCAACTACGGAAATAAAAAAGATACCAATAACTATTATTGCACGTTGTCAAAGATTTGATTTACACAACATTCCTGTAGCTAAAATAGTGGAACGTTTAAATGATGTTGCACAAAAAGAGAGTTATTCCATTGAAAAGGGAGCATTAGAATTAATTGCACGACACTCTGGAAATTCAATGCGTAACGCCTTGTTTTTGATGAATCAAGCAGTGCTATATAGCAAAGATGGTGCAATATCCGCTAAAAATGTGACAGACATACTTGGCCTAGTGGATAAAGATATTATATTCGATCTATTAGGGGCAATATTAGAAGGTGATTTACAGAAAGCTCTATCAGTGTTTGACAAGGCGGTAAAAACAGCAAACCCACTTAGTATTTTTGAAGGTCTATTGCAAACAATTCAGTTAGTATGCCGTTTTTTGATTACAAAAGAGATTGATAATGCAGTTACAGAGCATGAAAAGAATAGGATAAAAGATTTAAGTATAAAGAGATCTTTAATATTTTTTTCGAGATTGTGGAAGATGTTGCTTAAAGGTATTCAAGATATAAAAACTTCAACATGCAACGATGTTGCTGCTGAAATGATGTTAATTAGCCTCTGTTATCTTTCTGATCTGCCTTCTCCGGAACAGGTGGTCAAAAAAATTCTTTCGCAGAATGCACAGCCGGAAAATACGCGTAATGTAAGAAATGAACAGCAACAAAATTATGATTTTGACAAAGTTTTGCAACTATTAAGGCGGAGTAACCAAATTTATCTTTACAAACAACTGTATAATAATCTACAATTAATAGATTGTAAACCTGGATATTTAAAATTAAAAGCTGTATCTAAGTTGGATAGCAATTTTTGCAATGATTTAAAAAATTACTTAAACCAGGTGACTCAGCAAGAGTGGGTTATTGCAGTTGATACAGGTTATATAAACAGGGAAGTGAGTAATTTAAATTATGCACCTGCAGTTAAGGATATCCTTGACACGTTTAAAGGTGCAAAAGTAGTTAATATAGAAAATAAGGAGTAAGTTGTGGATTTTAGTCAAATAATGAAACAAGCGCAAGAGATGCAAAAAAAGCTTGCAGAAGCTCAAGAAAAATATGTTGGAAAAGAGTTTCAAGGTATTTCTGGTGGTGGCAAAGTTTCTGTATTAGTGGAAGTCATAAAAATAGGTAGCTATAAAGCTAAAAAGGTGAACATAGACTTAGAACTTATGAGAAATGAGGAAAAAGATATAGTAGAGGATTTAGTAACAGCAGCGTTTAATGATGCCGTTAAAAAAGCAGAAGAAGATATGGCGAATGCAACTTCTGATCTTGCAGGTATGATGGGTTTACCATCTGGGTTTAAACTTCCTTTTTGAATTTACTACTGAAGTTTCTTTTAGTGTAAGTATTTTTTTTCTAATATTCCCAACGCTAGTACTTCTTCATATAATGTACCTATACTAGCATAGCCCTACGTCATACCGTGATTCATTCCACAACTGTACAAACATTGCAATATGGCACGATATCACATAGTAAACGATGTCATTCCAGTGCTTGACACTGGAATCCAGCCTTGCCGTAATCTCATCAAGAACGTTGTGCTTTAACATAAAACGGCTACTTTTATGCTTACCAACTTAATAAAATTCCTGGATCCCAGTGTCAAGCACTGGGATGACAAGAAGAGGGTACTTGAATAAGAGGCATTGCCCTCCTGGTAGACTCAAATTGCAATGTTCGTGTAGTTATGGATTCATTCGCGGTATCTCATCCGCTAACAAGCAGCGGAATGACGAGGTCTTTCGATAGTAAATCTTACCTATGTTAGCTATACCAAAAAATCAAGAGTAAAAAAGTCGTATTTATTCATTAATAAAATCTTTGTCTTCTCCTAAAAATTAGTTAAAATGTAAGATATTTTGTGTTATTAAGTTAGCACTTGACTTAACTTTAGTTGTTACTTAGACTGCTAAAGTGGAATTTTAATTTTTTTACGAGGACAATTATGCATTATAAAAAGTTTTTTTCAGCAGCCGCTTTAGCAACGTTGCTAAGTTTATCAAACTCTGCTTTTTCAGATCCTGTTGGTCCAATAAGTGATGAAGAAACTAGCTACTACGTTCGTTTGCAATACAATGGTGAATTTTTACCTCTTTTCACAAAAGTTGATGGTATTACAAATGCAACAGGCAAAGAAAAGGATAGTCCCTTAAAAGCATCTTTTATAGCTGGTGGTGGTGCGTTTGGCTATAAAATGGACGACATTAGAGTTGATGTTGAAGGGCTTTACTCATGGTTGAATAAAGATGCAGATGTAGTAGGTGATACAGTTGCAGATAATTTAACAGCAATTTCAGGACTAGTTAACGTTTATTACGATGTAGCAATTGAAGATATGCCTATCACTCCATACATTGGTGTTGGTGTTGGTGCAGCCTATATTAGCACTCCTTTGAAAACCCCTATAAATGATCAAAAAAGTAAATTTGGTTTTGCTGGTCAAGTAAAAGCTGGTGTTAGCTATGATGTAACTCCAGAAATCAAGCTTTATGCTGGAGCTCGTTATTTCGGTTCTTATGGTGCTAATTTTGATGGAAAAAAAACAGATCCTAAAGATTCAACCAAACAGGTTACTGATGCAGGCGCATACAAAGTTCTTTACAGCACTGTTGGTGCAGAAGCTGGAGTAGCGTTTAATTTCTAGTTTATCTCAGTCTTGTTATCCCAGTGGGTTTTTTCTTGTCATCCAAGTAGCATGACACTGGGATCTAGAAAAAGAAATGTGGATTCCAGTGTCAAGGCACTGGAATAACACTATTTGCTATGTGTTTAAGCTATAACGTTCACCATTGTATTGATAGAATATCATCTAAAGTTACATAATGTTATCCAATTAGCTAACACTGCGGCCTACTGTCTCCAAGAAATTAGATGGAAAATTTGTACTTTTTTCAAATCAAAGCTTGAATTTTTGCTGGAAAATCAATATATTATATGCATGAAGTTTTAATTTAAGTTGTTATGTTGACCTCAATGGCAAACTTATGTGTCGATAGCAGAACCAATCTTATGCAATATATTGCTAGGGTGCAAAAATTTCCTATGCTGTCTCAAGAGGAAGAGGTACGATTAGCAAAAAATTGTAACCAATATAAGGATGTTTCTTCTGCTCATAAATTGATTACCAGCCATTTGAATTTGGTAGTGAAAATTGCAATGAAATTCAAAAATTATGGACTATTGTTGATGGACCTGGTCATGGAAGGGAATATGGGTTTAATGCATGCAGTGAAAAAGTTTAATCCTGATTTAGGGTTTCGTTTTTCAACTTATGCGGTGTGGTGGATTGAAGCTTCAATAAAAGACTTTATATTGAAATCTTGGTCGTTTGTGAAAATAGGCACAACGCAAGCACAAAGAAGATTATTTTTTAGTTTACGTAAAATAAAAAAAAGAATTTTACAGTATAAAAACAGGGAAACCTTAAATAATGAAGAAATAAAAGCAATATCTAATGAGCTTTCTGTATCCGAAGGAGACGTTCTGCAGATGAATTACCGTATGGCTTGTAAGGATCAGTCGCTAAACGATTGCATAAAAATAGGTGATGACTCTAAAAGGGAGCTACAAGATATGATCCCATGTAACTTGGTTAGTCAAGAAGTAACCTATCAGAATCATGAAGAAAAAGAATTAAAAGAAACAATTTTAAACAATGCACTAGCGAGCCTCAACGAAAGGGCAAGAGACATTTTTATCAGTAGATATTTGTCTGAAAACATTCAAACTCTGGATGAACTTAGTAAAAAATATTGTGTTTCAAGAGAAAGAATAAGGCAGTTGGCTGAGCAGGCGATGGCTAAGGTAAAACAATATATACAATCTGAAAGTTTGAAATTTTGTTTGCATGCGTAGTTTTTTTATATTTCTAATATTTTTTTCGATAGGCGCTTTTGCATCGGTTAGTGATGTACAATTGAAGGAAAAATATAAAGATTGGCTCGTGTATACTGCATTGGAAGATGGAGAGAAAGTATGTTATATTGTATCCTATCCTAAAAAAAAAAGCGAATATTATACAACCAATCGCAAGCCGTATGTAATGGTTAGTTATGTTGATAAAAAAGCAGATGAGGTAAGCGTTACCTCTGGTTTTCAGTATGATAAGGAGCCTGTAGCTCTCAATATCGACAAAAAAATTAAATATACACTGCCCATAATACAGGGAAGTTTTGCGTGGGCAGAGCATACAAAAATAGATCAAGATCTCATTCTAAAAATGAAGCAGGGATTATCAATGGTAGTTAATGGAAAAACAAAAACAGTGACCATTGATGATACTTATTCCCTACTTGGTTTTCAAAAAGCGTATCAAAAAATGCATGATTTATGCCATACAAAGTAAATTATTGTAACAGAATACCCAGCTATAGTATAAACTAGACTACTCTTTCAATGGAAATATAAATAGCACTTTACTTTATATGGGATGTGGATATCATTTAAAATATATTTTTGAGAGTTAGCAATGTCAGAGGTTGCAGGTGTAGATACAGAAATCAAAAAGCAAAATTCTGTGTGCGAGCAGATGCGTTTTAGCGTGAGCCGCACAAGTCTTTTAAATACATTATCCAGAGTAAGTGGAGTGGTTGAAAGGCGTAATGCAATAGATGTTTTGGCGTGTATAAATATCAAAGCACAACACGGCAGCATAAAATTAATGGCAACTGATCTTGACATTTCAATGTTTGCCTCACTTGCTGCAACCGTATTAACAGAAGGAGAAGTAAAAATTTCAGCGCATACTTTACATGACATAGTGAAGAAGTTACCCGCTGATTTGGATGTCAATTTTGAAGTAAACAACCAAGGAAAATTATTGATGTCTTGCGGAAATGCAAACTTTTCTTTACCGAATGTAGTTTCAAGCAGCTTTCCTGCTCTTGAAGAAGACAATTATAAACATGATTTTACTCTACTAAATACAGACCTGATAGACTTATTAACTAAAACAAAATTTGCTGTATCACTAGATGATACAAGGTATAATTTAAATGGAATATATCTACATACAGATGAGCAATTTCTGTACTGCGTTGCAACTGATGGCCATCGTTTATCATGTATAAAGAGGCCAAAGCCTGGGAACATCAATGGCGAATTTGGTGTGATCATTCCACGTAAAACTGTTATGGAGCTGTTAAAAATATTGGACGATTGTAATGAAATTAAAGTAAAACTCTCAGACAGAAAAATCAAGTTTACATGCGGTGAATATATTCTAATATCAAAATTAATAGATGGAACTTTTCCAAATTATAAAGCAGTTATTCCAGCATCTCAAGATAAGCATATGATTATTGAAAGTAAAAAACTTTCAGACGTTATAGATCGAGTTTCCGTTGTTGTATCTGATAAAGTAAAATCTATTAAATTCTCACTACAAGAAAAGCTGCTAACTCTGCATTCAAACTCCCAAGAGTGCAGTGATGCAACTGAATCCATAGAAGTGGACTACAATGAAGCCCCTATAGAAATAGGGTTCAACTCGCGTTATTTACTTGATGTTCTATCCTGCATAAAAAATAAATGTAAGTTTAGCTTAGCCGATGGTAATAGTGCTACAATTATCACTGATGAAGACGATTCAAGTGCATTATATGTAGTAATGCCAATGAGAACTTAAACTCGTCATCTCGCTGCTTGTTAGCGGAATCTGGAGATACCGTTGCGGTATGGCACTTATTTCACTAGCTTTTATTAAATTAGTAATCTATCTTTACCAAATATAAGCCAAAAGGTGGTGCAGTAACTCCAGCGGCACTTCTTTTGCATTGGTTTAATATATTTAGCATTTCTTGCGGATTGGTTCTATTTTTTCCAAATTCAACTAAAGTACCCACAATAATCCTCACTTGGTTATGTAAAAAGGAAATAGCAGATATTTTGATGTGTATATGATTCCCATTTTGTATTATATCGATATCATCAATTGTTCTTATCGGATTTGCGGCTTGACAATCTTTTGAACGGAAACTTGAAAGGTCATGTTTTCCAAGTAGATGTTTAGCAGCTTCACGCATAATATTTACATCAAGTGGGCTAAACACTTGCCATACATAACCCGTCTCCAGAGCGGCAGGAGCATAGCGATTAACTATTCTATATTCGTAATATCTTTTTTTTGCTGAAAACCGTGCGTGAAACGCATCATCTACAACTTCTGCATTAAGCACGACTATAGGAATTGATTTTAAATGATAGTTTATTGCATTCCTTATTCTATAAAGCTCAAATTCCTTTTCCATATCAAAATGAGCAACTTGTCCTAAAGCATGAACTCCTGCATCAGTCCTGCCACCACAGTACAAAGTAACTTTCTCACCACTAAAATTAAATATAGCATTTTCTATCTTCTCCTGGATTGAGTTAGCAGAGTGTTGCTGTTTTTGCCAACCAGAGAAATTACTACCATTATATTCTACCGTTATTTTGTATCGCACTGCATTACATCAAGCTCTATCTAAAATAGTCATTTTCTATCTTAACATAATTTATGGTCAAGCCTACAGTGCTGCCACTCCCATAAAGTAGTTCGTCCAATCTTAAATCTTGCTGCCACTGCTTCTCTGCTTTCTCCTTCGTCTAGCGCCTCCATTGCTTTTTTTCTTAAATCATAACTATATGCTGCTGGCATTCAACCTCCTTATCATTATCTATCCTTATCACATCCGGACTTCTATGAAAAGAGCTATAAATCGTGAAAAAGAACTGCTCATTAAGTGCTATTTGCTTAATAAATTTACTGACATTGGTATGGCTAAATTCGAAATGGCTACATGAATTTATCGTAAATTATTACCGTATAAGGTACGATGCGACAAAGCCATCCCAGTGTCAGCTACTCGGATGACACCGTCATAAAGGAACCAGTGTTAGCTACTTGGATGACAACCATTGTGCTTGAGGCAAAATTGACTATCACTTCTTTTTATAGAGCTTGCTCCAAACTTTGTTGTTAGTTAATATAAAAAACACTGTTAAAATTATAAAATACGCCACTACTTTTAATCCAAGTTTATGCCGGCGCTCTAATTCTGGCTCTGCTGCCCATTGTAAAAAATTTATCACATCATACGCCATATTTTCAACTGTGGCTTGCCTTGCACCATCATATTCCACCATTCCTTCAGAAAGTGGTGGCGCCATAGCTAATCTGCCTGTTGGAAAATACGAATTAAAATATAAATCATTTTCATCGTGTTCGCCGTTTTGATAGCCTGTTAACAATGAATAGACATAATTTGCACCATCATGCCTTGCTTTAATAATTAATGATAAGTCTGGTGGGACTGCACCATTGTTGCTTGCTGCAGCTGCTTCTTTTGTATCAAAAGGCGCAATAAAATAATCCGAAGGTACTCCAGGTCTGTCAAACATTTCACCCAAATCATTCGGACCATCTTTAACTTGATAAGAAGCTGCTATTTGTTTTACATCTTCTTCAGAAAAACCGACATCTTGCAAATTACGAAATGCTACCCTATTTATTGAATGACAAGCAGCACAGACTTCTTTATACACTTTATAGCCACGCTGAATTGACTCTCTATCGAAAGATCCGACAATTCCATCAAATTTCCAGTCTATTTTCTTATTTGGTGATGATTTAAATTCTTCTGCAGATATAAGACTAGATAGAAATAACATGCAGAAGATTGCAAATACATTAGATCCCATGCATAACCACTGTTTTAGTAAATTTCGAATTGATGTCATGCAAGTAGCTGACACTGGAATCCAGCTTATTTCATCACTGACATTATGGTTATCATGCACTCCTAGAATCTGTTGTCCATTGCATGATTTGTAAGTATTTTTATACCTGGATCCCAGTGTCAAGCACTGGGATGACAACGGAAGATAGTGGAATGACACTGTGTGTTGTATACAACGTTCATACAATTGTGTACATGATGCTGGAATCCATTTATTTTTTTTCTGGATCCCAGTGTCAAGCACTGGGATGACAAAAGAGGGCTCTGGGATGACAGAAGAGAGCTCTGGGGTGAAAGAAGAGGGCTCTGGGATGACAGAAGAGAGTTCTGGGATGACAGAGAATTTTGTAAGAGATCTGCTTTGAATTGACATCACCTCATCTCCGGCACAGAATCACTTAAGGTTTTTGGTGGTTCTTTTGGCTTTTCATACTTACTAAGCAGTGGTAAAACTATCACAAAGTATGCAAAGTAATAAAGAGTAGATAGCCTACTCATAGTGATGTAAGGCTCTTTTACCTCTTGTCCTCCAAGCCAGGCAAGAAGTACAAAATTTATTGCAAAAACCCAAAAAAATTTCTTAAACACCGGGCGATAAGCACCACTTTTAACTTTTGATTTATCAAGCCAAGGTAACAAAAACCACACTAAAATAGACGCAAACATGGTAAGCACACCAGTAAGTTTATCTGGAATTGAACGTAGCATTGCATAAAAAGGTAAAAAATACCACTCTGGCACTATATGTACCGGAGTGACCATAGAATCAGCTTCTATATAATTGTCTGGATGCCCAAGATAATTGGGAGCATAGAAAACAAATGCGAACAAAACTACAAAAAACAGACCAAAAGTTATGCAATCCTTGACTATATAATAAGGATAGAGAGGGATGGTATCCTTATCTGATTTTACCTCCACTCCACTTGGGTTACCAGAGCCAAACCTATGCAGAGCTATCACATGAAGCATAGCTAAAGCAATAATAACAAAAGGCAGAAGATAATGCAGAGCGAAAAAACGGTTAAGTGTTGGGTTATCCACTGAAAAACCACCCCATAACCATATAACTATTTTATTGCCAATTAAAGGTATAGCAGAAAATAAGTTGGTTATAACTGTTGCACCCCAGAAACTCATTTGTCCCCAAGGCAATACATATCCCATAAAGGCAGTTGCCATCATTGCAAAAAATATAAATATTCCAATAAACCACACCATCTCTCTCGGTCTTTTATAAGATCCGTAATATAATCCACGCATTATATGAACATAGACTACCATAAAGAAGAGCGATGCTCCAACAGCGTGAGTGTAGCGTATTAACCACCCGTAATTCACATCTCGCATTATGCGCTCTACACTATTAAACGCATAATCAACATGCGGAGTGTAGTGCATAGCAAGAAATATACCTGTTATTATTTGTAAAATCAGCGCTATACCAGCCAAAGAGCCAAAGTTCCAAGCATAATTTAAGTTTTTTGGCACTTGGTAAGAAGCAGTGTGTCTTAGAAAAGAAAATATAGGCAATCTATATTCTATCCATCCTAATATGCCTTTTTCTTCTTTTATTGTTTCTTTTTTGTTATCTTCCTGCATAACTTAAACCTTTCTGAACACATGTCCATTGCTACTTTTATCTTATTTTTTTATTGTAGCAACTTATCCTTTACGCACAAATAAAAACTTTAAAGCAATATTAATTACCTCTTCAGCAACCTATCACGTGCTGCGTTTAATTTCTGTGCAAAATACTCTGAGCCTCCTTATATCTGGGTGAACTAATTTCATTAAATTTTGATATGCTTTATTGACTTCATTTTGACTTGCTTCAGGATTTAATCCACAACTGTACGAACATTCATTCTTGAAGGTAAACTGCACAGCAAATGGTGTCATTCCAGTCTGGAATCCAGCCTTGCCGTAATCTCATCAAGAACATTGTGTTTTAACATAAGATCAGCCACTTTTATGCTTACCAACTTAGTGCCCAATCAAAATTCCTGGATCCCAGTGTCTGGGCACTGGGATGACATCCTTCTGGTAGGCTCAAATTGTAATGTTCGTACAGTTGTGGATTTAATCCCAGTATTTTAAATGCTTTATCTTTGGACATGTTACTATTACTGGACTAGTATGATTTTGTCTTGTAAATTTATTCAACAACACTACTCTAACTATATAATGAAAAGTTATCTACAAAGTGTTTATGAAGATGGTATGAAAATCCAACTATCTAAAATCAACAAATATTTATTAGTTTTACTGATTACTGTCTCAGCATTTCTCATATCTGGGCAAGTATCCAGTTCAAGCAGTATCGAGAATGATTTCCAAGATTTACAAGAAAAATTACCATTATTGAAAGATCAGGATTTGTTATTTTTAGATCCAACTTCAGCTTTAAATTATGTTGATAGAGCCGGTGAAAAAGTGTTAATGGTTATAGTTCACCATACTGAAACATCAACATTAAAAGGTACAAAAGATACGCTGAATGCTAGAGGATTGTCAGTTCATTTTATTGTCGATAGGGACGGCAGCGTTACCTTAATGGTTCCATTAGAGAAAGAAGCATGGCATGCTGGTATTAGTTATGCAAGAGTTAAGATAAATAGCAAGCTTGAAGAGCTGCAGAAGCTTAACAATTATTCTGTAGGTATTGAAATTGTAAACACAGGACTTGAGCCTTTTCCGGAAGAGCAAATGAGGTCCGTTAAAGAGCTGATTTTATATCTTATGGAGCGTTTTAAAATTAAAAGGGATATGATATTTAGTCATTCTGAAATAGGAACTATAGTGCATGATCCAGAGCTTGGCTATACAATGCGTAAACCAGATCCACACAAATTGTTTGATTGGGAGTTATTAGAGAAAAATGGAATTGGATTGCACATAAGTGACAGAATAAACCCTAAAGATGCTAAACAGCAAATGGGCGAAATATTGTATAAAGCAGGTGATAGAAATGAAGGTATTTTGAAATTAAAACAAAGGCTGAACAGATTTTTCTATAAGATATTACCTTGGAATGATAAGAAAGGTAATGTAATTTTTCCTGATAATAATGCTGATTACTCAGATGAGTTTGATGAGAATTTTGTATGGGTTATTTATCAGTTTTCAATACATAATTTACCAAGAGAAATTAGAAAAGATTTACCTCTTAAATTAGAACAAGCAGATATATTTCCTGAATTCTTTAGTAAATATAGTCATGGCATTTCTTCTAGTTATCTAACCTTTAGTGAAAAAATTAAATCGACTCTACAACCATGTTTAAGCAAAGTAGATTATGAGAATTTATTATCTTCTCTTGCACAATATGAGAATAACATTTCTCCTGATGCATCTACCACTTTAATGTACAAAATTAAGTTATACTATGATTCTTATTTAAGATATCGCATATGGTCTTCACTCTATGAACTATTTAAGCTTAATGTATTGGAAGAGTTAGACATTTTAAAGAGTGGAGTGTTATCTTTAAAATCACTAGATAGCTCTAAAGCTGCAGAAGTTTCCAGTTTAATTGATAGCTTTAAAGTAGATATTTCTTTAGAATTTCAGGGTTTTGAAAAACAGTGGTTTCAGGAGTTTAAGAATGCTTGGAGACAAGAATTTATACCTTCCCTGGAAGAACAGATAACATGGACTGCGCTACATGAAGCAATATTGGAGTATTTAGAAAAAGCAAAGGAAGAAATTTGTTAAACGAAAACTTTTTTTAAGATCATTTTTTCAGCAACCTATCACGTGCTGCGTTTAATTTTTGTGCAAAATATTCCGAGCCTCCCTTATCTGGGTGAACTAATTTCATTAAATTTTGATATGCTTTATTGATTTCATTTTGACTTGCTTCAGGATTCAGCCCCAGTATCTTTAATGCTTCATCTTTGGATATGTTGTCACCAGTGTAATTTTCAGTATAACTTCTACTGCTATTAAATTCGTTCAAAAACTTACTCAATATAGAGTTCATCATGAAACTTATGTTATTTTTTTTTGTCAGGAAAAGAAAAAATACAACAACGCTAGGCAAAATAAATATAATTACTATGAATACTAAAAAAAGAAAAAAGATGAATGACATGTATATTTTTTTATCATTTTATGATTAAATAGTAACAATTATAATCGTCATGGTAAATAACATGTTCATCCAGATTGAAGAAACACCAAATCCAAATACACTGAAATTTCTCCCTGGATTTGCAATTCTAAACGAAGGAGAAACGGCTGATTTTTCAAATGCAGATGAAATAAAAAACTCCAAGTTAGCAGCAAATCTTTTTCAAATAGAACATGTGGTAAGAGTGTTTTTTGGTCATGATTTTATTTCAGTAACAAAATTGGGTGGAATTAATTGGGATACATTAAAAGTAGAAATTTTAACTACAATCATGGATCACTTTACTTCAGGTGGAAAAGCGCTAGATAAAGAAGAAGTGAATGATCCAGATGAAGAATTTTTTGATAAAAATGATATAGAAATTGTAAATAGAATAAAAGAATTGATGGAAAGTCATATCAAACCTGCAGTTGCTCAAGATGGTGGCGATATCAAATTTCGTGGCTATAAAGATGGAATAGTTTATGTTGAGTTGCAAGGAGCTTGCTCTGGATGCCCAAGTGCTGCAATTACTTTAAAGCAAGGAGTGCAGAATATGCTGAGCTACCACATACCAGAGGTTGCAGGTATAGAGACCACACTATGACTAATCAAACGGTTAGAGGAACAAAAGATCTCCTGTTTGATGAATGGTACAAGTTTAAATACATAGAGCAAACAGCAAACAGAATCTCAAGTTTATACGGCTTTTTGCCCGCCCAAACTCCAATATTTGAGTACACGGAGGTTTTTACAAAAACCTTAGGTGATAGCTCAGACATCATCACTAAAGAGATGTATAGCTTCAATGATAAAGGGGGAAAGAGCATAACTTTACGTCCTGAGTTCACTGCAGCGATTGTCAGGCTACTCATTGAAAAAAAACTGCAAACACCGATAAAATTATTCTCAACAGGACCTGCATTTCGCTATGAAAGACCGCAAAAGGGAAGACAAAGGCAATTTCATCAGATAAATTTTGAGGTTTTTGGCATAGAAGATCCAAAAGCTGATATTGAATTGATATCACTCGCTCAGCACTTACTAACTGAATTTGGCATCAATAAAAATGTAAAGCTGGAGATCAACTCTTTAGGTGATGGTGAAACAATAACTAAGTATAGAGAAGCTTTGATCTTATACTTTACAAAGTATCAAAATGATCTATCAGAAGATAGCAAAAATAGGTTGATCAAAAATCCACTCAGAATACTGGATTCCAAGGATGAGAAAGATAAATCAATAATTTCTGATGCGCCTAAAATCAGCAATTATTATACGAAAGAGTCCTCAGATTTCTTTGAACAAATACTAAATGGATTAACAATTCTTGATATACCTTATACCGTAAACAATAAACTAGTTCGAGGTTTGGATTATTATTGCCACACAGTGTTTGAATTTGTTACAGAGGATTTAGGTGCACAAGGGGCAGTTTTTGCCGGTGGAAGATACGATAATTTAGTATCTTCAGTAGGTGGAAAACACACTCCAGCAATAGGATTTGCAGGGGGTATTGAGCGCATAATGGAGTTAATCAATTATTCTCCGAAAGAAGAGCGACCTATTTACCTAATTCCAATCGGTAGAGAGGTTGAAAAACATGCTTTAACACTTGCAAATGAATTGCGCAGAAATGGTTTATATGTAATCTATGAATATAGCGGAACGCTCAGAACCCGAATGAAAAAAGCAAATCAAGCAAATGCTAAAGCTGCTTTAATTTTTGGTGATGAAGAATTGAGTAGTAAAACTTTAAAGATTAAAAACATGGATACAGGTGAAGAAAAAATAATTGCTCGCGATAATACAATAGAAAACATCTATTAGGAACAATGCAAATGTTTTTTTCAGTCAGCTATAGAAGAAAATTCGTCTGCGTAAGAATTTTTCATAGCATTCAATGTATCATAATCTGTAAAATCTAATTTTACCGGTGTAATAGTAATAAATCCTTCTTTTATTTTATTTACACTACCACTGCCTGAGTGCTCTCGAGACCAATTTAAGCTAAAAGAGCCATTCGAATTTTCAGTAAAAGTAAAATCCCCATCAATGTTATATTCACCTTGTTCAGCAAATTCTACTCCTTTTACTTTTTCCGTAGCAGGAAAATTTACACTCATCACTATGTTTTTAGGCCAACCAACCTTAACTAGCTTGGCAATAACCTTTGGTGCAAAAACCTTTGTATTGTGCCAGTCTATTTTATCATGATAAACTTGGCTCAGCGCAATAGAAGGTATAGATCTTGCAGCACCTTCCATTACAGCACCAATTGTTCCTGAATAACAAATATCGTCCCCGACATTTGATCCAATATTTACTCCGGACAATATTAAGTCTGGTTTTTTATTCATAACTTTATTTAGCGCAATAATGACACAATCTGCAGGAGTACCAGACACACTAAATTCCCTTTCACTATGTTGTTTTATTCCAATAGATTGTTTCACTGGATAATCAAGAGATCTTGCAGCTCCGCTTCTATCAGTATCTGGTGCCACTATCCATATTTCTGACGCAAAATTCCGTGCAACCTCTTTGAGTAATTTTATTCCTTCACTTCCAAAACCATCATCGTTTGTTATTAATATTATCATATACAATACTCAGCTATACAGCTCCAAATTATGTAAAACACTGGCTGTAAATAAACTCATGAGGCTTTAAGTTTCTTTGCATAACTGTGGACTGTAACAAAGAACCTGCTGTAAATCAATAGATTTCTTGCACAGGCCATAACTGTCATTACAATAGAAACGAAAAAACTTACTTGACAAACTCCGCCAGCCCCCTTATCATGAAACTGAAGCTATTTATTTATCTTCGCAATCTGTGCAGGTTAATGACAAAAAACTTAGGGTATTTGGCGTCTCATGTTTAATTTTTCGCACTACGTGCATCGCATGTCTTTAAAAATTTCTGGGTTTTTACCTATATAAGCCGAAACGCGCTTACAAAGCGTTTAAGACAGCAAAAAACGTCAAATTGACAAGGGAGAATTTGAATGCTAGCTACTACGGGGTTTCTTTGCCTTTTTTCCTGCTTAGTAAATTTCTTAAACACTTGCGGTGTAGGTTAGTTGCAAGTTAAAAGCAGCTAAATCGCTCTTAATCAAGCGTTTTAGAATAAAAAAAACGCCGATATTTTAGTACATAGTAAATAGCCAACCACCACGGGGCTTCTTTTGCCTTTTTTTTCGTTTGGTAAATTTCTTAATGTTTGTAGCTAAACGACAACCGTCATCCCGCTGCTTGTTAGCGGGATCTAGAGATACCGCGAATGAATCGCGGTATGACGTAGGACTGCTGTCATTCCAGTCTGGAATCCAAAAAAAGGATGATGTCATCCCAGTGCTTGACACTGGGATCCAGTTTTCTTTACAAATTCACAAAAAGTGCTTCATTCTATAACGCAAAACCCATACTCACCAAACCCAATGCATTACTTGCAATTAAGTTTCCTGGATCCCAGTGTCAAGCACTGGGATGACACCCTTTTGGATGGAGACCAGTGTCAGCTACTTGCATGACACCATTCTTTTTCCTGGATCCAAGTAGTCAAGCTACTCGGATGACACCTCTGGGCGCTGGGATGACAGGAGAAGGAGGCTACTTGCATGACACCATTCTTTTTTCTGGATCCAAGTAGTCAAGCTACTCGGATGACACCCCACTGGTGGCCCACACTACAATGTTCGTACAGTTATGAAATGAATCGCGGTATGACGTGTTGCTTGGGTCAGCTATAGTATTTCTTAAAATTAATAATAAATTTCTTGGCTAGCAAGAAGCTGTAAATTTTTTTGCGAGACCTAAGCCGCTTTTGATATAGCTAAAGGTTTACTGATGATTTGTCTCATTCCACTACCTGCTGACTTACTTTCTGCTTAGCATATCCATCAAATCAGATTCTTTGAGTTTACTATGGTCAACTTTACTGAACTTATTTACCATAGAGCTCATTTGATTATACTGCTTAATCAGAAGATTAACGTCAGTTACACTTGTTCCGGACCCCTTAGAAATTCTAAGTCTTCTTTTGCCATTTAAAATATCTGGATTTTGCCTTTCTTTTTCGGTCATTGAGTTTATGATGGCTATATATTTTTTCACTTTATTGTCATCTGGCACACTGCTACTTAGCTTTTTTGTGAATGAACTAGGGATGAATTTCATTATGTTGCTAATGCCATCCATTTTACTCAGAGTTTTTAACATTCCCACTAGGTCGTTTAGGTCGAATTTACCCTTTTTTACTTTCTTTTGTAACTTATCAATTTCTTCCTGACCAACAATCTCAGCAGCTTTTTCAACCAATGATACAACATCACCCATGCTAAGTATCCTTTTTGCAATTCTATCGGGATAAAAATCATCGAGGTCACTTAATTTTTCACCACAAGCAATAAATTTAATTGGACAATCGGCGATCATTTTCATAGAAAGAGCAGCACCACCACGTGCATCACCATCAACACGGGTGAGAATAATGCCGGTTACACCTATTACCTCATTGAATGATTTGGCAATGTTGACCGCATCCTGGCCTATCATTGCGTCGGCTACTAAAATAACTTCTGCAGGTGAAGCTATTTCCTTTACGGCTTTCAACTCATTCATCATATTATTGTCAATATGAAGCCTGCCTGCGGTGTCTAGTATTAATACATCATAATTATCGTTCTTTGCTGCTGCTAGTGCCCTTTTTGTAATTGCAATAGGCCCTTCATTTATTACTATAGATAAAGTTTGTACGTCTGTTTGTTTACCCAGCACCTCAAGTTGTTTCTGGGCAGCAGGCCTATAAATGTCTAAAGAGGCAAGCATCACTTTTTTCTTTTGCTTTTTTAGTTTTAAAGCAAGCTTTCCTGAGGTAGTTGTTTTACCTGCACCTTGTAAGCCCACCATCATAATCACAGCAGGGGATTTAACTGCTAGATTTAAGTCACTTTTCTCTGATCCGAGAACTGCAACTAAATTATCCTGCACAATTTTAATTATCATTTGTGCTGGAGAAACACTTTTTATGACTTTTTCCCCAATCACTTTATCTTTAATGTCGTTGATGAATTTTTTTGCAACTTCAAGTGAAACGTCAGCTTCAATTAAAGCTATACGTATTTCACGCATGGCAAGATTAAAATCATCTTCAGAAATGATTGACTTTCCTCTCAGTTTACTAAATACAGAATTTAAACTTTCAGTTAACGATTTAAACATAATAGCATTAGTAGAATACTCATTAAAAAGAGAGAAGAAGCTGAAACAAAACTCACTGAGTTATAACCCAGCACTTCTTTAAGTTTAGTAATATTATTAAAGTATAAACCAGTAAGTGGATTAGTCAAGTTTTGCACTACGCTGGCAAACATTTCTCTAGTTTTAGAGACTAACTGATTGAACAACAAGACAATATAGGATATGAAAGTTCTAAAAATCCAATCAACATCCATTTTAAAATTTACTCTCGGGTAAAA
This sequence comes from Wolbachia endosymbiont (group A) of Brachyopa scutellaris, assembly GCF_964026995.1. Lineage (NCBI taxonomy): Bacteria > Pseudomonadati > Pseudomonadota > Alphaproteobacteria > Rickettsiales > Anaplasmataceae > Wolbachia > Wolbachia endosymbiont (group A) of Brachyopa scutellaris. The sequence continues at coordinate 1,360,880 of NZ_OZ034720.1, read as the reverse complement.
TAACTTGCGTAAAGGAATAAACAATAAAGTGGTACATAGTAACAAATTAAATTGCGACAAAATATTTTTTGTGTTGTACACAAAATCGAAAATCGAAGGTTTGTTGTAAATAGGTAAGTAAGGATTGCCAGCGATTACGCATATAAATGCTAAAATAATCATAGTCATTTTGCCTCCTCTCTCTGCTAAAGGTTTTGACTTACTTTTTGCAATAAATAAGTAATAAAGAAACTTTAGCCCCACGCTTAAATGAAGCAGCAAATTTAGAAGCTTATATAAATTTTTATACCCTTTTAAGGCAACAGTGTTCATTTCAATTTCAGCTGTGATATATGATTTACTGATAAATCCAACGGTTCCAGGAAATGCAGCCATTGTAAGTATTGCGATTATAGCACACATGCCTTCCATTGACATCAGTTTACCCACTCCATTAAAACTAATTGTTTTTGTTTGTGAAATAATCGAATTACTGACCACAAACAATAATGATTGATAAACAAGAGAGAAGATTATATGCAGTATCAAAATTGGTATTGCTTTTTCCGAAGGACTGAGCAAACTTCCTGCAATAATCAGCAAGCCCATTTGTCCTACAACGTTATAGCATAAAAATCTGCGAATATTTTGCTCAAGAGAAGCAAATATAATGCTGTAAATTGCGGTGATGGCGCCTACAAGCGCTAATATTTCAGTACAATCTTGCCATAGGTTATAAGTGTGTAAAAGCATCACTAAAAAAGAGACTTTAGTGGTAAATAAAGAGAGATATGTGGTGCCATGTAGCGATGCAGCAGGATATGCATCAACAACCCAAAATGAAAAAGGAAAACAAGCGCAGTTTATCAATAAACCCAAAATTATCAGGTTAGTGCTTTGAAGTGCCAATCCTGCTATTAATATAACTCCAACGAAAAAGTGTACACAAGTGTACCTTATTGCAGGTTCACTATCTCTACAGCCAGCTGCGATAGTAAAAAATGCACTGACGGTCATTAATTCACAGAATATTATAACCAATATCATATGTTCAGATAAAACTGCATAAAGTGAACTAATAGTGTAAGCAGCAAAAGATAGCATCTCTGAAAAAGTCAAATTTTGTGCTGGTAGAACAGCTAAAAATGCAACTGATAAAAAAGATATTAGTATGGTACGAAAAGATAAATCAAAATCTAGAATTGGGAGAGACCAATTTACTGCAATGCTCAAATTTTCAGGTAATTTTAGGACTATAACTATTAATACAGTCAGTAGAAGTAACAGTGACGATTTATAAAGTTGCACAATAATTAAAACCAATATGGTTTATGCTATCTCAATATATGAATAAAATCAATTTGCATATTAACCACTAATTAAACTAATTATCATATAATTATATCAGGGTTTAGAGGGTTATAGAGAAACCGGTCAGATTAGGTTTTTAATCTAATCTGACCGATAGCTTTAATAGTGAGGTAAGCTTTAATATAGCATTCTTCATTCACAATGCTACACTCGTGCATAATTTATTTTTAATTTGTGCACGAGCGTTAGTAAATTATTTACTTTTTGAAATAAAATTTGGCATCACTTTAATATTGAGACTTAGTAAACCTCAGTTGGGCTGCCAGTTGGGCCCATAAGAATTATTTGCTCGCCTTCTCTTAAGTGTCTGCATAAATTAGTGGAGCCGCCGATTTCCAGCACAATAGTGGAAATAATTCCTTTTTTTTTGTCTACTTCAGTGCCGGTTACGGCTATACCTTCCATAGCAAGGTTTGTATTATTGGCTTTTCTGCCATTGGTTTCAAAATTTTGCAATCTAAAGAATTGCCCAGGCTTAAAATTCTTTGCCGCAAGTGGTGCTTTGATCACTATTTCCACAACTTTGTCTGTTAAATATTGAACTTTTATAACCTTTGCAGTGAATTGCTCTTTGATTCTATTAAATAATTCTTTATTAGCCAGGTCTTCAACACTTGACCACGCATTTTTTTTCTGGCCCACAACATCACACACTGGAATGACAGAAACGAAGCTATTAACTCCACTCAAAAGCTGAGAAATAATAGGGTAGCCGTTCTTAGCACTTGCCATAGCTTTCACGACGCTGCCACTATACGAAGGGTGAAGATCACCAAAAAAGCTGATTGTTTTATTGCCTTGCTTATACACTAATATTCTATCTTTATTTTGCATTTTAGGAGAAAATATTGGATCTATTGCTTTTCCTGATGAATTCAAATGAGTAAAATACCCATTACTTAATTTAAAATGCTTTTTATCTTCTGTTGCAATAACTGTATTTGGCTCAGTACCTGCTGCTATAAAAATAGAACGTGCTTTTATACGTTTGATTTCGCCGGATTTTGTGTCTATCAGTTTTATTGACTCAGCATGGTTATATTTATCTGTCACAACTTCAACTGGCTCTAAGTTTTCAATAAAGTAAATCCCTTCTGATAATGCGTTTTGCACCTCTTCGCTATTTAATCGATAACTTGGCGAGTCTTTCAGCTCTTTTCTATATACAACTTTCACTCCCCCAAGACTCTGCATTAACTCTAATATTTTTATTTCTCTATTCTCTTTTTTTGCTAACTTTTGCTTTTCTCGGATCAATTGTGCGTGCGATATAAACTCATTCGCAATTTCGCGCTCTTCTTCTGTCCAATCTTTTTCAACACAGTCCTTTCCATACTTATCAACTAATATCTCATAACGAAGAAGAAATTTTTCTACTTGAATTGGATAATACGCTAAAGCTTCAGTGGCAGTGTCAATCGCAGTAAGCCCAGCCCCTATTACAACTATCGGCATACGAACTTGCAGATTTGCTATAGAATCAAATTTAAGAGCGCCAGTCAGTTGTAACGACATAAGAAAGTCAGATGCCATACGCACTCCACGAGCTAGTATATTCTTTATTTTGATCATTCGTGGCTTGCCAGAGCCAAGTGCTAGGGCGATGTGATCAAAACCCGAGTTGAACGCGTCATCAACATTAATCGTGCCACCAAAACGAATGCCTCCATAAAGTGCGAAATGCTCACGTCTTTCCAGCAGTAATCTAATAATCTTTAAGTAATTCTTATCCCACCGAGAAGTAATACCATATTCTGCCACCCCACCAAACCCTCCTGCCGTGCGTTCACTCAATTTTTCGTGTTTGAAATCTTTAATTAGCTGGAAATTATCGATCAAAGGTTCAATCTTTAGTCCATCAATGGTGATAACGTTATGCCCATCGTTCAACAAATGATGAGCTAAATTAAAACCAGCAGGACCAAGGCCTACAATTAGAATGTTTTTTCCGGTGTTTTCTCTTGGCAATGAACGCTGAAAATTTAAAGGATTCCAACGGCTGAGCAGAGAATATATTTCAAATCCGTACGGTAAACTGAGCACATCATCCAGAATCCTTGTTTCAATTGCTGGCACATTTACGGGTTCTTGTTTTTGATATATGCACGAATTCATGCAGTCATTGCATATTCTGTGTCCAGTAGCTGCACATAACGGGTTATCTATCATCACAATTGCAAGACTTGCTATGCTGTACCCTTCGCTTTTCACCAGATTCATTTCTGATATTTTCTGCTCTAGTGGGCAGCCGTGCAGTTCAACTTTTAGTGGAGATTGTTTAAAAGTATTGTCGTTATTAATTAGCCCCTTTGAGCAGCTGTCCTTACTTTGCTTATGACAAAATATGCAGTAGTGAGCATTATCTAGTGCTTTATTCAAACTCACCTTTTTGCTTGTTAGATCAAAACCGTATCGTCTTTTTACTTCATTTGAATACAGCACTTCAACTTTGTCCACTTCTTTTTTAGAAAATGGTATGAGGTTTTCGTGGTCGATTTTTTTATGAATACTGAATAATATACTCTGTTTATTTTTTACTCTCCACACTGCATATTGTGCTGCAAGTTCTATTTCTTCTTTGTGATTTTCTTTATCTTCAAACCAATGCATCACCTGCTCAGCAAAATTTTTTTCTGTTGTTGGCAAAGTGAGAAAATGACTTAGTTTGTTAGTAATATCTATATTCGCCACATTAGTGTATTTCTTCAATGCATAGCGTTGGACAAATAATCTTTTGCACTTATATATTACAGCAAAGTCGTTGTGCTTTTTCTTTAGCTCCTCTATTTCTTTTTCAACATTGAAAAGTTTTGCAATAAATTCATCAAGTAAATATGAGAGGTCTACTATTAACTGACTATCTGTCATCCAAGTAGCTGACCGTCCTTCTTGTTTTCTAGATCCCAGTGTCAAGCACTGGGATGACGGGGGGTGACACTGGGATGATGGGAGGTGACACTGGGATGACATCGAAGAAGAAGCTGCTTTTTCTCTTGCTTCAATTAATGAACAAAACAAGCTCTCATCACATGATTTGATATAATTCAAAAATGTCTCATCTAATTTTATTAATCCATTTCGAGTATATAGATTAGAAAATGAGATGTTGAAATTCAGCTTCATTGCTATACTATACAGTGTACATGCTGTTTCTTACAGATGAAGATTTTATTTATTTTGCAATACTGCTGAGATTGTTGCTTCTGCAACTTTTTCTTCGCTAACAGATGCAATACACCTAAATTTGTGTACACCTAAACACACACTTTGAATGTTAGCTTGAAGAATCAATGTGTCCCCTGGAGTAACTAGCTTTCTGAATTTTGCATTTTCAATGGATCTCAAGTAAACAACTTTATTTTCTATTGTTTCTTTACCTAGAACACATATAGCAGATGCCTGAGCTAGAGATTCAATTATCAAGACTCCTGGCATTATTGGATGACCAGGGAAATGGCCAATAAAAAATGGCTCATTGAAAGTCACATTTTTGATTGCTTTTATACTTTTACCAGGATCACACTCTATAACCCTATCTACTAAGAGAAACGGATAAGAATGGGGTAATATTTTTATAATATCACTGATATTAAATTGCATAAGCCTACTCAATGCCTTTTAAAGCAAATTCAGGTATTTCCTTGTTTATATTGTTTAATACCACATCTGATAAATCAACTTCATCCATGGAGTATAAAACTTGGTTCTTTTTTGAAATAAATAGTACCAAATCTATGTTATTTTTTTCTGCCGTTTTTTTAGCGACTTCTTTTATCTTGTTAAAAACACTCTCTACTGCGTCTCTATAGCTTTCTTCTAAATGTAACATTTTTTTAGCGTAATTATCTCTAGTATTTACAGTGTGCTTATTAAACTGTTCTGTCTTTTCTTTTTTTGCTTCTTCTGACAAAAGTTCAAATTCTTCTTTTGATGGCTTAAGTTTTTCTAACTCACTTTCAAATTCTTGTTGTAATCTAGAATTCTGCTCCTTTATTTGTTGTTGTATATTTTGCAGAGCAAGAGATTCATTGATGACTTTGTCACTATCGATAATTGCAGCTTTTGTGTTCTGAGGTTGATATCCTACAAACTTATACCCCACAAATAAGGAAATAATTAAGGCAATAACTGATATAAATAACTGTATATATTTCATTCAAATCCCCGCTTCAATAGAAAACTTAACATTTGGTGATGGTATTATATCATAAGATTCCTTTACTAAAGGAAACCCGAAATCCAATCTAAGTCTACCAAAAAGAGAAAGCATTGAAAAGCCAAAACCTGGTGACACTCTCACAAGCTTGCTATCGTAGTATTTCCCTTCATACTTCTTATTTTTATCATCTAAGCCAAAAAGTGTTGCATAGTCAACAAATAGTGAGCCTTTGATACCAGCATAGTCATATAGTTTTGGTAGAGGAAAATCCACTTGCTGTGTTAGATTAAAATAAGTTTTGCCTCCTAATGAGCTTTTATTTTTGTCTTCTGCTCTTGGTCCAATACCGGAAAGGTCAAACCCTCTAATCTCATTACCCCCTTTAAAAAAGTGCTGGCCAATGTTTAGATTTTCATCAGTATAAGAAAAAATATGACCTGCCGCCATCTTAAAGCGTAGCGTTATATCATCGTCAATTTTGCTTAATATAGGGTGCGTATAAAAAGATAAGAATTCAGATTTTAGGAAATTCACGTTTCCTCCCAATCCTGAAATATCCTGACTTAAGCGCAGTAAATACCCTTCTTTTGGAGTATAGAGGTTATCCAGTTTATTATATGCCAACGTGTATCCCACTGATGAAATCTGATGTTCACCTTTTCGGTCCAGTATTATTTCAGAGATATCGGTGTCTTGTCCACCCTTATTATCCATGTGTATATGATTATACTTATAAGAATAGCGAAGGGAATTAGTTAAGTTCTCTGTGACTTTATATGATAACTTTGTAAAAAATCCCATATCGCAACTATCAAAAGTAGTGTTTGGCTTATCTTGTTTTTCGTAAAATACGTCTACACCTAGTGACGTATCAGAATCATTAAAATTATTTTCAACAAACTCTAAATCAGTAGAAAATACGTATTGACTTTTTTCAAGAGCAAAAGAGAGCTCTTTTCCAGTACCAAATAAATTACGGTCTTTGAGGTCAATTTTAATCAATGCTCCACCAGGAAGAGACACACCGCCTCCCAAATACAACGAAGTAGTGTTTTTTTCTTTAACATTTAAGTCAAGATTTACTGTATTGTCATTAACTGCGTAACTATTTACTTTCACTGTTTCAAAAAAATCACTACTCATTAGTTTTTTACGTGACTTTTGAATCTCAGATATATTGTACGCATCACCTTCTGCTACACTTAGCTTACTTCTGATCACTTTATCTAAAGTGCGATCGTTACCATCAATTGTAATTTGATTTATATAAATCTTTTTACCCGGCAGCACTCTGTAGGTTACATCTACAACGTTGTCACGTTGTGCATACTCTGGATTAACTTTTGCAAATATATATCCTTTTTCATTTAAATATTTGTTTATTTTTTCTACTGTATTATTAATTTTAACTCTATTAAATATCTTATCGTTTTCCTCTGTTATAAAATCCAATATTTCTTCTTTTAGGCTCAAATCCTGAATTTCAGTTTCAATATTAACCTCATTATTTCCAAACAAATACTGCTGTCCTTCGTCAATCAAAAAAGTTAACTCTGTTTGATTGTTATTATCAACCTCAACAATTGGTTGAATATTATTTTGAATATATCCCTTAGACGAATAAAAACGATCGAGCAATTCTGTGTTAATCAATAGATATTGCGGTGAATAATGATTTTCGCCTTTAAAAATGGCTCTAAATAACTTACTAAATATGTCATTACTATGTCTTTTAATAACTTGCTCTAGCTCATTTTCAGAAAAGTTTTTATTGCCTATAAATCTTATATCCTTAATTTTAGAGGTTTTGCCTTCTTTTATTTTGAAAATTAGATTGACCCTATTACTATCGAGCTTCTCCAACTCATATTCAATTTTAACGCCAACCTTACCGTTATTTCTATAAGTAGTGATTAAATTCATTAAATCGTTTTGCAATTTTGTTTCAGTGAAAATAGTTAGCGATTTTGACTGAATCACATTATTTAGTAACTCTTTGCTATTAAATAACTTATTACCCTTTAATATTATCTTGTTAATTAGTGGATTTTCTTGAATTTTTATTACCAAATTTTTTTTATCATCTATGTAAGCATTAACACTAGCAAATAGCTTTGTTTTATATAAACCTTTTATAATCAAATCTATATCATCGTCGTTTACATAATTACCAGGTTCCAATTTTATATAAAAACCTATTGTTTGATTGCTTACACGCTCATTACCAATATATTTGATATCTTTTATCTGCGTTTTTTCCTTATTTTCTAAAGCAACAAGTAGAGTAGGAAAAGAGATAAAAATTATTATTAGTATGTGGAATAGCTTTTTCATATGTATCTTAAAAAAGATGCCTAATATCATTTGAGATTGCAACTGCCATCAACAAGAACAATATGGAAGCACCAAAAGTAGCTGCATATTTTTGATATTTCAAACTTAAATCTCGACGTATAACTGCTTCTATAATATAGTGAAATAAATGCCCACCATCTAGTAGCGGAATTGGTAGCAAGTTAATTGCAGCTAAATTAGCTGAAATAATTGCCATGAAATACACAACCATAACGAACCCCTTTTTAGCTGATTGCCCTGAATACTTTGCGATTTTTATTGGCCCACCTATTTCATTGATACTCCTTTTACCAACAATAATGTGAAAGAGAGCTTTGATCGTTAAGCACATAGTGTGGTAAGTTTCACTTACTGATAAGCTCACAGCCCCAAGAAAAGACGACTGCTTTAATGTATTGACTGAAATAATCCCTATAGTTTCTCTTTCTATTGTGTTGCCAAAAACGTCTTTGTCCTTGATTATTAATGGAGTTAAACTGGTCCTGTGCTTCTCATTATTTCTGCTATACTCAATCTCCATTCTTGTTTTAGGATTCGACATTATCACACGTGAAATATCTTCAAAGTATTTTATTTTATGCTCATTGATTTGTGTAATAGTGTCACCTGGCAACAAACCAGCTTGCTTAGCTGCACTACCTTCGATTACATTTCTAATCACCGGTGGAGTGCGATAATAACCTGCTATGCTAAAAAATATTGTAAAAGCTATAACAGCAAATACCATGTTTGCAAAAGGCCCTGCAAAAACTACTGCTGCTTTTTTATGCCGCGGTTTTGTATGAAATGAATACAACTTTTCTTCTTCGGTTAAATTTTGTTGATCAGCTGGGACACTTGCTGCATTGTTGTCCCCTAGCATTTTAACATAACCACCCAATGGAACAACGCTTAGTTTCCATCTAGTTCCAGACTTATCGTTAAAACCAAAAATTTCAGGACCAAAACCTATGGAAAAAGATTCAACTTTAACTTTGCATGCTTTGGCAACAACATAATGCCCATATTCATGCACGAATACTATGACAGAAATTATTAAAGAAAATGATAAAAAATAATATATTCCATCGCTAAATTGATGGATAAGATTAGAAATTAATTCCACCTGTATATTTAGATCTTAACAAAATGTTAAGTATATTAAAATGCGCCTCGCTTGACAAGTATTTAGTTTAACTTTTAAATTAAAAAAAGTTTAATTGTAATGACAGATACCTCACTACTCAGAAGAAAATTAATATATAGAAGCTGGCATAGGGGTTGCAAAGAAACCGATATACTTTTAGGGCATTTCGCATTGAAATATCTTGATAAATTTTCCTTAAGCGAACTAATCGAATACGAAAAAATAGTTGATCTTGATGATTACGAATTATATTGTTACATAACTCGTAAGACAAACCTCCCTCCTGGCTTGAATAGTCAGATAGTCAATTTAATTGCTTGCTTTATTGAAGCTAATCCTTTATGCACTCAAGATTAGTGATAATCTTATTTACCTTATCTAGTACCTCAGTATATTCTATTCTTTTCTCGTTTCTATACTTTTCGCGCTCTTGATTTACTTCATCTAATCGCTTTGTTAATTCTAAAATTTTATCCTCAAGAATTAGTGCTGCAAGTAAGAAATTTAATGCATCCGAACCCTTACCTCCAGTTTTTTGAGATACAGAACTAACTAACTTGTCAAAACTATTAGCAAGGCGTAATAAATGATTCCCCTTCCCACTTTCGCAAGATATTTTATATGTGTTATTACGTATAACTATTTCTACTACTTGCATATGGTGCTAAAAATTTCTATCGTACAGTATAAACTCAAACCCCTACTTTCATCTTATTTATGGTATAAATTTTTATTCATTTATCAAATCAGATAATTTTTTACTGCTACGAAAATATGTTTTAAAGTATTGATTCTTTGTAAACTTCTGTAACATTAAATGGCTTGTTTCTTTCAAGTTATAACTTCTAACTGAAAAAGAACCAAACCCCCTAATTTCAACTCTATTATGATGTTTCAATGTGCTTGAAAGTATCCCAAAAAATCTATCAACTATAGCTGCTATAACAATCTTATCTAAAAAAGGATGTCTTTTTGCTACCCTCGCTATTATATCAGACTTTGTTGCCATTTATATGAAGCCAAAATAAGTAAACCTTATCACTTAGCAGATAATGCTATGTTATATTCTTCAACACCCAATACTTCAACTTCTATTTTTTCTGATATAGAGAATTTTTTATTCTCTGGTAAATGCTCTTGATCTATTAGAAGGGTTACATCGTTCTCAACTTCAACGACTAGTCCATTATCTTCTCTCTTACCTACAATAACCTGTATTTTATCACCTACCTTAACTTTCTTTATCAGTTCTTCAAGAGGATCATACTCTATTTGTTTTATTCCAAGATAAATTCTTGCCCGATTCACGTTAGCCCTTATTACTTTTGCTTCTATTTTATCACCTACATTATACTTCTTTATCTCATCTGAACCATTTTTAGACCAACTAAAATCTTTCACATATATTGTCCCTTCTACGTTCTCATCTATTTCAGAATCACCGAAAGCAACAGATACATATGAGCCGGTATTATTCTTCACTTCACCAGAAACAATAGAACCAGGAGGATATTTATTGATAAATACTTGCCAAGGGTTGTCTACACACCTTTTCATGCTTAAACTCATCCTACTCTTAGCAATGTCAATACTGAGAATTTTTACATATACTTCTTGTCCCCTTGTTACGAGACTACTAACTGGTAAATTACTCTTAACCCAAGTTATTTCTGACGAGTGCACTAAACCTTCAATTCCAGGTCTAAGCTCAACAAATAATCCATAATCTTCTATGCTTGTTACATAACCCTTATGCACACTATCAACTGGATATTTTGACTCTGCATCTTGCCAAGGGCTATCTTCTAGCTGCTTCACACCCAAGGAAATTTTAGCATTTTCCTTGTCTATTTTTATAATTTTAACTTTTATAGTCTGACCACAAGTAAAAACTGCAGACGGATGACTTACCCTACTCCAAGAGATATCTGTAATATGTAACAATCCATCTATAACTCCCACTACATCTGATTCATGAATACCGACAAATACACCGTAATGAGTGATACTTTTTATTTTCCCTTCTATTATATCGCCTTCATTTAAAGATTCTAAAAATTTAATTTTTTCACCAGCGTGCAATTTTTCTAACACCAGCTTTCTTGATACTACAATATTGCCCTGCTTCTTATCCATTTTAAGCACGATGAACTTTTGTTCAGTTTCAATAAGGTGCTTCGCATCTTTTACTTGCTTCAAATCCACATGGCTCAGCGGTAAAAAAGCGCTTATTCCGTCACCAAGATCAACAATAAAGCCACATTTAATTGAGCGTTTAATAACTCCACTTACTTCAGCCTTTGTAACTGTATATTCTTCCAACTTATTCCATTTTTCGTCCCTAATTGCTTTTTCACGGCTAAGAACAACATTACCATGATAATCTTCAATTCTTTCCACATAAACTTTAATTTTAGAACCAATAACAACCTCATCATTACACCCGAGCTCCTTGATCAGAATTCTCCCATCAGACTTTAAACCAATATCAACCACAACGTCATTAGGGTTTATTCTTGTAATTACACCTTCTACCACATCTCCTTCTTTAATTTTATTAATAAAAGAATCCTCAAATAAGACATTATCCTGATCCTCAAATTGACCTTGAAATATCTCTTCTATAAACTTGTTTGATGATAGCTTTCTGATAGTAACCGGTAGATTTACAACTGGATTATTATTATTCATACCTTTAACTTAAACTTTATTAGAATTCATATATTATATAATATTAACAATTATTGACAAGTAATTTTTCATTAACTCATTTCGAGAATTGTTTAAGCTATATAAAATATAGCGAGAAAATTATATATGTATCAAGAATATGCTATTTAAGGATAGTAAGTGGATTAGGTCGTTTTCCAGAAGGTCCAGATTAAAACCGGATGTTGATGAAATATTGGAAAGATATTCTATTCAAAACAGCAAGAAATCTATAGAGAAAATTGTAAATTCACAAAAAAGAATATGGGTAGAAATAGGCTTTGGCAACGGTGAAAATATGCTTTACCAGGTGCTCAATGAACCTGATCTATTATTTATAGGATGTGAGCCCTACTTAAAGGGGGTTTCTCGCTTGCTAACAAACATAGAAATACAGAACATAAAAAATATTTTAATGTGGACAGAAGATGCAAGAGAATTGATTGCAAATTTTCCTGATAACAGTGTTGAAAGATTCTTTATTCTCTTTCCAGATCCATGGCCAAAAAGAAGTCACAATAAAAGACGATTAATTAATACGGAATTTTTAAATTTATTAGCAAAAAAAATACTTATAACAGGGGAAATATTCATTACAACCGATCATCAGGACTATGCAGAGTGGATAGCATCACATATAAAGCAGTGTAACTCTTTAATCTATAGGGAAGACGATTTCACAAGTTATACTCTTACAAAATACCACAGAAGAGCGCTCAAAGATCAGCGTAAAGTGAGGTTCTTTAAAGTAAGTGTTATTAATAATTTGCAGACTATGGATCAATAGAGTTTTTGCATATCTCTTTTACGTTAACTATAGATTAAAAATAATAAAAAAAGAGGGAGAAATAGAGTAAATTCCTTTAACTACTTCTCCTTATGAAGGAATAGACTTCTTGCATAACCCAAACTAAGTAGAAAAAAGGTGTCATCCAAGTAGCCCCTTTCTCGTCATGCCGCTGCGAATCGTCATACCGCCGCGGCGCTAACACGTAGCGGGATGATGAGGCTTATCGTCATGCCACCGCGAACCGTCATATCAACTATGTTTTTTTAAAAATTTTTTATTTGTAGTTTTGCAACTTCATATGGGCAATAAAAACCCATTTGTTATAGAAACAGAATTTTGTATCAAACAGCCACCACAGCAATTTCTGCTTAAGTTAATGAATATGCGCTTTTAATGTGTGTGGACGCGCATATTCATTAACCAATTTCAGTTATTGCTATGTAAATTTTTAAATATGCAAATTAACTGCTTCTTTAAGCCTTGCATTAGCAATCACTATTATTTTACGCATTAGAGCTGTTATAGCCACCATCTTTTTCTTACCACTTTCAATAAGCTTAGAATAAAAGGCACCAAGTGCAGATTTGGACCTTGCAGCAGCCATGGCAGCTGTAAAAAGCTTTGAACGAACGTTACTTCTTCCACCTATAATCCTTCGGTAGCCAATAGCTTTACCACTTTCCTTAGGATGAGGCGCAACACCTGCAAGGCTTGCAATTTGCCTTTTATTTAAAGAACCAAGTTCCGGTATGAGACACAATAAACATTGAGAGGTTTTTCTACCTATTCCAGGGACTGTTTCAAGAATTTTTTGGCATCGTTGCAATTCAGGATTTTCATTGACTATTTTTTGTATAGCTTGATCAAGCTTTTCTACCTGGTTGTTGAGGAATTCAATAGCTTGTTGACAACTTTCCTTAATGTAATCATTTCCAGGAGTTTTTAGCCTATTCTTCTCTTGAACAAGCATTTTCGTAATATCGTCACGACGCTGACAAAGTGCAAACAAGGTGGTTTGTTCTTTTGAGATAGGTGTAAATAGCTGCAGATGTCCACAACGCTCAGAACCATATTGGGCAAGCGCTTTTGCATCAAGACTGTCGGTCTTTGCCAAAGTTCCATGAGATAGAATGAAGTTTTTAACTTGACGAGTATTAGCACGATGCACAGCAATGTTTCTATCAATAAGAAAATACAATAAGCCAAGCTCATAACCTCCTGTAGCTTCTAAAATTACCATGGAGTTGGGCAAGATATTTGAAAATTTTTGGTAGAATTGTTTCCAACCAACACAACTATTGTCAAATTTGATGACACCTTTTTGTTCATTAACTGCAGTAACAAATTCAAGTTTTCCGATATCAATGCCAATAAAATTTTGATAAGATGTAACCATAAAGAACCTCGAGAGTTTAAGTTAAAATTTAAGATTGTAAACGGGTGCATATATATGTCCCAAACAACTATTCAAACGTCTCGAAGGATAGGCTTGAGTACCTTGATATCTACGTATGTTATAATACTACCGTCTTACGGTCGCTCAAGCCTGGCGATAACCACATTTTTATAGAGTTATCTTCCTTCTTGCTTCTTTTTATATCACATTTCCAACTTACAACCGTCACGGTATCTCTTAGCCGCTAACAAGTAGCGGGATGACGGTTGTCAGGTTAGCTGTTATCCCAGTTTTTGACACTGGGATGACAACGAAGGGCTACTTGGATGACAGGGAAGGATGCTGGAATGAAGGTTTTTCAAATTGTCGATAAACCTAAATCTATAATAACTATTTGCCTTTTTTCTAGGTTATGCAAGAAGTCTACTGAATAACAGTAAGATTTTTCAATCCTGTTCCACAGCAAATTTTAGTGCCATGTGAGTAGTTATGGTGCTGTTAACAATCAAAATAACAAAAACTAAGATGGTGATTAGTAGTGTATAAATATTCAAGGATAAATTTTCAAATTGAGTTAGCATTTTAAAATACACAAAGGTTGGCATTATCATTGGCAAAACAAGAATTTGCGATACTCCTGATGCTAAGTTGTTTTGACCAATCATCAATGCATTTCCAGTAGCTGAAATATTAATGATTATCAGCGTATTAAATAATAAAGACACTCCAACTGCTATTGAGTGTTCAATACTATTGCCTAGAATTGCAAAGCTGAATATGGAAGAAATTACTGAAATCGGTAACCCAAATAATAACCAGTGAGCGAAAATTTTATAAGCAACTATAAGCCTAGAAGAGAGTGGCTGTACAAAGATTTGCTCTAATATTCCATCATGATAATCAGATGTAAACAAATTATTTGTAGAAATCTGCAAAACAAATGTAGCACATATCCATGTTAATGTTAACATAACTTCTTGTTTATTGTTGTTTTCAAGTGTAAATGAAGATAAACTTAACATTATGATAAAAATACATACTATATAGGTAAAGTTCTTATCATCTATTACTAATTTTTTTACTGAATCGATCATACTAGGCTTTTAAATGTTTATTATAAATTATAGTGTTTACTTTGAGGTAGTATAATTTTTTGTTCATAAATTATATAGGTTTTATTATTTTTTTGATAATGCAATTATGGAAAAGTTACCAAAAATAAAGTCACCAGAAGATTACACTCCTTCAGAAGATGAAGAATATATGAGCGTAAAACAACTGGAATACTTCAGCTTAAAGTTACAGTCAATACTCGCTGAGCTGGAGAAACAAGAACTAGAAGAGAATAGTATTGATACATACTATTCTGATGGAGATAGTGGAAACGAGGAATTAATCAAGCGTCGAAAAGATAGAAAAGAAAAAATTAAGGAGGCGTTAGAAAAAATAAAATTAGGCACTTATGGTTACTGCGATGGAACAGGAGAAGAAATAGGAGTCGAAAGACTTAAAGCTAATCCGCTTGCTATATATTGTATTGAAGAGCAAGAGAGAGTAGAAAAAGAAAAGAACGTGTACAACATTAACGATTAATTTACACATAAGTGGTGAGCCCATTGGACTTCAAGAGGAGCAAGAGGCGCTGAAGTATGTTATGCTATAAAGAAAGTGGAAAATTGGACATTCTCAACTTGACTCCTGCAGATTAAAAATTAAGTTGTATCCGTTCAGGCAATGGCGTCAACTTAAGGAAAAATATCAGCGATAGTGTATAAAATTTCTCTCTAAATTTTTTATCATTAAATTATCCAAAGAGTGCAAGGGACAGCACTTTTGTTTCTATTTTATTGCAACAAAAAAGTTTAAAATGTGTCTTTTTTAGGTGAAACATGCAAAAAGGAAAAAACCTTATTCTACAAATTAAAAATGCAATATACTCGAAAACTTTTCAGAAAATCCATTGTGTTGAGTTTTACACGAACAAGAAAACTTCCTTTTTCGACAGTATTTTCTATGATTTTAAAGTTAGTTAAAAAAAGTTTGGGAATAGAATATGAACTTATGGAGCCATTGACATGTACCCTCAAAGCAAGCTTTTTCTAAAGCAAGGTATAAGATTTGCCATACAGGCTTTCAAGAATTTAAGCATCTACCGTCTTAAACATCAAGATAAAAATTATTGTTTTTTATCATAGCATTTAAACAAATGATGATTTTTCTCATTACAGCAACTAAAGCGACTTTAGCGGCTTTGCCAGAGTCAACTAAACGCTGCTTTCATTTTTTTATTATGACGCATTGCAACCACAGCAGACATGTATAATGCTTTTCGAGCATAAAATCTGCCACCTATGATCTGGGCTTTGCTCACTTTCCTTCCGCTTTCACTAGTTTTTGGTGCAACTCCAACTAGACAAGCTATTTCCTTATTATCTAACCTGCCAAGTTCAGGTACCTCTATGAGTAGGATACTTGCGGTTTTCCGTCCAACACCTTTATAGCTAGTTAGCAGTTTGCTTTTTTCCTTCAAATCAGGATCAGAGTTTATTATATCTTCTATGTCTTGCCTAATTTGCTCTAATTGTTTTTTTGCAAATTCTATCTGTTTTTCTATATATTCCCTGGCTTTTCCTGTAACCTTATGCAAACGACACTTATTTGCGTGAACTTCATCGTTTAGATTGCGCTCAACTGCTCTTAGCTCTCTTAGCTCTTTTAGTTCTTCTTGCTTTTGTGAAACTATGTATTCTACTACCTCGTCATTTTTTGTGATAAATTCAGCATATTTTTCTAGTAATTTTGCATCTAATTTATCTGTTTTTGCAAAGTGGTTGCAGGCTTTTGCAAATGCATATACCCGATTTGGGTGAGCTCTGTGAACAGCTATGTTATGTTCCCGTAACAACTTTATGACAAGTTTTTCATAACCACCTGTTTACACATAACTTAACAAATACGTTAGCCATTTTTGACTTTATAAACTCAGATATAGCTGTCTCTACATTTTCTATACGCTGATGTTTATTGTTGATTGAGATATCAAGTGTTTCTTTTGAAACATCAATACCAATGAAAACTGTTCTAGCCATTTTTGTACCTATAAATATAATCAAATAATAATGTAACAGGATTGTGATTCGATCTTTTAGATCCCCCTACCGTTCGTACTCCATTTTTTAAAGCTAGGAGTGTACTGAGATGCCTACGATTTCTATCAATCAATCCAATTGACAGCTAGCTCATTATAGTCTTGCGACTTTGACTTAATATACAATCCAAACAGCCTATCAGGATGAACCTGAGTTGGAGAGGCTATAGACTTATTGCAGCAGATGGTTCTGGTATGAGATTACCCAGCTCTGGGGAAATTGTATCCGAGTTTGAACCAAATGGAACAACAGGCACCATTGGCAATTTGTTTGTTGATTTGTGTACTTCATTGATTTGCAGTGCTCGTCTTGCAGCTTGGAATATAGGTGAACAAACGTTGGCGGCAGAGCAATTACCCGAAGTTATCACTCAAATGCGTTTATTAAATCAAGAGAAATTATTATTTATCTATGATCGTCTTCAGTAAAATTCATTCAGCAGCATTATGATTTGGAAGTAGATTTTATTTTTCGCTTGCAAAAAAGAAATTATAGTAAGCTATGGGAACGCTGGCGAATTAGATTTTGATTTTATATTAGAAAATGAAAAGCTAAAAAATAAAATGAAAGGACAGAAAGTAAGAGTTATAGTGCTGACATTAGCCAACTGAGAAACAGAGTTTTTGACCGAGACTTTGGAGCAAAGCTTATGTGTTAAGGTGGCACATAGAGGAGTGCTATAAACGACTCAAAGTAGGAGCAGAGTTAGAGAATTTTTCTGGAGAGGCTGTATTACAAGAATTTTGGGCAAACTTGGTCATGTGCAATATATTATCGCTTCATATGTGTGATGCACAAGGGCCTTGGAACCCAGATCAAATTACTGAGTATCGTTTAAATTTTTCAGTTTTATTTAGTGTAATGAGACAGAAACTCTATCAGGTACTTATTGCACCAAAAAACTTTCAAGCCCTTTTTAAGTATACGCGCTAAAGTTAAAATCCGACCGGGACAGCCGCAATAAAGTAGATAAGCCTAAACGCCATCATGTCTTTAGGAGAGTTTGCTAATGAAAGTTCTTAAGTTGACGTCATTGACTGTTCCGATTCGTTATATGACATAAGAGCATCATATATTTCATGCAATGTATTTGAGATGTTTTTTTCCATATGTTGATTAATATGCCCATATATTGTCGTCTCTTCCGAACACTCTGTATCTTTATGTATATGATTTTGTTGCTTTAATTCTTCTCTATCTACACTCTCTATTTGCTCTGACACTAGCATAACTACCCCATATTTTACATAACGAAATAAAAAAATTCTAACTGTAGTATGCTTATATAATCTACGAAGTCAATAGTTAAATTGAAAAGTTTCGGTTATAATTTACTTCATATAGAACATGCCCTTGAATTATGCTAAAAATCGCCATAGTAGGCCTACCAAATGCTGGAAAATCGACCCTATTCAACAGATTAGTAGGAAGAAAAGCAGCAGTAGTGAGTAACATTCCAGGAGTGACAAGGGATAGGCGAGAGGGAATGGGGAGAATTAGCGATTTGGAGTTTAAAGTTATAGATACAGGAGGATGGAACGACCAAACTAATTTTTCACTACAAGTTATTGAACAAATCGAATTTTCTTTATCCAATTCAAACATAATTTTCTTTCTTGTTGATGCAAAAGTGCAAAATGAGCGAAATGAAGAGTTTGCAAAGTGGCTGAAGAGAAAAATAAATAAACCTGTAATACTAGTAGCAAATAAATGCGAGAGTCATAAATCCGAAAATGTTGATTATTTGCAGTTTTTTGATTTTCTTGGCCCGGTGTATATCTCTGCCGAGCATAATCTTGGCATGGTTGATCTTTATGATGCATTAGCTGGTGTTATTGAAAATTTTAACGAGAACACTGAGTTACCTAACAATGAACTGAGTAGGCTGAGGATCGCGATCATCGGCCGTCCGAATGTTGGAAAATCAACTTTTTTAAATGGTTTACTTGCAGAAAACAGACTAATAACAAGTTCAGAGCCAGGTACCACACGTGATTCTGTGGATATTACATATGATCATGATGGAGAGTTAATTACTCTAATTGACACTGCCGGAATCCGCAGAAAGGCGAATGTTGTAGATGGCTTAGAATCAAGATTTGTTGAGAAAAGCATGGAATCAATCAAGCGCTCTCATGTGGTAGTTTTAATGCTAGACTCCCTAGTTGGTATTGAGCAGCAGGATTTATCAATTGGTGAAGCTGCAATTAAGGGAGGGAAAGGGATTATTGTTGTTTTAAATAAGTGGGATTTAATAGGTAAGGATGACAGAAGCAGGTTAATAAAATTTGTCAAACAACAGGAAGTAACCAGGTTATTCTTGGAAGTGCCAACTATAACAATTTCTGCGTTAAAAGGCATGCGCTGCGGTGATGTGATAGATAAGTGTCTTGAAGTGAGTGAATCCTTGAACAAGAAGATCAGCACTGCAAAACTGAATAAGTGGCTCATAGATGCTGTAGGAAAACATTCTCACCCTCTTGTAAAAGGCAAAGCAGTTAAAATGAAGTATATCGCTCAAATTGGTACTAAACCTCCAGCTTTTTCTTTGATATGTAACATACCTGAAAGTGTTGATGAAAGTTACAAACGCTATTTAATTAACGATCTCAGAAAAAATTTCTTTGCAGACGGTGTGCCAGTTAGATTGCTTTTGAAAAAAAATAAAAATCCCTATGTAAAATGAATACTCTGCTTTATACTTTCAGGGATAATTTACTTAAAGTTATGTGTAATAATTCCAGAATTCCTGCAATCTTTCTGCTGTCGAGTGCCGCTGCTCTAATTTTTGCATATGTGCTAGAATATTTTTTCAACATGCTGCCATGCAAGTTATGTACATACGAGCGAATAGTTTACTATATCGCCGGATTACTTGCAGTAGCGTGCATGCTTAAAGACAACAAAATTCTAATCTATGCAATGTTTTGCAGCTACCTCATAGGTGCAGTAATATCTTTTTATCATGTAGGTCTTGAACTCCACTTATTTCATGATGTTTTAGGTTGTACAGAGCAAGCAAGTGGTAACGTTAGTATAGAAGAGCTCAGAAATAATCTACTAAATCCTAATTACTCTCCATCTTGTGACAGACCTCATTACGTTCTAGGTGTTTCCTTAGCAACATGGAATCTAATTTATCTCATAGTAGCTCTGTTCGTATCAGGTAAGGTGTATTGTGGAGAAAGAAAGAAATCTAAATAATTTAAGGTACAGCAACAATCAGTTCTTGCAACAGGCAATTAGAGTAGATCACGCTGGAGAATATGGAGCTATTTGCATTTATTCTGGTCAAAAATTTATTCTTAAGAAATCTTCTATAATCAATGAAATAATTGAAATGGAAGAGCAGGAAAAAAAGCATTTTCACTATTTTAATGAGAAAATCAAAGAGCAAAAAGTTCGTCCTACTGTTTTGTTGCCTGTTTGGAGTGTTTTGGGAGTGTCGCTTGGCGTTGCAACTGCCATTATGGGCAAAAAAGCTGCTATGGCTTGCACTGCTGCAGTTGAAGAAGTTATCGGGGAGCACTACAAAGAGCAAGTTTCACATTTAGAAGATGGGGAATTAAGAGAAACTATAAGTAAATTTCGCGACGAGGAGTTAGAGCACAAAGATATTGCAATTCAGCACAATGCTGAAAGCGCATTTGGCTACAACATTTTATCATCATTCATAAAAACAGGCTGCAAAACTGCTATTTACTTGTCTAAGTTAATTTAACTAAGCAGCTTTCTTAAAGTGTTTTAAATGTTCTGATAACAACAGAAACCAGGAAGGAATTCAAGTGTAACAATTATTTTATAACTATATTTACATATCACCATTATTAATAAATAATTAGTATTTGTAAATTAAATACATCTAAAGTATAGACTGCAAAGGAGGCAAAAGTGCGTTTTAATTTAGAAGAGGGAAATGCTCTTATGTAATACCTGCCACAGGTTCACAACTGTACGAACATTCATTTTTGAAGGTAAATTGCACAGCAAATGGTGTCATTCCAGTCTGGAATCCAGAAATTTTGCTTATAACTGAGCTGATAAGCTAAAGGTAATTGTCTTACACTAAAACAAACGTTTTTAATTAAGTTGCATAGAACCAGTGTCTGGGCACTGGGATGACACCCCACTGGTGGTCCAAACTACAACGTTCGTACAGTTGTGGATTCCAGACTGGGATGACACCCTACTGATGGGCCCAAATCACAATGTTCGTACAGTTGTGGGTCAGGCTATAGGATGACAGAAGTTGACTTTATTAGCTATAGGTGGTATGACACTTAGTCAATTTAAGTAAGCAGATGATCTTGGCTACAAAAGTATTTTTTACCTCATTTGTTTTTGGGTTTATTCTTTTTCCCTATTTTATAAAGCTTCTAAAAAAAATAAGCAAAGATGGGCAACCAATTAGATCATGTGGACCAGAAAGTCATTTAATAACAAAAAAGAATGTACCACCTATGGGCGGAATAATAATACTGATTTCTTCTTTATTACCAATTTTACTCTGGGCTCAGTTAACACCAGAAATTTTGCTGCTGATATTGATAACTCTATTTTTTGCTCTACTTGGATTTATTGATGATTATTTAAAATTGAAGACAAATCACTATCGAGGTTTAAGTGCAAAAACCAAAATACTTATTCAGTTTATTGTTGCTCTGGTTGGTGTGTTTATACTTAAGCTATACTCTGCTGAAGGTTTTACAAAAACGTCCCTATTTAAAGGAGTAATAATAGATTTTGGCTATCTATATGTTCCGTTTGCTGCGTTTGTAATTGTCGGCTCTTCTAATGCTGTGAATCTCACAGATGGTTTGGATGGCCTTGCTGCAACTCAAGTTATCACTTCCTTTGCTTTTTTGGGGCTAATTGCATATATAACTCAGGCAGATATGAATATTACTTTATTCTGCATTGCATTTATAGGAGCTATTCTAAGTTTCTTGTGGTTTAACACACATCCAGCAAAAATATTTATGGGTGATGTTGGTAGCTTGTCGGTAGGTGCGGCTTTAGGGTTAACTAGTGTCCTAATTAAAAGAGAAATGCTTTTTGCTATTATTGGAATAATCTTTGTAATAGAGACTCTATCTGTTATTATTCAGATATCATATTTTAAATATACAAAGTTTAAATATGGAGAAGGAAAAAGAGTTTTTCTTATGGCACCAATACATCATCACTTTGAGAAGAAGGGATGGTCAGAAAATGCAATCGTTATGAAATTTTGGATAATTTCTATTATCTGTTCAGTTTTTACTATAACTTTCTTATTATAAAAACCTATGAAATACCCAGACTTTACATTAGAAAATAAATTATCAGGAGTGATAGCAGGAGTGGATGAAGTTGGAAGAGGTCCGCTAGCTGGTCCAGTAATATCCGCAGCCGTAGTGTTTATTGATAGAAATACAATTATTGATGGAATCAACGACTCGAAAAAGTTGACTTCTCAATGTAGGCAAGTCCTATATGAAAAAATAATATCCGTTGCAAAATTTGGTATAGGAATGGCAAGCGTAGAAGAAATAAATTCATACAATATCTTGCAAGCAACAAAACTTTCAATGAAACGTGCGTTGATAGACTTGGACCTAGAGTTAGATTATGTGCTAGTTGATGGTAATCAACCACCTGAAGTGAAATGGCAAGTGAAATCCATAGTAAATGGTGATAATTTGAGTACATCAATTGCAGCAGCTTCAATCGTTGCAAAAGTTACGAGAGATCGGCTTATGCAAGAATTGCACAATAAGCATCCTGAATATAATTGGTATAAAAATAAAGGATATGGGACAAAAGAGCACCTTAACGCTATTGGCCTTTATGGAATTACAGAACATCATAGAAAAAACTTTGCACCCATATCTCGGGCATTATAGCCTTTAGATAGTAATCACTTACCTTTTTTGAAAGGCATGTTTTCATTAAATAGGCAAACTGTACTCGATCCATTCCTTAAGGTAAACACTGAACTTACCCTTTCGATTATCAGATAGTTGTCAACTGTACGGAAATTTACTAAAGAGTCATATCCTGCAGAATCAACCATAAAAACTGCCGGGAAATCAGAGTTTATTTTATTGAATTGTAGATATGTAAATTTTCCATCATCAAAAACCTTGATTGGTATTATTGACTGACTGCCTTTAACGTGCGAGATGGAATAATTAAAATTTAAACCCTTCTTTACAACTTCAATATCGTTTATATCAGGAATAATGGTATGACTAGCTTGTTCGAGGATATCACCGTTATTTGTTGTGTAAATCTCATCACTGCTAAATAGTGGATAAAGAAACCTTACTTCATATGCTAATCTTGGATCATCTAGTCCAGTTGCTTCTTCAGCATGAAGTTCAAAGTAATAAACTCTTTTATTGGTAATTATAGTTGCGTTGGTATCGGCAATATCATCTATAGGCTTAATAAACAATCTGTTACCTTGAGGAAGGAGTTGCCAACCAGTTGAATCACCCATTGAAAGGTTTTGTATTACCTCCCCTGGTTCAAACAATATACTAGACTGATAACCATAAAAACCCTTATACTTATGTATAGCCTGTGGGTTATAATTTATTACCTTTATGTGATTATCTCCAGCTATTGAACGTGGCTCCTGTTTTGCAAGTGCATCACTACCACAGAGGAACAATAGTACGGCAAACAGTAAACCAATCATAATATCAAAATGAATTAATCTTCATTTTATCATTAATAGACATGCACTGCAACTGTTAAGGCACTTTCTATACTATAAACCCCAAAGCAAGCGGTAGAAAAGGCAAGAAATAAGGCAAACTCCTTAAATACTTTAGAACTACAGGAGGCTTTACCTGAACGGATATACTTGGAATCCTGCCATTTTCACTTTGTAAACATACCAAGAATTCTGTCCATTATTCCACCCATATTTGCTTCAGCTTGAGTATACTCTATTTTACCACCATGCAAGATTAGTTTAATATCTGATCCAGGTGATATATTAACAAATTTACTGCCAACAACTCCACTGCTAGTGATCAGAGCTGAACTATCAATTGGCAATTTTATGTCTTTGCTTATACACATATCGATTCGTGCTACGTAGGTAGCTTTGTCAAGTGATACACCAGTTATGCTTCCAACATCTACACCAGAGATCTTGACACTATCACCAACTCCTATACCGTTAGCGTTAGCAAAAAGACCATATATTTTATAGCAATCCTTATAGTTTTTCTTTATGTAAGATAGCTTATCAATAGCAAAGAAAATCAGAAAAATAGTAAAAATTAATACAAATAATCCAGCGGTTATTTCAAGTATATTTGACCTTCGCATCTTTAGTTATCAGGACTCCAGCTTTTATAGTAATTTTTCACTTTTTGGTTTGGATAGTATGCATCTTTTGTACCCGTTAAATTAGGAGTATGTTTTACTTTTCTTTTTTTATTATTAACTGGTACTACATTATCAGTATAGTGAAGCCATATATGCCATTCCGGAGGCACTGTTGTAGGCTCAGAAACACTGCTATACATAACCCACCTTTTTCCTTTACTTGATTCATAGTAAGAATTTCCATTTTCATCTCTTCCTACAAATTTATCTTCTCTTCGTAATAGGCGTTTTATTGCATTACAAATTTTAGATAACATAAGGGTATTAAAACAAAAAGTATTATATATACTAATACTTTAACGATATATTAACAACAATTTAATGCAATTACCAATCTTACAAGTTATTATCCCAATAATTGCATCAATGTTTTGCTTTCTTGCCAAGAAACACAAGGTATCTTGGTTTATTTCTTTTATTGCAACAACAATCACTCTTATCATTTCATCAATACTACTCATTAAAACATATAAAGGTGAAATTATAACTTATCACCTTGGAAATTGGGCTCCTCCGTATGGAATAGAGTTAAGAATCGACGTGTTAAATTCCTTAATTCTAACCCTAGTGAATTTTATAGCGCTGATTAGTGTGCTTTATAGCTTTTATGTTAACGAAAAAGAGATTAGCAAAAACAAAATCACTGGTTTTTACTCTCTATTTCTACTGTGCTTAAGCGGACTGCTCGGGATTCTAGTAACAAACGACATATTTAACCTTTACGTTTTCTTGGAAATTTCATCTCTTTCTTCTTATGTATTAGTTTCAATGGGAAGGGATAAAAAAGCCTTGGTTGCAGCATTTGAATATCTAATTAGTGGAACAATAGGTGCAACATTTTATTTATTTGGCATCGGGCTCTTGTATTCAATGACTGGAACGCTCAATATGTCTGACATGGCTGAAAGAATAGTTCCATTATACGATAACAACATCATAAAACTTGGCACGTTGTTCATTTTTGTTGGTCTCTCAATCAAAATGGCACTGTTTCCATTAAGCAGGTGGCTGGTTAATGCATATAGTGAGGCGCCAAGTTTCATTAGCATATTCTTTTCAGGCACAGTGACAAAAGTGATGATATATGTTTTCATCAGAATCTTTTATACTGTTTTTCATCAAAATTTTTTCTTGTTTAAGCCGCTACTGGACAATGTGATAATTATCCTCGCACTTTGCGCTATTGTATTTGGGTCGATATTTGCAATAACCGCAAAAGACATAAAAAGACTGCTTGCTCACTCTAGTATTAGCCAAATTGGTTATATAATTTTAGCACTGAGTTTTAACTCAAAAACAGGTGTATTTGCAGCAATTCTTCACATAGTAAACCACAGCATAATAAAAACATCTTTATTTATGGCTGCAGGATGTATTTCTTACAAATTTGATACAACAAAAATAGAGAATTTATCGGGACTCAAGAAATCAATGCCTTATACAGCACTTGCGTTCACTCTACTCAGTTTAGCATTAATCGGTGTGCCTTTAACAAATGGCTTTGTAAGCAAGTGGTATATAATGAAAGCAATTATCGAATCTCGCGCGTGGATTTCCCTGATAGCTTTTGCTGCCGGTTCTTTTCTTGCACTAATATACATGTGGAAGATGGTAGAGAAAATGTATTTTGAAAATGATGCAACGTCACGCACTGGAATGACACTAGGCAAAATTAATGATGTGCCATTTCCTATGCTTTTCTGTCTATTGTTTATGGCAGCTTTAACAGTAGTAACTGGAATATATAGCACTCCAATTCGGTTAGTAGTTGAGAAGTTGGTTTTTTGATTTTTATCTTTGTTTCATATTTTACTATACTTTAAGGTTATAAGGTCTTTATTGTGGATAGGCTGAAGAAGATGCATTGGTTATTAGTTATTAACGTAATAGCTCTGTTTTTTGTTGGTATAGCTGTTCAATATTCTTCTGCTGGAGGAAAGTGGGTGCCATTTGCGATTCACCAACTGATCATATTCTCCTTCTTTTTCCTACTCGCTATAGCTATGTCATTCATAGAGCTAGATTTTTATTTGAAGTACGCCTACTTTTTTTATATAGCAGCAGCGATTTCACTATTAGCAGTAAATTTTTTTGGCTCACACATAATGGGTGCAACAAGGTGGATAAGAATTGGATCAATTAGTTTGCAACCATCAGAATTTGCAAAAGTAGGCTTAATACTTGCGCTTGCTCGCTATTTTGATAAGCAGAGTGTGTATAAAATGATGGAATTTAAAAGATTGCTTAAGGCACTTATAATTATTTTCTTACCCGTGTTCTTGGTGTTAAAGCAACCTAATTTAGGCACAGCTATGATAATGTTATTTATAGGGATATCAATTATATTCACAACAATAATAAAAAGATCTCATTCAGTAATATGTGGAACTCTTGGCATTTTTGCAGTACCGGCTATTTGGCCTTTTTTACGTCCTTATCACAAGCAAAGGATATTGTCATTTTTGGATTCATCAGTGGATCCACTTGGAATAGGTTATAATGCGCAGCAATCTCAAATAGCTATTGGTTCAGGAGGTTTGCTTGGTAAGGGCTTTGTTAACGGAAGTCAAACTCAACTTGGATTTTTGCCGGAGAAACGTACAGATTTTGCTTTTGCAGTGCTGAGTGAGGAATGGGGATTTTTAGGTAGCATGGCTTTAATTTTACTCTATACTACATTGCTTGCTATAATGCTCTCTATTGCTTATAGGTCAAAAAATTATTTTTCTAAGTCGGTATCTATCGGCATTTTTGCCTTTTTTAGTGCTCATTTCTTTATAAACATCGGAATGACAATGGGCCTCTTACCTGTAATAGGCGACCCATTGCCATTTCTGTCCTATGGAGGAAGTACAACTGCTGCAAGCTTAATATGTATAGGGCTATTGCTAGCAATAAAAGCAGATGAACAACAAAATACTTGTATTTTACCTATGCTAAAGTAAAATTTAACTTTACTTAATAGTTTTTATGCTAGATGAAATGCGTGAGGAGTGTGGAGTATTTGGTATAAGTTGCAACCAAAGTGCTGCTTTTAACTCTATACTTGCTCTCCACGCTTTGCAGCATAGAGGTCAAGAGTCTTTTGGCGTAGTAACCAGTAACAACGATAAGCTGCACTCTTATCACTTTCAAGGTCAAGTGAGCAGCGTATTTGATGATATAGATGAAATAAAGAAATCCTTACCTGGAGATTGTGCAATAGGTCACGTTCGATACTCAACAAGTGGTAATAAGTTTGGAGTGCAGCCCATGCTTGGCAAAAGTGGCAAATTTGGGGATTTTGCCATAGCACATAATGGTAATTTAATTAATATTTCTCCAATACGCGAACAATTAATTAAACAAGAGTGCGTTTTTCAGTCAGATATTGATACAGAAGTAGTAGTGCATCTGACAGCAAGCGGTGAAAAAGATAGCTTCTTAGAGAGTTTTATATATGCATTAAAGCAAATACAAGGTGCTTATTCTTTTGTGGCAATCAATCAAGAAGTAGTTATTGGAGTACGTGATCCGTCTGGAATCAGGCCTCTTGTTTTAGGGAAGTTAAACGGTTCTTATGTTCTTGCATCTGAAACTTGTGCTCTTGATATAGTAAATGCAGAGTTTGTTAGAGAAATAGAACCAGGTGAGTTAGTCACCATTGATCGAAATGGTAATCTAGCTTCAGCATTTCCTTTCCCACAGCAAAAATCAAGTTTTTGTATTTTTGAATACGTTTATTTTTCAAGACCAGACAGCATAATGGAGAATAGGTCCATATATGATATAAGAAAAGAAATAGGAAGAATACTTGCAGAAGAGAGCCAACCAAAAAACAATATGGATATGGTTGTACCAATACCTGATTCTGGAATACCTGCAGCTATTGGATATGCAAAGCATTCAGGGTTACCTATGGAACTGGGAATAATTCGTAATCATTACATAGGAAGAACTTTTATACAACCAACCGCTGAAGTACGTAAAGTTAGAATAAAATTAAAATTCAATGCTAATAAGCACATTTTGAAAGGTAAAAACATAATTTTAATAGATGATAGTATAGTGCGTGGTAGTACGTTAACAAATATAATAGTTATGTTAAAGGATGCAGGAGTAAAAGAGATTCACCTCAAAATTTCAAGCCCACCAATTAAGCATTCTTGTTTTTATGGAATAGATACGCCAGAGTGCAAAGATTTAATTGCTGCAAATAAATCTGTAGAGGAAATTAAGGAAGTTATAGGAGTAGATAGCCTAGCCTTCTTGAGTATTGATGGACTATATCAGGCTGTTAAAGCAGAAAAGCGTAACAATGCTACACCACAATATTGTGATGCTTGTTTCACTGGTGATTATCCGATTGGCAAATAGTCTACGCAAGGTCTTAAGTTTAGAAAATCTTAAACCGCCAAAATTTCTCTTGGCCTTTACTAATTCCGATTCTCGGGGTGCAAATATAATCTGGTTTGAGGTAAGATTCATAAACACAAAATTCGTGGCTTATAGTAAGGTCCTGTTTGTTATGTTCTTTTGTAATATTTAATCTTTTACACAATATTCCTGGCCCACCTAAATTTGCTTCAAGCGGTTCAATGAGCTTTAATCCCCGTATTAACACTGCTGCTGGGAACCCTTCTGCTTCTGTTACAATATTTAAACAGTAATACATCCCATATATAAAGTACACATATGAAAACCCCGGCATACCAAACATTACTGAGGTTCGGTTAGTATAACCCTTAGCTGCATGACAAGCTGGGTCACTCATTCCTATATAGGCTTCAACTTCGGTTATTATTCCACTAAAGTTAGAAAATTTCAGCATCTTTCCTAGTAACTCCCCGGCTACAACCAAAGTTGGCCGCTCGTAGAAATTTCTTGGTAGTATTGTGTTGCTCATCATAAAAGTATAAGTTACTTGCAGATGCAAGCAACTTATACTGAACTTTCACTACTTTACCTATTTTGAGCAGCAGGAGCCTGATGCTTTTGTGCTGTGCTCTCTGTGACATCTGTTGAAGGTTGCGGCAAAACTTTCACTGCTTCAGAACTTTTTTGTTGCAATTGTGATGCTAATGCTTCATGTAAAGGTTTTGCTTCGTATTGTCTTCCTATTTTTACCTCTTTATTCGCACGTAGCTGTTCTTCAGTAACACCATTACTCTCAAGAAGTTCTACAGAACCATTATCATGAATATTAATTTTAATATTACATTCTTTTTCTTTGGCATACCATTTTAAAGCCATTTGATATGATCCATTAGCTACTTCATAAATTCTTGCCCCATCCTTATCAATTTGGCAACGTGCCCCCCTTGTTTTTTGGTCAGGTAGTAGCAACGTAACTGTCTTTACATCGTACTTTTTGCACATATTACCACTTAGAATATCATGCAAGTTTACTTCTTTTGTATAATCGTTCAGCGCAATTCTTATGACAGGCTTAACACTGTTATCTATATTTTTAGTTTCTCTTAATTTTATAAGCTTTGCATCAATATTTTTAGATATCTCTTCTTCAATTTGTTTAGCAGCTTTGCCTACAATTTCCTGACCATGATATTTGGTCTCCTCAGCAGTATATCTATACATACCATCGCTATTCTTATGAATATGAGGTTTCACTATTACTTTATTAGTAATATTAGTAGAAGGGTTGTTCTGATCTACAAAGAACTTCTTCCATGTTTCTTCATCATCAAGAGTAACGTACCTACGTTTATCCTTATTCGGTATTAACCCAGGTGCGCTACCAGCAGCAATATTTTGATCAACGATCAAAGATACAGTTTCAGTACTATTAGTTAACATATATGCCTCCATTATTTTTAATATATAAATGTTAGCATATAGATATCACGCCAATTGGTCAACATAAATTATTGATGCCAAAGCTTTTAATGTTGAAAGCTCAAATACTCCTTTGCTTGGTCGGTTAGAACGCGTCCTCTTGGTGTGCGCTTTACAAAACTAATTTTGATTAAATAAGGTTCTACTGTTTCTTCAATATTGCCAACATCCTCAGATAGCGCAATAGATATAGTGTCAATTCCAACAGGTCCTGAGGTGTTGAATAAAAATCTTAGATAATGCACATCAAGTTTATTGAGTCCCATTTTATCTACACCCAATTTTAGCAATACAGAATCAGCGACTTCATAAGTGATTTTTTTATCATCTTTCACTTCAACAAAGTCCCTTATTCTCCTCAGTAATCTCAGAGCAATTCTTGGAGTGCCGCGCGCACGGCAGGCAATTTCCCGCGCGGCACCCTCTTCAATTTCAGCAGAAAGAACTCTTGCGCCTCTTTTTATAATATCGACTAGCTCCTCAAAAGAATAAAACTCAAGATGCAAAGGAATGCCAAAACGATCTCTGAGTGGCGCAGAAAGTAATCCAAACCGTGTAGTTGCTCCAATTAGCGTAAATGGTGGTAGATCTATCCTTAAAGTGCGAGTAGATGGACCTTCACCTACTAATATGTCCAAGCAAAAATCTTCCATAGCAGTATATAAAACTTCTTCGATGCTGCGATTTAATCTATGGATTTCGTCGATAAATAGAACATCTTTTGCATTTAAAGTGGTAAGCACTGCAGCCAAGTCCCCAGCTTTACTAAGTAAAGGACCAGAAGTTGCGCGAAAGCTAACTCTTAATTCTTTAGAAACAATTTGTGCTAAAGTTGTTTTGCCAAGCCCTGGAGGACCGTACAATAAGACGTGATCTAAAGCTTCAGTTCTCGTCTGTGCAGCGTTTATAAACACTTTTAAATTTTGTATTAAGTCTTTTTGCCCGACAAAATCATCAAGTTGCTCAGGCCTGATGTTAATATTGCGCACATCTTCAGTATATTCTTTACCGCACGATATTGATTTCATAATGTTAAGAGCTCCTTAAGCGCCATGCGAATAATATCCTTAGTGTCCAGGTTTGACGATTCGTCTTGTATTTTTTTTATCGTATCATAAGCTTTCATTTTTTCATACCCAAGATTGATCAATGCTGAAAGGGCATCTTCATTAATTGGATTAAAGTTATTGTTATTTATTTCTAGTTTACTTACTTTGCCACTCAATTCAGTGATGATTCGATTTATGAGTTTCAAGCCAAGTCCACTCATCTTGAGTGTTACTTTATCTTCATTCATAATTGCCAAAAATAGCTGTTCTGGAGTTAATTTACTCAAAATTGACATTGCAGTTTTATAGCTAACACCGCTTACTTTAACTAGCAACCTCAAGCACTGCTGTTCTTCTTTGCTTATAAAACCATATAGCTGAGTAGTGTTTTCTCTGTTATTTGCATAGGTTTCGATAAGTAATTTGATTCTACTTCCAATTGCACAAGCACTTAAAGTTTTGGCTGAAAGATACACCATATAGCCAACATCATTCACATTCAGGATTATGTGATCGCTGCGCACTTCATCAACTATTCCACTTAGATTTCCTATCATTTTTAGTACTATATAGGGTTCAGTTTAAATATTCCTGGATCTTAGGTCAAGCAAACGAACATTATAACAGGGAAACGTGGCTAAAAAACCACTTAACACCCTTCGCCAGCCCCCTTATCATGAAACTGAAGCTATTTATTTATCTTCTCTGTACAGATTAAATGACAAAAAAACTCAACGTATTTGGCGTCTCATGTTTAATTTTTTGCACTATGTGTACCTTATGTCTTCACAACATTTCTAGCTATATAAGCTAAAACGCGCTTATAAAGCGTTTAAGACAGTATAGAACGCCGATTTGCAGGATTAGAGAGTGACAACTAGCTAACACGGGGTTTCTTTTGCCTTTTTTTCTGCTTAGTAAATTTCTTAAACATTTAAACTAAGGTGAGTTGCATTTAAAAGCAGCTAAATTGCAGTGTTTAAGACTTTAAAGAACGCCAATACTGAAAATAGATAGTAACCGGGGCTTCTTTTGCCTTTTTTTTTATTTGGTAAATTTCTTAAATATTTATGGCTAAAGTAACTTAGGTTCACCGACAATCGTCATCCCGCTACTCGTTAGCGGGATCTATGCTAAGAGATACCGCGGATGAATCGCGCGGTATGACGGTTCGTGGTGGCATCTCGTCATCCCGCTACGTGTTAGCGGCTAAGAGATACCGCGGCGGTATGACGTCTTAGCCATAGATTACCTGATCTCACCATCTTTCCGGTTGTTTTATACATAATTCTCGGATTTTGAAAGTTCACTTTGAATAAATTGCTCATATTCTTTATCCTCTAGTTCTTCAAAAATCTCAGGATAATGTTTACTGGAACGAGTAATTATTGAAATTAGCTCTTGCTTTGTTTTTCTTAGTAAAACCTTTCAAAGAGAGTCTGTTCATCTGGGCGCGCAGACGATCGATACTCCTTTCTATCAAGTGCAACCAAAGCAAAACCTGTTGCAGCCATATGCTTACATGGACCATAATACACAAATGCAGGACAGGAACATGTTCCACTCAAAAGAGGACCATCGTGCTTTAGTGTTACTCGATATACATTTGATCCAACTACCTTTGATTTAGCTTGAGATTCATTAACAGATATAATCTGTACCTTTCTTTTGTCAAAATAATCCCTTCCTCTGGAGCGGTAGGGTTCTTTGATAAGACCTGTGATATCTTTATAATACAGTCTCATTTTTACCTCCTTTAAAACCCTCAATTTTCTAATATATCCTTTCTTCCATAAAAATTTATTAACTCACCACGACTTTTATATGGCCCTGCGGACAATTTTATAGTGCTATAGCTAACTCAAGAAAGGTTTCCCTACGTCATACCGCGATTC
The DNA here is from genome assembly GCF_964026995.1 of Wolbachia endosymbiont (group A) of Brachyopa scutellaris. NCBI lineage: Bacteria > Pseudomonadati > Pseudomonadota > Alphaproteobacteria > Rickettsiales > Anaplasmataceae > Wolbachia > Wolbachia endosymbiont (group A) of Brachyopa scutellaris. The sequence continues at coordinate 1,327,681 of NZ_OZ034720.1, read as the reverse complement.
ATTCCATAACTGTATGAACATTCATTTTTGAAGGTAAATTGCACAGCAAATGGTGTCATGAAAGTAGCTGACACTGGAATCCAGCCTTGCCGTAATCTCATCAAGAACGTTGTGTTTTAACATAAAACGGCTGCTTTTATACTTACCAACTTAATAAAATTCCTGGATCCCAGTGTCAAGCACTGGGATGACAAGAAGAGGGTACTTGGATAAGAGGCATTGCCCTCCTGGTAGGCCCAAATTGCAATGTCCGTACAGTTATGGATTCATTCGCGGTATAGATTCCGCTAATGAGTAGTGGAATGACGAATTTGTTGTTTTTCAAATTGTAGGTAAACCTAAGCCACTTTAGCTATATATAATAGAATTTCGCTTTCTACTATCTTTCCAGTTGTTTTATACATAATTCTCGAATTTTGAAAATTTGCTCCATATCTAATTTCTCACTTGTATAAAATTTGTTTTCTTACTTCGAGACCTAATCTACCACAACTTTTATATGGCGTTTCTTTCCTGCAGATAATTTTATAAATGGCTGATCTTTAAAGCTCTCGAAATTTATTACATGATCAATATTGTTTACAATATTATCATTAATCTTGCATCCGTTGCCCTGTATTAAACGCTTTGCAGCGCCTTTTGAAGGTTCAAAACCGGTGTCATGTAGTAGGTCTACTAAGGATATGCCGCTTGCAACTTGTTCTTTTTTTATGATGTAATCAGGAAGTAGTGAGCTATCTTCATTCTCAAAAGCAGAAATTGCAGCAAATTGTGCAAGTTCCGCTTCTTTGTCACCATGACATATTTTTGTCACTTCTGTTGCCAAGACCTTTTTTGCTTCATTTATTTCTTGATCCTTTAAAGACTCTAATTTTCTAATCTCATCAATTGGCACATCAGTGAGCAATCTTAAAAAATGTCCAACATCTTGATCATCAACGTTGCGAAAATATTGCCAGTAGTCGTAAGGCTTTAGCATATTATCATCAAGCCACACTGCTCCACTTTCAGTTTTGCCCATTTTTTTTCCTTGTGCATTTAATAAAAGAGGCATGGTAAGGCCAAATAGCTCAGGTAAATTCAACTTTTTTCCAAGTTCAATTCCGTTTACTATATTTCCCCACTGGTCTGACCCTCCAATCTGCAGACGACAATCATATTTTTTGTTTAATTCAATAAAGTCGTAAGCTTGCAATAGCATGTAATTAAATTCCAGAAAGCTTAAGGTTTGCTCTCTATCCAGCCTGGTTTTCACACTATCAAAACTTAGCATACGATTTACAGAAAAATAAGCTCCTATATCACGCAAAAAATCTATGTATTTTATGTTATCCAACCAATCTGCGTTATTTACTATCATTGCACCAGTCTTGCTGTCATTAAAAGACACCATTTTCTCTAATATTCTCCTTATACTGGATGTATTTTGATTGATGTTCTCTACAGGCAAGATGCTTCTTGCTTTATCTTTGAAGGATGGGTCACCAATTTTTGTTGTGCCACCTCCAAGTAAGACTATCGGCTTATAACCAAATTTTTGTAGGTGACAGAGCATCATAATCTGAATTAGGTGACCAGCATGAAGACTTGGTGCTGTGCAATCAAACCCAATGTATGCAACTATATAATTGCTCTGCAATAATAATTGATCTAGTCCTTCAATGTTTGTGCATTGGTATAGGTACCCTCTTTCTTGGATGAAATTTAAAAATTCAGATGCGTGTTTCATTTTATAAACCCCAGTCTATCCTGTCATTAATGCCGAAGGTAACCCTAATAGAGAAGCCAGTGCCCAGACACTGGAACTTAATTATAAACAAGCACACTATACAACGTTTTCGATGAAATTGCATGAAAAACTGGATTCCAGTGTCAGCTACTTTCATGACACCACTACCTGTGCAGGAGTTGCCTTCAAAATTACAACGTTTGTGCAGTTGTGCACCAGCTATCCAGGCAATCAGTTCCATAACTCTTCTATTTTATAATACTCCCTTACTTCCGGCCTGAATATGTGAACCATTATGCCTTGAAAATTCAAAACCACCCAATTGCCTTCATCCATACCTTCTACATCTATTTTATCATGTGGCTTGAGGCTTTTTATTACGTGCTCAGCTAAAGCTTTAACGTGACGGCTTGAATCACCAGATGCAATAATCATATATTTTGCAATAACGGTTTTATTCTGCACATCAAAAGTTACTATATCATGACCTTTATTTTGATCTATTATCTCTTCAATTGTACTTCTTATCGATTCCATATCGCTAAGCATTGTTTACAGGTTATATGATTCATTTATAATTATATACTCAAAATTTCTAAATATGAACTATTTTCAACGCAACTACTTGTTAAAGGTATTACCTGCATCTATTTTATCATCATGTTTTTAGCATGTACAATGTATATACTTTTTATATAATTGAAAATAGCTTTTTACTAGTATTCATTATGGGCAAGACTCTCATCTACTTAATCGGCTTTCCAGGCAGTGGTAAGTTTACTACTGCAAAGGAACTGTGTAAAATCATTGGTGCAGTAATAGTAAGCAATAATCTATTCAATAATATTATATTTGATATTGTTAAATTACAAAACGCTGAAGTTCCAGATGACCTATGGGAAAAAATTTTTGCAGTTAGGGAAAATGTATTAGCAATACTGGAAAAACACTACGTAAAATCAAAACATTATATATTTACAAATGAATTGATAGAGGGTGATCCCTATGACCAAAGATTATATAACTCAGTAGTAAATTTAAGTAAAAAAATGGACATGGAAATTTTTTCTGTAGTATTACATTGTAATAATGAAAAACTAGTAAGACGTGTCCAATCAGAAGAGAGATATCAGGAAAATAAAATTACTGATCCGGATTTTGCTATAAAGAAAATTGAAGGGAAAAGGCTATTTATACCTGAGGGTTCGCTTGAAATTGATAACTCGAACTTGAGTGCAAAGGAAGTTGCAAAGAAAATTGTTGAAGAGATGAAGAAAGAAAAAAATGGAAAATTAATTAAAACTTCTGTAACAAATCATTTAAAAACAGAGCGTACTCGTGGTTGAGCAGAAAGATAAGTACCGTCCTTGTGTTGGCATAATGCTATTTAACAGACAAGGACATGCCTTTATTGGAAAACGCTTTGATAGCGATTCTTACTGGCAGATGCCACAAGGAGGTGTTGATGATGGTGAGGAACTGGAACAAGCAGCGTTACGTGAGTTGCTAGAGGAGGTTGGTACTAATAAAGTAAAGGTTATAACTAAAAGCAAAGATTGGATATACTACAACTTGCCTGAAGAAGTTATACCAATATGCTGGAATGGAAAATATTCTGGTCAGAAGCAAAGGTGGTTCTTAATGAAGTTTTGCGGAGAGGATGAGGACATTGATATTAATTATACTGGTCATCCAGAGTTCAAAGAGTGGCGTTGGCAAGGTATAGATAGTTTAGTAGCCAGTGCTATATCATTTAAAAAAGAAGTTTATAAAACAGTGATAGAAGAGTTTTCTTCTATAATAAAAGCCTCAACAATAAGCTCATGATAGTAGATTCTCATTGCCACTTGATTTATTTTTCTGACGATGAAATACCAAAAGTAATTTCAAGGGCAGAGCAAAATGGTGTAAAGGTTTTGCATAACATATGCGTAAGCATTGACGATGTTCCTAAGTTATTAAAAATTTCTTCATCCTATGATCAGGTCTACTCCTCTGTTGGTATACATCCGCTTGATGCTGCTATAGAAAACGGTGAGTGTATACATGTTGATGAATTAGTTGAATTTACCAAGAACCAAAAGGTAATTAGTATCGGTGAAACCGGGTTAGATTTTTATAAATCTGACAACAAAGACAATCAGAAAAAAAGTTTTGCATTACATATAGAAGCGTCAAGAATAACTGGACTACCTTTAGTTATTCACACAAGAAGCGCTGATAATGAGATGATCGATATGTTAAGGTCAGAAATGAAAGCCGGTGCTTTTAGTGGAGTAATGCACTGCTTTGCTTCCTCTAAAGAACTTGCTTATCAATCTATAGATTTGGGGTTATGTATTTCATTTTCTGGAATTATTACTTTTAAAAATGCGAGCTTACTCAGAGAAATTGCACAAAATGTACCACGCGAGCGTGTTTTAGTCGAAACTGATGCACCATATCTATCACCTGAGCCTTATAGGGGAAAAAAGAATGAACCAGCAATGGTGAAATACGTTGTTGATTGTTTGGCAGAGTTGTGGAATGAGTCACCAGAACAAGTAGCGAAGGTAACCACAAGCAACTTTTTTAGGCTGTTTGAGCTATAAAGAAGCTCTATAAAACCATTAATTTGCTTATGAACCTAAAGATTTCACCAGCTCTCTCACCGAGTTTACAGACTTATTAAACATTTCTTGTTCACTATCATTCATTTTAACTTCCAGGATCTTTTCAATTCCGTTTTTTCCAATAATTACAGGAACACCAATAAACAACTCTTCTACACCATATTCACCATTAAGGTAAGCAGCACATGGTAATATGCGCCTCTTATCTTTTAAATATGATTCTAACATGCATATAGCTGAAGATGCAGGAGCGTAGTATGCAGATCCAGACTTAAGCAGATCAACTATTTCTTTACCGCCATTGCGAGTGCGTTCAACTATTTCATCGACTTTTTTCTGTGTGATAAGACCCATATCGATAATTTGAGTAAGTGGAACTCCAGCAACTGAAGCACAATTGATTAGTGGTACCATAGTGTCGCCATGTCCTCCAAGCACAAAAGCAGATATATCTTCAACTGAGATATTTAACTCACTTGCAAGAAAGTAACGAAAACGGGAAGAATCAAGCACTCCTGCCATGCCAACAATCATATTAGTTGGAAGGTTTGAAAATTTATGCACCACTGAAACCATGGCATCCAAAGGGTTGGTAACCACTATTACAAACGCGTTTGGAGAATATTTTTTAATATTTTCGCCAACCTCCTTCATTACTTTAGCATTGGTTTGCAGGAGGTCATCCCTGCTCATTCCAGGTTTTCTAGCGATGCCAGCGGTTATTATAATTGCATCGGAGTTTTTTATATCTTCATACCTATTTGTGCCAGTAATATTGACATTAAATCCATCAATAGGGGATGATTCTGCTATGTCGAGTGCTTTACCTTGTGGTATTCCATCACTAATATCAAGTAAAACAACATCACCGAGTTCCCTTAGTGCAATCATATGGGTGAGAGTTCCACCGATATTTCCTGCACCGATTAAAGATATTTTTTTTCTTTGTACTGTCATTTTCTACTCCTTTGTATTTACTTTTATGGTTTTACCTTCCCAAGGCGATAAGCTATCAAACATACGAAAATCTTGCGGTAAATCTATAGGATTATACACAACCTTTTTTGTCTCTATATCATATCTTACTTCCTCATAACCAGTGAGAGGGAAATCTTTTAACATTGGATGACCTTTGAATCCATAGTCTGTTAGAATCCTACGCAAATCAGGGTGATCAGAAAACTCTATTCCATACATATCAAACACTTCACGCTCAAACCACAAAGCCGTACTAAATATCTTCGCTACACTTGGAGGCATGTCGCTTTCACATAACTGAAGCTTTATGTGTACTCTAATATTATGCACAATGCTGAGCAGATTGTATATTAGCTCGAAACGCTTCTCTCTATTTGGATAGTCAACCCCAAAAATATCAACTAATAGTTCAAACCTACACTTTTCATCATCACGTAGAAAGAATAGGTGCTTTTCAATTTCATCTAAAGTTGAATATATTACAATAATGCCATCATCTTTTTGAATGCACTCGCATTTGGTCTTTTTTTGTATATACTTTGCAGTTTTATCCATTCCGAGTCCGTTTTATTTTGTTTTGTAGGCATAGCATTCCATATAGCAACGCCTCAGCGGTTGGTGGGCATCCAGGGACATACACGTCAACTGGCACAATTCTATCACAGCCTCGGACTACTGAATAAGAGTAATGGTAATAACCACCACCATTTGCACAACTTCCCATGGAAATAACATACTTCGGGTCTGCCATTTGATCATAAACCTTGCGCAATGCTGCTGCCATTTTATTAGTGAGTGTGCCAGCAACAATCATCACATCTGATTGACGTGGGCTTGCACGAAACATTATACCATATCTATCAAGATCATAACGGCTGGATGCAGTATGCATCATTTCAACTGCGCAACATGCAAGACCAAATGTCATTGGCCACAATGAACCAGACCTTGCCCAATTCATTACATAATCTGTTAAATCACCAAATTTAGTGACAAGAAACCCTTCTTTTTTATAACGACCCCAGTCATCATTAGATAGAATTTGATTTGTCATAAACTACTCCCACTCTAATGCACCTTTACACCATTCATAGATAAAACCTATAGTGAGTATTGCAAGAAATACCATCATAGACCAAAATCCACCATAGCTTATCTTAGATAAAGAAACAGCCCAAGGAAAAAGAAAAGCAATTTCTAAGTCAAATATTATAAATAATATTGAAACTAGATAAAATTTAATGTCAAAATTTTTTCTTGCACTGGATAGTGGATTGAAGCCACACTCATATGTGGAAAGCTTTTCACCATCTGGCTTACTCACTGCAAGAAACATAGGCAATATACCTAAAGCAAAAGATACTACAATTGATACGCAGATAAAGATTACTATGGTTAAATATTCGCTCATTTAACAAAACATATAACACTATGAGTTTACATGCTTTCCTAACTTTTTACCACTTAAAATATGCACGTGAAAGTGTGGTACAACCTGCTCTCCATTTTCACCGTAGTTAGTGACTAATCTATATCCTGTTTTTTCTAGATTATATTTGTGTGCTATCTCTCTTACAGTTTTGAAGAAATCCGCTATTTCCTCTTCAGGAGCTTTTAGAATGAAATCATCATATGAAATATATTGATTTTTTGGTATAACTAAAATATGAACTGGTGCGTCAGGGTACTTATCATGAAAAGCTAGTACATTTTCATTTTCATGTACCTTCTCACAAGGTAACTCACCTCTTAATATTTGAGCAAAGATGTTATCGCTATCATAAACTTCATTGCTCATATTTTAAGAGCGACCTTTCCCTCTTTCTTCGTTTTTCTCTACATTAGGTGTAGATAGTGGTTTTATCGCTTCACCAGAAGCATCTTCAAGATTTAAAGAGCTTACAAGTTCCCTTACTTTTACCATGTCCTGCTGTTCTTTCAAAAAGGGTTCTATTCCACTTACCCTTTTTCCAGTAATAACTCCTGGTTGTAAGTGATACATATCCCCAGGAACAGTTAGACTATGATGTCTTTCCTCTATTTTTTTAGCTTCACTCATAATACTCCCCTATAACTTATTTTTGCATTCCACAACTTTGCGACTTACCTGCTTTTATAGCTTCTTGCGCCCATTTTTTCTCACCTGAAGCTATAGTTTCTGAAGGCTGACCAACATCAGACTTCACAACTTTGTCTGATGACTGCTTTTGATTATCATATTCCTTATACAATTTTTCTGCAATACCATTCAGCAATTTTAAGTCTGTATGAATTTTAAATTCTCCACCAGTAATTCCTGCCAGCTTCTTAAGGTCGCCATTAATGCTATCAGCAATTCCTTGAAGAGCAAGCTTTTTTATCTCCTCTGGACTCTTTCCTTTATTTTTAGAGTCAGTTTTAATGTCTTCAATTATTTTTTTAACATCAACTTCAATTACAATTTTATTTTCTTCTCTAAAAATAGTTACATTCGGTAAATCTTTTTTTATTTTATCTAATTGCTCTGGGCTCAAATAAGGTATATCTCCCGTCAGAGTTCTTGACGCTAAAAAACTTACCTTTCCTGTCCCTTTCTTTTGCTCTGTTATTTGTACACCAAGATTCTTACTAGCTTGTGTGGTTTCTATGGGTGGGTTATATTCTTCAGGTAGGTTGTTAATAATATGGCGTCCGCCATTTTTTATGTCATGCCACATTTCATCCCAAGACTTAAACCAGTTCTTTGGCCGTATAGGATATATTATACCCCAACCTAGAGCTTTTGCACCTCTACCCAGAAAACTTCCTACTTTCGAAGCTGCATTACCAACTTTAGCTAGTATAGAAGTAGATTCTTCATTTTGGTCGTTTTTTGGCATACATACCTCCAAGGTACTTTCTATAACTAAATACATTTTAATTATAGACGAAAAAATTTAAACTTCTATATCCATTATAAGATAGAATTATAGGGATTGCAACCATTATTTGTACATTGTCTAAAACATGTAGTATTTTCGCTACTTTTATTGTTCAATTTATTATAAAGAATACTCTAAATTATGTGTAAATGGAACACAAATAATATCATTGATGCAACTGGCGGAAGAGACGTAAATGGTTGTAATTGGATACATAGCTCAAATATTTCAACGGACACAAGAAGCATAAAAAAAGGTGATTTATTTATTGCACTCAAGGGAAAGAATTTTGATGGCCATAATTTTTTGCATGAAGCGTTTTTAAAAGGGGCTATCGCTGCAATAGTGAGTGAGGGTAAATATAAAAGTTTCCCTCTCATTATTGTACAAGATACCCTGAAAGCTTTGCACGATATGGCATCATATTACATTAGAAATGTTCTTATTGATGCTAAAGTTATTGCAGTTACAGGCAGTGTCGGAAAAACCACTACAAAGGATATGCTACACACTGTTTTATCGCAATATGGAGTGTCCCATGCAAACGAAGGTAACTTAAATAATAATATAGGGTTGCCTTTGACAATTCTAAAAGCTCCAAAAAACTGCCAGTACTTAATTCTTGAAATGGGAATGAATAAAGCTGGTGAAATAAAAGAATTATCAAAAATTAGTAATCCGAATATTGCAGTTATTACCAACATCGAACCTGCACATACTGAAAATTTTTCATCACTATTTGACGTTGCACAAGCGAAGTTAGAAATTCTGTATGGTATGAAAAATAACGGTACTTTGGTTTTAAGCAGAGATAATAAATATTATGATTATCTCTCATCATACGCCAATAGAAATGTAATAAGCTTCGGTAAAGATAAAAATGCTGAAGTTTGTTTACTAAACTTAATAAGAAACGATGAATCTTCTGTCATTTCAGCACTATCTTCTGTCATCCCAGTGCTTGACTACTTGGATCCAGGAAGTTCAATTGCAAATGAGCATATCAGACGGTTGTATAATAAAGACTGGATTCCAGCGTCACGCGCTGGAATGACATCAAACCGAGTTGCTAATAGATTAAGTTTAAAAATCAGGCTGAGTGATAATCAAATTATAAACTGTAATTTACGTGTACAAGGTGAGCATTTTGCTTATTCGCTACTTGCTGTTGCAGCAGTTGTGCAAAGCCTCGGACTTGATTTATCAAAATTACCACTTGCACTTAAGAATTTTAGTGTAGCGAAAGGTAGAGGCAATATTCATAAGGTCAAATGCAATAGAAAATATATACATTTAATTGATGACTCCTATAACGCCAGCCCTGCTTCGATGAAAACTGCGATAAAAACTTTGAGTACATATTCTAATCAGAGAAAAGTAGCTTTGCTTGGTGATATGTTGGAACTTGGTGATGAAAGCATAGAGTTTCATACAGATTTGGTTAAGATTATCACAGGAAATAATATAGATAAAGTTTATACAGTTGGTAAATTTATGTTAGAATTGCATGAGCTTTTGCCAGATAATATAAGAGGCGCGCATTTTAATGATTCTAATCAATTGAAAAGTGATTTAGCTAACATTATTCAGAATAATGATGCAATTCTAGTTAAAGGCTCACGAGGAATGAAAATGGATCTTATTGTACGGGAATTCATAATAGAATATTAAGCAAAATCATTGTATTAATTTATAGTAACAAATTATTAGGAACTTTAATTGTGACAAAACGTGTAATTATTTTTGGTGGAACGGGGTTTATAGGGAAACACATCGTAAGACGCTTGGCAGCAGAAGGATATTTAATAAAGATATTCACTCGTAATCAGGAAAAAGCTGCTTGTTTAAAATTGTGTGGCAATTTAGGACAAATATCAATATTTAAAGGCGATTTTTTTGATGAAAAATCAGTTCTGGATGGTATGGAAGAATGTGATGTAGCTATAAACTTAGTGGGAATATTATATGAAGCAAAAAAGCACGATTTTTACGCTGTTCACGTTAAAATAGCTGAAAGGATAGCAAAAGCTGCAAAAATGAAAAATGTACCTATGATGATACATTTTTCTGCTATGGGAATAGAAAATAGCAAGTTGTCAAAATATGCCAAAAGTAAATTGGAAGGTGAAAAAGCTGTAACTTCAGCATTTCAAAAAGCAATAATAATTAGGCCAAGCCTTGTATTTGGTAAAGAAGACAACTTCTTTAATAAATTTGCAAGATTAGCAACTATTCTTCCTTTCTTACCACTAATTGGCAATGGAACAACTAAATTTCAGCCAATATGTGTAACAGACTTAGCTGAAGTGGTATATCGTATTATCAGTTTTAATAAGCAAGACAAGAAAATTTATAACATGGGTGGACCAAAGGTTTACTCCTTCAAAAGCTTATTGAAGTTTATTCTGAATGTTACTAACAGAAAGTGTTTGTTGATCAATGTATCTTTTCCAATGGCAAAGTTAATAGCTTTCTTTTTAGAAAATAAAATTATTTCTATGCTGCTAAAACCAATAACCGGAGATACGAACCCTGTGCTTACTCAAGATCAGGTGAAAGTTATGATGAATAGTTCAATCGAAAAGTCAGTTGACCTTGAAACAATGAAGGTTCGACCATTAGCAATTGAAAATGTGGTGCCAGGGTACTTGAAGATTTATAGAAAGTATTGATAGAAGAGTGTGCCCGGTGGGATTCGAACCTACGACCCACAGCTTAGAAGGCTGTTGCTCTATCCAGCTGAGCTACGGGCACACAACATATATAAAATGCTTCTTAGTACAAGTGAAGTCAAGTACTTCGTGTGAATATGATGTTTATCTTGCGACACCTTGTCATTGCAGTTGTGTGTCACGCGCTGCTGAAATTGGATGCGAGAAGTCTATTTATTTTAGAAAATATTATATAGAAACTTACTTGACACCCTTCGCCAACCCCCTTATCATGAAACTGAAGCTATTGTATTTGCTTTCGCCAATCTGCAGATTAAAAGGTAAGGATTACTTAATGTATCGGCGTCTTATGTTCAATTTTTTGCAGTATATAGATACTGTATGTCTTTACAAAACTTCATCTACATCTAGATTTTTATCTAAATAAGCTGAACGCGCTTATAAAGCGTTACAAGACATCAAAAAATGCCAATACTCGATAGAGATAGTAAAAGACTAGCTAACTCGGGGATTCTTTGTCTTTTTTTCTGCTTAGTAAATTTCTTAAACATTTGCAGCGTAAGTTAGTTGCAATTAAAAGCGGCTGAATCTCGCTTGTCAAGCGTTTAAAACATAAAAAACGCCAATATTTTAAAGCGGATAATAACCCCAGGGCTTCTTTTGCCTTTTTTTTCATTTGGTAAATTTCTTAATATTTATGGCTAAAGATTGCACGAATGTTGCAATTACAAAAACGATTTCTACTAGGGTGTCATCCCAGTGCCCAGACACTGGGATCCAGGTTGCTCACAAGCAAACTAACATAGAAAGTGGTTACAACGTTCTTGATTACGTTAAATTAAAAACTGGATCCCAGTGTCAAGCACTGGGATGACATCGTCCTTTTTTTTGGACTCCAGACTGGAATGACAGGAGAAGGAGGCTACTTTCATAACATCATAGGAGCACTGGGATGACACCATTCTTTTTCCTGGATTCCAGACTGGAATGACACCATAGGGGGCTACTTGGATGACGGGAGAAGGAGGCTACTTGGACGACACCCTGACAACCGTCATCCTGCTGCTTGTTAGCACCGCGGCGGTATGACGTCTCGCTTGCAACCTATAGCCTTCAGTGCTCCTTTTTTTGTCATCCCAGCGTCACGCGTTGGTTTCAACATTATATCATGAACTTTCTAAAATTCATTGAGTTATGCTTTCAAACGGTAGTGCCGGGGTGTGAGTATAACGATTATCAGTATATAAAAGTCATAGCAGACAGGCTGGAAGCAGCGAGCGCTGGTGAAGTGAAACGAATAATATTCAATATGCCTCCGCGTTCAATGAAATCCCTGTGCGCTAGTGTTGCGTGGCCCGCATGGATACTGGGAAACCAACCAACTGCGAGAATAATAGTTGAAAGTTATTCTCAGCGGCTCAGCGAAAAGCACTCGCTCGACACCAGGTGCGTGATGCAGTCTAGTTGGTATAGAGCGCTATTTCCAGAAGTAGAACTATCCAAAGACCAGAATACTAAATATAAATTTCAAACAGTGCAGAGAGGATACAGAATTGCAACATCAGTTGGAGGAACACTAACTGGTGAAGGTGGTGATTTTATCATTGTGGACGATCCGCTCAGTTCTGCTCAAGCTTTGAGTGAAACGCTTAGAAAGCGTGCCACAAACTGGTTTGATCAGACTTTAGTAACCAGGCTGAACGATAGAAAAAAAGGAGTCATCGTTCTTGTAATGCACAGGCTACACCAGGAGGACTTAACTGGACACCTTCTCTCCAAGCCAAAAAACATATGGCATCATATTTGTTTGCCAATGATTTCTGAAAATAAGCAGGTTATTTATTCAATCAAAAAGCCAATGCCTCCCGTTCCTGTCATCCGAGTAGCTCAGCACTGTGCGACCAGGCGATTATATAATAAACCAGCGTCACCTGTAAGGATATTATATTCAAGAGAAGAAGGTCAGTTGCTATATCCCCTCGATGGAGGAAAAGAAGAAGTTGAGACGATAAAAGTTGAACTTGGGAGTTATGCTTTTGCTGCGCAATATCAACAAAACCCTCTGCCGCTTTCAAGTGGTATAGTCAAACGAGAGTGGCTAAAGCGCTATAAAAATGTTCCTGATAATCTCTCGCATGTAACACAAAGTTGGGATACTGCGGTTTCAACAAGCGACATGAGCAATTTTAGTGTCTGCACCACCTGGGCAAAAATAGATAATAAATTCTATTTACTTGATGTATATCGCGCAAAGCTTGAGTATCCAAAGCTTAAAGAACAAGTTTTATCACTAGCTGCAAGATGGTCACCACACGCGATTTTGATCGAAGCCAAAACAAGTGGTCAGCAATTAGCACAAGAGCTGAAGGCAAACAGTCATTTGCCCATTATCGAAATAGTGCCACATGATGGTAAGCTCACTCGATTCCACCGGATTGCTCCGATGATAGAGTCTGGCAGGATTATTTTGCCGCATCAAGCAGTATGGCTAAATGATTTTGAGTATGAAATTTTAATGTTTCCAGAAACGCGCCACGACGACCAAGTGGACAGTACCGTGCAATATTTGCAGTGGGTGAGAAACAGTACCTCTAGGGTTACGGCTGTACGGGCATTGTGATTTGAGAGCAATTTCCACAAGGGAGGATGTCATCCCAGCGCTCCTTTTTTTGTCATGCAAGTAGCTGACACTGGAATCTAGCTTCTCGTTGCTGCTGCAATCGTATATTACTGTAATCAGCCTTCAAAGTCACTTGAAAATAGCAACGTCCAAGGGTTTTCTGGAAACCATGAACAACCTACTTTGTAAAATTCACAAGACCTATTAAAATATTTTTTTACTTTTCATCGTATATTTCTCAACATATTATCTTTAAGTACTAAAATAATTAACAATATGGCATTATTAATAGTTGAATCACCTGCGAAAGCAAAGACAATAGGTAAATATTTGGGTAAAGAGTTCAAAGTAGCTGCATCCTTTGGACATGTGAGGGATCTTCCAGCAAAAAACGGCTCCGTCGATCCGGATAATGATTTTGCTATAAAGTATGAGACCATTGAAAAAGCAGAAAAGTATATAAAAGAGTTAGTAAAAGCCGCAAGCAAAACATCAGATATATATCTTGCAACAGACCCAGACAGAGAAGGGGAAGCAATGGCTTGGCATGTGATAGAGACATTAAAAGAAAAGAAAGCAATCAGTAATGAAAACAACATTTATAGAGTAGTCTTTAATGAGATAACAAAAAGAGCAGTACAAGAAGCAATAAAAAATCCACGTGAAATTAATATGGATTTAGTGCGTGCACAACAAGCACGTAGAGCTTTGGATTATCTAGTTGGATTTAGTTTGTCACCACTGCTGTGGACAAAATTGTCGGGAAGCAAGTCTGCAGGGCGAGTGCAGTCTGTTGCATTAAAGATTATATGCGAACGAGAAGATGAAATTAGTAAATTTATAACACAGGAGTATTGGAGCATAAAAGCAGAAATGCAAAATAGCAAAGATGAGGCTTTTTTTGCTATGCTAAGCCACTATGACAATAAAAAGCTAGAAAAATTTGATATTAAGAATGAAGAAGAAGCAAAGAACTTAGTCAGGGAGATTGAATCAAGGCAATATGCTGTAAGCACAGTAGAACGCAAGCAAGTTAAGAGAAACCCGCTTCCTCCGTTTATTACTTCAAGTCTTCAGCAAGATGCAGTGAATAAACTGTATTTTAATGTGAAAAGTGTTATGCGCATAGCGCAAAATTTATATGAAGGTATCGATATTGGTGGTGAAACTGTAGGGTTGATAACTTACATGCGTACAGATGGGTTTCATATTGCAGATGAGGCTATAAACTCAATTAGAGGGTCAATTAAGTCATTATATGGTGATAAATATTTACCGCAGTCTCCTCGTAAATATGTAAAAAAGGTCAAAAATGCTCAAGAAGCACATGAAGCAATTCGTCCAACTGATATCAATAGAACGCCGGGTAGTATTAAGGATTACTTAACGCCAGAGCAATTTAAATTGTATGATTTAATCTGGAAAAGGACCATTGCAAGTCAAATGGAGTCGGCGATTCTTGATCAAGTGGTAGTCGAAATTAGTTCTACTGACCAGAAAGTAATTCTGCGAGCAAGTGGATCAAGTATATTCTTTGATGGTTTTTATAGAGTCTATCAAGATAACATGGAAGCCGAAAATGAAGGCCTGCTACCTGCCATGAAGGAAGGGGAAGCATGCAAGCTGATTTCAGTTGAGCCAAAACAACATTTCACTCAACCGCCACCTCGTTATAGTGAAGCAAGTATCGTAAAAAAAATGGAAGAAATCGGTATAGGTCGACCATCAACTTATGCAACAATTATTTCGGTATTACAAGATCGTGAGTACGTTTCATTGGATAGCAAAAGGTTTATTCCAAGCAGTCGTGGTAAAATCGTTACTATATTTTTAGAAACTTTTTTTCAGCGTTGTGTAGAGTATGATTTCACAGCACAAATGGAAGAAAAGCTTGATTTAATTTCAAATGGACATGCAGATTGGAAAAAAGAATTAGGCCACTTTTGGGTGCCATTTTTTGGTCATGTAAACTCTGTTAAGCAAATGATGCATGATGAAGTTTTCAGCGGCATTCACGATTTGGTAATCGATTGGTTTTGTTCAGAAGAAGGAAGAAAAGAGGTGAATACGAAATGCCCTGCTTGCTTAGGTGGCATATTGAAATTGAACTTTGGAAAAGCCGGGGTGTTCCTTGGATGTTCTAACTATCCTGAATGCAACCATACAAAAGAAATTACGGGCAGTAACGACAATTCAGAATATCCAAAAAGTTTAGGTATAGATGATATAACAGGACAAGAGGTAGTAATTAAAAAAGGTCCTTTTGGGCTTTACCTGCAGTTTAATAATGAGTCAGAAAAGAAAAAGGCGGTTTCTATACCAAAAGATATAAATGTTAATGATATTGATCTGAGCACCGCTACTCAGTTACTTTCCTTGCCGAAAGTAATCGGAGAACACCCTGAAACCGGAAAGGAAGTAAAAATAGGCCTTGGACGATTTGGATACTATATTTTCTATGATGGTAGATACTTTTCTCTTAAGAAAAGCTCCAAAGAGGTGCTGAATACAGAATTGAGCGAAGCTGTACAAATTATTGCAAACAGTCCACGCAAAGAGTTAAAATCTCTCGGGGTTAATGAAAAGGGAAAAGAAGTTTTTATCTGCAACGGTAGGTACGGATTCTATATAAAATGCGGTAAAACAAACGTTGCTTTGGGCAAGAGTGCAGATATTGAAAGCATAGATTTGAAGAAGGCTTTAGAGTTGATTAAGGGTAAGAAGTAGACTTCTTGCATAACCATTATCTACGTTAAAAATCAGCTTTTTTGTCATTCCAGCGTGTGACGCTGGAATCTAGAAAAAAAGAACCTGGATGCCAGTGTCTGGGCACTGGCATGACACCCTTTCTGGTAGAGGTTGCTCTCAAATCACAACGTGCATACAACTGCAGCAGTATGATGTTTTATTTATTATATCTATAACACTGAAGTTTACAATCAGAACAAACCACCTGGCCACGTGGAACTGATTTCAGTTTATCAGTTGAAACTTGATTTGAGCAGAATATGCATTTTATTGTGTTGCTTGGAGCAAGTGAGTTATCAACAGCAACTCTATCATCAAAAACAAAACACTCACCTTCCCAATTACCATTTTTATTATAAGTTTTTTCAAGGTAAGAAAGAATGCCGCCTTTAAGATGGTAAACATCATTAAATCCAAGGCTTTTCATATATGCTGTAGATTTTTCGCATCTAATTCCACCAGTGCAGTACATAGCTACTTTCAGGTCTTTACTCTCAGAAAATGACTCTGTCCACTGAGGAAACTCACGGAAACATTGTGTGTGTGGATTAATTGCATTCTTAAACTTGCCTAACTTCACTTCATACTCATTTCGTGTATCTATTACTAAAACGTCAGGTTGAGAAGTAAAATCATCCCAATGCTCTGGATCAACATATTTACCCTTAAGGGAAATATCAAGATTGCTTACACCAAGATTCACAATCTCTCTTTTTAATTTTACCTTCATCTTGCTAAATGGTTGATATTCTGCTGCACTCTCTTTCCATGTAAGGTCCCTTAGCCTGTAATCAGAACGTAGAAAATCGAATATTTTATCAATTGCGTTTCTTTCACCAGATATTGTTGCATTAACACCCTCTTCTGCAAGGAGTATAGTGCCCTTTAACTCAACGTTGTTGCATGTAGCTTTTATTTCGTCTTTCATGTCATAATAATTAGAAAGTTCTACAAAATGATAGAAAGTTGCAATGACGAAGCTCATGATTATTCACTTATCAACTAAAAACATGATATACAAAATTATAAAGATATTCAATAGTACGGCTGTTATAGCTAAAGTGGCTTGGGTTTACCTACAATTTGAAAAACCGTCATTCCGCTACTC
Source organism: Wolbachia endosymbiont (group A) of Brachyopa scutellaris (assembly GCF_964026995.1). NCBI lineage: Bacteria > Pseudomonadati > Pseudomonadota > Alphaproteobacteria > Rickettsiales > Anaplasmataceae > Wolbachia > Wolbachia endosymbiont (group A) of Brachyopa scutellaris. Next base: position 1,310,314 of record NZ_OZ034720.1, on the reverse strand, counting down.
GTTAGCGGAATCTATACCGCGAATGAATCCATAGCTGTACGAACATTGTGATTTGAGAGCAATTTCCACAAGGGAGGATGTCATCCCAGTGCTCCTTTTTTTGTCATCCCAGTGCTTGACACTGGGATCCAGCTTTTTTGTAATTTTATTGAAAATGTTGTATAGTCGTTTGTTTACAATCAATTTTTCTGGATCCAAGTAGTCTGGGCACTGCCTTTGTGTTTGAGGCAAAACCTGCTATAACATTTAACATACTGCTTTCACAAACGAATGTTCGTACAGTTGTGGGCGGTATGACGTAGGGAAACCTTTCTTGGATTAGCTATAATTACTGGATATCTTCAGTTTTTACATATAACATTTTAATATAAAATATAGATTCAAATTAATGTTTTTAAGAGTATTTAAAAATATATTCTTATTTTTAGTAAGCATATTATTCGTCTGCCCAATATTATCATTAATATCAATCTTATTTACAGATTCAGCGAATTCCGAATGGGTAATCAGTACACTTTTTCCTGAATATATACTGAGTACGTTAATTTTGATGGTAGGAGTAGGGGGAATATCTTTCATATTTGGAGTAATTCCAGCTTGGCTCACCACATTTTTTTCATTTCCTGGAAGTAAAATTTTTGAGATTGCTTTGTTCTTTCCAATATCGATTCCTGGATATATAGTAGCGTTCGTCTATGTAAATACACTAGAGTTTTCAGGTCCGGTGCAGAGCTCATTAAGAGACATTTTAGAGTGGAGCAAAGGTGACTATTGGTTTCCTGAAATAAAATCCCTAGGTGGTGGAATATTAGTAATGGGATTCAGCCTATATCCATACGTTTATATGTTAGTCCGCTCAAGTTTAAAGAATGTTAGTAACTCAGTCACTATTGCATCAACACTTGGGTTCTCCTCATTGAAGAGCCTGTTTTCTGTCATCATACCCTCCATACGCCCATCAATTATAGCTGGGTTGTCTTTGGTACTAATGGAAGTAATTACAGATTTCGGCACACCACAGTTTCTTGCTATCGATACTTTTACGACAGGAATATATCGCACCTGGTTTTTACTGCATGACAAATATTCAACTACTGTTTTAGCAGTTGCAGAATTAATTTTCGTTGTGATACTAATAGCTATCGAAAAAAAACTACAAAAAAAAGGAATATCTTACTCTTCAATCAATACCAATTCGGATTATCACAACAAACGGAGTATAAGTGGCGCTATACCGTTGATCTTTGCTTATCTTATGTGTGTATTGCCGATATTAATAGGTTTTATTTTGCCAATGATTCCGCTCATATATTGGAGCATAGAGAAGGGGTTTTTCATATACGAAGCAAGATTCTATAACATAATAGCAAATAGCGTTAGTTTATCATTTATCACCGCATTAATCTCAATTAGCATTGCAATAATTATTGGATATACAGCGCGTAAAAATAAGATAATCGCTAATATAGCGCGTTTCATTTCTTTAGGCTACGCAATTCCAAATGCAATTATCGCAATTAGTATAATAATATTTTTAAGCAGAATATCCTCTTTCATTACTCAATATGTTGTGGAAATTAGCTTGGTAGGAACTATTGGCGCATTAGTTTACTCATATTTATTTCGTTTTTTTGCTATATCTTTCAAGGCGGTAGAGTCAGGGCTCAAAAAAACACCAAATGAAATTGAGTGGACTGCATATACCATGGGTCACGGACCTATTTCCACATGTTTGAATGTTCATATCCCTCTCATCAAGAAGAGTATATTATCGGGATTTTTGCTCGTATTTATGGATACTATCAAGGAGCTCACAGCAACACTTATTATAAGACCATTTAATTTTGAAACTATATCAACTAGAATATATGAACTTGTAAGCGATGAGCGCTATAGAGAAGCTGCCCCATTTTCGTTAATAATAGTTATAATAGGCTTAATCTCTACAATAACCTTATTTATACTTGATGATAAGGATAAAAAATAAACGTAACCGTTCACAGATTTCCACTTAATTCTTCAATCTCACTAATAGAAAGGCCAGTAAACTTGACAATAGTGTTGACATCAACATTATTAGCCAGCATTGCTTTTGCGACTTCAATTTTCCCTTCAATTTTCCCTTCCTCTTTACCAATTTTTTTGCCTTTTTCAGTAGCAAGATCAAGTCTGTATTCAAGAATGGCTTCTTCTTTCCGTAGACCCATTATCCTTTCTTCGTAAGCTACTAAATCTTTTTCGTTCCAACGAAACTTGTCTAATTCATCATATGCTAGCTTTATTATTGGCGCTTTTTCTGCTATCTCTTTTAAGTCCTCTTCTGTTGTTTCTTCTGCGTATTTAAAAAAGAAACACCACCTTTCTACTATACTTTCTAACTGCTCTACTTTATTTTTTGCGAATTTAGGCAACTCAATAAAGACAAACTGAAAATCTTTTAAGTAATGGCCGTTAGTTTTTATATCACGTATATTGTGAGTAGAAATATAATCAACTTCTTCAGGAAGTAAGTTACAATTTGATATAGCAATAAAGAAGACTTTCTTTAAATCAATGTAGTTGCCAGATTTATCTAATTGTCTTGAGTAGGCTTTAGCGGCATATAATTGAGCGCGTTTTTCGAAGCCCTTGTCTCTAGCGAGCTGGTTAGGTAAGGAAGCAATATTACTACTACTCCCTCCCTTAGAAACGCAGCATGCAGGTTTCCCCACACTACGCTTGAGCCCCTTATCTAAGTTCTTCTTTTGTCGAACCGGCTTGTCTTTCATAAATCCTCAGAATACATCAACTTTAGTGGTGACACTAACAGTAGAGAGCCTTCTCTTGAAAAGGAGCTTGCCAACATTCTTGTTCGTTTTACTCTCTCATCAAAATACTTTTTCCATTTTAAGTCAAGGGGATTTGCATCCGCTCTGATTTTAACATGTCGTCTGATAGGTATATCAATCAGCTTAAGCAGTCTTAAATACCGTATCTCTTTTGGTTTGTTCTTGCATATGGGTGCAGCAAAGACCCATTGTCGTTGACCCATTACTTTGAAGTAACGATTCTTTATCCAACGTAATCCTTTACGAGGATGTCTTTTCTTTGCCCATTTCCATAAACTATGCCAAATTTCATTGTCGATCTTTCTAAACGCTTTTTTAGCACACACATGGTGATAGTAATTTCCCCATCCTCTCAGTAGAGAATTGAGTGACTTAATTACTATAGCCTGAGTGTTCGCTATATTTGCTTTTATCAATGTACGTGCTTTATTCAGAAGTCTTTTAATACTTTCTTTCGAAGGTTTAATAATTAACTTCTTATTATATCTACGTACATTACAACCAAGAAAGTCAAACCCTGTTGTGATAGATGTAATCTTTGTCTTCTCTTCTGACAGAATTAAACCTCGCTCATGAAGAAAAGATGATACTAAAGGCTTAACTTCATTTTCCAGTACTTCATGTGTGAAACCTGAAATAATAAAGTCGTCTGCGTACCTGATTACATTCACTCCACTTCTGATTTTTCCTCTTCTTTTGCTACCTAATTTACCAAAGCGACTTTCTAATATAGCTCTTTCCATAAAAGTCCGGATGTGATAGGATAAGGATAGATGATGATAAGGAGGTTGAATGCCAGCAGCATATAGTTATGATTTAAGAAAAAAAGGAATGGAAGCGCTAGACGAAGGAGAAAGCAGAGAAACAGTGGCAGCAAGATTTAAGATTGGACGAACTACTTTATGGGAGTGGCAGCAAAGAAGAAAAGAAACAGGAGACTTTCAATCAAAAAAACTTGGAAATGGGGGTTACAATCACAAAATTACCGACTGGGATACCTTTGCCAAATTTGCCAGAGAACACGGAGGAAAGACTCTATCGGAAATGGCTAAACTTTGGAACAACGTTAGTATCCAAACGATCTATCGAGCCCTTAAAAAAATTGGATTTACGCGCAAAAAAAGACATATGGATACAAGGAAAGAAACGAAGAAAAACGTGCTGAATTTTTGAAAATTATAGCGACAAAAGAACCTAAAAACTTAGTGTATATAGATGAGTCTGGCATTGATAACACCGAAGACTACCCCTACGGATATTGCCAGAAAGGACAGCGGTTTTATGCCTTAAAATCTGGAAAGAAAACTCAACGAATCAGTATGGTTGCAGCCTTAAGTGGAAGAAAGATAGTTGTTCCGTTAACCTTTGAAGGCCACTGTAATATGGATGTTTTTAATGGATGGTTTGAGCAATTTTTGACACCGATCTTGGAACCTGGACAGACTGTCATTCTTGACAATGCTACTTTTCATAAGTCTGATAAGATTATCGAGCTTGCTAAAGGGGTTGGTGCAGAAATTTTGTATCTGCCGCCTTATTCTCCAGATTTCAACAAAATTGAGCATCATTGGTTTGCTATAAAAAAAAGAGCCAGGAAAAACATTCCTCTATTCGAATCCTTTCGTCGTGCTGTTGATTCTGCCTTCCTATGACCTGTTCGGACTATTATGAGAAATGCTATAACTGTTCAAGACCATCTAAGGTAAAGTTAGCTAGTATTGGAGAAATTATACTTCCTTGCGGAGTGCCAGCAGTTGTGGGATACAGAGTTTTCGATTCTAGGAAACCAGTTTTTAACCATCTATGAAGAATTTTCTTCTCCATAGGAATATGCTTCATGAGCCATTCATGGTTAATGTTATCAAAACAGCCTTTGATATCACCTTCGAGTATCCATTGTAGTTGATTACAACTTGCCAGTAATAAGTGGCAAGCCACAGTAGCGTCTGCGCAGGATCTTTTAGGTCTAAAGCCGTAAGAGTGACGATCACTGATTGTTTCAGCTACCGGTTCCAACGCGAGCAGATACAATGCTTGCATCGCTCTATCTTTTATCGTGGGTATACCAAGAGGCCTTCTTTTGCCATTAGATTTACTGATATAAATTCGTTTGAGCGGAGAAGGTTTATATCCTCTTTGTTTTAACAGCTTTATTCCTTGAAATTTAGCATTGCAAGTTGACCATAGTTGACGATCTACACCTGCTGTGGTTTTTCCTTGGTTTTCAGTTACTCTCTTAACAGCCAAAGCTTTTCCGCTAAAAGAGCGTGTGAGAAGATGTTGTAAAGCTTTTACCTTACCCCATCTTCCTTCTTGGACAGCCTTAACAATACGTCTTTGTAGCCTCACAATAACTTTCTGGCATTTCTTCCATGGCAATTGCTTCCATGCTTTCGGTAGATGCACTTACAGTTTTACTTGTAATCATCTGCTTTCCTACCTTAAGTGGTTAACAAAGTTTCTTGTCACGAGGGACCAAATGGAAGTCTGCTCGTTTTCACGAGAATTAATGTTACAAATTCTATCCATTTCGTTACAAAATGGCATTCGCTTTCTCCATTCTCCTTTACCTGCACTTCCATCAGCATTCCTTGCGGTTTGCTTGCCATGTAGGCGAAAATACAGGCTTACCCTGTTCCTTCTATCATGCAACAGTGGGTTAGGTGACTTCTCTATACCGGTGGAATTGTTATTTGCGTACATCCAGAAATGAAGAATGTAACTTATCCACATTACCTTTTGGTCAGAGCTTATCAGCATCTTTAGCTCTTTCATCGTATCGGTACTTATAAAGCTTCACTTACGTTCACCATACCACTAAACCTAGCCCTCCAACCACATGATGCTTGCAGTTTATGCCCCTCTCACGATTGAGCATCTTCTTTTTCAAGAGGAGGTTCATTGTCCGCATCGTTTGGCACCAACCGGTTGCCCGATTCGCACTGATGCATAGACTCAGATGGCAAAACATCTGGTTTAATAAGTTTTAGAACCCTTTCAGTTTCTTTCTGAAGGAAATCTTCTCCTTTTAAACAATATGACCGAAGACTTTCAGGTCGCACCATTTCTGCTATATATCTATTTCCGTGAGAATCCTTGCAGAGAACATCAACAATACTTTGTTTATCAGAGGCAACTTCGGGATCCATAATAGTGCTAAGAAACTCAACTTCTTGTATTGCATTTATCTCAGTAAACCCTAAAATATCGTTCAAAAAGTGGATCAGGATATTCTTATTTTTTTCCGTTCCAAAGATTTTTTTGAAACACAAATCATTGCGAGGATCGAGAAATTTTGAAAGAGCCATGGCAAAAATGCTTGAAAATATTAATAATTATACACTATTATTAACAATTATTCAACCATATTTTTGAAGATAGCTAGTTTCTGTATTTATTTTAAATTGAAGAAAGCTCAAATGAAAGATCGTGCTTTGCTAAAAATCACAGAATGCAGTCTGGTTACAAATAAACTATTTTGACAGTTAATGGGGTCTAGTTTTGATGTATGGACTATCCAAAGAAAAGGGTGGTATCATAACTTCAAAAACTTTTATGCTTTCTTCATTCAGAAATTCATACTTACCCTGCATTATTCCTGACGGTACATTTAAGTATGTTCCACTTGTGTATTTAAATACCTCTCCAGATTTTATCACAGGCTGTTCTCCGATAACACCAACTCCGGCAATTTCATTTACTTTGCCCTTATAATCTATTATTTGCCAATGACGACTTAACAATTGAATAGTTGATTGGCTTTTGTTTTTTATCTTAACGTTATACATCCATACATAGCAATTTTCATAAGGAATGGATTGCTCTTCAATGTAAATTGGTAAAACTGTAACTTCAACAAAGTTGGTAGTCAATGTGTATTCTAGAATCATTATAGAATATTCATGATAAAAAGATAATATTCTAATTATATGCTTTTTTCATAGATTTTTCAAGTATACTTTAATTAGGAAATATCAATTTATAGTATGAACGAACCAGATGCGCTTAGCAAAAAAGTAATAGGAATAATAGGTGGTGGACAATTAGGTAAAATGACTGCTATCGCTGCAACAAAACTTGGACAAAAAACACATGTTTTTGCCAGTGCTAAAGACGATCCGGCTTGCTCTGTTGCTGATGATTTCACAATAGCAGATTTCTCTGATAAGAAAGCTCTTGAATCTTTTGCACAGAGTGTGGATTTAGTTACTATTGAGTCTGAAAATATTCCATGTAGTGCAATTGATATCGATGTAAATTTTTATCCGGGTAAAAAAGCGTTACACATTTCGCAGAACAGACTGAGAGAAAAGGATTTTATTAAAAACTTGGGTATAAAAACTGCTAACTATAAGAGTATACAAAATTATAATGAGCTACTGAAAAGCAGTAGAGCTTTTGGCTATCCAATAAGGCTGAAAACAACAGAAATGGGTTACGATGGAAAAGGACAATATGTGCTTGAGAATGATTCTGAAGTGAAGCAATTTGCTTCCTTTGATTGGAATACAGAGTACATTCTTGAAGCAAGTGTTGATTTACTGAAAGAGGTTTCAATAGTCGTTGCAAGAGATAAAAACTGTAAAGTAGCTTTTTTTCCTATAGCAGAAAATTACCACGTTGATGGAATACTTGATACTTCAACAGTGCCAGCTAAAATAGATAGCAAATTAACTCAAGAGGTACAACGAGCTGCAAAGAAAATAGCAAATGCGCTTGATGTAATAGGAATTCTGGCTATTGAATTTTTTGTTACTAAAGATAACGAATTGTTAGTTAATGAACTAGCTCCCAGACCTCACAATTCTTGCCACTGGAGCTTGGATGCATGTAACGTTAGTCAATTTGAACAGCTAGTTAGGATAATATGCGGGTTACCTATGCAGGAAGTAGTATTACGCTTTCCTTGTATGACGAAAAATATAATAGGTAATGATATATATGATTCTCATAAGTATTTGAGCAACGAAAAAGCTAGTTTAACCATATATGGGAAAAAAGAGGTTAGGGATAAGCGTAAAATGGGACATGTCAATATAGATTTAAGTTAACAGTTTTTCTACGTCATACCGCCACAACTGTACGAACATTGTGATATGATGAGATGTTACATAGTAAACGGTGTCATTCTAGCACCTCTTTTCCCGTCATCCCGCTGCTTGTTAGCGGGATCTCATTTCACTTTATGAAGGTGTCATCCGAGTAGCCTGACTACTTGGATCCAGGAATTTTATTAAGTTGGTAAGCATAAAAGTGGCTGATCTTATGTTAAAACACAACGTTCTTGATGAGATTACAGCAAGGCTGGATTCCAGCGTCAGCTACTTGAATGACAGCAGTCCTACGTCATGCCGCCGCGGTATCTCTAGATCCCGCTAACAAGTAGCGGGATGACGATTGTCGTTTAGCCATAAATATTAAGAAATTTACCAACCGAAAAAAAAGGCAAAAGAAGCCCCGTGGTGGTTGGCTATTTACTATGTACTAAAATATCGGCGTTTTTTTTATTCTAAAACGCTTGATTAAGAGCGATTTAGCTGCTTTTAACTTGCAACTAACCTACACCGCAAGTGTTTAAGAAATTTACTAAGCAGGAAAAAAGGCAAAGAAACCCCGTAGTAGCTAGCATTCAAATTCTCCCTTGTCAATTTGACGTTTTTTGCTGTCTTAAACGCTTTGTAAGCGCGTTTCGGCTTATATAGGTAAAAACCTAAAAATTTTTAAAGACATGCGATGCACGTAGTGCGAAAAATTAAACATGAGACGCCAAATACCCTAAGTTTTTTGTCATTAACCTGCACAGATTGCGAAGATAAATAAATAGCTTCAGTTTCATGATAAGGGGACTGGCGAAGGGTGTCAAGTAAGTTTTTTCGTTTCTATTCCCAATAAAAGTTTGTATGCAATAACACAGAAGCATGCACTGCTATTCCTTCATTTCTTCCAATATAACCTAATTTCTCTGCAGTGGTTGCTTTGATATTTACAAATTCATCATCAATTTCTAATGCTTTTGATATGAATTTCTTCATTTCTACTTTGTAAGGCGATATTTTAGGCTCTTCACAAACTATAGTAATATCTAAATTAGACACGCTGTACCCTTTTTCTTTTGCTTTTTTAGCAGCAAAGTCAAGAAAGTGAGATGAATTGCAATCTTTCCATTCAGAGGAACTAGGAGGAAAGTGCTCTCCTATGTCGCCACATCCCAGTGCTCCGAGTATTGCATCAACGATTGCATGTATTGCAACATCACCATCTGAATGTGCTTCTATTGCCATGTTGTGTTCAATTTTCACACTGCAAATTTTTATAAAGCTTTCAGCACCATTTTGAACTTTAATGAACTTATGTATATCATAACCGGCTCCGACACGAAATTTTGGCTCTTCAAAAAGAAGCTTTGCCATATTGATATCCTCTTTTGTGGTTAACTTAAAATTGCTTTTCTCACCTTTAATAATCGCAACATGTTTTTTGTGCTCTACCATTAGTGATGAATCGTCAGTAAATTCTTTGACTGATTGATGGCATGATAATAATTCTTTGAAATTAAAAATTTGAGGGGTTTGTATGGCTCTGAGCTTTCCTCTTGAAATCGTAGATTCAATAAAACTATTACTCACCAATGACATAGTGTCTTCAACTTCTATTGCTGGAACTACTCCTGTATATTGATCATTAATCATAGATTCAACCAAGTTATCTATCAGAACATCTGACACAAAAGGCCTACAAGCATCGTGTATAACTACAAAATCTGGGTTAACTTTTTGTAAGCTTTCAAGCCCTAGTTTAACTGAACTTTGCCTGTTTTCTCCTCCGTATACAGGGCTTAGTAATTTAGTGTCTGTAATTAGTGATATAGCTTTCTCATAGAAACTTTCATGGTCTCTATTAATTGCTATTCTTATGTAATCTATATATTGGTTAGCCAGAAATCTTTTAATTGTATGAAATAAAACAGATTTACCTGCCAGTTTTATATATTGCTTAGGAATCGTAGAATTGCATCTACTGCCTACTCCCGCTGCAACTATTAATGCTGCTATTTTGTATTTCTTAACGCACATATTTCTTTTTGTAGAAGCTTTCCTCTCTATCCAAGATTCTTTCCGAAAAATAAAATTTCTGACATCATATAAAAGTTACTTCCCCTATTAACTAGCATAATTATAATAGCAAAAGAGATATTTAGAGAGCTCAAAATCTATCTTTGCCTGCGGATTAAACAACTAAATTTTAGTAAAAAACGATAGTATTACAAATCGTAAAATACTTTCAACATAGGAAAAATAAATTGCATATTTTTCAGTAAATTAGCTATGCTAAACACATGCAAAAACGTCATATAACTATTTGTTTCATACTGCTTTTTATAATAGGGATGTTATTCCTGATGCGTCCTATGATTTTTCCATGTTTAATATCTATTATTATTGCATATTTGTTTAATCCGCTAGTAGTCAAGTTTGAAAAGTATAGAATACCACGTTCATGTTCTGTAATTTTTATAATACTTGTTTTATTAATAGCTTTTATACTAGTCATAACATTTGTTTTACCTATTATATATGTTCAAATTACTTCAATATTAAATTTCTTAGTGAGTAGAGTGCCTTCATTAAAGCTTAAAGTAATCCCCTCTGTATTAGAATTTCTTAATATAAAAATCGAGGATAGCTTATTTGATCACTTATCTAAAAATCTAGCAGAAAATTACAGCAACTATGTATCTTATTTCATGAATGCTCTTGATATTGCTAGTAACTTTATAATCCAAGTGTTAAGTTCAAGCTTTAACACGGTATCATTAATGGTGATTACTCCTGTAGTGTTTTTCTATATATTACGTGATTGGCCTTTAATTATAGAAAAAGCTAATAAATTAATCCCTATTCCTTACAGGGGAAAAATTGCAGATTATTTTTTCAAAGTGGATTTCATTATATCTAATTATCTAAAGGGGCAGGTAAATGTATGTATTGTCATGATGATCTTTTACTCTGTAAGCCTGAGCATAATCGGATTGAAACACTCTATTGTTATTGGAATTTTATCAGGAATGTTAACGTTCATACCTTACGTAGGGCCATTATTATATACCATTATTGGGTTTTTGAGCGCTATCACTCAATTTAGTGGATGGTTTGAAAGTGCTGCTGTTTTGCTATTATTTGGTGTTGGGCAATTAATAGATTCAAACATATTAGTTCCTTTATTAATAGGAAAAAAAGTTCATATACATCCAACTGTAATTATTCTGGGAATTACTATATGCGCTTCATATTTTGGATTTATAGGTATATTACTTTTTATTCCAATAATAGCAATGTTCAATGTATCAGTAGAATATGCAATCAATAAATATTTTAAAAGTGAGCTTTATAAAAACGGCTAACAGACCTTTTGCATAATCAATTTATGGTAAGAGGAGAAATGAGCCCAGAATACCTGACACATTTGAGGAGCGTAAGTAAATTTCTGCGCAAAAATTACTACCAGAAAGAGGTTACGTAAGAGGTTCAACGTGCAATTAAATTTATTTAACAACAATCAAGCTGATTATAGTCGGCAAAATTACATCGTCTTAGATGAAAATAAGCACGTGTATAATTCGGTAGTTAATGATTTATCTTGGAAATGTCTGATTCTTTTTGGACCTAAAAGCTCCGGTAAAACTCATCTTGCTCATATTTGGCAATCAATAAACGATGCAATTTTTATCAATGTGAATAACTTCGTAAGCGAGATTAGGTATAGCGATGCTTTTATTTTAGAAGACGTACAAAGCATTAAAGATGAAGCAATGTTATTACATTGTTACAATTACATGAAAGAAAGTGACAAGAGGCTGCTAATCACTTCTTCAATTTCACCAAAAAAGCTTAACTTCAAATTAAGAGATTTAAGTTCTCGAATATTATCAACTATCAGCGTAAAAATTTTGCCTGCAAGCGAGGAATTATTAAGAATTATGCTAATAAAACGATTTTCAGATAAACAGTTAAAAATTGATTTAAAAGTGATTAATTATATTTTAGCAAGAATAGAACGTTCTTTCTATAGCATTGATAAAATTATAGAGAAGATAGATAATGAATCTATAGGGTCGAATGTGACCGTTCCTTTTATTAGCACTTTATTAAAAAAAGATGCCATTTGATTTCTTCTTTTGTAAAGGTGTATATTAAAAATTTATTAACACCCATAACACTAACGTAATTGAAAGCTCTATCTGTCCATGTTAGAATTATAATCAATGTTATGTTATAATAAATATGGATAGATACAGCTAAGAAGTATTCTATATTTATAGTAGAGCTCACTTTATAAGGTGTTTTTTATAGATTTAACGTTATAATTTAACTATGATAAGAGTAAGATTAAATTTAAGAAAAAGGTTAAAGCAAAAGTTTGTGATGTTCACTCTATTGATAAATGCTTTATTTGTCTCATATTTTCTCATAAGAAACACAGGGAACACTTCTAATCAAATTATAGCCAAAGAAATAAATATAGGAGCTGATAATGAAAAATAAACAGTCGCAAAATAAAAAAGAAAATCTTTACATAACATATTACATAGATGCTTTAGCTTCAGAGAGGTCCGCTGCACAAAATACTCTGGAAAGTTATCGTTCGGATTTACACCAGTTTGAAGAATTTTTATTGGAAAGCAGCACTACCTTGGTTGGTGTAAACAAAACCAATATTAAAGATTATGTGAAATCTTTATGTACACAAAAAAAATATAAAAGTAGCTCTATATCAAGAAAAATATCCGCTATGAAAAATTTTTACAAGTGTCTATTTAATGACGGAATAATAGATTTTAATCCAGCGCCGGCTAATGATGCTGAATTACAGAATCCAAAAGTTTCTCGTCCTTTGCCTAAGTATTTAAGTGTCGAAGAAATATTTTTGCTAATGGACGCAGTGAGAAAATCAGCAAGCGAATCGAATAAAGAGATAAGCAGTAAAAGGCTATGTGCGATTTTAGATATCCTTTACTCTTCTGGAATGCGTGTTTCTGAACTAATTAGTATGAAATTATGTGAAGTGTTGCATTTAATAAACGGTAATAACAAAGAATGCTATATAATAATAAAAGGAAAAAGTGGTAGAGAGAGGCAAATTCTTTTTAATGAACAAGCATTGCAGAGCCTTAGAAATTATTTATCAGTTCGTGACAATCTGCTCTCTAACAGAAAGGAGTCTGATTGGCTATTCCCAGGTGATAAACCTAATAAACCAATTACAAGGCAGAGGGTCGGTCAATTAATGAAGGAGTTAGCAAGAAAATGCAATATTGATGAAAATAAAATCTCTCCACACGTGATTAGGCATTCTTTTGCTACCCATCTACTAAATAGCGGAGCAAATATTGTGTTGATACAGAAAGTTCTTGGCCATACTAACCTTTCTACAACACAAATATATACTCATATTGCTAACGAAAAGTTAAAGGACAAATTAGCTGATTCGCATCCTATTACTCAGATGATCAATAATTAAATTTATTGTTTTTAATTTGTAATAAAGTTAAATTTAAATAAATTTATGTGAGTTTGTGATTTCAAGTTTATTGTTTAATTTCTTTCTTATATTATGGGAGGTATTCTATACTTTCATTACTCTCCCTGTAATTTTCTTTTCTGAGTGTGTAATAACCATTTTCCTCGTCTGTTCGGTGAGAGTTGTATTATTCATGCTGCGTTTATTATGTGGCATTAAATATGAAGTGAGGGGAATGGAAAACATCCCTAAGCAACCTTTTATCATTGCATCTAAACACCAATCTCCATTTGAAACATTTATTTTTATACTACTATTTAGAAAAGTGGTTTTTATTTTAAAACGTGAATTGAAATGGATTCCATTCATTGGTTTGCATCTTATAGCGCTGAAAATGATTTTTATTAACCGTTCAGATGGTATCAGTTCTATACGCCATATAATCAAACTAGCAAAAATGCGTATAAAAGAAAATAGAAGCATAATAATATTTCCTGAAGGTACAAGAACAACTATAAACCAAAATATAAAATATCAATCAGGTATTGCTGCTTTATATAGTGTATTATCTGTTCCTGTGTTACCGGTTGCTTTAAACACTGGTTTGTTTTGGCCAAAAAGCATACTTTCTCTGAGAAAGAATCCCGGAAAGGCAGTAATAGAAATATTGCCCCCAATATATCCTGGGTTAAACAAAAATGAATTCTTGCAAAGTTTAGAAAAAATTATTGAAGAGAGAAGCAGTAGATTAACCATAGAAAAAACTGATATTGCAAATTAACAAAAAAACTTTATAATTAAAAGAAAAGTATAGTATTTTAGGTATTAATATATGGCAAATCATAAGAGTGCTAAAAAAATGATAAAGGTAATAGCAAAACGCACTTTAATAAATAAGATGCGGAAAAGTAAAACTCGTACCGCTATTAGAAAATTGGTTGATATAATCAAGTCTGGCGACAAAGAAAATGTTGTTCTGGCATTTCGGAATGCTGAATCTAATTTACACAAGTGTGTGAATAAAGGTGTTATTCATAGGAATACTGCTGCGCGTAAAATAAGTCGCTTAAATGCAAAAGTAAAAGCATTGATGACCGCTTAATACGGTTAATGTAAAGTTAACTGTATTAATATATACTCCTCAGTTTGTATATTCTGTATAAAATTTAAGTAGCTTAAGTGATGGATAAAAAAGTGCTATTAGAACTAAGTAATGGATTAAAAATCGAGCTACCTGTATTAAGCGGAACAACAGGTCCTGATGTGTTAAATATCAAGGATTTATATAAGATGACAGGATTATTCACTTACGATCCAGGGTTTGTTTCTACAGCTTCATGCTCTTCTACAATTACATTCATTGATGGAGATGAAGGAGTTCTTAAATATAGGGGACATAATATAGCTGATTTGGCAGAGAATAATAATTTTACTGCTGTGATTTATTTATTGCTCTATGGTGAATTACCCAGTTCAGAGCAACACAAAAAATTTCTTCTCAAAATACAAGAATCATCCAAAGTATCAGAGCAAGTTACAAATGTAATTAAAGCATTTCCAAAAACTGCTCACCCTATGTCAATCTTAGTTGCATGTTTTGCAAGTTTGTCAGCATCTTATCATGAAAAGCATGGCAACAATGTCAATGGTGAAGACCTAGATTTTGGAATTTCTGCAATAGCGCAAGTTTCCACAATTATTGCAATGATTTATAGGCATATCAACAATCAGGAATTCATAAATGCTAACAATGAATTAAGTTACAGTGAAAATTTCTTAAAGATGATATTTGGCGATGCTGTTGATAATGATAAAAGCGCCCTTTTTGCAAAAGCTCTGGATAAAATATTTACTCTCCATGCTGATCATGAACAGAATGCTTCTACGGCGGCTGTCAGATTGGTGGGATCGGCTGGTTCTAATCTGTTTGCAAGCCTCTCTGCAGGAGTTGCTACACTTTGGGGACCAGCACATGGTGGAGCTAATGAGGCAGTTATAAATATGCTAAAAGAGATAGAGCAAAGTGGAGATATAGATAAATTCATCGAAAAAGCTAAAGATGATAAGGATCCATTTAAATTGATGGGATTTGGACATCGTGTTTATAAAAATTATGATCCGCGCGCGCGCATATTGAAAGACGCTTGCCATGAGGTTCTAAGTAAACTAGAACAAAATAATGAATTGCTCAAAATTGCAAAAAAACTTGAAGAAATAGCTTTAAAGGATGAATATTTTATTGTGCGTAAGTTATATCCAAATGTTGATTTTTACTCAGGTATAATAATGAATGCTATCGATATTCCCTCAAATATGTTCACGCCTATTTTTGCACTTGCAAGAACCACTGGTTGGGTTACTCAGTGGTATGAAATGATAAATGATAAAGAAACTAAGATCTGTAGACCAAGGCAACTCTATTTTGGTAAATAAATTTATTTTCACTTCATTAGACTTCTTGCATAACCCAAACTAAGTAGAAAAAAGGTGTCATCCGAGTAGCTGACACTGGTTCCTTTACGACGGAAGTGTCCAGAGGTGTCATTCCAGTCTGGAATCCAAAAAAAAGGATGGTGTCATTCCGTATCCGTTCAGCCAATGGCGTCAACTTAAGAACTTTCATTAGCAAACTCTCCTAAAGACATGATGGCGTTTAGGCTTATCTACTTTATTGCGGCTGTCCCGGTCGGATTTTAACTTTAGCGCGTATACTTAAAAAGGGCTTGAAAGTTTTTTGGTGCAATAAGTACCTGATAGAGTTTCTGTCTCATTACACTAAATAAAACTGAAAAATTTAAACGATACTCAGTAATTTGATCTGGGTTCCAAGGCCCTTGTGCATCACACATATGAAGCGATAATATATTGCACATGACCAAGTTTGCCCAAAATTCTTGTAATACAGCCTCTCCAGAAAAATTCTCTAACTCTGCTCCTACTTTGAGTCGTTTATAGCACTCCTCTATGTGCCACCTTAACACATAAGCTTTGCTCCAAAGTCTCGGTCAAAAACTCTGTTTCTCAGTTGGCTAATGTCAGCACTATAACTCTTACTTTCTGTCCTTTCATTTTATTTTTTAGCTTTTCATTTTCTAATATAAAATCAAAATCTAATTCGCCAGCGTTCCCATAGCTTACTATAATTTCTTTTTTGCAAGCGAAAAATAAAATCTACTTCCAAATCATAATGCTGCTGAATGAATTTTACTGAAGACGATCATAGATAAATAATAATTTCTCTTGATTTAATAAACGCATTTGAGTGATAACTTCGGGTAATTGCTCTGCCGCCAACGTTTGTTCACCTATATTCCAAGCTGCAAGACGAGCACTGCAAATCAATGAAGTACACAAATCAACAAACAAATTGCCAATGGTGCCTGTTGTTCCATTTGGTTCAAACTCGGATACAATTTCCCCAGAGCTGGGTAATCTCATACCAGAACCATCTGCTGCAATAAGTCTATAGCCTCTCCAACTCAGGTTCATCCTGATAGGCTATTTGGATGCTTAAATTCTTGAAAGCCTGTATGGCAAATCTTATACCTTGCTTTAGAAAAAGCTTGCTTTGAGGGTACATGTCAATGGCTCCATAAGTTCACATTCTATTCCCAAACTTTTTTTAACTAACTTTAAAATCATAGAAAATACTGTCGAAAAAGGAAGTTTTCTTGTTCGTGTAAAACTCAACACAATGGATTTTCTGAAAAGTTTTCGAGTATATTATATTTTTAATTTGTAGAATAAGGTTTTTTCCTTTTTGCATATTTCACCTAAAAAGGACACATTTTAGACTTCTTTGTTGAAATAAAACAGAAACAAAAGTGCTGTCCCTTGCACTCTTTGGATAATTTAATGATAAAAAATTTGGAGAGAAATTTTATACACTATCGCTGATATTTTTCCTTAAGTTGACGCCATTGCCTGAACACTTACCTAATGATGAAGCTATCGAAAACATAGCAAAGAGACTTCAAAAATCTATAGACGATGCAAAAAAGCACAAGGTCATGTTTAGTGTTGATGTATTCCAAGGAGAAAAAAGTCATCAATAATAGATTATTCGATACTGATCTTATACCACCTCATGGAGCAAGATAAAAATGTTACTGAGACTGGAAAAGAAAAACTACGGCCTCTTATGTTAGAAATGTTTAATCTAGTTTCAACAGGCACTGATGTGAGCCAAGAAGTTCGGAGATTATTGCCAGAAGATATACTGAAAGAACGCGGCGAATATTTGTCACGTCTAAAACAAATTGTAAGTGATAGTATTGAAAATGACAAAAAAAAAGAAATTGTAGTAGAAAGAGATAATAAATTTTATTATGTACAGTGTCCAGAAAAAAGTGTGATCACTCCTGCAAAATTTATGAACTCCCCGGAATTTAAGGACTTAGAATATGGTGCATTGCGAATAGGAGAAGGAGATAATCTAATCTGAATAAAAAGCTGGCAATATCATGATATGCAAGGCAAAGTAAAAATGACCTTTAGGGTAGGCGATGAAAAGATCGAAATGATTTTATCTTCTGAAAAAGCTGAAAGTTTTGGTAAAATAATGGTACATATGGATGACAAAAGTTGTGAAATCTTCTCAAAGTACCTAAAAGAGCTAGAAAAAGAACCTCGTATAAGCAAGGTTGTTGAAGCTGCTAAAAGTTTTGCACAAACAAAAAGCAGTGCAGTTAGTCCACCTCTTTCTAATATGAAAAGTGTTGACACATCGCAACATTTTCAAAGTAGTGACCATGAATCACCAGAGCATTAACAATTATCATACATACATTGTTGCATATAGCAATAGTGTATGTGTATAGTTAGTAGGGTTTGTAAACTTAATAAAGTCTACAACTAATTTCAAAACTACTTTATTGTATGCAAGACTTTAAAATACTAGAAAATCTAAAAACCAAAGCACTAGAAGCTGAAAAAGGAGGCGGTTCTGACAGGATTACCAAACAACATGAAAAAGGGAAATTAACTGCTAGAGAAAGGCTCAGTATATTGCTCGATGAAAGTTCTTTTGCAGAATACGATAAATTCGTAAAACATCATGCAAATGATTTTGGCATGCAAAATGCTAATTTTTTAGGTGATGGGGTAGTGATTGGTCATGGTACTATTTATGGCAGAAAAGTTTTTGTTTATTCTCAGGATTTTACTGTCTTTGGTGGTTCACTTGGTGCGTCACATGCAAAAAAAATATGCAAAATTATGGATATGGCAATTAATGCCAGAGTTCCAATTATCGGACTAAATGATTCTGGTGGAGCCAGAATTCAGGAAGGAGTAAATTCTCTTGCTGGTTATGGAGAAATTTTTCAAAGAAACGTAAATGCATCGGGTGTTATACCACAAATTTCTTTAATTATGGGCCCATGTGCAGGAGGTGCAGTTTATTCCCCAGCATTAACTGACTTTACTTTCATGGTGAAAAACAGTTCATATATGTTTATAACCGGGCCAGATGTAGTAAAAAAGGTTACCTACGAAGATGTAAGTTTCGAAGACCTCGGTGGAGCAAAAATTCATACAAGCAAAACAGGAGTAGCGGATTTTGCATTCAATAATGATGTTGAAATGCTGCTAAAAATGCGTGAATTCTTTACTTTCTTACCAGCAAATAATCAAGAATCACCAAAATCTGCACCAATCTGTAATGATGTTGACGACATTGATGAATCCTTAAACACTCTAATTCCTACCAATCCTAATACTCCTTATGATATGTATGAACTCATTGAAAAAGTTTGTGATGAAAGGAATTTCTTTGAACTGAAACCTGATTTTGCTCGTAATATCATAACTGGTTTTGGTAGAATTGGAGGAAATACTGTCGGTATTGTTGCAAATCAACCTATGCACCTTGCAGGATGTTTGGATATTGATTCTTCAAGAAAAGCTGCGAGGTTTGTAAGGTTTTGTGACGCATTTAACATTCCGATCATCACACTTATTGATGTTCCAGGATTTTTGCCGGGTACAAATCAAGAATACAATAATATAATACAACACGGAGCGAAACTGCTTTACGCTTACGCTGAAGCGACCGTGCCGAAAATTAGCCTTATCACTAGAAAAGCGTATGGTGGTGCATACATTGTTATGAATTCGAAACATCTAAAAGGTGATATAAATTATGCCTGGCCAACTGCTGAAATAGCTGTGATGGGCCCTGAAAGTGCAGTTGAGATTATATTTCGACACGAAAAAGATCAGCAAACGTTAATTAAAGAATATAAAGAAAAATTTGCTAACCCATTTTTTGCTGCATCATATGGATACATTGATGACATTATAGTGCCAAGTAAAACAAGGTATCACTTTTGTAAAGCATTAGAGCTACTCAAAAACAAGAAGGTAGAAAGGATATGGAAAAAGCATGACAACTTACCTCTGTAACTTTCTTCTAAGCCTTGCTTGCAAGTTATGCGATATTATAAGAGTGTGCCGTTACCAAGACTCGAACTTGGGACCTCGTCATTACCAATGACGTACTCTACCACCTGAGCTACAACGGCAAGTTTATATATTATGATAATGAATAACACAAAAAAGAATAAGGAAAAAGAAGAGGAGAAAAAAAGATTAGCGAAAGCTTTAAAGCAAAATATTTTGAAAAGAAAAAAGCAGCAACAGAGTAGACAGAGAACCCTTTCAAAACTCGTTTGTGGTGAGGAATTTTTAGGAGAAAGCACCGCAGAATACTCGAATGTATTTGAGAACGACAAAATTACCATCAGAAACTTAAGTTTTGAAGGAGGTATCATGCCAGAACTACCGGAAGTGGAAGTAATCTCTAATTTTTTGCTTGATAAAATTAAAAACAAGCAAATCAGTAATGTTATAGTGAATAATTGGAATTTACGTGCCCCAATAACAAAAAATATTGATGATATGCTAAAGGGCAAAGTCATACGCAACATCAAGCGTAGAGGTAAGTATACCATCTGGAATACAGATGGTAGTGTGGCTGTAATCATACATCTTGGCATGAGCGGAAAGCTTATATATGCTGACCACGATCAAATGCGGAATAAGCACGATCACGTGGTATTTTTATTTTCTGACAATACTTCAATAATTTTTAATGACCCAAGAAGATTTGGATTAGTTATCGTTTTAAATAAAGAACAAGAAACGGATTTTTTTAGCAATTTTGGAATAGAGCCCCTCACGGATGAATTCAGTGGAGACTATTTACAGGAGTTGCTGAAAAACAAAAAAGTGAATATCAAATCAGCGTTAATGGACAATAAATCAATAGTTGGCGTAGGCAACATATATGCTTCTGAGAGCTTGTTTAGAGCCCGTATATCACCACTCAGGTCAGCAAAAAACTTGACCTATAGAGAGTGCGAAAAACTTGCTGCTGAAATAAAAAATACTCTGAGTGATGCAATTGCTGCAGGCGGTTCAACACTGAAAGATTATGCACAGCCATCTGGATCTGCTGGATACTTTCAAAATAACTTTTACGTATATGGTAAAGTTCAAAAACCTTGCAAGATTTGCAATAATATCATAACACTTATACGACAAAATGGCCGTAGCACTTATTTTTGCAACGCGTGCCAGAATTAAGATTTTATTTTTTGATATGATATTTTCACTTGAAAAAGATCCATTTGATTTGTTTTCAAAGTGGTACAAAGCAGTACTTAATTCTCCGTGTGAACAACCAACTGCAATGACGCTAGCAACTTGTAGCAAAGACTGTATTCCATCTGCAAGAGTGGTATTACTAAAGGAATATAGCAAAGAAGGTTTTGTGTTTTTCACTAACGTAAACAGTAAAAAAGGGAAAGAATTGACTGAGAACCCCAAAGCTGCGTTAGTGTTTCATTGGATAGAATTTGCTAGGCAAGTGCGAATTGAAGGAGAGGTTAAACTTCTAAACGATGAAAGAACTGACAAATACTTCTCTTCTCGAGCGCTGGGTAGTCAAATTAGCGCATGGTGCTCAAAACAATCGAGCATTCTGAAAGATTGGCAAGATTTTGAGCAAGCTATAAAATTGAAGGAAAAAGAATTTCACAATACACAAGTTTCTCGTCCTGATTTTTGGGTGGGATTTTGCGTAATTCCAAAAGTAATTGAATTTTGGCAAGAAGGTGAATATAGGAAGCATATTAGATTTAGATACACCCTTGTTGAGGGAAGCGATTGGAAAGTGGAACAATTATATCCCTAGCTACATTCGTTATTGCAGACCCTTCTTAATTTACCATTGAGAATTGGATGACACCCTACTAATCCGAATTCTGGATTAAGGATAAAAAAGAGCAAAAATATCAATAACTTATAATTTTATAGCTAAAGTGACTTAGGTTTACCGATAATTTGAAAAACAACAAATTCGTCATTCCGCTACTTGTTAGCGGAATCTATGCTGAGATACCGCGGCGGTATGACATAGGGAAACCTTTCTTGGGTTAGCTATAGAAGGTTAAGAATTTTTCATTGGACAGGCTTCTTATACTTTTGGTGAGGTTAAATTTTGAAGTGAAAATTTTAATAAACAGCAAATAAACAAGTTTATCAAAAAAAGAGTTAAATGTTAGGGTTTTCAGCATTCCGGACAATTTAAAATCAACCTGGGATGGAGGAAGTTAGTGGCGGTCACATACTCTTTCATCACAATGATAAAGAAGCTTACCTTTATCTCTGACGTATTTTAAAGGAATTTTGGGATTATTGATGTCTTTACCACCAGTATCATGCCATTTCTTTTCCCATGTAATATAATATGGTTCAAGGTCTTGCGGCGTTAATTTATATATTTCTTTTAGCTCTATTCCTTCATAAATAGCAAATATCCAATCCACCTTTCGGTATTTTGCAATTATTGTAGGATTCATATGATGATGAGTAGAAAAGCTTTTTGTAAGCATTTACTGATTTAAGCTCATATTCATTACCATACTCATCAATGGCATCATTTCCCTCGCGTGCTGGAAGAATAGTGAGTCCAGTTAGTAATAAGCGTCAAACAGACGAAATCTGTCAAACCAGGAAGAAACTCCCAATTTAAGTTTTGAGTAATTTCTAATATAACTTTGTGAGAAGCGCTTTTGCAGTTATAACCAACCAAGTCACTGGTGCCTTTAGTGCCCGTTCGTAAGCGTGGTTTTGGGAGGAACGGTCAAATCATTGATGGAGTTTTTGTAGACTACCTCGGTTAGGAGATTGTACTATCAACCGTTCCAAGCTGAAGCGTTTCCCTATTACAAATTATACGAAGGAGTTGCCATGAAAAAAGCAAAAAGTAAATTAGAAATAGTGAATCCTGATGCAGCAGGGATTGATGTTGGTTCAGCTGTACATTATGTATGTGTACCTGAAGGAAGAGATGAACAACGTATCCAAAAATTTGGCTGCTTCACTGAAGATCTTCATAATTTAGCACGGTGGTTGAAAAAATGTAAAGTTACAACTGTAGCTATGGAATCAACAGGAGTATACTGGATTCCTTTATTTCAAGTACTCGAATCATATGGGTTTGAAGTAAAACTGGTAAATGTGCGACATGTAAAAAATGTACCTGGAAGAAAGTCAGATGTTCAGGACTGTCAGTGGTTACAACAACTACACAGTTATGGACTACTTCATGGATCATTCAGACCCGATGATCAAATTTGTGTATTGCGTAGTTATGTGCGGCAACGTAAAAGTCTTACTGAAAGTGCATCTACACATGTTCTGCGTATGCAGAAGGCATTAATTCAAATGAATATACAGCTGCATAAAGTTATAAGAGATATTACTGGAGTAACTGGTATGAAAATTATCAAGGCTATAATCGAAGGCAAAAGGGATCCTGAGAAATTGGTTGAATTCAGGGATGCACGAATAAAAAATGATCAGTCTACTATTGCAAAAGCGTTAGCTGGTGACTATAGAGAGGAACACTTATTCACGCTAAAGCAAGAATTTGAACTATATAATATTTATCAAGAAAAAATAGCAGAATGTGATAGAAATATTGAGGCCTATTACAAGACGCTTGAAACAAAACCTGGCGAAAGTAAACAGTTGAGTAAGGAAAAGAATAAGCATAGAAAAAGTAAGCCAAACTTTGCTTTGCACGAGGAACTACACCGGATAACTGGTATGGATTTTACTAAAGTTCCAGGGCTTGATGTACTAAGTGTACAGACCATAATTTCAGAAACTGGTATAAACCATAGTAAATGGTCAACAGAAAAACACTTCTCATCGTGGTTAGGACTCAGCCCTGCCAATAAAATTACAGGAGAAAAAGTGTTTAGCACAAGAACGCGTAAAGTCATTAATCGTGCTGCAAATGCATTTCGAATGGCTGCTAATTCTGTGGGAAATAGTAAAAGTGCATTAGGTGCATACTACAGGAAATTAAAAAAACGATTAGGAGCGCCAAAAGCAATAACAGCTACTGCAAGAAAGATAGCGTGCATATTTTATAGTATGCTCAAATACGGACAGGAATATGTAGAAAAAGGAATGGAATACTATGAAACACGCTATAAAGATAGAACTGTAAAAAATTTGATCAAAAGAGCAAAGGAACTTGGCTATCTCTTGGTAAAAAAAGATGAGTTAGTTCAAGGAGTTTCTTAGGAGACTTGTAGGATTTTTCCGCCGTTGTCCTGAAAGATATCATTTATACCATGCTTAACAGCAAACTCTTGATACTTCCGTATATGAGGAAATATATCTTTCAGACATTTTCTGTCTTGATCCTGATCTAGAAGTGCAGTAGGTTCAACACCAAGGGCATCTGCTATGCGCTCAACATTATCTATAGAGATATTTCTCTCACCACGTTCAACGGAGCCTATATATGTTCTGTGTAATTCACATAAATCAGCAAGAGTTTCTTGGGAAAGCCCTTTTATATTTCTTATTCTTCGTATATTCTGGGAAAGAAGTAACCGCAGAGGTTGTTTTTTTATTTTTGTCATCTTTGTAAGATAATAGTTGACAATTATAAGTCTACAGACTATAAGTATCTTCCATATGGTACATATATTGGAAAAATTTAAATTTAATAATAAACCTACATATACTACAGATAGGGGAGCTGCATATTGTGGAGACTCTCTTAACTTATTGCCGCAATTACCAGACAATAGCTTAGATCTTGTAATAACCAGTCCACCGTTTGCTTTGCAAAGAAAAAAAGAATACGGAAATGAATCCCAAGCCGAATATGTTGCCTGGCTTGGTCAATTTGCAAAATTAGTACATAGCAAACTCAAAGATACAGGCAGTTTTGTACTTGATCTAGGTGGAGCTTATGAAAAAGGCGTGCCATCCAGAAGTTTATATAATTTTAGAGTGCTTATGCATTTCTGTGATGATATAGGCTTCTTCCTTGCAGAAGATTTCTATTGGTATAACCCTTCTAAATTGCCAAGTCCAATTGAATGGGTAAATAAGAGAAAAATCAGAGCAAAAGATTCTGTTAATACAGTATGGTGGTTCAGCAAAACTGAGTGGCCTAAAGCAGATGTCACAAAGGTGCTAGTGGAATACAGTGGTCGCATGAAAAAACTTATCGAGAACCCAAAGGCTTATTATACTCCAAAAGAACGACCATCAGGACATAATATTGGTAGTAGCTTTGGTAAAGATAATGGAGGAGCTATTCCATCAAATCTTTTGCAGATTCTCAATTCAGAGTCTAACAGCCAGTATCTTGCTGCATGTAAGGAACTAGGTGTAAAAGAGCATCCAGCTCGATTCCCTGCTAAATTACCTCAATTTTTTATTAGGTTTCTAACACAACCAGGTGACGTTATTTTAGATATTTTTGCTGGTTCTAACACAACAGGTTTTGTATGTGAGCAAGAAGACCGCTACTGGTTAGCATTTGAAGAAAATAGAGAATATCTTGCTGCATCTGCTTTTAGGTTCTTAGAAAAAGAATGCTCAAAAAAAGAGTTGGCAGTTATTTATCAATGCATTATTCGTGGTAAAGAGCCTGTATTAAAGACTAAGCAGTCTATATTGGATATTGAGTTCACTCAGCAGTCATTAGTAGTTTAGTTATGCTCTTTGTTCATGGTTTTCCCGTTTTGAGCAATAATTTTTTATATAAGCATTTTTGTTGCCTATCCTCAACACTTTCCACATTAGCGTTACTAGCAGAAGTTACTCTTAAATGTTTGTTCATGTTAGCTACAAACGTTAAGAAATTTACCAAATAAAAAAAAGGCAAAAGAAGCCCCGGTTACTATCTATTTTCAGTATTGGCGTTTTTTAAGTCTTAAACGCTGCAATTTAGCTGCTTTTAAATGCAACTCACCTTAGTTTAAATGTTTAAAAAATTTACTAAGCAGAAAAAAAGACAAAGAATCCCCGGAGTAGCTAGTTATTCCACTCTTTATTTTAAAATTTGACGTTGGGTGATGTCTTAAACGCTTTATAAGCGCTTTTCAGCTTACGTGGGTAAAAACCCAAAATTTTTATAAAGACATAGTATGCACATAGTGCAAAAATTAAACAATAGTACGCCAAATACAAGTCTTCTTGTCGTTTTAACCTGCACAGATTGGGAAGTTAAATAATATAGCTTCAGTTTCATGATAAGGGGGCTGGCGAAGGGTGTCAAGTAGTTTCTACCCGAAACCACAATATTCGCACAGTTGGAAAATGGTTGCGGGAGTAGGATTTGAACCTACGGCCTTCAGGTTATGAGCCTGACGAGCTACCGAGCTGCTCCATCCCGCGTCGTTGTTTATTTAGTTATTATATATACAATAATAGAAAATAAAAGAACAAAATCACCCCATGGTTGTAACTTTTCTCGACATAATAGTTAGTTATATACGTCATAATGAAAAATATAACTTGATACTGTGGCTTCCTGTTTTTCAGTGTGCAGGAATTTTAACCTATTTTTCCCTAAGTTTTGAACCAAGCTGCATATCTATTTTTCTTTTGCTTTTACCCACACTAATTTTGATTGCAATATTGTATAAAAGGTACGCGATATTGTGTATCGCTTTAATTGCAGTGCTCATAGGATTTACAGCTAGTAAATTAAGAACAGCTTTAGTTGATACTCAAATTCTTGATAAAGAGAGATATGTAAAAGATATCGTTGCCACAGTGAAGGATATTAACGACAGGGGCTCATATAAACAATTTCTGCTTTCTGTTGAAAAATCCCCTACTATCTCAAAATCCTCTCCTGTCATCCCAGCACCCTCTTCTGTCATCCCAGTGCCCCCTTTTGTCATCCCAGTGCTTGATACTGGGATCCAGAAAAAAAAGATATGGATTCCAGCGTCACGCGCTGGAATGACACCGGATAGAGCTCTAGATAACATCAGAATATCAGTTAGAACCAAAGTGGAAAAAGGCATTAAAATAGGCGATCAAGTAAAATTATCAGCAAAACTCTTCCCTCTAAAGATTGCGCCCTCGGAGTATGCATACGATTTTGCAAGAATAGCATATTACCAGGAAATAAGCGCTACAGGTTTTGCAACAAGCAAAATAGCCCTGCACAAAAAGGCTGAAGCAAGGAAATTTCAAGAATATATAGAATCTTTCCGTCAATACATTTATGAAAACCTGCAGCAAAATATCAAAAAACCACATGCGGATATAATCTCTGCATTACTGATCGGTAAAAAAGATGGCATAGATCAAAAAACTATGGACGCGATACGAGATTCAGGTATAGCACATTTGTTTGCCATATCTGGTTTGCATTTATCATTCGTTGCTGGTCTGTTTTTTGTAGTATTTCGTAATTTATTCGCAATATCTGAAACTTTGACTCTTAAGTATAACACCAAGAAAATATCTGCATTCCTTACCATCTTGCCAACCACGTTTTATTTGTTGATTACCGGTATGCAAATTTCTGCTCAGCGTGCCTACATCATGGTGATTTTAGTACTCGTTGCAATAATGATAGAGAGAAAATATCGAGGGTTAATAGCAATTGCGTTTGCTGCTGCAGTGATACTTATCATAGAACCTGAAGCAATTTTAAAGCCTGGCTTTCAGATGTCATTTTCTGCTGTTTTGGCACTGGTTGCCAGTTATCAAATTAATGCTAATAAATTGTTCAAAATAAAAATAATGAAATATTTTGTGTCGATAATGATCAGCTCAGTAATAGCAAGTTTAGCAACTGTTCCGTATACGATATATAATTTTAATTATTTTTCAATTAGTGGCATTATCACAAATTTAGTTGCTATACCAATAGTTACATTAATTATTATTCCACTTGGAATAATCTATGTTTTGTTGATTCCTTTCGGTATTGAATGGATTATAGCGCCACTTGTAGAACGCCCAATTGACAGCATTTTGTATATAACAAACGCTATCGCTAGTCTTCAGTATTTGGTTATTTCCATTCGTACTTTTCCTGCATCATCAATTATTATAATAACACTTGGTTTATTGTGGCTGTGCTTGTGGGAAAGAAATTGGCGTTTCTTCGGAATTTTCTTTATTGTGCTGGGTATTTGTTTTAGTGCCACATATAAAACCCCCGACATCCTAATAAATGCTGATAATGTTGCTGCAAAGGAGAGTGATAACTTACTATATTCTCTCACCAGAAAAAATAGGAACTTTGTTGTCAAAACATGGGCGAAGCAAAATGAGCAGAACCAAATTTTGAATCATAAAAAATACAATAACTCAGATAAAAGGCTAAAGTGTAACGATTATGGCTGCATATATAATAAAGGAAATAATAAATCAGTGTTGCTAGCTTATAAGGAAGAAGATATTCTAGAAAATTGTGATAAAGTTGATTTAATAATTCAATTAAGTGAATTCGACTATTCAGTTTGTAATACTAAAACTATCAAATATGCCAATCTAAAAACATATGGCACACATTCAATTTGGTTAACAAATCGTTACATAAAGATTAATAAAGTGCGCTCTAATAGGCCTTGGCACATGTTGAAAAATTAAGAAACTTGATTTTAAGGTTTGGTTAATGTATACCTAAATAAGTTTAAACTAGAAAAATGTTATGGTTACAGACACTAAAGATCCTTTCAAAGACTATTTTGATTTTTTAGGATTTAGAAAACTTTCTGACCAGCCCAGTAGAATTTTGAGCTCTATAAGAAAGTATTCTGGTACTATATCGATAGCAAGTACCATTGCTACTCTTATAGCATTTACTGCCTTTTCTATTCAGCCTGTTACAGTAAGTATTGCTGGGTTTGCGTTCACGCCAGCACCTCTTGCCTTTATTCCTCTTACAGTTCTCTTATTTACTGCTGTTATAAACTTTATAAATACACAAAAAATAAAAGAGAATGAGATAGATAAAAAAATAGGAAACTATCAAGTTGATGAACAGTACAGCCAGATTGCTCAAGAAGCTAAAAAAATTGAAATTGTAACAAATTTAGATAAAAAGGGGAAAAAGATTTCAATAGTTTTACCAATTTCTAAGACGCAGAGAAAAATACTAGAAGATATAGAAGCAGAAAATAGAAATAGGATTTTCTTGTTTACTGGATCATATGTATTTGGTGCTATTATAGTAGTTTCAGCAATATCACAATCCATTAATGCTCCAATAACATTAATATCTTTATTAGTCCTTGTTCTTGTATGCATCATATCAACACTTAGCAATCTAATAAGTAATAGTGTAGATCATGAAAATCATACTATTAGAAACCACAGTACTTTAGGTCTTCTACTTCCATACTGGTCTGGAAAGGGCATGGTTGTATCAGTAATAGAAAATAAGCTTGGTAAAAAGGAAAATGAACTAATATCTCTAATGAAAGAACTGCTTAGTCCGTTTTGCGACTCATTTGGTAGTAACCTTAAAAAAGCTTGCGATTTACTTGATAATAGTCTTTTAAAGCCTGCAAATATTGACATTAAAGAAACGCTTAATGATATAAGAGGTGATTTAAAAGTTTTACTCAATAATTTAGAAGAGATTATAGAGCAAGATGTAGATAAAGTGAAAAAGAACGCTAATACAGAGATAACTACGTGCTTGAAAGGTATTAGTAAAAGTATAGGTGAGTCATTGAAAGATATACGTACTGAATTGAAAGAAAAACTTAACCAACTTCAGCCTTCAGGAATAGGAAATTATCTTGTTAAATTTGTGCCAACTACAAGCAACAGACAAGCTGGTAATACTGGAGATTCTCATGATCAAAATCACTCTTTGGAAAGTGATGAGGAGGAGTTCTTTGATTGTTTTGCGCTTACTGAGGAAAATAAAAAAGAAATAATTCAAGAAGTACGTAAAATAATAAATGACGTGGTACAGAATAAGCTTGAGCCGATACAAGAACAGCTTGCAACGTTGCAAGCAAACGGCAGTCCTGATAGCGCTTTAGGATCTGAAGATGTAGATAATATTGACCAATTTCCATTAACATTAGAAGATACAGTAAAAGCACGACGTAAAACAGTAAGAAATTTGGAACTAGAAGAAGAAAACAATAGGCTGATAAAAAAAGAGCAGAAGTTAACACAAAGAAAACCTGAACAAGAAAAAACAGATGAATGGAAAGAAAAAATCAACGGCAAAGCAAGTGACTTTCTATATTATTTATTAGAATCTATTAAGCTAGAAGAAAAAGGTGATAAAGGAGAAAAGATTTGTGAAGCAACATTACGGAATTTTGATAACAAGATAATAATTCACTGGAAAGATGGCTCTCAAACAACTTGCCATATTAAAAAACAAGGTGATCTTCCTAGTACAAAAGTTGATTTCGTAGATCAAAATATTCAAGTAGCATTTAAAGTAGCGTGTGCAGGATAGACCACTCAATAATCTTAAATATTAATGATCATAAAGAGAAATTAAGGCTAGATATCTACGTAGCTGAAAAATGCAACATATCACGCAGCAAAGCGCAAAGATTGATACAAAATGAGCAGGTGAAATTACTTGGCATACCGATAATTAATAATAACCACGTAGTAAAACCAGGTGAAGAGTATATGGTGCATCTCGTTCAACCTGACATATCCACATCAATTGAGCCTAATTATGACATAAAACTTGATATCGTCTATGAAGATGAGGACATTATAGTTCTGAGTAAACAGAGTGGATTAACAGTGCACCCAGGTGCTGGGACAAACAATGATACGCTTTTGAATGCAGTTATCGCTCACCTTGATGTAAGACCAGGAATTGTTCATAGACTCGATAAAGATACTAGTGGGCTAATGGTAATTGCAAAAAATGAAGCAGCCCATAGTTTTTTGTCTGAATTGTTATCGAATCGCAAAATAAAGCGGGAATACTTAGCAGTAGTTTGGGGAACATTATCTTCCCAGCAGGGAACTATAGAAACTAACATTGCTCCAAAGCGTGGTAATAAAGAAATGATGTGTGTTACAAAAACAACGGGCAAATTAGCAATCACTCATTACTCAGTAGAGAAAGTTATAGGACAAGCAAGCCTCGTTAAATGCACTTTAGAAACAGGTAGAACGCACCAAATTCGAGTCCACATGAGCCACATAGGACATTCTATAGTTGGTGATCAAGTTTATGGGAAAAATAGTAGTAAAAGCACAAAATATGCTAAAAACTCTAGTTTTATTCGTAATTTCAATAGACAAGCACTACATGCTTATACACTGGGCTTATATCACCCCAAAAGTAAGGGATACATGGAATTTGTCTCTGATTTACCGCAAGATATAAAAACTTTAATTGGTGAGTTTGACAACATATCTTAATAACATTCGTATTAACCTGTCAATATTATCATCCATGTTATCAGGAAGTTAATTAATGAAAGAAAAACTGCTGCACTACCTAGATCTTTCACCTTTTTTGAAAGTATGTGTTGTTCACTAGAAATACGCTCAATTGTCGTTTCAAAAGCAGTGTTAACAATTTCCACAATTAACACCAGGAATAGGCTGCTTATCATTACTGCACGTTCTAGATTACTTACATCCAAAACAAACAAAATTGAGACACATACTATAAAAAGCAGTAACTCCTGTCTGAACGCAATTTCTGATATAAAAGCTGATTTTATTCCTTCACAAGAGTATTGAATTGCTTTTATTAGACGAATAATGCCCTTCTTCATTATTATTCACAAAACCCTTTAATCAAAATTTTAACTCATTTGGATTTGCTACACCCTATAACATTTTTATCATTTGTTCACCCTATTGGTTTTGAAATTAAGATTTACTGCAACTACAATAAGTACTCTTATCATCACATTTTGGTGTTAAGTCGGGATAGAACATGAGTATAGCATCATTCTTTCTTACAAATACTGATTGATAATTGTCATCTTCCATTTTATACAGGCACATTCCATCCTTTCCTAATTCCTTAAACGCCTTAGTTGCAGAAATTAAAATATCATCAGCATGAAGGTTATATGCATATCCATTTGGGCATTTAACTTTCACTTCTCCATCCTTACCTAAATATTTCATTCCAAATGTATAAACTGGCGGCTTAATATCTGATTTATTGCACAGGGATTCATCATTCCAAATCGCACCTGCCCATTTATCTTCTTGAGCTTCAACATATCTACCTACAAAATGCATACCACCTAATTTATCATTTGGCTCACCACAAAAAATATGTCCAAACCCTATAGTTTCTTTTTCACTTCCACTATTTGTAAACCAAATGTTAGCCAGCTCATCTTTAAATAACTCCAAATCCTCATCTGGTGTGACAATTTGATGATCAAGCTCATCATATATTCCTTTCACTACTTCTTGATGCTGCGGACAACTAAGTAAAATTTTGAAATCTTCTTTATCTGGATGTGCTCCCCAATCTCCACAAACTTTCAACACTCCTCTATCAAAGTCAGTTAATTCTGGAAACGGTGGCTGGTTGTGAACTGAAAAATGGTTCAAAATTGACCTCAACATTTTCTTCTACATAGCCGGTGTGAAAATAATGATCCTTAATATAAAAAATAAATCCTATTATTGGTATTATTAAACACAAAATTAGTTTAACTGTCTTCGACATAATCACGTTCACAAAAAAGCTAGCCTATAAGAAACAATTTAAAAAAGTTTTAATCTAATCATTTTTGCAGAGCAGCAACTCCCGGCATTTCATCGCCGCTTAACCAATCTAAAAATGCTCCTCCACCAGTGGAAGCATATGTAAAATCCTTATCGGTAAAGCCTGCAGCGCTTATTGCAGATAGACTATCGCCTCCCCCTATTATGCTGGTTAACTTTCCTTTGTGCGTTAAGTCACTTACGACTTTCATTACCCCTATTGTACCACTTGCAAAAGCTGAATGTTCAAAAACACCAATAGGTCCATTCCACAGCAGAGTCTTACTGCTTGCTATTATACTGCTTATTGCACTCAAAGTTTGTGGTCCGATATCCAAAATTATATCACCGTCCAAAATGGACTCAGTTTTTCTTGAAATACTAGTACTGTAATCAGAGTTTACTGCAACCAGAACGTCTTCTGGCACAACTATTTTGCAATTGTTTTTATTTGCTGTTTCAACAATATTATGTAGAAGGTCGTCAACACCATTTTGAAAGAAAGATTTCCCTATATTTACTTTGCTAAATGACAAAAAATTATTGGCTATTGCACCACCTAGAACTAGGTAATCAACCTTTTCTGTTAGCTTTATAAGCATTTTTATCTTAGTTGATATTTTAGCTCCCCCAACTATCGCAGTAATAGGTTTAGCTTTAAACGATACAGCTTTTTCAAGATACTTTAGCTCATCTTGCAAGCAAAATCCTGCATAGGAGGGTAAAAATTCTGTAATGCGTGAAATAGAAGCGTGAGCTCTGTGAGAGCAAGAAAATGCATCATTGACATATATATCCGCCAGAGATGCTAATTGTCTGGCAAAGTTTGCATCATTCTCCTTTTCACCTTCATAAAATCTTAGATTCTCTAGTAATATTATATCTCTTGCATCCATAGCACTCACTGCTTTTTGCACTTTTTCACCAACGCAATCATCAATGAATTTCACTTTTTTATTTAGTAACTGCGATAAAGTGTCAATTACATTTTTTAGCGACAGATTATTGTCTCTGGCCTTTGGGCGTCCGAAATGCGATATAATAATAATCTTTGCACTCGCATTCACTAAATACTGAATAGTAGGCAATGCTCTCAAAATACGAGTGACATCACGAATTTCTCCATCTTTTATAGGAACATTGAAGTCAACTCTGAGTAAGACGGTTTTATTGTGAAGATCACAATTTTCTATACTAGGTATGTTCATTACAAAATTGAAGCTATAAAGTCACTATACAGCAGTTTGATCTAAAGTAAAGTTTTAAGCTTACGAACGTTTAAGGAAATTTGCGTGCCAAACACTTGACACTGGAACCTTATCGTCATGCCACCACGAACCGTCATACCACGATTCATTCGCGGTATCTCTAGATCCCGCTAATAAGCAGTGGGATGACGATTGTCAGGGTGTCATCCCAGCGCCCCTATGATGTCATTCAAGTAGCTGACACTGGTTCCTTTATGATGGCAGTGCCTCTATGGTGTCATTCCAGTGCTTGACACTGGAATCCAGCCTTTCCATAATCATCAAAACATTGTATTTTAACGTAAAACAGCTATTTTTATGCTCACCAACTTAATAAAATTCCTGGATTCCAGTGCCAAGCACTGGAATGACATCACAGGGGCACTGGAATGACACCTCTCTTGGGCTCTTTTAGCTATAAACATTAAGAAATTTACCAAATAAAAAAAAGGCAAAAGAAGCCCTAGTCATTGTCTATTTTCAGTATTGGCGTTTTTAAGTCTTAAACACTGCAATTTAGCTGCTTTTAAATGCAACTAACCTTAGCTTTAATATTTAAGAAATTTACCAGGCAGAAAAAAAGGCATAGAAAACCCGCAGTAGCTAGTTATTCACTCTCTATTTTAAAATTTGACGTTGGGTGATGTCTTGAACGCTTTATAAGCGCGTTTCAGCTTATATAGGTAAAAACCCAGAAATGTTGTGAAGACATAAGGTGCACATAGTGCAAAAAATTAAAAATAAGACGCCAACTACGTTGTTTTCTTGCTGTTTAATCTGCACAGATGAAGATAACTGAATACCTTCAGTACTATGATAAGGAGGCTGGCGGAGTTTGTCAAGTAAGTTTTTCGTTTAATCCGTTTCTATGGCTTAGGTGGCCTTGACTTCCGGCTGGGTCGAATTTGTATAGCTACATTGTCAGTAAATCTAAATTGCTTTAATAATTTTGATTGAAAAATAGTTTTTCTATTATATAAATGCTACTTTAGGGTAATCAAAATGGAAGACGATAAATATAGCCTAGGTTTAAGAGTTATCCATTGGTTGATGGCTGTTTTTATTATCGGTATGCTTTGTTCTGGACTTTATATGAAAAGCTTACCACTTAGCAATGAAATTAAGTTCAACATATACGCTATTCATAAGGCTTGCGGTATCACTATTCTTGGATTAATCATAGTACGCATATTTTTTCGCGTCTTTACTTATGTTCCACCACTTCCAGCAAATTTTTCTCGGTTTGTAATCAATGCAAGTAAAACAGTACACTTTGGTTTATATTCTTTAATGGTGCTAATGCCACTATCTGGCTATGTTATGTCTTCTGCTTCTGGCAAAAAGATCAAATATTTTTTTCATATCCCTTTGTTGATTAATCAAAACAAAGACCTAGCTAACACGGCTAATCAGCTACATTCGATGCTTGCATGTTTTATGGTACTCTTTATAATCTTACATATACTTGGCGCCTTAAAACACACATTTATAGATAAACAAAACATTTTTAAACGTATGATATAGGTTATATGTTAAGTAGCCTCTGGAAAAAAGGAACAGATTTTCTTGGCAGTGAGTTTGCTATAATGGGTGGTGCTATGAGCTGGGTTTCAGAGAGAAACTTGGTCTCAGCAATCTCAAACGCTGGTGGTTTTGGTGTGATTGCATGTGGTGCAATGTTCCCAGACTTACTGGAAAAAGAAATCATAGAGACACAAAAATTAACTAACAAGCCATTTGGTGTAAACCTAATTACTATGCACCCAAAGTTGAGTGAGTTGATAGATGTGTGTATTGAAACGAAAGTGAGCCATATAGTGCTTGCCGGTGGACTGCCAACAAAGCCTAATATAGAAAAAATCAAGGGTGCAGGCATTAAAGTTATGTGCTTTGCACCAGCATTAAGCCTTGCGAAAAGGTTAGTAAAAATGGGAGTAGATGCATTAATAATAGAAGGAATGGAAGCAGGTGGGCATATAGGTCCAGTTAGCACTTCTGTTCTTGCACAAGAGATATTGCCTCATTTTAAAAATGAACAAATACCAGTGTTTGTTGCAGGTGGAATAGGAAGAGGTGAAATGATAGTTAATTACCTGGAAATGGGAGCAAGTGGCTGTCAAATAGGTACATTATTTGTCTGCACTAATGAGTCAATTGCCCACAAAAATTTTAAGGAAGTGTTTATTAAATCGGCCGCACGTAATGCAATACCTTCTGTACAGATAAGTGCTGATTTTCCTGTAATTCCTGTAAGAGCTATAGCCAACAAAGCAAGCGATGACTTCATGAAGCGTCAAAAAGAAGTTATTGATGAATACCAAAAGGGACAGATCTCAAAAGAAGATGGGCAGCTTGAAATAGAAAAGTTCTGGGCTGGAGCTTTAAGAAGGGCA
The DNA here is from genome assembly GCF_964026995.1 of Wolbachia endosymbiont (group A) of Brachyopa scutellaris. Taxonomy (NCBI): domain Bacteria; kingdom Pseudomonadati; phylum Pseudomonadota; class Alphaproteobacteria; order Rickettsiales; family Anaplasmataceae; genus Wolbachia; species Wolbachia endosymbiont (group A) of Brachyopa scutellaris. Next base: position 1,274,305 of record NZ_OZ034720.1, on the reverse strand, counting down.
GTGATTGAAGGAGATGTTGAAACAGGATCTTTAATGGCCGGTCAAAGTGTTGGCATGGTTGATAAAGAAAAGCCTGTAAAAGAAGTGATAGATATATTAATTCAACAAGCAAACAATCATATTGAACGCAAATCTGTAGAAGTAGAAAACCCAGTAATTAAAAAGCAAATGGTTAAGTGACCTTCCAATAAGCAAGTTGCCATAATTATCCAGTTTTAATGTAAAATTAACGCTAAAGAGGTATCTATACATTTTATTTGTATGGAGGAGTCTATGCTAAGTCCTTTAAAAAAATCTCAGAAGGATAAAGAAGATATTAACCAACAATTGCACAACACTATATACAAAAAGGTAACAAAAGAAAATCATAAACACGGAAGCCCACAAAAGGGAGATGGAACTATCAAAAAATGCATAGAGTTTTTCAAGAAAGAAGCTGATCCTAATGTATTAATTGAATTAGAAAAATCACTGAAAAAGCAAGAAGAATCTTATAATTATTACACCAAAAAATTTCTTCCAGTGTTGGAAACAGAAGTAATGAAATTAGAGGTCGAGCTTTCAGTATCTAACAATGAAAGAGAACAATTACAAAGATCACCAACAAGAAGAGGGAAAATATTAGAAATAATTTCAGGGATTATTAAAAGGAGCAGCAATAAAGATTCAAAAATAGAAGAACAACCTATTAATTCCATAAAAAAAGAGATCCCAGTGTCAAGCACTGGGATGACAGAAAATAATGTAGAAAGTCCAACTAAAGAAGAAGTATGTGCTAGTAGCTCAGATAGTGGAGTAAGTTCACGCAAACCGAGTGAAGAAAGTTTAGAATCACCAATAAGTAGTAAAAGGAGCAGTATGAGCTCAATATTAAGCTCTGCTGGAGAAAATAACGATCCACAAAAAGAAGATACTGGGAATCAAATGCAACCAGAGCAGACTGCAGAAGAAGAGCCACAGGTGTCATCCCAGTGCGTGACACTGGGATCCAGAGAAAAAGAAAGTATGGATCCAAATAGTCAAACTACTCAGATGACAGGCAGCCAGGCAAAAGATTCAATGCAACCCGAAGAAAAAAGGGACAGAAAAAACGCCATTACAATCGTGCAGAAATTTCCTTTGAATAAGAAAAAGGGTGAAGATACTCCACTTGAAAAACAACCCAATAACAGAAATCTTCACGTTGCACTTGTAGCAGGTTGTGCTCTCTCCACAATAGGGTGCATTGTTGCAGGAGCAATGACATCAGGATTGATAGGAGCAGGACTACTTGCTATGGCTGCAGTGTTTGCTATAGCAGCAGTAGCTGAATTGCATTCAAACTTCCTATCAAGTAAATTAACATCCATTAATGTGAGTCCTCTTGTTGATGATAAAGAGCTTACAGCATGTTCACAGCGGTAAAAATTAAATATGTGTTACTTGTAGTGGATAAGTGAATTCAGTTCTTGCCTATTGATATAAAAATTGTTATATTTAAGGAATGTTTAAAAGGTGTTTAGTTGATGCGCATTCAATTGAATAAAGTTTTGGTTTTTATAGCCTTATTAAGTTTCATTTTTGCATCATATTCTAGCGAAGCAAGTTCGGTGAGTGATGAGTTAAACGATGTACAAGAAACGGTAAAAAATTTTATTTCTTCATTTTCAATTAAAGATACTGTAGAAAATATGAGTCCTTCAACAATCATAGGGTTGTGTATAGCTGCGGTGATACTTGCAGTAGTGTTCAGAGGTCTAATCTTTTTTATGATAATGTTTGGTGTACTGGTCCTGATGTTCGGTAGTACAGAAAAGGCAACAGACTACTTAAAAGAAAAATTTAACTTTGCAAAAGATATAAAATTACAATCCGATAGCGAAAAAAAAGATAAAAATTAAGATAGTATTTTTATCTTTTTTAATTATCTTTATTGAATACGCATATGCAGTTAAAAGTACCAACAGTTAACTCTAAGCTTAAAAAAAAGAACAACTTAGCATTACTAGAAAGCATTGATTTAGATTTTGTTCCTTATGCTTGTCATTACGATGAAGAAACCATACTAACAAAACAGGGAGAATTGTTAAAAATAATCAAGTTAGAAGATTATTCTTCTGTTGATAACTACAGCGACCTCAGAACTGAAATTAGAAAAAGCATATCAAAAAATATTAATAGCCTGTATTTTACCGTTTGGATTCATACCGTTAGAAAGCGCAATAAACTGAGCTTGAAATGGAATAAAACTGAAGACTTCTCTGACAACCTACATTCAACGTGGTTTAATAAACTAACTGATAGTAAATTACAGTATATAAATGAACTATACATTGTAATATTGTTTAGCGATTTTGGCAAGCATACTAATAATTCGTTTTTTTTCAATAGAATAAAGAATAAGCATAAGTTGTCTTTACAAGAAAGCCATCAGGAGTTGCAAAAGATAACTGACTTAATTCAAAATGATTTAGAACCTTTTGGAGCTAAAAAACTGGGTCTAAGGTTTAGTGAAGGTAAAATATATTCTGAAATGATAGAATTTCTCCACTATATTGTTACATTAACGCACAAAGATTATCCAATACATGAAAGGGACCTGTCGCAATATATTAGAAATTTTAAAATAGCTTTTGGTTTCAATACGTTTCAAACAATATTTGAAAATCAACAGAAATTTGGCTCTATTTTCAGCATAAAAGAATACCGGGAAATCTCTTTAGGTAATATAGATAGATGCTTGCAGCTTGAATCTGAATTTATCATTACAGAAATAATGATATTTACTAGTAATAATAAAGCAATAAAAGAATTTAAAAAACAAATCAACATGCTGCAAATTAGTGAGGATAATACCTTACTTAAAAGCTCAGGAATTGAAGAAATAATAGAGCTTGAAAAGACCTCTAGTATAGACTTCTGCCAACAGAAAATTATTTTTACAATATTTGCAGATGATAGGAATAAGTTAGCTGAAAGTATTAGTGATTTATCTTCTATAATGTCATTAGTTGGCTTCATGATGTTTAGAACTGATTTACATATGGAAAGTCATTTTTGGGCACAACTTCCAGGCAATTTTGCTTTTATTACGCAACCGAAAAATATCTTAACAAAATACGCTTGCAGCTTTGCTATGCTGCACGATTTTACGTCAGGTACATTAAAAGGAAGAAGGTGGAAAGAAGCGGTAATGATTTTTTTCTCAAAAAAAGGAAATCCTTACTTCTTTAATTTTCATGGAAAAAGAAATAATGGCCATACTACGATACTCGGAGCTCCAAATTCAGGCAGAACTTCACTCATTAATTTTCTATTATCAGAATCAAGAAAGTTTAACCCAAGAATTGTCATATTGGATAACACTGGAAAATCAATAATTTTTACTAAAGCAGTGAGTGGTAAATATTACATAATCGATCCAAAATATAAGGACAAAAGCCTAAAATTTAATCCACTAAACATTGAAGATAGTGCTTCCAATCGCAATATGTTGGTTGAACTGATCAGAAGAATGGTAGCCGATACGAGCTTGGTGGACGTAGAAGAAAAGATAAGAAAAATTGTGGATTCTATATTTGCTATACCCAAGGAATCACGTTCTATTTCACAAATTTCTGAGGTGCTCTTGCTCCTTGGGGGTAAGATAAGTAGATGGTGTGACGATGGTGACTTTGCTTACTTATTTCAAGATGGTGATGAATCAGATATTGACTGGGAAACAAAAATTATATCTCTCAACACCGCAAACCTTACAAAAAAAAAGGAATGTATGTCCGTGATACTTTACTATTTTTTATATTCTTTTGAGGCAAAATGTGATGGCTCGCCTGCAATACTTGTTTTGGATGAAGCATGGGAGATAAGTAATATTTTTCCTACAGAGAAAGAGTTTGATAACTGGATGCAAAGAATGACGGAACTAAATGTTGTAGTAATCCTAAGTACTGAAAATTTAAATCTCGCATTTGCTAGCAAATTTACTCAATATTTAGATAAACATGTTGATACAAGAATCTTGATGCCGAACGTCAATGCAAATAGATTATACATGAAGGCATTTTCTTTATCGAAAGAGGAGCTGAATATAATTCTGCAGACGCCAACACAGGAAGGTTTATTTTTGATAAAACAGTACAAAGGATTAGTAACCTTAAATCTGGATTTGAAGGATATGCAAGAAATACATGTACTTTCAGCTAACAAAGAGACTATAAAGTATATGTATGAGGCAATAAAAGAAAAAGGAGAAGAAGTTAATGAGTGGTTACCGGTATTTTATGAGAAGTGTAAAGCTTAATTTCTTATTGATATTTTTTTTGATACTTGGTCTTTCGTATCAAGGATATGCTGATTGTCCAACATTTGTAGAAAGTAATACTTGGTGGGAAGCAATAGTTGGTGGAGATTGGGTAAAGGAAATTAAGGTGCAAGCAATAAAAAATCAAGGAGTTGATGGTTACTTTAATCCCAAAATTAGAGTATGTGCTTATGATGGACAAAGTTATTGTTATGACTTACAAAGTGGGGAATCCTGCCGCCAGATATATGGAACGCAAGGTACAGGAGCTGGAGTTTCTGCTGCAGCTTTTATCGACTGGGAAGGAGATAAAACAAAAGCTGAAGGAGAAATTGCTCGGGGTCTTAAATGGGAATGGGCAGACGGTGTTACTGATGAGGAAAAAAGAAGATTCGCTAACTCTCCTAAAATATGTGCTTGCAGTCAAAAAGGGGCTTGTATGTCAGGAATTTCTTCATGGGGTTCTAGAGTATTTTCGGGTGAGAATATTTTTCGTCCTGGGGAGATGGAAAAAGTCTGTGATACCTGCTACCAAACGGCAGTAAAATGTGCTCCCGTGCCACTTGCACCTAGCCCCCCTCCATTTTGCGAGCAACTTGCAATGTCGCTTCCACAAGTTAGAATTGTTCCTATAACAGATAAAGATAATGATTACTTCAACCCTAAAGTTAAGGTAATAGCTGGTGATCTAATAGAAGAAGACGGAAAGATTGGAAAAGAATTAGATTTCCCTGAAGGGTATGGAGAAAATAAAGCTGAGTGGCGCTCTATTTTAGACAAAGATGGCATCACGTACTACTTCAAAACTTATAGAGAAAAAGATAAGCTCTGTGCTGAATACCTTGGAACTCAAAGTATAGATGAAAAAAATCCACAGTTCATCCGCTGCTTCCCGGCACCACCTGCTCCAGAGCCTGAAGTAGTAGAAATAGTACAAAGTAACGCGTCTGGAAAGCAGAGTGACACGTTAAAGATAAGAATGAAGATGAGCGAAAGCACTTGTACTTATAGAGCACATGGAACCTACAGTAATGGTTCCTGTACTTTTAATGTTACCAACCATCCTGTAAATATTGGTCCTCTATCTTTAAAAGTAGTAAAACCGAGAATAGTTGAAAGAACAACTAGTACTAGTGACAATAAAAGTAGTATTAACGATATTATAGAAGATATATTTAACAAGAGTTCTCGATTTGAAATTTTAAAACGGTATAATTACATTCCTAATATTGGGATTGAGCTTCCTAATGGTGATTCTTGCAGTCTAACAGGTCCTAAGGAAGATAATAAGTGTGAATCCATTAATTTAGAATTAGATAATATGGGACAACCAAAAATAGAAGTGGGATATATGGGAGTAAAAAATCAAGTAAATTCCAACAGTAAAATGCTTTGTCTTTCTGGGTGGCAGCCAGAACCAGAGGAGTTTGTTCTTGAAAGAGAAGGTAAGGTAGTACCACTAAAATCAATGGGAACAAAATATATTGAATACAATTCTGTTTATTCAAAGGAATCAAATCAGTTCTATTATCTTCCAAGCAAGGAAATAGGTGACCTTTTGAAAAGACCTCAAAATCAGTTGGATAAAATAATATTTAATAAGCAAGGGTATGTTTTCTTCCCTGACAACAATAAACAGGAAAAGGGGAAATGCAGTTACTGTGTAAAAAGAAATGATGAGATAGACGATACATTTAAATCTAGTAAAGGACTGAAAGTAGTATACAAATTGACGGATGTAGAGCATAGAGAAAAATGTAATCAAGGTGATGATGGTTGTATCTGCTTTACTGGAACATGCAGCCGTTCAACACGATATGTAGACAAAGAAAACACTCAACCTTTTTATACAAAGATTTCACAAAATACAAATGGCGTTGTCACGCAACCAGAAGCACCAATAAAAGCAAACAGAACGGAGGTCTTTTACGCTGATAAATTGTGTAGGTTCGATTTAGAAGGTCTCAAAAAGAAATTAAAAGAAAAATTAAAAGAGATAATCAAGGAACAGCTGAAAAATAAGAAACCAGATCTTGAAAAAAATAATGAAAAATCCTATGATCATAAAAATAAAGATGTTTATACAGATGACTTATCAATAAAATTTGATCGTATTAAAATAGAAGCGTGGGGAAGTGGTGAAGCAGGTCATATACAAGGTAGTGGCTGTGACAATCAAAAATGCCATTCTACTGAAAGCAGAGTAGGGATGCCAGGAGATTATATTAAAGCTAAACTGAAAATCGATCCTAATTATCCTATAATTAAGGTGCAAGTCACAGAGGGAGGGGGTAACCAGGAAAGTAACCTCTCAGATAAGGACGGGGGACCTGTTTTCATAGAAATGTGCAATTCGCAGAAGCAACATTGCCAGCAACTGATTACTGTTGCAGGTAGAGGTGAGTATAGAACATACGGTGGTAAGGGTTATGAGGAAACAGTAATTCATAAGCAAGATTTAAAGCTAGAGGAGAAAATTGTAAAGGCAGATAAACTGAAGTCTACACAAGACAATCAAATAGCATATATAGAAAATGGTGAAATCAAGTATGAAACAGTAGAGTGTGGAAGTGGTTTGAGAAGCAGTAGATCTGTTGCAGGTGGCTGCATTAATAAAAGCAAAGGAATTTATGGTAAAGGCTCTCCAGGGTATGTGAAGATTAGACCTATTATAAAGGAATTTGACGAAGAAGAAATAAATGCTGCTATTAAAAAAGTAATAGAGGATCTATACGATCTTGAAACTATGACTGATTTTTGGGTAGGGGATCTTAACGTGAATATAAGTGGGATAATTAAAGAGGAAGTCAAAAAAGAATTATCAAGGTAAAAAGATATAGCTCTGGAAATGATGCTCTTGTTTTAATAATTAATTAAAGTAAAGCATGTAGTAAATGGTGTAATTGCTGTATCTTAACAAAAAGGTATAACGAATGTAAGAGGAGGGTGCTTTATGTCTCTAAAGAATAAAATTTCTGAGTTAATAGAACAACAATTTAGCATTAAATACCATGACAATTATTTGGCTTACACTATACATAATTGGGCTGCAAGCGAAATATCTGATTCTATTACTTTTTGCATAATTGGTTGTGGAAATTGCAAGATTGGATATCAAGATGTTGCAAAGTCATTCAACATAACAAAAGAAGAAATTGACCAAGGTAATATTGCAAGCATAGAAAGTAAAATAAAAAGTGAAGCTGAAAAATCAGGTAGCGAGTTTTCTGAGTTCATTTCTAGAATGGATCAATCGCTAAAAGAGCAGAGTGAAAAGTCTATTGTACAAATTTTAGATTCATCCGCTGAGGAGATGTTAAGGAGTTTCTGTGATAGCCCTGTACAGTCTCCAGAGCCTCAAGAATCCTCTGCTTCATCTGAAGAGCATGCTACAGAAGGCCCAGAAACTAGTGTTAATTCAGATCTTTTGTCAACCTAATCAACCCCATATATATGTTTTTTTTGTACCCATGCTTTGCGTTTTGGGGTGGAAAGAAAGCACCATTCTTCGTTGCATTTTTCTATCTTCATCACAACAAATTTGTCTATTTTCATAGTAATCTTGCTGTCTACACTCTGTTTTTGATATCCATAAGTATCTTCTTTTACAATCGCGTAGCGCTTATCACTAAGAAGATTGCCTTTTATCCATCCGCAGTCTTCATCTATATCGCAGACCTTTTTCCAACTCTCAAACTCTTCTATCACTTTCAGGGGCAGATTTTTGCAAGTGTATATCCATTTTACAGGATAGTGAAACCCTGGCCCCGTTCTCATGTTGATCTTATTTGATTTGGTTGAAACAAAGTTGTTAGCAAACAAACTATGGCTAAATAATAAAAACAATAGGATAATAGTACTGAACCAAGATCCCAGTGTCACGCACTGGGATAACGTGAGGGATAGTGTAACAGACTTATTCATCATAATTCACGATTAGGTTGACATAAGATAAAGAGTAAATTAAAAATTGAATAGATCTTTAAATGCAAAATCAATGCCTATAGAAATATTAATGCCTGCTCTTTCACCGACAATGAGCAAAACTGGAGGAAAAATTGTAAAGTGGCATAAAAAAGAACAAGACAAAGTTGAAGTAGGCGACGTAATTGCTGAGATAGAGACTGATAAAGCCATAATGGAGTTTGAATCTATAGATGAAGGAGTTTTAGCAAAAATTTTAGTAACAGAAGGAACAAGTGGCGTGCCTGTAAATCAACCAATAGCTTTAATGCTGGAAGAAGGAGAAGATGAAAGTGCACTTAACAACTATACTTCAACTTTCATCAATAGTGCAGTTAAAAAGGAAGTGACAAAAAGTGCTGTTGATAATCAAAAATCAGAACACCAAGATTTAAACGGAAAGCCAATAAGTCATTCTTCGGTGTCATTCCAGCGCGTGACGCTGGAATCCAACCCCTCAATGTCATCCCAGTGCTTGACACTGGGATCTAGAAAAGAAGAATGGATCCCAGTGTCAGCTACTCAGATGACAGAGGGTTATGCAGAAGGTAGAACAAAAATAAGCCCATTAGCTAAGAAAATAGCTCAAAATGAAGGGGTTAATGTGCAGCAATTAAAAGGTACAGGACCATATGGTCGCATAATTAAGGCTGATGTGTTGGAGTTTTTAGGCAGTGGTATACATACTGAAAGTCCTGAGAAAGATACCATAGTTGAAGTAAGCAACATGCGCCAAGTGATAGCACAGCGCCTGACTGAATCAAAACAGAATGTTCCACATTTTTATTTAACTGTAGACTGCCAGGTTGATAAGTTAATATCGTTAAAAAACGAGATTAACTCAGCAGATGAAAACAATAAAGTAACAATTAATGATCTAATCATAAAAGCTGCAGCTTTCAGCATGAAAAAATTTCCTGATATAAATTCTTCGTGGATAGATAATAAAATACTGAGATATTCAAATATAGATATTTCAATCGCTGTGGCACTTGAAGATGGGCTAATTACTCCTATAGTAAAAAATGCTGATAAAAAGGGTATTTTATCTATATCAAAAGAAGTGAAAGATTTAGTAAGCAGAGCAAGATCTGGAAAATTGAAACCTGAAGAGTTTCAAGGAGGAGGGTTTACTATCTCCAACTTAGGGATGTTTGGTATAAAAGCCTTCAGTGCTATAATCAATCCGCCGCAATCTTGCATTATGGCAGTTGGTGCATCTAAAAAACAACCAATTGTTATGAATGAGAAAATAGAAATAGCAGAAATAATGACAGTAACGCTCTCTGTTGACCATAGAGCAGTTGATGGAGCATTAGGAGCAAAATTTTTAAATGCCTTTAAGCATTATATAGAGAATCCTCTGGTGATGTTTATTGAAACTGCGGTAACTTATTAGCATCGTTATTACAAAATTAATACCTCTAAGTTTATAATTCTACTAGTTAATAGGCTTAGAGGTAAAAAAATGAATACTACAGTAGAAAAAAATAATTCAAAAATTTTTCCTAAAAATGAAGGAAAGATTAACTCAAAAGGCATGGTTGCCCCACCTGTTCCTCCGAAATCTTCCCAAGCTAAATTTGCTGGAATAAAAGCGATTTTTGAGCGAAATGCATCTCATTCCCAAGCAAATGATAGTAATAAAACAGTAAGTAGCAATCTTGGAAGAACATTTGGCTCAACAATGCAAAAACTCATGGAAGACAACATTCATAGCACTCCTAACAAACAACGCCGTGATTCAGGGGATAGTGGTATCAGTGATGTTAGTAGCAGTACTCTTGATAAAAAAGCTAAAGCTTATAATCCGCTTGATTGGAATCCAATCTATCAAGGTAAAAAGCTCTTTAGCTTAGGCAATATGTCGAGTAATTCGTCTTCATGTAGTGAAAAAAGCAATATTTCAGATGTAAGCGATAAGTCTAATAATTCAAACATTGTTAGATGTAATATTACTAGGAGTAACAGTAAGGAAGACCTTCGTAAACCTGATGCTTCACATAATGACAAATCTGCAGGTAAAAAATTATCTAATGTCAATGTAAGCGAATTAATCAGAAAGTTTGAACAAGGTAATAACATAGTAAAAGGGCGTTAATCAAATGTTACCCTATCTTTGTATATGTGAAGGTAGGGTATCTTTTCAAAATAGTATATCCTTTATAGCTTTGTTAATTTTTGACTCCCTCTCTGCAAAAGCAGTTTCTAGAGAGGTTTTAAGTTTTTCCCATTCCTCTTGGCCATTTATGTGGGTTAAAATTAAAGATTTATATTCATTTTCAATTTTTTCCAATGCTCTTTGACATGAGGAATCTAGTTCCTCATATGCGTCAATATCTACCGATTGTAGTATTACCAAAAATGAAAACAAATTCGTATCAGGTAACTCTTCCTTTGTGTAATTCAGGAGACATAGTTTTATTTTTTTTACGCAGTATTGTATTTCCTTCAATGACAATGAGAGGCTTTCTGCATAAAATATAAAGTTATCTATAATTAAACTTTTTGATTTTTTCGGTAATTTAATATTTTCAAATAGTTCTTTTGTAAATTTTTCTATCGGTTGTTTTGGCAAATGTAAAGAGAGATCAGTAAAAGATTTTAGGTCAAAATTTGGTCCAAGTATTGTGCTGATTGCTCTTTGTACATTACTCTTATCTTTACTTACAGGAATAATGAAAACCAGCCCCTCCACATCAAGCATATACTTTATAGATTCCAAAAAATCGACAACGAATTTAGGACGGCACACATCAAGATTATCCACCATTATATAAATGTTTTTGTCTTTTCTGATTTTATTAACCACATCCGCTAACTGTGTTTTAAAATCTCTAGTACTCTCTTTTCTTCTTTGGAGAAGACTTAATTCACTCAAGACAAAACCTATGTCTTTTTTATCAGCCTCTTTTGCAGCATCAAGAAATACTGAAAGCATAGCAAGTGGAGATTTACTGATCAGCTTTCCTAGTGTGTTTAGAGAAAATAGCTCTTGGTTTATGTTCTTGAACTGTTGTATAACACTTCTTTTTACTTTATACGATACAAATAAATCTTCAAATAGGAAATTTAAAAAAGAAGGCAGTGGTTGGTCCAATGCATTGATATCCCATGCGCTATAATAAGCTGCAATTTCATTTTGTTGCTTTAGCTCTTTTACCCATTCTTTCAAAAAAAACGTCTTACCCCATCCATTATATCCTTCCAAAGATATTATTGTAAAAGACTGATCAATTGTTTTAATTATATTGTTAAATTTACCTGAAAATTGCTTATAGCTTAGACGGTCATTTTCCCAAGCCACCACTTTAAGTGGTGGCACTATTTTTTTCTTTTTGAATGTTATTAGCGATACAAGTTTTTTTAAGCACATACCTTATTTTATATTTAACTCATATTCTTGTCTTGAAGTGAGGGCTGCTTTTAGTGTTCCTTCATCTAGATAGTCAATTTCTCCACCCATTGGTATGCCACAAGCAAGGCGCGATATTTTCACATTCAAGTTTTTTAGCAATTCAATTATATATTGTGCAGTAACTTGGCCCTCTAATGTCGGATTAATTGCGATAATTATCTCTTCAACTTTAGATTTTGTCACTCTTTCCAGAATAGTATCAAGGTTGAGTTCTTTTGGACCTATGCCATTTATCGCAGACAATCTGCCACCCAAAACATGGTATAAACCTGAATATATATTTCCTTTTTCAAACGCCCATAGATCACCCAATTCTTCTACTACACACAGTAACTTAGTGTCACGTTTTGGGTTAGTACAAATAGAACAAGGTGACTTAGTATCTAGATTTCCGCAAACTTCACACTCTATTATAAGATCTGCTAGCTCTTTAATCAAAGATGCAAGTGGTAGCATAACTTTTTCTTTGTTTTGGAGTAAATGTATAACTAACCTGCGTGATGATGATGGCCCTAAACTTGGCAATTTAGAGAAAGCATGAACTAGATTCTTTATGTTAACGTTCATTCAATAAATTCAGAATAGGCAGTCAAATGGTAACATCAAACCCTTTGTAAAGAAAGTGGTAAGTTTCTCTTGATCCACTTTGATTAGCTATAGAAAAAATTTTTTACTTTAACGAAAAAAATTACTTCCGCACACTTAAAGCCTGATTATAATAGACTTCTTGCATAACCCAAACTAAGTAGAAAAAAGGTATCATCCAAGTAGCTGACACTGGTTCCTTTATGACGGCAGTACCTTCTCCTGTCATCCGAGTAGCCGACTACTTGGATCCAGGAAATTTAACTCTACCAAGTAAATGTACAATAAGAACTAGATTCCAGACTGGAATGACAGCAGTCCTACGTCATACCGCGATTCATTCGCGGTATCTCTAGATCCCGCTAACAAGTAGCGGGATGACGAATTACTTAACCGTCATACCACCACGAACCGTCATACCGCGATTCATTCGCGGTATCTCGGCCGCTAACAAGTAGCGGGATGACGGTTGTCAGGCTAGCTGTCATCCCAGTGCCCAGACACCGGGATCGAGAAATTTTAATTGTAAGTAAGCATACTGGGTTGATAAGTATAAAAGTAGCTAGAAAATAAACATTTTTGATGAGATTATATGGAAAACTGGATGCCAGTGTCAAGCACTGGCATGACACCCTTCACGGATTTTTAAATTACTTTAGCTATAAATATTAAGAAATTTACTGAGCGGAAAAAAAGGCAAAGAAACCCTAGGGTAGCTAGTATTCAAGTTTTCCCTTGTCTATTTGACGTCTTTTACTGTCTTAAACGCTTTATAAGCGCGTTTCGGCTTGTATAGGTAGAAACCTAAAAGTTTTATAAAGACATGAGGTGCACATAGTGCAAAAAATTAAGCATGATTTACGCCAAATACATTAAGTTTTTTGTCATTAATCCACTGCAGAGATTGCGAAGATAAATAAATAGCTTCAGTTTCATGATAAGGGGGCTGGCGAGGTTTGTCAAGGAAGTTTTTTCGTTTCTATGTTGTCAGCTACTTGGATGACGCCAATCTGAGTTGACTACACCAACTCACATTCAGCAAAAAAGAAAGCTATCTCCTTACGAGCATTTTCTAGACTATCTGAGCCGTGAACTCTATTTTCACTAATATCATCAGCAAAATCACCCCTGATTGTGCCTTTATCTGCCTGCTTTGGATCGGTAGCTCCCATGATTTGTCTGTATTTACTTACTGCATTTTCACCAACTAAAACTTGAACTACCACAGAACCAGAGGTCATAAACTCTACTAATTCCCCAAAAAAAGGCCTATCTTTATGAATTTCATAAAACAGCTCTGCTTGTTTTTTTGTTAGTAACATCATTTTTTGTGCTGTGATTTTCAGCCCAGATTGTTCGATGTAGGAATTTATATTGCCTGTAATATTATTTTTTACTGCATCAGGTTTTAATATCGAAAGTGTCTTCTCAATTGCCATATTATTTCCTTATATAAGATTGTATATTTATGGATTCATTTTATTACAAATTTTGATTTGATAAAAGTAGTTTTTTATTTATAGTTAAGAATAAACCATCAAGGAGGTATTGTATGGATGAATGTTGTAAAAATAACACTACTAAACAAGCTGAGCCTACCACTAAAAAACAAGCTAAATCTACTACTAAAAAATTAGTAAGTAACTTTAAGTCATCACTTTTTTGTGGAACAAAAGGATTTTTAACTTTTAATTTGGCCTTTTTAAGTTATTTGGAATATAGCATATATAAATGCACTTCATCTGCTCATGTACAACAAAAGGAAAATATTGAAAGATGTAACAACATACAGGCTTCCAAGCTTGCACTTGCTGAGGATACAGATGGCAATTTTGCTACACAAGAAATAGAGCAAAAAGAAAAAAACTTTAACCAGCAACACAAATTTTTAAGAGATACTGCTGCCTTTGCAATGAAAAGGAATACTATTCCATTGCTTGAAATGGCTATCATAGTGCCATTTGTTTGTTTTGCGCTGCCAGCTATGCTAGGCAGTATGAGCCTCATGCAATGCGCACTTATATGCGCTGCGTTGATGGTTGCTACATGTTTTGTTGTAAGAACTTGGCATGTGCGTGAGAAGTTAATGGAAAAAATCACCAACCGTAGTAGAGGAGAAATAGACGCGGAATTTAAGAAAGATACTATAAAATTTCCTATCTTTGATCAAAATAGAAAACACACCGAGTATAATTCGCCTAACTCAGGGCGACTACTGGATGAAACAAGTAGCACCTCTCTTTTCGTTAAAGTTTTACTTTTTCCCCTCAAGGTTCTTCTGAATGTCCTGCAAAGTTGTATAATGCTATCTTTAGCTGCTGTTGAACTTCTTGAAACGGTACCAAGTCTTTTTGTCGATACATTTTTCGATTGGAACTTCACATCCACCAAGAGTAACCTGAAGAGATCAGGCCACTTATTGTATGCCAGTGTAAGAAATTTAGTGCCTATAACTAAATTTGATGAGTGTGTAGCTAATTTTATAGGCACCCCAGAAGTAACTTGTTGTAGTAGTGCGTAGGTGAAAAAGGCAGTTATCTTATTTAATCTTGGCGGGCCTGATTCACTAAATGCGGTCCGTCCTTTTTTATTCAACCTTTTTTATGACAGGAGAATAATCAATCTACCGAATCCCTTTCGGTTTCTTTTAGCAAAGTTTATATCTGCGAAACGAGAAAATACTGCACGAAAAATATACGAGGAAATTGGAGGTAAATCGCCAATTCTAGAGAATACAAAAATGCAAGCTAATGCTTTAGAACTAAAATTAAACGAAAATAGAAACCATGTACACAAGGTATTCATCTGCATGCGCTATTGGCGTCCATTTGCTGACGAAGTTATTGAAAGTGTAAAACAGTTTGATCCTGATGAAGTGATTCTGCTGCCACTGTATCCACAATATTCAACTACCACAACTCTGTCATCCATCGAGAATTGGCAAAAAAATGCTAAACGGTATGGCCTAAAATGCAATACAAAAATGATTTACCGTTATTATGATAACCAAGATTTTATTGAAGCTCACGCTAATCTGATAGCTAAGTACTATAAATTGGCTAGCAAAATCGGTAAACCAAGAGTCCTATTTTCAGCCCATAGCTTACCTCTTAGTATTATTAAAAAAGGCGACCCTTACGCTTCACAGGTAGAAAGAAGCGTAGAGTTAATAGTAGAAAAGTTAGCTATTAATAACTTAGATTGGTCAATATGTTATCAGAGTAAGATTGGTCCTGTAAACTGGCTAAAGCCAAGCACTGAAAGTGAGCTATTACGCGCAAAAATTGATGGTGTACCTGTAGTTCTATCACCTATATCTTTTGTTTCTGAGCATTCAGAAACTCTAGTTGAACTTGATGTAGAATATAAAGCAATTATCAAGGATGGATATTACTTTCGTGTGCCAACTCTCAGTGCCGATTCTTTGTTTATTAAATGCTTGGCTGATTTATGCATAAATCTCCCTTAAAGCCCTGATTTATAGTGCTTTTCTTTTAGGATTTTATGTGATAGAATAACAGAAAGTTATTATTTTATTAACTATTTCATGCCAAGCAAGCTAAAAAAGAAATCTAACATACTCGCACAAAAGGTGCATGATATTTATGATCATGATTTCAGGAAGGTAATCTGCATCACAACAGGTTTAACAGCCCTATTGTGTAAGATTTCACTGCAATTTTGCTGCGAGTTTATTGACAATAATAGATCCAATATCTTTCTTATACGGAATGTTGCTCGACTAGTAAAGTTTCCGACATCTATTCTATACATTGCCCATTCTGCATTTACTCTACAGGATCTAATTAAGGATTACAGAAACCCTGAGAGTAAAAAAGAGCTGGCAAAAATTGTGGGTAAATCGGCTAATCTTGCAAGCAGCATCATAGAAGCATTGATGATGTTGAAAGTCATCCATTTTTTTACTAGGAGTAATGCAGACGTAATAAGTCACATTCACTTAACATCAACGATCCTATTTCTGTTTATTTCGGAACCTATAAGCTACTATTATTCATGGAGAAAATACCTAGATAATAAGGATCCTGAAAAGTCTGCTGAGTGTAAGAAGGACCTTATTATCAGCACATTAACTTTGTCATTAGGTTTGTTAAACTTCATATTAAAAAGAATGGAGACTGCAACCATACCAATAAACTTAGGTAATGGTATAATCTATAATTTCAACTTAAGCGTAACAGTTAGCATAATATATAGTGCAGTATTTCTGGCAGTTCAGCTTGACAAATTGTTTCAACAACCTGTCAATGATGATCCTTCCACTGAACTTGATAGTGCTGGCCATAACCATATTCAGCACGGTAATGATGGTAATGATCTGCCCGATGGTAACGCTGTGGGAATGTAAGGGTTAGAGGTGAAAAGATTTTATTTCTACTGCCAACGCTAGTACTGCTAATTTGCTAACAATACTCCAAAGTGACAGAATTTTACCTTCCACAACCTGGCTAACATCATGAAACTCACAGTCAGTGGCATTCAAGCTAGAATATACATCTTTTCTGCTATTACATCGGTATAAGTAACATGTTGGAGTATCTCCTATATAGTATATTAGCGGTTCTGCAGAACTGCTTTTAAACATGTCAATGGTTGGTACACCTTCTTGTATAATAACGCTATTGATTGCTATTCCTTCTTTTATCTTTTTCATTTTATGACGCTTTTTTTTATTGAGGTTTAATATTTCCTCTCCACTTGTTGCTGTTATAATGCCCATCCCATATGTGCCATTGCTTGCTTTGATAAAAACGTAAGGTTGTGTTTTTATTTCATATTCCTCATATTTTTTTTGCACTAGAGATAATATTTGGTCAACTTTAGTTGCTACTGCTCCTAGTGACAAATCATCATCAAAATCAACTCCATCACAGCTCTCTGTAAGCACAGAAATTAGCCATGGGTCTATTTTAAATTCGCCACAAAACTCAGATGCTAATTCTTGATAGATTTCAAAATACTTAAATTTCTGCCTGCTATGCCAACCGTATAGTGGGCTTGGTACTATATCTTGCTTTACGTCTTTCAGCGTGTCTGGAATGTGGCTCGTCATATCACGGTTCAGTATAATAACATCAGGCACAAATCCTGAAGTTGTCTTTAGCAGAGAGTTTTCTTTCACAACAGTTTCATACTGTTCTATTAAATTGTATACTTCATTATGTAAAAGGCCAATTCTAGTTTCAAAACCTGCGAGTTGCAGTACTTTCTCTATAACAAATACGTTTTCTATATACATTTTATTGCGTGTATAATTTTCCGGTATTATAAGAACCTTTTTGTATTGGTGTCTTTTAAAGTAGCTTTTTATCAATCTTGCTGCCATTGTTCTTGATTCTTCACTTAAGTTATTGAATCCTGCAGGAAATAAATTAGCGTCCACTGGGGCAATTTTGTAGCTGGAGTTTCTAAGATCTATAGAGCTATAAAATGGCGATGTAAGGCCATTAAATTTTGCTTCGAACCAATTATTTATACTTTTTTCCAAATCTGGGTGAATTATGTTTTGCATCTGCACTTTAAATGTTATAAGGAAGGTATTATATTATAAGCTATAGTTGAACATATTTAGTAAATTTGACTAAAGATTAAAGTATAATGAGATTCTTATTTAAAGTGATAGAAAAATGATTCAACACGATAACAATAAAATGTATGGCACTACTATATTATCAATTAGAAAAGATAAAAGTGTAGTAGTAATAGGTGACGGACAAGTTTCACTGGGCCACACTGTTATAAAATCTGGAGCAAAAAAAGTTAGGCGTCTTTCTGGTGATTCCGTAATTGCTGGATTTGCCGGGGCAACAGCCGACGCATTTACTCTTTTTGAAAGATTAGAATCTAAACTTGACAACCACCCAGGGCAATTAATGAGAGCATGTGTTGAACTTGCAAAAGACTGGAGAATGGATAAATATCTGAGGAAATTAGAAGCTATGATGATCGTTGCAGATAAATCTATTTCATTAGTAATTACGGGAACAGGTGATGTTCTTGAACCTGAAGATGGAATCGCAGCTATTGGCTCTGGGGGAAATTTTGCTCTATCTGCAGCAAGAGCTTTAATTGACATTAAAGGAATATCAATAGAGGAAATTGCGAAAAAGGCTATGAAGATAGCTGCTGATATATGTGTTTATACAAATCATAATGTGATTATTGAAAAAATAGAGGAGTGATATGTCTTCCAAGCAAAAAACTTTATGCACCAATTTTTCCAATCAGCCTATAACCCTTTCAGAAGGACGGTCTTGTAGTAGTGACACCTACGATGAAAAAAATGACCTCTATAAAGATACTAAGAGTGGTTTTGATTCAAATGACAGCGATGTTCAAGTTAATGACAGTACTCAAGTTTTGTTAGATGACCTGCCACCACAGAAGATAGTTAAAGAATTGGACAGATTCATAATCGGACAGGATGATGCAAAGCGTGCTGTTGCTATTGCGCTCAGAAATCGTTGGCGTCGCAATCAGGTTCCATTTCCATTGCGTGATGAAATCATACCTAAGAATATATTGATGATCGGTCATACAGGGGTTGGTAAAACTGAAATAGCTCGCCGCTTAGCAAAACTTGCAGGTGCACCGTTCATAAAAATTGAGGCAACGAAGTTTACTGAAATAGGATACGTTGGACGTGATGTTGATTCGATAATACGCGATTTAGTTGATGCAGCAATAGTTTTAGTTAAAGAGAAAGCCCATAAAGCCTTAGCTAAAAAGGCTTTAATTTTAGCTGAGAAAACAATAGTAAACTCTATGGTAGGCGAAGATGCAACCGAAGAGAGTAAAAAAATTTTTAGAGAAAGGTTGAGGAATAAAGAGTTTGAGGACGGAGAAGTTTCTATTAACGTCAGAGAGAGCAAGAGTATGTTACCTACTTTCGATATACCAGGCATGCCAGGTGGGCAAGTTGGTGTGATGAATTTAACAGAAATAATGGGCAAGATGTTTAACGGGAGCAAAAAAACAAAAACTATTACGGTGAAGGTAAAAGAAGCGCGTGAAATATTAATTAATGAAGAAAGTGAAAGGCTAATGGATGAAGATAAGATAATCAAAGAAGCCATTGATCTTGTTAGTAATGACGGTATAGTATTTTTGGATGAAATAGACAAAATTGCAGCGCGTACAGAAGTAAAAGGTGAAGTAAACAGAGAAGGAGTGCAACGCGATCTGTTACCATTACTTGAAGGAACAACTGTTACAACTAAGTATGGCCATGTAAAAACAGACTATATATTATTTATTGCATCTGGTGCTTTTCATCAGTCTAAACCATCTGACCTCTTACCGGAATTGCAGGGCAGATTACCGATCAGGGTAGAACTTAAGGCACTTACTCAAGAAGATTTAATAAGAATATTAAAGGAACCAGAATCTAGTTTGTTAAAGCAGTACATAGCTTTAATGAAAACAGAAAATGTGACACTTGAGTTCACTGATGATGGTATAAAAACCATAGCTGAAATAGCGTTTACAGTTAATAGGCAAGTGGAAAATATAGGCGCAAGAAGGCTTCACACTGTTATGGAGAAGCTTTTAGATGAGATAAGTTTCATTGCTTCTGAGAAAAATAGCGAAAAATTCATTATAGACAGCAAGTATGTAAAAGATAAACTTGAGTCAATTTCGAAGCAGCTTGATTTATCTAAGTTTATACTTTAGGAAAAACGAAAAGCCTACTTTAAGTAGTATAGAAAGTGTTCAGAAGGTCAGCCAGTAGACCTAAAATTTCAGCTATATTCTTTAGGCTGTTTTTCAACAGTAGAATGGTGTGCTGCGACCTCTTGCTTAACATCTAAGCTTAAGTCAATTATTGAGATATTTTCTTCATCATAATCTATGTCTTTTATTAACATATCGTCAGTAATAGTCAAAAGGTCAGGCGGAGAAAGAATAGTTCTTTTATTACCAGCTCTCATTCCCACAACTCCAAGCTCTATAGCAAGTGGTATTTTTTTATCGCCAACCCTAAATTGCACTGTTTGATCTTTGGCTATATATTCTCCATTATGCTCCTTTACGCTATATTTAACCGATATCTCATCACCGCACCTTACTTGTTTTCCAGTCTTGTTAATTAAGTCATTAAAAACCATCAGATTATTTACTGAGTCGGGATATTTATCCTTTACTTCGATCAGTTTGACGTAATAAGAATTAAAATTCATTTTGTTATCATTGGCAATAGTAACTACACGCTCTCCGCCTTCTTTCATACCTATTACCCCTAAACTCACTTCTTTTAGGTTATCTTGACCTATTTTCAAAGTAACATCAGAAACTTTGCTAGGGAGTGTTGCTAAGTTATTATTAGAAATTTTATATATTTGCAATAGGACTTCCAGGCCACAAAAAGCCTTGCTGCCACTGCCTTCAGTAATTTCATAAAAATTTATTGAATCTTCTTCTTTTTGCTGCGTCATTTCTTCTAAATATTCTGTCAGCCCATGCTTTTCAATATAGCGGTCAAGTGCTGATTCAAGTATTGGCTTCACTAGGTAATATGCTATCGTCTGTATCAAACCACCATGCGTGGCATTTATCTCATAAAGCTTGTCCTTTTTTTCCGGTTTACCTTTGTTTATATAGACAATAGTAAACACAAAAGTAGAAGTTAAAGTGAGAATCGTTACTACGGAAATAAGCATTTGTAATATAATTTTTCTAACCATCTTTCTTTACTTGATTCAATAAATCATATAAATAATTAGTATCCCCTGAAAGCGCACTCAAATTATCCAAGCCTTGTTTAAAGAGGCCGTCTATATAGTCCTCTACTTCACTTTCACCAAGCACAGACATTAGGTTATTTGTTTTATCTTGTTCGTAGTCTTCAATATCATCCTTAGCTTGAAAGATAAGCCCTAGATTTATTCCATAGTTATATAACGCTTTACGTTGCTTGTCTGTAGCATCCCCTATTATAGCACCTATTTCACATGAAGCTGCAAATAGTTTTGCGGTTTTCATCAAATGAATTTCTTTTATTTTATCAGCTTGGCCCGACGTCATTCCAGCGTCATACATACAGCCGTACGAATGTTGTAGTTTTAAGGTAGAAAGGGTGTCATGCAAGTAGCTGACACTGGAATCCATTTCATGTTCAGCTCCACCATCGCATGGCTTTTTGCACGAAATGCTTGTAGGCAAAGCCTTCTGGATCCCAGTGTCAAGCACTGGGATGACAGAGGGTTGGGGGCTAAAATCTATATGCTCACTGTTAATATCTAAAGCCTGTCCTCCCACCATTCCCCTAATTCCTATTGCCTGAGAAAGAACTTTTATGATCTCACAGCGTTTCTCATTTAACGAAGATAATACCTCAAAAGCCAGAGTAAGTAGTGCATCTCCGGCAAGCACTGCTGTTGCTTCATCAAATTTTTTATGGCAGCTTAGCTGGCTTCTGCGAGTATCACTGTTGTCCATGCACGGTAAATCATCGTGAATTAGAGAGTAAGCATGAACAAATTCAATTGCTGCAGCAACTGATATTACTTTTTTAGCTTCCGCGTTAAACACTCGCGATGAAGCTACGACTAAAAAGGAGCGTATATGTTTTGCAGGAGCAAGGAGTATATAACGCATAGCTGATATAAGCTTATTCTCGCTATTTTCGGGTAAGAGTTTATTTACTTCTACAATAAGCAAATTTTTTGTTGTTTCGTCTAGCATTTTTGAATTGTTAATTGTTTAGCACGTAACGCTAGCCAGCTAGGGCAGTAGAAAACTTTACTGTAGTTTACCAGTTATAAAAGATATTGCAAACATAAAAATTTTTTATAACATCAAAGAATAGGTTATTTTTTTGGTAAGAAATGTGAATAGCGAACTAGCAAAGAGCACTAGAGAAGACATAGAAGAAAAAGTGAAAAAGATTATACTAGAGCACATTAGTAAGGATGTAGAGAAATTCAACAGCTCTTCAAAGCTTTCGGAGCATGGTACAGACAGCTTAGATGCAGTTGAAATCATCATGGCAGCAGAAGAAGAGTTTGGAATAGAAATTCCAGATGAAGACGCACAAAAAATGGAAACTATGGAGCAAATAGTTGAGTACATTAATAATAAAAAAGGCTAATAGTTAGTGTTAAATGAGCAGAAGAGTAGTAGTCACTGGTGTTGGTTTAATCACTCCACTAGCGGCAGATGTTGACAACACTTGGTCAAGGCTAATAAAAAGTGAGTCTGGCATAAAAGCAATCAATACGGATAGATTTGACTCTTCTGATCTTGCTTGCAAAATTGCAGGGCAGGTGCCGTTGCAATCAGACAACATTGAGCACCATTTCAATCCACTAGATTATATTTCTGAGAAAGACTCAAAAAGGACAGATCGTTTTATCCATTACGGTATTGCAGCAGCTATTCAGGCAGTAGATGATTCATTAATTTTGGAAAGCCAAAATATCAATCGGGAACGTGTTGGTGTGACTATTGGCTCTGGTATAGGTGGTCTTCCGTCAATTCAGGAAAATGTTATTACCATGCAGGAAAAAGGGCCCAGACGTGTCAGTCCATTTTTTGTCCCTGCAAGTCTAGTAAATTTGATATCTGGCCATATTTCTATTAAATACGAATTTACAGGTCCAAACGATTCAGCAGTAACCGCATGTGCAACAGGTGCGCATGCAATCATAAACTCAGCAAGAACTATAAAACTTGGTGAAGCAGATGTTATGATTGCAGGTGGAGCAGAAAGTGCACTGTGTAGAGTTGGAATTGCAGGTTTTGCATCTATGAAAGCGTTATCAACTAAATTCAATGATAAACCCAAAGAAGCTTCAAGACCATGGGATGCAGAACGCGATGGTTTTGTTATGGGTGAAGGAGCAGGTATATTGGTGTTGGAAGAATACGAACATGCAAAAAAAAGGGGGGCAAAAATACATGCTGAACTGGTTGGGTACGGACTCACAGGAGATGCGCACCACATTACAGCACCACATCCAGAAGGAAGAGGCGCATTTAAGGCAATGCAGCTTGCTTTAAAGAGCGCACAAATTAATCCCAATCAAGTAGGGTATATCAATGCACATGGAACTTCAACGCCACTTGGAGATAAAATTGAAGTAATAGCAATGAAACAGTTATTCGGTGACTACGTTTATAAAATACCTGTTTCTTCAACTAAATCTTCTATAGGACATTTACTTGGTGCTGCAGGGAGCGTTGAAGCAATATTTAGTATTCTTGCATTAAATAATGGAATTGTTCCGCCAACCTTAAATTTACATAAACCTTCAGAAGGATGTGATTTAAATTTTGTACCGCTTAAAGCTCAAGAGCATAAAATTCAATATGTACTTTCTAATTCGTTTGGTTTTGGTGGCACTAATGCATCGCTCATCTTTGGACAAGTTTAGTTGATGTCACCCCAGTGTCTTCCTCTTGTCATTCCAGTACCCTCCTCTTGTCATGCAAGCAGCTCTCCTACTGTCATCCCAGCACGTGACACTGGGATGACAAACGGTTGTGAAAGGGAATACATATAAAAATTAAACTATCAATAGCAATTCAAAAAGAAAAAATATTCTATTCATCCCTGAAGAAGTATTTTATTGACAATTTATGAATAAAGATCAATAATGCAGAAAAGGAATTGATAGGCGTATGCATGAATTTAACCGCTATTAATTGTACATTATTTGTTGTAATTACATATTTTTTGACGTGCATTATAGCTTGGTGCTTACCTTTCAAAGACATAACATTATTAACAACATTTGTTCCGGCTTCAGTTGCAATTTTGCTAACCATTTATAATAAACAGAAGGTAAGGGATCTTTTTAAACTTAGTTCGCCAAAAAACTGTCTATTAGGGTTTATACTTATTCTGGTAAGTATGCTAATTTCCAATGGTCTTTTGTCAATTTACTGCGGTTTTTCATTTTTCCGAGAGTCTTTTACGTTAGACCGTGTAAAGGATTTGAGTGCAGTTTTGAGTCCATTAGTGATGTTATTTGTTTTATTATCAATCTTTGTGATGTGGATCATTATGTCTCTTGGTGAAGAGATCGGTTGGCGTGGCTATCTTTTGAAAAATCTTAAAAGCAAAATATCAAATTTTTATATCAGAGCAATTATTGTCGGTATTATTTGGTCAGTATGGCACATACCAACTTATGTGGTTGCTGGCTCAGCTTTGTGGAAGGATGGCTTTACATTCCCGACTATTTGTGCTTATACCCTTTATATTTGTGCAATGTCTATAATGTTTACCTGGTTGTTTGAAAAAGACAACTCGATTTGGCCAGTAACTATTGCTCATGCAACAAATAATCTTGTGTATAGTGTTTTGGGCATTCTAATGCCGTCTCCTCCTCTGTCAACTTTCGATGCAGTAATTCGCCTTACATAATGAATTATACTTTATATCTAATTAAATGCACAAGATATTAATAAGAAATAACTACAAACCTTTGGTCGGAAAAATCAAGATTAATGGCTCAAAAAATGCTGTTTTACCAATAATGGCAGCAAGTCTATTAAGTAGCTCCCCGGTAATTTTGCATAATGTACCTGATTTAATTGATGTGCATCTAATGTCTAAGTTGCTTGAAAGTCTTGGAGCAGAAGTGAACTTTATGCACAATAAAAATTATAAAGCGAACCATACTTTGAAAATTGACTGCAGCAATATCAACAATCACGTGATGCCATATAAAACCGCAAGTAAGCTAAGAACTTCTTTTCTAATATTGGGTCCAATGCTTAGCAGATTTGGCAAAGCGAGAACAGCATTTCCTGGTGGATGCAACATTGGAAAGCGTCCCGTTGATATGCATATTAAAGCATTAGAAGAAATGGGAGCTAAAATTGAAATTGACGGCTATAATATAATTGCAACAGTGAAAGGAAAGCTACAAGGAAAAGAAATCACATTTGAGAAAATAAGTGTTGGCGCAACAGAAAATGTAATAATGGCAGCAACATTTGCAGAAGGAGTGACAACAATAAACAATGCTGCAACTGAGCCGGAAGTTCTTGATTTAATAGATTTTCTGAAGAAAATGGGTGCTGATATTGAAATTGATAATACAAAGGTCATAATAACAGGAGTTGAAGCACTAAATGGATGTGTTCATAAAATAATACCAGATCGCATAGAAGCAGGCACCTATGCACTAGCTGCTATAATAACCGGTGGTAAGTTGGAGTTGGAAGGAATAAATCTATCTGATATAAGGTGTATTACAAATGAGTTGGAGACTATAGGAGCTATGGTTGAACTGTATGATGGAGGCATTGTTATTTCCAGAAAAAATGGCTCTATTAAGTCTGCTAACGTTGCGACAGATCCATACCCCAATTTTCCCAGTGATATGCAACCACAACTGATGTCTGCAATGTGCATCGCTGATGGGATATCAGTAATTGAAGAGAACATTTTTGAAAACAGATTTACACATGCAGATGAATTGAGAAAGTTAGGTGCTAATATCAGCATCGAGAAAAGCAAAGCTACTATAAGTGGAATAAAAAGCTTATCTGGAGCTAATCTATATGCTACTGACTTAAGATCAACAGCAGCTTTGGTGCTTGCTTCTTTGATAGCCGGTGGAGAAACTATAATAAACAATTCACATCATTTATGGAGAGGATATGAAGCAATGCATGAAAAACTCAATTCATGTGGAGCTGATATCTCCATTTCGTCTTGAGGATATTTTATGAATGAAGCAACCAAACGAACTATAGTAAAAGAAATAGATGCAATCTTATATGAAGAACATAAGGTATTAGACCATGGATTTATTCGAGTAGTGGATTATATGGGCTCTGATAGCGCTATAGTTCAAGCTGCTCGTGTTTCTTATGGCAAGGGAACAAAACAGATAAGTCAGGATGAAGCACTTATAAAGTATTTAATGAGACATCATCATACAACTCCATTTGAAATGTGTGAAATTAAGTTTCACGTGAAACTTCCAATTTTTGCTGCAAGGCAATGGATAAGGCATAGAACTGCAAATGTGAATGAATATTCAGCAAGGTATTCAATACTTGATAATGAATTTTATACACCTAAACCAGAACAAGTTGCAAAACAATCTGACAATAATAAACAAGGTAGCGGGGAAGCTTTTGATCGAGATACCTCAAAGGAAATAATAGATTCTCTAACAAATGACTCTAATTTAGTATATTCTCATTATGAAAAATTTATTGAGCAGGGGCTTGCAAGAGAAATTGCCAGAACTAACCTAATGCTTAATTACTACACGCAATTTTATTGGAAAATAGATCTGCATAATCTCCTTCATTTTTTGAAGCTTAGAGCTGATAAGCATGCCCAATATGAAATCAGAGTTTATGCAGAAGTTATGCTGGATATAATAAAAAAATGGGTTCCACTGGCCTACAATGCCTTTGTTGAATATTGCCTAGAATCAGCCTGTATTTCAAGAACTGGTCTAGAAATAATTCGCAAATTAATTAAAGGGGAAAACGTTACTAGAGAAGAAAGTAATATTGGTAAAAGAGAATGGGGCGAGCTGATGTCTATACTTGATAAACAATCTTAAAGATAAAGGCATACGTGTCAATCTCCTCTGTCAGTTAACTCTCGTTCACCAGATTGAATCTTGCTTTTTACATCACATTAACTCATCACTTTTATAGAACATCTCATTAAAATCATTTAGAGTTCCAAAATCCTGACCCTTGATAAACAGGTGATCATTAGCAACATGTGCTTCATCAAGAGTAAACAGCTCGTAATGATGATTGTGAGCGGGCCTAACAATTTCATTATATAAAACCATTACTTGTTCGTAGTTATATCCATCGCCAGCATGATATTTACCACGTACGGTATCATAAAAATTCTTTACATCATCATATGTCACTTGCAGCTCCACCTTATACTTTCCCACTTCAAGAGGACTTCCTGTCTTTATTTTTAAGGGATGTTGTGAATTTGCAACACTGTTAGAAGTTTCTGCTTCAATATCAGAATTTTTATCCATATTTTCTATCACACTTGCCATAACAGTTTCTTGTTCATCTTCTGTTGGTTTTGTTTGTTTTTCAGTCTTATTACTGCTACTGTCAGTTTCCACAGTTACTTTTTTTACTTCTATATCTTTTTGAGCTTTCTCATTACTTTGCTTGTGTATTTCATCTCCATGCAATTTTTCCTGCAGAGCTTTTTTCGTATCAGCATAATCATCACGATTGCTTTGCAAAGCTGGTTTATAACTGCTGCTATCATCCGCTTGCATTTGATCTATATAGTTAGATTCTTCTTCCTGTATAGTATTTTTTGCGTTATCCTCACCAACCGTTCCTTTCTCCCCAGACTTGGCTTCACTCTCTACCACAAGTTCTTCGTCTACTTGCTCATCATCAATTGTAAATTCAGTACCTATCTGATTGCTATCTTCCTCCAATTCATTAGATATAGCTCTTTCCATAAAAGTCCGGATGTGATAGGATAAGGATAGATGATGATAAGGAGGTTGAATGCCAGCAGCATATAGTTATGATTTAAGAAAAAAAGGAATGGAAGCGCTAGACGAAGGAGAAAGCAGAGAAACAGTGGCAGCAAGATTTAAGATTGGACGAACTACTTTATGGGAGTGGCAGCAAAGAAGAAAAGAAACAGGAGACTTTCAATCAAAAAAACTTGGAAATGGGGGTTACAATCACAAAATTACCGACTGGGATACCTTTGCCAAATTTGCCAGAGAACACGGAGGAAAGACTCTATCGGAAATGGCTAAACTTTGGAACAACGTTAGTATCCAAACGATCTATCGAGCCCTTAAAAAAATTGGATTTACGCGCAAAAAAAGACATATGGATACAAGGAAAGAAACGAAGAAAAACGTGCTGAATTTTTGAAAATTATAGCGACAAAAGAACCTAAAAACTTAGTGTATATAGATGAGTCTGGCATTGATAACACCGAAGACTACCCCTACGGATATTGCCAGAAAGGACAGCGGTTTTATGCCTTAAAATCTGGAAAGAAAACTCAACGAATCAGTATGGTTGCAGCCTTAAGTGGAAGAAAGATAATTGTTCCGTTAACCTTTGAAGGCCACTGTAATATGGATGTTTTTAATGGATGGTTTGAGCAATTTTTGACACCGATCTTGGAACCTGGACAGACTGTCATTCTTGACAATGCTACTTTTCATAAGTCTGATAAGATTATCGAGCTTGCTAAAGGGGTTGGTGCAGAAATTTTGTATCTGCCGCCTTATTCTCCAGATTTCAACAAAATTGAGCATCATTGGTTTGCTATAAAAAAAAGAGCCAGGAAAAACATTCCTCTATTCGAATCCTTTCGTCGTGCTGTTGATTCTGCCTTCCTATGACCTGTTCGGACTATTATGAGAAATGCTATAAATGACATGCTAACAGAAGAAAGGGGTAAGCTTGACGAGCTAATAAAGGAAATTAACGATTTAAAATCTTCGCTAGAACCGCCACCAATGGATGCTCCTGAATTCATATAAGAAAAAAAGTAATAGCCCACTGGGCTATTACTTTTTCCACATACCATTTCAATATAGCTGAATCAAGGAATCTATTTTAAAACTTTCGGCATATAGTTCTCATCATGTTTTGCAAACACTGTATCTGCAAGAAAAGTACTATTATCAAACATTTTACCTTGCACAACAACACCACTTTTTTCTGAAAACATTGGTGGAAGTATTCCCTGATATTTCACCATAACGCTCTTATTAAAATCTGTCATTTGAAAAATCACTTCACTTTCGTTGCGTATCACGCTATTTTCAACAACCATTCCACCAACACGGATTAGTTTTTGACTATTTGGTAAAACTATTGCCTCACTTACTGTATAGAAAAATGAGATATTTTCTTTGAGCGTTGTTAAAATAAAAAAAACTGCACAACTTAAAAAGCAGAAAATTCCTGAAGTTATAAGTAATCGCTTATGTTTCTTCTTCATTATTATCTTTCAGGCTTTCTAGAATTTTTTTACTTTTAGTATAACAAGAAATGGTAAAAATTAGCTCTCCAGCAATCAGCGTGAAACTAATAAGGTAAGCAAAAATTACATATGTATTCATAATGCATTATCAATAAATAACTCACCTGCATCAAAATAAATTAAGCTTCCATCCTTTTGCTGCAACACCAATTTACCACTTTTATCTATATCAGCAAAAATTCCTTCATACAATTTGTCAGCTAACTTTACACTGATTTGCTCATTCATTTTGAATGCTTTTTTTAACCACATTTCTCTTATAGCATAAAACCCATCAAGTAGCCATTGCTTTCTTAGCTTATTAAAATTTATTATTAATTTCTTTAACAGATCTATGTTAGACACAGACTCACCGTAATTGCTAATGCACGTTGTTCCTGGAAGTGGTGCATGACTGACATTAATTCCAATTCCTATAATGAGCCAATTCGAATTGGATCTTTTTTCAAGCAATATTCCACTTATTTTCTTGCCATCGATTAGAATGTCATTTGGCCATTTATACTGGAGATTTAGACCATTTATAAATGACAGTATAGTATTTCTAACGGCAAGAGCAGTAACAAAAGTCAATTCTGTTAATTTGCTAACTTGATTCATTAAACCTCTTTCTGTCATCCCAGTATTTTCCCCAGTGCTTGACACATAACTATGCGAACATTGCAATTTGCAGGTGGTATGTGGTGTCATTCCAGTGCGTGACACTGGAATCCAGTTCTTATTACACAGTTGCCTGATGTGCCCATTTGTAATTAAGTTTTCTGGATCCCAGTGTCTGGGCACTGGGATGACATCATCCTTGGTGGGAATACCACAACGTTTGTACAGTTGTGTGCTTGACCATTCTTCTTTTTTTCTAGATTCCAGCGTCACGCGCTGGAATGACACCGAAAGCTGGCTTTCATTCAGATAATCGTTAAAGAGGTTTATCACCAAACTCGCATAAAAATTACCCTCTGGAGAAATCCAGTTTTTTCCAGTGCGTCCTCTACCCTCTGTTTGTTTGTCAGCAATAATAACGGTTTCATTTGATATTCCTCTCCCAATTAAATCCAACGCTTCTTTATTAGTGCTTGAAACTTCTTTGTAATGATGAATATAAAAACCCTCAGGGATCACCTTGTCAGCCCTTTAGTTCAATGAGTGAGTAAAGATCTTCTACATACAAGAAAAGAACGAGGTTGATCAGTGAAGCCACTGAAGTGATAATGAATAGACCCTTAGAATAAGCAATCTTATTACCACTAGCTTTATCAAAATACATAACTTTCATGATATTTAAATAATAGTAGCATGATATCACACTCGCTATTACAAGGATCAAGGACAGGCTGATAAAGCCAGAATTTATTAAACTTTTGAATATAAAAAATTTAGCGAAAAACCCAGCAAGTGGAGGTATTCCCGACATTGAGAGTAACAGCACAGAAAGATGAAATGCTACAATTGGGCGTTTCTTCCCTATACCAGATAAATTTGCAATATCACAATCGTCATCGTCAATTTGTACGAGATATGAGAATAGCCCTATGCTTGTGATGATATATATCACCAGATACATTAAGGCACTATCTGTTCCTGCTTGTGTAAAAATAGAAAGTGAAGCAAATATAAAACCAATGTGACCAATTGAACTGTAAGCAAGCAGCCTTTTTAAGTTTTGCTGACGTAAGGCCCCAAAAGCTGAGATAAGCACAGACAATGCTGAAACGTATAAGAAAATAGGCTGAACATAACTTTTTACATTTACTAACTCTTCATTCATCAATCGAATTAAAAATGTTACAAGTGCAGCTTTTGGGGCCGTAGAAAAAAACGCAGTTACTATGGTAGGTGCACCTTGATAGACATCTGGAGCCCACATATGAAAAGGAGCAATAGCAAGCTTGAAACACAAACCAATTAGGACAA
The DNA here is from genome assembly GCF_964026995.1 of Wolbachia endosymbiont (group A) of Brachyopa scutellaris. Taxonomy (NCBI): domain Bacteria; kingdom Pseudomonadati; phylum Pseudomonadota; class Alphaproteobacteria; order Rickettsiales; family Anaplasmataceae; genus Wolbachia; species Wolbachia endosymbiont (group A) of Brachyopa scutellaris. Next base: position 1,243,144 of record NZ_OZ034720.1, on the reverse strand, counting down.
AGACTAACCCAAAAACTATTCCATAAGTTATCTGATGGTTTTGCAAGAATGAACCGAGCTCAGAGAAATTGACTTGTCCTGTATATCCATAAAGCAGCGACATTCCATATAGCATAATGCAGGAAGATAATGCACTGAGTGTAAAATATTTCACTCCTGCTTCACATGAATAAATCGAATCTTTATTAAAGCTCGCAAGAACATACAAAGATATACTCATCAACTCAAAAGCTAAATAAAAAGAAATCAGACTATTTGCTGAAACCAAAGTTATCATGCCAAATAGCGCAAAAAGAATCAGCATTGAAAATTCATATTTATAGTCATATTTTGATAAATTCAGCAGCAAAAGTATTAAAATTCCTGTGGTAAGAATCAATCCTTGAGCTAATCTGATGTATAAATTGAGTTTTAACAACGAATTAAAGAGAAAAATTTCATTGTTTTCTGCCGAAATAATTAAAATAATCAAAGTTATCACTGTGCAGCCAAGTGCTAATAAGTTGATAGTTTGGCGGTTAAATATAATCCCAAGCAGCAGCAACACTAACGAGGAGATAATAGAGAACGTTTCCGGCAATATCTGTATATAATTCATAGCGCATTATATTTGACTAACAAATTTGCCATACATGGCTTCAAATAATTCAGTGCAAGGGTTGGGTAGAATCCAAGCAAAATAACAAACACTGCAAGCAGAATTAAGACAGAAAATTCTATGCTATCCAAACGGTTATTTAATAATTTAGAATAGCTAACCCCCCATATTATTTGCTTACATAAATTCAGCATATAAACTGCGCTTAAAATAGTGCCAAGTGCGATAAATCCTGTAAAAAACCCTATGCTCTTAAACATTCCAATCATAGCCAAAAACTCACCTACGAACCCAGATGTTCCAGGTAGCCCTATTGAAGCCATTGAAAATAAAATGAACATAAAACCAAATTTTGGCATTGTGTTTACTATGCCAAAATATTTTGCAATCTCCAAAGTCCCAGTTCGAGTATATAGCATTCCAACACATAAAAATAAAGCAGCAGAAATAAGGCCATGACTAATCATTTGAAATATGCTACCCAGTACTCCTTCCTCACAAAATGAAAAGAGGCCAGCGGTAACGATCCCCATATGTGCTATTGAAGAATAAGCTATTAACTTCTTTATATCATCTTGAGCAAACGCAACTAGCGAAGCATATATCACCGCAATAATGCTCAGCACAACAACGAAATTTGAAAAATACAAACTTGCCTGAGGAAGCATTGGAATAGAAAACCTTAAAAATCCATATCCCCCCATTTTAATAAGCAAGCCAGCTAAAATCACAGATCCAGAAGTTGGTGATTGCACATGTGCATCAGGAAGCCAAGTGTGAAATGGAAACATCGGTACTTTTATTGCAAAAGAAATAAAAAATGCAATCCACAGCAATGACTGCACTTCAAGATCAAGGTTTGGCACTAATGTAGCTAATTTTTGTATATTAAACGTCCCAAAAGTGCTATAGATGTACACCAATCCAAGTAGAAATAATAATGAGCCAGTTAATGTATAAAGAAACAACTTAAACGTTGCATATACCCTGTGTTTTCCTCCCCAAATGCCAATAATAAAGAACATTGGTATTAAAACAGCTTCAAAAAACACATAAAAGCTTATAGCATTCAGTGAAACGAAAAAACCGACTACAAAACTCTCAAGCAGTAGAAATAATGCCATATATGGCCTAAGGGTTGTATAACTCATTTTGCAGTTGTAGAGTATACAAATTACAAACAAGAAAGTTGTAAGCAGAAGGAAAAGCAACGATATACCATCTATCCCTATTCCAACATTTCTAATTGGGTAGCTGACAAACTGAAAGTCCGCATCGTTATAATCAAATTCTATACAAGCTACAATGCTAAGCAAAAATGGAAGTACAGCAAAAAATAGAGCAAGGAATCTTAAGTGTATAGATTGATGATTAATCCTGATTAAGGATAAAATCAACGCTCCTATCAGTGGAAGCAAAAATATACTAAGTAACAACACCTTCTATTTAATTCCAATAATATATAAAGCACCGATTATTAAAGTAACAAACATAATAAATGCATAATCAAATATATAACCAGTTTGTAACTTTATAGAACTTTTTGAACATTCATTAACCAACCTTACAACACCATTTGGTCCAAATGAATCAATAGCCTTAACATCAAACTTCCATAGAAGCCTAGATATAAACCTTATCGGTGCAATTATAACAAACTCATACACCTCATCAAAGTACCATTTATTCTGCAAAAACTTAAGTAAAAATTTACTCTTAATTTGCCTAATTACTTGATATTGGTAAATTAGGTACGCAAGTGCTATTCCACTTAGACTTGCTAAGGTTGGCAGTAGTTTTATAAAGAAATTATGAACTCCATGCTCATCAATCATCACTAAACTTGATTTCCAAAACGCATTACTAGTTATGTTCAAAATATTTGCTCCCCATATTCCAGAAAATACTGATCCAAAAGCGAGTATCAGTAATGGTATAAGCATAATCTTTGGTGCCTCATGTATATTAATTTTACTTTGTTTTTGGCTGTGGAACACAAGAAGCAATAACCTCCAAGAGTAAAACGCTGTGAAGAATGCAACAACTAAGCTTATTACAAAAGCAAAGCTATCCGTGCTATAAGCATGTTCAATTATCAAATCCTTTGAATAAAAACCTGCAAATGGGAATATCCCAGAAAGCGCAAGAGATCCAATCCACATGAGAGCGTAAGTGCAAGGGATTTTCTTCCAGCAATTTCCCATTTTCTGAATGTTTTGCTCATGATGCATTGCATGAATCACATTGCCAGCACCAAGAAATAGTAGAGCTTTAAAAAAAGCGTGTGTCATTAAATGAAAAATAGCAACATTGTAAGCAGAAAGCCCACATGCCATGAACATATAACCAAGTTGACTGCAGGTTGAATAAGCAATTATTTTCTTTATATCGTTCTGAGTAATTGCAACGGTGGCTGCAAAAAAAGCAGTGAGTGCTCCAACGATAACTATTAATTCTCGTGCCACATTTGATAACTCAAACAATGGAGAACACTTTGCTACTAAAAATATACCTGCTGTTACCATCGTTGCTGCGTGAATAAGTGCAGAAACAGGAGTTGGCCCTTCCATTGCATCTGGCAACCAAACATGTAAACCAAGCTGTGCAGATTTACCCATACAGCCAATAAAAAGTAATATGCATATTATATGAGTTACTTTGAATTCACAGCAGAATGCCCTAATGTTCTGCGTGCCAAGAAGATCAGTTGTGTCAAAAACTTCAGTAAAATTCAAAGAGTGAAATGTATAATAAATAAGAAAGATTCCAATCAATAGTGCAAAGTCTCCTACCCTATTCACAACAAATGCTTTAATTGCTGCATTATTTGCAGAATATTTTTGGAACCAAAATCCTATGAGTAAATAAGAACATAGGCCAACCCCTTCCCAGCCAAAAAAAAGCTGCACGAAATTATCGCTTACAACCAGCACAATCATGCAAAACGTAAATAGCGATAGGTAAGAAAAAAACCTCGACTTCCCCTTATCATGCTCCATATAACCGATAGAGTAGAGATGTACTACCAGTGAAACGGTGGTAATAACAATAAGCATTAAGGATGAGAGAGCATCCACACTAATTGCCCAATTTACTTTTAAGATGCTCAATGAAAACAAAGGAAATAAACTCAAGTGATAATTTTCAGAGAAGGTGAGAAAAACATACCAAGATAAAACTGCAGATATTCCAATCCCTGCCGTTGTAACTAACTGACTTTTTCTAAAAAGTGCTGCAAATAGCGAACCAAAAAGTGGCAAAAATACTATTAATTTCAGTATATCCATCATACTTTCATTCTTTCATTAAATTTGCTTGTTCAACATCTATATTGCCACGGCTTCTATAATATACAACCAATATTGCAAGCCCAACTCCTGACTCTGCTGCCGCAACAGTCAACACAAACATCACAAAAATTTGCCCAACTATATCATTCATAAAGGCAGAAAAAGCAACTAAGTTGATATTAATTGCCAGCAATAATATTTCTATTGATAACAATATATTGATTATGCTCTTACGGTTGATGAAAATACCGCACACTCCAATAGTGAACAAAACAGCAGCAACTATCAAAAAGTGATTTAATCCTATTTCCATTCTACTCCTTTTCCAAATTTAGCCTTAATCAATTTTACAGATGAAGATTGTGTCAATTGCTTTAATACATTCTGTTTTTTAACTCCTTTTTTCTTGTCCTGCAAAGTAAGAGCAATTGCACCGACAATTGCAACAAGCAGCAGAATACCAGAAAGATGAAAAGCGTACATGTAGTCGGTATACAGCAAATTACCAATAGCTTTCACATTATTGGTATTATAGTTTATAACATTGCTTATATTCGGTGCTGAGCTGCGGATTACAAAGCTGATGACTAGAAAAAACACAACACACAACATAGCACCAAGAGTGCAATGCTTTGCAAAACCCTGGCGCAACCTTATGTAGTCAATATCGAGCATCATAACTACAAAGAGGAACAACACCGCAACCGCACCGATGTATACTATCAGCACCATCATAGCAATGAATTCAGCTCCAAGGAGAATAAAAAGCACTGCAGAGTTAACGAAGGTGAAAATTAAAAATAATACTGCATGCACAGGATTTCTTACACTAATTACGCATACAGCAGATAAAATGCTAAGAATTGCAAAAAAATAAAAGAAAAAAGGCATCGATACTTTAACTGCAACAATAGTTACTAATTTAAAGTAACTATCGTGGTAAAGTCAATACTAAATGCCTACCTTATGGATGAACTTGCGATTGTGATTTTAAACATTCAGGAGTAAGGACATTCTTAATTGCAGTACACGTACTCACATTATGATCCTTTTGCTTCTCTTCACTGACCTTTTCACAAAATTTTCCGATACCATAACCCACCAGTGCACCAACAACAGTGGCTGCAATAAATACTGCAACAGCAACAATAGCAGGAGCTAAAGTGGCGGCTCCTATCACCGCACCACTACCTAAAGCACAATAAGCTCTACGAGCATTTTATTTGCTTTTAGATTTTTGTGAAATCTCTTCTATTATTTTAAGTTTTTCTGCTACTAAATCACTACCTTGTTGTTTTTCTTCATCATTTAACTTACCAAATTTATATAAAATCTTTGAAGTGCATTCTAAGCATTGTCCAACAGATTGCACATATTCTTTTAGTGCATCTATTGTTACTCCTTCATTAAAGTATTCTCTCAAGGTATCATGATCAAGACGATCAAGTTCCCACATAAATGAAGTATGTATCTCATTGATTTGCTTAATAAATTCCTCAGAGGGCTCCTTTATTTGTTCAACATAATAACTTATTATGTCAGTCGTTTTTTTAACTGATTCAACATTATGGATTCTTAACTTTTCCACAGATGTTAAAGACATAATAACTATCCGTTCTTCAAGTGAAAGTTTTCTTTGCTCATCAGAATTAGTAGGCATATTTTCTCCTATTTACTATACTTAACATACAATAATTTTAACTAATATTTTCACAATTGTCAAATTTAGGCGTCCATTTTTCTCAAAGTTCAAAGTACACAACAAAAACTTTACAGAGTGCAAGTAGTAAAATTCTTGACAACTTTAATTTATTAATGCATAATATATGTATATTAATAATCAGCGGTAGCTCAAAATGTACAACATATTTGGTTATTTCAAAAGCAACAATAGTTCTAATACCAATTCCCGCTACACAAGTAACGGATAGACAATAATAGAAAAAAAGCCATACTGAAGTAAGTAAAGTAGCGAGGTTTAAATGGCATTAAGATCAAAATTATTGGATGAAAAAGTGGTGGGATCAGCAAAAGAAATGCTGAAGAAAGTAAGAAATAACGCATATGTTGCAAAAAAACTAAATGCTGTAATTGCAGCAAAAAAGCACAGTATAACAGCCGTAGCAAAGATATGCTGCATTTCAAGAAAGGCACTTACTGCATGGATAAAGCACCTAAAATTTGGCAGAGAAGAAAAATTATTTGCTCCGCCTCAACGCCGTAGAAAAACTATATTGAATCAAAGTCAACGTGAACAAGTTGAGGTGTGGATAGAGGAAAACCCCAATATTACTATAAAAGAAATGAAAATAAGAATTCAAGAAAAGTTTGGTTTGAATATCAGCAAATCTACAGTACACCGTAATATGCAAAGAATGAAATTCTCATATATCACACCAAGACCAGTGCATAACGGACAAGATAAAAGTAAACAAGAGGAATTTAAAAAAAAATCTTAATGAAACTATTGTCATGTATCCTGAAAAAGAGCTATTTTTCTTGGATGAATCGCGGTTTGGCACACATTCAAAGATTGGACACGGGTGGTTTAAAAAAGGCATTAGGACACAGGTTAAGGTAAAACTAGGTAGGCAAAATTTTTATCTCTATAGTGCAGTTAATCCCAGAAATGGAGAAAGTTCTAGCTCAAACGTCAATACTGATTGTATGAATATATTCCTTGAGCAGATGTCACAATATTTAGGAACAAGGGAGGCATTTCTTATCATGGATTGTGCTAGTTGGCATAAGTCAAAAAATTTAAAAGCACCTAAAAATATCGACATTATATACCTACCACCATACTCACCTGACCTCAATCCTGTTGAGAGGTTTTGGTTATATATAAAACAGAACATTTTGCGTAACAAAATCTACGACACAATTGCTTTGCTTGAGAGCGCTTTGTGCAAATTTATTACCTCTCTTTCTCACTCCACAATTAAAAAACTCTGCAATGCCGCTTATTTGATTCACTAGTAATGAGAATTGGTATAAATTACCACTTTATGCAGTTTATGTTGTTGAGAAAACTTCCCTTCCCTTAAAAAAAAACCGCTAGAATGGATGCTATTAACGAATCTTTCAGTTATAGCTCTTTCCATAAAAGTCCGGATGTGATAGGATAAGGATAGATGATGATAAGGAGGTTGAATGCCAGCAGCATATAGTTATGATTTAAGAAAAAAAGGAATGGAAGCGCTAGACGAAGGAGAAAGCAGAGAAACAGTGGCAGCAAGATTTAAGATTGGACGAACTACTTTATGGGAGTGGCAGCAAAGAAGAAAAGAAACAGGAGACTTTCAATCAAAAAAACTTGGAAATGGGGGTTACAATCACAAAATTACCGACTGGGATACCTTTGCCAAATTTGCCAGAGAACACGGAGGAAAGACTCTATCGGAAATGGCTAAACTTTGGAACAACGTTAGTATCCAAACGATCTATCGAGCCCTTAAAAAAATTGGATTTACGCGCAAAAAAAGACATATGGATACAAGGAAAGAAACGAAGAAAAACGTGCTGAATTTTTGAAAATTATAGCGACAAAAGAACCTAAAAACTTAGTGTATATAGATGAGTCTGGCATTGATAACACCGAAGACTACCCCTACGGATATTGCCAGAAAGGACAGCGGTTTTATGCCTTAAAATCTGGAAAGAAAACTCAACGAATCAGTATGGTTGCAGCCTTAAGTGGAAGAAAGATAATTGTTCCGTTAACCTTTGAAGGCCACTGTAATATGGATGTTTTTAATGGATGGTTTGAGCAATTTTTGACACCGATCTTGGAACCTGGACAGACTGTCATTCTTGACAATGCTACTTTTCATAAGTCTGATAAGATTATCGAGCTTGCTAAAGGGGTTGGTGCAGAAATTTTGTATCTGCCGCCTTATTCTCCAGATTTCAACAAAATTGAGCATCATTGGTTTGCTATAAAAAAAAGAGCCAGGAAAAACATTCCTCTATTCGAATCCTTTCGTCGTGCTGTTGATTCTGCCTTCCTATGACCTGTTCGGACTATTATGAGAAATGCTATACTTTAGCTATACTATATAAATTATTTTATAATATATTTAATGAGTTGTGAACCTTCTCTTACTAAAAAAAGCTACAAATCTCATATTTCCAAGCGTATGCGTAAGTTGCGAATGTATCATTGATGAAAATCTTAATCTGTGTAGTGAATGCAACAAAAAAATCAATTTTCTAACTAAGCATTACTGCAATGTTTGTGGCGTAGTAATCTCAGACAATATTTATACGTGTGGTAAGTGCATCATCAATCCTCCACCGTTTAAAGTATTAAGATCAGTTTTTGCTTATGATCAACATAGTAGAAACATGATTATAAATTTCAAATTTTTTGATAATTTGAATTACGTAAAAATCTATGCAAAGTGGATACACCAAGCTAATCAGGATACATTTCAGAACGCAGAGATCATAATTCCTATACCGTTACATAAAATGCGCTTGTTTAAACGTAAATATAATCAAGCAGCACTGCTTGCAAAAGAATTGAGTAAGTTGTCCAATTTATCCTATACGCCATTTGCAATAAAACGCCTTCGCCATACTGCGCCTCAAGCTGGTCTTTCACTTAAACAGCGTGAAAAAAATTTAAAGAAGGCTTTTAAAACAAGCAACAAGAAAATTATCAAAAATAAAATCGTGATATTAGTTGATGATGTGGTAACAACCGGAGCAACTGTAAGATCTTGCTCTCAGGAAATTTTAAACTCCGGTGCAAAAGAAGTGAGAGTGCTATCACTTGCAAGAACGGTAAATGATTGGACCTCTTGCATAAAAAATTAGCAGTCAGTGTCATCCAAGTAGCTTGACTACTTGGATCTATTTTTTTCTAGATTCCAACGCCAGCGTCACGCACATAGCTGTACGAACATTGTTTGCCAAGGAGGGTGTCATCCCAGTGCTTGACACTGGGATGACATCACTTTTGCTTCAATATTCCCACATTAGCGGAGGTAAGCCCATTGCGAAAATCAGCAGGTTAAAACGTGATTTTTAATAACTTCAACATCACTAAATTCAAAAGTTTGGTTGCCTATAATTTGAAATTTCTCATTTCCCTTTCCTGCAACTAGCAGAATCATACCCTCGTTATAGGCAATATCTACGCCTTTCTCTATAGCTTCTCTCCTACCTCCTATCTCCAGTGCATCAGGGCAATGTAGCAAAATATCGTGGCGAATTTTTGCCGGATCTTCATCACGCGGATTATCATCTGTAATTATTACTTTATCTGCATACATTTGTGCTATTTTGCCCATTTCTGAACGTTTCGTTTGATCACGATTTCCACCACAACCAAAAACTAGAATTATTTTTTTATTGAAGTGCCATTTTAAAGATAATAGGGCTTGTTTAAGCGCACTTGGAGTGTGCGCGTAATCCACAAATGCAAAAGGTTCTACTTTCTCCATTCTTCCCAGTGGAGAAACGAGTTTGCCTATAGATATTTCTCTGTAATTTAATCCAGATATACCAATTGCACATAGCAGGTTATATGCCTGAAACTGCCCCAAAATTTGGAAAAACGTCTCATGAATTTCATCACCAATTTTAATTGTCAGGTATTGACCATCAGGAGTTGGTATCTGCTTTAATAAAGTAATGTTAGAGCTTTTTTTCCCATAGGTTATAACTTTATTACCACGTTTTTCAGCTATCTTAAGCAATGCACAGTATTCATCTATATCCGCATTTAAAATCGCTGTTTTTCCTTCTGGTAATACCTCGTAAAACAGCCTTTTTTTAGTTTCTAAATATTCACCAAGATTTTTATGGTAATCTAAATGATCTTGCGAGAAATTAGTAAAAGCTGCAGCACTCAACTTTAATCCATGGATTCTGTATTGATCAATCCCATGACTTGATGATTCCAACACTAAGTGTTCTACACTTATACCACGCAATGTTGCGTAAAGGTCTTCTGCACCTGGAGTGGTAAGGCTGTTGCTATTACCTTTTCTGCCATTATTGATGCATGTTCCAAGTGTTCCAATAGACGCAGCATTATAGCCAGAGTTTTGCCAGATCTGGCGGCAAAATTCTACTACTGAAGTTTTACCATTTGTACCAGTTACAGCAGCAACATATTTGGGCTGTTTGAATTGATAAAACCTGCTGACTATTTCGCTGTATATTTCTTGAGGGTTTAGGTGTTCAAGCACTGCAAAACCCGGAGTATTTGTCATGCAAGTAGCTGACACTGGAATCCAGTTTTTATTATACAATTGCTTAGTGTGTTCATTTACAATTAAATTTTCTGGATCCAAGTAGTCAAGCACTGGGATGACATCTTTCTTGGTTCCTTGTATCACAACGTCTACACAGTCGTGTGCGTGATACTGGGATCCAGTAGGAAAAATCTGGATACATGCTGGTTTTCTAGATTCCAGCGTCACGCGCTGGAATGACACCGCAGATACACAAACAAAAAGATAACCTTCCTTTACTCTATTGGGATTACATGTAACGCCCTTGATTTCAATATCAAAGTTAACATCAATAATGTTATGCAGTAATTCTCTCAGTTTCATCTGCCAGTTTTAGTGTTCAAACATGGCAACCTTGCTAATGCAGCATTTAAATCAGAGATTAAATCTTCAGGATCTTCCAGTCCACAAAATATCCGTATAAAACTTCCACCATAATCTGAATTCATTACAGATCTTGACATAGATCTACGATCTATTGGTAATATCAAACTGTCACACCCTCCCCAAGAAGCACCAATACTAAAAATTTTCATATGATCAACCATGCAGCTTAGTTCTTCACATGAATATTCTCTATCCAGTATTATACTGAATACGCTACTTGCTCCTTTGAAGTAACTTTTCCATAATTCGTGTTGAGGATGGGAGGGAAGTGCTGGGTACAAAACTTTTTTGATTTTTAAATGTTTTTCTAGCCACTTTGCCACTTCCATTGCTGTATTTTGGTGCCTTTTTATACGTGTGTGCAGTGTTCTTAGTCCCCTATGTGCAAGGTAGCAGTCGTGCGATTGAATGGTTACCCCATAATTTTTATGGCTCTCATAAAGCAATTTAAAAGTTTCACCTTCAGCAACCATAGCTCCCATCACTAAATCTGAGTGACCGGCTAGATACTTTGTCACCGCATATAGTGCAACATCAACTCCATAATCAAGCGGCTTAAATAACAAAGGAGTGGCCCATGAATTGTCACAAACGGTTACAATTCCACGTTCTTTAGCAACTTTTACTATATGCTCTATATTCGAAATCTCAAACGTTACAGAACCAGGAGTCTCGATCATTATCAATGAAGTATTACTCTGAATTAAATCAGTTATATCCTGTGTTGGATCATAAAAAGTTACTTCTGTTCCTCTTTTTGGTAGCTCATTTCCTGCAAACCTCCTAAGCCTATAATAACTATTATCTTGAATTAAAACGTGCGAGCCTGCTTTAGCGAAAGTTAGAATAGCAAAAGTAAGTGCAAATAGTCCGGAAGGATAAATAAGCGCTTGTCCACTCCCTTCAATTTCAGCCAGTGCATTTGAAAGATAATGAACAGTAGGAGTACCAACATTACTGTAGCTATAATCCCTTGCAACACCATCGTTGATTACATCGTATATACTTTCTCCATTTGCTGCATTTAAGTAGTCCTTGTAAGTAGGAAATAATATGGTAGAAGAATGATAAACTGGCGGGTTCATAGAACCTTTATAGTCATTAAATTTTCTTCCTGCTTTAACTAATATAGACTCTTCCTTCACATTTTTATTATTTATTTTTTAAATTGTACTCATTTTGCGTATACAAGTGAAGAGAAATTGCATGTATTAGCTCTATCTCACCCTTCAATAACTCATAAATCAACTTGTGTCTTTTTAGAACGCTCATTCCAATAAAGCCGTCAGATATTAATATTAATTTAATGTGCGAAGGTAATGTTGAAGATGAAGCAAAATAATGATCAGCATGCTTTGCTGATTCATCGATAATGTTGATATCAATTACATCTATCGAATCGCGTATCTTTTCTTCTATTGTTTTAATAATATCCATAATGGTTTCTTTAAGCAACAATATGCTCCTCTTGTCATCCCAGTATCAGCTACTTGGATGACAATCGCAATTACTTATTCTCTTCTTTATTATCTATGTCTTGATAATCAGAATCTACTACTTTTTCCTCTTTATCATTTGGATTTCCTTCTGATGAAAAGCCATTTTCAGCACTATTTTGTTGAGATGCTTGATACATAGCTTCTCCAAGTTTCATAGATAATTGAGAAAGATTAGTGACTTTCTGCTGTATTGAATCAGCGTCATCAATGTTATCAGATTTACTAACTTCTTTTAATTCGTTAACTGCATTTTCAATAGCAGATCTATCTTCTGGTGAAACTTTATCACCATACTCTGTCAGAGACTTTTCTGTAGAATGGACTAAGCTATCCGCTTGATTCTTCACTTCAATAAACTTTTTGCGCTTTTCATCTTCTTGCGCTTTTTCTTCAGCTTCTTTTACCATGCGATTTATTTCATCATCAGATAAACCACCTGAAGATTGAATGCGTATTTTTTGCTCTTTTCCAGTAGCTTTATCTTTTGCAGAAACGTGTGCTATTCCATTTGCATCTATATCAAATGTCACTTCAATTTGTGGCCTTCCGCGCGGAGCAGGAGGTATCCCTTCCAAACTAAACTGACCGAGTAGCTTATTATCAACTGCCAGTTTTCTTTCACCCTGATGCACCTTAATTGTAACAGCTGTTTGGTTATCTTCTGCAGTTGAAAACACCTGAGATTTTTTAGTAGGAATTGTAGTATTACGCTCAATAAGTGGAGTGAATACTCCTCCTAGAGTTTCAATACCAAGAGAAAGTGGGGTCACATCAAGTAGTAACACATCTCTTACATCACCTTGAATGATCCCCGCCTGTATTGCAGCTCCAATTGCTACAACTTCATCAGGGTTAACTCCTCTATGTGGATCTTTGCCAAAGAATTCTTTAACTTTCTCTATGACTTTTGGCATACGAGTCATGCCACCAACAAGAACCACTTCGCCAATTTGACTAGCAGATAAACCAGCATCCTCAAGAGCTTTTTTACAAGGAGCCATAGTTCTTTCGATTAAATCATTCACTAAGCTTTCAAGTTTTGCTCTCGTTAATTTCATATTTAAGTGTTTTGGACCACTTGCATCAGCTGTAATAAACGGTAGATTTATTTCCGTTTCCATTGCACTTGATAATTCAATTTTCGCTTTTTCAGCAGCTTCTTTGATTCTTTGCATAGCCATTGGATCATTTTTCAAATCAATGCCATTACTTTTCTTGAATTCATCTAGTAAATAACTCATTACTCCATTATCAAAGTCTTCACCTCCAAGATGAGTGTCACCATTTGTAGCCTTTACTTCAAAAACCCCTTCACCTATTTCAAGTATTGAAACATCAAATGTACCACCACCAAGATCATACACCACTATTGTGTGTCCATGTTTTTTATCAAGACCATAAGCAAGCGCTGCGGCAGTCGGTTCATTTACTATTCTGAGCACATTTAATCCAGCGATTTTTCCTGCATCTTTTGTTGCTTGACGTTGAGAGTCATTGAAGTATGCTGGCACTGTTATCACAGCATCTTTTACTTCCTCTCCAAGATAAGCTTCTGCTGCTTCTTTCATGTTTTGTAGTATAAATGCACCAATTTGGCTAGGAGAGTATTCTTTATTATCAGTGGTTTTAACCCATGCGTCACCATTTTTTGCTGCAAACACTTTATACGGCACATTTAGATTTTTCATTTCAGAATCACCGTATTGACGGCCTATTAATCTCTTAGTAGCAAAAAAGGTATTACTTGCATTGGTGGTTGCTTGCCTTTTTGCTGGAGCACCAATCAATTTTTCTCCTGATGAAGTAAATGCAACTATAGATGGAGTAGTTCTTGCTCCTTCTTTATTCTCTATTACCTTTGTATCTTTGCCCTGCATTATTGCAACACAAGAATTTGTTGTCCCGAGATCTATACCTATTGCTCTTCCCATAATGAGTACCCCATTGTAAATATTATCTGATGTAAGAATATATAAGTATAGGACTCATTAATTACAAGCCCAATTTAGGTTTCTAATTAGTTATTAGAACTTAAAAGGCGCGAAAGCCACTTAGTCAGCCACAAATTGCCTCGTAGTTTATTTGAATTATCAGCTTCTTCATTGCTGCTATCCCCAATTTGGTATCCAGAGTTCTGTAATGGCTTATAACCGTTTAAATTAACATCATCTCCTTGTTTTAAAACAAATGCATTTACATCTAAACTGTTATCAATACTAACGTTCAATGTAATATTAAACTCTTTTTCGATTGTAGAAACTGTATTGCGTTTGTTATTAAAAATGTGCGCTATAACTGCACTGTGTGCTACTAAATCAAAAGACTTATTTCGATTCTTGTTAGCAATATATTGTAAATCCCTTAGTATTGATGAAACAATTACTTCGTTTGATTTTACTCTTCCAGTACCTTTGCAGTGTAAACACTCTGTAGTATTAATTTCTTGTATGTTTGGTTTAATTCTTTGTCTTGAAAATACCATTAAACCAAAGTCATTTATGTAGCTAAATTGAACTTTAGCTTTATCATCTTTAAACGCTTGCTTTATAGCAGACTCAACAGCTCTGCAATACTGATATTTCAACATATCAATAAAATCGACTACTATTAATCCTGATAGGCCCCTAAGATTCACCTGTCTTGATATTTCAGGTACTGCTTCCATGTTGGTTCTATAAGCTGTTTCTTCTATGCTATCTTCTCCTGTCATCTTTCCTGAATTTACGTCTATTGAAACAAACGCCTCAGTTAAAGTTATTATCAAAGACCCACCAGATGGCAATTCTACTCTATTGCTATATAACTCAGAAATTTGATCTTCGATTCCGTAGTAAGTAAAGATCGGAGCATAACCTCTATACAATCTATAGCGCAACTTACTACCTTTTAGTGCATTGTTAGCATATTGCCTAACTGCCTCAAAAGCTTCCTTTCCAGACACTATAACTTCTATACCATCGCTACAAAAATCACGAACAGATCTCATAATTACATCTGCTTCATTGTAAATTAATGATGGAACGTTTACAGAGAAGGCATTTTTTTGAATGCTCTGCCATAATGAGGATAAGTAATTGTAATCCTGCTCAATTTCTTTCTTATTTTTTCCTGAACCAACAGTTCTTACTATTAAACCTGATCTTTTTGGCAAGTTTATTGAACTCAGTATCTCCTTTAACTGCTTTCTGACATTAGCATCTTCAATTCTGCGAGACACTCCACCTTTACTCATGGAATTTGGCATGAAAACACAGTATCTACCCACTAAAGTTATGTATGTTGTAAATGAAGCTCCTTTATTGCCTCGTTCTTCTTTAGTTAGCTGAACCAATACTTTTTGATTTACTGAAATAACATCTTGTAATTTGTATTTTTTATATAAAGGTACCTCTCTTACAAAACCACTACCTGACTCGTTGACATTCTTACTAGCTGCAGAATCTGAAGAGACATTTGCTATGGTATCGTTCCCTTTTTCTGTATAATCGTCATTTGAGTAGCTCTCAAAGATAGTTTCCTTTTCTTTTTCTGGAATATTGAAGTAATCTAGAGATATCTCGGAAAAAGACAAAAAACCTTGCTTATTTTTTCCATATTCGATAAATACGGCTTGCAAAGAAGGCTCTATACGCTTTATATAAGCAACGTATATATTACCTCTTAATTGTTTTTTTTCCTTGAATTCTTGTTCAAATTCTACAACCTTATTATTAACTGACAAGGCAACTCTTACCTCATTAGAACAGGTGGAATTTTCTATCAATAATAACCTTTTACCACTATTTACCACTTGCTTTTCATTCTGAAGTTAACTTCATGCTACTTAATGCACTGTTGATTGTCAAGAATTTTACGATCTGCATTATTCGGTTGACTTTTAGTGTTTTGCGTAATAAACTCGCATAGAATTTATTATATCATTATAAGTATGGCGAAAAAAAATCCTTCTTTGCTCGTTAAGTTAGTTAGCACTGCAATCAAGACAACAAAAACTGGTGAAGAAAAATCAACAGGTTATTTTTATGTAAAAAAGCGTAATCCAAAAAAGCTTACCAAAAAACTGGAGTTTAGGAAGTATGACCCAGTAGTCAGAAGGCATGTGTTATTTAAAGAAGAAAAACTAAAGTAATTTTTTTATAAGGGATTTTATTATTATGCAAAATTTACAATTAAGTTATCCTATAATAGTAGAGTTGGGGGATGTGAAAGATACAAAACTGAAATTAATAAAGGTCATTGCACAATTAATAAGTAAGAAGTACACAACACAGAAAAAAGCAGCAAACGCTCTAAAGATTGATCAACCTAAAGTATCTCAAATCAATAGGTCAAAAATCGAAGGGTTCTCCTTAGAATACTTGCTTAACTTATTGATTGTATTGGGCCAAGACATAAACGTAAGAATAAAGCATAATTCTAAACCTGCATAATATGTAAAGGACAAATAAATGCAGAACAATAAAACAGTAAGCTAAAAGGGAACTTATTACTCAACAAAACAAGACTTAAAATTTTGTGCAATGTTATTGATTATAGCTAGATATGCATCTTTTCCAGGCTCTATGTCTGATCCAATAGGATCAAGAACTACCATTTTTGCGTCATTAGAAAGAGCATTAGGCTTTATGCTGTCTTCCTGTGAATGAGCAAATATACATTTAACGTTTTCTTCCTTCATTATCTTTTTTAGCTTCATTAAACTCCTCATACCTATGTAAGAATCCTCTTCTATGGAAAGAATGGCGCTTGGGTGATTTAAACCAAAATATTTTTCAAAATATTGATAAGCATCGTGAGTGACGATATATTTTTGATTTTTAAAATCATTCAGTTCTTTCATGATTTCTTTTACTTCTTGGTCTATTTTTTTTATAGCTTTTGTTGCATTAGAGTTGTATCGATGGGAATTTTCTTTATCTATGTTAGACAATGTTGCACTTATAGAAAGTATCATGCTCTTTGCATTTTCGGGACTCAGCCAAATGTGTAAATCTTTTTCATCTTGAATGTGAGTGATTTTTCTAGAAAATGAATGTGGCCGAGTAGGAAGTAGGTTGATTGCCTTTGACAATTGCGCTAGTTCTTTATTATTTTTGGCGAAAGTTTGAACAAACGTCTCTAAGTTATCGTCAACATAAAATATAACGTCACTTGATTCTAAATTACTCGCATCAGATGGCTTTAATATATAATTATGCGCAGATGTTGCATAGCCAAGCAATTCCGGTTCTAAAATCCCTTCTGTAACAGAAGCTACAAGTGAGTGGATAGGTTTGATTGTAGCTACAACTTTTAAATTGGATGAAAAGGCGATATTATAGTATAGTGTAAATGAAAGTAATAAAAAAAAAGTCAGTAAATGTCTCATATAAACGTTGAGAAGAAGTTAAATTTTGTCAATAAATTAAATAATGTCAATAATCATGTTCTAAAAATAGAAAATCTTGCTCTCACATATGATGGTAAAAGAATCCTTGACAATATCAATATGTTCATGGAAAGAGGAGACGTAATTACAATACTTGGTCCAAATGGTGGAGGTAAAACCTCTTTAGTGAAAGCAATTGCTGGCATAAATAAAAGCTGTACCGGTAGTATCGTATTTGCTGACAATATAAAAATTGGCTATATGCCGCAAAATTTTAGTATTAGTAATTTGATGCCAATAACAGTTGAATATTTCCTTTTAAATAGCTCCTTGAAAAGACTAAAGAAAAATCAATCCATTATTACAGAAACGATAGAGTTGGTTGGTATCAGTAACATTTTGAAGAATCAAGTGTTAGAAATTTCTGCAGGGCAAACACAATTATTGCTACTTGCACGTTGTTTAATTGCAGAGCCTGACTTGATCATTCTAGATGAACCAGTTAGTGCAATGGATATTAACGCGCGGGCTAAATTTTATGATACTATAAATAAAATAGCAAAAAAACGATTGGTATCAATTCTTATGACTTCTCATGATCTTAACTCTGCTCTACCATCCTCAGATTACGTAATTTGTATAAATAATACTATCTATTGCCAAGGCAAGCCTGATGAGATTATGAAAAATAGAACCCTAAATGAAATATTTAGCAGTTACACAGCAAAATGATTCAAAATATTTTGCGTCTTCTGCACATAACTACGGTGCTGACGCGTTACAATATATTACCTTATTTACTTCCACCATCAAAAAAATCAATAAATAAAATACAAGGCCACAAGCTAAAGTGTGCTCTTGAAAAATTAGGTCCGGTGTTCATTAAGTTTGGGCAGTCTATCTCATCACGTACTGATATTTTAAATGAGGATATAACAAATAACTTGTTATTGATATGTGATAGATTGCCATCATTTTCACATAAAATAGCAGTTAAAACTATAGAAAGTGAGTTTAATTGTAAATTGAGCGACATTTTTTCAAGCTTTTCTGAAAAGCCAATTGCAGCAGCATCGATTTCTCAGGTGCATAAAGCGGTTACAACTGAGGGTAAGGAAGTTGCTGTGAAGGTTTTAAGGCCAAATATTGAGAAAACATTCTCAAGGGATATAAAAATGCTTTCTTGGCTCGCAGAAATTGCAGAAAAATTTAGCGAACAATCAAAAAGGCTGAGGCCAATTGAATTAGTCAAAACTTTTGCTGAAATTTGCCGATTAGAGTTAGATCTACGTTTTGAAGCTGCTCACTCTTCGGAACTAAAGGAAAACACAAAAAATGACAGAGGTTTTTATGTACCTGAAATAGATTGGAATAGAACTGCAAAAAAGGTTTTAACATTAGAATGGATAGAAGCAACGCCAATATACGAAGTTGAAAAACTGAATAATCATAAGCAAATAGCTATCAATCTTATAGAATCGTTTTGTAATCAGGTATACAGGGATTGTTTTTTTCATGCTGATATGCATCCTGGAAATCTAATGGTTGATAGTAATAACAATATTATTGCCCTGGATTGTGGAATCATGGGTAGAATAGATCGTGAGACATGCTATTACGTTATAGAGATACTCAAAGGCTTTTTAAATCGGGATTATGATCACGTTGCAAAAATGCACTTTAAAGCTGGTTACGTTTCATCACAGCATAGAAATTTTGTCACAGCTTGCAGGGCAATAGGTGAACCCATTATTGGGCAGCCTATACAGAAGATTTCATTTGCTAGTTTACTTGCTCAGCTATTAAAAATAACTGGTGATTTTGATATGAAAGTTCAAACACAATTGTTATTGCTGCAGAAAACTATGATTTTACTGGAAGGGACATGTAGAAAGATCTACCCAGAAATCAATATGTGGAAAGTAGTTGAAGCGTGGATAAGCAGTCAACATGAAAGTAAAATAGGGTATAGGGAAAAAATTAGAAGTTCTTATCCTGTAAAAACAATCCAAGGGATATTTAGCCTTATAGAAAAATTAAACCTAATAGCTGATAAAAAATTAGAAAACATCCAAATTAAAAATAAATCAAATGGAAAAGTCTATTTTTTATTGTGGTTTGTAATTATAATTCTAATCGTTAAACTTTTAATTTCTTAAACTATGGGAAAAAACTGCGTCAAATCCAATTTTTATTCAACTTAATTTTTAATCTGCAGGAGCCGAGTTGAGAATGTCCAATTTTCCACTTTCTTTATGTATCTGTTCAGCAGAGTGGCAAAATAAGGTAGACGAGAAAAGACAACTATAGGAACAAATGGGTGTCATGCCAGTGCGTGACACTGGCCTCTTGTTTCAATGTTAAACAAAATACCATAGAATTCAAAAAGACAATTCCTAGAAAATTTCTACATCCAAAAAAGGCATAAGTTATGTTAATGCTGTTTGAATGAGATGATATAAAGATAAGCCAAATTTTTACAAAGAAAACATTTCAAGCAGCAAGACACCTTTGATTGAAAGAGAGCACCAAATTTATGGGGTGAGTAACTGCGCTATTTCAACTATAGTATAGCTCTTTCCATAAAAGTCCGGATGTGATAGGATAAGGATAGATGATGATAAGGAGGTTGAATGCCAGCAGCATATAGTTATGATTTAAGAAAAAAAGGAATGGAAGCGCTAGACGAAGGAGAAAGCAGAGAAACAGTGGCAGCAAGATTTAAGATTGGACGAACTACTTTATGGGAGTGGCAGCAAAGAAGAAAAGAAACAGGAGACTTTCAATCAAAAAAACTTGGAAATGGGGGTTACAATCACAAAATTACCGACTGGGATACCTTTGCCAAATTTGCCAGAGAACACGGAGGAAAGACTCTATCGGAAATGGCTAAACTTTGGAACAACGTTAGTATCCAAACGATCTATCGAGCCCTTAAAAAAATTGGATTTACGCGCAAAAAAAGACATATGGATACAAGGAAAGAAACGAAGAAAAACGTGCTGAATTTTTGAAAATTATAGCGACAAAAGAACCTAAAAACTTAGTGTATATAGATGAGTCTGGCATTGATAACACCGAAGACTACCCCTACGGATATTGCCAGAAAGGACAGCGGTTTTATGCCTTAAAATCTGGAAAGAAAACTCAACGAATCAGTATGGTTGCAGCCTTAAGTGGAAGAAAGATAGTTGTTCCGTTAACCTTTGAAGGCCACTGTAATATGGATGTTTTTAATGGATGGTTTGAGCAATTTTTGACACCGATCTTGGAACCTGGACAGACTGTCATTCTTGACAATGCTACTTTTCATAAGTCTGATAAGATTATCGAGCTTGCTAAAGGGGTTGGTGCAGAAATTTTGTATCTGCCGCCTTATTCTCCAGATTTCAACAAAATTGAGCATCATTGGTTTGCTATAAAAAAAAGAGCCAGGAAAAACATTCCTCTATTCGAATCCTTTCGTCGTGCTGTTGATTCTGCCTTCCTATGACCTGTTCGGACTATTATGAGAAATGCTATACAACTCCATATTCAACGTACCTTCTAAAGTATCGATATACTGACATTCTTATCTCCAAATCATAAATATGCAACCTAGCCTAATATAATTAAGAAATAGTTTATAATAAATACGTTTTAAGATACCTGCCTGTAACACTTTCTGGAATTTTTACCACTTCTTCTGGAGTTCCAGTAGCAATCACTTCTCCGCCTTTTATTCCGCCCTCTGGTCCGATGTCTATTATATAATCTGCAGTTTTTATAACGTGCAAATTGTGCTCGATAACTATAACAGTGTTTCCCAGATCGACTAATCTATGGAGTATTTTTAGTAAGTTATTTATATCTTCAAAGTGTAATCCAGTTGTTGGCTCATCAAGAATATACAATGTTCTTCCGGTAAATCGTTTTGATAGCTCCTTGGACAGCTTTATTCGTTGTGCTTCACCCCCAGACAACGTTGTTGACGACTGTCCGAGTTTTATATAGCCAAGCCCCACTTCCTGCAAAGAAATCAACTTTTCTTTTACCATTGGAAGGTTTTCAAAAAAATCACAAGCTTGATCTATCGTCATATCAAGGACATCAGAGATTGATTTTTCTTTATAAGTAACTTCCAATGTTTCCCGATTATACCTTCGCCCTTTACACTGCTCACACTTCACATAAACGTCCGGTAGAAAATGCATCTCTATCTTTAAGTGCCCATCACCTTTACAAGCCTCACACCTTCCCCCTCTGGTATTAAATGAAAACCGGCCTATATTATATCCCCTTGCTTTTGACTCCGAAAGACCTGCAAACCAATTTCTTATATGAGTAAACATACCGACATATGTTGCTGGATTTGACGCAGGAGTTCTACCAATTGGCGACTGATCAACTTCTATAACTTTATCTATATATTCAAGGCCTTCTATTCTATCACACTGACCATACCTTGCAGACGAATGATGTATCTTATGTGCTGAATATTTATATAACGTTTCTATGACTAAACTTGATTTTCCCCCTCCTGATATTCCAGTCACACAAATAAGATTCCCTATAGGAAATTTAACGTTCACATTTTTTAAGTTATTTTCACATGCATTTATTACTTTTATGAACTGAGTTGCTTGCTTTCTTCTCCTTGGAATTAAAATTTTTTTCTCTCCACTCAAATATTGCCCTGTTATGCTCTCTGAATTTCTTTGCACCTGGTCTGGTGTTCCTTCTGCAACAACTTTTCCACCATTTACACCAGCTCCAGGACCAATATCAATCGCATAATCAGCAGCCATTATTGTATCTTCATCATGCTCAACAACGATTACAGTGTTACCCATGTCTCTCAAGTTTTTCAGTGTAGCAATTAACCGATCATTATCGCATTGATGAAGGCCTATCGAGGGTTCATCAAGCACGTACAGCACTCCTGTTAAACCAGAGCCAATTTGTGAAGCAAGTCTGATCCTCTGACTCTCACCGCCAGAGAGAGTGCTAGATTCTCGATCAAGCGTTAGGTAATTCAACCCTACATTCTTTAAAAATGCTAGCCTCTTGATTATTTCATTTAATATTTTACTTGAGATTTGCTTCTGTTGTTCTGTGAGCTTGTCTGGCAAATTTTCAAACCACTTAAGGGATTCATCGATGCTGAGCCTAGATATTTCACCTATATATTTGCTATCAATTTTTACTGTAAGCGCTTCTTTTTTCAATCTATAGCCAGTACATTCTCTGCAGTGAGTGACAGAGCAATATCGCTCAACAAGTGTTTCATCATAATCCATCTGGTTCTCCAAGATACTGATCAAACCTTGAAATTTATTAGAGCCAAAGAGTATCATATCTTTTACTTCTTGATCTATGTTCTTCCACGGAATATCAAGGTTAAATTTGTAGTTTTCAGCCAGTGATAGAATTGCACTTTTTAGAAATCCATAACCTGTGTGCACTTGACGGAACATTGATCCCACTGGCTTTAAAGCACCCTCAGATATTGAAAGAGTTTCATCCGGTACTATTAGCTTTATATCAACACTTAGTTTTTTACCAAGCCCATTACACGAACCACATGCACCGTAAGGGCTGTTAAAAGAAAATAATCTTGGTTCTATTTCCTCAAGAGTGAAACCAGACTCGGGGCATGCAAAATTCTCTGAAAAAGTCAGAATTTGACCATTTTTATACTCGGAATTATGGTTGTCAGGTAGGTTTACTATTTCTACATACATTAGACCATTACCAAGTTTTAGTGCGGATTCTATACTACTTGGCAGTCGATTTCCTATATCGCCCAATATTGATATTCTATCTGCAACCACAAAAACGTCGTGTTTCTTGTTCTTATCGAGTTTAGGCAAGTCATCTACATTGTACACTTCACCATCTATTTTGAACCTTACGTAACCTTGTCTTTTAATTTCCAATATCTCTTTAAGATGTTCTCCCTTTCTACCACGCACAACAGGGGCAAGTATATATATCTTAGTTTCTAAAGGTAACGCAATTATAGTGTCTACAATTTGAGACACCGTTTGTTTTGTTATTGGTAATCCAGTTGCAGGTGAATAAGGAACTCCTATTCGTGCATATACTAAGCGCAAGTAATCGTAAATTTCGGTAACAGTTCCAACTGTTGACCTTGGATTTTTTGAGATCGATTTCTGGTTGATAGATATTGCAGGAGAGAGACCTGTAATCGACTCAACATCTGGTTTATCCTGAATGTTGAGAAATTGACGCGCGTAAGCTGACAGGCTTTCAACGTACCGGCGTTGGCCTTCTGCATAAATCGTATCAAATGCGAGGCTAGACTTGCCAGAACCACTTAGCCCAGTTATAACAACTAGCTTGTTTTTCGGTATATTGACGTCTACACCTTGCAGATTATGTTCCCTTGCGCCCTTAACTCTGATAAAATCGTCCATATTATACCATATAGCGTATTAATCATTATAGCCTCAAAATACGTGAATTTATAGTGATATATTGATTTTCTATTGATTTTTTCAACTGTTACGGAAAATTAGGCAGCGTTTGATAAATCGTCATTCCGCTACTTGTTAGCGGCTGAGATACCGCGACGGTATGACGGTTAAGTAGGCCAGTGCCCCTATGATGTCATCCCAGTGTCAAGCACATAGCTGTACGAACGTTGTAGTTTAGGAGCAATTCCCACCAGTGGGGTGTCATCCCAGTGCCCAGACACTGGTTCTATGCAACTTAATTAAAAACGTTTGTTTTAGCGTAAGACAACTACCTTTAGCTCATCAGCTCAGTTATAAGCAAAATTTCTGGATTCCAGACTGGAATGACACCATTTGCTGTGCAATTTACCTTCAAAAATGAATGTTCGTACAGCTATGTGTCAAGCACTGGAATGACACCCCCCTGATGGGCTCAAATCATAATGTTTGTACAGTTGTGGGTTTAGGCTACCTATAAATTCTAAACTGTTGTTACGTATTAGGACCACCAAATACACCCCCAGGACCCAAAGTCAGTTTAGCTATATCAGAAAACAGGTTATGTGGAAATCTTAAAATATTTCTTGCTTGTCAAGCAAAATAAATACATTCCTACAAACAAACAGATGCTCAATATTGACACATAAGAAAACTTAAAAATTAAATCTCTAATATATATTGATAAGCATTTACCTGCAGAAAATTTGTATAGTAATCCAACACATACAACGGCACTATCAACCACTGATGCTATAATTAAAGTAATGAAATTTGCCATATGAAAATTCAACTTGGACTTCAATTTTTCAAAAATAATTATGCTTGAGAGAAGAGAGACTAAAATTGCAGTATATGAAATCAATATCATCAAACTAAAACTTTGCAATTTAAAAACACAACATAGCACTGTACACACTATTAAACTGTACGTAGCTTTACTTTTGCCATAAAATTCAACTATTGAATTTACAACTAAAGCAGCTCCCACAAATAAGGCAGCACATATCATCAATTTATTTGAAGTGTTGAGTAAAGAAAGACTGATAAACAGGAGTATCGATAAAATAGACATAATTACCTACCCAAAATTAATAACATACATTCATTCTAAATAAACATTACATATAGTAAAAGAGTTATTTAGCATAATAAGAAAAATATTTTATATTAGCATGCCACATCTTTCAGATCTACTTTTAAAACATCCTTTATGTTTAGCACCTTTTTCTCTGTTACTTTGCCAATACATGAATAAACTGCACCTTCAAACAATTCTTCAAACCTCTTCTGATTTTGTGGTGCAATAGTAACCAAAATTCTACTTTGCGATTCAGAAAACATTATTATCTTGTTTATTATGTCTGTATTTTGTATTTTTCCTATTGGCACTAGTGAAAGATCGATTTCAGCACCAAGGTCTCCTGCAATTAGCGATTTTGCCAGAGCAATAACTAATCCGCCTAAGTTTGGTGCAATTGCAGAGGCAATTATGCCATCTTTTATTTCCTGGTTGTAACGCTCATACAACTTCCTAGCGCTCTTTGCATCAACTTTTGGTACGTTGTTATTACCTATTCCACTATATAACTGATATTCAGATCTACCAAGTTCATCAAGTGTTTCTCCAAGTACATATATCAAGTCTCCCGGCATTTTCACATCAAGCGATACCGCATTTTCAATATTTTCTATAATTCCAATTGCTGAGATGAGTAATGAAGGTGGTGCAGAGATTATCACTTTCTCGCCATTTTCATCATATCCCTTGAAGTCATTGAACATACTGTCTTTTCCGGATATGAATGGTGTTTTAAATGCAGTTGCAAAGTCGTAACAAGCCTCTGCAGCTCTCTTTAGCTGCCATAGCCTTTCTGGATTATAAGCATCACACCAGCAAAAATTGTCGAGCAACGCTAGATGATTTATATTTCCTCCTGCGGCTACATAGTTGCGTATCGCGGTGTCAATTGCACATGCTGCCATGTGGTAGGTGTCAATTTCTCCATAACTTGAGCCAAATCCTTGCGATTTTACAACACCTTTATTTGAAGAAAGAACAGGCCTTGAGACAATAGCTTCGCTGCACATTCTTCCCTTGCCTTGCAGTGGTTTTAACACTGACGATCCTTGAACCTCATGATCATATTGCACCACTATGAACTCTTTACTGCGTATGTTTGGTCTGCTTAACATTTCTTTTAATTCAATTTCGAAAGAAGGCGAACTTGTTGTCATTCCAGCGCGTGGCGCTGGAAGCCCCTTAGACCACGGCTTTGTCTGTAAATGCACTTTAGGATTACCATCATGCAGAAATTCAGTTCCGATATCCATTATTACTTTCCCTTTAGGACATTTAACAACAGCTTTACCACTCTCATTGAACTCTCCAATCACACAAACCTCCACATCATGTTTTTTCATGATTTGCTTAAACATAGGGAGATTTTCTTCTGGCACTGCTAAGGTCATTCTCTCTTGTGATTCTGATATCCATATTTCCCACGGAGCCATACCATCGTTTTTAAGGAGAACCTTGCTCAAATCAACTTCAAATCCGTCTTTTCCCATTTCACCAATAGACGACGACAGCCCACCTGCTCCGTTATCCGTTATTGCATTATAAAGATCAAGATCTCTTGCTTCCAAGGCGGCGTTGGATAATTTTTTTTGTGTTATAGGGTCACCAATTTGCACAATTGTTGAAGGGCTGTTTCCCGACAAAGCCTCTGAAGAAAACGTTGCACCGTGAATTCCATCTCTTCCAACTCTTCCACCAATAATTACGATTTTATCGCCGTTTTTAGGCCCTTTGATGTGTGAAGGTACATTATTTATACTGCGCGGAATAATTCCGACACTGCCAACAAAGACTAACGGCTTTCCACAAAATCTATCGTCAAAATATACCGATCCAAGTTGTGTTGGAATACCAGAGCAATTACCAGCAACATTAACACCGTGAATCACTTCTTTCATTATATATTTTGGCGGTAAGATCTCATCAGTGCGCTCTTTATCCCTATAAAATTTGCCTTTTGCTTCTTTGGCAAAGCAAAAGTAATAGGTATTCATTATAGGCTCTGCGCCTTTACCGAAACCAACTATATCACGATTTACTCCAAGTACCCCAGTCATTGCTCCACCAAACGGATCAAGCGCCGAAGGGCTATTGTGAGTTTCAACTTTATCTACGATTAAGTAATCGTCATTAAAAATTATTCCTCCGGCATTGTCGGAGAAAACTGACACGCATATGTCAGAATTTATCTCACGCGTTGCACGCTTAATATAATGTGCGTATAGGCCATCTTTTATTTCATCAATGGGAGAGCAAAAGATATTGTGCTTACAATGTTCAGACCAAGTTTGTGCTAGGGACTCAAGTTCAATATCATATGGATTTCTATTAAGTTTTTTAAAGTAATCCTTTATAGCTTTCATTGCTGCCAGAGAGAGCCCTAAAGTGCCATTACCATCGATTCCATCTCTGCTGATTTTCTCAAGTTCTTGGTTACTTACGTTTAAGTTAACAGATTTGGCTTTGCCATTAATGGTGTCATTTGAGTAGCTGATACTGGAATCTACATCTTTTTTCTGGATCCCAGTGTCTGGGCACTGGGATGACAAGTAAGAGAGCGCTGAAGAGTTTGCTTTGTATTTACCATAATATTTCCAGCTATAGTTCTTACAGATAAGTGTGCAATACTCAGTGATAGGATTAAATTCTTGTTTTATATCATCTTCAGTTGCTTGACTTAGAATCAATTTTGAACTTCTTGCTTTGATATAAACATTTTCATCAATGTAGTTCTTGTTTATTAAATATTCTCTAACAATTTGTTTCACTGTGTTGCCTACATTGTCGGTCATGCCAGGTAAAAAGCTTATCTCCAAGCCCCACTTTGCTTGTGGTTCTATGAAGTTATATTGAACTTCTTCAAGGTTTTCATTGTAGGAATAATAACGGCAGTCTTGTATGACTTTATTATAAAATAGCCCACAAATTTCTTCATATAATTTTGGTGGTAATTCTTTGTGTATATAAATCGAGTAAACGTTGACTAACCATCTGCAGCCAACTTGCTCACATTTATTTAAAACTTCTATTCTGATGTTTGTCATGTAATGTTATAAAAGATTTTAATATATAATAGCATACAAGCACGTTTATATTTTAAATAATTTCTATACAATAAAAGTATTGTATTAATTGTTACTGTTAGTGGGAAGAGTTTTTACCGTTAATGTGGATGAATCCCTTTTCGATGTGCTGGTTCAGCATATATTTTCTGAATATGAAAGAGAAAAAATCCCTGAAGTAAAGATCATACTTCCTTGCAAGAGGGATGTGATAGCGCTGCTGAGTGCATTCAAGAATTATAACGCTAAAAAATGCATAATTTTGCCAGAGATAGTTTCGCTAGAGAACATCGATGAGGAGGATTTAATATTAAATCTTGATAGAGTCAAAGTTATCAAGCCAACAAAAAGGACGCTGCTACTCATTCAATTCATATTGGAGTGGAATAGAAAAAATAATGATAATTTTCCAATTGATTTAGCTTATAGCCTGCCATCATTGCTTGATAAAATTCAGTATACCCAAATGGCAGAGTTCGATGAACATTCAAAAAAAATAGAAAGTTTCATAAATTTACTTATTGAAACATGGAATAAAATTTTAAAAGATTTAGGAGTAGTAGATATATTAGAACATAAGAGTGATTACATAAACAGTATGATAACCTCTTTACAAAAAGACCAATATATAATCTTTGTTGGAATTGGAAAGGATAAGTCGTTAATTAAGGCTATATATGATCTGCCATTTGGAAAAATAATTTTGCCTAACCTGAATTTGAAAATTAAAGAGAAAGACTGGAAATTGCTTGATAAAAAACACTATCAATATTGCCTGAAAGATCTACTCGATTATTTAAAAGTGGATAGAAGGGATGTTAGTTTTCTGCCAGAAGCGTGTTCTGGTGTCATCCCAGTGCCCAGACACTGGGATCCAGAAAACTTAACTTTAAATGAGCGCACCAGGTGGCTGTATAATGAAAACTGGATCCCAGTGTCAAGCACTGGGATGACAGAAGAAAGGGCTGGGATAACAGGAAGTCCTGAGGAATATCTAGATTACGTCTTTGATACAACTGCCGATCTAAGCAAAGTTAGTAGTGGACATGTTGGCAATATTGAAGTCATCACTTGTGATTCCAGAGAGGAAGAAGCACAAGTGACATCATTAATTATAGAAAATGAAGGTTATGAAAACATTTCTTTGGTCGTCTTTGATAAATTACTTGCAGCTCGTATAGCATGTTTATCAAGGCAACACAGTGCCATACCGGAAAATTACCCTTATATAACGCTTCTGCTTTATAGTATCGAAGTTTTGACCTCAAATTGGAGCAGTGTGTCATTACTTTCGCTCCTTAAACATAGGCTAGTGACTTTTGGTTACACTCAAGAAGAGTACACTCGGATTTTATCTGAATTTGAAATAGAGATATTACGCAACTTTAGTACAAATGGCCTGAGCGATATTATAAATGCTATCAATGCCCATAAAAAGCTAAAATACAAAGAAGATATATTACTTATTATCAGTAAGTTAGAGGTTATATTTAATCCTTTACTTCGTTCTATAAATTGCTCTATTTTCGATGTGGTAGCAACTCATTTGCAGTGTATTAATATATTATCTGGTATAAATTTTTCAGAGCTAAATAGTGAAATAGGTAATTTTACCTGTAATTTCTCAAATGCATGTGAGGGTGTAGGAATTAAATGCTCCTTAGAGTTATATAGCCAAATTCTGACCTTATTTTTAGAGAAAGAGTTTTTCTCTGTAGCAAGTGACTTGAATAAATTCAGCTTATATCACAACAAAGTTGTAATACTTGCTGGATTTAATGAAGCGCCAAGCTTTCAAAGTCCGCTTTTGAATGCACTTACGAGAGAAAAATTTAATCTTCCTTCTGCGCAAGAAGAGCAGGGGTATTTTTTTTATACTTTACACAATTTGTTTTGTGCAAGTAAGGTTTATATTACAAGATCGCTAAGCCATAGAAAGCCAATTCTATTGCAGCGTTTGGAAATTCTGCTCAAGGAGGGGAAGCAGCCGTATCGTGATTGGCTAAGGATATTAAATACGCCTGAATGTATTGTTCCATGTACTCAGCCTATGCCAAAACCTCAAACCGAAGTTAGAAAAGAAAAAATGCAGGTGATGTCTTGCAGTGCAATAGAAAAGCTAATTCGTAATCCTTATTCATTTTACGTTGAATATATACTGGGTCTTAAACAATTAAGAGACTTGAATTTTAAGCCATCGATATTGGAATTTGGCACTATGGTACACAACATTCTTGCAAGATATTTACGCAACAAAAAATCTCCAATGAGCATTGCACGAGAAGCATTTTCGACTAGTCAGTTTAATTTTTCAAATATGTGGTGGGTAAGACTACAAAAGATAATTCAATCTTTTGTCGAATTTGATGAAACTCGAAGCAATTATGTTGAGTTGGAAAAGAACTTTTCCTGTCCGATATTTCATATTCCAGCGCGTGACACTGGTTCTTGTGATCAGTATGAAACTGCTTGGATGACAAATAAGCCACAAGAAATTTCACTGACAGCAAGATGTGATAGAGTTGAGTATCTATCAAGTGGGCAAGTAGCAATTATAGACTATAAACTTGGTTCACCACCTTCCAATGAAGAAGTGATGTCGGGGTTTTTTCCGCAATTAATTTTACAAGCCTTAGCGGTAGAACATATAACAAAAAGAGAAGTCTCAGAACTTGCTTATTGGAAACTTGATTATGATAAAATAAAAGTTATTTCTATACAAAATTATAGATACAAAATGCAAGAATTAAAAAATGATCTGCCTGGTTTTTTATCTAACTATTTAAGTAATTCCACACCCTTTATTGTCTCTCCATATTTTGATAAATTCCTGAGATTTAACAGCTATAAACAGCTAGAAAGGGTAGGAGAGTGGTTGTAAATGGTGTCATCCGAGTACCTGACACTGGTTTCTATCCAAAAGGGTGTCATCCCAGTGCTTGACACTGGGATCCAGGAAAGTTTATACTAAATGAATATTTTTGATGAGGTTGCACAGAAGCTGGATCCCAGTGTCAAGCACTGGGATGACATCATCCTTTTTTGGATTCCAGACTGGAATGACAGCAGTCCTACGTCATACCGCCGCGGTATTTCCAGATCCCGCTAACACGTAGCGGGATGATGGTTGTCAGGGTGTTGTCCAAGTAGCCTCCTTCTTATGTTATCCAAGTAGCCTCTTTCTTGTCATCCCAGTGCCCAGACACTGGGATCCAGGAAACTTAACTTTACACCAGGTAATAAGAACTGGATTCCAGCGTCACGCGCTGGAATGACAGCAGTCCTACGTCATACCGCGATTCATTCGCGGTATCTCAGCTGCTAACAAGAGATCCCACTAACACGTAGCGGGATGACGGTTGTCGTTTAGCCATAAACATTAAGAAATTTACCAAACGAAAAAAAAGGCAAAAGAAGCCCTGGGGTTATTATCCGCTTTAAAATATTGGCGTTTTTTATGTTTTAAACGCTTGACAAGAGAAATTCAGCTGCTTTTAATTGCAACTAACTTACGCTGCAAACGTTTAAGAAATTTACTAAGCAGAAAAAAAGACAAAGAATCGCCGAGTTAGCTAGTCTTTTACTATCTCTGTCGAGTATTGGCATTTTTTGATGTCTTGTAACGCTTTATAAGCGCGTTCAGCTTATTTAGATAAAAATCTAGATGTAGATGAAGTTTTGTAAAGACATACAGTATCTATATACTGCAAAAAATTAAACATAAGACGCCGATACATTAAGTAATCCTTACCTTTTAATCTGCAGATTGGCGAAAGCAAATACAATAGCTTCACTTTCATGATAAGGGGGCTGGCGGAGTTTGTCAAGGGATTTTTGACGAAATGATTTTGAAAGCAAAGAGCGGGAGAAGGGGTTCGAACCCTCGACCTCAACCTTGGCAAGGTTGCGCTCTACCAACTGAGCTACTCCCGCAATTAAATTAACCTAAATTTACTTAATTATAGGCATATACAGCGATTTGTAAACCCCGTGTACACGAAAAATGTGAGAGCCCATAAATTTGCGTGGTTCCTTCTATGATCTTTTCGTATACTTAAGGCTCATTTTTGATTATCATAGGTTTTCAATTGTGCCAAAAAATGTATTAATTTTATGGGAATATTTTTATATAAAGACGACTTGCCAGCTAGTTCAATACCAGATGATATAAGGTCTATAGCTGTTGATACCGAGGCAATGGGGCTACTTCATAGCAGAGATAGATTATGCCTTGTGCAGCTCTCTTTTAATGATGGCAACGCTCACTTAGTTCAACTCAAGAACGATTATACAGCGCCAAATTTGAGAAAAATATTAGAGGATAAAAATATAACTAAAATATTTCACTTCGCGCGATTTGATGTAAGCATAATACGTTATTACTTGGAAACTTGGGCACTTCCGTGCTATTGCACAAAAATAGCTTCACGTTTAGTTCGCACTTACACAGATAATCATAGCTTAAAAGAGTTATGCTTAGAGCTGCTTGATACCAAACTAAATAAGCAGCAGCAATCTTCTGATTGGGGAAATGAAAATTTAACAGACAAACAAAAAAGTTATGCTGCATCTGATGTTTTGTATCTCCACAGGATAAAGGAAAAGCTAGACTTAATGCTGGAACGTGAAAATAGAAAAGAATTGGCCCAAAAGTGCTTTGAATTTCTTCCTACTCGTATTGAGTTAGACTTAATGGGTTGGGAAAACGTGGATATCTTTAACCACCAGATGTAATAGAAGTTTTTTGTTTGTGCAAAACACTTTAGGGCAATTTTTCAAGCTCTGCGGTAAGAATTTAGTTGATTAACTGCTAATAAATACGCTATATTTTACAAAAATTTAGGTATTTTATGAGTGATGATATTACATCGGTAAATGATCAAAATTTCAAATCTGAAGTCACTGACTATAAAGGGTTTGTTCTGATAGACTTTTGGGCAGAATGGTGTGGACCATGTAAAAGTCTAATGCCACGTATCGAACAATTGGCTAAAGACAGAAAAGGCAAGATTAAGATCTGCAAATTCGACATAGATGAAGGGACTGAAGTGCCAAGTAAGTATGGAGTGCAATCTATACCCACTTTAATCATATTTCAAGATGGTAAGGAAATTGCACGCAAAATTGGTGCAACAAATGATTTGTCAAGTTGGGTTGATAGTGAAATAAGCTAATAGACAAATTTGCTTTTGTGTGTATTATAAATATTGATAAAAGGGATTGTAGCTCAGTCGGTTAGAGCAGTTCGCTCATAACGAATTGGCCGTAGGTTCGAGTCCTACCAATCCCACCATTGTATTGATCTTAGCATGATCGTAACAATGAGAAAACTATAGTATATGAACTATATATTAATGTAATGGGGGAAATGATGGAATTTACTAAGTCTCTAAATAACAAGTTAGATGAATTGCACTTACTAAATCATCCATTTTACCAGTCATGGAATACAGGAAGCTTAAGCTTGCAAGCTTTACAAACCTATGCTAAAGAATATTATCACCACGTTGCTGCGTTTCCTCGTTACATCAGTGGTATACATTTTCTGTGCCCAGATCTAAAAATGCGACAGGTTTTACTTGGTAATTTAATAGAAGAGGAACAAGGTGATGAAAATCATCCAGAGTTATGGAAACGTTTTGCTGAAGGGCTTGGCGTTGCGCGATCTGATCTTCGTGAAAGTGCACAGATTAAGGAGACACAAGAATTAATTGATGGTTACTTTGACATTGTAAGATCAGGTTTTGCAGCAGGTCTTGGAGCCTTGTACGCTTACGAACGTCAAACTCCAGAGGTTTCCAAGTCTAAAATTGAAGGTTTAAAAAAACACTATTCAATAAGTGATGAGCGTTCTCTTCAATTTTTTACGGTCCATATGCATGCTGATGAATGGCATTCTGAGGAATGTGCAAATCTTATTGAAGATCTAGATGAAAAAGAGCAAGATAAAGTTATGCAGGGTGCTCAAAAGGGAGCAAGGCTCTTGTGGGGTTTTCTTGATGGAATGATGAATGCTAGCGTGTGTTAGTAGTTGTAAGTAGCTTAAACTCAGTGATGTTGGAATGCAATGTCTGCATGTAATCTTCTTATATCTGACTTACGGCTTTGGGTTCATTTAGGCTATAGTGCAGAAGAGAAGTATCATTCTCAATTAGTTAGTGTTAATATTGATTTTACCTTTAAATCCCCCCCTTTAGGACTTACAACTGACCGGCTTGAGGATACTATATGCTACTTGGAGGTAGTTCAGAGTATTCAATCTCTCGTTCAAAGCAAGCAATTCAACTTAATCGAGCATTTAACTCATGATATATACAGGACCATTAATAACCTTGTGATGCAAAAAAAGCTTATTATTTCTTCTATAGGCGTAACTATTCACAAAGTTGCACCACCTGTCCCCAGTGTGCATGGAGGTATTTTCTTTACTTATCGTAATGCGTTGCAAGAATGATTTACATTTCTATTGGCTCAAATATGGGGAATCGCTTTTCCCATTTACAAAAGGCTGCTCAGTTACTGCAGGAGCGCTATTTTAAAAATTTAAAATCTTCAATTATTCTGGAAACTAAGGCTATTTTACCAAATGATGCTCCACCTGGGTGGGACAGGCCATTTCTAAATATGGTTGTGTATGGAAGTTGTTCTTCTTCTCCTGAAGAGCTGTTAAAGGGCCTTAAACAAATTGAATGTGACATTGGCCGTCTGCAGGTCTATGAAAAATGGGCACCTCGCGTTATTGATTTGGATATTTTGTTATGGGATGACCTGACACTTGATACACCCTACCTTAAGATTCCTCACCCAGAATTGATAAACAGACCATTTTTGCTTCACTTGATGACAATGCTGAACCCTATGGCAGTAGTTAACAAAACGTTTGGTACTGTTAACCCTAACATTAAGGATTGCTTTTTAAGGAGTTTTACGCTTTCACCAGAGCTTGTAGGTATTGTCAATATTACTCCTGATTCATTTTCAGATGGTGGTCTTTATTATGATGCAGATCAAGCAACCAAGCAGGCACTGCGGCTGTTATCAGATGGTGCAAGCATAGTTGAACTTGGTGCTCAATCAACAAGACCTGGCTCCTCAATACAAACTCCAAAAGCAGAGTATGCACGCTTAAAACCAGTGCTTGATGACCTTAATCAATATATGAAAGTTGGTGACATTAAAGTCAGCATTGATAGCTTCTGGTCAGACGTTATTTTAAATGTTTTGGAACACTACAACATTGCCTGGGTAAACGATCAGAAGGGAGATCTAGATGATAATACCTTAAAAGCGATTGCTAGCAGTGGATGTAGTATCGTTATTATGCATTCACTCTCCATACCACCACATAGTGACAACATTATCCCAAGTGACATTGATCCAATTGATACCATAAATAATTGGGCAGAAAAGAGCATTAACAGGTTACTTGCCCTAGGTTTTGATCAAAGCTCGATCATTATTGATCCTGGTATTGGTTTTGGCAAATCTATGTACCAGAATATCCAGATTTTACGCAGTATAGAAACGTTACAAAATTTTGGCTGCAAAGTTCTGGTTGGTCATTCTAGAAAGTCATTTATTTCTTCTTTTTCTACAGAACCTGTCTTTAACCGAGATTTAGAAACAATTGCTTTATCATCTGCATTGCACAACAAGGTTGATTTCCTTCGAGTGCATAATGTGCGTGATCACATGCGATTCTTTGTAGCTCAAGCTGCTTTACAGGGATGATAGTTATCGGAATTATGGCTGTTGATCCCAAGGGGGTAATTGGAATAAATAATGGATTGCCCTGGCATTATCCAAGTGAGTTAGATCATTTTCGTCAGGTGACTGACAAACAAGTTATTGTTATGGGAAGAAAAACATTTGAAACTATGTCTCAAAACATATTAAAGGATCGTATCCCTGTTGTTTTTTCTCGTGACAAATTAAATTCTTGTTTTAACAGAGGAGTAAAATGCACTATTATTTCTTCTATGCAAGAGTTTTTGTCAATCCAAAGTAATTCTAAAGTCTTCATGATTGGTGGAGCACAAATAGCGCATCTTTTTTTGGAGTATGATCTAATCTCAGAATTTATCATAACAGAAATTCACAAACCCTATAAAGGTGATGTATATTTCAACTTAACACTTCTTGATGGATGGCATAAAACTATTCTCACCAAAACGAAAGATTATACTATATGTAGGCTAATACGTTAATATGCATGTTAAAGCAATTTATACCCACCGCATTGAATGTGGGGAAGTATTAGAGCAGGTTCTTGATCGCTATGTTTCAGAGTTGCTAGGAGAGGAAGTTGTTCTTGCTATCACATCAAAAATCATTTCTATTTGTCAAAAACAAGTGGTTTGCAAAACTGCTTGTTCTAAAGAAGAGCTAATCAAAAGAGAAGCTGATGCAATTGTTGATGTAGACCATAATTCTTACGGCATCTATTTAACAATCAAAGACAATATCTTAATTCCATCTGCTGGTATTGATGAATCAAATGGTAATGAAATGTATATTTTATACCCAAAGGATGTTCAGAAAACAGCTCTATCAATATGGAACTATCTCAAGACAAAACACTGCATAAAACATCTTGGTATTTTGATTACAGATAGTAACATAACACCTATGCGCCTTGGGGTTACGGGCGTTGCTCTTGGTTGGTGTGGATTTGAACCACTTTATTCCTATATAGGCAAGCCAGATCTTTATAATCAACCACTGCAAGTAACACAAGTCAATCTTCTTGATGCACTGGCAACATCTGCTGTTTTAGTTATGGGAGAAGGGGCAGAGCAAACACCGATGGCAATAATTAGTGGTGCACCAAAGGTTCACTTTCTTACTCATCCGCCAACTACAGAAGAAGAAAAAAGTGTGAAGATATCTATGGAAGAGGACCTTTACTCTCCTCTCCTCTCCTCATGCGAGCCCTCTGGTTAAAGAGTTAAAGAGGAACTTAAAAATTTGCTATTAGACTTCTTACATAACCATATAACATTGGGAATAGAAACAAAAAACTTGCTTGACACCCTTCGCCAGCCCCCTTATCATAAAACTAAAGCTATTGTATTTGCTTTCGCCAATCTGCAGATTAAAAGGTAAGGATTACTTAATGTATCGGCGTCTTATGTTTAATTTTTTGCAGTACATAGATACTGTATGTCTTTACAAAACTTCATCTACATCTAGATTTTTATCTAAATAAGCTGAACGCGCTTATAAAGCGTTACAAGACATCAAAAAATGCCAATACTTGACAGAGATAGTAAAAGACTAGCTAACTCGGGGATTTTTTGTCTTTTTTTTCGTTTGGTAAATTTCTTAAACATTTATAGCTAACATGAACTGGGCAGCGCGTGACGCTGATTTACTTTATGACGGTGTCATCCCAGTGCCCAGACACTGGGATCCAGCCTTTTTATAATCATCAAAACGTTGTATTTTAACATAAAACGGCTACTTTTATGCTTACCAACTTAATAAAATTCCTGGATCCCAGTGTCAAGCACTGGAATGACACCATTCTTTTTCCTGGATCCAAGTAGTCAGGGCACTGGGATGACAGGAGAAGGGGTTACTTAGATGACAGGAGAAGGGGCTACTTTGATCCTGGAGGGTGCAATTATTGTGCATGAATTTAATATGGTACAACTTATGACAATTATCTTCGCACCACAACGCTTGTGAAACTCAACATTTACTCGCCTATTTGGCTAATTTTTATTACAATTACAACAAAATAATTTTAGCTTTGATGAAAACTGTATATGTATGTCAATTCTGTGGTCATAGCACTGGCAGGTGGGTAGGGAAGTGTATTGCATGTGACAATTGGGATACAGTTGTTGAAGAAATAGCAGTAAAAACGGGCAAAAGAAGTATATCTGCGCCAATTTTAATAAAGACGTTATCGGGTAGCGAAATTATCACTCCAAGTCGTTTTTTAACAGGAATAGAAGAATTAGATAGAGTTTTTGGTGGGGGTATCGTTCAAGGTGCTAGCATTTTAATTGGTGGCGAACCTGGAATTGGGAAATCCACCCTTTTGCTTAGAATTGCAGCTAATGTTGTGCAACTTTCCTCTTTTGAATGTCTTTATGTATCTGGCGAGGAATCTTTAGAGCAAGTGAGTCTCAGAGCAAAGCGTCTTAAGATAAATGAACCTAAAATTAAGCTTTTATCTACAGTGTCTTTAACTGATGTAGTAGCAACAATAAAGGAAAATAAAAGTATTAAATTCTTAGTAATTGACTCTATACAAACAATGTATGATAGCAGAATTACATCAGCACCAGGCACTGTAACTCAGGTTCGTACTTGCGCACATGAATTAACCATTCTTGCGAAACAATATGGTATTTCTCTCTTAATAGTTGGTCATATAACTAAGGATGGACAAATAGCTGGACCTAAAACTTTGGAGCATATGGTGGATACGGTATTATATTTTGAAGGTGAAAACAGTAATCAATATCGCATTTTGCGTACTATTAAAAATAGATTTGGCCCTGCAAATGAAATTGGTGTTTTTGAGATGTCTGAAGCAGGACTTGTGCCTGTTGATAACCCATCATCATTGTTTCTGATGGCCCATGACAGAGAAGTAGTTGGCAGCGCCGTATTTGCAGGAATTGAAGGTTCAAGACCAATTTTAATGGAAGTGCAAGCATTAATAGCAGGGACTAATATGGCAACCCCAAGAAGGGCAGTAGTTGGGTGGGATATTAATCGATTGGCTATGATCATCGCGGTGCTAAATGCTCGTTGCAAAATGTTTTTGCATGATAAAGAGGTATACCTAAACATTGCAGGGGGACTCAAAATACAGGAACCATCGGCTGATCTTGCTGTTGCTGCTTCCCTTATTTCAAGTGTAGTAAATTTACCGCTGCCAACTTCTTCAATAATCTGCGGTGAAGTTGCACTTTCAGGAGAAATTAGGAATGTCTCGCATGCTGATCTCAGACTAAAAGAAGCACAAAAGTTAGGATTCAAAAAAGCAATTATGCCTAAAAATGGCAATTATTCTTCTCATGATATTGAGATAATTAAGCTTGGTCATGTAAGGGAATTAAGAGAAGTCTTTAATTACAATTAAATAATGCTTCAGCAAATTCTTTACTAGTAAACTCCCTTAAGTCCTCTATATTTTCGCCAATTCCTATAGCATGTAACTTTACCTTATAAGCTTCTGCAAGTCCAATTACTACTCCGCCCTTAGCGGTGCCATCTAGCTTTGTTACGATTAGCCCGGTAACATTGACCATCTTACTAAATGCCTCTAATTGGCTATAAGCATTTTGGCCGGTAGTTGCATCAAGAACTAAGATAACGTCATGAGGGGCAGTGTCATCCAATTTCTTTATCGTTCTATATATTTTTGATAATTCCTCCATAAGGTTCACATTATTTTGCAGCCTTCCTGCTGTGTCAATTAGAACAACATCAACGCTATCTTTCATAGCTTGACTTACAGCTCTATATGCCACACTCGCAGAATCGCTACCGTACTCTCCAGTAACGATAGAACAACCAGAGCGTTCTGCCCAAATGTTTAATTGTTCACTAGCAGCAGCTCTAAATGTATCGCATGCAACAAGCATAACGGACTTTCCCATCTCCTTATATTTATATGCGAGCTTACCTATAGTTGTGGTTTTACCATTACCGTTTACTCCGCATACCATTATTATATGTGGTTTTTTGTTCAAAATTAACGGTTGCACAACTGGGCTCAATATAGCTTCTATTTCGTTCATTAACTGCTGCGAGATAATATGATACTCAACTTCCTTGTCAAATTTGATGCTTGTGAGCCTATCGATAATCAACTTGGAAGTTTTATGACCAATATCCATGCTAATTAGCAATTCTTCTAATTCATCTAAAAGCGACTGATCTAATTTTTTTTTGCCAGAAAAAATACTTTTCACCCCGTCGCTAAAGCGAGAAGAAGTTTTTAACAAGCCTTTATAAAGGTTACTAAACAAACTCAAGGGATACTCCTTTTTAAATTATAAACTTAATTACAATATAAAGAATGACATGTAATACGTGTATTTGTAAAGTAAAATGCACTCACTTTGCGGGTATTTCGTGAGTAAAATACTCGTGTTGCTAGTGCATTTTTCTTTAGTTTTTAACTTAAATGTGTTATAATAAATGTAGTGGTTCACAGGTAATTTTATGAGTTATAATGAGAAAATTTTAGATCATTACGAAAATCCAAGGAATGTTGGGTCTCTGGATAAAAATGATCCAAATGTTGGCACTGGTTTAGTTGGTGCACCATCGTGCGGTGATGTAATGAAATTGCAGATAAAGGTCAATGACAAAGGTGTTATTGAAGATGCAAAATTTAAAACTTTTGGCTGCGGTTCTGCCATTGCTTCAAGTTCTTTATTAACAGAGATGATAAAGGGAAGAACCATCAGTGACGTTACACAGATAAAGAATACTCAAATAGTGGAAGAGTTGTCTTTACCTCCAGTGAAGATACACTGTTCGGTGCTTGCTGAAGATGCTATAAAGGCTGCTATTCATGATTATCAAAGCAAACAAAATAAAGTGGACATTGAGAACTAAAGCATGAGTGAATATCAAGGAGTAAACGCTATAAAGAAAGATAAAAAACTTATTACTATAACTGCGAAAGCAGTGGAGAGGATAAGGTATTTATTGGATCAAAAAAAGCATACTAACCTTGAGAAATCAGAAGAAGCAATAGGAATAAGAGTGCTAATTAAACAAAAAGGATGTTCTGGTTTAAAATATGATATTGAATATGCGTATGATACTCGTCCTTTA
Source organism: Wolbachia endosymbiont (group A) of Brachyopa scutellaris (assembly GCF_964026995.1). Lineage (NCBI taxonomy): Bacteria > Pseudomonadati > Pseudomonadota > Alphaproteobacteria > Rickettsiales > Anaplasmataceae > Wolbachia > Wolbachia endosymbiont (group A) of Brachyopa scutellaris. Next base: position 1,202,349 of record NZ_OZ034720.1, on the reverse strand, counting down.
GAGTCGATGATTGAGGAAAACTGCAGTGATGACCAAAAAGTTAAAGTGTTGATCGATCCAAAGTCCGTCATGTTTATTCTTGGCTCTGAAATGGATTATGTAGAAGAAAAATTTTCATCGGGTTTTGTTTTCAAAAATCCTAATGAGAAAGGAAAATGTGGTTGTGGAGAGAGTTTTCATGTCTAGCAGCTATTTTACATTGTTTGAAATTGAACCAACTTTCAATATCAGCTTTGATGAGTTAGAGAAAAAATATATCGAGCTAAGCAAGACTGATATAAATGAAAGACAGTCCAAAAACATGGAAAATATCAACAAAGCTTATCGAGTGCTAAAGTCACCACTAGAACGTGCTGAGCATTTGTTGAATCTTTTTGGTGTGGCAAAGGATCATCCGAATTCTGAAATATTAAATGAATCAATGGAAATAAGAGAATATTTGCTGGAATGCGACGATCTACAATTTGCAAGCAGGATGATTGATGAAAAAATAAAAGATTGTGTTAAAAACCTAATTAACACTTTTGCTGTAAAGAATTTTGATGGAGCTGCTACACAAGTCTTAAGATTGAAATATTTATATAAGTCATTTGAGGAGGTGAAAAAGAATGCAACCAATTCAAATTTCTGAACCAAATTCAAGTGAAGTAGTTTTTGGTATAGATCTTGGTAACACCAATTCTTTAATTGCCATGGTAGATAAAGCTGGCAACGTGGAGATATTTGAAGATAAGCAGGGAAGAGAGCTACTGCCTTCTGCTCTTTCATATGAAAATAATACATTGAAAACTGGCTACGATGTCGGTCAAAATGCAATCTACTCAATAAAGCGTTTAATGGGTAAAAGTGTTGAAGAATTAAATAAAGAAGGCGTCAATTTTGAAATAGATCATGAAAGCGAAAAAGTTATTAGAATAAAATGCGCAGAGGAAAAGTATCTTACTCCTGTTGAGATTTCTGCTGAGATATTAAAAGCTTTATGTGAGAGGGTAAAAAAGTCTAAGGGACTGGAAGTAAAAAAAGCAGTGATTACTGTGCCAGCTTACTTTGACGATTCAGCACGTAACGCAACTAAATATGCGGCAAAATTAGCTGGAATAGAAGTTCTTCGCCTCGTTAATGAGCCAACCGCTGCAGCGCTTTCTTACTCCATTGAAAAGAACAATAACAGTGGAGTATATGCAGTTTATGACCTTGGTGGCGGAACATTTGATATTTCGATATTGAAATTGCATCAAGGAGTGTTTCAAGTTCTTGCGGTTGGTGGTGATACCAAACTCGGCGGTGATGATTTTGATCATTTTCTAAGCTTAATTGTGCTCAATAAGTATAGAGAGAAAGTATCAAATATCATTCCAGCGCTTGACGCGCAACTGTACGAACGTTGTGATGTAAGTATGATTTCCATTAAGAAAGATGTCATCCAGTGCCCTGACTACTTGGATCCAGAAAATTTAATTGCAAATGAGCACACCAGGCAATTGTATAGTAAGAACTGGATTCCAGTGTCAAGCACTGGAATGACACCACCTGCTGCGCAAACTACCTGCAAATTGCAACGTTCGTATGCTGAAGCGCGTGACGCTGGAATCTACAATATGCGTACTGTGAAGGAATATCTGAGCAAAAACACCTCAGGCATTTTTGAATTCAGCATTAACGGCAAGCCATTTGAATGTGAAATTACCAGAGAAGAATTCGAGCAGGCAATCAGTTCTTTGGTCAATAAGACTATCAATATAGTCACTCGTACTATAAGCGATATAGATCTTAAAATTGACGATATAAAAGGAGTAATTTTAGTTGGTGGTGCAACTAGAACACCATTGGTTCAAAATTCGCTAGTCAAACTCTTTGGAAATAAAGTACTAAATGACGTGGATCCGGATAAAGCAGTTGCCATTGGGGCAGCTCTGCAGGCTCATGATTTAACTTCGAGCTCAAAAGATAGGAATATTCTCCTGGATGTTTTACCTTTATCACTTGGCATAGAAACTATGGGAGGCATAGTTGAAAAAATCATACCAAGAAATACGCCACTACCAGTTTCAGAGATAAAAGAGTTTACAACTTATGTTGATAGGCAAACAGCAATGAAAATTCACGTTTGTCAGGGAGAACGTGAAATGATAGAGGATAACAAATCTCTAGCGCAGTTTGAACTAAAAGGTATACCGCCACTGCCTGCAGGTTCTGCAAGAATTGAAATAGAATTTACAGTTAACGTTGACGGAATCTTGACTGTTACTGCAAGAGAAAAAACCACCAGAATCGAGCAGACAGTTGAAGTAAATTCAAGTTTTGGCTTGAGTGAAGCTGATGTTCAAAATATGGTTAACCAGTCAATAAACAGCTTTGACGAGGATATGAAGGCTCGTTCCCTTGCAGGCGCTAAAATTAATGGAAATAAACTCATACACTTGGTTGAAAACAATAATAACCTTTCCACTGATCAAAAGTTGAAAAACCTATTACAAAATGCAAAAAACGCTTTACAAGGCAATGACTTGAATGAAATTAACAACACTATCGCCGAGTTAGAAAATTCTTCTTTAGAGTTGTGTGAATTAACAAATAGGTAGAAAAAGCTTACACAACCTTGTGCAATACCCTATTTAATCTCAAAGCAACAGGTAACCTGAAATTAAATGGTAACCAATCGACCTTTCCTAATTTAAATGATAAACCAACTATGCTTACACGCCCAATGATATTTTCCATTGGTACAAAACCAACTTCAGGAAACCTACTATCTAAAGAATTATTTCTATTGTCTCCCATAACAAAAAATTGATCGTTAGGTACATAATAAACCGGAGTGTTATATGATAGCTTATTAGAAATGTCATCTACCAAAATCTCATGTTCCTTGCCACTTAAAAGCGTTTCTATATATCTTGGTATGTTACGATTTGACTCATAATCAAAAAAACTTTCAATTTGCCTTCGCTCTACTTTCTGATCATTTAGGTATAATTCTCCCTCTATCATTTGCACTTTGTCACCTGGTGTTCCTATTACTCGCTTAACAAACCTGATGCTGTCATTTCTTGTGGGTTTGAAAACTACTATGTCGCCACGCTTTGGAGGGGTGTAAAAAATCCTGCCGCTAAAAATGTTTGGAGAAAATGGAAAGGAGTGTTTACTGTAACCGTATGAATATTTACTAGTAAAAATGTAATCCCCTTCAAGTAGGGTGCTTTTCATTGAACCAGAAGGTATATGAAATGGCTCGAATAAAAAACTACGTATTGATAGCGCAATCAACAGTAAAAAAAACAATGAAGATAAAAATCTTCCCGTTCTTATCACCCAGTTTTTGCTTAGTTCTTCCAACTTTTCCAACTTTGTTTTTCTTATAGATTAAGCTTATTATAATACATAAATTAAAAAATGGTAATATGAAATTTTACTTGTGAATGTTATTCCTCTATTCAAAACAATTTTGAAAAGGCGGTTCATTTCTTTCAACGGTGTCATCCAAGTAGCGTGACACATATAGCATTTCTCATAATAGTCCGAACAGGTCATAGGAAGGCAGAATCAACAGCACGACGAAAGGATTCGAATAGAGGAATGTTTTTCCTGGCTCTTTTTTTTATAGCAAACCAATGATGCTCAATTTTGTTGAAATCTGGAGAATAAGGCGGCAGATACAAAATTTCTGCACCAACCCCTTTAGCAAGCTCGATAATCTTATCAGACTTATGAAAAGTAGCATTGTCAAGAATGACAGTCTGTCCAGGTTCCAAGATCGGTGTCAAAAATTGCTCAAACCATCCATTAAAAACATCCATATTACAGTGGCCTTCAAAGGTTAACGGAACAATTATCTTTCTTCCACTTAAGGCTGCAACCATACTGATTCGTTGAGTTTTCTTTCCAGATTTTAAGGCATAAAACCGCTGTCCTTTCTGGCAATATCCGTAGGGGTAGTCTTCGGTGTTATCAATGCCAGACTCATCTATATACAATAAGTTTTTAGGTTCTTTTGTCGCTATAATTTTCAAAAATTCAGCACGTTTTTCTTCGTTTCTTTCCTTGTATCCATATGTCTTTTTTTGCGCGTAAATCCAATTTTTTTAAGGGCTCGATAGATCGTTTGGATACTAACGTTGTTCCAAAGTTTAGCCATTTCCGATAGAGTCTTTCCTCCGTGTTCTCTGGCAAATTTGGCAAAGGTATCCCAGTCGGTAATTTTGTGATTGTAACCCCCATTTCCAAGTTTTTTTGATTGAAAGTCTCCTGTTTCTTTTCTTCTTTGCTGCCACTCCCATAAAGTAGTTCGTCCAATCTTAAATCTTGCTGCTACTGTTTCTCTGCTTTCTCCTTCGTCTAGCGCTTCCATTCCTTTTTTTCTTAAATCATAACTATATGCTGCTGGCATTCAACCTCCTTATCATCATCTATCCTTATCCTATCACATCCGGACTTTTATGGAAAGAGCTATAATATTTACAATCCTGAAAATTTCAGTATAAAAATGATAAATATAGATGTGAGCAAAATCGACAAATTCTACCTTATTGCGGAACAAGGTGATATAATCATTCATCCTATTTTGGAAAATTTAGACATATTTTAAAGTTTTTTAGAGTATCTAATCTTGTTGTTATTATAATTGGATTTTGTAGCATTGTGTTATGGAAGATAAATTGCTTGAATCAGTAAAAAACAAAAGTTATTTCAGTAAAGCAGTCGAATGGTACTGCCATAGGTATCTGTTTTGTGTAGCAGAAAGATCTTGGATGGCATTAATAGTATCGCTTCTCCTAGTATGCTTATGTTTATTAACATTAAACATATACCTGTTATTTCCTATTAAAAAAGATTTAAATTTTGTGAAGTATATGAACCACACAGAAGATGAGTTCTCTGCAATGCATAAGCTTAGTTTCAGTAAAAAGGAAGATGAATACACTTCCACAGCGAGGTACTTAATAAGTAAATACATTGAAATATACGAGTCCATTAAGATCGTTGAACCGAAGTACCAAGAAAATTTTATAAGAAACAATTCTATACATAAAATCTATCAAGGCTTTCAGGAAAAAACGAATAATGAAGCTGGTAATTTGTCTTTATCTAAAAGAAAAATCGCCAACATAAATGTAATAACATTATCTATTGATCGATCGACCAAGGACTTAGTTACATTTGCTGGAAATGCTACTGTAGTTTTTACAACCGAGCAAAATAAGGAGGATACTGTGGAGATTAGCTTCACTTTGTCGAATATAAAAGCAACTCTGGCTGGTATAATACCATTTAAATTTATTGTTAATGGTTATAAATACAGATTTTAAAATATTACTTGGTAGCTAAAAAAAATAACCAAAGTGCACATAGCAGTAATAACTGGAGGTAAAACTAGAAGAATTGGTGTTTTTTTAATAAAGTAATTCTGAGAAGGTTTTAAGAAAAAGGCATTGTAAATTATCGGTAAAAAGTACAGAGCGTTGAGTATAGTACTAACAATTAACACTAGAGTTACAAACACAGAAAGTATTACATTGCCAGAGTTGAAAACAGCTTGAAAAATGAGAAATTTACCCCAAAAAGTCGGAGCAGGCGGCACCCCTATCATAGACAATGCACCTATAGCAAATGCTGTCATGCTAATTGGCATACTGCGTCCTATACCGTAAATCTTATCTATATATTTCTCACCTGCTCTCGTTATTATTGCTCCGGCAACGAAAAACAAAGTGATTTTTGCAAATGCGTGGCAAACTAATTGAAAAATTGCAACCCTCATGCTGAGATCACTAAAAATTGAAGCGAATAATATAATATACGACAATTGAGAGATGGTAGAGTAAGCAAGCAATTTCTTTAATTCTTTTTGCTTTAGTGCAATCAATGATGCAGTAATAATAGTAAATCCAGCAGCGTACGGAAGCCACCCTCCAGCAAACCAATTTTGCTGCACAAAACGTTGCATGTTATCGACGCCGAAAGTGTATAATATAACTTTTATGATGATGAAAACTCCGGATTTCACAACAGCAACAGCATGCAGTAGTGCACTCACAGGAGTTGGTGCAACCATTGCTTTTGGTAACCAAAAATGCATTGGCATTAATGCAGCTTTTCCTATTCCGTAAATTAGCATAACAAAACACACCGCAATAAAAGTGATGAGTGAAGTATCAAATTTGAATATCCCACCACTTACAAAGTCTAAAGTATGAAATTCATTATATAAAAGGCCTATTGCAGGAAAAAATAATACCAAAGAAGAGAAAAATAGCACGCCAAAGTAATAGCGTCCTGCAATCATTGATTCATTTGTTGAGTTGTAAGTAACCAGAGGGTATGTACTAATAGTTAGAAGCTCATAAAAGACAAATGTAGTGAGCAAATCTCCAGAAAAAGCAATAAACATTGCACAGCTAATTGATATTGAAAAAAAGCATAGAAAACTTGAGTGATTGCTATCAGCATAGTTATTCTGCATATAACATATTGCATATATACTGGTCAGCACCCATAAAAACGATATTAATAAACTGAATATTACTCCGGTAGACTCTAGCTTTAAACTAATGTGCAAATTATTACCAAAATCCATGAGAATAAATTGAGAATAATCACCATATACCCAATATAAAGTGCACAGACACATATACGTAAACAGAAGTACAGAAGAAGTGACAGTGATATTATTGTTCACTCTGGGCCATTTACCAGTAAGAAAAATAGCTAACGCACTTAAAAGTGGAATCAACGCAGTAATTAATAAATAATTCTCGGTAATTGAAAATGGTAAGGAAAGATACATTAAGATATAGTCCATTAAATTTTCTGTTTAGGTAAAGCTGGAATTATACTCAAATCATAGAAAAACTGCTATGTTTTTTTGGCAAACTAGTTGTTTGTGTATGCTATAGCTAACACGTCATACCGCCGCGGTATCTCTTAGCCGCTAACACGTAGCGGGATGACGGTTGTCAGGGCAGCGCCCCTATGATGTCATTCAAGTAGCTGACACTGGTTCCTTTATGATGATGTCATCCCAGTGCTTGACACTGGGATCCAGTCCTTTCGTACAGTTCCATCAAAAACGTTGTAAAGGATTAACCGCTTTCGTGTTTACCAACTTAGTGCCCAATCTGGATCCCAGTGTCAAGCACTGAGATGACAAGAAGAGGGTGCTTGGATAAGAGGCATTGCCCTCCTGGTAGGCCCAAATTGCAATGTTCGTACAGTTGTGCATAGGATGACAAAAGAGTAAACTTTATCTGTGTGAGCTATAGACGCAAATTACAACAAATGCAGTAGCGTAATCTCCATCGTCACTTAGAGAAAGATGAATTTTGGAGATAAAATCCTTGCTAACGGTAAGATACGGCTTGCCTCTCACATCATTGTATATTTCTATATCTTTCATTGTAATGCCCTGACTAAATCCAGTACCTCGTGCTTTAACAAAAGCTTCTTTTGCTGCAAAGCGTTTAGCAAAATACCTTGCTCGCATTTCTTGACTATTATACTTTCTACTTAGCTCTATTTCTTTTTTAGTGTAGATTCTATTGAGAAATTTTTCCCCGTATTTTTGTAATATCCTCGATACTCTTGGTATATATACTATGTCAGTGCCGATACCGTGTATCATTTTGTGCTAAAGTGATTTATTGCTTCTTCAATCTGCATTTCCTTTACCTCTCCAGTTGCTCTATTTTTTACTTCAACTATCTTTTCATCTATTGCCTTTTTTCCGACAATTATTTGCCACGGCAAGCCTATCAGATCCATTCTAGAAAATTTTACTCCTACACTCCCTTCCGTATCATCGTAAAGCACTTCATCGCTCTTCAAAGCTTTGTATATTTTATCTGCAGCCTCCGTTACTTTCGTTTGTAAATTGATTAAACCAATTCTGAAAGGAGCTACTGATTCTGGCCAGATAATTCCTTTATCATCATGAAAAGCTTCTATTATTGCACCAACAAGTCTTGAAACCCCAATACCATACGAACCCATATGTATATTGACATTTTTTCCATCTTGAGAAATAACACTTGCCTTCATAGGCTTTGAGTATTTGTCGCCAAAATAAAAAATATGCCCTATTTCAATACCTTTACTGACATTTAACTGCTCTTGCGGCACAAGGCAAGTTTTAGGGTTGTGCATATCATCTGCAACTGCGTATATACTCTTCAGATTTTCAATATCTTCACTCTCTAGTAGTTCAGAAAATTTATTGTCATAATATAAAGTGCTCTCACCAGTGTTTGCCAATATATGAAACTCGTGGCTCAAATTTCCTCCAATTGGCCCCGTATCAGCTCGAACTCCAATTGGGGTAAGTCCCATGCGTTTGAAGATTTTTATGTAAGTCTTGTACATCAAATTATATGAATTCTGTGCACTTTCGTAATCCACATCAAAACTATATGCATCCTTCATCAAAAATTCCCTGCCCCTCATAACACCATAACGTGGTCTTACCTCATCACGAAACTTCCATTGAATTTGGTATAAACAAAGTGGCAAATCTTTGTAACTTTTTACCACATCTCTAATTAAATCAGTTGCTATCTCCTCGTGCGTTGGACCAAAAAGCATATCTTCCTCATGCCTATCCTTTATACGCAACATTTCCTTACCGTAATCATCGTAACGCCCTGATTCTCGCCAAAGATTTGCTGGTTGCACACAAGGCATTAACACTTCAATAGCGCCAGATTTATCCATTTCATCTCTGATGATGTCTTCAATATTTTTAAGCACGCGCAGACCAAGTGGTAACCAGGAATAAATGCCAGATGCTATCTGCTTTATTAAACCTGCACGTAAAGAATATTGATGGGAGATAATTTTAGCATGGGCAGGCTTTTCCTTTAGAGTTGGTAAGTAATACTTGGATAAACGCATATAATAGATCTGATTGTATTAAGCAATCTTAATACAATCAGACCTGTAGGTAAACTTATTTTAAGAAGGGTGTGGAACACCTCCATTTGAAGTAAAAAATTTTGCGCGGTCCTTGATAGAAGAAGTAGATGGATCTTGCATCTCACTATTCACTGGGTCAACATTATTTACTTGTGCTGCAGGAGGAGTTTCAGGTTTCGTTTGTAAATTAACAGGCTTAGGCGGTATCGGTGGCTTTTTTGTATTTGGTTGCTGGCTTGGCGGAGCTGCAGTTTCAGGATATTGTTGATCATCATCAGATCTATAACCACTCTCGGGAGTGCTTGTTCCTTTTTTATTGTCTGATTGGGAATTTGAAGGCGTAGATTTTTTCCTGCTTTTTGTCAGCACCTTCTTTTTCTGCTCTATCTCTTTCTGTTTGTCTTTGCTTTCATCTGTAGTCCAACCTGAATCGCGAATAGAATCAGAATGCTCACTTTCACTATCTGAGAATTCAATGGCTATTCTCCTTGCAAGAATAAAAGCCATATCACACTTTGTTTTTGGAGTACTCTTCTCAGGGCTTTGTTGATTTTTATTAACTGGTTTCAATTTAAAACCTCCTCTTATTTCTGCAAATAAAGCATTTTTGGAATCTGTTTGCTCACCTTCACTATTCTTTTCTCGTTTTTCCCTATTTTGTTTTAATTTTTCATCGCGTGCTTTTTTCTGTTCTTTGCTCATACCTGCCTTACCGCCAGCTTTTTTTATACTATTAAGTAAATCATTACTACCCTGTTGAGTTGATGAATTTTGAGGAGGAGGAGGTGGTGGTGCACAGCTTGATAGAGGAGGCGGCGGCTGTAGCATATTGGCACTTGGATTTGGTTGTGTTCCAAACGTTACTGGAGGTGATTGAGGAGTAGGTACATTTGATTTATTCTCCAGATTAGTACAATTTTTACACACAAATTTTTGTGGTTCTTGAGATGGAGTATGGCCGAATTTCTGTCCATTAAGACCTACTTCTTTCTTATTATCATCTCTAGAAATAGCCAGTTTAACAAGATATGTCACTGAAATAAGTACAACAACCGCAGAAACAGCAAAGATTGCTAAAGGAACTGCTGCAATGGCACCAGAACCAGAAACTGCTGCAATAACATAAGGAAGATATTGACCAGATGTGAAACTAAATACAGACAATAATGAGACAGTAATTAAAGGTTTCCATATAGTCCCCTTAGTTTTAGTAAGCTCCTGACTATCTTTTAGCAATGAAGAATTATTGGATGTCGTCATTTCTTTGCCTCATTTGTTAACGATAATTTAATAATAACCCAATTAATAATTTCTGTCAATAATGAATTATGAAAAATAAAGTCAAAATTTGAATAGATAAGCTATAAGTAATATACGACCAGCAATAGCCATACAATAGACTTCTTGTATAACCCACACTAAGTAGAAAAAAGGTGTCATCCAAGTAGCTGACACTGCTCTCCTTTGTCATTCCAGTGCTTGACACTGGAATGACACCGAAGGGGCTACTGCCGTCTTGGATGGAAACCAGTGTCAGAACTAGTTAACCATGGGGCTTCTTTTGCCTTTTTTTCCATTTGGTAAATTTCTTAAATATTTATGGCTAACATGAAGCTAGGTACGAACTTTGTTAAACATAACAAATGGTGCCATTCCAGTGCTCCTTTTTTTGTCATCCCAGTGCTTGACACTGGGATCCAGTTTTCCATATAATCTCATCGAAAATGTTGTAACCACTTTCTGTGCTAGTTTGCTTGCTTACAAGCAAACTTTCCTGGATCCCAGTGTCTGGGCACTGGGATGACATCATAGGGACACTGGGATTACACCCTGACAATCGTCATCCAGCTACTTGTTAGCGGCTAAGAGATACCGCGAATGAATCGCGGTATGACGGTTCGTGGCGGCATGACGATAACCTCGTCACACTGCCATTAAGTTAAGGAAAAAAGATAGATTTTATGGGATAATGATGTATACCAATAAGTTTAAAGGTAGTATGAGTAAAAAAGGCAGTAATAAAATTTATTCAAAATGAATTGGCAAGTCTAGAATTTATAGAATCCCATAAATCATCTTCAAAAGATTTTATGAGAAAGAGGAAGTTATCTTTTATTGACATATTTATCTTAATTTTAAGAAAAAGTGTAAAGTTGCTGCAAGTAATACTAAACGAATTTATTTTATATAGGAAAAAAGACTATACCGTTACTGCTAGTGCTTTTAGTCAAGCAAGAAAAAAAATGAAACACAGTGCATTTTCAGAAATTAACGAAGGTGTGGTTTCCTTGTACTACCAAGACCAAAAATTTAAAACTTGTTTTGGCTTTAGAGTGTTAGCTCTTGATGCCTCCAAAATCATTTTACCAACAAGCGTTGAAATAAAAAATGAATTTGGCTCAAGAAAAATACGTAACCAAAAACCAAAAGATTTAGGTGATTATGCAAGTGCAACCTTTGCGGTTTGTTATGATGTGCTAAATAATGTTGCCATAAGGTCAGTGTTAGATAGAGGTAACACTCATGAAATTAACTTAGCAGATGAAATGCTTAAAGTTGTAAATACTAATGACTTACTGATTTGTATATTTATTTTATAAATTTCTTTCTAGCCTTACAAAAAGAAAAATTGCTTATGTCATTCGATGTCCCAGATCATCTTTTAATGAAGTGAATGCTATGTTTGAAGAAAAAAGCCCATCTAGTGTTGAGGTTACCATATGTGCTCAGCGTAAGATAAAACAAGAAAATAGTGGAATAACGCTTCAAAGTGGTACTGCCATCTGGTGAAATTGAAGTGTTAGCTACATCATTAATGGATGAACAAAAGTTTCAAACTGGAGGATTTAAGGAGTTATATTTTTTACGCTGGGGAGTTGAGACATTTTTTGCAAAACTCAAAGGAAGACTAAGTCTAGAAAATTTTACAGGAAAAAGTGTTGAGTCTGTTAAACAGGATTTTTGGTCAGCTATCTTTATTAGCAACCTAGAAAGTGTTATGACAGAAGATGTAGAAGAAGCGTTGAATATGGACTTAACCGATGATAAGCTTAAGAGGAGCATTAACAAATCTGTCTCATTTAACGCGATCAAAAACTTGGCTTTCGACATTTTTGCTACGGAATCAGATACTGACTGCATTATGGATCAATTATCAAAGCTATTTTTGATGAACACTTTGGCGGTAAGAAAGGGAAGGAAAGTTGATCGTCATAAGGTACCTTATCTTCGTTCGTTCAATTACCAAAAAAGGGTTAGAAAACACATATTTTGACTAGAGGTAGTATTCATATCTTCTGATAATAACTGGGTAGCTTATTGCCATAGCTCCTGTAAAATGACTTCTAAACAAACTATTTCTTAAGTAATTTACACTTCAGAGTTTATCTGCTTTAAAGTTTACTCTATTCTGTTTCAGCATTTGTCATAAATCCTTAATTATTTCTGACTTTTTAGTTCAGTTTTTAACCATTCTTTCCTTAACTTAATGGCAGTGGACCTCGTCATCCCGCTACTTGTTAGCGGGATCTCTTGTTAGCGGCTGAGATACCGCGAATGAATCGCGGTATGACGGTTCGCGGCGGTATGGACGTAGGAAAACCTTTCTTGGGTCAGCTATAGAGACTCTCATCTTTAGCGAGCTTCAAGGTAATTGGTTGCTATTTGCGAAAATATTCGCATAATTTAAGTAACATTACTTAATAAAAATTAACTATGGAGCTTAATAAGATTGCAGCATCGATTTTACTTTCTGGGCTAATCATTATGATAGTTAGTAATGTAGTTGATATGCTTTACAGTCCAGAAGAATATAAGATTGAACACCAAACGATAGTAGCTGCTGGCAGCAATGAGTTCCAGCAAAAAATCGAGCAAGTGGCGCTTGATATTGGAGCGCTCATGCAGAATGCTAGCTTTGAGAAAGGTAAATCAGCAGCAAAAAAATGTATAGCCTGCCATAGTTTTGAGAAAGGTGGAATGAATAAAGTAGGACCAAACTTATGGAACATAGTTGGAAATAAAAAGGCCCATCTTGGTAACTCATTCAATTACTCAAAAGCAGTGCTTGAAAGAGGTGGAAAATGGGGGTATGAGGAGCTATTTGCCTTTTTAAAGAACCCAAAAGCCTATATAAAAGGTACACGTATGGCATTTGCAGGTATTTCCAATCCACAAGAAATTGCAGATCTAGTTAGTTATTTGCATCAATTGAGTGATAGCCCGGTTGCTTTGCCAAAGTAGTATGGATTATTGTAAATTGTTTGATGGAAATAATGGTCACATAGCATATCGAAAGCTACAAGGAAAGAAAGCTTCTGTAGTTTTTTTCGGTGGATTTGCATCCAATATGGATGGAACTAAAGCAACTGCTATTTACAAATTTTGCCAAGAAAATGACGTAGCACTTGTGCTATTTGATTATTTTGGTCACGGTCATTCAAGTGGTAATTTTATTGATTACACGATAAGTGATTGGCAAAAAAATTGTGCTAAAGTAATGAGTGAATTAACTAGCGATAAACAAATAATTATAGGTTCAAGTATGGGAGGATGGCTGATGTTGCTCACTGCCCTTCAATTTCCAGAAAAAATTGCAGCACTAATTGGTATATCGTCTGCTCCCGATTTTACTGAAGATTTGATATTCAAGCAATTGTCAGGCAAGCAAAAAGAAGAACTAGATTCTAAAGGTGTAATAGATTTTACTTCAGAGCATTGTACATACAAAATAACTAAAAATTTGATCGAAGATGGCAGAAAGAACCTTCTTTTAAACAAAAAGACAATAGATATAAACTGTCCTGTGCGCTTGCTGCATAGCATTAATGATAAAGATGTTCCTTATCAAACTTCATTGAATTTAGCTGAAAAAATTAAGTCAACCGATGTTGAAGTACACTTAATAAAATCAGCAGAGCACAATATGTCTGACAATCATTCACTGGAAGTTTTATTTAAGACCATTAGAGAATTTTGTAACCAGACTGCATTCTGTGATTTTTAGCAAAACACGATTTTTCATTTGAGCTTTCTTCAACTTAAAATAAATACAGAAAATTGCTGCCTATAGCTAAACTGACTTAGATTTACCGACAATTTGAAAAACCGTCATCCCGCTACGTGTTAGCGGCTGAGATACCGCGGCGGTATGACGGTTCGCACCATCACACTTTGGAACCTTACAGATATTGAGCAAATCCAATAATATCCTTGATTTCTTTTATATTATGGGTTGCAATTTCTGCTGCTTTCTTTGTGCCTTTTTTTAATATTTCATGTAAATGGAATTGGTCTTTTAAAAGATCATTCATTTTCTCACGTATGGGTGATATAACACTGATAATTAAATCAGCTAACTCTTTTTTGAAGTGCTTCATGTCATGTTTGTTCACTTCTTCACATACTTTTTCCGCATTTACATTACTAAGCACTGAATAAATGTTTATCAAATTGCTTATTTCTGGTCGGCACTTTAAAGTAGCAAAGCCTAGAATTGAATCTGTTTTTGCTTTTTCTATTTTTTTGACAATTAAGTCATCCGTATCATCAAGGTTAATGCACGAATGTTCTGAAGGATCAGATTTACTCATCTTGCTTGTGCCATCCCTTAAGCTCATTATCCTTGATGTGCAATCCAAAGTTAAGATTTCAGGTACGATGAAATAATCCAGCTTATAATGATTGTTAAAAGCTGATGCAATATCACGTGCAAGCTCCAAATGCTGTTTTTGATCATCACCAACAGGAACGTATTTAGTTTGATACAACAATATATCTGCAGCCATAAGTACTGGATAACTATATAATCCAAGAGAGGCTTTTTGTTTATCGCTGCCAGCTTTATCTTTAAATTGAGTCATGCGATTAAGCCAACCAATTGGTGTATAGCACCCAAGCAGCCAGCCCAGTTCTGCATGACCACTAACTGTGGACTGATTAAAAATAATGGACTTTTCTGGATCTATTCCACATGCAATATAAGCTGCTGCTGTTTTGAAAATATTACTTTTTAATTCACTTGCGGGAAGCTTATTTGCTGTGATTGCATGTAGGTCGACAATACAAAAAAGAGATTTGTATTTATCCTGTAAGTCTATCCACTGTTTGATTGCACCAAGATAATTACCTAAATGTAGTACGCCACTTGGCTGGATACCTGAAAAGACAACAGACTCATTATATAGTTTCCTGTCATCCCAGTGCTTGACACTGGGATCGATATTTCTTTTTTTCTGGATTCCAGCGTCACGCGCTGGAATGACACCAAAGTTGGCTGTTGGTTTTTTGCTTAAACAATGGTTATGTAAAAAATCTAACCTCTGACGTTTACGCATTTCCATCAG
Organism: Wolbachia endosymbiont (group A) of Brachyopa scutellaris; assembly: GCF_964026995.1. Lineage (NCBI taxonomy): Bacteria > Pseudomonadati > Pseudomonadota > Alphaproteobacteria > Rickettsiales > Anaplasmataceae > Wolbachia > Wolbachia endosymbiont (group A) of Brachyopa scutellaris. Next base: position 1,187,101 of record NZ_OZ034720.1, on the reverse strand, counting down.
ATTTCTTAGAAAGAATAACCATTGCAGGGCGGAGCAACCTATTTTTGATAGTATAACCAGTTTGTAATACTTCTATAATAGTGCCAGGCTCTTTTTTATCGTCCTCTCTTTCCACAACAGCTTGGTGTAAATTACTATCAAAAAGCTCACCAAGTGGATCTACTTCCTCTATTCCATGTTTTTTTAGATCATTTATAATTTTTTGATAAGCTACTTTAATCCCCTCATGAACAGGATCACCGTCTTTCAAAATTTCCATTACTCTTTTTAAATTGTCGCACGAGTCGATCATATCACGTGCAAGTTTTGTGACTGCGTAGTCACTTGCATCGCTAATTTGCTTTTGCATTATACGTTTGACGTTTTCATTATCTGCAACAGCACGGCGTAAATGATCTTCAAGCTGAACTGCACGTTCTTTTAATGTATTGAGATCTTCATTTAAATCATCAGTTTGCTTATGGTTATCACTTTGTTGGTCGTCACCTTTCTGCCTACTTACCATATCAGCAAACTTCTTCTTTTTCTCCTTACTGCTATCTGACATATCATTACCCTTAAGAATCTAATAAATATATAACAATTAATCTGAAAATATCAAGCGCCAGCTACATTCGTCTTTCTATGCTCGCATTTAAAAAGTTAATTAAAGTAGTTTTATAAAAAGAATCAGAAAAAGTACTAATATCATTTTGTGCCATATTAATGTAGTGTCTAGCTTTTTCCATAGAAAGCTGAATGGCATTATGGTGATTAATATAGTGTAATGCTTGGTCAAAATTGTGTCTAGCTGAAGAAAAGCATTTTTCCCAGAATTTTTGCTCTGCTGGACTGCCCTTTTCGTATGCTATAATAGCAGGTAAGGTGACTTTACCTTCGAAAAAGTCTTTTCCGACTTGCTTTCCAGAAGTGCCTTGATTAGCAGTATAATCGAGCATATCATCAACTATTTGAAATGCCATACCAAAATTAAAACCAAAATTCTTTAGCCTCTCTGTTTCGTCATTTGTTGCACCAGATACTGTTGATGCAGCTTCACAGCATGCAGAAAATAAAGATGCTGTCTTTTCTCCAATGATATCAAAATAATTTTCCCTGACTGTGTGGGGGTCAAAGCGTGCTGTCATCTGCTTTATTTCACCCTTCACAAGTAAATGCGATGCTTTAGATAAAATAGAGAGAATATTTAAATTTCCACACTCTATAAGCCATCTAAATGCTAGAGTCAACAATAGATCACCAACTAAAATGCTTGATTTATTTCCCCAAATCTTATTCGCTGTTTTAACTCCATGGCGTGCCTCACTTTCATCGAGCACATCATCATGAAGTAAAGTAGCATTGTGTATAAACTCTACCGATGCAGCAACGTTGATCCTATTCTCCCCAGAATAGTTTAGCATTTTACATATAATAAAAACTAGTTTAGGCCTTATTTTTTTTCCACCTGACCTAACAAGATGAGATATAATATCAGTAGCAAGCTTAGCATCTTCATCATTGACATTTTTGAAGACAAAGTCATTCATAGCTGACAAATCAGAAGATACAATATCGTCTAATTTATCGCTGTTTGTTAAATCAGTATTTAGCATTTTAAGAGACTTATGCCTCTTGCCCTTGTGCTTTCTCGTTCTCTACTTTCTTCTTTTCTGTTTTCTTTGGTTCTGTTTCTAAAGTTACTATGCCTTTTTTGATAAACCACAGTACTCTTTCAGTTGCCTGCGCGCCTACACTTAGCCAATGTTTTAATCTATCAGCTTTCACCACAACACGATTTTTATTGTCTTTTGGTAACATTGGATCATATTGTCCTATTTTCTCAATAAAACGCCCATCTCTTGGTGCTCGTGAATCAGCTACAACTATTCTATAAAAAGGGCGTTTCTTTGCGCCAAACCTTGCCAACCTTATTTTAACTGCCATGTTAACCTTTATTCATATGTTGGTTACAATTTTATACAATGAGCCGTTTTAAGTCAAATGAATTATACAACTTTTGCACCTTATAATATAATTACCAATAATGTAGGGCAGTCCCGGGCGCACAGCTATACGAACATTCATTTTTGAAGGTAAATTGCACAGCAAATGGTGTCATTCCAGTGCTTGACACTGGAATCCAGCCTTTTTTTAATCATTAAAACGTTGTATTTTAACATAAAACGGCTACTTTTATGCTTACCAACTTAATAAAATTCCTGGATCCCAGTGTCTGGGCACTGGGATGACATCCTTTCTAGTGAAGATTGCTCTCAAATCGCAATGTTCGTACAGTTGTGTGTCTGGGCACTGGATGCGTTTGAAGCAACTTATAAGATTTTTGATTATATATCATCAAGTATAGCGTGATTAACTTCGACTTTATACTTTGATTCCAGATAGCTAATTAATTGCTCTTTTAGCGATATCATCACACGTTTTCCGGTGTCAAGCGTGTTTAATTTGCCATTTGATGAATGCATTTCTTTTAGAACACCTATTATAATTTCATTATTGTATTGAATAGGATCTGTCACTGAACCAGTTGTTTTCATATTGAAAATCTCTTCTACAAAAGAAAAGGGGTAGTTTTGTTGATCCACTTTATTGCGGTGCATCTGCTGACCTTTAACTAATTCCACACCTTGAATTTCTTCCAAATCTGTTTTTTCTCTTAGTTGAACTGCAACCTCTTGCCCGAATTTAAACATTCTTTCTTTTATAAACTCACTACGCCAAAGCTCTACCGCTAATGCCTTGCCTTCTTCAAAACTTTGCAATTTGGGTGGAACGATATCGACGATTTTTACACTAACAACAGTGTCCCCAACGCCCTTAAAATAACCTTTCTGATCCTTTTCTCGCGAAAAAATGAAAGAAATCAAATCACCAGAATCTCCTACGTTATTACCGCTTTGATCTTTTCCACTCGCATCTACTGGACCAATAGTTTGTATAGGTAAATTATATTCACTCAATATTTCTTCAATTTCTGAACCATTGTATATCTTATAGTTCACTTGGTTTATGAAATCATTGACTCTTTCAAAAGACTTTTGGTTAGTTAGAACTGACTTTATGTCTTTTTTTAAATCAACTAAGTCTTCATCAGAGATTTGATGCGCACTTTCCACTTTTACTATGTGCCAACCAAAACTGCTTGCTAAAACTTCACTTACTTCACCTACTTTGAGAGCAAATATCTTCTCTCTCACGTCTTCTGGTAAAAAATCCTTAGTTATATTATTTACTCTAGTTTCCTCAAGTTTTGCTTTGCCAAACTCTTCTACTATCTGTTCAAAGCTTGTTTTACCCTCCTCAAATGCTCTTCTTGCTGTCTCAGCTTCTTCTTTGGTAGAAAATATTGCATTGAATATATCTCTTTGATCTTTAAGTTCTTGTTGTTCTATTATACCATCAACTTCTTCATCTGAGATCTTGATTTGATCTTCAAAATACTTTTGGCCTAGGGAAATATATTGCGCAGTTCGATACTCAGGATAATAAAAATGGGATTTATTTCTTTCGTACAAATCAAGTAAGGCTTGATCATCTGGTTCAGGAATGTTTGTAACTGCATCTTCAGTTATTTTAACAATATCAACTACTCTAGTTTGGTAGCGACTTTTGTATATCTGCTCATCAATTTTCTCGCCAAAAGTTACTGGATAATTATCTTTAAATAATGAAGTCATGAACATCATTGCAGGCAGGACTTTCTCTAGCTTTGCTATATACTCTTTCTCTGTCATATGAAGGTCATTTAGCGTTTCATAGAATTTATTTTTGTCAAATTCACCTTTATCATTTTGAAAGTATTTGGTGTTTTTAATATGGTTTTTTATAGATTCTTCTCCAACTGTCAACCCCAGCTCACTAGTTAGGTTAAACAATAGTTTTTGCTCTATAAGTGCGTTAAGCAAATCATATTTCAGCTTTTTTACTTGTTCTCTACTCGCATCAGATCCAGAAATTTGCTTTTCATAATTTTGATATAGTGATTTATACTCATCTGACGTTATAACTTCTTTTCCAACCCTAGCTACCTCTTCTTTTTCATCATCACCTGATAAAAGGTTGCCAATTCCCATGAAGATTAACAAGCAAGCTAAAAGGACAACGGTTACTTTAGTGAAAAAATTTTTAACATTCATTTTAAACCCAGTTAATTAATGATTAATTATAGAATAGTGATAATTTAATGCTTGTAAACCTGTTGCTTTATTAGCTAATATATATAATATTACAATATATTAACTTAAAATTTAACTCTCTAATCTTAAATAGGAACATATGTTTAACTGAGTTATACTATACCTTAGGAAGGGGAAATATTTTGTTTGAAATATGCTTAAAGGTAAGCGCATTTAATTAACTTAAGAGGTGGGAAGTGACAAACAAAAAGTTATTGAATGACAAAATTAATGCTTTTTTAGTTTTAATAGTTTATATTTTAGCTCTGTATAACAGTAAGGGATACTTTAAATGGGAGATGCTTTTTTGATGTCAATGGAATCTTCTAAGGGCAATAACGATAGAAATAAACAGTTTCTAGTGCAAATAGCTGCTTGGTTAGTAGACAACACTGGTTTAACTTTTAATCAAATAGCACAATGTTGCAGATTGGCCCTTGAAGAAGTACAAGACATAGCTGATGAGGAAATAGAAGTAGAAAAATATAACCCTATTATTTCTGGAATAATTACTGAAAAAGAAATCGATGATTGCAAAAAAAATCCAAATCGTGTACCAAATTTGATTATAAAAAATATAAAAAAAAGGAGTAAAGCGATTGGTAGCATTCTTGGCTTTGCCTCTACGGCAAGACGTAGAGATAAACCTGATGCGATTTATTATTTAGTAAAAAAATTTCCTATCTTGGACAATAACGTTATAGCTAAATTAATTAGTACAACAAATTACACAGTTGAGCAGGTAAGAGATGGATCTCATCATAACATGCAAAATATAAAACCCCAAGATCCTGTACTACTCGGCTTATGTAGTCAAGAAAATTTAGAAGCAGAAGTGGAAAAAGCAAAAGTAGAAGAGGAGAAGCAAGAAAGGTTAAAAAAATATAAAGAATAGCTATTGAAAATCCTCAAATTTTTGTGCTTTGTTAACATTAAATTAACTTGACTTGCTAGTGTTTATTAGTATAATGTAAGTAAAGTACGGGGTTTAATGATAATTAAGCTTAATACGCACTGAAACTAACTCAGCCTAATTTATTATCTTATAGTCACATTTTAGGTTAGTAAGCATCAATTAAAATTTTTGGAGGATTATGACAACAATCAATGAAGATGTTTTGGCAAAAGGAAAGGTTACAGCTCAACCTGAAAAAAGTGAGCAAATTTACAATAACGATACAGTAAAACAGATGGTCAATGAAGGTACTGAGAAAAACAGAAAAACATTAGATCTGAGCGAATTAAAAGAGAAAACAGCAGAAGAATTGTTAGAGTTAGCTGAAGAAAGAAAAATTTCAACTAACGGTAAAAGCAATGGTAGAATGCTAAAGCAGGAAATAATATTCAGCTTAATGAAAAAAATGAGTGAAGAAGGAGGCATAACCACAGGGAGTGGAATAGTGGAAATATTGCCTGATGGTTTTGGTTTCTTACGTTCAGCAAGTGCAAATTATGCCCCAAGTACCGATGATGTTTATATTTCTAACGGGCAAATAAAGAAGTTTAATTTACGTACAGGAGATATGGCATATGGAGAAATAAGGCCACCTGGTGATAAAGAGAGATATTTTACTTTAACTAAGGTTCAAAGTATAAACTCTACTGAAGTAAGTGAATTAAGAAAGTACGTCCATTTTGATAATTTGCTTCCTCTTTATCCTGAGGAAAGCATAGTACTTGAGTGTAATAATGGTGATGATAAAAAAGGCTTAAGCATGCGTGCTATAGATATAGTAACTCCTCTTGGAAAAGGGCAAAGAGCGTTAGTAGTTGCTCCACCTCGCACAGGAAAAACTGTATTGCTTCAGCAAATGGCTAACTCTATAGCTATAAATCACCCTGAAGTAGAATTAATAGTGTTACTTATAGATGAAAGACCTGAAGAAGTAACAGATATGATACGTTCTGTAAAAGGTGAGGTAGTAAGTTCTACGTTCGATGAGCCTGCTTACCGTCACGTACAGCTTGCTGAAATAGTAATAGAAAAAGCTAAAAGAATGGTTGAGCATAAAAAAGATGTGGTAATTCTACTTGACAATATTACTAGACTTGCACGTGCTTATAATGCGGTTATTCCTTCGTCTGGGAAAGTTCTAACTGGTGGTGTAGATTCAAACGCACTGCAGAGACCAAAACGCTTTTTTGGAGCAGCTCGTAATATTGAGAGTGGGGGTTCTTTAACTATAATCGCCACAGCTCTTATAGAGACTGGTTCAAAAATGGATGAAGTTATTTTTGAAGAGTTTAAAGGTACAGGAAATGCTGAGATCATACTTGATAGAAAACTTTCTGATAAACGTATATTTCCAGCTATTGATATTACAAAATCCGGAACAAGGAAGGAAGAGCTATTAGTTGATAAGGCTATACTAAATAAAATATGGGTGGTGCGTAGGATACTCAATCCTATGGGACCCGTTGAAGCAATGGAATTTTTACGTGACAAACTACTTTTAACAAAGAGCAATGCTGACTTTTTTAACTCCATGAATCACTAAAAGTAAGCCAGTTATGATGGATATGCTGAGCAAAAAGTAAAACGCTCTTATAGCTAAAATAATTTGGATTTACCAAAGTATATTTATAGTTAAGTTGGCAATCTACCTTAAGTTAGCGCGTGACACTGGAATGACACCCTTGGTGGCAGACAGCTAAAGGAAAATATCAACTAGGTTTATAATCTATCACTACCGTGTTTGCAATTTTGTCGTGAAAAGCTTGTTTATGTTCATCACCTACTGCACATACTAAAACTAAGATTAGTATAGCTAAGAATAAAATGGGATTACAAAGTGATATGCAATAAATTATAAAAAGAGCTATAGTCCTTTTCATTGCTTGCATTGTAGTGATTGACTCAAATGTATCTTTGTCTTTTACACGCATGCTAAATAACAAGTGTCCTGGAGTGCCGCCAAATTTTACTAGCATGAATATATGAAATATACATGGTATCATTAAAAATAAAGAAAATACAATCGTGGTGATTACAATTATTGCACCCATGATCCCTTGTATTGCGTGTGTAAGTGAGAAACCCACCGCCATTAAACCAAATGGTATTGCGATAAATAAAATACAATCAACTATAAATGCTAGAGTACGTCTTGTCATCGTTGAGTAGTTTACTTTTTTATCCATGTACTACCTATAAAGAAAAATATCAACTAGATTTATAGTCTATCACTACTGTTTTTGCAATTTTATCGTAAAAAGTCTGTTTGCGTTGATCAAATACTGCAAACAAAAATAAAATTAGCACAATTAAAAGATATAGAAAAGTATAACCATGATAATGCAGATGAAGCAAAAAGCGAAAAATAATCCAGATGCTTCCCTTAGAAATACATCTTATTGTTGCTTGCATAAGGGTAACATTTGTAAATGTATTAGCATCTTTAATATGCATACCACACAATAGTTTTCCTGGGGTACCACCAAGTTTTGTTACCATTAATATTTTGGATATTGTTAGTACTAATGTTGCGACCACTGTAGAAACTATAAATGGTATTTCTGTTGCTAGTTGTGCAAGTTCCTGAAAAGAGTCTTTATCTTGATCTTGTAATGATACGATGAATACACCATAGATAAAACCGAAGATAAAATGAGGGGAAAATATGATGAGGTCAAGTATTTCTGCTACAATACGCCTTGTAAATCCTACATAATTTACTTTAACATTTATTTCAGTATTCATAACCCCACCTATATTTCATAATATCATCATATAATATAAAAATACGTTATTAAATAACCGTAAATATACTAACTTGGGTAATATTAGCTACTTGTGCCACTCTATTATTTAAATTAGTATTAAATCATTTATAACTAGGAAAGTTATGTCAACACCAATCACAGTTGCGTATGGCGACGGTATCGGGCCAGAAATTATGGAAGCGGTGCTGTCGATATTGCGCGAAGCAGAAGCGAAAATCTCAATAGATATTATTGAAATAGGGGAGCGTGTTTATAGTAAAGAATGGTCTCACGGAATTTCTCCAAGTGGTTGGGAATCAATTGAAAGGACAAAAATATTATTAAAATCTCCGACAACAACTCCTCAAGGTAAAGGCCACAAAAGCTTAAACGTTGCACTCAGAAAAAATCTAGGGTTGTATGCAAATATCAGACCATGCATTTCATATCATCCTGTTATAGAAAATAAATTCGATAAGTTTGATATCGTAGTGATACGTGAAAATGAAGAGGACGTTTACACCGGAATAGAGCATAGGCTCACTGGTGACTCTTACCAATGCACTAAAATTATTACTAGATCTGGCTCAGAGAAGATATGCAGGTACGCTTTTGAATATGCAAAAAAACACAACAGAAAAAAAGTAACTTGCCTGACTAAAGATAACATCATGAAAATGACTGACGGAACTTTCCATGCCGCGTTTGATCGCATTGCAAAGGAATACCCAGATATAAAGGCAGAACATTATATAGTTGATATTGGAATGGCGCGTGTTGCAACAGAACCGGAGAATTTTGATGTTATAGTAACCGAGAACTTATATGGCGACATATTATCAGATATAGTCGCACAAACCTCTGGATCTGTGGGGCTTGCCGGAAGTAGCAACATCGGGAATGAATACGCAATGTTTGAAGCAGTGCACGGTTCTGCCCCTGATATTGCAGGAAAAAACATAGCCAATCCTTCTGGTCTTTTAAATGCTGCAGTGCATATGCTAATTTACATAGGTCAAGTGGGTACTGCAAAACTAATCTACGATGCATGGCTCAAGACTTTGGAGGATGGAATACACACTGCCGATTTATATAAGGAGAAAAGAAGTAAACAGAAAGTTGGTACCAAAGAATTTGCAGAAGCTGTTATAGATAATTTAGGAAAGAAACCTGCTGAGCTTATAATTGGCAGTGGTTCGGATAGTAAAATAAATTTGGATAGTAAAATAAATAAAGTACAAGACAATTACGAACAAGATTACAAAGTTAAAAAGCTAGTGGGTAGTGATATAACTCTCGCTTGGGACAAATCCAGTAATGTTGATCAAATAGTAGGATTATTTGAATCAAGTAATCTGCAAATGATAGCAATATACTCAAAAGGACTTGCGATTTGGCCAGGAAACTCAAAACCTTCAAGTGACCAAATAACCTGTAGGTTTATCGCAAATAATGAAAAGCAAGCTATTACAAATAGTGATGTAAATAACTTGCTAATCAAACTCGAAGAACACAATTTTGACGTGGTGAGAATGGACAAATTGTATTTGTATGATGGGAAAGAGGGGTTTTTCTCTTAATGATCGTTTGACATTCTTATGATTGCATAAAACATTTAAATAGATTATACTAGAGATATAATTTATTTATGTGAGATGTAGTAATGGGTCAACATTTTAAGTTAACTGGTCAGGAGTTTTGTGATAATGCTGATCTGTTCAACGTATTGGAAATAGAAGCTAAGCAAGTTATAGGTAACGATCATCAAGAGCTTAGTAGCGTTTTAAAAAAACAATATAGAAAATTGATTCTTGTACACCACCCTGATAAAGGTGGAAATGAAGAAAGATTTAAAAATCTTGACAAAGCTTATAAAGAATTAAATGCATATATTGAACCTTTAAAGTCAGGGGACCCTTGTGTTAAAATTAGCGTTGATGCTGAAAGTGATGGGCATTTAACAGCGCGTGAATTCCATTATAGGAAGAAATTATTTGAAAAATTGAATATCACTGAAGAGGAAGTTAGAGGAAGGAATTTTGCTGAGCTTGCTTCTATACTTGAAAAAAAAAGCAGCTCGCTAATACAGGATCTGCAACACCAAAATAAATTAATCCATTATATAAATTCTTGGACAAGATATAGCTCACTTTTCGATGATAAAGTCAAAGAGCTGAGAAATGAGCTTGACGAACACTTGCTTAAACCTAACATACAATTATTTAGTTATATCGCCCCTTTAACAAAGAATGGAAGTTTAATAAGGGAAGACAAACAAGCGCTAATGCAAAAGTTTATAAAGCGTAGAGACGATTTGCTATCTAGTACTTTAAAGAAAAAAGTAAATACTTTACTTTTTTTAGCTTTTGCTGAAGCAATTTATTGCTATTGTTTCTTGCCTACTTGGTTAATTGCCAGTGATACCTTGATGTGTTTATGCTTGCCACTAGTAGCATTAAATCTTATTATGACAGAGATTTTATCTGCTTTAACACAACATTACGAAAAAAAATACAAAAACTCTGAAATTTCTACTGATCAATATGTAAATAGAATAAATTGTATTTACTTATGCTATAAGCTTTTTGTTTTTTACCCTTTGCCTGTCTTTTTTACTTCTTTAATGATAGAGGGTTTTATCTCTGGCAGTTTTTATGTTGATGTGACAATATTTGGTACTTTGTCATTGTTAGCACTGCTAGCTACTGAGATATTTAGTCCTACATTTTCAAAGGCTTGTGAAATATACACTGAAAAACACATGAAAGATTTACTTGAGGAAGATCTAAGAGATAGAGTGCAAAAGGAAACTGATCTGTTAGGACGGTATGATCCACGAAGGCTATTAATGCCAATAATTATGCCTCTTGTTAGAAAGTGTTTTACAGAGGTGGCAAGCGAATTTGCTGAGAGGAATTTCGATGAAGTGAACACTAATATGTCTGATGTTAACACTGAACAGCCACCTAGACCTCAAGCGGTTGAATTTGCATAGTAGAATATTACGGTATAGTATAAACTTTTAGCTCTATGCATGGACTCAAAAAAAGTAGAACTAATATTTGAAAAGTTTCAACAATCAAATCCTGCGCCAAAAATAGAGCTAAATTATACCAATCATTTTACGTTACTGGTTGCGATAGTTTTATCAGCGCGGACAACTGATGTAAGCGTTAATAAAATTACAAGAGAACTATTTAATATCGCTGATACGCCAGAAAAAATGCTGAGCTTTGGGCAGAGTGAGCTGAAAAAATGCATAAGCAGTATTGGTTTATATAATTCCAAAGCAAAAAATATAATCGGGCTTAGTAAAATATTGGTAGAACGATACAACAGCAAACTACCTACTAATTTTGATGATTTGGTGTCTTTGCCTGGAGTGGGGAGAAAGAGCGCTAATGTGTTCTTAAATTCAGGGCTTGGCATTCCAACATTGGCAGTTGATACTCACGTTTTTAGAGTGAGCAATAGAATTGGGCTTGTGAAAGAAAAAGATGTGTTTAAAACAGAGCAATCTCTTTTAAATGTGGTTCCCAAAAAATACCTGCTTTATGCTCATCATTGGCTAGTTTTGCATGGTAGATATGTTTGCAAAGCACAGAAACCTTCGTGTGAAACGTGCATAATTCATGATTTATGTGAATTTGAGTGCAAAAGGTATAAAGTCTAGTATTTCTTCTTTTGTCATCCAAGTAGCTATAGAAACGAAAAAACTTACTTGACACATTTTGCTGGAATGATACAAGTTATTATTCAAACAACAGTTATGCAAGAGATCTGATTACATCTAAGCTAACAATGGACCACTAGATATATTACTAACCACGTTGACCTGATTCAATATTTTATTAGTGGGATTGAAATAATTTTCTATAAATTCCTTATATATAGCTGTTAACTTGTGTATATCGTTTACTGATACGCATTCGTTTATCTGATGTGCAGTTTTGTTGATTATACCAAATTCAATCACTGGACAAACATCTTTGATAAACGCAGCGTCAGATGTGCCACCACTTGTGCTAAGTATAGCATCAATGTTGGTAACCTTACTTATTGCATCAAGCATAATATCAGTATTTCTATCGGGAGTAGAGAGGAAAACGTCCCTGCTGTTATGCACAGAAAGTTTATAATCGCTAGTTACACTGGAGCATATTTCATCAATCAGCTTATATAAGCCACCCGGTGTTTGTTCATTGTTATATCGAATGTTAAAACGTGTAGTTGCTGAGCCAGGTATTAGATTGCTAGTATTATTTCCAACATCGATAGTAGTAACTTCGCAATGTGAAGGCTGAAAATATTTATTACCATGATCAAAAGTAGTATTTTTTACCTTACTCAATATCGATATTACCTTATATATTGGATTGTCTGCTAGGTCTGGGTAGGCAACGTGCCCTTGTTTTCCATGGCAAATTAATTCAAATGTTACAGAACCTCTTCTGCCTATTTTTATGGTATCACCTAATTTCTCACTACTGGTTGGTTCGCCAACCACACAAAAATCTATCTTTTTCTGCTTATTTTTCATCCATTCCAAAACTGCCTTTGTTCCATATTCTTCCATGCTTTCTTCAGCACTGGTAATCAGTCCACTTATCGAACCATTAAATTGAAACTTCTCTGCAATCAAATTTACCATAGCAGCAATAAATGCAGCTACTCCGCTTTTCATATCAGCGGCCCCTCTTCCATATAGCACTCCATCCCTCACTTCTGGATTAAATGGACCAAATGCCCAATCTTTTAACTGACCCGGTGGTACAACATCAACGTGCCCAGCAAAGCACAAATTTGGTACTCCATTTATATATTTCGCATAAAGATTTTTAACTTTATCACCAAATTCTAAAATCTCACAATCAAAGCCGCTCTTCTTGAAGATTGTTGCTATATACTCTATTGCCCCGCTGTCTTCTGGTGTTATACTCTCAAAAGAGATCAATTTCCTAGTTAGCTCTACAGGGTCAATTTTCATGTCAATCTTAAAATACTTATACTGCTATATTGTAAACACTCTATGCACTATTTAAAACAAATATTACATCAAACCGAACAAACTTTTCTAAGGGAAGTAATAACAGATTACTACCTTGCTGATGATATTTATGAAATATGCACACGACACGGAAATGACGTCTTTCTAGTTGCAGATAAAAATACAGCAAAACTTTTAAACAAAAACGTACTTAATAAAATTCCTAACTTAATTATTCCAGCTCCACCTGTCATTCCAGCGCGTGACACTGGAATCCATAAGTTGTTTTCCTGGATCCCAGTGTCAGCTACTTGCATGACACCAAGCAGAGCTGCCTCTCTTGAAACCGTAAATCTAGTTAGAAACAAAGCAAAAGACAGTGACTTAATAGTTGCATTTGGTAGCGGCACTGTTAACGATATCTGCAAATATGCAAGCTACCTCGAGAAAAAAGATTATATATCGTTCCCAACAGCCGCTTCTATGAATGGATATACCTCTGCAAATGCTTCAATATTAGTAAATGGATATAAAAAATCGTTCAAAGCACATCTTCCAAGAGCAGTATATATAGATATAGACATACTTGCCAATGCACCACTGCGTCTCACATTAAGCGGATTTGCAGATTTCATTTGTCGTTCAACAGTTCAGGCTGACTGGCTACTATCTCATTTGTTGCTTGGCACAGAATACAATGAATTACCTTTTACACTTGTTCGCGATTTGGAGCAAATTTTGCTAAGAGAGTATACGGCGCTTACTAAAAGAAGTAGAAAAGTGGTCCTATTACTTATGGAAGTTCTACTAATTTCAGGACTTGGAATGGTAATATCAAAAGGCAGCTATTCTGCAAGCCAAGGAGAGCATATGATAGCTCACGCAATGGAAATGGTAACAAGAGATCATTCCTTACTACATGGCGAAAAAATTGCTGTTACGACGATTACCATGGCTAATTTGCAGGAAAAGATATTATCAATACAAAACCCGATTATCAAACCGACCACTTTAGATGTAAAACATATAACTCAGTGCTTTGATAATATCGAATTTGTAAGAACTTTTGAACAGAAGCAAATTATGCAGCAAAAAATCCAAGAGATTATTTGTAAAGAATGGCATAATATTTCCAGTTTAATTAAGCAAAATTTACTACCTGCAAAACACCTGCAAAAAATATTTGAAGATCTATCAATTCCACACTTACCAGAGCACCTCAGTTGGAATAAAGAACAATATTGTAAAGTGGTCGATCTTGCGTTTACAACAAGAGATAGATTCACCTTTCTTGACTTAGCTAACTGCATAGAAGAAAGTTAAGTTTTGTAGTGAAATTCTGTCATTTAAAGAGATCATAGGCCAAAAGCTAAACCCTTTTCACAATCTCTTATCCATTGTCTCCTCACCTGAGTGGATATACAACTCATTCCAAGTAACTGACACTGGGTTTCACCAATAGCACTGCTTTGCTAAACATAGTTTAGTTCGAGTGGCTGAGGAGAGACTTGAACCCCCGACCAAGAGATTATGATCCTCCTGCTCTACCAACTGAGCTACTCAGCCTAATTAAAAACCTTATTATACACACGATCTATATGTTTCGTATAATACTTCAAATCAAACAAAGATTCAAGTTTTTCCGAGTTAATAACCTTAAGTAAGGGTTTATCTTGTTTCAATTCGGCCAGAAAATCACTATTGTTTTGTTTCACTTTCATTGAATTGCTCTGAACAATTTTATACGCCTCTTCCCTCGCCAAACCACTATTTACTAACTCAAGCAATACACGCTGTGAGAAAACTAAACCTTTTGAAGAATTTAAGTTCTTTTCAATGTTTTCCTTATTGATCACCAATTTATCTATCAAATCTGTTAATCGCACTAAAGCAAAATCCATTGTTATACAAGCATCAGGAGCAATGCATCTTTCCACAGACGAGTGTGATATATCACGTTCGTGCCACAATGCAACATTTTCTAACGCAGGAAAAACATAACTGCGTATTAAACGTGAGAGTCCAGTCAGATTTTCACTTAAAATAGGATTACATTTGTGTGGCATAGCAGAGCTTCCCTTCTGCCCAGTGGAAAAATGCTCAGAAATTTCGCCGATTTCAGTTCTTTGCAAATGACGAATTTCAACAGCAACATTTTCTATTGAGCTTGCAATCACTCCCAAAACTGAAAAGAACATAGCATGTCTATCACGAGGAATGACTTGAGACGATATGATTTCAGGTATGAGTCCTATTTCTTTCGCTACATATTCTTCAACAAACGGATCAACATTTGCAAAATTGCCTACTGCACCTGATATTTTACAAATTGAGATCTCTTTTTGCGCGCTAATTAATCTCTGATAATTGCGTTTAAATTCAGCATAAAATCTGGCAAATTTTATTCCAAGAGTTGTTGGTTCTGCATGCATTCCGTGACTGCGTCCAACACAAACAATATCTTTATAGTCCTCAGCTTTTTTTTTCAATGCTGCAAGTAAATTTTTTAGATTCTCGAGCAAAATATCACAGGACTCTTTCAGTTGCACCGCAAGGCATGTATCCAAAACATCAGAACTTGTCATTCCATAATGAAGATAACGAACATCAACTCCCGCTTTTGTAGCAATATATGTCAAAAAAGCTATAACATCATGTTTTACAATGGATTCAATTTCGTTGATACATTCAACATCAAATTCAATAGCACCAGAGAGGTTCTCAGCAATATTATTCGGAATCACTCCTAACTTTGCTTGAGCTTCACACGCTAATTTTTCTATTTTAAGCCATATATTAAATTTATTATTTTCCTCCCAAATGGAAGACATTTCTTTTCTGCTATAGCGGGGAATCATTTTTGATTTATTCCAATAATGGTGTCATTCCAGTGCGTGACACTGGAATCCAGATATAAAAGTATTTGCAAATTATTCAATGGACAACGGATTCTAGAAGCATAAAATAATGTCCATGATGAAATAAACTGGATCCCAGTGTTACGCACTGGGATGACATGAGGGAAGCACTGGGATGACACCAGCTTAGCCATGGAAGACATTTCTTTTCTGCTATAGCGGGGAATCATTTTTGATTTATTCCAATAATGGTGTCATTCCAGTGCGTGACACTGGAATCCAGATATAAAAGTATTTGCAAATTATTCAATGGACAACGGATTCTAGAAGCATAAAATAATGTCCATGATGAAATAAACTGGATCCCAGTGTCACGCACTGGGATGACATGAGGGGAGCACTGGGATGACACCAGCTTAGCCATGGCAGACATTTCTTTACGACTATAACAAGGGATCATCTTTGATCAGCTATCATCACCATCAGTAGCTTCTTTATTCGCATCTTGCTCTGCCTCTTGTTGCTCAGACTTCTGATTTTGCAATTTTACTTGCCTTAGCTCATTTGCATCTGTTTCGGATTTCACGACGTATATAGTAATTGGTACTACTACTTCACTATGTAATTCTACGTTTACTTGGTATTCACCCAAGTTTTTGATGCTTACTCCACCAAAAGATAAACTACGGTGATCTATCACATGTCCTTCTTGTAGTAAAATTTTCGCAATTTCACGTGTTGTTACAGAACCAAAAATTTTACCATCCTCTGAAGCTTGCTTTATCAATACCACAAACTTATCATGTAGTGACAATGCAAGCTCTTTTGCTACATTTAATCTTTTTATATTCTCTTCTTCCAGTAATAAACGTTGCTCCTCTAGCTTTGTTAAATTTTCCTTGGTAGCTTTCACCGCTTTTCTTTGTGGAAAAAGAAAATTACGTGCATAACCTGGTTTAACTTTGACAACTTCACCAAGCTTACCTAAAGTCCTTATATTTTCCTTTAAAATTATCAACATAAATTACCTAAACTTTTTTAGTACAGTAAGGAATAAGAGCTAAAAAACGTGCCCTTATGATCGCTAAGCGTAACTTCCTTTGTTTTTTTGCACATACGCCTGTTAATCTTCTAGGTAATATCCTACCATAGTCAGAGGTAAACTTGGATAATAAATCTATATTCTTATAATCTATGTCTTCATCTTTAGACGCAGCAAGAGGGCAAACTTTAGAACGCCTAAAGCCAGTCCTATTATTTACAGATACGTAAGAATTATTAAAACTATTTCGTCTTTTCATCATTATGCGCTTTGCTCCTCAATTTGTTTATTCATCATATGAGATTTACCTTCAAAAATTTTATCAACCTGCACAGGAAAGTGGCGAATAACGTTCTCATTAAGTTTCATTCTACGCATAAATTCATCCAGAATGCTTGCAGTAGAACTTATGCACATTATACAATAATGACCGCTCTTCATTTTATTTTTGTGATATGCAAAATCCAAAAGACCCCAATGTTCATACTTGATTAATCCTGATGCTTCAATGTTTTTCAAAAGCATTTCCAACGCTTTGCTCGATTGAGTTGGACCGTTTATTCTAAAATCTTTCAAAATATCTTGAAAAATCTTTATTAGATGTTCTGAAATATTTCTCTTCAAAGCATTTACTGCGTTATGGATAAACGCACTTTTAGTACTGCCTCCTAGAAATTTTGTAAAATCTTGCGTTATTCCTAAATCTTTTAGGTCATCTTTCAACTCTTTATCGATTTTTGACTTCACTTCCTTCAAATTTGAAAGATCTTCTTCCAATTCAACCCATAAAATTTTTGTAAGATCTTCCAAGAAATCAGAGTAAGCAACTAGACCTTCTTTAATGTTTTCAGCACGCACTTCTAACTCTTGTGTTGTAAGCTTGTCATTTCCTTTTTTCAGAATATCCCTGATTTGCTGGAACATAACATCTGCTTTAATATTTTTCAATGAAGCAGCTAGCTCTTGGACCATCTCCTCTACTTCTTGCTGTAATAATCCTTGTTGTGTTATAAAAGTAAATTCATAAAGATTCACTATATCTTCCTTTAATACCGATTAAATATTTCATTATATAAAGCTTTTTTATATAAGCAAGTTATTTGTATTAATTTCTACGCCTTTAATCCAGCTTAAGTTAGATATTTCATAAATTACTTGAGGAGCAATTGAGTATGCACCTGGTAATAAGATGCTCACTTTATGTTTTTCGAGAAGAAGTTTTAGCATTATTTTGGTTCTGCCTTCATCTTTCAATATTGCGTTTAATTCCATAGCGGCTTTTTGCGAATCCGTGCACTCAGTGGTGAGAACTAATTCTTTTATTGTAGAAGTGACTCTTTTTGTAAACTCAGATATATCCTTGCCTGCTAATCTTGTCGTATTTTCCGAAGCTTCAAGATCAATTATCACAAATGTTCCTGGTGAAAATAAATCTCTTTTTTCTTCTATTATTTCATTATTATAGAATGCTATTTCAGAAACGTTATGGGGATCAGAAAGTGTGAGGATAACAAACCTTCCACGCTCTGAAGTTCTCATACGTGCATTTAATATTACCCCAGCAGTTTTTGCTGTTCTATTTTCTCCGATAAACCCAATATTTAACTTTTCCAGAAGAGTTCTAAATTTTTCAAGTGGATGATTAGTTAAATAAAATCCTAGTGAAAATAACTCATGTTCTAATTTTTCCTCCTCATCAAAATCTTCCACATTCTCAAGTTTCGGTTTGAGGACATCAAGACTACCAAACAAAGCAGCTTGACTTGATTCTCTATCCTGTTTGTTTTTATTTGCAAAGTAAATCAGCATGTCCATTGACTCATATAGCTGCTTTCTGTTCTTATGCACGCTATCGAATGCTCCGGATTTAATCAGGCTTTCTAGCGCTCTCTTATTTATTGTATGACCTGAATTTTGAATGAATTCCCATATGTCCTTACAAGCGCTTGAACGTACGTTCACTATTCCTTCCGCTATAGAAAAACCAACATTCCTCAAGGCAGCAATACCATAACGTATGCGTTCATCCTCTATTGAGAATTCAGCTTGAGACTTGTTTATATCAGGTGGAAGAACGGTAACGCCACTAAACTTTGCTGCATGATAAAATAAATTCAGTTTATCTCTATCATCAATATTCAGATTCATTAGTGCTGTAAAAAATTCTAATGGATAATTAGCTTTAAGGTAAGCCGTTTGATAAGATATCACCGCATATGCTGCAGCATGAGATTTATTGAACCCATAACCAGCAAATTTTGCAACAAGGTCAAAAATATAACTTGCCCTGTCATAATCAACGCCATTCTTCGTTGCCCCTTGGATGAAAAGTTCACGTTGTTTATCCATCTCTTCCTTGATTTTCTTACCCATGGCACGTCTCAGCAGATCTGCTTCCGCTAAGCTATACCCGGAAAGAATACGGGCTATTTCCATCACTTGTTCTTGGTAAATTATTACCCCAAATGTCTCTTTTAATACTTCCTCAAGTAACGGATGAATATAATCTGGCTTTTCAAGTCCGTGTTTTCTTGCAACATAAGTTGGAATGTTATCCATAGGTCCTGGACGATAAAGGGAAATTAAAGCGATAATATCTTCAATGCAGTCCGGTTTTAGTTTAATTAAAGCTTCTCTCATTCCCGAACTTTCAAGCTGAAACACTCCAATTGAATCACCGCTTGAGAGTATCTCATAGGTTTTTTGGTCATTCAAAGGAACTGAAGAAATATCAATCTTTTTTCCATCACGATTAATTAAACGACATACATGATCTATTAGCGTTAGCGTACCAAGCCCAAGAAAATCAAATTTTATTAGCCCAGCTTTCTCCACATATTTCATGCTGTATTGAGTGATTGGCAAAGCTGAATTTGGATCATAATACACAGGAACAAAATTTTCCAACTTTTGATCACATATTACAATTCCAGCAGCATGGGTTGAAACGTGACGATATATTCCTTCAAGCTTAAGAGATATATCAAGAAGCTTTGCAATTACCTCATCACTATCCCGCTCTTTCTGCAGGTTTTGATCAAACTCTATCGCTTGTGATAAAGTTACAGGATTTACTGGATTAAATGGAACCATTTTAGATATTTTATCCACTTGAGAGTAAGGCATTTGCAATACTCTACCAACATCACGCAATACTGCCCTTGCCTGCAATTTACCAAAAGTGATTATTTGAGCAACATAACCGTACTTTTTCTGAACATAATCAATAACCAGGTCCCTTTTCTCTTGGCAGAAATCGATATCAAAGTCAGGCATCGATACACGATCAGGATTCAAAAATCTTTCAAATATTAGGCCAAACTTTATTGGATCAAGGTCTGTAATCTGCAAGCCCCAAGCAACAATTGATCCAGCACCAGAGCCTCTTCCTGGACCAACTGGAATGCCATTTGCTTTGCTCCAACGAATGAAATCAGAAACTATCAAAAAGTAGCCAGCGTAGTTCATCGAAGTTATCACACTCAGTTCGTAATTCAGCCGATCGTAGTATTGTTTAAGGTCTATGTCTGTCTCATTCGCAATACGGAATTCTAATCCTGCAACTGCCTGCTCCCTCAGTTCTTCATTCTCAGTTTTATTTTCTCGACAAGGAAATTTAGGCAAAATAGGCTGCCTGCTTCTTGGCATGTAAGAGCACCGCTTAGCTATCACTAAAGTGTTATGAATTGCTTCGGGAATGTCGCTGAACAGCTCCTCCATTTCTGCCACAGATTTGAAGTAATGCTCGGTAGTTAACTTCTTTCTGTTATTCTCCAGGGCATAACTCCCCTCCGATATACACGTTAATATATCATAAGCCTCATAGTCAGACCTATTTGGAAAAAATACATCGTTCGTTGCAACTAGTGGTATATTGCGCTGATAAGCAAAGTCTATCAAAGCTTCTTCAAGCTCTAGCTCTTTATTCAACCCATGACGCTGCAATTCAACATATAAATGACCATTGAATGCTGAAAGCAGTTTTTCAACTGTTTCTTTATCTTGCCCCAACAATAGTTGAGCCAAACATCCACCGGTTAAAGCGATCAGACCCGTACTTAAATTCAATAGCTCATCAAAATCAACGTAAGGAATATCGCTGTTATTCTTGCGCTTTCTAAAAGACTCACTCACCAAAGTGACTAAATTAGTGTACCCTTGCTCATTTTTTGCAAGCAATAATATAGGTAAATTTTGTTCTGAATGTTTAACTATAATATTGCATCCTATTATTAGCTGTATTCCCCTACTTGCTGCATATTCTGAAAACTCGAGCGAGCCAAACAAGTTACCTGAATCAGTAATTGCAACCGCTGGCATTTTATTTCGCAAACAAAGGCCGATCAGCTCCTCAATTTTAACCGAGCTTTCAAGCAGCGAATAAACACTATGAACACGTAAGTGTATGAACATAAGAAACTTTAGATCAACAAAAAAGGATAACATTAATTTACTCATGAGAACATAATTTTCATGAGAACAAAAGCCTATAAGATTTCTCAAATCTAAGGTTAAAATACAAAAAACTTCCTTGACAAACTCCGCCAGCCCCCTTATCATAAAATTGAAGCTATTGTATTTGCTTTCGCCAATCTGCAGATTAAAAGGTAAGGATTACTTAATGTATCGGCGTCTTATGTTTAATTTTTTGCAGTATATAGATACTCTATGTCTTTACAAAACTTCATCTACATCTAGATTTTTATCTAAATAAGCTGAACGCGCTTATAAAGCGTTACAAGACATCAAAAAATGCCAATACTCGACAGAGATAGTAAAAGACTAGCTAACTCGGGGACTCTTTGTCTTTTTTTCTGCTTAGTAAATTTCTTAAACATTTGCAGCGTAGGTTAGTTGCAATTAAAAGCAGCTGAATTTCGCTTGTCAAGCGTTTAAAACATAAAAAACGCCAATATTTTAAAGCGGATAATAACCCCAGGGCTTCTTTTGCCTTTTTTTTCATTTGGTAAATTTCTTAACGTTTGTAGCTAAAAGAGCCCAAGAGAGGTCAGTGCTCCTTTTTTTGTCATCCAAGTAGCCTCCTATGGTGTCATCCCAGTGCCCAGACACTGGGATCCAGTTGAGCTATTTCAACAAAAATACTGCATTTTGAGATGAACGTTTATTTTCACCAGATTATTTACAAGTATAACAATTAAAGTCTGGATTCCAGTGTCAAGCACTGGAATGACACCGTCTTGGATGGAAACCAGTGTCGGCTACTCGGATGACATCATAGGGGCGCTGGAGTGACACCCTGACAATCGTCATCCCGCTGCTTGTTAGCGGCTAAGGGATACCGCGAATGAATCGCGGTATGACGTAGGGATTGCATTAGCTATAATTCTTTAGTTTTCACTTTTCTTTTAACCTTGCAATGATATTTTCTTTGCCGATAAAAATTAATAATTTAGCGAGCTCTGGTCCTGTTTCTGTTCCTGTTAAAGCTGAACGCAACTGCGTAAATAGGTTTTTTGCCTTTATATCCACTGTTTGTCGAATAGTTTTGACCCATTCTGACAACGTGTTTTCATTACAATCACCTTGGGGCAATGCATTGAACGCAATTTTTATAAGCTCCTTATCAAGAATCACAGGCTCTATATCGGATTTGCATATTTTCCACCACTTGGCCACCTCAGAAAACCTTTCTATATTGTTCCTTATAAAATACCAAAACTCTGAGGAGTCCACTTCAATTTGACTTAAACGGTCTTGCATCATTTCAAATGGCATTTGTTGCAGAACTTTGCTATTTAGCTTATATACTTCACTCAAGCTGAATTGTACAGATGCTGAGCTAAATTTTTTAATGTCAAATGAATCAATCAAAGATTGCATACAGGCGCAAGCTTCAATTGGATTGGATGTTCCGAGCTTCACTAAATAACTAACTAGTGCCATCGGTTCAATTTCATCTTCTTTTATAGATTTGATATCCAGCACGCCGGTTCGCTTGGATATCTTGCTATCATCAAAATGTAGCAGAGAAAGGTGAGCAAATGTAGGGATTTTCGCTTTTAATGCTTTAATCATTTGGATTTGCACTGCGGTATTAGTTACATGATCTTCCCCGCGTACAATATGAGTTACATTAAAGTCAACATCATCAGTAACAGAAGGTAACATGTATGTGTAAATTCCATCTTCTCTTTTTACCACAGGATCGCTGATGTGACTTGTTGCAATATTTATTTCACCTTTAACTTCATCATTCCATTTAACAACTTCATTTCTATCCAACTTAAATCTAAAATGTGGTCTTCTTCCTTCTTGCTCATAACTAATTTTCTCTTGCTCAGTTAGAAGTAACGCGCTTCTGTCATATACAGGGGGAAGTCCTTGTTTTAACTGCAATTTTCGTTTAATGTCTAACTCTTCTCTTGTTTCATAGCATGCATAAATATGCCCTTCTTTTATTAACTGCAAAAACACCTCATTGTAACGCTCAAAGCGCTCTGATTGCTTGAAACTTGCATCCCAATTGATACCAATCCATTTCAAATCTTGTATGATATCATTTATATATTTGACATCTGAACGCTGAAGGTCAGTATCATCAAAACGGAGTAAAAATTTTCCATTTTGATTGCGTGTGTACATCCAACAAACCAAGGCAGTTCGTACGTTTCCTACGTGGAGGTAGCCAGTTGGGCTTGGAGCGAATCTTGTTAGCATTTAAACAGCAATATTGTTTACTCTAATTTATTTTAATTTTATATAAATATATGGCTAAAGCAAGTGAGATCTGCTAATACAATTGAGCGAGAGAAGAATAAGTATGGCTATAGCATTGTGGTACCTTTGATATTTGATGGATTAAGACCATATGATAAATTCAAGAAAATTCACAGCTTGACGACAAAGGCTAATGTAGCATTATATTGGTATCATGACTAACTTAGAAAAGATGAGAGAAAAACTGCAAGATCAAATAAATTATCATAATGTTTTGTATCACCAAAAAAATAAGCCAGAAATAAGTGATGCTGAATATGATGAACTGAAGAAAAAGTTAGCTGAAATAGAGCCAGAAATTTATGCAACACAAGATAGTGTTGGTGCTCCACCTGATGAGAGGTTTTCTAAGGTGGAACATCAAGAACCTATGCTTTCCCTTGAGAATGCTTATGATGAACAAGGTGTAGAGAAATTTTTGTCTAAAATAAAGAGGTTTTTAATTGAGGACAAAATAGAGATATTATGTGAACCAAAAATTGATGGGTTGTCGTTTTCTGCAATTTATGAGGATGGAAGATTTGTTAAAGCTGCAACTCGAGGTGATGGTTTTGTAGGGGAAGATGTCACTCACAATGTTGCAACAATAAAAGGCTTTCCTAAGTTTTTGCAAGGTGTGCAAGGAAGACTAGAAGTAAGAGGTGAAATATACATCAGTAACAGCGACTTTTTAAAGTTAAATGAAAACGATGAATTTGCCAATCCTCGAAATGCAGCCGCTGGTTCTCTAAAGCAATTGGATGCAAACATTACAGCAAGCAGACCTCTTAGATATTTTGCTTATTCTTTGATTGGTGGAGCAGAGAAAAGTCAAAGTGAGGTACTAAATAAGCTTGAGGCACTTGGTTTTTGCGTAAATGAGCATCAGTCCTTAACGAGTAGTTTAGATGGAATGCTGAAGTTCTATAACGAGGTCTATAACTGTCGCTATAACTTGGATTATGATATTGATGGAATAGTCTATAAAGTAAATGATTTGGTACTACAAAATCGTCTAGGGAATACTCACAAAGCACCGCGCTCAGCACTTGCATACAAGTTTTCTGCGGTTTATGCAAAAACAAAGTTAAATAAGATATTTATACAGGTGGGCAGAACAGGGGTTTTAACTCCAGTTGCAGATTTAGTGCCAGTCAATGTTGGTGGGGTGCTAGTTAGTAGAGCAAGTCTGCATAACCAAGATGAGATAAAGCGTAAAGATATAAGAGAGGGAGATATTGTAACAATCAAAAGGGCAGGGGATGTAATTCCCCAGATCGTTGAAGTGAACAGAGATTCTCGTCTTTCAAATACACCTGAATTTGTGTTTCCTGAAGTATGCCCTGAATGTGGTAGTAAAGTACGTCAGGTTGAGGGAGAGGCTGCAGTAAGATGTCCTGAGGAATTTGCTTGTAAAGCTCAAATACTAGAAAAACTAAAGCATTTTGTATCGAAAGATGCATTTGACATTGTTGGCCTTGGTGATAAGCAGATAGAGTTTTTTTACGACCTTGGTCTGATAAAACAAATCCATGATATTTTTACTTTAGAAGAAAAATTGGATGAATTTAATCTGGAAGAACAGTCTGGTTGGGGCAAGAAATCAATAGCTCATTTATTAAATGCTATACAAAGCAGAAGGGTAATAACTCTAGATAGGTTTATATTTTCTTTAGGTATTAGATTTATTGGCCAAGTTGCAGCAGAATTACTTGCAGATTATTATGTTTCTTATAATAACTGGTATAATTCAATGATTGAACTTTCATCAGATAATACTGAGCTAGTCAGTATAGACGGCATAGGAAAAAAAGTGGCTGAATCTTTGGAATTATTTTTTTCTAAGGAACATAACATCAAAATGTTAAATGATCTTACTGCTTGTCTTCAAATTCTTCCTGTGAGCTCCAACTCTAGTGACTCTGTTTTAAATAATAAAATTATAGTGTTTACTGGTAAGCTACTTGCTATGAGTAGAGGAGAGGCAAAAGTAAGAGCCAAAACTCTGGGAGCAAAGGTCAGCTCACATCTTTCTGCTAAAACTGACTACCTAATTGCAGGAGAAAAACCAGGATCCAAATATAAAAAGGCAGTGGAATTAGGTGTAGAAATTTTAGATGAAGACCAGTGGCATAAAGTGATAAGTTTGGGAGTGTTCAAATGATACTTGGATGTATCCGTTCAGGATAGCGGCAAGACCATAGAGTAAAAGTGAGTTTACAACAAATGGTATCATGCAAGTAGCTGACACTGGAATCTAATTTCACTTTATGATGGTGTCATTCCAGTGCTTGACACTGGAATCCAGTTTTTATTACCTGGTGTAAAGTTAAGTTTCCTGGATTCCAGTGTCAAGCACTGGAATGACACCGTCATAAAGGAACCAGTGTCAGCTACTTTCATGACATCGTTTACTATAGCTAAACTGACTTAGATTTACCGACAATTTGAAAAACGACAAATTCGTCATTCCGCTACTAGTTAGCGGAATCTATACCGCGAATAAATCGCGGTATGACGTAGGAAAACCTTTCTTGGGTTAGCTATATGTGATATCGTACCATATTGCAGTGTTCGTACAGTTGTGGGTCAAGCCATAGGATGACAACAATGATTAACTTTCTCTAAATTTAGAATTATTTCGGTTGCTTTTTTTATCTCATCAACAGAAGGCAAGTCTTCTGTGCTGAGCGGTAGGCGGACAGTTTTGTGTTCTATGAGCCCAATATCATGCAAAAGTGCTTTAGTGGGTATTGGGTTGCTGGCAATAAATAGTGCTTTGCAAGCTTGTTGCCAGACTGTTGAACTTTTCATGTCATTTCCTGTCATTTGAACAGGTTTCCTTCTGGATTCCAGCGTCACGCGCTGGAATGACAGTGAAGAGAGTTCGTCGTTCAGACATTGCTTAACGTATTCATGCGCTATGCGTGGCCAAACATTGGAAGCAACGGAAACCAGGCCAGCCGCACCATAAGCGGCCATATCGGATATCATATTATCATCTCCACAAAAGACCTCAATATTTGGTGCAACTTTCTTATACTGAGCTAAAGTATCAACAGTGCCACTTGAATCTTTGATAGCCCAAAATTTTTCGTGGCTGGATAAGTTGTGTACAGTTTCAGCGTGAAGATTTATTCCTGCTCTTGATGGAATATTGTAAAACATAACCGGCACATGTGCTTTCTCAAGCAGCTTTTCAAACCATAAAGTCTGCCCCATAATTCCGGGCTTTGCATAAATGGGAGTTGTCATTAGATAGCCATGAATAGGCATACCCTTGCAAAAATCAAGCCATTCAAGAGTCTGATATAGATTCACTCCTGGTACGCCAATTATAATTTTCGTATTTAATTTTAGCTTACATACGAATTCAACTAATGTACGCTTTTCAGAATCAGTAAGCGATAGGCTCTCACCTGTGCTACCTAGCAACACTACGCCATTTTCAGCTTTAACTTGCATTGTCAGTAAACGCTGCAAACTGCTATAATCTATGCTATCCCCATTGCAATTAAAAGGAGTAACACAAGCAGTCCATAAAAATGTAGATTTCAATTTAAATTGTTAAAATGGTATTTCATCGTCGAGTAGTTCATCTTTTATATCGTTGTCAAAACTTTCGTGTTTATCTTTTTGTTCTGTTTCACCTTGTTTGTATTCACTTGGCTTGTAATCAGGATTTGGCGCACTATTTCGTGAATCCAAGAGAGTAAGAGCGCTATTAAAATTATATAGAACCACCTCTGTTGTGTATCTTTCACTACCGTTTTGGTCAGTCCATTTTCTAGTTCTCAAAGAACCTTCAACATAAACTTTACTGCCTTTACGTGCAAAATCTTTGACGATTTTTACTAATCCTTCACTAAAAATTACGATATTATGCCATTCTGTCTTTTCAGAGCGCGTACCAGAAAATTTATCAGTCCAACTTTCAGACGTGGCTATTGAAAAACTTGCCATTTCTTTTCCATTTTGTGTAGTCCTAATTTCAGGATCTTTTCCTAAATTACCAACTAGTATGACTTTGTTTATGGTACCACCAGACATAATTGTGTTCTAAATAAATCCCTTTATTATCTTATATGAAAGTACTATTGTCAAATTTTATTAAAAGTGCGCTTGGAGGGATTCGAACCCACGGCCTTTGCCTCCGGAGGGCAACGCTCTATCCAACTGAGCTACAAGCGCATGTATAGCTACCCACCTGCGGTATCTCTAGATCCCGCTAACACGTAGCGGACCGTCATACCGCCGCGGTATCTCATCAGCTAACAAGCAGCGGGATGACGATTTTTCAAATTGTCGTAAGTCACTTTGGCTATATACTAAATTATTTAATAGATAAGCTATCCAAGTCAAATTTTTGTTTTGGATAAAGCGTAAACATAATACTCCCATATCCAAAATATACATTTTGAGAATCATTCGCATGCTTTTTTATTGCTTTTTGATCTACGGTCCATACAAAAGTTACATAATTTTCAGTGACTGAGTGCACTTTTAAATCCTTAGTATTTATAAACAGCTTTCCATTTACCCATATTTTCCATGTATCGGGAGAAAGATATAAAATTGAGTCTAAACTCACTACCTTACCGTTGAAATTATCTGATACCTCCTCTTTTGCAGCTCTTGAAGATCGTAAATTGAACTTTTCCATTTCATTGACCATTCTATTAACTGGCTCTTCATCAAAAAAAATGCTTTTTACGTTACTATATTGTGACAAAACGTCAAAGTCACTTTCCACTGCTTCTCTTATTATATCGTCCCGATCTGTATAGCTTAGTTTTTGATTGTTGATAAAGAAACACTCTTTTGCACGCAAATTTGCTATATCAATAAAATCGTCGATTTCTTGATTGCCAACTTTAAGAATACTTTCAAAGTATCTTTTTTCTATCATCATTCCATACTGAGAATGATGACAAACCATTTCATCATTACCTTGTTTTTCTATATATACGCATAAATTTCCACTATTTAATCCTAATATTTTATGCTCAATAAAATCTTCATTGCCAATATATTGTCGGCAAGAATACTCCTTACAAATTTCTATGCTTTCTATGATATCTTCACAACTGCAATATGCATTAACATTGGAAATGAGTAGCGTAAAAATAAAAAACAGCTTTATGTTCATCACCTTATCTACTTAATATAGTATACCAATCAAAGACTATATTAGCTCTCACTATCTCTATCATATTACCATTCAAAATCTGATTCATAGTTGCAGCATCAATATTTCTCTGCTTATTTAAAATAAGAGATTTGATCATAACATAACCGGGCAGATTTGGAATAGACTGTAGAAATAAAAAAATATGCTTATCGCTGATTGAGCTTAAATTTAGGACCACTTCACTTTTTATTACTTTTGCGCGTTCACTTTTGTTGTGGAGCTCAACTTCTTCGGGTATAGAAATTGATATTTCAGGTTCTAATATATAGTACTTTTTATATAACTTGCTAAGCTCGAAATTTAAATTTGCAATGTATCTGCTACTGTGTAAATTTGAAGAAGAAATTTTTTTCCATAAATCTAGGTTTTTATTTAGAACAACTTCCTTTTTTTGAATTCCAGTAATCTGTAAATTAATAGAACGTATTTTATCAATCGCAATTTGGTTTTTATTATAAATCTTTTCGTTATAGATAACAACATATGTTAATAACCCTATTAATCCAACAGATAATAACAAATACGATATAAACTGAATTGTAGCTTTTCTTTTTAATTGAGAGATAGTCATTAATCTACATTGCCTCTCCTATTTCAACATCAATAGATAGATTTTGCTCTTTAGCAGCAGGTAAGCTAGAAATATTAATGTCATAGGTACGAAAATTATCGTTTAAATTTTTTCGTAGTTTCTCGTATTGATGAGAAATATTTTTACCGGATTGAAAATTAAACTTTAAAGTTGTGGTAATATAACTTTTTGCCTCATTATAATTCCATTCAAATGATAGAAGCTCTATACCTGGTATTTTTAACTTTTCTACATACTTAACTTGTGTAAGAGGAGAGTATTCTATTTTTGATAAAATATTATTGATATTAATAAAATCATAAATTTCATCTATTTTTTTTACATTATAGCTTTGGCTAAGTTTTGTTAATTGGTTATTTAAGGTGTTCTGCTTTGCTGATAAATTATCAGCGACATTGAAATTTGAATACAAATTTAGCAAACAAAGGGTGTTTGTTATAACTAAAACCAGGGCGAAGTATAGAAAAATTCGAGGAGAGTTTAAATAAAGGTAATTGAATAGATAAAATTCTTTAGTTTCCTTTGTATTAAAAATAGCTGCTAATTTATTCTTAAAGCTATGAAACAAAATTATGGTATCGCAAAAGTTATCTTTTTCACTTATAGCTAGTTCTGCTCCTAATAGTTTGCCTAACTCATATGGAGTTAATATGTTCACACTGTTCTCTGAAAAATTTATGACTGATAAACTAGCTTTGATATCTTCTGACACTATGATACAAAGGTCGATAGGGTTATTTTTTTCAAACCCAAACTTAGTTAAGGATCGAATAGTATCTTGCACTTCCTGATATATTCCACCAGCGATAATTCCTGGTAAATTATCATTAGTAAATGATGTTAAGCGCGTAAATACCATTTTATTCTCTTTAAGAACCACTTGTCTATAGCCTCCCGTTTTAGTTGCAGCAACTATAATTTTCCAATTATTAGGATCTTTATGTAGAATCTTTTTTGTTATATTACTTATTTCTATAGGAAACATTAATATTCCCTTAAAGTTGGAGCCTATCTCAATAAACACATTCAACCAATATTCTACTAAATGCTTTGCTTTTGATGAAACAAGAAGATAGCACCAGTTTTGATTGAATTTGTTTGGCTTCTCAACCAAAAAAACTGAACTTATGTCATTATTACGAGAAAAATGCTCCATCTTTGTTTTTGCTGATAGATAGGCACTAATCTTGTTTGCCCTTGTAATAAACTGTAGCGAGTAATTTTGATCTGCATGATTAAGCACCAGGTATAAAGGTGCTTTTTTATCTGACGAAAGACATGAAATTAAATCGGAAACTGCTTTATCGTTTTTGCCCTTAACAAAATACCTTTTATTTAAAGTATTATTTTTAAAATATAGTAACATTATGCCTTCTTCTCCAATAGAAAGCATAAACTTACTTTTGGATTTTGAACTAAACATATTAACAAAGCATATACTTATCTAGAATTAAAAAGGCAATTTATTGAAATTCATTAAACGTTAGAGGGAAATATTGTTATAAATTTTCGCAGCAACATTATTTATATTATAATTTTTTATAAAATTACCACTAATATTAAGTTATTTAGATAACAAATTAAGAAAATTCATTAAGACGAATTTGTTGTTTTTCAAATTGTAGGTAAACCTAAGCCACTTTAGCTATATCTGCCGATTGACTTTAATTAATAAGAGTTATTAATCTATTTACTATTCTTGTAATATTATTTCTAATGGTAAAGAAATATATATTTTTCTGGAACAGTTGTTATTTCAGATACAGAATTTATTGTAAGTAAACTAACCATTTGCTGAAGAGCGCTCATCTTCTGTGGTACTTGATGATGGAGCAACTAATTTGCTCAAAATCTCATCTTTTGGTCCCATAGCGTAAATGACACCATCTGACATGAGGATCACCTTATCAACTACGGACAATAACGGTAGCTTGTGAGTGATGATAACAGTAGTAGTATTTTGTTTTCTTGCAATGCCAATTGCATTAATTAAGCATGCCTCTCCATTGCTATCTAAGTTAGCGTTTGGTTCATCAAGTACTAAAAGTTTTGTGTGACCATAAAAAGCTCTGGCAAGTCCAAGAAGCTGTTTTTGGCCGCCAGAGAGCGTTACTCCTCCAGGACCTCCTATTGTTGTATCATATCCATTTGGTAAGCTTAGTATTAGTTCATGTATTCCTGCAATTTTTGCTGCTTTGATTATTTCTTCAGGATTTGGATCTGGCCTCATGCGAGCAATATTAGCTTTGACACTAGTGTTAAATAACTCAATATCCTGAGGTAAGTAGCCAACATAATTACCAAAATTTTCTCGATTCCAAGTATATACATCAGCGCCATCTAGTCTGACTACACCAGATATTGGCTTCCATACACCAACAGTTAATTTTGCGATAGTGGATTTACCAGAAGCACTTGCACCAATAACACCAACTACATCTCCAGGATCTATAATGAATGATATTCCTTTTACTGTCGGCTTATTGCTTCCATAAGGAGTAAAAAATACTCTATCAAATTCCAATTTTCCTTCAGGTTCTGGTAGAGCCATCGTTTGCTCTCTTTTTGGCGATGTTAATATAAGTCTTTGTAGCCTTCCATATGACATTCTAGCCTGATTTAAAAACTTCCAAGTATGAACCGCAGCGTCAAATGGTGCTAATACTCTACCCATTAAAATTGAAGCAGCGATGATGCTACCAGCAGTCTTATGAGCTGTGATTGCAAGTAATGCACCTGTTCCAATTACTGATATTTGCAGAGTTGAGCGCAAAAACTTAGTGATTCCAGTAATTACATTAGAGCGATTTTGTGCTTTAATTTGCATTGCTCGATTCTGATCATTTCGTTTACACCAATCAGAGACTATGAATTCTGACATGCCCATAGCTTCAACCACTTCTGCATTTCTTGTTGCAACATCTATAGCATTGATATTCCGTATAGTTTCTTCGTTGGTTTCTTGTAATATTCGTTTAGTGGCAAGTTCATTCCATATTGCCATAGAGACTAATATAATAATTCCAGTAATAGCTATAAACCCCGTGGAGGTATGTATCATGAAAATCACAACAAGGTAAATTAACGACCATGGAGTATCAAACAGTGAGAATATACCATTTCCTGTAATGAAATTTTTTATCACTCCGAGATCTCGTATTGCTTCACCACTTGAAGTTGAGCTCTGCACTGACGTTAGCCTGATTGACCTTACTATCAGATCTGGTGTTGCAGTTTTATCGATCCAATCACCTATTTTTGCCATGGCTAAATATCGACAAGTTTCAAGCATTGCAGAACATGCAAATGCAGATAAAGTGATAATTGTCAGCATAGTTAGTGTTGATACACTTTCGCTCGATATCACCCGATCAAGCACTTGAGAGGTATAAAGTGGTAGGAATAACATTAATAAATTGATTCCCGCACTAAACCAAAAGATAAACCAAAATGCACTTTTGCATTTTTCTAGGCAAACATATAGAGTACTTTGCTTCAATTCTTTTTTTATTGATGGCGTAATTTCCACAATCTTCCTCTTAATTTGATTACATGCACCATATACAATTTTTATTACAAAAATGTTAATAACGGTAGTTAGCTTACTTTAAGTGAGTAAAATATTAATATATGTGAATAGGAAATATAAACAATGGTAAAAAGAAGTATAGTTGATATTTCCTTCGTTGCCTATAGCGAAGCTACGTCATACCGCGATTCATTCTATAGCTGTACGAACATTCATTTTTGAAGGTAAACTGCACAGCAAATGGTGTCATGAAAGTAGCTGACACTGGGATGGCTTTGTTGCATCGCTACTTATGAAAGGCTAACTATAATTAGGATTATAAGCAACTTATTGAAAATCTTGTTTTTTTGCAATCAATCTGATCAAATTTAAGAATAGTAATTTGTTATTTATATTAATAAATTTAATTCTATTGAAAATAGCTAAAGCATTGAAATTCTTGAATTTTAGCCGGATTAGTGAGTGGTAGTGAAATTTCTTTTACTCAAATTTAGGTATTCACTGACCGTTCTTGTTGTAAATACCAGAATAATAAGCTACTGATATTCTCCACCTTTTTTATCTTTAATCCATCATAGCTAGCGATGCAACAAAGCCCACCGATTCATTCTACTGCAACGCAGAAAATTCGTACAATTGTGCATAATGTGGGGCTTCTGGCTACATTTTTCTATTGAACTCACCTTTTCTCTATGTGACAGATTTCGTATTAAATTTTAAATTTAATGCGCCTAGATATACAAGCATTCCTAGCAAAACCATAGGTATAGAAAGCAACTGCCCCATAGTTAAATCAAGCCACAAATAGCCAATTTGATAGTCTGGTTCGCGAAAAAACTCAACGAAAAAACGTGCTATTCCATACCACATAACTGCAATACCAGTTAACGCACCGTGATACAGTCTTATTCTAGTTAAGAAAAACAGTGAATTTGCAACTGCAAAAAGTAGCAGTCCTTCAAAAAGTGCCTCATAAAGCTGGCTTGGATGACGCAGCAAATTATCACCACTCTCTGGAAATACCATACCCCATGGCATAGTTGTAACTCTGCCAAATAACTCTCCGTTTATAAAATTGCCTATGCGACCTAAAAATAAACCTATGGGAACTCCGCAAGAAACTAGGTCCAGTGCATAAAATATAGGAATGTTATGTCTTCTGCAGGAGATTATTACTGCAAGCAAAACTCCTATAGCACCGCCATGAAATGACATCCCTCCTTCCCAGGTCTTCAATATCTCGATAGGGTTGCTTATATAAAGAACTGGATCATATATCAATACGTAGCCAAGTCTACCTCCAAGGATAATACCTACAATAGTGGCTGTTAATAACGAATCGTAAAAATTCTTAGTAAATATTTTTTGGTCATCTAGCCTATGTAAATACCAATATGCAAACACTATACCCAAAACGTAGGCTAAGGAATACCAATATATAGAAACAGGACCGATGCTGAAAATTACTGGATTTAAAGACATATTTTGCTATAAATTATTTTTAGACAATCTACTTTTTTCACGATCCCACTCTCTCTGTTTTATGGTTGCTCTCTTATCGTAGAGTTTTTTTCCTTTTACAATGGCAATTTTAGTTTTTGCCAATCCTTTATCGTTAAAATAGACCGAAAGCGGCACAACAGTTATCCCAGCAGTCTTGATTTGACCAATTAGTTTATTTATCTCCTTTTTATGCAAGAGTAATTTACGTTCCCTTTTTGGTTTATGATTTTTTCGGTTCGCAGCTTTATATTCTGCAATATGCATATTGTGCAGCCATACTTCGCTATTCTTTTCGACAACGTAGGCGTCGGAAATATTTACTTTTCTTTCTCTTAGCGATTTCACTTCACTGCTTAATAAGACCATACCCGCTTCAAATTCTTCTAAGATGAAATATTCAAACCTTGCTTTCCTATTTTCTGCAATAACTTCCATATCTAAAGATATCTTTAAGCTTCAATATATTACAGAGTTTTTGACTTAATTCATAATAAAACAGTTATCCCAATAAATATAAGGTGCCAGGCTAGTCTGATAGCAACAGGATAGCAAAAATCAAGTAAGTGCTTTTTCTGTCTCTCTAGGCACAAGTTCCTTTACTTCTTTCATTTCAGTTTTAGGCTTTGACATTATATATTGACCAGCACCAACTATGAGCGCAGATCCTGCAGCTAGTCCAATTATTGCTGGTACAGATAGGGCAGTAGCAAATGCAAGTGCAACACCAACTATCACTGCAGTTACAAAACACACAATAACACCTTTTACAATTGCATTTTTTGCAGATTGTTCTTTTTCTTTCACAATTGCATTTTTTCCAATTTGTTTTTCTTCCTTTTTCTCTGGAAGCTGCATTACATCTTTATTTTCAGTAAGATCCTTTGGCGTTTTTTTATTCTCATTTTTTAACGTTTGCTTTTTTTCCGCTTCCTCTAAAAGCTGAATTATACCTTGATATTTAGTAAGGTCTCTTGGCGTTTTTCCATCAACATCTTTTAATGAAGGGTCTGCTTCAGTGTGTAGCAGAACTTCCACCACTTTTATTTTGCCATTTTCAGCAGCAAGATGTAAAGGAGTACGTCTATCACCATTGTTTGCATTAACCTCTGCTCCTTTTGCGATTAGAGTTTTTACTACATCTTCGTGGCCATTTTTAGCAGCAAGATGTAAAGGAGTACGTCTATCACCATTTTTTGCCTTAACCTTTGCTCCTTTTGCGATTAGAGTTTTTACTATATCTTCGTGGCCATTTTCAGCAGCCACATGCAAAGGAGTCCATCTATCAGCATCCTTTATATTAACATCTGCTTTCTCAACTAGAATTTTTACTACCTCTATGTGGTTATTTTCAGCAGCAAGATGTAAAGCAGTACATCTATCATCATTTTCTGCATTAACCTTTGCTCCTTTTTTGATTAGAATGTCTACTACATCTTTATGGCCCTCTCTGGCTGCAAGATGTAAAGGAGTCTCGTCCACAATACCTTCTGCATTAACATCTGCTTTCTCAACTAGAATTTTTACTACCTCTATGTGGTTATTTTCAGCAGTAAGATGTAAAGCAGTACATCTATCATCATTTTCTGCATTAACCTTTGCTCCTTTTGCGATTAGAATGTCTACTACATCTTTATGGCCCTCTCTGGCTGCAAGATGTAAAGGAGTCTCGTCCACAATACCTTCTGCATTAACATTTGCTCCTTTTGCAATGAGAGTTTTTACTACATCTTCGCAGCCCTCTCTGGCAGCAAGATATAAAGGAGTACATCCATCATCATCTTTTGCATTAACGTTTACTCCTTTATTTAATAGGTTTTTCACCTCCTCCTCATTATTATGTTTAACAGCTGAATGCAAAGCTTTGATGTTCTCTTGTGCCTTTAATAGAGCTCCTTTTACCGCTTCATGGCCTTTTCGCAAAGCAAGTATTAAAGGAGTACATCCATAATTATCTTTTGCATTAATATTTGCTTTGTTTTCAATTAGAACTGTTACTACCTCTGTTTTGTTCTCTTGAGCAGCAAGATGTAAAGGAGTATACCCATCACTATTTTTTGCATCAACGTTGATTCCTTCTGCTTCTGATAGAGCTTTTACTATACCTTCGTGGCCCTTTACAGCAGCAACATGTAAAGGAGCCCATCCTTTACCATCTTCTGCATTAACATTTGCTCCCTTTCTAATTAGAAAATTTACTACATCTTCGTGGCCATTTACAACAGCAATATATAAAGGAGTATACCCATCACTATTTTTTGCATCAACGTTGATTCCTTCTGCTTCTGATAGAGCTTGTACTATCTCTTCGCGGTTATTTGCAGCAGCAAAATGTAAAGGAGCATATCTTTTATTATCTTCTGCATTAACATTTGCTCCTTTTCCAATTAGAGTGTTTACTACATCTTTGTGGTTCTTTTCAGCAGCAAGATGTAAAGAAGTCCACCCATCACTATTTTTTGCATCAACGTTGATTCCTTCTGCTTCTGATAGAGCTTGTACTATCTCTTCGCGGTTATTTGCAGCAGCAAAATGTAAAGGAGCATATCTTTTATTATCTTCTGCATTAACATTTGCTCCTTTTCCAATTAGAGTGTTTACTACATTTTCGTGGTTCTTTTCAACAGCAAAATGTAAAGAAGTCTATCCATCACCATTTTTTGCATCAACAATTGCTCCTTTTCCAGTTAGAATGGTTACTACATCTTCGTGGCCATAGTGAGCAGCAATATGTAAAGGAGTAATTTTATTATCATGTTCTGCATTAATATCTGCCCCGTTTTCAATCAGAGCTTTTGCTACATTTGCACAGTTCCAATAAGAAGCAAGATGTAACAATTTGACTTCCTTAGAATTTTGACCACGAGATATAGTAAATATGTAATTTATGCCAGATCCACTATCATTGTCAGGTTTACTCTTTTCCCACTCTTGACATAAATCTGGATCTTCTTCTTGTAACTTAGCTTTTATTTTTTCAACTATATTGTCCTTGCTCAAATCTGAAAGGTCATTTATTTTTTTTAATATTTCCATAAATTTGTCATATTCCATAACTTCCTCACTTAAAAAACATAACTTAGTTGTTATATCTTTCAACATAGAAGTCAAGAACCTAAATATTCGTTATTATCTTTCCTTAAAGAGTCATTTAAGTTATATTACAGACTATGAAAAACCTCAACTTTAGGAAGGAAATCAAGTTTTTTTCTTTGTCATTTATAATTTTATTTGTTCTATGGACTGTATTGTCTGGTTATTTTGAGCCGTTTTTTATTTTTTGTGGAGTGTTTTCCTCTATATTCACATCGTTTATCTTTAGAAGGTTGATAAACGCTGAAAGAGCTCTTAGCCAGATTTTAAATAGTACGAGTAGACTGTCGTTTTATAAGTTAGTAAGTTATATACCATGGTTAATGTACCAAATCATTTTATCAAGTGTTTATGTAACAAAAAAGGTGCTACAACTCAAATCTAAGCTTGAGCCAATCATTATCCTAAGAAAATGCAAAGGGCATAATGATGAAAGCATTGCGTTATTTGCCAATTCAGTCACAATCACTCCCGGAACTTTAACTATCAATGTTGAAAGTAAGCAGAAAACATATTTCTCTACCATGTATTTGATAGATAAAGATCTTGAAAGCGGCATTTCTGAAATAGAAAATAAAATCTTAAAAATACTACGTTCAGTTAAGTAATTGCTTTAAATAAGTTAACAGCATCCTTATATTCCCTTACAAGACTTTCAAGCATTTCTTTTGGAAGGCTATTGTTAACAATAGAACATAAATAATTATACAAATCTTCTAACCTTAATACGTTATTTCTCTTCTTGCTGTTGAATTTATACGGAAAAATACCTTCCATAACTTCAATAGTAGTAGCCTTGTTTAAAAATACATTTTCACTTGTCACGCTTATTCTTGCTAAAACAGTGTTAATTTCAGGTTCGTCACTCGTATAAAAATCTGATAGCTGAGTTATTCTAATAACGTACAAAGTTACTATTTTTGACAAGCAATTATCAGCATATTCACAATTTTTTATTACCTCCCACTGAGTAACCTGAGATTTACCTATTTTTGCATTGTTCGGTAATTTACTCATTGAACTTTCTCCATTTAATCCAGTGTAATAAATTATACTAATACTTTGTTAAATAAATAATAACGCGATTACAAAAATATATACTTATAGTAGTATATTATACAAAAATAGCACAATATCTAAGCATTAAAGCTAGTTTAAGCTGGGTACATGGGGCTATTCGTTATTTTGTGTTGTCCAGTGAGGTTCAAAATTAGAGGTCCACTTATATAAAGAGTTTAGTCTGCCTTCTTTGCTATAAAATAAGTTTTCCTTTTTAGCTGTTTTGTTAGTATTAACTAAATTCTAAACTAACTGTGCTATAATGAAAAAGATAAAACTCGGAATACTAATTTCAGGTAGGGGGTCGAATATGCAGGCCTTAATAGAAGCATGTCAAGATCAGAATTTTTCCGCAGAAGTTGCATGTGTTATCACAAATAATAGCGAAGCTGCTGGTCTGAAAATAGCAGAGCAAGCAGGAATCTCAGCGTTTATTGTTAAAGATAAACCGCTTGATGCTGGTAAAATTCACGAAATACTTGTTCAACATAAGGTTGATTTAATTTGCCTTGCAGGGTTTATGAGAATTCTCAAAGCTGATTTTCTGAGTAAATGGCATAACAAGGTGATAAATATTCATCCCTCTTTACTTCCGTCTTTTAAAGGCCTAAACGCTCAAGAGCAAGCTCTAAAAGCAGGTGTAAAAATTACAGGTTGTACTGTACATTATGTCACTCCTGAAGTTGATGCTGGAGCCATAATTGCTCAAGTTGTTGTACCAGTGTTACCAGCTGATGATATTCAAAGCCTCTCAGAACGCATTCTAGCTGAGGAGCATAAGTGCTATGTAGAAGCAGTAAGATCAATAGCAGAAAGTATTAATTATTGACCCTGAGCGTTTTTTCCAACTTCAACGAAAAATAAATTTTCGGGTTCCAGTAAAGAACTTGCCAGCTCGTTTACTTTTTCTAGCTTTACGTCATTAATGAGACTTACAAAATTATTTAGACGATTAATATCGCGATTACGTACCTGCATACTAGCCAAGAACACTGCTGTG
The DNA here is from genome assembly GCF_964026995.1 of Wolbachia endosymbiont (group A) of Brachyopa scutellaris. Lineage (NCBI taxonomy): Bacteria > Pseudomonadati > Pseudomonadota > Alphaproteobacteria > Rickettsiales > Anaplasmataceae > Wolbachia > Wolbachia endosymbiont (group A) of Brachyopa scutellaris. The sequence goes on along the minus strand of NZ_OZ034720.1, from coordinate 1,147,656 downwards.
TTTGCGTTATTAGATAGGGAAAAGATAAAATTATTTACCATACTAATTTTTGTATCTTTAAATAATTGTTCATCAATTCCTTCCTTTTTTATCCTGCTCAATGTATCTCTTATTGCAGATATGGATTGACTGGCAGTAGAGCTATCAGTACTTAAACCTCCGGCTATAATATTTGCATGCGTATAACTAGCCATAGAGGCACTAATACCATAAGTAATTCCAAGATTTTGCCTTAGCTCTTTCATCAGCACTGAATTCAGCCCCATACCACCAAGCGCATTAACCAAAACTTGAGCATTATAGTAGTCTGGATCTTCATAAGCTATACCTTTTTGAGCAAAAAGTATCACACTTTGTGGTATATCCATAAAAATGTTCTTACTTTCTGCAGAACCAAAATCATTTTTCACAGGTATTTTTCTCACTTTTGATCTTTTTGACGGCAATTTAGATAAATATTTATCTAATAATGTAATAATTTCTTCTTTTTTTGCACAACCAGCAACACTGATAACTATGTTATCTTTAGCAAAATTACGTTTTATGTATGTTAAAACATCATCTCTAGTAATGTTCATTATAGTGTCAAGAGTACTGTACACACTTTTTGAGTAAGAGTGTTTTTTAAACAACAACGTACCCAATTCTTTTCCAGCGACAAAATAAGGATTTTTTTCAAGATTATTAAAATCAACTTTGGCTTTCTCGAAAACTCTATTCAACCCTTCAGAGTCAACTTTAGGACGTATTATAGCATCGCTAAGTAGTGAAATACTTTCTTCTAAATTTTCAGACAAAGTTTCTAATGACACTCCGAAACTTTCTAAATCGGGGTAAAAAAGTAAATTTATTCCTTTGATCTTCAGTTTTTTTGCAAAATCCTTAGCGTCATTTTCTCCTGCCCCTTCTTGGATTACAAGAGAAGTAAACCAAGCAAGCCCCTGTTTTTCTGCACTCTCATACACATAACCTGCATCTTTAAATGATATATTCAGTGAAACTTTTGGTAAAGCACAGTTTTCGACAAATAAAAACTTAAATCCTTTACGGGTAGTGACCTCCTCTATATTTAAGCTACCACTTGCTTGTAAATTAAAGCTTAGGCAGAAAAAAAACAGAAGTACAAATTTACTTATTCTCATTGTTATCTCCTTTTGGTAATAAACGACCAATTAACTTATTGGAAGAAAAGATAGTACGAATTTTGTTATTTACATCCTCTAAATTAACATCATCTATTTTGCTATATGAAATATCTATTTCATCAAGTGGAATACCAAGTGCAAGGTGTGGCACATAGAACATCGCTATATGAGTTAAGTCAGATAGATTATCAAACTGTGCTGCTTTGTATCTATATTTCGAGCTTTGCAACTCCTCATCCGTTATTCCTTTAGACATGAAGTTATTAATAGCATTATCTAACTCTCTTTCAACAATATCTAAATTAACTCCGCTTTTTGGAATGACCTGAATATCAATGTAGCCATCACTAAAAGCTAGGCTATTATAATAAGCAAACACTGATACTGCCACATCTTCATCTAAAACCAGATCATTATACAGTTTGCTGGATTTGCCGCCACCTAAAATTTCAACCGCTAAATGAGCAGCGGAAGCTTCATTTATATGCTCAAATAAGGGTACACGATAACGAAAATATAAAACTGGTTCTTTTACTTCAGTGCTCTCTAAGGTCACCGATAGGCCTGCATTATGCACTGGATCCTGATTTGGGTAATTTCTCATTACAGGCTTAGCTTTAATTTCGCCATATTTTTCTTCTGCTAATTTCACTACTTCATCAAGTTCCACATCACCCACAATCAGTAATATTGCATTGCCGGGGTGATAATAATTATCATGAAACCTCGTTATTTCATCCTGATTGTAAGTTTTGATATCGCTCTCCCAGCCGATAACAGACCTGCCATAGCCAGTACGGTAAAATGCACTATCCATTTCTTCCCATAACAAGTTATGAGGTTGGTTATCAAATCTCATCTTTCTTTCTTCTAATACGATGTTTTTTTCTCTATCTATTTTGTCTTGAGTAACATTAAAGCTGCCCATTCTATCTGCTTCAACTTCCATTGCAAGTGGTAAATCTTTTTTGGGGATCAACTCAAAATAACAGGTATATTCTTTAGTGGTAAATGCGTTAAATTGAGCCCCAATGCTACTCATAGTGGCTTCTATATCTGTGAACTTCCCTGTAGTTTCAAACATTAAATGTTCAAAGTAGTGAGCCAATCCTGCTTTGCCGATTGGATCATCCATTCCCCCAACTTTGTATATTACTGCATGTAAAACGGCTGGAATCCGATGATTAGAAACAACATAAACATCTAGTCCGTTATTGAGTTTAGTATATTTTATGTTGTGCTCTATGTTTAAAGCATTCGAAGAAATTGGGTAAGTAAAAAAAAGTACAGGTAGTATAAGAAAACTAAAAAACTTATGAAGCATTATTTCGACCTAATATAAAAACAATTATTTTATTCCTCATTTTGTTTAGAAATAAGCATATCGTATATATACCACTTATATAACAATGTAAACATTCCACAAACTATAGATAAATCTGCTAAATTAAAGGCTGGCCAATACCAATCATCAATATGAAAATATATGAAATCATATACAGCTCCCCAATAGATCCTATCAACTACGTTTCCGATTGCTCCACCAATCATCAGAGAAAAACCAAGGTAAGTTGACTGATCGTCAGACTTGTATATCAAATATGCAAGTATACCAATTATTAGTATTGAAAATGCTGAAAAAAAGAAACCGCCATGTGGTAAAGCGCTACACATTCCAAAACTAATACCTGAATTCCAAACTTCAACTAGTTTTATAAAACTAGCGATCTCAATTGATTCTCCTTCATCAATCAATGAGTTTATGTACAATTTGCTCGTTTGGTCAATCAATACTATAATTAATATAACAACTAAGCATAACTTTTTCATAAATTTGCCTTTAACCTATAAACTTTAAGTATATCATAATTTATCTGTTTTGTTAACTCCTCAATACTATGGAATTTTTTTTCTGACCTTATGAATTTTAAAAGTTGTATATTGACTTTATGACTATATACGTCTTCATCAAAATCGAATATGTGCATTTCTATTATAGGCTTTTTCAGATCCTTAAATGTAGGTCTCATACCAATATTGACTACTCCATATAACCAATTTGGATTACTATCAGGAAAAGTCACTCTAGCGTAATATGTGCCAAACTTAGGTTTTATCATGCAATCTTCTATAGGAATATTTATGGTTGGAAATCCTATTTCTCTACCTCTACATGCACCTTTTGTCACAACACCAGAAACTTGATAAGGCCTGCCGAGCAATTTATTAGCAATTTCTGTTTCGCCCCTTTGTACATACTCCCTTATTGAAGAAGAAGAGCAAATTTTGCCGTCAATTGTTAATGGCTCTAATTTAGTCAAAGAGTATCCATATATTTCAGAATATTTCTCTAGAGTTAATATATTACCCAATCGTTTATGACCAAAAGTGCAATTTTCTCCGACAATTATGTGTTTAGCGCCATATTTATCTATTAAAATCTCACTGATAAAGTCATCGCAGCTAACCTCAGAAAAACCTCTATTAAAATTAATAATATATAAGTAATCTATACCATAGCTGCTGATTAGTTCCTTTTTTTGTTCTTGGTCTATTAACCTAAAATTGTTTCTACCAAATAAAACAGTTGATGGGTGAGGCTCAAAAGTTAAAACTGCAGAGGGTAATCCTCTTTCTTGTGCTACCTTCTTTAGAGTAGAAATTGCAAACTCGTGTCCTAAATGAATGCCATCGAAATTTCCGAAGGTTAGTGCTATATTATTTTCTATTCCTTGCTCACAATTATAAATAATTTTCATACAATTTGATGTTTTTACATGTTTCTTATATATAATAACTATATTTTAGTAAGCTACGGAGATAAATTGTGAAAAATGTTGTGATATATGTAAAGAAGGGCTGTCCATACTGCATAAGGGCAAAGGATTTACTAGATAAAAAAGGTGTGAAGTATGAAGAAATTGATGTGCTCAAAAACTCAGATCTATTTAACGACATAAAATCAAAGTATAACGTTAGAACAGTTCCACAGATTTTTATCAACGATAAGCACATTGGGGGGTGTGACAAATTGATGGATCTTGAAAAAGAAGGAAAGTTGGATGATATGCTAAATAATAATGACAATCACACTGATGTCACAACCTACACAAACAGCAATGATGAATGTGGAGAGTGTGTTATACCACATGATGATTTTATGTAACTTTTTATCTTGTTTTGTCGTGTAATACGTAAATGAAAACTAGTATGCTCACTTTAAACAATTCTTAATGAATTAAAAATACAATTCATTCAGTGAGTTTTTTTAGTGGGAAAAAATGACAAAAAATATTTCAATTATTAGCAGAAACTTAATTAGTATCGAATTAGTTAACAAACAAGATTTAGAGAATTTCATCAAGATTTTCACAGTGCTTGATAAACATATAGCAGCTAAAACACTTTTTACAGAAGAAGTGAGAATAGAGTATAAACAACACAACGGCATAGAAGTTGTTGAATTGCTAAAAGATACAGACTTTACATATCATGAGGTTGAAAATGTATTGAACCACCTGAGTAAACATGGAATGAAGGTGCCCAGCAGTGTTATAGCACACACCCTTTTTGCTGCATACAATCATGCACTTGAATTTAAGGATGTAGCATTTTCCTTTTCTGAAGGCTCTCCACAATTTAACATCAGAGTGAGTAAGAACACCTTCATAATAACTCCTATGAGTGAGGAGAATTTGGAATTGAATTCACAAAGTAGCAAGAAATTAATAGAGTCGTTACAGAGCGAAAAAAATATTTATGATTGTATAGTAGAAGAAAATACCATTAAAGTTATAGTGCATTCTGAAATACATCAAGCTATAAATTTGATTATAAAATCACTGATAAAGTCTCGCCTTTTAGCAAAAGAGGAAGAAGGAAAATTCAAAGAGAAATTGAGACAACTTGCTTTTAAGGATCAAGCTTTTGTTGAGTATTCCAGTATCAAAACCATCAGTAGGTATCCACATAATCATCCTCTGAGAAAGCATGAAAGTGTTACTAAGGATATAGAAAATATTTTATGTGATTTCATAGCAAATGAGAATAGCGAGTTCGCTATAGAGCGGTTAAATAGGCTGAGCTCAGCAGTTTCTCCGGATACTCCAAGAATCATCACTAAAACTATAGATAAACTTGTTAAGTTTCACTAAGATATACGAGAGCCAATAGATTTCTTGTATTACCTTTTGTCATCCAAGTAGCCAAGGCTACTTGGTTCTTTTTTTGGGTTCCAGCTATGTACATAGCTGTATGAACATTGTAGCCGTTATTCAAGTAGCTATAGAAACGAAAAACTTCCTTGACAAACTCCGCCAGCCCCCTTATCATGAAACTGAAGCTATTTCATTTAACTTCGCAATCTGTGCAGATTAAAACGACAAGAAAACTTGTATTTGGCGTCTTATTTTTAATTTTTTGCACTATGTGCACCTTATGTCTTCACAACATTTCTGGGTTTTTACCTATATAAGCTGAAACGCGCTTATAAGTCGTTTAAGACAGTATAGTACGCCGATTTGCAGGATTAGAGAGTGACAACTAGCTAACACGGGATTTCTTTTGCCTTTTTTTCTGCTTAGTAAATTTCTTAAACATTTAAACTAAGGTGAGTTGCATTTAAAAGCAGCTAAATTGCAGCGTTTAAGACTTAAAAAACGCCAATACTGAAAATAGACAATGACTAGGGCTTCTTTTGCCTTTTTTTTGTTTGGTAAATTTTTTAACATTTATAGCTAAACGACAACCGTCATCCCGCTACTTGTTAGCGGGATCTAGAGATACCGCGAATGAATCGCGGTATGACGGTTCGCGGTGGCATGACGATAAGCTCGTCATCCCGCTACTTGTGAGCGGCTGAGATACCGTGGCGGTATGACGGTTCGCGGTGGCATGACGTAGAATTTTATACTCACCAACTCAGTATTCCAACCTGGATTGTATCTTATCGGTAAAAAAGAAGAGCTATTTTAGGAAGTTTTTATAGGACTAAAACCAAAGAAAACTTGCATATAAGTTTATCAAGATGTAAAATTGAAGTTATTTTAAAAGAATAGGTTAATTATGAATCTTGTAACAAAATCTGCTATCGATTTTACTTCTTCATCTGTTCTCTCTGACGGAGAAATTGTTGATGATTTCTGTCTGAGTAAGCGCATAAAAAATAAGTATGCTGTCCTTTTTTTCTATCCACTTGATTTTACTTTTGTTTGCCCAACTGAATTGATATCGCTCAATAATAGAATAAATGAGTTTGCAAAGCGTGGTGTTGAAGTGATAGGAATAAGTGTAGATTCAAAATTTTCACATTATAAATGGCGAAACACTCCAGTTAATGATGGTGGTATTGGAGAGATTAGCTACACTTTAGTGTCTGATATCAAAAAGTCTATATCAAGAGACTATGGGGTCTTATATGATGACTCAATTGCGCTGAGAGCAACTTTCGTTATTGATGATAAATTTATTGTACGTCATCAATCGATAAATGATTTGCCTTTAGGGCGTAATATCGATGAATTCGTTAGAATCGTTGATGCAATTAAACATAATGAAGAGCATGGTGAGGTGTGTCCAGCAGGGTGGAAAAAAGGTAAGCCAGCAATGCAGGCAAGCGATGAAGGAGTAGCTGATTATCTAAACTCATACAGTGAAGAATTATAAATTTAGTACAAAAGTTCTTATTATTGGATCTGGGGCAGCGGGTTATGCTGCCGCTATATATGCAGCACGTGCAAACTTAGAGCCAATTGTAGTAACGGGAATGCAGCCTGGTGGTCAGCTTACAATTACTACAGATGTTGAAAACTATCCTGGTTTTGTTTCAATACAAGGGCCAGAACTAATGGAGCAAATGAGGTTGCATGCAGAAAAGGTTGGAGCAAAAATAATAGATGATGAGATAAAAAGCGTTGAACAACTTGAGGATTCTAATGAGTATAGGTTTAGATCTTCTGGTAATACTAATGACTACTATTCAGATGCAATTATAATTGCATCTGGTGCGCAAGCAAAATGGCTTGGTTTGGAGAGTGAAAAGGAATTTCAAGGTTACGGAGTTTCAGCTTGTGCGACTTGCGATGGTGCATTTTTTAGGAATAAAGTTGTAGCTGTGGTTGGTGGTGGAAACACTGCTGTTGAAGAAGCAATATTTTTAACTCGATTTGCCAAAGAAGTGATATTAATACGCAGGCGTGATAAATTGAGAGCGGAAAAAGTAATGCAAGATAGGCTCTTTAAAAATGATAAAATAAAAGTAATGTGGAACCATACCGTAGAGCAGATTCTTGGAGAAGAAAATCCAAAAAAAGTTACTGGTATTATAGTTAAATCAACGGAAGCTCAAGAGTTAGAAGTGGATGGAGTGTTCATTGCAATTGGGCATGCACCAAATACAGGTATTTTTAAAGGCTTTGTTGAAATGGATCAGCAGGGTTATATAATTACAAAACCTGGAACAACTTTAACTAGTAAAGCAGGAGTATTTGCTGCAGGTGATGTTCAAGATAAGGTATATCGTCAGGCAGTAGTTGCAGCAGGAACAGGGTGCATGGCTGGACTTGATGCAGAGAAGTTTTTAGAGTCGTAGTTAATTCTAGGATTTTGAATAAATCGCTTGCAATTTTCCTTTTCTTTTTCATAATTATATTAGTAAATTATTAGGTAGGTTTAATATGCTTTATGGAGGGGATGGGATAAATACTAATGGTTATAGATATCAGAGAACTCTAGATGCACCGACACAAAAGTTATTTAAAGCTATTGATGATGAAAACCTAGAAGCTTTTAAACAAGCTCTGGCAGAGGGTGCGAATGTTAATGCGTTTGATGAGGAGGGCATGACACCTTTGATGTCTATTGTCAACGTCTGCGCTGTCAGCGGTGATGGACAGGCCACGTTAGAAAAAATGGCTAAATTGCTTATACAAAATAGCAGTATCGATATTAACGCTCAAAGTAGGGAATATGTTTATGAGGAAAGGCAAAAGAGAGATCGACATGGGCGTCTAGTATATTTATTTTGTGGTCAAGAAGTTGCAGAAGTGCAACCAGGTTATTATATATATTGTAATGATGGTCGATCTGTAGATAACGTGGGTGATTCAGGTGAACGTAGATATTTCAATTCCTACTATGACGGTGTAAAGGAGAAGATAAGAACATCCAAGATACAAAAAAATACTGCCTTACATATTGCTTGCCAAGTTGGAGCTAGAGATATGGTAAAAATATTGCTCACGCACCCAGGTGTGGAAACTGATATTAGAAATTATGAATGTAAAAGCTCTGTGAATTGTATTGCAAGAGGATTTGAGGACGTAATAAAATTAGAATTTAAAAAAGCACAAAAAGCAAACGAGTTGTTAGGTGCTCTTGCTAGTAGAGACTTTTACCAAGCGAACATGCTATTGAATGAAGAGCTTAACCCTAATTGCTGGAGAAGAATGAGACATGGAGAAATAGCAACCCCCTTGAGCTCGATTATCATATTATGCCCAGAAAAAATAACAGAAAATGGAAAAGAAGTATTGATAAAGCTTTTAAAACATAAAGAGCTTGATCTTAATCAAATAAAGTCAACACCTGCGATGATAGAACGGAAACAATTAAGGAAAATTATTGAAGAGAAACAATTAAAGCAAATAATCGAACAAGCTATTAAAGAGCGATTGATTGATGCTATTAATAGCAAGAATTTAGATGATGTGAAAAAATTAGTAGAAGATAATGACTTCATGAATTATGCAATTATTATTGCTGCATGGAGAAATGTTAATAATCCAATCGAATCTATTACAAATTATTTAAATGAGAAATTTCCTGCAAGTGCAGAGCAACCTGTAGCAAATACACATAATGTTCAACCAGAAATAAACGATGAATTCATTGCTCGAGAGTTGCAGCAGCTCGAAAACCTTAGAAATGAACTTGAAAGAACAAAAGCTCAACTCACAGAAACAGAGCAAGAGCTAGCGAATAAAACTAGCAAAATTTCACAATTAGAAAAAGATTTAAGGCAGGAAAAATCGGCTCAAAAAACAAAAATCAATGATCTAAATAGTGAAGTAACTCGACTTAATAGAATTGTGTATGGAAGAGCAAGTGACACTGTTGAAATTTCACAATTAAAAAGAGATTTGAAACAAGTAAGGGAAGAAAGAGATAGGCTTTCATCAGAAAATAGACTGCTCCGTACTAAAAGTCTGAGTAATAAAAACGAAAAACCCTCGCAAGCAATTTCTTCTGGTAGAGAACAAAGCAACTACGCTTATGCTTCTTTTGTGTTGTCTGGAGCGTTTGCTGTTGGTGCATGTTTAACAATACCTAATTTGGAAATATGTATTCCACTTGCTGTAACTGCATTTGCCTTTTTTACAATTGGATGCTACTTTTCATACAAAGCAAACACAACACTTAGCAACGTTAAAAGCACTCAGCTTGGTGATTTAGAACGAAGTTAAGGTTTTGATTTCTTCTCCAAACTCTGCTGAAAATTTTTATACATATTAAAAACATCTTGATAATTGAGGTGAGTGTAAACTTGAGTAGTTTCCAGGCTTGAATGGCCAAGCAGTTGTTGTATTGATCTTATGTCAATATCTTCCTGAAGCAAATGAGTAGCAAAACTATGACGAAATGCATGTGGAGATAAGATTTCTGGCAGATTTAATATTCTCCTTATTTTTTGCAAACGATTAGCCACATAAGTTCTTCCCAATTTTTTTCCTCTTACTCCCAAAAAAAGATATTGTGTTTCATTATTAGTGCCAAGATAAGGACAGGCTTTTACATATTCTTGTATACACTTTTTTACTACCGGAAGAATGAATACCTGCCTTTGTTTATCTCCCTTACCTGTTACTATTAAACTTTCATTGTTAATATCACTAACCCTAAGGTTCAACGCTTCACTGATTCTTAAGCCTGTACCATATAGCAGGACGATAATTGTGATTTCTCTTTTTACCACCCAGGGTTCGCTCAAGTCAGATAATTTCATTTCTTTCACCAAAGTTTTTATATCAGGTATTGATAATGCTTTGGGCAGAGTTCTTCTCTGAATTGGCCTTGATAAGGAAAATACAGCTTCATTGTCTATATTGTAGTTGTTTTTTATGTACTTGAAAAAATTTCTGATTACTGACAATGCACGAGCGTTAGATCTTGCATTCACACCTCTTGCATAACGAGAGGTAAGCCAACTTCTTAACTCAGGTACGCTCAATTTTTCCAAAGTGCCGACATTTACTTCTCCACCAATGTGAGTATTTAGGAAACTTATAAGATCCTTCAAGTCCCTCATGTATGACTCTAAAGTGTTTGGTGAATAAGATCTGTTGCACCTCAGCCACTCATACCATTTTTCAATGATTGAACCGAGGTCCACAATTATTTTTTAAAGAAAGCATCGATGCACGCATCTCGAAAGGCTTCATTTATATCAGGATGAGAGTGACAAATTCTGTATATATCCTCTGCTGCTGCGCCATATGCCATTGCAACCGCTGCTTCGTTGATTAGCGTATCAGCGTATGCTCCTATGATATGCACACCTAGTATTGTATCTGCTCTGCTACAAGTCAGCACTTTCACGAATCCTTCAGCATCATCAGTGATTTTTGCTCTGCCGTTTGCAGCAAATTGACATTTACCAACTTTGTACTTATAGCCAGCATTTTTGAGTTCCTCTTCGGCTTTACCGATCGAAGAAACCGCAGGGTGAGTGTAAATGACAGATGGTATAATTTCATAATCAACGTGAGGTGACTGTCCTGCTATTATCTCTGCAACTGCCACTCCTTCTTCCTCTGCTTTATGAGCAAGCATTGCTCCACCAATCACATCACCAATAGCAAATATTCCTTTTACATTGGTTTCATATCTGTTGTTAACTTGAACGAAACCGCGATTATCTTTTTCTATTTTTTCATCAATACCAAGACCCTCAGTGCATGGTTTGCGCCCTGCTGCCACCAATACCTTATCCGCCTCTATAGTGTTTGTTTGATTATCTTTTACAGAGCAAACTTTCACACTCAAAGAATTACTACTTTGTTTTATCTCCTCAACTTTAGTGCTAAGTAAAAATTTTATTCCTTGTTTTTGTAGACTAGAAAGTAGAGACTTACTTAATTCTCCATCCATTGCTGCAGCGATTCTATCAAAAAATTCTACTACAGTGACTTCAGACCCTAGCCTCCTCCATACAGAAGACATTTCAAGCCCTATTGCCCCGGCTCCGATTACGACAAGTTTTTTTGGTACTTCAGTTAAAGATAATGCACCAGTTGATGAAATAATACTTTTCTCATCGATATTAATTCCTGGCAAAGAAATAACGTCAGAACCGGTTGCAATTACTATATTTTTTGTCTTCAGCACCTTACCTTTAACTGAAACTTCAAGATTACCTTGGTCAAAAGAAGTAATTTCCCCAAGCCCATTGACTTTAGTGATTTTGTGAAGGTTAAACAGATATTCTATACCTTTTCCAAGTTCCTGAACTCTGGCATCCTTATAGCCTAGCATTTCTTTTAAGTCGAAACTTGCGTCCTTAATTTTTATGCCAAGCTTTGACAGATCATTTTTCGTGTGAGCATACTGATAGGAAGAATGGAGTAGTGCTTTGGAGGGTATGCACCCCACTCGCAAGCACGTACCACCAAAAATGCTATTTTTATCTATACAGGCAACTTTCAATCCAAGTTTTGCAGCAGCGATAGCACACTTATAACCGCCTGGACCACCACCTATAACAATCAGGTCATAATCAATCATAAAGAACAAACCTATTTTCTAAAGAATAAACACCTTTTCCCTCAGTTGTTACATATATTTTATCATGAGTAAACACTGGAGTGTGAAACACATTACCAGGTACTTTGACTACCTTTCCTGCACTTTCAGATCCAGGAAAAGCAAACATTGAACTTTTATTGCTTGTCACCCACAGTGTATGGGCATGCATAATTGGAGCAAACAATTGCGTATTTTCTATTAAATCAGATGCCCAGACTGTTTCTCCATTTTTTATATCCAGGCCAATTATTTTATCGTCTTTAGTAACTATAAAAATTCTTCCGCCTTCTTTTTGTTTCTCTGTAGGAATAAGAGGACTATAATATGACTCAATGTCTGATACACTTTTTACTTGCAGTGACTTTGACCATAAAATATTTCCTGATTTTACGTCAATACCATAAATATAAGAATTATTTGTAGCTATTAAAGTATCGCCAAGCACTCTTGGTGTAGTAGTTACATCTGTGAGCTGTGTATCCAAAAGGTTTGTAGCCAATTTTTGGCTCCACAATTTTTTACCGTCTTCATTAAAAGCTATTAACTCACCATTTGAAAATGGTGCTATTATTTTATCATTAGAAATTGCTGGCGATATGGAATACAAACCTCGAACCTCATTGATACCGTTTTGATAAGTCCAAACGAAGCTGCCATCTTTTATATCAAACACGTACAGATAATTATCAATAGTCAATACTACCAATTTATTGTTTATTACTGCTGCTTTCCCTCTTACTGGAGCTCTCAATTCTTTTTCCCACTCAATCTTGCCGGTTTTTGCATCTATTGTGTGTAGAACGTTATCCACTATAAAGAAAACATTTTTTTCATAATGTGATAGGCTCATGTTACCAATTTTTTTCCTATGTGAGAGGTGTAATTTCCAATTCATAGCCTTTGAGTTATCAATATCAAAGGAATATAAAGCGCCGTGCTTGTCTGATAAAATAACGCTATTTTCTGTAAGCACTGGAGCTACATATCCTTGAGATAGTTTTTTATCCACTAGACTTATTCTCTCGCTTGCCATTGTGTAACTGCTACACAATAACATTATCATGACAATTATTACTTTCATTATTTATTGAAAACAAGATTCATTAATATACATCTTAAGAACCTTAATTACAACGGAAATGTTCTTGCTGCATGTTAAAAACGTTGATTTATGAACGAAATATTATATTATTATGTGAGATAATGTATATTCTTAGAGGTAGTACACCTCATCCACTATGCAGCAACGTGCATAGCTGTATGAACATTGAGATATAAAATAATTTATACCAAGAAGAAAGATGTCATCCAAATAGCCTCTTTTCCTGTCATCCCAGTGCTTGACACTGGGATGGCTTTGTTGCATAGCAACTGAAAAAATCTGGTGGCTACTGACAAAATTCATTATAAATAGCTATTTAACTGTTGAAGAAAAAATATGCCACAAAAAATGAGAGTTAGTAACTGCCATGAATATAACAAATTTCTAGAAAAAAGAGGAAATATTTTTCGTTACATCGATAAAGCTATCGAAAATTGGTATGAAAATAGTCCAAAAATGCAGGGCGGCAACTATATTTATAGTGATAAAGTTGTGATTTTAGTGCATATAATCGTTAATCTTTTTAGAATTGGCTTAAGACAAACAGTCGGGTTTATAAAAGGATATTTGCAACAAATAGGAAGAGATTTGGCAGTTATCAGCTATTCGCAAGCTTCAAAAAAAACTTAATATTAAGATCAATGATTGCAGAATTGATAAAAATAATATGGAAGATATCGAAATTGCCATAGATAGCACAAGCATCAGCATTTATAACAACACACAGCAAGGAAAATAGCGCTGACAGAAAATATCGTGGCTATGAACAGACAAGAAAATTGCATGTAATGTTGAATATAAACAGCAAAAAAGCCATAGCTGCAAAATACAGTAACGGTCTGATCACTATGGAGCTTGCGATTTACTTAAAGGAGTTAATTTTCAGCATGCCATAAAAGCACTATATGCAGACAGAGCATATGACAGACATAAACTCTATAAATTGTGTGATGAATGCGGCATAAAGACAAAAATTCCTCCAAAAAAACAATGCAGCAGAGCATCCAAAGTATGGCAGAGAGAAATGCTGCAATTAGACTAATAAAGTCATACAGCGAAGATGGAATGAAGAGGTGGAAAAGGCAAACAAACTACGGAAAAAGATCTTATGTAGAAAGTTTTTTCTCGCGACTGAAACAAACATTCGGGTTTAATTTTCGGAACAAATCTGAAATTAATCGTGGGAAGGAACTGCTACTCAAGTGTTATTTGCTTAATCAATTTACTGACATTGGTATGGCTAAATTTGAAATGGCTACATGAATTTATCGTAAATTACCACCGCATAGTTGTAACATTGTACCATATTACAATGTTTGTACAGTTGTGTGCGCGACCGAGGGTTTTATACTATTCTAGAAGTAACATACGGAAAAGGGGGGATTTGAACCCCCGACATATTTTCATATGTGCACGCTTTCCAAGCGTGTGCTTTAGACCACTCAGCCACCTTTCCATGTATTCATGATATTGAAAATTGTGCTGCTAAACAATATAAAAACCTGGTATATAGGGTTCACCACGAAAATTCACAGTATTGTTAAACTTGCTTCTGCAAGTTGGAAATGTTTTATCGCAACCTGCAAGTATTGAATATTTATCTCCAGCAAAAATTTGGTATGGAGGCGCAGTAAACAATGTAACTACTTTATTTTTATATTCTTTTACTACACCTTCAAATGCTGTTGAGCCAAAGAATTTTACTACTCCGTGCTTATAATATTCATCACTCTCAGTTAAATTCGTGTCTTCAAATCTTCTTTCGTCTATTACTTTAGTGATTGTACTTATTTTACTAAATTTTTTAGTATCGGCTTTACATTTATCATCGCAAAATTGTGCTCTGCATGCAGGAGAGTATAATTCTGCTATGCTTCTCTCAAGCTTTGCTGAAAGCCCTCTAATTTCAACAATAAATCTTCCACTACTTAATGTCACTTTACCAAAAATTCCTGAATGTAGATTCATTGTTCCCTGGGTCAAGTCTTTATAATTCACAAGAAATATTTCAATATTTGCAAAGTCGTACTTTCCTGATAAAACATCTTCTTCTTTAATATCAGCACTATTTAATATCCCTTCAATTTCTAGATTATCAGTTTTTAAATCGCTGTTTAATATTATACTACTGGCTGTAAATCCACTTGAAGATTTATAGAGTATATTATCAATATTTAAATCTTCATCATAGTCAGTGAATCCCATTACTTCTCCACCTGCGAGCTTTAATTTCCAGCACGTAGCGGTGGTAAGTAATTCTCCAGCTAAATGATTTTTTAGTGTGGTTTGCATAGGGGCCTCCTGCTTAATTGATTAAATTTGAAAGTAGCTATACGGCCAGTAGAATAAGGGCAGTGTGTTCTTTTCTCATCATCTAAGTAGCCATAAAGCGTCATTCCGGTGACCATAGGGTGTCATTCCAGTGCTTGACATACAGCTGTACAAACATTTGTTTGTAAAGGCAGTATGTTAAGTGTTATAGCCGGTTTTGCCTCAAAGACAAAGGCAGTGCCTTGACTACTTGGATCCAGAAAAATTGATTGTGCATTATACAACATTTTCGATCAAAAGCTGGATTCCAGTGTCAAGCACTGGAATGACAGGAAAGGGGTGCTGGGATAACAAGGAGAGAAATACTGGTATGACAAAAATTGGCACTGAGACGATAGAAAAGGAGCACTTATGGAATATGGCTACAAAGGCTTATACTCTTCAATATTGCCTAATTTAGCATCCTCAATACCTGAAAGGATTTCTTTAATGATGTTATAGCTTAGCTCCGGGTTATCTTCAACAACTTGACCAATTTTAGCCCAATGCTCGATTTGTTGTGGTACGGAACGATTTTGTAACATGGAATGGGACTGTACTATTTCCTCAAATTCTCCATTAAGATTTACTGTTATATCCATGATATTGTTAGTTCTACTTTAAGCTATTATACCATATATTGGAAATTTTTTCAATATAAAATTTTCATCTGGAAATACACACCACAGTTAACTGTGGTGTGTACTGGCTGGTTAGAAAGAAAACTTCACACCAGTAAGAAGGAGAATTCCTTGGTTAGAAGGTACATCAGCATCAGACTCATCTTTCAGCTTACCTGTTTCGTTAGTCATAAAATAATGGAGAGCTGCGTAAGGAACAAATTTGCTCTTACTGCATACAGGAGACAGATCATATTGAACGCCAAGTGCACCATCATGAAGCATATCTTTGTCATTCATTCTGCTGCCAAAGTACGTCAAACTTGTGTAGATATTCTCATGTTGATACCCAGCTCCTACAGTCCAATACATGGTATTGTTATCGAATTGAGCTAAGCCTTTAATTCTTTCATACTCTTTATTGTCCTTACTTTGATCTTGAGGATCCTTTTCAGGAATTTGTTTATAGTCATCATTACCTTTTATTTTAATACCCTTCGGTTGACCAGATTTGCCCAAGTATGCAAAAGAGGCAGCAAATTTTATGCCTTGATCTTCATTAATCTTATAATCAGCGCTTACACCCAAATTAACACCCATCAGATCATTATACTCTACAAATTCCTTATAAAGATGCTTATCTTTACTTGGTTGCTTTGGAAAGCCATATTCACCAACTGCAGAAGTTTTAACTTTTATGTTATGTTTATCAAAGTCATATTCATATGATGCACCAGCACTTACTATGTGCTCATAGTCTGGACCGACATGCTTTATCGTTTCCTTATGTTCTGTCTTACCGCCTTTATCTTCTGGAACTGTTTCTTTTACAGTAAACAAACTACTATCATAACGAGGTGAGTAGCTGATACCAAATCTTGCGCCCATATAATTTGGTGAGTAGTAGGCAACTCTAAATGGCAGTGTAGTCATAACGCCTTTGTTATATTTCCCTGCCATGCGGAAAGAGAATTTTTCACTTTCACTCGAAAAACTTTCAGTGTAAAGACGTGGTGTTACATAAAATGGAAAGCTAGCAGCGCTTCCTTCTAAGTTCACTTTTCTGAACCAGTCACTATCTGCAGCTCCGTCAACAGTCGCAATTCTTGTTGCATCAAGCCTCATCAGAGCCTCAGGACCAAATTGGTAACCAAGCTTCACGTCACCATATTTTGAGTTAACAAACACATGCGCACTTCTGCCTTTTGCAGCATAAACACCCTGTGAAGCTCCCTTACCCTCGGTCACTGGGACATGAAACTGCACGTCAGCACCATAAAGAAGACCTAAATCTTCATTCTTATTTTCTGCTCTGAGGTGCAATATTGCATCAGCAATCATACCCATATCGTTGCTGTAATCACCAATATTTCCTATTCCTTCATAGAATATTGGATTTGCTCCTCTTGTTATATCTGGAGTGGCATTATAATACTCTGTAGATCTGTTTGGCATAACGTTATAACGTTTATAATCTGCGCCACTTGGTCCAGCTTTGCCATAACCTTGAGCATCAACAACACCACCAAAAGTTATTCTTAAATTACTTTGCCCTTGATTGGTATCGATAATATCAACTCCACCAACTGAAACAACAGGACTTGCCTTACCTTTTTCCTCTGTATTTTTGTTAACAACTTTTACATCCTTCTTTACATCTTTAGCTTCAACTTTAGCATTCTTAGTTTTAGAACGCTTAGTTTTTGAAACTTTACCTTTTTCTATATTAGAATTCTTAGCGTTTAGAGCTTTCGCTTTTGAATCCTCTATAAGCTTTGCTTTTTTCTCATTTGCTAGCCTGATCTCCTCTTTTTTCTTCTGCTCGGCTGCTAATCTCATCTCCTCCTTTTTCTTAAGCTCTTCAGCTTTTTTTCTTGGATCAGCATTACATATTCTGTCCATCTTTTCTTTCAGTTTTTTATTTGATGTTTTCATAACTTCTGTTTTTCCAGAAGTTTTTGTGCTCTCTTGCTTTTTTATTTCCTTCATACTCTCATCAGGAAAGTCAGCTGCAAAATTGCTGAAAGAACATAAAGTTAATAAAGAAACTAGAGCAGTTCTAGTATACATAGACTTTTTCATGAAGTGCCCCCAAAAAATTTCGAAATCATATCTTAAATGTAAATAGTATAAAAATGTTGAAAATTCAACTTAAAGCAACCTTATAACGAAAATAAAAGTAAAATGCAATACCTTAAAAGCAACTTTCTTAATATGCTCAACGTGTATATTAACCAAAATTTAGTACAGAGGTTCGCTTGTTAGTGCATTATAACTCGACTATTTATTCTATGGAAGTAAAATTTTTCCACCACAAGTTATTTGCCATTCTTCTTTAAATTTCTTTAGGTATTCTTTTTTTTCGCACTCTAAAAGCAGCTCTTCCACACTTTTGTTGTAGCTTTCAGTAGTAATCCTTCCCTGATGATGCATGAACCTTAAGTAAATCAAATAAGTGTTAATTACATCTGTTTCACAATAATCTCGAATCTCTTGTATCTTGCCGCTATCATATAAGCCCATAACTTGTGACCCATCAACTCCAATCTTACCAGGAAGATTAAATGCTGCACAAACTTCGTTCATTTTTACTCTCGCAGAAGCTCCAAAATCAGAGAGGGATTCAAGCAAATCACAATGCCAATCACTGCTATATCTCTGATTGTAACTATTCCACTTATCGCCAGCTTTATGAAAATATTCCGCTTGAATGCCATGGACCATAGCACGATACTTCAGCACTGGTATATCAAAAGTGCGTCCGTTGAACGAAACTAATCTTGGCTTTTTCTCTGATATGTAGTTAAAAAATCCTTTCACTAGCTCCTTTTCACTGGAATTTAGTGTGCCTCCAGATCTTATTTCTTGCAGTGTGAACACCTCATAACCACTCTGGTAGCTTATATTGCAAAGTAAAAAACTAATAACTACAACAAGGTGAAAAGGCTGACGCAGAAAAGAGTTTTGCCCGTTTGTTATTTCAAGATGATATTTTGTTAATGCATCCCTCTTCTCTTCTACACTACTATCATCACTAATATTGAGTAAATTTTTGCAGGAATTTACATCTGGTATAGTTTCAATATCAAATACCAATAAAGAATTAAGCATTGCCTATATACTCCTCCGGACGGTCGATCCAAGGTCGCACTTTCACAAATAAAAAGAGGTGTACCTTGCACTCAAATAATTTTTCTAGTTCAGCACGCGCTTCGATATTAATTTTTTTAATATTACTGCCATCTTTTCCTAGCACTATTTTTTTATAACTATCTTTCAACACAAATATGATCTGTTTGATGACTAAACTCTTATCTTTTTTTTCCTCAAATTGTTCAGTTATAACAGCTGTAGAGTATGGCAATTCTTCATGCAAGTTCAAGAATAATTTTTCTCTCGTAATTTCTGCTGATAAAAAATTTGTCGAGGAATCGGTTATTTGATCTTCTTCATAAAACCAGGGGCTCAACGATGCAACTTCAGACAAGTAATTCATCAAATCAGAAAGTCCATCATTCTTTAATGCTGATATCATAAAAACCTTTTCAAATTTATAAAGCAAATTCAGATGCTCATGCGCCATCTTTAATTCAGGCCTTTTTACCAAATCAGTTTTATTGATAACCAAAATGCATCTGCCTTTTGTGCGCTGCAGCCGCATAAATATAGTCTTAATTCTTTCTATATTTTTCAAATAATTGCTTACATCAACAAGCAACAAAGTGATGTCACTATCCTTAACTGCCGACCATGCAGATTTGACTAAAGCTTTTTCAAGTTTTGTTTCTGCTGAGAAAATTCCTGGGGAGTCAGTAAAGACAATTTGTGTGTTGTTGCATGTTGCAACACCCCTTATTTGCGTCCTTGTTGTTTGCACTTTAGGGGTGACAATTGCAATTTTCTTGCCTATGATGCTGTTAATTAATGTAGACTTCCCAGCATTTGGTAAGCCAGCTATGGTTACAAATAAGCATTTTTGTTCTTTCACAAAGAAAATTATAAAGAAAACTGAATGCCCGCGTCAAGCTACTTATATGACAAGAAGGATGACAGAAACCTTTTTGGTTAGCATGCAAAAAGGAAAAAAACTTATTCTACAAATTAAAAATACAATATACTCAAAAACTTTTCAGAAAATCCATAGGAGGGTTTGCTAATGAAGGCTCTTAAGTTGACGCCATTGCCTGAACGACTGCTTGATTTAAGGGTAACGTTTTAACCATAAGGTCACTAACTCCTTAATATGTGTGTTCATAATTTGATTTTCCACGAAAGACATAATAGCAATAACCAGTGTAAGTTAAAATGATTGGTAAAAGCGGTATTATAACAATGAGCATTAAAGATAAACTTGGCCCAGAAGCAGCTGCATCCAGAATGGTATATTGAAAAGGTATAATCCATGGGTAGATACTAATTCCTAAACCTAAATATCCCATAAAAAAAATAGCAATACTGAGAAAGAATGGACGGTACTCCCGTTTAGTATTCTGAAGATCAAACCACAGCATGAAAAATAGCCAAGATGTGAGTAATGGAATAGAAAATAAATAATAAAAATTTGGCATGCTAAACCAAAAGTTTTTAATACGTTCATTTAAAAATGGTGTCACTACACTCACTAGTCCCATGAAAATACCTACAAAACCAAGCGTATAAGAAGCAACCTTGCGTGCCCATTCTTGTGTTATATTTTCTGTCTTCATTATGAGCCATGTAGAACCTAAAAGTGCATATCCAAATATCACAGCAATGCCTGTCATTACACTAAAAGCACTTGCCCAATCAAATTGGCCACCAGAAAAGTTGCGTCCGTTTACTTCTACACCATGTATAAATGCACCTAAAATCATGCCTTGGCAAAATGCAGCACCAAGTGACCCAAAATGAAAGGCATAATCCCATAATCGCCTGTATTTTCCTTCTGCCTTAAAACGAAACTCAAAGGATACTCCGCGCACTATAAGGCCAAGCAGCATAATAATGATTGGAATATAAAAAGCAGGCATTAATATTGAATATGCAAGAGGAAAAGCAGCAAACAACCCTCCACCACCCAATACCAACCATGTTTCGTTTCCATCCCAAAATGGTGCAATTGAGCTTATCATGTGATCACGGCATTTATCTGACGGTGCAAAAGGAAGTAAAATACCAATACCTAAATCAAACCCATCCATTAAAATATACAGTAAAACAGCTATGGCAATTAGTAATCCCCAGATTAGGGGTAAATTAATTAAGGAAGAAAAATCAAACATGATTGTTGTCCTTTCCAGATGTACCAGCATCAATCACTGAAGCTCCAATACCGTGTTTATAAAATTGCTCTTCTTTAATGACAGGAATTCCTTTGTATATAAGTTTCAGAATATAGTAACTACCTGCTCCAAATATAAGGGTATACATAACGATAAATGCAATCAAAGACCATGCAACCTGAGGACCGGTAATCGCAGGTGAAAATGATTCAATTGTGCGCATAATTCCATATACAGTGTAAGGTTGACGGCCAATTTCAGTAGTAAACCAACCTGCAAGTAATGCTATGAACCCAGACGGCATCATTAACATCCACCGTCCATGCAAGAAACAACTTTGGAATAACTTGCCACGAAAGTATTGTATAACACTAATTAATCCAATCATAATCATTAAAATTCCGATTCCAACCATTACACGGAAGGACCAAAATACCCATACTACAGGCGGTCTATCTTCTTTTTTCCATTCCTTTAATCCTTTTACTTCTCCTAAAAAATCATGTGTTAAGATCAAGCTGGCAAGATTAGGAATTTTTATTTCATAGTGATTAATTTCGTTTTGCTGATCTGGATAAGCAAACAAAAGTAAGCTAGCCCCTTTTTCGGTTTCCCATATACCTTCCATTGCAGCAATCTTAGCAGGTTGATGCTTTAGAGTATTTAATCCATGCTTATCCCCCACAAACAACTGAAATGGTGCAGCTAAAGCTACCATAATGGTTGCCATACCAAACATAATTCTTGCTTGAGGAGCATGTCGCGTTTTCCAAAGATAAAACGCCCCTACACCGCCCACCACGAACGCTGTTGTAAGATAGGCTGCTGTTACCATATGAATAAAGCGATAAGGGAAAGAAGGATTAAAAATAATCTCTAACCAATTGGTTGGATATAGGAGACCATTCTCACCAATCGTGAATCCAGTGGGTGTTTGCATCCAGCTGTTGGCTGCAATAATCCAAAAAGCTGAAATAAGCGTTCCCACTGCAACAATACAAGTAGAAGCAAAGTGCATACGAGAACTTACTCTATTCCATCCAAATAGCATAATACTCAAAAAAGATGCCTCCAGAAAAAAGGCTGTTAAAACCTCAAAGGAAAATAGAGGGCCGAGAACATTGGCTATGCGGTCAGAAAAAATCGACCAATTGGTACCAAGTTGATATGACATTACAACTCCAGATACCACTCCCATGCCAAAAGCAACGGCAAAAATCTTGATCCAGAATTTATAAACATCACGGAAACGTGTATCACCAGTCTTAAGCCAACACCATTCCAAAAAGGCTAGAAAACTTGCAAGCCCGATCGTGAAAGCAGGAAATATAATGTGAAAGCCTATTGTGAAGGCAAACTGAATTCGAGCTAATAATAAAGGATCAAATTTAAACATTTTACCTAATACCCATGTATTACAAATAATAGCCAAATCTGCCTATAATTCAATCCATTTTTTCACAAAATTGACCTTACCCAGAAAAAGTAGAGAGAAAGTTAAGACGTTTTTGTCATGAGAATAAATTGTGCAGGAATACAACTGTTCTCCCTTGTCATACCGTCACGGTATCTCTAGATCCCGCTAACACGTAGCGGAATGACGATTGTCAGGCCAGCGCCCCTATGATGTCATCCCAGTGCTCCTTTTTTTGTCATCCCAGTGCCCAGACACTGGGATCCAGGAAACTTAGTTGCAAGTAATGCATTGGGTTTGGTGAGTATGGGTTTTGCGTTATAGAATGAAGCACTTTTGGTGAATTTATAAAGAAAGCTGGATCCCAGTGTCAAGCACTGGGATGACACCCTACTAGCAGAAGTTACTCTCAAATGTTTGTTCATGTTAGCTACAAACATTAAGAAATTTACCAAACGAAAAAAAAGGCAAAAGAAGCCCTAGTCATTGTCTATTTTCAGTATTGGCGTTTTTTAAGTCTTAAACGCTGCAATTTAGCTGCTTTTAAATGCAACTCACCTTAGTTTGAATGTTTAAGAAATTTACTAAGCAGAAAAAAAGGCAAAAGAAACCCCGTGTTAGCTAGTTGTCACTCTCTAATCCTGCAAATCGGCGTACTATACTGTCTTAAACGACTTATAAGCGCGTTTCAGCTTATATAGGTAAAAACCCAGAAATGTTGTGAAGACATAAGGTGCACATAGTGCAAAAAATTAAACATGAGACGCCAAATACGTTGAGTTTTTTTGTCATTTAACCTGTACAGAGAAGATAAATAAATAGCTTCAGTTTCATGATAAGGGGGTTGGCGAAGGGTGTCAAGTAACTTTTGCATTTAATCCATTTCTATGGCTTATATAATAATCGTTATTGTAGTATAATTTAGAATAATGCAATAGATACCTAAATGTTTTAGCTATTAATTATATGTTGCACAAAAGCATATATTGCCCTACCATCCAAGTAGGTTAGAAATAAAGAGGTTTTTATGAGTTTTACTTTACCTGAATTACCATACGATAAAACAGCTTTGGAGCCTTATATATCTGCAAAAACCTTAGATTTTCATTATGATAAGCACCATAAAGGATATTTAAATAAACTCAACGAGCTAGTTGAAAATACGGATTATCAACATGTAAAAATTGAGGAATTAATAACAAAAGTGCATGGTAATAGCGGCAACTTGCCTATATTTAATAATGCAGCACAAGTTTGGAACCATACTTTTTATTGGAATTCAATGAAAAAAAATGGTGGTGGTAAGCCTAAAGATGGTAGTCTTCTAGCAAAAAAAATTCAAGACGATATCGGTGGCTTTGATAAATTTTATGAAGAATTTTCGAGTCATGGAGTAAGCCAGTTTGGCAGTGGATGGGTATGGTTAGTGCTCGAAAAAGGTAGGTTAGGAAAGCTCAAAATCACCAAGACTCCAAATGCAGATTTGCCAATAATTTATGGCCAAGTGCCACTACTCACTATGGATGTGTGGGAGCACGCCTATTATTTAGATTGTCAAAACCGTAGAATTGACTACATAAAAGTTTTCCTTGATCATTTGATTAATTGGGATTTTGCAGAAGAGAACTTAGAAGAATATATGAGATGAATATACCCCGGGTAACAAAATTAGATAATGGTCTGCGCATAATAACTGAGCAGGTGCGTGATATTGATTCCGTAGCTTTAAGCATACGAGTTGGTGTTGGCAGTAGAGCAGAAAGTGCAAAGCAAAATGGAATATCCCATTTTTTAGAACACATGGCTTTCAAAGGGACGAAGACAAGAACTGCCTTTGAAATTGCAAAAGCTTTTGATGACATAGGTGGAGTTTTCAACGCTAGCACCGGTAGGGAAAGCACCACCTATTATGCAAAAGTCCTCAAGAAAGACATAAAAACTGGTATTGATATATTAATAGATATATTGATGAATTCCACGTTTCCAGAAGATGAATTGGAACGTGAGAAGGGTGTTGTAATACAAGAGATTTTTCAAACTAATGATTCACCAAGTGACATTATTTTCGACAAATATTTTGAGGCAGCTTATAAAGACCAACCATTTGGTAGGTCAATCTTAGGCACGCAAAATACTGTAAAATCTTTTACTCGAGGAGATCTAGATAATTACATAAATGAGCATTACTTTGGTGAGAATATGCTATTTGCCGTTGCAGGAAATGTTGAACATGAAGAAGTTGTTGCATTAACCAAAGATTTTCTCTCAAAGATTCATTCTAAAAAGCTGAAAAAAAGCCAAAATGCGAGCTGTACTGGTGGTGAGTATTTAGAACATCGTAAATTAGATCAGGTACACTTGCTAATTGGTCTACCTAGTGTTTCTCGCCATGACGATAAATATCACACGTTTCAAGTGCTTGATTCTATATTAGGGAGCGGAATGTCATCACGTTTATTCCAGGAAGTAAGGGAAAAGCAGGGATTAGCTTACTCTGTTTATTCATTTAATTCCAGCTATACTAATACAGGAATGTTTTCCATTTTTGCTGGTACAGACAGTAGTAACTTAGATAAGCTTTTAAAATCTATAACGACAGAGTTGAAGAAGTTGTCTACAGATGATCTGAAGGAAGAAGAAGTAAATAGAGTGAAAGAGCGAGTAAAATCCCAAATTTTAATGTCACGCGAAAGTGTTAGCTCACGTGCTGAAACATTGGGACACTACTACGGTAACTATAATAGGTACATCAGTAAAAATGAATTAATAGAAAAAATTAGTGCAGTTACCACTGCTAACGTAAAAAAAGCAGCAGAAGAATTGTTATCTCAGCATGAAAAAACCACTCTAGCTGCAATTGGAGAAATTGAATCATTGCCAAGTTACGATAAAGTGGTTTCTATGCTTAAAGCTTAGTGTACTTTAATTATGTTGCTTAAGCTCACTAAAAAGTTCAATGAACGGTTGCAAAATCCTTTCTATAAAAAGTTTGCTTTCTGGTTCATCGCGTATATTACTTATCAGTTTATTCAAAGTTTTCTCGCTGTTTCGTAAAAATAAATAGCTTTCTACTGCTTGCACACCAGACAAGACAGTCAAAATTCCTCCTATCACTAGACAAGCAGCTATAGCAGGTACGGTACCCACTGCAATTGCAGTTGCGATTAATGATAACCCAGCTAAGAATGTAACGGCTGAAACGCAAAACGCTATTTGATGTTTTTCTTTATTGTTAACCATAAATACCTCACAAAAACTATATTTCTAACATACCAGTGTTGTCATGTATTGTCAAGTTTTTAAAGAAGATTAAAAAATGCAACGCACATGTGCAAAAGACGCTAACTATGGATTAGCCAAGGAAGAAAGAGTAGGAAGAGGAAGGCTTTTTCTGTTTTAGGGAATATAAAATAAGCGTAGAAAAATATGAACTAGGTGTATAATTCACAGTGTAATGGTATCTCACTAATCCAATTATTTTTCTCCCGATCTAGCCTATCATCTAATATAGCCTGCCTTATTGATGCCATTAACTTATTCATAAAGAAAATATTATGAATGGTAACGAGCGTGTAAGCCAGGAGCTCTTTAGCTTTCAGTAAATGGTGTATATAAGCTCTTGAATGTTTTCTGCAGGTAAAACATAAACAGTCACTTTCAATTGGGTTGTTGTCCAGCTCAAATCGTTGATTCCGCAAATTAATATGCTCTTTGCACTTTGAAGAAATAGAATTTCTGTTTTTTACTTTAACAAGTGCGCCACCATGCCTTGCTAAGCGGGTTGGATGCACGCAATCAAACGTGTCAATTCCAAGCTTTACTCCGCGAAATATGTCCACAATTCCACCAATACCAAGCAAATGAGTAGGCCTGTCTTTTTTCAGGTGGTCCATAGTGAAAGAAACTACATCATGCATCTGCTCTTTACTTTGACCAAGTGATCCACCTATTGCTTGACCAAAAAATGGCAAATCGTTGATAAAATCACAACTTTCTCTACGTAAATCTTGATACACTCCGCCTTGACTAATTCCATACAGTGCCTGCTTGCCATTATTGTTTTTTTCAAATTCATTTAAAGAACGTTCAGCCCATCTGTGGCTCATGAGCATTGATTTTGCTGTGTATTCTTTGCTTACGTGAAATGGAGTGCATTCATCTAAAACTAGGATTAAATCTGCACCTAATTTCTGTTGAATTTGTACAGATTTTTCAGGAGTTAAGCAATAAATTTTACCATTAATGTAAGAACGGAAAATTGCCCCATCCTCATTAATTTTGATCAAAGTTTTTTGTTTTTTTCTTATTCCTTTTATCTCTTCCGAAACTGATCCGTGGCCTAAGCTAAATATCTGATATCCACCTGAGTCAGTTAGCATTGGCCCATTCCATCCTATCATCTTGCGCAAACCACCAAGTTTTGCAACAGTATTCTCTCCTGGTTGAAGCATTAGGTGATAGGTGTTGGAAAGTATGATTTGGGTACCAGCTTCACTTATTCTTTCAATATCTGCAGCTTTAATTGCAGCTTTTGTTGCACAGAATATAAAAGCTGGTGTTTCTACGCTTCCATTTGGAGTTTTAATTGTTCCAACTCTTGCAGAACCTGATTGCTTGATTCTCTTGAATGAAAATTCTTCTTTCATCTATTTGCCTGAAAGTTCTGTTATGATGTTTTCTACTTTCTCAGGAGTAAGATTTTCATAGAAGTCATTATTGATCTGCACAACGGGAGCATTAACGCATGCACCTAGGCATTCAACTTCTTTTAAAGTGAACAAATTATCTTTAGTAGTCTCACCGATATTGATTCCAAGTTTTTTTTTAAAGGTATTTAAAACTTCTTCACTATTGCACAACCAGCAAGGAGTTGTTCTACAAATTTGTATTAGATATTTGCCTACTGGTTTTAAATTATACATGGTGTAAAAATTTGCCACTTCATATACACGAATATGTGGAATATGCAGCATATCAGCAACATAACGCATAGCAGATTCAGAAACCCATCCGCATTGCTCTTGAACCAGATATAGTAAAGGCATAACAGCACTACCTTCTCTACCTTTGGGATACATCTCTATAAACTTTCCCGCTTTCTTGAGGTTTTCTGATGTAAAACTAAACTGCTCTTCTTTTTCTATCATTCATGAGACTCGTGTAAACTTTAACAGATTATACCTGTAGAACCAATGATTGCAATTGTTGGTTTTTTGAGAAATAGCATAAAGCTTCTTAGCCCTCTTCAAGCTTATATTTACCTTTTAGTATAAAATATTATATTAATTTTTTAATTTTAGTTAAAATTTTCATTGACATTAACACACAGGAGTAATCATAATAGCATTTTATTAATATTTTAAATAAAATTATGTCTATATTAAGAAGATTGCTCGGATCAACTCAAATACACCGGAAATTAAAGAAGCGATAGGTTTTAATCCAACAAACGTAGAATTAATTGAGGGGAATGGAGTTGCTTACGGACTCAGCTATCAAGATAATGGTAATGGGAGCAGTAAAGTAAAATTACTTATTAGTCCATTATATCAATCAAAAACATACGAATGTGGTACAAATATCAGCGTAGCAAATGAATTCAAAGATCAATTATCTCTCACATTAATAGAAGATTCATCTGAAATAGATAAAGTTGGAGTTATCTTTCCTGAAGAAGGAATTAGCGAAGAAGGAGAAAAATGCGTTAAAGGCTTATCTTTTAATACTTACGGAATTAAACAATCAGTTAATACTCCTTCAGTTGAACATTTAGATAAAAGAAAATTACAAAAGAATATTGATAATAATAGTCTTGCAAATGTGGGCAATAGTTACTTTCAACCAAGAGCAGTGAAAGTTGGTAATGGTGACGTAATTGTAATCGCCCATAACTTAAAGGATCAAACTTTAGTTTCTTGGTACTTAAAGTCAAGCGAGAGCGGAAAATTTAAGGTATTGACTGGAGAAAAAGGTGTTACAGAAAGAAAATTGTTCAATTTTGATAATCAGGGGCAATTGGCATTAAATGGAAACACGATGCTTTATTCGCAAGTGAGCAAAAGGATTACTAAGGAAAATCAAGAGGTGAGAAAAACACGTATTTTTAAATTTGATATGGCTAAAGTGATTCAGGGTCTGAAGGATGGAGTTAATGGCTTTTTACTTGGTAATCGAAAAGGTCAAATAGATAATAAAGCACTATCTCTTTCTAGAGAACATGAAATAAGCTTTTTGCAGTATGTTGAACAAACGGAAGGAAATGATCTAGTTGCTTTTCTTGAAAATGACCAATCAGCTAATGAGCAGAGGTTACATATAGCAACTCTACTTAAAAATGGATCAGTGTCAGATTTTCCTATCTATCAATTTACAGATCCTATAGAGCAATTATATATTAAAGGCAACGGTCAGGGTGGTTTTATCGTAACTGCGGTAAGTGGAGAAAATATTGTAACTTTTAATCAAAACGGCTCTGGAAAATCTTCTGAAGCAACAATAATACCGGCAAATAGCATCAAAACTCTCAGTGATTTTGTTAATATCATTAACGGTCGATTAACGCCAGATATTATTTCTAGTAGTACCGTGGCTCCTATAACTGTTGCAGAAACGGTTGTGACTTCTAAGAAAACGCCGACTGCTGCAATTACTAGCACAGCAGAAACCGACGCTGTGAAGACTACTAAATTGACAACGGAAGCCGTTGCACCTACTTCTACAATAAGTAAACCTTCAACGGAGTCAACGACAGTAGCAAAAACAACTACTACTTCACAAGCGACCACGGTTGCTACAACGTCAACTAGTGTGCCGATAGTAACTTCAGGGACTGAGACAAGTACTGTAAAACCTACAGCAGCGACTGGTGCGTCGACTTCTACGATGAGTAAACCTTCAACAGAGTCAACGACTCAAACAAGTACAGTAACAGTGAAGCCAACAACAGAAGCCGTTGCACCTACTTCTACAACGAATAAACCTTCAACAGAGTCAACGACTCAAACAAGCACAGTAACAGTGGAACCAACTGCGCCAACAACAAGCTCAGAGAAAACTACACAAACAGTATTTAGTATACCAAGTACTAGAACAAAAGAGTCAACAACTCCTATATTCACCACGACTTTACTTCCTCAGTCTACTTCTTCACCACAACCTACTCAACTTGCTATAGGGTCTAATAAGGCAGGAATGATAGGGGGATCTTTGGTTGGAGCAATAGGTATTGTTGGAATTATAGGATTCATAGCATATAGATATGTTAAGGGTCGTAATGCTGCTCCTGTATTAGAACTAACTGATTTGGGTTATAGAAGGCGATCATCTTCAAGTAGCGATGAAGAAATTTTTACCACTGGTAACAGAATGCGAACTATATATCAATCTGAAACAGTGCTAAATAGTATATCAGTAGAAAGTAGTAGTCGATCAAGAAGTAGCTCATCGTCTTCAAGCGGTGGACCAGGCTCTTGACTAACTGAAGCGGAGTCTAAAAGTGAAAAAAGCTTATCTTGGGATAGTGATGATGTGCCGGAATATCACCTTTAGCTATTTGTCTAAATGTTTTTAATATGTAGACTGTTAGGAAATTGTCTTTTGCTTTTGTGATTTTCATGTTAAAGTATAATTCCTAGGTGAAATAAGTAGCTGCTGTTGTGTGATAAACATAGCAGAGGAAAGTCCGGGCTCCAAGGAAAAATAGTGACGGGTAATGCCCGCCGGAGGTAACTCCAGTTATAGGGCTACAGAAAATTACCGCCTAAAATATTTTTAGGTAAGGGTGAAAAGGTGTGGTAAGAGCACACCATGGCAATGGCAATATTGGTAGTCGAGTAACCAACACTAGGAGCAAGATTAAATAGAAGTAGATTTTATGTTTTCCTCATATCTACTCGGGTAAATCGCATGCGGTAAATGGTAACATTTACTCCAGATAAATAGCTACATAAACAGAACTCGGCTTATATTTCACCTAGGCGTTCACATGATACGTGCGATATAAGCCATGCTATATTTAAATGTGTAGGCATTTCATGCGTTGTCCTTCACTTGTTCTGCTTGATAGCCATCACTACTTTCGCCTACATTAACATTAGAATATTCATCATCATCAATATACTCTTTCAGAACATACCCTCTGCCCCAAACGGTTTCTATGTGGCTTTTTCCATCATTTGCACTTTCAAGTTTCTTACGTAATTTGCACATAAAAACATCAACTATCTTGTTATCTGAAGGTTCATCTAAGCCATTGTAAAGATGATTTAAGAACATTTCTTTTGTTAATACTGTTCCTTTACGCAGTGCTAGCAATTCTATCATAGAATACTCTTTATTAGTAAGGTGAACCGTTTTACCTTTCACCTCAACAATCCTGTGATCAAAATTGATATTTATATTACCAATCTTTATCACCGATTCAGGATGGCCTTTAGTACGACGCACTATGGCCTTAATTCGAGCTAATAACTCACTTTTATGAAATGGTTTGGTTAAGTAATCATCGGCACCATACCCGAGTCCTTTAGCTTTGTGATTGACAGCGGATATACATGAAAGTATTAAGACAGGAACTTTGATTTTTGCACTTCTTAGTCTTAGCAATATATCATATCCGTCAATATCACCAGGCAAGTGTATATCTAAAATAACTAGGTCATAGTAATCTCCGTTTGAGGAAACCATATTATTGTTATAATCTTGTGCAGAAGTAACAACGTCACAGAAATGTCCATCAGAAGTTAAGGCGTTAACCACAGTCTTTGCACTTACTTGATCATCTTCAATTAATAATATACGCATATTTTACACCCCATAAATAATTTATAATTTTAGTAATATATATAACTAAGGAAAGTAATAAATCAAATTTTTATTAACAAATGATCAAAATTACACTTATTAATTAATAGTAAATATATTGTTCCAAAGTTATATAAATAGATCTAAAATATAATAGACATACCATGATAGTAATAATATTTTTAGTAAATATTGAATTAAAGTTACTATTATTAAAAGAATACTTCGGTTAATAAATATTTAACTATTCTATATGTCTGTGTTATATTTTTAATTTACTTATCCTACTATTTTAAAGTATAAGTAATATTTTCAGGAATATTGTGTGGCAATATCAATTTTAGGTGCTGGTGCATGGGGTACAGCAATCGCAATTTCATTAGGTAGTAAGAAAGATGTGATTTTGTGGACTCGCAATGAAACTACATTTGAATCAATCAACGGGAAAAGAGAAAGTGACAAGCTACCCGGTTGTCGAATTTCTGATAATGTGTCAGTAAAATTGGCTATTGAAGACACAATTAATGCTTCAGTAACAATCCTCGCTGTTCCCACTCAGTCTCTGAGGAAGGTATGTCAGCAATTGCATAATTGTAATCTGAAAAAAGATGTAGCAATAATTTTAGCTTGTAAGGGAATAGAAAAGTCTACATTAAAATTACCTAGTGAAATAGTAAATGAAATTTTACCTAACAATCCTATTGCTATTTTTTCAGGTCCTAGCTTTGCTGTAGAAGTTGCAAGAAAATTACCCTATTCAATGGTTCTTGCATGCCAAAATAACACATTAGGTTCAAAGCTAGTATCAGAGCTGCAACAAGAAAATGTTAAATTGGAGTTTAGTAACGACATTATAGGAGTACAGATTTGTGCAGCGTTAAAGAACGTTTTTGCTATAGCGTGTGGGATTGTTCTAGGTAGTAAACTTGGGTTTAATGCTCATGCAGCATTGATTACGAAAAGTATGAGCGAAATTAAGGCTTTATACTCAGCAAAAATTGGTGACGGTAGTGTGGATATAAATACACTACTTGGGCCAGCATGTCTGGGTGACCTAATTATGACATGCACATCCTTGAATTCAAGAAACTTATCTTTTGGGTTTAAAATAGGTAATAGTGACAATGGCTTTAATGTTCAGCAGATTTTGTCAGAAGGCAAGTCAGTGATTGAAGGTTTTAGCACTGCTGAGTCCATATTTAATTTAGCAGGAAAGCTAAAGATAAAAATGCCTATATGTGAAGCGGTCTATAGATTATTGTATGAAAGCGCCTCTATAGAGGATACTATTTCTGTTCTTATAAGTTAATTTTGTATTTGGATATATTGTGAAATTTTTATATAAATTAATATCAACGTGGTGGCTGTCTGGAACAGTAAAAAAAATGCCAGGTACTGTGGGTAGTTTGGCTTCTTTTCCGCTTGTTCCTGTAATCCTGAGCAACAAAATTTTAGGTGCAGCAATTATTTCTTTTTTATTCTTAATTGGATTATGGTCTACAGGTAATTATATAAAACATTACAAGACTTCATGTGATCCAAAAGAGGTAGTAATTGACGAAGTGGTTGGTCAATTGCTGACGATACTTTTAGTTTCGATATTGTTAAGCCAAGAGATGAATTGTTCTTCATTGTTGTTGTGCTTTTTTTCTTTTAGGTTTTTTGATATAATAAAAACGTGGCCTATAAATTTAATCGATAAAAATACCAAAGGTCCTTTAGGTATTATGCTAGATGACGTTATAGCTGCAATTTTAGCCTGTGTTCTTATAGGAGCCTTTTATTGTTTATTGTTGGTGTATGCAGGATAAAAAAATTTATTATTCAAGCTTAATTGTTCAAAATCTAAAGGATTATATACTGTACACAGCGAATTTATCTGAGTGGGAAGTACACGATGAATTTGATAACATCATATTTACAATAAATGGTACCAGGGAGTCATTATTTAATTTTGTGTTCTGTGGAGATCAATGTACCGAGCTTTCTATACAAAAAACTCTAGATTATCTCAGAACAAGAGATATAGAAGCAACATGGGTAATAAATTCACATATGAAAATAAGAGATATTTTAGAAAAGTGTGAAATAAAACACGTTAGCACACCAAAAAAAGCTTTACTTAATATGAAAAATTACTTTTTACCTGCTGATGTTATTCCAAACTTGAGGTTAAATGCTGTGAATGGTAGCAACCTCTTAGAACAGTTAGATCTACACACTTCTAAAATTTTTTATCATGGCGTTGGAATTGTCAGCACATTTTTTCGCGGATTATCAAATTATGATGATAAGAACTCAAGATTAAGATTTTTTCTTGTAACACTAAATAATGAAATTATTGGGACATGCGGTCTTTATGTTCAAGACAGCGTAGCTGGTTTTTATAGTGATGGAGTTTTACCAATTTACAGGAATCGTGGAATAGGTACCCAAATGGTTTTAGAAAGAATAAAGATAGCTAAACAGCTTGAATGCAAATATATAGTAGCACATTGTATGAAATCTTCTGTGAACCTTTATAAGAGATTGGGCTTTCAAATGTTAGGCAATCTTTACTTATATACCTCTTCAGCATAATTCTGAGCGGTTACAAATTTTTACATTTGTTTTAAAAGTGCTATGTTTTTTTTGTATGAAGTGGTTTTAATATTGATTCTAATATTATTCTTTCTCTCTTATTCTAAATTAAAAATTAGTAATAAGATTAAGAACTTACAGCATCAAAATGTTATCATAAATAATTTAATTGATACTGTGAATGATGGGTTTTATATTTGGGATGCAAAAAAACGTATAGAAAAGTTCTCTCCCAATTTACTAATTTTGCTTAATACTGTTTTTTACTCATTTAATGAGTTTGTGAATTTTTTTGAGCAATCAGAAAGCTTAATCAAAAATTTTGTTGAGGCAAAGGAAATAAATAAATCTTTTACTCTAGATTTAAAGTCAAAAGACAGTGAGGTTTATTGCATATGTTACGGTAGAAGCATAATAGATGATTCTAACAATGTGATAGGTGTGCTGTTATGGATAAGGAATGTCTCAGACTGTAAGATAAAGGCTAACGGACTTGAGTTAGAAAATAGTAAGCTTACACAGGAAGTGGAGAGCTATAAAAACGTTTTCAACTCTTTACCATTTCCAATACTAAGATATAACAAGAGTAGAAAGGTGGAATTTTATAACTTGTTTTATGATAAATATGTAGATGGTTCTAAGAAATTTGCTATTACCGGTAGCGCTCATAGCACAAAACCAGGAAGACATGTCATAACTTATAAGAACGAACCTAAGGTTTTCGATTTTGTTAAAATTCCAATACAAGGTTCTGGTAGCATAGTAATGTATGGGAAAGATGTTAGTGATGCAGAGAAATTATATACTGAATTAAACAGTTATTTAGCTACACAGAAAAATTTGCTTGAGAGGTTACCGGTTGCTATAGTAATATATAGTAAGAATCAAAAGCTAAAATTTTATAATAATGCTTTTATAAAAACCTTTCAATTTGACCCAAAATTTTTGGCATCTTACCCAACTTATCACGAAGTTATGCTTTACCTCTTCGAATCTAAAAAGCTTTTAGAAAAAGAGGATTTTCAAACTATTAGTAACCAAAGACATGAGTTGTTCAAAAAATTATTTGAATCGTATGATGATACGATGCATTTCACGAATGGAAAAGCGTTCAGGGTATTAACAATACCCTACGCTTCGGAAGGTTTGCTTTTCTCTTACGAAGAATGCAAAAGATAATACTTAAACTCCTTCTCTCTCTACCATGAGCTGTTTTACTTTCGCTATTGCTCTTGCTGGATTAAGTCCTTTAGGACAAGTTTTTGTGCAATTCATTATTGTATGACAACGATACAACTTGAATGGGTCGTTTAAAACATCAAGTCTTTCACCTGTCTTATTATCACGGCTGTCAGCAATCCATCTGTAAGCTTGTAATAGTATTGCTGGTCCTAAAAATTTATCACTATTCCACCAGTAGCTTGGGCAACCAGTCGAACAGCAAGCACATAATATACAGTCGGACAAGCCATCTAATTTTTTTCTATCTTCAGAAGATTGAGAGTATTCTTTATTTGGTAGGGCAGGCTTATCTGCTTGTAACCAAGGTTTAATTGATTTGTATTGCTCATAAAATTGGCTCAAATCCGAGACTAGGTCCTTTATTACATACATGTGAGGTAATGGATATATTTTTACGTCACCTTTTATATCATGTATAGATCTAGTACATGCAAGAGTATTGGTTCCGTCAATATTCATGGCACAAGATCCACATATGCCTTCTCTACAAGAACGTCTGAAAGTTAAAGTCGAATCTATTTCATCCTTTATTTTTATTAATGCATCAAGTACCATAGGGCCACAATTATCCATATCAATAAAAAATGTGTCTATTCTAGGGTTTTTCTCGTCATCAGCAGACCAACGGTAAATTTGAAATCTTCTGATGTTTTTTGCTCTAGCAGGAATAGGATAAATTTTGCCCTTTTGATTAATTTTAGAATTCTTTGGCAAAGAAAACTGAACCATATCACTTACCTTTTATTGTTTATAGCTAAAACCCTTTGTAGATAACATATTTTATTATCATCTACTATATTTTTATTAAATTCCTTTTAAATCGTGCACATATTGTAGCCAAGCGAAGCTAAAATCTCTCTTTCTAGATTTTTCATTATAATTTCTTCATCTTTTTTTTGGTGATCATAACCAAGTAAATGCAGTAATCCATGCACTAACATGTGTGCAATGTGAGCAAGAATGGGTATACAATACTCATGCGATTCTCTTTTTATTGTGTCTATTGAAATTGCTATGTCTCCTAAATCGCACTCATTAGACAATTGTTCATACGGAAATGATAGTACGTTAGTTGGCTTATCCATTTCTCTAAATTTTAAATTAAGTTGATGTAGCAAGTCATCATCAGCCAGAGCTATTGATATATTTGGTTTATAGTGGTCTATTTTTAATTCTTTTAGAGAAGCATTGATGACACCTAATACAAAATTTTTAGGATTTTCTATAATGCTGCACCATTTCTTGTCAAGAATATTTACTTCTAACATGAGTGACACATCAGTAAGGGTGTCATGCAAATAGCTGACACTGGAATCCAAAAAAGAAGAGTTATAGACCCTTGTGTCATGTATACAACTGTACGAATATTGTACACTAGAAGGATGTCATCCCAGTGCCTAGACACTGGGATCCAGGAATTTTGATTAGACATCAAGTTAGTGAATATAAAAGTAGCTAATCTTATATTAAAACACAACGGCTTTAATGTGGTTGCATTAAGGCTGGATTCCAGTGTCAAGCACTGGAATGACACCTTTGTGTTTGATGCAAAATCGGCTATAACGTTTAATGCACTGCCTTCGAGACAAATATTCATACAGCTGTGCGTTGTGTGCTGAGATGACATCATTTAGGAACTGAAATGACAGGTATTACACATCACTCATCCTTATTATTTCATTCCATTCAATTTCCGAAACTGGGGCAATTGATAAACGTGGTTGTTTTAATATAGTCATATTTTTCAAAAGTGGGTTTTGTTTTATATTATTTAACGTTACTTGGTTATTTAAAGGTTTCAAAAACTTTACATTCACTAATCCGAACTTGGGATCATTAACATGATAATACTCTTTAAATACTTCAACGATTCCAAGTATTGCTTTCTCTTTACCTGTATGATAAAAAAACGCAAGATCGCTTGCTTTCATAATTTTCATGTAATTTTGAGCTTGATAATTGCGCACACCATCCCACTCAACTACCTGATCCTTTTCCATTTTTTGCCATGAGTATTCACTTGGCTCTGACTTGAGTAGCCAAAATTGCATTATTTTTTTCTTCTTAAGTAAGCTGGTATATCATAGATATTGCTGCCCCACTTAGCTCCTTCGCTTACCTGTTCAGCTGGTTTTGTTTCCAGTGTTTTGTCTTGCGTACTTTCACTTTGACTATATGGCCACTTAAATTTCTCTTTCTCTGAGTCTTCGCTCTGACTTATAGGTGAAGTTTCTGATTTATTATTGCGACCATCAATGCCAGTTGCAAGAACAGAAACTCTAACTCTTCCCTCCATCGCTTGATCAAAAGTAGCACCAAATATTATATTTGCATTTTCATCTATTTCTTCACGCACTCTATTGGCTGCAGCATCAACTTCAAACAGAGTCATATCTCCGCCACCAGTAATGTTAATTAATATTCCTTGCGCACCTTTCATTGATACATTATCAAGCAATGGATTAGATATTGCAGCCTCTGCAGCGCTAATTGCTCTATCTTCTCCTTCTGCCTCTCCGGTGCCGATCATCGCTTTGCCCATCTCGCTCATTACTGTTTCTATATCAGCGAAGTCAAGATTGATAAGCCCTGGCATGACCATCAAGTCAGTTACTCCTCTGATGCCAATGTGCAGAACATTATCAGCAAGTTTAAATGCATCAGAAAATGTAGTTTTTTCATTTGCAATTCTAAATAAATTCTGATTTGGAATGACAATAAGTGTATCCACGTATTTTTGCAGTTCTTCAAGTCCAAGCTCTGCAATGCGCATACGGCGCACACCTTCAAAACCGAACGGTTTAGTTACAACTCCAACAGTCAATATCTTTTTTTCTTTTGGCGCTCTATCCTTAACTGCGGCTCTTGCTTCTCTGGCTGCTTTTGCAATTACCGGTGCTGCACCGGTTCCAGTACCACCGCCCATTCCTGCTGTGATGAAAAGCATATGACTATCTTTTATATGCTCCATAATCTCATCAATTGACTCTTCTGCTGCACCTTTGCCAACATCAGGCAAAGCACCAGCACCAAGCCCCTTAGTTAAATTAATGCCAAGCTGAATTTTTTTATCACATAACGACTTTTCTAGTGCTTGAGCATCGGTATTTGCGACAACAAAATTCACTCCTTGCAAATTAGATTGGATCATGTTATTCACAGCATTTCCACCAGCACCACCCACTCCCACAACGGTAATCCTTGGGTGTAATATAGATAACTCCGGCAGACTAAGATCAATGGACATTTAAATTACTCAAATTTAGCGAATTCACTTGATAGTAAATTACCGCTTTTTTAATAATATGCAAATACTTTTCACTTCTATAGGCGTAAACAGTAAACGGGATTTACTTATTCTTAACATTTATACTAATAAGTGCCGTTAATTATAATAACTAGATTCTTAAATGACATCACTTAACCGATGCAAAAAATAGAAAATGTTTATAAAAAGGGACAGAAAACTATCCCTTTTTGTTTTGTTGAAGTTATTGTATAGTTTGTTCTTTTCCTTTACATGCTTCAGACGCAACATCTTTTAATTTTGAGGCAACTTGATATGTTCCATAAAGAACAGCAGCTGCAGCAATTGCCATTATGGCACCCGCAACTATCTGGCCAGCAACACCTGTACCGATAAATCCAGGTAATGAAGCAGCTATTGCTTGATTTGTTCCAACAAAGTAACTGGCAGTCTTAGCAAGAAACCCAGAAGCTTTTGCTGCACTAACAAAGCCTGCTTTCATATGCATTGCTGTAAAGACAATACTTGCAACTGCAAGCGGAAATAATGCTGTTCTTAACTTATTATCCTTAATATACTGACCAAACCCACCAGC
Source organism: Wolbachia endosymbiont (group A) of Brachyopa scutellaris (assembly GCF_964026995.1). Classification (NCBI taxonomy): domain Bacteria; kingdom Pseudomonadati; phylum Pseudomonadota; class Alphaproteobacteria; order Rickettsiales; family Anaplasmataceae; genus Wolbachia; species Wolbachia endosymbiont (group A) of Brachyopa scutellaris. Next base: position 1,108,538 of record NZ_OZ034720.1, on the reverse strand, counting down.
AGCACCTGTAACTCCCCAGTGTTCATTACCAGCTTGGTTGTATCCCTCTGAAATAGCGCGAAAAACACTATGTTCTTGTTCGTAATTATATTTTGTTAATGCCATAACTCTACTCCTTAAATAGAATGTTAAAATTTCATTAAGGGCAGTATATAATGAAAAAAATTATCTGTCAAGTAAACTAATTTTTTAATATACCCTTATTCTGTAATTCAGCGCTTCAGCAATGTGTGCTCTTTTTACTTCTTCACTTTTTGCAAGATCTGCAATAGTTCTTGCAACTTTTAATACGCGTGTGTAGCCTCGATTGGAAATGTAATTTTCTTTCAGTACGTATTTTAGCAATTCTAACCCTGCCTGATCTGGTTCAGTAAATTTATTAAATGCTTTACCGCTTACTTCTGAATTGCAACGAATATTCAATTCACTATAACGCTCAGTTTGAATTTTTCTCGCTGCTATCACTCTTTCTCTTATGATCTTAGTACTTTCTCCCTCCACAGAGATTTCAGGAGAGAGTATGCTAACGTTTGGCATTTCAATACATATGTCTATTCTATCAAGGAATGGTCCTGATATTTTGTTTTTGTAATCTGTGCCACACTTTGGAGCTTTGTTGCACGATCTGCTTGCATCACCTAAATAACCGCACCTGCAGGGGTTCATTGCAGCAATCAGTTGGAAATTGGCAGGATAGGTTATATGCGCGTTTGCCCTTGCAACAGTAACTTTTCTATCTTCAAGTGGTTGGCGCAGAGAATCAAGCACAAGTCTTGGAAATTCAGGTAGCTCATCAAGAAATAACACGCCATTGTGAGCCATGGTAATTTCTCCGGGTTTTGCATTCTTTCCTCCTCCTATCATTGCTGGCATGGAACATGAGTGATGAGGTTCACGAAAGGGGCGAGTTACTTTGAATATTTCATTACCAGTTTTTGTTATGCTGGAAATAATATTAACATCAATCATCTCCTGTTCGGTCAAATCAGGCAGCAACCCTATAAAGCGTTTAGCAAGCATTGACTTTCCAGTACCAGGAGGGCCAACAAGAAGCATATTATGCCCACCTGCTGCTGCAATTTCAGCTGCTCTTTTTGCAACAACTTGGCCTTTGATATCCTTCATATCGGGAACCAATCTTTTTTCTTTGGGTGCATCACTATAATTAAAAATTACTGGCTGAATTAATTGCTCACCCTTAAAGTGTCTGATAATATCAGTTAATTTCTCTATAGCCAGAATTGAAACATTCTTCACCCATACAGCTTCTACACCATTTCCTCTCGGGCAAATTACTCCTTTATTGTCCTTTTTTGCATTAATTGCTGTTGGCAGCACACCTGAAACTGGAATAACTCTGCTATCAAGAGCCAGTTCACCCATGATTATATAAGACTGAACTTTTTCAACTGGTATCACATTCATTACAACAAGTAGTCCAATAGCAATAGCCAAGTCATAATGACTACCTTCTTTCAGTAAATCCGCAGGGGAGAGATTAACTGTAATTCTTTTTGGAGGTAGTAGTAGATTGATTGAATTTAATGCTGCTCTGATGCGCTCTTTGGATTCCGCAACAGTTTTATCCGGCAATCCAACAATATTAAAAGCTGGAATACCATTTGCCATATGAATTTGTGCATTGACATTTACTGTGCTAATTCCCTGAAGCGCAACGGTATTTATATTTGCAATCATGATATATTATATAAAATTGTTAATACAATGTATTAAAGAAGTGATGAGGTAAAGGCTACAGCAATTAAAGATGGCTTAATTTAGCAAAAAAGTGCATAGTATCCTATCACTTTGCTGATTATAAAATGTTTATAAGGATAATAACTTTTCTTTTGCTATACTCAAGCGCGGTTTTCTGTGGTGATTGTAATTTTAATTTACCATACTGTGGGCTCAGTTGTAATCTGGATCTATCATATAGAAATTTAAGTAATATAAAAAAATTGTTGAATAATGACGATAAGTTTGTTGCGCTTACGTTTGATGATGGACCGTCTAACAATAGAGTAGACGATATTATTAATGTTCTGGAAAGCTATGAAGCAAAAGCGACATTTTTTGTGCTTGGTGAACGTATAAATGAAAAAACGTCTGAAATAGTAAAGAAAATTCATGAAGCAGGTCATGAGTTAGGCAATCACTCTTGGTCGCATAAGAAGTTGACATCACTTTCAAGTGAGGAACAATTGCAAGAATTGGAAAAGACAAATACAGCAATTAAAAATGCAATAAAACAAGATGTAAAATGGTTTCGCCCGCCATATGGATGTCATGACGATAATCTGATTGAAAATACTAATAAATTGGACATGTATTCGATATTATGGACAGTTGATTCGCTAGATTGGCAAGGTGATAAGCCAGAAACTTTAGTTGAAAGAGTTTTAAGTAATGTACATAATGGAGCAGTTATACTGTTTCATGATCACAATAACAGGTCAAACACAATTGAAGCTTTACCTCATATTATTAAAATACTAAAAAAATCAGGTTATAAGTTTGTGACCTTAAGTGAGTGGGAAAAAAGGGTTTGTAATACGGTAAAAGCCAGAAGTGTAACAATAAAAGAGGGGAAAAAAGTGCGTTTTGAAGGAATGTTATGTGGACAAAAAATAAAGTCTTTAACCGCAGAGCATTCATATTAGGTGGTATTCAGCTTACCATTTCCGCGGTTTTTAGTTGCAGGTTATATAATTTACAAATACGAAACAGACAAAAGTACGAAGCACTATCTAATAGTAATAGAATAAGAGTTGCTACTATTATGCCTAAGCGGGGCAAAATTTTAGATAGGAATAGCATTGAACTTGCGATGAACAAAATTTCGTATGTTGTTTTGTTTGATGGTTCTGGTAAGGAAGTTGATTTGCAGACATTATCAGAAGTCGAGTCTAAAATAGCAAAATCGTCAGAAAAAATAACTGCTCTTTATAAACGTTATTACCCGTTTGGTTCAATGTGTTCTCATGTAATCGGATATACAAAAAGACAGCAAGGCATAAGCGAAGTAGGAATCAGCGGTATTGAATATACATATGATCATATATTGAAAGGCAAGTCAGGAAAATCTGAGCAGGAAATAAATTCTAAAAAACGCGTCATAAAAGAATTATCAAGCATACCACAACAAGACGGACAAGATGTACAGCTGACAATTGATATTAATCTGCAAGAGAAAATCGCAGAGGTATTTAAAGATCACCAAGGCTCCGCAGTGGTAATTGATGTAAATAATGGAGAAATTTTAGCATTATATAATTCACCTTCTTACGATAATAATCTTTTTGCTAGCAGGATATCAAATGAGACTTGGGAGAGCTTGAATGCTCCTTCATTGCCGCTCGTGAATCGTGCGTTATCATATCAGATTCCACCTGGTTCAATATTTAAAATAATAGTTGCGCTTGCAGCTTTAAAAGATGGAATAATAACACCAGAAGAAAAATTCTCGTGTAAGGGCTATATGAAAATAGGCGAGCGGAAATTTCGTTGCCTGAAAAGCAAAGTCCATGGATATGTATCTTTAAATGAAGCAATGGCATTATCATGCAACACTTACTTTTATAATATAGGGAAAAAAATAAGTGTAGACTCTCTAGTAGAAATGGCCAGAAAATTTGGTATTGGAAGTGGGCCACTGATTGGAACGTTTAAAGAAGAAGCTCCGGGATTGTTGCCAGATAGAGATTGGCGTACACGAAAGCTATATTCGCAGTGGTATTTAGGTGACACTATCAACTTAGTTATAGGACAAGGGTATATGCTTACAACACCACTACAGCTTGCAGTTCTTGCAGCGAGGATTGCAACAGGAAAAGAGGTAATTCCCCGCATTAAGATGAATGAAACAATACAAGATTTTCCCGATATTGATGTGGATTATGAGCATCTTAGCATAGTTCGAAAAGCTATGTTTGATGTGGTGAATTCTAAAACTGGAACCTATAAGAAAGGGCTAAGCGGTATACAAATTGCCGGCAAAACCGGTACACCAGAAATAAACTCTAAGGGCGAAAGTCATAAGTTATTTATCGCCTATGGCCCTTACCATAACCCGCGCTATGCAATCTCTGTGTTTATAGAACACGGCAAAGCCCCACGCCAAGATGTTGCTATAGCTAATGAAATATTTCAGTATATGCTTGAAACTATGAGTATTAAACTTCTTGCATAACCATATAACAAACTTTTATTGGGAATAGAAACGAAAAAACTTACTTGACAAACTCCGCCAGCCCCCTTATCATGATGCTGAAGGTATTCAGTTATCTTGATCTGTGCAGATTAAACAGCAAGAAAACAACGTAGTTGGCGTCTTGTTTTTAATTTTTTGCACTATGTGCACCTTATGTCTTCACAACATTTCTGGGTTTTTACCTATATAAGCTGAAACGCGCTTATGAGTCGTTTAAGACAGTATAGTACGCCAATTTGCAGGATTAGAGAGTGACAACTAGCTAACACGGGATTTCTTTTGCCTTTTTTTCTGCTTAGTAAATTTCTTAAACATTTAAACTAAGGTGAGTTGCATTTAAAAGCAGCTAAATTGCAGTGTTTTAGACTTAAAAAACGCCAATACTGAAAATAGACAATGACTAGGGCTTCTTTTGCCTTTTTTTTCGTTTGGTAAATTTCTTAATGTTTGTAGCTAAAGCAATTTAAGAGACCGAAAATGGTGTCATTCCAGCGTGTGACGCTGGAATCTAGTCTTTATTATGCAGCCACTTATTTAAAGTTAAGTTTTCTGGATCCAAGTAGTCAGGACACTGGGATGACACCATTCTTTTTCCTGGATCCCAGTGTCAAGCACTGGGATGACAGTGCGTCGTAGAAACACGGGAAGTGTTGAAGCTGTGCAGTAGATGAGGGAGGGCCCCTCGGAGCCGGTTTGCAAGAGCAGGCTTCAAACAGCCATAAGCTGCTTTGGTAAAGAGCTAAGGTAGTGAGCGTTATGGAAAAGGCACAATTATAGCATTTCTCATAATAGTCCGAACAGGTCATAGGAAGGCAGAATCAACAGCACGACGAAAGGATTCGAATAGAGGAATGTTTTTCCTGGCTCTGTTTTTTATAGCAAACCAATGATGCTCAATTTTGTTGAAATCTGGAGAATAAGGCGGCAGATACAAAATTTCTGCACCAACCCCTTTAGCAAGCTCGATAATCTTATCAGACTTATGAAAAGTAGCATTGTCAAGAATGACAGTCTGTCCAGGTTCCAAGATCGGTGTCAAAAATTGCTCAAACCATCCATTAAAAACATCCATATTACAGTGGCCTTCAAAGGTTAACGGAACAATTATCTTTCTTCCACTTAAGGCTGCAACCATACTGATTCGTTGAGTTTTCTTTCCAGATTTTAAGGCATAAAACCGCTGTCCTTTCTGGCAATATCCGTAGGGGTAGTCTTCGGTGTTATCAATGCCAGACTCATCTATATACACTAAGTTTTTAGGTTCTTTTGTCGCTATAATTTTCAAAAATTCAGCACGTTTTTCTTCGTTTCTTTCCTTGTATCCATATGTCTTTTTTTGCGCGTAAATCCAATTTTTTTAAGGGCTCGATAGATCGTTTGGATACTAACGTTGTTCCAAAGTTTAGCCATTTCCGATAGAGTCTTTCCTCCGTGTTCTCTGGCAAATTTGGCAAAGGTATCCCAGTCGGTAATTTTGTGATTGTAACCCCCATTTCCAAGTTTTTTTGATTGAAAGTCTCCTGTTTCTTTTCTTCTTTGCTGCCACTCCCATAAAGTAGTTCGTCCAATCTTAAATCTTGCTGCCACTGTTTCTCTGCTTTCTCCTTCGTCTAGCGCTTCCATTCCTTTTTTTCTTAAATCATAACTATATGCTGCTGGCATTCAACCTCCTTATCATCATCTATCCTTATCCTATCACATCCGGACTTTTATGGAAGAGCTATAACTGTAAAAAAACAGAAAGCTTGGTAGAAAAACGTAAGGCAATTTCTTGGTTGTCAGACTTTAGTCAAGATTTTGTACACACATGTATATTGGCTGATTGTGATCCGGTATACGTAAAAAATAAAATACAGCCAACCTTAAAAAGCCTTACTAGATAAAGCCTTTTTATATACTTAATGAGGTTTACTCCTTTTACCGAAAAAAATATAATTCAATCTCCTATCTATAGTTGCCTCTATATCTTTGATTAATAGCTGCTTTATCATGTTTACTTTTCGCTTTGCATCTTGAGCTTGACACTCATTGTTACCACTGTTATTGCTGTAATTATTTTTATCACTATAACTACTGCCACTTGGTTTGCTACTGTTACTGAACTCACTACCCTTTTTTCTTCTTGTGTTGAGTATCTGTATTATCTTTTCCTTTAAAAAGGACTTCCAGCCTGTGCCAAGTAATAATTTATAGAGAAAATGCGGAGTAAGAAACGCCACTAATATTCGAATAGAAATTCCGTAACCGAGATCTTCCCTATTTTCATAATACCACTTGCAATATTGAAACAAACGGTAAAACGCATTTTTGAAAGAGCAAAATTCTACAGCATACCAAAAACCATTGCTGAGAAACATGAGCACAATGCTGAATGTGTAAAGATACATTGTGAAGAGAAACAGTTTCACAATTATATCTTTTAGACTACCTAATATATAATTCAATAATCTTAATTTATAGAAAAGTGATATCATTTCACACCCACTTCAATATGGCTGGGGTGGAAGGATTCGAACCTTCGCGTGGCGGTATCAAAAACCGCTGCCTTACCACTTGGCTACACCCCAATACTACTTACATCAATAACACTATTAGCCCAATTAGTAAAAGATTTATTTGCTTTTTCTATGGGCATCACAGCAATAGCTGGCTGATCATAAGAATGCATTGCTTCGATTTTTTCTACAATTTTATCAACTTGATCATTCCTGCTCTTCATAATTGCCACTACTTCACAACTATTACTAATTTTACCTTCCCATAAATACAGAGAATTCACTTCGGGAAATATATTTACACATACAATTAATTTCTCGTTTAACAATTCTTCAGAAACAGTTTTAGCCTCCTTCAAACTTGAAAAAGTTGTATAAATCAAAACTAAATTATTCATTAGAATCTACATAAATGCATTGCTACTATACTCTACCGAGATTTATTCATCAAGAGAAAATAACGCCAGCGCGTACTGTATGAACATTTGTTTGCAAAGGTAGTATGTTAAGTGTTATAGCTAGTTTGCCTCAAACGTAAAGGTGTCATCCCAGTGCCCCTGTGATGTCATTCCAGTGCTTGACACTGGAATCCAGTTTTCCATATAATCTCATCGAAAACGTTGTAACCACTTTCTATGCTAGTTTGCTTGTAAACAAGCAAACTTTCCTGGATCCCAGTGTCAAGCACTGGGATGACACCTTTCCTAGCAGAGAAATCACAATGTTCATACGGTTGTACTCATACCGCTGGGATCTAGGATTTTTCTATAGTTTAAAAACAAAAAAGGATGTTACTCAATTAGTAACATCCTTTTGGAGAAGGTGGATAGCTTTGTTTAGTTCGTTTTCACAGCTGTTTGTGCAGCTTGCTGTTGAACGTCAGTGTCAACAGCTACTTTCGTAGAAGGCTGTTCCACCAGTTCATTCAGATAACCTGTCTCTTTCAAATTTGCACGAGCTTCGGATAAGTTATTTTGAGAAAGATTTAGCTTCTTTGGTATAAGAGGATCAGGTAAATCTCCACTATCAACCCTGCCAAAGAAGTCCAAATTAATAAAAGGACTTTTTCTTTTCGGTGTAGAAGAACCAGATGAACCTCTTCCACTATCAAAAGAATTACTGCGAGTGAGAGTTCTGTTACTCAAACTATCCAGGTTTTGCTTCACAATAGGATCACTGAGAACATCTTCACTGAAAGAACTTTGTCCATTTAAGTTAGTCAATGAGGCGCTTCTAGGTAGTTCTGGTGGAGCAACTGGAGTAAGCTTAGGAGTTAAGCTACTAGATGAATTGCTTCTACGGACTGTTGCAAAGTTCTGAGAATCTGAATCAGAGACAGTAGCAGTACTTTCAGTTCCTATAGAATTTAGTGAATTGCTTCTTGGTAGCTTCAGTGGAGCAACGTAAAAAGTGCTATTTCCTACTTTTATAGGTGGCTCTGTACTATCAGTCCTTACAGAATCTAGTGAACTGCTTTTTGACAAGCTGTTAGATTGTTCAGAGCCTTTTCTTCCCAGTGAAGAGAATGATGATGACACAGACCTAGTTAAACTTTTGACAGAAGGCCTGTTAGCTTTTTTCTCTGCTCTGTCAAACATATTGCTTACGCTTGAGTACAAATGATTTTCTCTACATTCTTTAATAACCTTCTTAATTTCATCGTGATGTTCAGAGAAAACACTGTCGATGAAATAACTACCTTTAGGTAATGACCTTTGTGTTAACAAGTTATGCAAGCTTTTTTCATTTAAATTATTAATGAATTCTTTCTGTACTTGCCATCCAGAAGTATGTTCAATCTCCCCTGATTTTGCCTTCTCTGCCATTTTTAAATCAATTTCTGACGATATTCCAGAAAGTATATTTTTCACTAACCCAGAATTATTTCCTTTATCAGCAAAAATTGCTTTCATATCATTTCTTATTTCGTCAGATTTCTTAATTGCATCTGGAGTAAACCTTTTTACCTTATCTAAATAGTCCGTCTCACCAGATGCCTTATGGAACTTATTTGCCACTCCTTCGCCTACAAAACTAGCGCCTTTTTTCAGTGAATCTACTGAATGTTCATAACCTTCTTTCACCTTATCTTTAACATGTACAGCACCATCTCTAACTTTTCCGGCAGTATATTTCGCCCCATCAACTGTTTTTTCTGCTGACCATTTGAGCCCTTTATATCCAGATTGAACTGTTTTTACAGCGACTTTTACAGCGAAATATAAAGCAAGACCAACTATAGCACCCGGTATAGCAAGTGTTGCACCAACTGCCAAAAGTGGTAGTACTGCCGTAAATAACCCACTTGCTGTACTTACTACAAGAATCTTATCTCCTTGTTTCATCTTAGAGAATTCTGTATCTCCTTTTAACAGGTCAGTCATTCTTTCTTTTAGCTTCTTGTGATCATTAGCAATATCTGAATTTGGTAGATTTTGCATCGTTTTATTCAAATCAAAACTATCTTCTGGTTGGTTTTGTTGAGTTCCAACAGAATTTGAATTTTTTTCATTATGTGACATTTTAAACCTCACTATTAATTAAATATATTATAATTGTATTCCTTGATTCTTAAGTTAGTGTTAAATTGATTGCCAGTATTTATTTGTCTTCAAATAATTTCGCTTGACGTGTTTTGTGGTAACGTAGAAAATTAGGTCAAGAAGCTGCAGCATTTATGAAGTATAGAAAAAGAACACTCATCTTTTTGGCTGTTATAACTTTAATAATAATAGCTTTACTATTTAGGTATAATTCCCATTTTCACAAAGACGTAGTGCACTTAAAGAGTGACAACAAAGAATTCAAAAAAAAGCCAGAAAATTCCATAGAGTCGACCATATTACATAGAGAAAAGGAAGTGTACGATCATGTTTTCCATCCTGATGATTAATTTGTAAATAAAATAGCAATTTATGTTTGCATTTTCTTATTAAAGAAGTAATATTAGCGTATTAATTATAGAATCAATCATTATGTTTGATGATAATAATCCTTGGAATCTGGGAAAGAAACCGGTAGGGAACAAAACTCCTAATAATGAAGATATTTTAAGTAAAGCTGTATCTGATATAAGGTTCTTTCTTAATGGATTAACCAGAAACAGGGGCAAAAAACCTTATTTCATCATTTTCATTATTTTGCTGTTCTATGCTTGCACTGGCTTTTATATTGTCCATCCTAGTGAAGAAAGTATAGAACTTACCTTTGGTAAATATTCTAATACAGAAACACCTGGTTTGCGTTATCACTTCCCCTACCCTATTGGCAAGGTTTTTAAAGTGAACGTTAAGGAAGTAAATCGTGAAGAAATTGGGGTAAGTAGTTCTTATGGGCGAGATACAGATCGCGGTGAAGGCGTGATGCTAACTGGAGATGAAAATATAGTCAACGTTAACTTCGAGGTTCAATGGCGCGTTAGAGATGCTAAGGACTATTTATTCAAAGTGCGGGATTACAAACCCGGTTTCAGTGTTAAAAATGCTGCTGAAACTGCCATGAGAGAAATAATAGGTAAAAATACGATCTCTTTTGCACTTGGTCAAGGCAGACCAGAAATTTCTAGAGATACTAGAATTCTATTGCAGCAGATTCTTGATGGATACCAAATGGGCATAGAGATTTTATCTGTTCAAATGAAAAAAATTGATCCACCAGAAAAAGTAATCAGTTCGTTTAGAGATGTACAAAGTGCTCGTGCAGACAAAGAGCGTACTATAAACGAAGCATATGCTTATAATAATGATATTATACCTCGAGCAAAGGGTGAAGCGATAAAGATAAAATTAGATGCACAAGCATATGAAAATGAAGTAATAAATGAAGCAAAAGGTAATGCAAATCGCTTTTTATCTCTTTATGAGGAATATAGACAGAATCCTTCTCTCGTTAAGAATCGTATTTATCTTGAAACTATGGAAAATATTTTCAGTAAGGTAGACAAAGTTGTTGTAACTGATGATCTGAAAGGTATGTTTTCTTATTTACCTCTTACAAATTTAGGGAAATAACCATGAGTAGTAATATTAAAATTGTTTTTGTTTCTGTATTTGTTGTTTTATTGATTGTTTTATTTAATTCAATATTTGTTGTGCAAGAAACAAAGCAAGCGATAGTTATACAACTCGGTAAAGTTGTAAGAGATGTTAGGGAAAGTGGCTTATATTTTAAGTTACCATTCATAAATAGTGTAGAGTTTCTTGATAAAAGAGTTTTAGATTTAAGTCCTGATAAGATCCCAAGGGAAGTGATAACAGCGGATCAAAAACGTATTATAGTAGATGCATATGCAAAATATAAAATAACAAATCCTGTTATTTTTTACCAGGCTGTGAGGAATGAATCAGGGCTGGTTAGAAGATTATATCCGGTTATAGAAGCACACATAAGAGAAAATATAGGCAGATTTTCGTTGATTAGCTTGTTGAATGAAAAAAGATCAGAGGTTATGCAATTGATTCAGCGTGGAGTTTATTCTGAAGCTGAAAAATTTGGCATAGAAATAATAGATGTAAGAATTAAGAGAGCAGATTTACCAGAAGAAAATAGTTCTGCAATATTTCGCCGTATGCAAACTGAAAGGGAAAAAGAAGCAAAAGAAATTAGAGCAGAAGGAGAGCAAGCTGGGCAGGAAGTTAGATCAAAAGCTGATAAATTAAAAAGGGAAATTATCTCTAGTGCAGTAAAAGAATCGTACGAAATAAGGGGCCGTGGTTATGCTGAAGCAACTAGAATTTATAATGAGGCATTTAAGGTCGATGAAGAGTTCTTTAACTTTTATCGCTCTATGAGCGCTTACAGTAAATCATTTGCCGAAAATAATACTAAATTTGTACTTTCACCAAACAATAACTTTTTAGATATTTTAAATAAAGGATGGAAATAGTTTATGAAAATTATTTTATCTATATTTGCATGTTTTTTAATTGCGTTTTCTTCATACGCTAATGTGTTCGACTGGAACGCAAAAAAAGTTGTTGATGCTAACACTCCTGCATGCAGCTGTGGTCAAGGACTTGCCGATTTAGTGGAAGAACTCATTCCTGCAGTTGTAAATATTTCAAGCGAACAAATAATCAAACAAGAAAGTAATAATAGAACTAAAACCCCCTTTATGCCAAGAAATAATTTCTTTGATGATTTTAGAGAGTTTTTTGAGCACTTTGATCAGTTTTTTATGGATAGGGGCCCTAGTGTTAACAGAGAGGTGGTGTTGCTTGGTTCTGGGTTTATTATAGATAAAGATGGAACCATAGTAACCAATTATCACGTTATTAAAAACGCCCAAGATATCACAGTTACTATGAATGATAATACTCATTTTAAAGCAGAAGTTTTAGGCTATGACGCAAGAACTGATCTTGCTGTGCTTAAGATTCATTCTGATAAAGATCTTCCTTTTGTTGCATTCGGTAATTCTGATACAACAAGGGTTGGCGATACAGTTATTGCAATAGGTAACCCATTTGGTTTGGGTGGCTCTGTAAGTACAGGAATTATATCTGCAAGGTCCAGAGACATTAGTATCGGCACTATGAATGAATTTATTCAAACCGACGCTGCAATTAATAGAGGCAACTCTGGAGGGCCATTATTTCATCTAAATGGAAAAGTTATAGGCATTAACACCGCTATCTATTCCCCATCTGAGTCTGGCGGCAATGTGGGTATAGGCTTTGCTATACCATCTAATTTAGCTATGTCAATTATTGACACATTAAAAAGTGGCAAAAAAATAAAACATGGTTGGCTTGGTGTGCAAGTTCAGCCTATAACGAAAGAATTCGCTAAGTCCTTGGGTTTAAAAGATACAAAAGGTGCACTGGTTGCAAGTATAGTAAAGGATAGTCCTGCAGAAAAAGGTGGAATTAAGGTGGGTGACATATTATTAGAATTTGATGATAAAAAAATTGATAGAATGACACAACTGCCTCAAATGGTTTCAAGAACTGAACCTGGAAAAAAAGTACAAATTAAGTTACTTAGAAAGAGCAAAGAGGTCAATATTAAGGTTGTGATTGAAGAATCTGCAAATGATGGTCAAGGTAATAATCAAGAAGAAAATAAATCAACATCCGATTACATAACTGGTTTAACTGTTTCAAACCTGCCAAAAGAATCAAAAGAAAGTAATCCTACAAAAGGTGTGATAGTTACCAATATAGATAGTAACAGTAATGCCACGTTGCGTGGTATTAAAAAAGGAGACATTATTATCCAATTAGATGGAACCGATATAGAAAATACTAATGATTTTCAAAAACAAGTTGATTCAGCAGTAAAGAAAAACGGTAAAGATTCAATAATGTTGCTCATTTACCGCAATGGAAATCAATTCTTTACTTCGATAAAGTTGAAGAAGTAATTTTATTCACTAAATTTACAAAACAGTAGTGTTGTAAGCTCGCTACTGTAACACTTCAATCTTATAAAATAAATAAAAATCTACACTAGATTTCTTGCATAACCATATAAAAAACCAAAGGATGTCATCCCAGTGCCCAGACACTGGAAACTTCACTGTAATGAGCACATTGAGCAGCTGTATAATAAAAACTGGATTCCAGTGTCAGCTACTTGCATGACGCCGTCATAAAGGAACCAGTGTCGGCTACTTGGATGACACCATAGGGGTTACTTGGGTGATACTATAGGAGGTCTAACATGAACTTTCTAAAATTCATTGAACTGTGCTTTCAAACAGTGGTGCCGGGATGTGAGTATAATGATTATCAGTACATAAAAGTCATAGCAGACAGGCTGGAAGCAGCGAATGCTGGCGAAGTAAGGCGCATAATATTCAATATGCCTCCGCGTTCAATGAAGTCCATATGTATGAGTGTTGCGTGGCCCGCATGGATACTGGGAAATCAGCCAACTGCAAGAATAGTAGTTGCAAGTTATTCTAAGTTGCTTAGCGAAAAACATTCGCTCGATACGAGGTGCATAATGCAATCTGATTGGTATAAAAAGCTATTTCCAGAGGTAGAACTATCCAAAGACCAGAACACTAAATATAAATTCCAAACAGTGCAGAGAGGATACAGAATCGCAACATCAGTTGGAGGAACATTAACCGGTGAAGGTGGTGACTTTATTATTGTGGATGATCCGCTTAACCCTGCTCAAGCTTTGAGTGAAACATTTAGAAAACGTGCCACAAACTGGTTCGATCAGACTTTAGTAACGAGACTCAACGATAGAAAAAAAGGAGTAATTGTGCTTGTGATGCATAGGCTTCACCTGGAAGACTTAACTGGGCACCTCTTATCTAAGCCAAAAAACATATGGCATCACATTTGTTTGCCAATGATTTCTGAAAATAAGGAGGTTATTTATTCAATTATAGCTCTTTTCATAAAAGTCCGGATGTGATAGGATAAGGATAGATGATGATAAGGAGGTTGAATGCCAGCAGCATATAGTTATGATTTAAGAAAAAAAGCAATGGAAGTGCTAGACGAAGGAGAAAGCAGAGAAACAGTGGCAGCAAGATTTAAGATTGGACGAACTACTTTATGGGAGTGGCAGCAAAGAAGAAAAGAAACAGGAGACTTTCAATCAAAAAAACTTGGAAATGGGGGTTACAATCACAAAATTACCGACTGGGATACCTTTGCCAAATTTGCCAGAGAACACGGAGGAAAGACTCTATCGGAAATGGCTAAACTTTGGAACAACGTTAGTATCCAAACGATCTATCGAGCCCTTAAAAAAATTGGATTTACGCGCAAAAAAAGACATATGGATACAAGGAAAGAAACGAAGAAAAACGTGCTGAATTTTTGAAAATTATAGCGACAAAAGAACCTAAAAACTTAGTGTATATAGATGAGTCTGGCATTGATAACACCGAAGACTACCCCTACGGATATTGCCAGAAAGGACAGCGGTTTTATGCCTTAAAATCTGGAAAGAAAACTCAACGAATCAGTATGGTTGCAGCCTTAAGTGGAAGAAAGATAGTTGTTCCGTTAACCTTTGAAGGCCACTGTAATATGGATGTTTTTAATGGATGGTTTGAGCAATTTTTGACACCGATCTTGGAACCTGGACAGACTGTCATTCTTGACAATGCTACTTTTCATAAGTCTGATAAGATTATCGAGCTTGCTAAAGGGGTTGGTGCAGAAATTTTGTATCTGCCGCCTTATTCTCCAGATTTCAACAAAATTGAGCATCATTGGTTTGCTATAAAAAACAGAGCCAGGAAAAACATTCCTCTATTCGAATCCTTTCGTCGTGCTGTTGATTCTGCCTTCCTATGACCTGTTCGGACTATTATGAGAAATGCTATAATAACCATACTGGTGTCATTCCAACCCCCCCTCCTGTCATCCCAGTGCCCAGACACTGGGATCCAGAAAATTCAACCGCAAAAGACTGGATTCCAGCATCAAGTGCTGGAATGACACTACCTGCAAGAGTATTATACTCAAGAGAAGAGAATGAGTTATTATATCCCCTGGAGGGAGGAAGAGAAGAAGTTGAGATGATAAAAGTTGAACTCGGGAGTTACGCTTTTGCTGCTCAATATCAACAAAACCCCCTGCCGCTTTCAAGTGGTATAATAAAACAAGAGTGGCTAAAGCGCTATAAAAATTTCCCTGATAATCTCTCACATGTAACTCAAAGCTGGGACACTGCAGTTTCAACAAACGATTCCAGCGACTTTAGCATCTGCACCACCTGGGCAAAAATAGATAATAAATTCTATTTACTTGATGTATATCGAGCAAAGCTTGAGTACCCAAAGCTTAAAGAGCAAGTTCTGTCACTAGCTGCAAGATGGACGCCACACGCAATTTTGATCGAAGCAAAAACGAGTGGTCAACAATTAACACAAGAGCTAAAAGCAAACAGTGATCTACCGATTATCGAAATAATTCCACACAATGACAAACTCACTCGATTTTATCAAATTGTTCCGGTGATAGAGTCTGGTAGGGTTTTTTTGCCACAGCAAGCAGTATGGCTCAGCGATTTCGAGTACGAAATTTTAATGTTCCCAGAAGCTCGCCATGATGATCAAGTGGATAGTACCGCGCAATATCTGCAATGGATGAGAAAAACTAACACCAGTGCTTTCAGGGTCAGAGACTTTGGCCCTAACCCTAATAAACCATTTAGGTGGTTAAGATATATCTAAAAACCTAAATTCGTTTCCCCCAAGTTTCTCGCGTATGCTCTACAGTACGACACTCTTTAACCTCTGAAGAGACACTTCCCTTATGTTGCACAGCAGGAGAACCCATAGAACAAAAACCACTATCTCTATCAGCTTTTTTAGAACTAGAGTTATCAGGTAATTGTGCTCTATGCTCTACAGGTAAGTGTGGCTCCCTTTTCCCCGAAATAGTACCTTGTGACGGGCCTGGATCACCATCTAGAGAACTTACAGGAGAAGTCACTCCTGAGCTTTTTGCTCTTCTTTCTGAGGCAGATCGTTCAGGCAAAGGTGATTTTTTAGTTACAGGAGTTTCAGGAGCACTTACACTTGAAGATATCGAACACACCGAACCACGCCCTTCATCATGTCGCTTAAGAGGTGATACCTTTTTTCTTTCTTTACAGAACCAACCACCCCCATGTTGCTTCTCCGGAGATTCACTTTCTTGTGACTTTGCTTCAGAATACTCATCACTACTTTTTCGATCACTTTTATCAGTAACTTGCTGTTTTTCAGGTTCCTCATTACAAATGTTCTTCGTATCTTTTGGAGAATCTTCAGAAACCCCAAGATTTGAGGATATTGAATTATCCCATGCTCTAGGAGAAGGAATCGATGATGGTCTACAGGTCATTTTCTGATCCCGAATATTAGCCTCTGTTAGCATACCTTTATCAGCACCTAAAGATAGCTGTGATTGACCACAAGTGGGTTGACTTGGATCTATTTCCCCCGGCACCAACTGAAACATCCTCCCTGTTTCTTCCTCTCTTTCCGACCATTCCCTGGGAGGCCCATCTAATGCTCCATCGGGACTCCGCGTGGGACACTTCTGTGTCTGTGGTTGCTCAAACAATGATCTTGGACCACCACTTGAAGACTGTGCACCAGAATCCTTAGGTTTCGGAGGTGAATTACTATCATAACCACTATCTGTATCTTTTTTCCTTTGGTTGGGCGGTGTTCTTATTCCACTCGGTCCTGCATGCATAGGAGAATTGAGTGGAGAATTTACTGTTGAGGAGGATTGACTACCTCTTATCGAGTCACGTCTCCTAAAATTTCCAGGATCAACTGCAAATTCAAAACGTTTGTTTTCTTTATTATATGTAATTGCAGACTCCATAATTTTAGGAAGTAACTGAGCAATTCCTTTATTAGAGATAGCATAAACTGGGTTTTGGCAATTAGTAACATGTGGTTTTGCAGTTTTGCCTCTGATATCACTTACAAGTTTCTTATTATATACTGCATTAATTTTGTATGCATCCTTATGCTTTAAAGATTCGAGCTGACCATCATATGTTTTTGTTAAAGGTATAAGAACAAAACTATTGCCACTCCCTATTTCTCCTTCATCTACAAAAATATCATTCCCATAAGCATCAACGAATTTCTCCGTATGCTTAAAAATTAGGCTGCTAAAAACGTCTTTAAAATTTTCAACTTTAGAACATTCCTCGCCTGGAGTGTCAAAATCAAGTGCTATCCGTCCTTTAACATATTCTGCTATACTCTTAACTACTTTATCACTCACATTTTTAATGTATAATATATCACCTTTATTGTCATAAAAGTCTGAACTCTTAAGTCCACACTCCCTTAATCTTGAGTTAAACTCTTTAATATACTCCCCTTTAAGCAATTCAAAAGTCTCTGAATCATATCTCCTCTTAAGGTATTCATCGCTAAAAGCAATACAGCATAGATAAGAAGAAGACTTACCTATTGCTCCTATTCTAAAAGTTTCTCCTATCCATTCATGCGCTTTTTCCTCCGTTATCCCTACTGCTTTTTGTAAACGTGCAATCAGTTTCAATATTACAGCCCTCCTAAACTCATTAACTAAATGAATCTTCAAGTTATGGATTACTTCACGATTTGCAGAATCTGCAAGCTTTACTTCCATTACACCTTTTATGTTACTTTTTTTCTTTTTAGGATTAGCACCTAAAACAAATGGAAAGTAATTTAAGTTATAATACCTACCTGCTACCTCTCTACTGGAATATTGCTGTTTTATTATTTCCTCTCCTATTCTATGTAGATATTCTGCTACGTCAGTGTCATCAGCAAATAACCCAACAATCTTCCTACCTTCCACAGTAAAATTAGTATTAATCCTTTCAGAAAAATAATTATTTAAGTTAAAAACATTAACCAACTCTTTTATATCCATAACTACCTCTATTAAAAATTGTTAAGAAACAACACTACTTGCTTTTTCCTTTATCTTTACTACTACCGGCACTAGTAGCACTGCCACTACTCAGTTGTGTATTAGGCTTGCTATTTGCACGTTCCCACTCTGCTCTGTTTTTCTCCTTGTTAGGACCAACCCACTCAACCTTGTCATGTGAAGGCCATATATTGCCACCACCATTATCATTATTACCATGCATATTATCCTCTAGTAAAAATATTATGTAACTAGTATACTAAAAATAAAATTAAGTGCAAGCACTTTTTTATATTTTTTTTTAAAAATTTTTATTCACTCTTTTTTCATAAAACTCTAGTTTCTAGATTCCAGCGTCACGCGCTGGGATGACAAGAAAGAGGTACCAAAAAGAGACCTTTTCTTGTCGCCTTAGTAGCCATTCTAACATAGAATGTCATCCCAACTAAGAAGGGTGTCATCCCAGTGCCCAGATACTGGGATCCAGTGTTCTTTATCACACAAGTAGCTAACACTAGCTATCTCAATGGTGTATTACCATTTCCTCTTGCTGCAGGTTCCTCAAGTACATCAGTAAATTTTGACTTAGGATTTTCTTTAGCATCACTTGCAGAACTACGCTGATCAGCACTAGATTTTCCATTATCAGTAGTTCCTGATGAAACTTGAAAATGACCAATTGGATAATCGTGCTTAACATCAGCTTGGGCATTCCTTTGAGCAACTTTTTCTCTAAGTTTAGCAAAAGGGTCATCTGTTTTATGCTCATCAGTAGACTTGGATTCTTTTCCACTAATACTGCTAGACTTATCAGCAGAGGTGGTTCCTCTTCCATTAGCACTTTTACTTGGATTCCTGCCATAAAGAGTAGATGCTCCCATACTTTCAGAATTAAATATTATCCCACCCGTTGCAGGCTGCGCTGTAGGTTTCGGTAGACACACCTCTTTCTTCGGTTCCTCCGGCTTCGCTTTTTTCTCTTCTTCCACTTTTAGTTTTGTTTCTTTTACCTCGCGGTTCTCATTGTTTATAACCTCTTTAAATATAGGAGGCATTATAGGTTTTGGTAAAAGATCAAGCTCTGGTTTGCTCAGAGGAATTGGCCTTACAAATCCGGGTGAAACGTCAAAAAGGAAAACTGGCACTTTAGGCTTTTCTCTTTCATCTACCTTGATTTCTATATCTTTATGAACTTCTTTAATTGCTTCTTCCTTTAATGATGTTTTTTCTGCTTTTTTATCTTCTTTTTCTGTAGATGCCTCTACCGCAGCCGCCAACTCAACTCCAAACATCTCTGCGAACATTGTAATAATCCATCCGACAACAGCCATTTGTAACCTGAGTTTCAGATCTTGCAATGCAGTTAATCTTTCTAACGCCCTTGCAAACTCTTCTTCTGATAACTCACCACTGCCTAATTTCTCCTGCAATTCTTTTATCTCTTTGTCCAACCTCTGATTGAAACTTAAATCGCGTGCAAAAATCTTCTTGATTAACTCCTTAAGTTTGTCACGCATAAATTTAATTATCGAAAGAAGCCAATTTTTTTCTTTCTTCTCCTTGAGCATTTGGTAGATTTTCGGATCATCTACATTTACTTCAAAAAGGTTGAAGAGAGGTTCAAAGAAACTCCACAGTGTTCTTTCACAATTGAAGTAATCCTCATCATCACCTTCTCCGATATGTAGCTCTGCTTGAGATGATATTTCATCGACACAACTAGAAGCCTGACGCTCACACTCGAGCCTCCTGAGCAAATCTTGTCTGGTGAGCTCCTCTATGGCTGCTTTTAGTTCATTTAACTTCTGCTCTGCAGAGAAATCTTGCTCCCTGATTTTTCCTTGGAAGATTGAGCTACCGTTTCCGTTATTATCTGAAAAATTTTCCATTATTTTTCCCTCCTCAATAAAATTACTGCCTTTGTTGTTACCTGAAAAGCTTTCCACCATTTTTACTTCCTTCATAAAACTTAATAATTTAATTCTACAGTACTAAATATTTAAGAACTATTAATGTAAAGATGTCAATAAAATTATTTACATTTTTACACTATATATATATTATATCATGTGCTATTTAACCTTTCAATAATATTTTTTATTTTTACTGCTTCTTCAAATTCTAAATTTTCAGCATGCTCTATCATTTGCTTTCTCAAATCATCCTTATTAGTATTTACTTTCGGTTCTGCTATTGCCTTCTCCTGTAAGGTGTTTGATAAGGTGTTTGATATAGGTTTTATTATAGTCTTTGGGACAATATTGTGCAATATATTATGTTCTTCTTGTTTTTTTCTTCTTCTTTCGGTCTCTCTTAATGCACGGTCCAGAGAACCAGTGATTTTATCTGCATACAAAATTACTCTACCTTCAGCATTACGCGCAGCACGACCAATCGTTTGAATTAATGAAGTTTCCGATCGCAAAAATCCTTCTTTATCAGCATCCAAAATTGCAACCAACCCACACTCTGGAATATCAAGACCTTCCCTCAGCAAGTTAACACCTACTAAAACATCGATTTCTTTAGATCTTAATTTGTATATAATTTCTATTCTCTCCAGCGCACCAATATCAGAATGCAAATAACTCACTTTCATATTCAATTCACTCATATATTCAGCTAAATTTTCAGCCATTTTTTTCGTCAATGTAGTGATTAAAACACAAAATCCCTTCCCTATTGTCACTTGTGCCTCATGAATTACATCATCAATTTGACTCTCTATTGGTTTTACAATGCAGATTGGGTCTGTAAGCCCTGTTGGACGGATAACTTGCTCTATAAATACATTATTGGTCTTTGCCAACTCATACTTTCCGGGAGTGGCTGAAATGTAAATAGTCTGCGGCCTAACTCCCTCCCACTCTTCAAATTTTAATGGACGATTATCAAAAGCGGAAGGGAGCCTGAAGCCATAGTCAATCAATTTCTTTTTACGCGCCTCATTACCACTGTACATCGCACCAACCTGAGGAACGGTGACATGACTCTCATCAACAAATAAAATTACGTCTTTAGGTAAATATTCAAACAAAGTAGGTGGTGGATCCCCAGCTTCCATTCCATAGAGATAACGCGAATAATTTTCAATACCTTTACATATTCCTGTTGTTCTCATCATTTCGATATCAAAATTAGTGCGTTGCTCGAGGCGCTTTGCTTCAACAATCTTGTTTTGCGAGTAGTAATAATCCAAGCGTTCATGCAGCTCTTTTTTGACTAGTTCAATTGCCTGCAACAAAGCCTCACGCGGGGTTATGTAATAGCTATTTGGAAAAATGGTGATTTTATTTACGCCTTTGGTAACATTGCCCGTTATAGCATCAACTTCAGAAATTTCTTCTATTTCATCGCCAAATAACGATAAACGCCAAGCTTTATTTTCATAATGGGAAGGAAATATATCAATAATATCGCCGCGCACTCTGAAATATCCTCTCTCAAACCTGGCATCAGAGCGCTTGTATTGAAGATCAGTTAAGTTGCTCAGGAAATCATTAATACGAATTTTATTTCCAACACTAAGCGGTATGATCATGCTGCAGTAGCTCTCAGGCGAACCAAGACCGTATATGCAGGAAACACTGGCAACTACGATCGTATCCCTGCGCTCCAAAAGGGAGCAGACGGTGGAATAACGCAGCATCTCAATTCTTTCGTTAATTGCAGAATCTTTTTCGATATAAGTATCAGTTTGTGGTAAATAGGCTTCAGGTTGATAATAATCATAATAAGAAATGAAGTATTCAACAGCATTATGGGGAAACAATCCTTTCATTTCCTCATAAAGCTGTGCTGCTAAAGTTTTATTGTGTGCCATAATTAATGCAGGCCTGTTTGTCCTTGCAATAACATTTGCCATAGTAAAAGTTTTCCCAGAACCAGTAACTCCAAGCAAAACCTGATCTCTTTTATTGCTATTTAGCCCTGCAATTAAGCTATCGATTGCCTGTGGTTGATCCCCAGCCGGTTGAAAATGTGTAGCGATTTGAAATTCCATAGACTTTACTTACTATCTTTGATTCATTGTATAGTAAACACTATATTGCTTTTAAGATAAGTTGTATAGCTATCGTAAAGCCATAAAACATTAACCAACAATGTCATGCAAGTAGCTGACACTGGAATCTTGTTTCAATGTTAAACAAAATACCATAGAATTCAAGAAGACAATTCCTAAAAAATCCCTACATCCAAAAAAAGGCAAAATGCTGCTTGAATAAGCTAAATTTTTTTAGATGCAAAAACAATAAAACATAGTTGATACTAAAGTTATAGTACTCCTATGACAACGTTACAAAAATTAAGGAAATGGATAGCTCTGATCAATTGGAATAGTATTTTTAGGTACCGGTGGTCAATATGACATTTTTAAAATAAAGATTTAGAACCTGTTTAAAATCTTCTCAATAGAAGAGAAATGAAGGAAAGAACGACCATTTGTAGGCTAGTGTTAAGTTTTCGCTCGCAATTTTTCCACAATCGTCTGCATTTTTCTAACCAAGCGAAAGATCGCTCTACAACCCATCTTTGTGGCAATACAGCAAAGGAATGTAATTCACTTCGTTTTATTACTTCTACAGTTGCTCCAATAATCGTTTTTATTTGAGTTGCAAAATTTTCTCCTGTATAACCTGCATCGACCAGTATATTTTTAACTTCCGAGAGGTTTTCTTTTGCGCTTTCAACCATTCTCACAGCACTGCTAACCCCAGTTGTAAATTAGAAAAAATAGAAAAGGTAAGGAAATAGGGTAAACTCCGAGGTATTTGATATTCATTCCTAAAATAGGAGGTTACCAATGAAAGAGAAAGTAACAGAAATCTTTTGTATAGTCGATGATTTTTGCAATACAGTCGATGAAAATTTTGCAGAAAAACTTCTACCAAGTGGCAAAAAACCAACCAGGACGCCAGAGATTACGCATTCAGAGATTTTTACCATAATATTGCTATATCACCAATCCAAGTGCGACAATTTTAAAATTTTCTATGTGCATTATTTGAAATTATTATACGAATCAGCGTTTCCAAAATTGCCATCCTATAGTAGGTTTATCAGGCTAAAATCGCGGGTTTTATGGTATTTAGCGCTCTTAATGCAATGGTTTTGCGAACAGTCAAAAGTGACAGGGATTTCGTACATAGATGCAACATCTATCGCTGTTTGCCATCCAAAAAGGACCTCGAGAAACAAAGTTTTCAAAGGGTTGGCAAAGATTGGAAAGACTACTTATGGGTGGTTTTTCGGTACATCTAGTAATCAATGAAACTGGCGAAATTCAAGGGGTTACGGTGATAAAAGGCAACGTTGATACCTGTGCCAAATTTAACTAAGAAATTGACTGGATTATTGTTTGGAGATAAAGGATATATCAAAAAAGATCTTTTTCACGAATTATTCGATAGAGGGTTAAAGCTTGTAACCAGTATAAAAAAAGGGTATGAAAAACTCATTAATGGCGCTAAATGAGAAGATTTTGTTAAGAAAAAGATCGATTATTGAGACAGTTTTTGGCTCTCTGAAAAACAAATTTGAGATTGAGCATACTCGCCATAGATCACCGATAAATTTTTTGGTACACATTTTTTCTACGCTTGTTTCATATTCCATGCAGCCGAAAAAGCCCTGCATTTCTAAGCTTTACTTCGTTGGCTAATCCGCAACTGGGGTATATAGGGTTGACACCAAGGCAATATTCTTCTGGAGAAGTTGATCGGCATGGCAGCATATCAAAGATGGGACCAGCGGAATGTAGAAGTATGTTATATGAAGCTGCACAAACAATGCTTACAGTTACCAAGAGGACATTTAAATTAAAAAACTGGGGTTGCGAAGAAAAAAGGAATGAAAAAAGCAATTGTAGCAGTAGCAAGAAAATTAGCTGTAATTATGCATAGGATGTTGGTTGATAAAACAGAATTTTATTATCAATAAACATCAAAAGAGCATAGGACAATAATTTTATTGAAAATAAAGATAGCAATGCCGATGGAAGGGACAAGCAAGAACTTAGTTAGACTTCGTGGTAAATATGTTGCCGTCCACTTCCGCCTAACAGGTATAATGCGGCTTGACAAATTTATTGTCATCTCAGACCGCGGAGAGAACCACATGCTACTTTTAACTTATGTAAAATTACCAAGGATTATGGAGAAGATATGCTGTTTTGATTTGTGTGAAAATTATTGTTGACTTATGTGCAATTAGAGAACCCAAGTCACTTTAGCTATATATAAAAGGTTTAAGTGGTTGTATTGATGTATCTTTGTATTAAAAAACACCCAATAAGCAGAGTTGTAAGTGGAATAAACCACAAAATGTAAGTGCTAGGTGGTACGATTATAATTGAATTGCCGTAAGAATTTTTTAACTCTGAGATTATCTCTTCATCAGTGTATCCATCATTGATTTTTTTACGAATTGCTCCTCGCATATCATACGCGATCTGAGATCCAGATTCAGACAATGATTCGCCAGAACATATTGGACACCTTATTATTTCAAATAAACTTGTTGCTCGTTTTTCCATGCTTTTATCTCTGAGTTTATTATCCAGAGTAAAAGCGTTTACGCCTGAGTGGAATATCAATATGAAAAGTAAACTAACTACTGCTCTCATCCTTGGTTAATTGGATTATTTTACTGAGCTGGTTCATAAAATCAGTGGTGGATAACTTTCCAATAAAGCTTGACCCTACATCATCATCGTACTTTATTGAAAATTGAACGCTGTCATCAGTTGTTTTTTCTGATAAGGAAGACATTAATTTTTCAAACGCATCTGAAGTTTTTGAGTCACCAATCATAAACGAGATTAATTCTTTATAATTTGATATAGCCACGTTGATTTTGTCTTTAAATGAAGACGTAACCAAATTATAATTTTGCACTCCACCATCTGCAGCAAGAGAAAAATTATTACTTTGAATTAAAAATTTCTCTATGTTGAAATTAATTCTGGAAGCTGAGATGTGGTTTACAAATTCGTAATCAAATTTAGTGTCGATACTAAGGTAACTTTCAGGACTTGCAGTATTTTTATACCGATAAGTATAAAAATCAAATCCTAGTTTAGTATTTCCACTTGGTTCTTTATCGAGGTGAAATTGAATGTAATTGCTTTTATCATTCACTTCAGTTATAACACTTTGCTGATTTTCTGAAACATCACATTTTAATCCATAATCTTCGTAACGAAGTGTATCTATATAGTCTATCACGCTGTTGAATCGCAATGAAGATGGTAAATCGTTTAGTCTAACAACAAAGTGGCTGCTATCGTTTGTGTGGCATTTTATATTCTTTTTCTCATCACCATGAACAGCAATGTTGACTTCATTGCTTGGTATGTAGATATATACTGATTTATCAAACAATCTATTTTTTATCAATAAAGCATCAGATGAGATGGTTAATTGCTCATTGGAAAATTTTGGGTTTGTCACACAGAAAATTAGGTTAGAAGGAAATCCACTAAAATCATGTGAAATATCAAACTTTTCGTCGTTAATGTATAGTATTGTTTCAGCTAAAAGATTTTTTACCTTACATGCAGAAAAATACCAAAAACCACTATACGCTACAGGAATAAATAAAAGTAAAGAGATGATAATATAGATAAAAATCTTACGCATGATTCCCCTGTTTATCCAATGATATATTTCTTGTACCCCTTGGTATGGTTACACATAAGCCGTCGATATCTTTTGTGATTTTTATTTGGCATCCAAGCCTCGACGTCTCTGTTAAGCCGAAAGCTAGGTCTAACATATCATTTTCCTCATCAGATATGGGGTTATGTGTTTCTACAGCATCATAAAATTCTGGATCAACAATCACGTGGCATGTAGAGCAAGCAAGAGAACCTTCACATGCACCTTCAAGCAGATCTGGATCACTTCTGTGGGCTAAATTGAGCAGAGTTTCTCCCTCTGCAGCTTCATAGCTTTTCTTACTCCCATCAGGTAAAATAAAAGTAACAGATGGCATATTATCCCTATTAAAATCCTTACTAATTTCTCTATATCCTACAGGTAATAACTAATATTTGCAAACTCTTTGCAATTCCAGTGCCTATATTTCTTGTTATCCAAGTATCTCCTTTAGCATAGATCCCGCTAACAAGCAGCGGGATGACGGTTGTCAGGCTAGTGCCTTCTCCTGTCATCCAAGTAGCTGACACTGGTTCCTTTATGATGGCAGCGCCCCTATGATGTCATTCCAGTGCTCCTATGATGTCATTCCAGTGCTTGACACTGGGATCCAGGAAAGTTTGCTTGTAAGCAAGCAAACTAGCACAGAAAGTGGTTACAACATTTTCAATGAGATTATATGGAAAACTGGATTCCAGTGTCAAGCACTGGAATGACATCATAGGAGCACTGGGATGACAAAAAAAGGAGCACTGACCATTTTCGGTCTCTTAAGTTGCTTTAGCTACAAACATTAAGAAATTTACCAAATGAAAAAAAAGGCAAAAGAAACCCTAGTCATTGTCTATTTTCAGTATTGGCGTTTTTTAAGTCTTAAACGCTTTGTAAGCGCGTTTCGGCTTATATAGGTAAAAACCTAAAAATTTTTAAAGACATGCGATGCACGTAGTGCGAAAAATTAAACATGAGACGCCAAGTACCCTAAGTTTTTTGTCATTAACCTGCACAGATTGCGAAGATAAATAAATAGCTTCAGTTTCATGATAAGGGGACTGGCGGAGTTTGTCAAGGAAGTTTTTTGTTTCTATTGAATGACAGTTGTAACCTACAAAAGAAGTCTGTTGTAATTTGTACGATATCTTTATAAAATGGTTCGCATAAGTTATCTAGCAGTGCAACTAAACAAATACAAAAATCAAAACGTCGCGGTTTTTGGTCTTGGTAAAACTGGTTTATCCGCCATTAACGCTCTAACAAAGAGTGGTGCAAGAATGTATGCATGGGATGATCATGAAGAGCAAATAGCAAATGCAAAAATGATGTATAAAAAATGTAATTTTATTCATCCCAAGGAATACAATTGGCATGAGATCAGTGCATTGGTTTTAAGCCCTGGAGTGCCAACAGAGCCACATTGGATAGTAAAACTTGCAAGGAGATTTGATTGCAAAATAAAATCAGACATTGAGCTATTTCTTGAAGCTAAAACTACGAACCAGAAGGTAATAGGCGTCACAGGAACAAATGGTAAATCAACCACTACATCACTAATAGGGCACATATTAAAATCTGCAGGGAAAAAAGTAGCTATTGGTGGAAATTTAGGCGTTCCTGTTTTGGATCTAGAAAGAGATGCAGAAATTTATGTAATCGAACTCTCCTCTTTTCAATTGGAGTTGATGAATGAAATTAACGTGGACATCTCAGCACTGCTCAATATTACA
Source organism: Wolbachia endosymbiont (group A) of Brachyopa scutellaris (assembly GCF_964026995.1). Taxonomy (NCBI): domain Bacteria; kingdom Pseudomonadati; phylum Pseudomonadota; class Alphaproteobacteria; order Rickettsiales; family Anaplasmataceae; genus Wolbachia; species Wolbachia endosymbiont (group A) of Brachyopa scutellaris. Next base: position 1,081,100 of record NZ_OZ034720.1, on the reverse strand, counting down.
CCAGATCACATAGATAGGCATGGAAGTATGGAGAACTACATAGCAACTAAATTAAAACTGATAAACGGTAGTGAGGTTGCCGTAATAGGATGTGACAATGAGATTACTGCTGATATATTCAACAAATTCACTGGAGACAAAATTCCAATCTCAGTAACATATTCCCCGATGTCATTCCAGCGCGTGACGCTGGAATCCAGAAAAGAAAAACCATTGCCAACTACTCAGATGACAGAGGGTGGTGCAAGAGATCTAATATCATTGGCAGGTAACAATTTGCTTGATTATAGTGAACAGATTACTGGTATAGATCGAAATTATCTGGATCCCAGTGTCAGCTACTTGGATGACAAAAGGGGCACTGGGATCCAGAAGATCTCGTTAAAACTAGAGAATCATAGCTTATCAGTAAGCGACGTGAAAATAAACCTAATATCCAACGCAGAAAACATAGCAGCCACATATGCCGTATGTAAGGTACTTGGAGTAGATAGCAACACTATTATCAATGGAATCAAGTCCTTTTCAGGACTGAGGCATAGGAATGAACTGCTTGGCAAAATAAGAAATGTGTTTTTCGTGAACGATAGCAAAGCAACTAATGCAAAATCGAGCGAAAAGGCGATCTTATCTTATGAAAACATAAATTGGATCGTTGGTGGAAGAAGCAAAAAAGGTGGAATAGAATCATTAAGCAAGCATTTTACAAGGGTTAGAAAAGCTTTTCTTATTGGAGAATCAACCGAAGCTTTTGCAAATGTTATGGAGAATAAAGTAGATTATGTTAAATGTTGCAATCTAGAAGATGCATTCAGATTGGCTTTTGAAGAGGCCTTAAATAGCACAGAAGAAGTAACAATATTACTTTCTCCCGCGTGTGCTTCTTTTGATCAATGGAAAAATTTCGAGGAACGTGGTGAAGCATTTTGTAGAATGTTTGAAAATCTCAGGTACAATCACACATGCTGTTTAGTATAATGTTGCGTGGAACAAAAGTTAATAATAGATAAGCTAATTAGGGTTATTCCATTTGAAGGGATAAGCGATGAAACCCTATTAAAGGTGTGCACTGACCTTAATCTAGCTAATAGCTTTTGCAAATTTCAGAATGGAATATATAGCGCTTTGGAGCACATAGCAGAGGACTTAAATAGCTCAATGGAAACTGAACTAAGGAATTCTAATTTAGAAGATATGAAAGTGCGAGAGCGAGTAAAGTTAGCCATTCAAATACGCCTTTCAAATTACGCTAAGCTACCAAATTATAGAGAACTTTTAAAAAATGTTTTATTATTCCCTGTATCATCAAAAAATACATATTTTTCTAGTAAACTTTTATACAGAACTGTTAGTGCGATTTGGTATGGCATTTATGACCAATCAACAGATTTTAACTACTATACAAAAAGAGCAATATTAGCTGGAGTGTACTTAAGTACGATACTTTTTTTTATCAATGATTATTCAGAAGATTTTGTGGATACTTTATCGTTTCTTGATAACCGTATCAACAATGTCATGACATTTCAAAAATTCAAAACTCGCTTAAAAGGAATCATAGGAAATTTCTTATAAGCTATTGATTGTTGGTAGAAAAGTACTTGAGCACGATCCTGAAAAGGTTTGTGAAAATAAAAATATTCATGCTGATCATAAAGAACATTTAGTTTATCGTGAGGATAATAATGGTACAACAAAATACACCAGTTACGAAGAAAAAGAAAATAAATTTATTGAAGAAGCACATGAATATTTAATAGACTCTGAATTTAATAAAAATTTTGATCTAGGGCAGTACAGAATAAGTAATTTCTCCGGAAACTTGACGAAAATAGAACTGGAACTCATCAATGAAAAGTATATGCAAGTTCAAGTTAATAGAGAAAGAAAAATTATTCTCGCTATACCGTAGGTGCGTTCCAAGATTATACTGAAGTTTTTATTGCACTCAAAATCTTCGTTTTTCCTAATCTCTAGAATTATCAATGCATCATCACTTAACCAGCCTGAGTGAGCTAGTCCATTCAACGTTGATTCAACTAGATTGCTATTGTAAGGTGGGTCTATAAAAACTACATCGCACTTTGAAATAGGTTGTGGCAATTTGTTAGCACTACAACAAATTAGCGTGACATTGTTCGTAATTCCAAAATCTTCTGCTGTTTTTTTAGGCAGTTGCAAATTGTAATAATCTGAATCCACCATGAATGCATGTTTAGCGCCGCGAGAAAGCGCTTCAAATGAAAAAGAGCCACTTCCGCAAAATAAATCAAGTACATTCAAGTTATAAATAGGTTTCCTTGAGGAAAGCATATTAAATATTGCTTCTCGGACAATACTCATAGTTGGCCGTGCAGCTAAATGCTTACCTGTAGTTATTTTTCTTCCGCGATATTTGCCTGCAATGATGCGTAGCATATTAAATAAGCTCCAAAATAATTAATTATTTATACTATATGATTAATGTCAATATGGCTTTAGCAGTTTAATAGAGAGAAGCTATCGAGTCGCTTGTAAGAAAAACACAAACACAAGACTCATCAGTTATCTTTTTCTGATTTGCCTGCTGCATTAATTGCTTGACCAATCTCATCTTGTAAATCATCATGATCATTTTTTTCATCATGATTTAGCCCTTCAATTCTGCTTTCTAACTCTAACTTAATTATAGTATTGATTTTATCTATATTATCAAGAAAGCCTCTACATTCTTCTTCACTATACTCTTCACCAGATGCTTTTTTTTCAATAAATAGGTTTTTAAATCCTGCTAGATCAGAATTCTGATCGGTATTTAGTACAACATTTCTCTCTATGAAGCTAAGATCTGACAGCAGTAAGCTAACCTCTAACAGATCTTCACTTTTCACGCTTTTAAGGTCTTCAAGACTTTCTAAAATACTAAACACCTTAATCCTTTCTTGTACAATCTCTTTGTCTTCCTTATCAAACTCAGACAATAAACTATGATTATCTACAAATTTCTCACTCAAAGCTTTATTTAATTTAGTGAGGTCGATATTGTTGTCTGGTGTGTTGTCTAATAGTAGATCTACTCTCGCCCTACGCACATTTAAAACGTCATCATAATTATTTAATTTTATATTGCCATCATCATCTTGCTGCAATTTATAATAATCAAGGCCTTTGAAATTTTTATTAGTCTTCATCTTCAATCCTCTTCTCATCTCCTTTTGCATCTGGTTTCCTCATTGGTTCCGGTAATTTCCTTTTACTGTCTTCTCGATTTCTTTTTTCCTCTCTTTCAGCACGTTTTTTTATAGCTTCCTGGGTATTCATTTCAAAAAGTGCCTTAACGTACTCTTCTGGATTTTTTGGTTCTTTAAATAAAGGCTTAAGATTATAAACTTCGTCTTTTCGATCTCTTTCTTCTTTTCTTCTAGCTCTTTCAGCACGTTTTTCTACAGCTTCTGGAGTGTTCATTTCAAAAAGTGGTGAGAGGTTGTAAACTTTATTTTGACTTCTTCTGCCTTCTCTTTCAGCACGTTTTTCCATACCTTCAAAAGCAGATCCAAAATCATCAATTTCATCTGGGCCTTTTGGTTCCGTGCCTAAATTTCGTGTCACTTCATTTGATTGATCAGGCTTATCTTCTTCTGTTGGCTGATCATGCTGTAGTTGATTAGGCTTGTCTTCTTGTTCTGTGCTTAGTTCTCGTACTACCTTATCTGGCTGACCTCCCCCTCGTAGTCGAAGAGGGTCGCCTTCTTCTAGTGGCTGATCATGGTTATCTCTTACTAGTTCCGTGCCTAACTCTCGTTCTACCTTATTTGATTGATCAGGATTGTCTTTTTCTGGTTCTCTCTTACGGCCGATAGTGTAATCATGAAGCTTCTCTAAGAAATCTCGCCTATATTCTTTTGCTCTATAGAGTAGGTTATGATCATAGCCATGCTTTCCTATAGAGTCAAGACCATGCTCCCAAGTAAATTTCATAGCATCTTCTATTGTATAGCCCAAATGTGATCCTACATATCCTTTGTAATATTCTAAATATTTACCGATCCTTCTATGCGTAATATCTTCCTTATCAACTCCAAATGCCCTGTAGATTTTTTCCTCAAGTTTATCAACGTCATTTTTAGGTGATGTTGCAAATTTTGTTGCTTCAATAGTAGCACCTACAAATTTACGTGGCACATCAATAGCGTATTTCAGCACTCCTCCAACTCTTGGTACTCTCCCCAGCAGATTAGCTGCACCTCCGGCTAATCTATCCGGTAAATGAGTAGCCCAACTGCCTAAAGACTCAAGTCCTCTACCAGCAAAATTTTGCCACTGCTGTTTGAATCCTTCGATTATGCCAGTCAAAGGTGATGCCTGATACATACTAGATATATTGTAAACGCTGAATCCACCACCAGCGATACTTGAGCCCATTTGTTGTACGAACGTGCGTAAGGAGAACATTAAAAATGAAAGCAAGAATAGTATAAAGATTTCCCCTGCATTGATTAAATAACCTCTCTGTATGTCTTGCACCCTTTGGTAATCGCTATTTTCTTGATAATTTTTGCAATCCTCACAATCTTTACATTTCTGACAGTATTCACTGTTGGGATCCTTATATAAATCATGAAGTTTCAGTATTCTACAACCTTGTTTTTCTACCGCACTCCGCACTAAAGATCTTATTTCATTAATTATTTCCCTATAACTATTGCATTTATTTATATCTTGACAGTAGCGTTTTATTATTTCACTAACATCACCTATCCTTTTCTCTATATTGTTGATCAGTAATATAATGTCAGCCCTCTCTGATGCATGGGATAAACTATTTGTTAAGCGTACTAGATCTTTTGCACTGCAGCCATTACTAACTACCATATCACTTTCTGCAATATAGTGGTCTGCTGGATTATCTTTAGTTCCAGGCATTGGATTAAAGAAAGGATAATCTATATAACGAAACCCTTTTATATGTTCACCATTTTTATCTTTAGGGTAATCCGGTGGAAGCGGGATATATCCAGCGCCTCCAGTAAATTTTATTGTACCACCTTCTCTGCTTATCTTTTCTATACCTTCTATACTTTTATCTATGTTAAGAGAAGAAGCTTCTCCAAGAGTGTAAGGTACAAAAATTTGCCCTGGGGTCCAACCAAAGTACTGCTTATCAACGATACAAAAACCGCCAAACACCCATTTTGGAGCACATAACTTTACCTCGAACCATTTATTGTAGCATACAGTAAAACCTAGTTGTCTATAAAAGGTGTTCATTATAATAGCAGCCAGCAATGACAGCAGGGTAAATATCATAATCGACTGTAAACAAAAGCTTATACAGAATTTTATCCAACCTTCAAATAGACTTTTCAGCGGTGAAAATAAAATAGAGATCAGGAACAGTGGCATGATAGCTATAAGAAAAGCTATACCCATAAAGCCAGAGAGAAATATTATGTAAGCATACAAGCACAACAAGAAGTATAGCACAATCCCTATGAAAATTGCCGGTATCATAAGAAGGCTTGCCCACATTTGGTAATGTAAAAACGCTGCAAACTTTTTCCAAACAGAATAAGCAAAAAATTTATTGAACATGTCCTCCATGAAGCTAAACAACTTAGCTTCATCTCCTTGAGCAATAATTCCGGTGTTCATGTTGGGAGCAAAGTTAGTAATTACACTTATCAATTGTTCAAGACCTTTAACGAATAAAACAAGAAAATGATCATAGAAAAATCTAAAACTTCCAGGAGATATAAGCACTATTACTAGAGTGATTTTCATCATTCTGATGAGCATATCATGCTTAGTTTCTCGTATCATGCCAAAAAGATAAAGAAGCGATGAAATCATTACAAATAGAACAAGCAAGGAAAGAACAAAATTGTGAAAGCTCGTACTTTTTTCAGCTATATTTTCGAACATAGCTTGTGCAACTGCAGGATCATTGCTATTAAAATGTTCTTTGCAATTTTCGTTAATCAATAATACACATTTTAGATAGTTATAAATGTAATCAAAAAACCCAAAACTACTTGGCTGCTGCACTCCACTTAAGAACTCAAAAGAGTAGCCACCTACATTATCTAAGTAATATCTATCTAATATTTTTACATATATTTTCCATCCCTTTTTTAATTTCACCGGGTTACAATTTCTGTCTTTTAATTTAGTGCTATCTCTGTCTAAAGTAAAAAGACCGCTCCCATTTTCTGCCACGGAGTTGTAACCTAGATGTACAGTAGGATATTGAGGATCGCGCATTAACTTTAGATTTTCGTTAGGATCATCTTTCCCCGTTTGAAACAAAAGATAAGCACCATGACCATTGGTAAACCAACATGGAGCACCACGTGATACTGTATTTGCGCTATCATCTTCATTAATGCACTTGCAATTTACAGTGCAACTTGTATCAGACTTACTTGAAAATTTTTGTATGCTAGGTTTATAATCATTACAAACTAAGTGAAAATTAGGTAAACTATTATCACTTTGTTTACCTTCAAATTTAGTTGCATATTTTAACTGCTCCAAGCTTTGTAAGGTATAACTGCCTTTTTTAGATTCCTTCTTGTTATTATTACTCCAAGATGTCCATGCACCATTTACTCGCACTATTAAGCTATCTCCATTGGTTTCTAATCCAGTATCTTTCCACTTCACCACTTGGTTATGGTGAAAACCAGAATTAATTTCACCAGTGTCAGGATCAATAACGCTTTCATCTTCACCTTCTGGAATAAAAGCATCATGATCGCTTGAAAAATGAGCGCTTACTGCAATAGGTTCAGGACCAAAATAGTCAGCAGATATGCACCTTGGAAAAGGCATATCGTTCTTACTACAACCTGTGATCAGCACATAAGCTGCAAGAAGTAATACCCTAAACCAACATTTGCCTAAGCGTGATTGCATATCTAAACTTTTTCCAAATACAGAATAAATTTCTAAAACTTTACTTAAAATATCTTTTTAATTAGTTACTCCATAACATCATTCATATCTTACTTCTCTCCATTTCCTTCCTTGTTTTTAACTTTATCACTAGGATCACTTCTTATTGTTTCATCAGGATTTTTTTGCTGACCTGATTGTTTTGGTGCTTCAGGTTTAGAGCTCCCCCTCTCCTTTTTATCAGGACCTTCTTGCTTACCTGATTGTTCTGGTATTTCAGATTTAGGGCTCATGGAATTATCCTTCACGTCAACTTCCGTCCGATCTTTACCCACTTGTTGCCTAATGTTCTGTATAATACCTTGGGTCTTATCATCAAGGCCAACGGTTGACAGCATAGCTTGCGATGCGCTCTTAGCAACTGTACCAACACCGCCAGTAACTCCATAACCAGAGCTAAATAGTGTTTGTACCATAGTTTCCGATATAGAAACAAAAGCTTCCATTGCACCGGCAATAATGAGGTATATAAACGCCTGGATTAGGTCTATAGGTAATGCTGCAAAGTGTCCACCAGCCCTTTCTCCGGTACTGAGTGCAACATCAACGCTAGTGCCAGGACTGTATCCAAGAGGCAGTATTGATTTCATCAAGCACAGATCATACGATAAGAAATTTACGCTAATTAAACATTGATAGCATGCAGAAAAATTTGTGAGGTTATATAAAACTGAATACATCAACTGATTTAAAAGAGATAAAAATGAAAATAAAATGACTGGTTCTAATGAAACATGAGCCAACGTTTTTATCCAATTATCAAACAAGGGTTTAGTCTTTTGAAATAGAATAAATACGATAAATAAAGGTGTTAATGACAGTAAAAACGCCACTAGAACAGTAGATATTACATATTTAAACGTAGTGCTAATAATGCATTTTAAGAACATAAAAGTAGCATAGAGTATTGCCAAAAATGCAATAAAGCCAAAAGGACCAGAGAGCATCAACGATAAAAACTTTAGCCAAGTTTCTGTTGTGAATAATACTCCTGCTGTCAAGTCTAAGAATGCAAATTTTCTCCCCCCTTCCCCTATATAGCCAGAAAAGCTATCAACTAAATAAGTGCTACCATCTACAAAAAGTCTGGATAAAGTTGTACCAAAGAGTTCCCAGCTTCTATCGCTAAAGGCAAAAGCTATAAATGCTATCTTGAACATCCTTACAATGAAATCAAATTTACTTAGCTGTATTGTTCCAAGCATATAGCCAATGACAGTAAATATAACGTATAGAGTAAGTAAAGCTCTTACCCCCTGAAGAAGACCTCTTGCATATCCTTTGTATGAATCTTTAACGCTGTCCCCAATTACTTCTTCTTTTATAAATTTAAATACCCCGTTTACATTCGATGAAATAAAATCATTAATTTTTCTTTTGACAAATAAAGTTACACTATACTTATTGTTTTCGTAATATTTGCCATTTTTGTCCGTAATGTCATCTTTCTCTACGTTGCTTACATTGATGCCGAAATATATCTTCTTAGGTTTGCATTCATCTGTTATAGGTTTTTTGTCTTTGCATTCATCTGTTAAAAGACCTCCATCTATTATATAATATACCTTATCCTTTGTTTTATCTAAGTTCTCTACTTTTTTGAAATCATTAGTCTTTGGAGCAGATGGATCCCCTGGCGGGTTATCACCCAAATACACATACAGTTTTTTGCCATTGATATATTCACACGATCTAGTCACTTTAACATGGTACCCACCTCTATTAGCTCCATAGTGACCATAATCTGCAATGGCAAGCATCACACTGCTACCAGGTGTTACACTTCCTATTGGATAGTCATGATTTAATTTTAAGGAAAAATCTTCAAAATTATCACTGATTTTTGAGCATACTAGTTTATCATTTTTCTCCTTTCCTGCTCCTCCTCTTTTTGGAAGACATTGAATACCTTTAGCATCGCCCTTCATATCATTACGCTTGCCTTCAGAAATACTTGCATCACCTGGATCGCTTATTTTTGCAACAAGAGCCTCAGCCCAAGATTTATCATCTTCAGTAAAACTACCTGCTTTAACATTCCCTTCCATTTTTTCTAGATAAGAATACATATCACATTTATTTCCTTTATCGTACTTCTTATACCTTATAGAGGAGACACAGTTCCGTTCTCCTGCTTGACCTAAACCATAGTTCCATATACCCTTCTCAGTATAGCATATATTTTGATGGTAACAGTTAAGCTCATAGGAGGAGTACTTTTTTCTCTCATCAAGACTACAGTTTTTTCCATCACATAACTCGTTCAATCCTATTTTAGCGCGGCGTAAATCAAGTAGTGAACCATATACCCATGGTTCGTTGTCTTGAATATAACCTTTATTAAAATGCACCTTATTATCATATGGGGTATACCCATTGCCAACTAGCACTTTGCTTTCCTTTGCTTTTGTTTTATCAAGAGGTAAAAATTGTATTTTATTTTTTGTACCATCTTTACCATCACAAAAAAACTCTCCCCCCTGATGTACTTCACTCACTGTAGCTTTCTTATATACAGTTTCCTTACGGTCATTTTCTACAGCTTTATAACAATTGTCATCAAAATTGATGCCTTTCCCTTCTGGATTGTCGTAATCAATTGTTATTTTTCTGGGAACTAAGCTGAAGCTTAACTTGTCACCAGGATTTACTTTAATTCCAGTGTCCACATAACGTCTATTGCTGCCAAATCCTTTGCCACCACATAGTTCGTTTTTACTTTCATTAACACCATAATTGTTAGGTACACTATTAATATCCGCAGCCTTACTATAATTTGGTTCTGAGCCATCAGCACAAAAGCTAGCTGGCACAAGTACTTTCCTTGGATTTTTGTCTTCTTTAAAAGGGCAAAAATTTACTGATCCATCGAGGGTGAATTTGATTTTCTCACCCTGACTAATTACCTGACCAGAATCAACCCAATGAATTTTATCGGCTTTACGAACTGGAACATCCACATTAACGCTGGTGTTTTTGCTCTGCAACCCAGGCTCGACACAATCCATATTACAACCAGTGATTGCAAGACACAGTATCAATAATAGTGATCTTTTACTTATCATTGCTGTCTTCCTGGTTGTGGTATCTGAGGCGTTGACCTTTGAGTCCCTTGTGGTATTTGAGGTTTTGACGTACCTGACTGTTGAGAGGCATCTCCTCTTTCTCTTCTTTGAACGCTTTGTTCATCTAACCCTACTGTTCCCATTAAGCTTTTTTGATACTGTCTTCCAGGTTCGCTTGCTACATAAGCACCAAACAACGAGTCAGATATTGCCGAAGAAGCTTCAACTAAAGCTTTCATAGCGTGTCCCAAAATAACAAAAGCCATCATAGCGGTAATATTAGGTGTATATTTGGAAGCATAACCATAAAAAATACAAGGGTTAAAAATCTTTAGGTTAATATTAAGTATACATGTAGAGCAGACCTCAAAATCAAATACTGAATACACAATATAATCCATAACCTGACTTATCAGTGATATAAAAATTAAAAGGACCACTGGATGAATTGCAAATCTTGCTAAATTTTTAACCCAGTTTTGAAACATCTGCCTAGTATACGCAAATAAAAGACAAATAATAAAAATAGGTGCTAAAGAAAGTAATAACGCAACTATTGCTATAGATGTAATAAAAGAAAATAAGGCATTAAAAATAGATAAGCTCACTGTGATTAAACCCCAAATCACCAAGCAAAAAGATACAAGGCCCAAAGGGCCAGAAAATATAAGAGATACTATTAACAATACTGAATGCGATGACAAGAACCTATTGAGCGGCAAATCAAGAAACTCAAAAACATTTGAAGTAGTGCCTCTAAAATTTGCTATTTCTATTAGTTGTTTTGGAGTGTTAATAAATATAGAGAATGCGTTGTTATAAAAAAAGTCCCAGCTATTATCCTGCAATAGCTTGGCGATGATTCCTATCTTTACGCATATAATTAAAAACTCATATATAGAAATATGAGTTAATCCAAAAAAGTAATAAAGAGTATATAAGATTATATATAGTACTAATAGTGATATTATAGTAGATCTAATGGTATTTGTTCTGCTTGATTTTATAAAACTTTCGTAAAGAGACTTTACAGGACTAGTATCAGAGTGAATTGCGTTAGGGTCTTTATAATTAGAGCCGAAAAATGCAGTTTTCACTTTTTCATCAAAGAAATTATATATTGCACTAAAAGTTTTTGTAGGTGGCTCTTTAGTTGTTAGGTTAATACTAAACTGACCTTCATTTTTGTAATCGCAGCCATGGTCTCTTATTCCATAATATATGGTGCCTTTTTTTTCTTTTAACTTTTCCTTTAAGCCTTCCATGTACTCAGTATCATGAACTTTGCTGATATCTACAGATATATCCGCTTGGTTTTCACCAGGCTTATGCTCAGGAAGTTTGTCAGAGACGCTTATATACAAGCTATTTTCTAGACTGTGGTTCTTTGTTACTCTTATATTGAAACCACCTTTGTCATTTTGATCGTAGCAGTACTTGTCATTTCTACTACATAAACTAAAAATTAATCTTGGTGTTCGATAGTTATCTCTTATCTTGTGATCACAATTAGTGCATAAACCACCTCCTGGAATGTGTTCAAAATTCTCATTATCCATGTAAGCACGTAATAGTGTAATGTCAGTTTTTACCTGTTTTCCCTTTAATACGTTACTAATAATTTCAGCAACAACAGATTCACCACTAGAATTTAAAGCATTGAATAGCTCAATTTCTATATTATTATATTCAATATACACGCAATCCTCGCCTCTACGACCAGAAGAAAATTTACATATACGTCTACAGAGTGAATTTAAAATGTGCGTATCTATCTTACTTGCACTGCTCTCTGAAAGCTTGCTGCAATCTATATTCTCTCCTTGTTTTATAGAGTTAATAATATTTTCAATTTCCTTTTTTCTTTCATCTTGATCTAACTTCGAAAACCAGTACTCTCTTCCACTCAACCATTGCGCATCGCCTATTATATATTTATTAGGACATATCCCATCCTTGCCACCTTGGCATTTCTCTTGATTTAAAACATGTGCAAAATGTTCCGTTTCTTGCTCGCTACACTTTTCGTCGATTTTCAAATACCTGATTTTTGTCTCACTCTCTTTATCTTTACACACTTTACTTCCAATCACACTAAAGCTTATCGTATCGCCTTTTTTAAGTGCAAATGGTAATGCAACGTCATTTCTCCCAGGCCCAATTGCAAAATCTGCATACTGCTTAGGACAAAAATTAACCTTACTAGGCACTATATCAATCTCTGTTACTCTTATTCTATCTGAGATATTAACACCAGAATCAACCCATTTCTGCTCTGTTGACACTATATCTAGTTTTTCACGCAAACCTGATAAATTTTCTGGCTTAATACAGTGATGTTCCCCGCAGCCTGACAGAAAAAAAAACGGTATTATCAGCAAAAATTTTAGCATAAATCCAACTCATTCAGTGCTTTTATTAACACTCTCGGAGCTACTAGAACCAGAACCTCGAGATTTACTCTTGTCTCCACCACTCAACTTCTTAGCAGCAGCACCAGCAACTCCAGCAACACCCCCAGCAGCAGCTTTGGCAGCAGATAAAGCTTTGCCCACCATTTGTCCAGGTGTCTGAGCTGAGCCAAGTGCTGCTCTATGGTTACCAGCAAGTTCAGCAGCCATGCCAGGAAGAATGTTTAAAAAGTGGTAAAAGAGGAATAATACTAAACACAATTTTAATAATTCTCCGATGAGAGAGCTGCCAAACTCCATGTATGTAAAGTCGAATAGACCAAGTATGCTGCTCTTTTTAAAGCTATAATTTTGCATCATACATGCAAGAGTAGTTTCATTTTTATCACATTCCCCATCTTTCAATTTAAACCACTGTTTTTTCTTACTATATGAGATTTCTGCTTGTTTCTTTTCATATGACTTGTCCGGTTGTTCATTTTTATATGACTCGTCCAGTTCAAAATTTAAATTTTTAAAATAGATTTTATCACATGCTATGAACATAAAGGACAAAAACGCAAAAAGGATAACCGGGTATAAGCTATAGGTAATCAACTCTTTCACCCAGCCTTCAAAATATCCTTTGGTGTGTTGGAATAAAACCATAGGAATGAACAAAGGTGATAAAATGATGATTACACTTAAAGCAACTAGAGATAAAATAAATACATAGCACAGCCACAAAATAACCATCATCATCAGAACGGCCATAAATATACAGACAAGAGCTACTAACATTTGTCCACCAGCAAAAATAATACCGATTACCGAACCTGCAACTAATAAGACAGGAGCAGCACCAAGCAAGACTGCTAACGTTGCAACACCTCCAGTACCAATTTTGCCACCAATTCCATCTAAAGGGGCACCTAAATAAAATAAAATTCTACAATCAAGCCTATCCCAAGGTGCAAGATAACTGTAAGATACCCTCTTTCCTGCACGAGTATATTCATAATCTGTACCTGCTTTATAATTACATATGCCTTTACTTTCAGATGATGCTTTTAGCACTATCTCTGACAAACCATTTGAGAGACGAGTTAATTCTCCATAATAATGAGACATGGTACTGCCTGTTGTGAAGTAAATCACTAAAGCGAATTTTATGATCAACATATACATTTCTTGAGGCCTCTGAACTCCACCAGACATGGCTTTTATAGAGAACAGTATTAAAGCTAAAACTAAAACAGCAGTTACAGTGTTTTTCAGCCTTTTCTGTGCTACAGATATAAAACTCTCACCATTTGGTGCACCTTTACCTGCAACTAAATTATCTAACGATTCCTTAATGCATTGCACTATCATAGAAGTTACGGGAATAGGAGCTAATGATTTACTCCCTGCCTGGTTATAACAAGCTTCAGAAACATACGAGCTAAAACAGCCAGCATTATCATAACCTACAAAAATTTTCCCCCCTTGTCCGTTGAGTCTTTTTTCTTTAGATCTGATAATAGTTTTATAGTCATCATTATTACCAATAGGAACTTTTTCCTCTCCTGTACCATCTTTATTTTTGAATATCATCACAGATTTTTCACACATAGGAGCAAGTGGGTCAGGTGGCAATTCCGTGCACCCCATATCAACCCCTTGCGGCCAAGGAGTCATTTCGATACCAAGCATGCTAACACTGGCTAACTCCACACATAATCTGCCCGTTTTTCTCACTGCTTTGAATGTAGCTCCATGTATGGGTTCGCTCTGTCCTGCTTTGAGAACTCTACATTCCAGACCACCATCAACCTTCGAGGACCATGACCCATCTACGTATCCAGTGTCTTTCTCCCTGACATCAAAGTCTATGTATCCAGGTTTTCCTCTGGAATTAAAGTCTACCTTATTAAAAAGATTACCAAAAGTTAAAGGGTTTCGATGACATACTTCTATATATTCACTGTATTGCACACCATTTTTTGGCCAGTAATAACTCTCTGTACTCTCCTGAACGTTAGAATTTAAGGCTTCTTTTTCTGCTCTTTTCCCGTCATAATCTTTTTTGTTCACGTCTTCCCGAGCTTTATTTTGCAAACAAGAAAAATATTCCTCTTCTGTTTGGTAATTTTCATTGGTGCAGCCACTATAACCTGTGTCTTCTAATTTAAAATTTTTGTATTTTCCATCATGATCACGTGCAACTGGGTGTTTAACAAAACTATGTTCACAAACAACAAGCCCTCCTATCGCTTTCCAGACTCCAACAATTGCAGCTATCATTCCAACAATAACAAGAGCGGTAAACAAACCAGCAGAAGAAACGATCAAAACAATGCCAGTAAATATTGCGCCAACAGCAATCGCTATTCCAGCAAGTGCTGCAGCTGTTTTAAACGCTCCACAATCAGGATTAGAGGCACGACTAAAACTGCCAGTGGAATTAAATCTGCTAACAAATTCTGTCTTGTCAGTACCACTTACTCCATCTGCAAGCACTGGATATGAGAGTAAAAAGTCTATATTTAGTAAAAATATCGCAATTAATAGCAATGACAGCTTAGTCTTAAACATTTTTTACCTTCTGATAAAATATAGGCAACCATACTTTTGGGTTGTCCCCAACTTCATTTAATATATCGTGTAACAATAGAACACTTTCTGCACGTCCGGATAATACGTTGATTATATCATCCAGGCCTTTTAAGTCTATTCTAGCTACTACAGCATTAACTCCTTGTTTCACCAAAAAGAATCTAGTACTTGGATCTGTGTGCTTAATTAATATATACTCACGTTCAGTTAACATAAAAACATCCCGATAGACACTAGTAGCTTTCAGATTTGGTAAAAAAATCTGTGTCGCTGTTTGTTGTACAAGCGTATCGCTAATAGCACTTTTACTTGCATCCTCAACACTCTGAGTAGCAAAAATCACAAAAGCATTTAGTTTTCTCAGTACCTTCAACCAGTCTTTTATCTTGGGTGCAAAAACTGGATTATCTATTAACGCCCATGCCTCATCAAGAACGATAATAGATGGAGTACCATCAAGAGATATACTAATCCTATGAAATAAATAAATCAAGACCGGTCCAAGAGCAACGGGATCTTTTAGCAAGCTAGCCATCTCAAAACCAAATACTCTTGCTCGTGAAAAATCTAGCAAATCTTCTTTATTGTCAAATATTGCAGCATGAGAACCATTATCATGCCACATAGATATTGCCCCAGCTAGAGTATCAGGACCTGCAAGCCCTAAAAACGGTACGAGGTTTCTCAAGAACCTGTCTTCTTTTCTTAATTTAAAATTTCCTTCAATTGCATCATTAATCCGTGCAATATCTTCTGAAGTAAATTTATCATTATATACCGAAATTAAAGACTTTATCCACTCCATTAAAAACGTTCTATTATCAGAGGTGTCATCAAGTTGCAAAGGATTAAAATTTGTTTTAGTTCTTGGTTCTATTACAGTATAAATACCACTAAGTGCTCTCAAAAAAATCTCTGCACCGTGATCTTTATCAAAAAAGAATATCCTTGGAGAAAACTTCATTGCTTGGGCACACAGGAAATTCATTAAAACAGTTTTACCAGCACCAGTTGGGCCAATTATCATAGTGTGTCCAACATCCCTTATATGAAAGTTGAAAAAAAATGGAGTACCAGATGTCGTGTCAAAAACTGTAACGGCATCTCCCCAGTGGTTATTGAATTTACTGCCAGTAGGATAATTATGTTGAGATGCAAATCCAGCCAAATTAAGACTACTTATTGTAGCTTTTCTCACTATATAATCGAAATTACCAGGAATTTGCGCCCAAAATGCTGGTTCAAGGTTAACTCTTTCGCGAATAGGGTAAACACCGCAATTAGAAAGCTCAGATTCTACCAATGACAGAGCGTTATCCAATGATTTAGGACTTTTTGCTATACATAAAATAGTCAGGTGATGGTGACCAAACGCAATCTTACCACTCATTGCGTCATCAAGTGCTTGAGAAATTTCTGCTATTTGAGAAATAGCTTTATCTGCAGACTGTATCATTCGATTTTGCTGTATCTGCATTTTTCCAATCGCCATTTGCCTATTTGTAAATTGAAAAGATTGCGTAATTATAAACTCGTAAGGAAGTTGTAAAAATGAATCAAGCATTCCTGCAGAAGTATTATTTCCATACTCTTTTATACTAACTATTCCAGCATATTTACTCTCATTATGAGTCACAACCTGTATCATTTTACGGCCAAAGAATAACCTATGTATTGGTAAGTATCTTGATATTTCAGTTCTTAGCGGAAAAAGCGTATTTGTAACGAAGCCACAATTTACAATTCTAGATAGAAACTCCATTATTTCACAGAACAAACCACCTGGAGTTTCTTTTACTCCAAGAATTTTAGGCGAATAATTTCTAAGGCTTGTCACTACACGATTTGTCGTTTCCTCTAAATCTTCATACGTGGCACGTATATCACTTTCCCAAGCATGTTTTGAAGTTACATGTCCGAATTTTTTTAGTAGATGTGACAAAAATTCTACTCCTTTTGTGTCCGCTCTACGGATAATCGTAATGTATAGGTCATTAATAAATGATTGCCTTGTTGCATGTTTTTCTCTCCATTTTAGATTTACGTGATTAGCGAAAAAATTCGGCAAACCTTGACTTGCAAATTCATCAGAAAAAATATTTTTCTTACGTCTGATAGTATGAAAATACAAACTAAATGCCGGAGATGAAATGCTTCTTAGCATCTGATTCCTGATGTTGTTCTGTATGACTAAATCCTCGTCATCGGCGGTTTCAAATGCAAAACCTCTTAATTTTATAACTTTAACCAACCAATTTTCTTTTGTCATCAAGGTTGTGCTATTCCAATAGCAAGAATAGGGAATAAATTCAGCAGCGTGAACTTCCCTGCTCAGAGTAGATTTATTCTTTGATTGAACAGCCCTAAACCTCAGCATCACACAACGTTAAGCAATATCATAAGAATTGGCTCCATGATAAAAACGATTTAAACATTTCGAGCACTTTCCTAATTTTACCATAAATAATTCAATAAACAACGGTTCTTTTGCAGAAGCTATATAACCAAGTCCATGTATACCTGGTAACATTAAGAGAATCACTCTCAAATCATTTGAATTAATGAAAATTAGCATGCAAATCAGGACGTTTAATATTGCAAACATATAACTCACACCAAAGAGCATTGCAGGTCTTGTAAGACCTTTGAATAATTGATCTGTTTGTATACTACCTGTGGACATATCTTTAACCTTCTAATAATAGCTCTACACTAATACTATATCATTATATTAAAAATCCATTGAAACTAGTAGCACTTTAAGTTAAGATACATTATTTAATCTCGATAATGACAAGTTGGCCATTTCAAGAAGCAGAAAAAATATTGCAAGAGTTTCCTAATAAAAAAGAAATAATATTTGAAACTGGTTATGGACCCTCTGGTTTACCCCACATAGGAACCTTTGGAGAGGTTTTCCGCACTACAGTTATTGTAAATGCATTAAAAAAAATAGCTCCTGGTATAAAAACCAAAATCATTGCAGTTTCAGATGATATGGATGGTTTGCGAAAAATACCAGATAATGTGCCAAATCAAGAGATGCTAAGAGAGCACTTAAATAAACCATTGACTATGATACCTGATCCATTTGGCACTCATCAGAGTTATGGTCATCATATGAATTCATTGTTGTGTAAATTTCTTGATATGTTTGAATTTGAATACGAGTTCAGGAGTGCAACAGAGTGTTATAAATCTGGCGTTTACGATGAAAAACTTTTACTCTTACTGAAAAATTATGATAAAGTGATGGACGTAATGCTTCCATCATTTCGGGAAGAAAGACAGCAGACTTATAGTCCATTCTTGCCAATATGCCCAAAAACTTCTCAAGTTTTACAAGTTCCAGTAATTGAAACAAATACAGAGAAAGGAACAATCACATATGAAGACCCAAACGGGGAAAAAATAGAAGTTCCAGTGACAAAAGGAAAATGTAAACTGCAATGGAAACCTGATTGGGGAATGAGGTGGGCCGCATTTGGAGTAAATTACGAAGCTCACGGAAAAGATTTAACTCCATCTGCTGTGCTTTCAAGTCAAATATGTGAAATACTTGGAGAAAAGCCACCACTTCTGTTTTGCTACGAGCTTTTCCTTGATAAAGAAGGAAAGAAAATATCAAAATCAAAAGGAAATGGCATTTCAATTGAAGAGTGGTTAACTTACGCACCAACAGAGAGCTTAGCATTGTACATTTTTCAGAGTCCTAAAAAAGCTAAACGTTTATATTTTGATGTGATACCAAAATCAACTGATGAGTATCTAGAGTTTGTTAAGCGTTATAATGAGAACAAAGAAAAGGATATAAATAATCCTGCTTGGCACATTCACCAGGGCAATGTTCCCAATATAGAAACTTCAGGCATAAATTTCTCACTACTTTTAAACCTAGCAGCGGCTTGCAACGCCGAGAACAAAGAGATCCTATGGGGTTTTATATCCTCTTATGCACCGAACGTTACACCAGAAAATAATAAAATGCTTGATAGACTTTCAGACTTTGCAGTAAAGTATTACCACGATTTTATCAAGCCAACAAAATCGTATAAAACTCCAAATGAAAAAGAGAAAGAAGCGTTACTAGATTTGAAGGACACTTTACATTCTCTATCTATAACTGCTACTGCTGAAGAAATTCAATCTCAGGTATTTTTTATTGGAAAAAAATATGATTACACCAACTTACGTGATTGGTTTCAGCTATTATATGAAGCATTACTTGGCCAAAAAACCGGTCCAAGAATGGGATCTTTCATAAAGCTTTATGGAATAGATAATACGCTTTCTCTCATAGAAAGCGCTATTAAATGTATACTTTAAAGTTTACCTTCTTTCATTTGAGCTCTTTAGTTTTAATAAGAATTCCTTGACACCCTCCGCCAGCCCTCTTATCATAAAGATGAAGCTATTTATTTATCTTCGCAATCTGCAGATTAAAACGACAAAGGGAACTTTGTATCTGGCGTAAATCATGCTTAATTTTTTGCACTATGTGCACCTCATGTCTTTATAAAACTTTTAGGTTTCTACCTATACAAGCAGAAACGCGCTTATAAAGCGTTCAAGACATCAAAAGACGTCAAATAGAACAAGGGAGAATTTGAATGCTAGCTACCCTAGGGTTTCTTTGCCTTTTTTTCCACTCAGTAAATTTCTTAACGTTTATAATTTAGGTTAGTCGCATTTAAAAGCGGCTGAATCGTAGCGTTTAGAATAAAAAACGCCAATATTTTGAAGTACATATAAATAACTAGTTAACCATGGGGCTTCTTTTGCCTTTTTTTTCGTTTGGTAAATTTCTTAATGTTTGTAGCTAAACGACAATCGTCATCCCGCTGCTTGTTAGCGGGATCTCTTGTTAGCGGCTGAGATACCGCGAATGAATCGCGGTATGACGGTTTGCAACGGTATGACGGTTCGCGGCGGCATAGTAATTCGTCATCCCGCTGCTTGTTAGCGGGATCTCTTGTTAGCGGCTAAGAGATACCGCGAATGAATCGCGGTATGACGGTGTAGACGATGGTTAAGTATCCCGCTGCTTGTTAGCGCCGCGGCGGTATGACGGTTCGTGGTGGTATGACGTAGAGTGCTTAGAAGCTGTTATTTTGCTATAAATGGCTGTAATGGCATCATCTATTTTATTGCTATCACAGCCTGTTTGTGCAAGTTCAGCATTCCCACCACAGTTCTTTTTAACTGCTATGGATATTAGTTCTTTTGCGCTAATCTTATTGATTAAGTCTTTACTTACTTTAATAATCAAGACTGTTTTATCTTTTTCTGTTGCCGTAAAAGCTATTACCGTTTTTGGTTTTTGTTGCTGCAAAACAAACTCTCTTATTACATTTGCTGGAATATCAGTGAAAGTGTGGCTTATAAAATTTATTCCATTTATTTCGGTGCTCTTTATATTCTCTGCACTCACAAGCTTTTTATATAGGTTTTTTATTTTGGTTTCGGATTTTTTATGTTCTTGACTTAAAATACTTAATCTGCTTGTTATTTCACTCACTGGCGCTTTTACGAATTCTGCAACTTTTTTTAAGTTAATTTCATTATCACGTACATAATTGATTGCTTCCTGACCAGTTAAAGCTTCAATTCTCCTCACTCCAAAAGCAACAGAACTCTCTGTTACTATCTTAAACAAACCAATTTCTCCAGTATGTTCAACGTGTGTGCCACCACACAGTTCCCTTGAATCTCCAATCTTCACTACTCTTACTTGGTTGCCATATTTTTCACCGAATAACGCCATAGCTCCTTCGTCTATTGCCTGATTCATGCTCTGAATTTTTGTAGACGTAGAAAGGTTTTCTCTGATTAGAGAGTTTACCATATCTTCTACTAAGAATAGCTGATCCTGAGTAACTTGAGTGTTATGACTAAAGTCAAATCGTAACTTATCCGGTGCAACTAGGGAACCTTTTTGAGTGACATGATCACCCAAGATTTTTCTCAATACAAAGTGCAAAAGGTGTATAGCTGAATGATTTCTTCTTAAGGCTTGCCTTCTTTCCTTATCTATGCTTGCTGTAACTGTGTCACCTTTACACATTGAGCCAGATTTAACTATGCATCTGTGCAAATATAGGTCATTAACCTTATTGGGATTCTCGACTATAATAATACTTCTACCAGGTTTGATCAGACTGCCAGTATCTCCCACTTGTCCACCTGACTCGCCATAAAAAGGTGTTTTATCAAGTATAATGGTTATCTTTTCTCCCTCCTTTGCAGAATCAATTACTTCATTTTTAGAGGAAACTATAGCTAGTATTTTCGCATCACTTACTTCATTGAACTCATAACCAACAAATTTTGTTTTGCCAAATTTATTGATCAAATCAAACCATACTTGCTCAACAGATTTTTCACCAGATCCAGCCCATTTAGCACGTGCTCTCTCTTTTTGTTCTCCCATTGCATCATCAAAACCCTTCTGGTCAAAATTTATTTTTTTCTCTTTTAAAATATCAAGTGTAATATCCAAAGGAAATCCGTAGGTGTCATATAGCTTAAACGCTGATTCTCCAGGCAAAGTATCGCCCGATTTTAAATCTGTAGTGAATTTCTCCAGGAGATTGATACCTTTCATCAAAGTGTCTTTAAAGTTTTCTTCCTCTGATTTTAACGTCGTTTCTATTAAGCTTTTAGCTCTGACTAATTCAGCTCCCATATAAGCCGAACTCGTGCTATCTATCAACACTGGAAAAATACGATGGAGTAGGGAATCATTATATCCAAGCAGGTGAATATAACGTGTGGCTCTCCTAATTAATCTGCGTAATACGTAATTCCTGCCCTCATTTCCAGGAAGCACTCCTTCTGCGATGAGAAATGCAGCCGCGCGAAGATGATCTGCTATGATCTTATGCGCTATTTTATTTTCCGTTCTTCCACAGTACTCTTGTGATTTACTTATCAGAGCAGAAAATAGATCAATATCATAGTTATCATGGACGTTTTGCATAACAGCCGCTATTCTTTCAAGGCCCATTCCAGTATCGATGCATTTTTTTGGCAATTTGTGTAAATTACCTTCTTCATCTTTGTTAAACTCCATGAATACCAGATTCCAGATTTCAACAATTCTATCGCCCTCTTGTAAATTAGGACTCCCATGGTCATAAAAAATTTCAGAACATGGACCGCATGGACCAGTGCTTCCCATACTCCAAAAGTTATCATCCGTTGTAATTCTTATGATTTTATCACTTGAAAAGCCACTTATCTTACGCCAAATCTCGTACGCCTCATCATCAGTATGGTAGACGGTTATGGATAGTCTGTTTTTATCAAGAGATAACTCTTTAGTGATAAATTCCCACGCAAATTCTATCGCAGTTTCCTTAAAGTAATCACCGAAGCTAAAATTTCCGAGCATTTCAAAAAATGTGTGATGCCGAGTTGTATAGCCAACATTTTCCAGATCATTGTGTTTACCGCCTGCTCTTAGGCACTTTTGACTTGAGACAGCACGTTTCATTTCAGTTTTTTGAGCACCAGTAAAAATATTTTTAAACTGCACCATACCAGCATTTGTGAACATGAGCGTTGGGTCATGTTCTGGAATCAAAGGAGAAGAAGAAACCTGCTCGTGGTCATTATTTACAAAAAATTTTATAAATCTTTCTCTGATTTCGTTTAGCTTCATCGTTTTTATTGAGGTTATCTATAAATAATAAGTTGTAATGGAAATAAAATCAATACCACTCTCTAGATCTCAGAACTTCTAGTGACATGCACCTTGTGGTAAGAAAAAATCAATATATTCACGATAAATTTACCTCATATCTGTGTTTTATATGTGGAAATTGGAATGGAAATTTATGTAGGCAAAGAAAAAAGAATAGCAAATGTGGTGACTCAACACTGGAATGACATAAAAGGATCAGACAGAGATTGGCCAGAAAGGCATGAAATAGACACTGCAGAAATAATGGAATCATGGCAGCATTGTTTTGTCATTGAAGTCAAGGATCAAGGTTATATTTGTGAAAATGCAGGAGAAAAGGCTGTTGAATTCTATGGTTTTGAGAAAAAGACGTGCATTGATAATAAGTATGCAATTGATGCACCATTTTTGCGACTATATAAAATAGATGCAGTTATTGATAAACTTGATACTGTAATAGAGAGTAAATGCCCGATCAATGAAGAGGAAGAAAGTGAAAGTGTTAAAATGAGGCAAGTATTGTTGCCACTTGGGAATAAAGAAGGTATAACACACATATTGGGCGTAATTACTTTTAAACTCCTTTAATATACAATTTTAATTTGATTCTTTAATAAAATTATTTATACTAATGCTTAATTACTATTAAAGAACTCAATAGTAGTGCTTGTAAATTTATTTGGAATATGAAGAAAATAAAATTAAAAACCAAATCTTCTGTGAAAAAGCGCTTTCACCTTACAGCTAAGGGTAAAGTTATTTCTACTCAGTCAGGCAAAAGGCATGGCATGGTAAAGAGAAGTAAATCTAATATTCGTAATCAGCGCGGTACAACGATTCTTGGTAAATCTGACTCGCGTATAGTTAAGCTTCATATGCCTTACGGTATTTAACAAAATGGAGGTAAAATAAAATGGCTCGGGTAAAACGTGGAGTCACTACTCACGCTCGTCATAAAAAAATATTGAAACTAGCAAAGGGTTATAGAGGACGTGCAAAAAGCTGTTATAGAATTGCATTACAGAGAGTTGAAAAAGCACTGCAATATGCTTACAGAGACAGAAGAACCCGTAAACGCGATTTCCGTAGCTTATGGATAATACGTATTAATGCAGCAGCAAGAGAGTATGGGCTTACTTATGGTAGGTTTATGCATGGTCTTACACTTGCCGGCATTGATTTAAATAGAAAAATTCTTGCTGAGATGGCAGTTAGTTATAAGGATGATTTTGCCAAATTAGTAGAAACTGTAAGTGGTAAATTAGCGGAGAATTCTTAAAGCAAAAACACCATGAGAATTATTTTCATGGGATCACCAGGATTTGCTGTTAATTCTCTGAGCTTGTTACTGAAATCAAAGAGCGAAGTGGTGGCAGTATACACCAAGGCTCCAAAACCTTCGGGGCGTGGACAGAAGCCAATGAAATCTCCAGTACATGTTATCGCTGAAGAAAGTAACATAGAGGTATGTACTTCTATCTCTCTAAAGTTCTCGGCAGAGCAAGAAAAATTTAGAAATTTCAAGCCAGACGTTGCGGTTGTTGCCGCGTATGGATTGATACTTCCAAGAGAAATTTTGAATATTCCAAAATATGGTTGTATTAATATTCATCCTTCATTACTACCAAGGTGGCGTGGTGCAGCCCCGATACAGCACACAATTTTAGCAGGAGATCAAGAAACCGGGGTTAGCATTATGCAATTGGATGAAGGATTAGATTCCGGCCCTATTTTAAAACAGGAAAAATTTCTTATCGAAAAGAACGATAATTACAAGACATTGCATGATAAATTATCTAAGCTAGGCAGTGATTTACTGCTGAAAGTGCTAAACGAAATTGAAAAACAGCTTCCCTTAAAACAGAACGATAACGATGCATGTTACGCTGACAAAGTGGAAGACTATAAAATTTATGCAAGTGATGCCTGTGAAGTTGCTTATAGAAAGGTTAAAGCGTTTTACCCAAAAACGTTTATCAAGATAGAGAATAAACGTATCAGGATACTTGATGCTGACTTTGAAGCTTTCGCTTCAGAACAAGGTGAGATTGTTAACGATAATATGCACATAAGTTTAAAAGGTGGCATTTTAATTCCTAAAGTTGTACAAATGGAAGGAAGAAATCCTTGTAGTATTGAAGATTTTATTCGTGGTTTGAAATCAAGCATGGTAAAAAAATTTATAGAATAGACTGCTTTGAAGGAAAGGTTAGGAGGGCTAAAGCAACTTCTACAATTTGGTATTCCGCTGCTTGTTAGCGGAATCTACAACAAGATACCGCGTTTTGGTGTACGAACATTGCAATTTGCAGGTAATTTGAGTAGTAGATGGTGTCATTCCAGTGCTTGACACTGGAATCCAGTTTCTATTGTACAGCCACCTGGTGTGCTCATTTAAAGTGAAGTTTTCTGGATCCCAGTGTCTGGGCACTGGGATGACATCTTTCTTGGTCTCTTGTATCACAATGTTCGTACAGTTGTGGATACCGTAGCGGTATGACGTAGTAGCTATATATAGACAAATTCCTTTTTCTTAGATATAATTTTAAAAAACTTTCCATATAAAAATGAAAATAAAAAGAGCTTTAATATCAGTATACGATAAAACGAATATAATTGATCTTGCATCGTTTTTAATGCAGCAACAAATAGAAATTCTTTCAACGGGAAATACTTATAAAACGCTATCTAGTGCAGGAATAAAAACACAAGAGGTCTCAGATTACACACAATTTCCAGAGATACTGGGTGGTAGAGTAAAAACTTTACACCCTAAAATTCATGGAGGAATACTTTGCAATAGAGAAAAACACAAAACGGAAATACAAAATCTAGGTATTGAGCCAATAGAGCTGCTTATAACTAACCTATACCCATTTTGGGAGACAGTAAGTAGCGGCTCAAATGAAGAGCAAATTATAGAACAAATTGATATCGGCGGAGTGGCGTTAATTAGAGCTGCAGCAAAAAATTTTCATTTTACTCCAGTCATTTCTAGCATTCAAGACTATGAAGCACTAAAAGCTGAGATGATAAAAAATAACAATGAAACAACATTGGAATATAGAAAACATTTAGCAACAAAAGCATTTGCTCTCACTGCACACTATGATTCTAATATTCACAGTTGGTTTTTATCACAGAGTAAAAATAATGAGTTGCCAGAGTTTTTTGCTCTGTACGGGCATAAAGTACAAGAACTCAGGTATGGTGAAAATCCTCATCAAAAAGCTGCATTTTATAGCAATCAATTCACCAAATATCCGCTGGAAAAAATACATGGAAAAGAGTTGAGTTATAATAATATAGTAGATATAGAGTCCGCACTTAACATAACTTCTGAATTCGAAGAGCCTGCAGCAGTGATAATAAAGCACAATAACCCATGTGGCGCTGCTGTTAGTAATAATGCTTTGGAGGCATATGAAAAGGCTCTATCATGTGATGAAGTAAGCAGTTTTGGTGGTATAGTTGCCTTAAATCGGGAGATAGATTTAAAGCTAGCAGAAAAATTAAACGAGATATTTTTGGAAGTTGTGATAGCACCATCAGTAAACAATGAGGCGCTAAAAATTTTACAAAGAAAGAAAAATTTAAGAGTGATTATTCATAAATCTTTCCAACAAAATGTAAAATACCAAATTAAAAACGTTGTTGGCGGGTTTTTGGTGCAAGAAAATAATGATCACAAGATAAAAGCAGAACAAGTAACAGAATGCACTACAACAGAAAGAGAAAAAAAAGATCTTATTTTTGCCTGGAAAATATGTAAGCATGTGAAATCCAACGCAATAGTTATAGCAAAAGATGGTTGTGCTATTGGCATCGGCGCAGGGCAAACAAGCAGAATAGATAGTGTGAACATTGCAGTGAAAAAAGCAGGTGAAAAATGTAAAGGTGCAGTGCTTGCTTCAGATGCATTTTTTCCATTCCCAGATAGCATAGTAGAAAGTGCAAAATATGGAATTACAGCTATAATTCAGCCCGGCGGCTCGCTGAAAGATCAAGATGTGATAAAAGCTGCAAATGAAAATAAAATTGCCATGTTTTTCACCGGCATTCGTAGCTTTTTTCATTAGGCTTGTATCTCATGTCAATGTACACTTTTTCGCGCATTTAACATTGCTTTGATCATAATTGTATACAAAAACCGTTTACAATCAGCGCTCAATATGATAAATTGAAACCAGTTTATTCCTCGGTAGCTCAGTGGTAGAGCAGTTGGCTGTTAACCAATTGGTCGCTGGTTCGAATCCGGCCCGGGGAGCTCTTCTCTGTTGAATTTTAGTGTTGATTTTATATGGGCATTAAATCAGTCGTTTTATGTATACTAGATGGCTGGGGAAATGGAGTAGAAAACAGTAAATACAATGCTATTAGCAACGCAAATCCACCCTGTTGGCAATATATTAGCTCTAATTATCCAAAATGCAGTTTATCCGCCTGTGGAACTGATGTGGGGTTACCTGGTGGTCAAATAGGTAACTCAGAAGTTGGCCATATGAATATTGGCAGTGGTAGAGTGGTAATACAAAGCCTTCAGCGCATTAATCAAGAGATTGGAACAATAGAAAACAATGTAAATCTACAAAGTTTTATTAATGATCTAAAAAGTAAGAACGGAGTATGCCATATAATGGGATTGGTGTCCGATGGTGGTGTTCATTCGCATCAAAAGCATATTTCAACTTTAGCAAATAAAATATCACAGCATGGAATAAAAGTGGTGATACATGCATTTTTAGATGGCAGAGACACATTGCCAAATTCAGGAAAAAAATGCATTCAAGAATTTACAAAGAGTATAAAGGGAAATGAC
Organism: Wolbachia endosymbiont (group A) of Brachyopa scutellaris; assembly: GCF_964026995.1. NCBI lineage: Bacteria > Pseudomonadati > Pseudomonadota > Alphaproteobacteria > Rickettsiales > Anaplasmataceae > Wolbachia > Wolbachia endosymbiont (group A) of Brachyopa scutellaris. The sequence continues at coordinate 1,053,611 of NZ_OZ034720.1, read as the reverse complement.
ACAAGAATTGCTACTGTTTCTGGGCGTTACTATGCTATGGACCGTGACAACAGGTGGAAGAGAACAATCGAAGCTTATGAGGCTATCGCATTTGCAAAGGCACCTTGTCATGATAATGCAGTATCGTTGATTGATGAAAATTATCAAAATAACATAACTGATGAGTTTATTAGGCCCGCAGTAATAGGTGACTATCAAGGTATAAAACCAGAAGATGGAGTGCTGTTGGCTAACTTTCGTGCTGATCGAATGATACAATTAGCAAGTATTTTGCTTGGCAAAACAGATTACGCTAAGGTAGCAAAATTCTCTTCAATTTTAAGTATGATGAAGTATAAAGAAGATCTCAAAATTCCTTATATTTTTCCTCCTACTTCTTTCGCTGATACTCTAGGACAAACAATAGAAGACAATAAATTACGACAATTACGTATCGCCGAAACCGAGAAATACGCTCATGTGACTTTCTTTTTCAATTGTGGAAAAGAAGAACCTTTCTCTGGTGAAGAAAGAATACTCATTCCCTCACCAAAAGTTCAAACTTACGATTTGCAGCCCGAAATGTCAGCCTTCGAGCTCACAGAAAAGCTTGTAGAAAAAATTCACTCCCAAGAATTCGCACTGATAGTTGTAAATTACGCTAATCCTGATATGGTAGGGCATACAGGTAATATAAAAGCAGCCGAGAAAGCTGTGCTAGCTGTAGATGATTGTCTTGCAAAAGTGCTGAGTGCTGTTAAAAAGTCAAGCAACACCGCGTTAATTGTCACTGCAGACCATGGTAATGTGGAATGTATGTTCGATGAAGAAAATAATACACCTCATACAGCACACACTCTAAATAAAGTGCCATTTATTGTGTCTTGCAATAATCTAAAACTAAGAGACGGAAGGTTATCTGACATTGCCCCTACTATTTTACAGCTACTTGGAATTAAGAAACCGGATGAAATGACAGGCAGTTCGTTGATTTCTTGCATTACCCTCTGTCATTCCAGCTAGGCAGCGTTATGCACCGGAATGACATCAAATAGATGTGTTTTAACTTAATCCAACTTTTAAATTTTTCGCTGTTAGTACTAATGATTCATTAAAGAAGCTGTCAATATCACCAATACTATCTATATTTTTTGTACTGATAGATTGGTCAATTCTTTTGACCAAATTAGATAAAACTTTATTAGAGCCAATTTCAACAAATTTGTTAATGCCACAGCTTGACATATACAAAACCATTTCTCTCCATTTCACTCTGCTTACAACTTGCTTGGCGAGTAAAGTTTTTATAACTTTGGGATCACTCTCCTCTTTAGCTGTAACATTTGATATCAAAGGAACTATAGGACGGGTTATTTTAATACCCTTCAAAAACTCCAAAACTTTTTCATCAGCAGGTTTCATAAGAGATGAATGAAAAGGCCCACTAACCTGTAATTTAATTAGTTTCCTCACACTCGAGTTTTTGAATAAATCGGGTAACATTTCAAGAGCTTCTCTAGTGCCACTTATAACCACTTGTCCGCCACCGTTATCGTTTGCAATTTCACAAATTCCGTCAATTTGAACTGATTTCAATATATCTTCCACTTCATTTATCTCTGCTCCAAGCAACGCAACCATTCCGCCTTTACATTTCAGTGAAGCTTCATGCATTGCTTCGCTGCGAACTTTCAGCAGCTTGATTGCAGACTCAAGCGTTAACGCTCCTGCAGCACACAGCGCTGTATATTCGCCAACTGAATGCCCACAAACATATTTAACATTGTGATCAGTGAAAAGAGATTTGCCAAACACATGCTCCATAACACGTAGCATTGCAATTGATACTGCCATTATAGCTGGCTGAGCGTTTTCTGTAATGGTTAATTCTTCAATAGGACCGTTGAAGATTAAATGAGACAGCTTTCTATCCAATATGCTATCTACTTCATTAAATACTTGTCTTGCAACGGAAAACTCACTATATAAGCTCTTTCCCATTCCTACAAACTGAGAGCCCTGACCAGGGAAAACGAAAATCATGATAATTATTACTTATTCCTTATTAAGGATAACATTTTATTTATTTTTTGTCAATATTTTAGAATAATGATTGACTTAGTGAATTAAGTTCACTAGAATGTTAACTGACTAAAAGTTTATAAACAACAATGAATTATCATAAAATTATTATAGTTATGACAGACGGTCAAGAGTTTGAAACTCGTTCCACTTATGGAAAGGAGGGAGATAGGGTAAAACTTGATAGAGATCCTCTTACTCACCCTGCATGGACTGGAAGTTTGACAAGCGGGTTAGCAAGTAAAACTAGCAAATTAGCTAAGTTTAACGATAAATATGGAAGCATTTTCTAATTTTCCTCCTCTTTAAGTTTTAGAGAGTTTACTGAAGCATGCATAAATACAAAAATATAGGCTATGTTGCTTCTCCATCACCAAAATCGCAGGAAGTATCTAAACTATTAAAGAAACTTAATTTTATCAATATAACAGAAGAAAATAAGTCCGAAATCGATCTATTGATAGTTGTTGGCGGTGATGGCTTTATGCTACGCACTTTGCACAATTACGTCATAGAAAATAAAAACATGCATGTGTATGGGATAAACACTGGCAATGTTGGGTTTTTGATGAATAAATGCTTTAGCTGCAGTGAAGATTTAATTGATCATATAGAGCATGCAACTTCAACTCAGTTAACTTTGCTAAAAATGGAAGCAACAGACACAAGTGGCAAGAGATATCATTACATAGCAGTAAACGAAGTATACGTTTTTAGAAAAGCGAACCAAATAGTAGAGATGAATATTACTATTAATGATAAGCTAAAAGTAGAAAAATTTAGAGGGGACGGAGTAATATTATCTACCCCCACAGGCAGCACTGCATACAACTTCTCTGCCGGTGGCCCAATCTTGCCGCTAAATTCAAATTTACTTGCACTCACTTCTATCAATAGCTATTACCCAAGGCATTGGAATGGAGCGTTAATATCAAACGATACAATCGTACAAATTGACATTAACGACACAAAAAACCGTCCAGCACTTGTAGTATCAGATTACAAGGAGTTTCATAATATATCACAGATAAAAATACAAAAAGACCACGAAAACACAATAACTTTGCTTTTTGACAAAGATTACCCTCTGAATGAAAGGATCTTTGATAGACAATTTCTATACTAATAATGTATCTGTTCAGATACATGGCTAATGTACAAATATTGAAACAAAAATTCCAGTGCCCCTGTGATGTCATTCCAGTGCTTGACACTGGAATCCAGCTTTTGATCGAAAATGTTGTATAGTACACAATCAAATTTTCTGGATCCCAGTGTCTGGGCACTGGGATGACACCCATTTGTTCCTATAGTTGTCTTTTCTCGTCTACCTTATTTTGCCACTCTGCTAAACAGATACATTATCTGTAAATTGGTATTTACTACATCTTAATAACTATAGCGTAATCAATGCAGCATAGTAATTAACTTTGGAGTGAATATGCATGGGTCAGTCGAAAAATCAACAGTAAAATTAACTTCTTACGAACAAACAGGTGACAATAGCAAGATAACACTAAAAGATCCACCATCGCCTGAAGAAGCAGGAAATGCTATCTCAAGTGTACTGAATGTAGTACCACGTGTGCAGGGAATGTCACATGAAGAATCAGATGATGAGGAAGTGGATCCTACTTATGCATCTGTAAATCGACAAAAAGATGGTGATGGAGCACCACCGATTTTGCCAAAAGCTCCAGGTTTACAAGACAAAGAAGACAAAAATTTGTTTGGTCTTAGTACTGAAGTACTACCTCCTTCCCTAGAAGAAACAAAAGGTGAGACTCATGATTGGGTATCACAAACAGCAAGTTTAGGTTTAGGAGGATTATCTGGTAATGGATCAGAAGAACATATTTATGCAGCTATAGAACCAAATACAAAATCTTCGAAAAAGAGTTTAGACAGTGGAATAGGTGGTCAAAACTCAAAAGATGATTTAGGTGCGTCTTCAAATACTTTACCATCGTATAAAAGCAAAGATGACTCTGAAGAGTCTTTGTCACTAAATTCTGATATAGGTAGCACAACAAATAAAAAAACAAACAGATTCTTGCCAAGAGCAAAGTATGCCATGCAGCAGAAGGGTTTTATAATTTTTGGTGCAAGTGCTATTATACTCAGTATATCTGCAGCTTTATTATATTTACAAGATAAAGCAAAATTTATTGCATTTTTTACAAACAGCCCAAAATATATCACTATACCAGTTATCGCACTTGCTGCATTGCTTGCAATTGGTCCAATATTTTTTGCAACAAGGCAATTTATAGATACTGAAGAACATTCCATTCAAAAAAAAGATGCGGATAAAATTTTAGCTGAGGTGTTGGAGCACCAGCCAAAAGATAAAGCTATAAAATCTGTAAGACTGGAATATAGCAATGGCACTCATTCAAATTTTGTACTTAATGCTTGGGAAGCTAAACAAGGCTTCACTAACATTGACGAAACAGTAATTACTAGAACTAATAAAATAAAATCAGTAATTAACGACAGACCAATATTTACTGCATTATTTACTGGTGTAGTTGCTGCAAATATAGCGTTTCCTATAGGGCTACTTGCAACACATGGTGTTAATGGTGTACAAAAATTTTACCAAAACCCTTTGACTAATAACATAGGATTATCATTACTTATAGGTTCTGGTATACTTGCATTACTCATTGTGGGTTTTGGCATACATTATTATAGAAAAACAAATTGCACTAATCTTATATATTCGCAGGAAAAGATTGACCCTGAAAGCGTTAACAAGAAATTCATTGAAGAAATAAAACACGAAAGAACAAATGTTCTTGGGGAAAACCACGGTAAAGACGCTAAACGCAGCAGCTTAACGCTTGAGCAAGTTGTGGTTCAATCTCATAATTGTAAGGATGTTGTTTATAGTGTCGGTTAATAAAATGCATGATATAGCTAGTGCAGCCCTACGTCATACCGCCGCAGACCGTCATACCGCGATTCATTCGCGGTATCTCTAGATCCCGCTAACACGTAGCGGGATGACGATTGTCGTTTAGCCATAAACATTAAGAAATCTACCAAATAAAAAAAAAGGCAAAAGAAGCCCCGTGGTAGTTGGCTATTTACTATGTACTAAAATATCGGCGTTTTTTTTGACCTTACCCAGAAAAAGTGGAGAGAAAGTTTGGAATGTTTTTCACAAAGAGAATGATGAATCAAAATGCTCAGGAATGCAATAGTTAATAGTGGAGTGTCTACGTTGTTTGTTATAAAAAATTTCTATATATTCAAATATAGCAGTTTTGATATGCTGTTTAGAGTGCCGAGAGGTGTCTATTGGTAACTCCCTTTTTAGAGAACTGAAGAAGCTTTCCACAACAGAATTGTCGTAACAACAACCTTTATGACTCATCTATGTTTTTTATGGATAAGAGATATTGATAACCTTGCGAAGTATATTGTGAACCTTGATCACTATGTAATAGTAGATTTTTGGCAGGTTTACGCTTGTTAACGGCCATTAATAAAGAGTCCATAACCAATTGTTTATTTATTGAACTGCTCATTGACCAGCCAACTACCATGCGTGAATATAGATCGATTATTGTTGCCAAATATAGCCATCCTTCTTTGGTTTTTATATAAGTATAGCTCTTTCCATAAAAGTCCGGATGTGATAGGATAAGGATAGATGATGATAAGGAGGTTGAATGCCAGCAGCATATAGTTATGATTTAAGAAAAAAAGGAATGGAAGCGCTAGACGAAGGAGAAAGCAGAGAAACAGTGGCAGCAAGATTTAAGATTGGACGAACTACTTTATGGGAGTGGCAGCAAAGAAGAAAAGAAACAGGAGACTTTCAATCAAAAAAACTTGGAAATGGGGGTTACAATCACAAAATTACCGACTGGGATACCTTTGCCAAATTTGCCAGAGAACACGGAGGAAAGACTCTATCGGAAATGGCTAAACTTTGGAACAACGTTAGTATCCAAACGATCTATCGAGCCCTTAAAAAAATTGGATTTACGCGCAAAAAAAGACATATGGATACAAGGAAAGAAACGAAGAAAAACGTGCTGAATTTTTGAAAATTATAGCGACAAAAGAACCTAAAAACTTAGTGTATATAGATGAGTCTGGCATTGATAACACCGAAGACTACCCCTACGGATATTGCCAGAAAGGACAGCGGTTTTATGCCTTAAAATCTGGAAAGAAAACTCAACGAATCAGTATGGTTGCAGCCTTAAGTGGAAGAAAGATAGTTGTTCCGTTAACCTTTGAAGGCCACTGTAATATGGATGTTTTTAATGGATGGTTTGAGCAATTTTTGACACCGATCTTGGAACCTGGACAGACTGTCATTCTTGACAATGCTACTTTTCATAAGTCTGATAAGATTATCGAGCTTGCTAAAGGGGTTGGTGCAGAAATTTTGTATCTGCCGCCTTATTCTCCAGATTTCAACAAAATTGAGCATCATTGGTTTGCTATAAAAAACAGAGCCAGGAAAAACATTCCTCTATTCGAATCCTTTCGTCGTGCTGTTGATTCTGCCTTCCTATGACCTGTTCGGACTATTATGAGAAATGCTATACTTACTTCAGTATGGCTTTTTTTCTATTATTGTCTATCCGTTACTTGTGTAGCGGGAATTGGTATTACTATCAAACTATTGCGATTGCAAAATGTGCTGTCTTGCAAAACCTTCATTCCTCTTGATTCTGTCAATTTTACAAAACTTGCCGTATTGCTTGCAAACATCCAACACCAGCCAAGTTTTCCTTTGTTATAGTGACTGGTTTCATCGATATGCAAAACCTCACTTCTGCTTATTTCTTGTTCGATTTGCTCATATGTTTTTTCGCATTTTAATGCAACTCTGTGTTCACTATTTGATATGCTGCCAACACTTATGTTCAAATTAAAAATGTCATTTATGATACTAGCCACTTCACGCTTTGAGTTTTTGTAAAATCCGCTGAGTGCTGCAATTATAGACTTAACCCTTGGACCAAATGTATCTGGCGTAACACCTTCTGGTAACTTGCTACTTTTTCTTTTTCTGCATCTCCAACAACGACCATGTTCCAATTACTACATAAGGCCTAATTTCCGGAAGATCAACTTTTTGGTGAACATAAGGTTTTTCGCATATTACAAGCTCTCCTCCGCATTCGCAAATATTAGGCAACTCTATTTTTACTACTTTATCCGCTTCCATTGTGGCATGAAAATTTCCTTTATGCCCAACCTGATCGCCAACATTCCTTTCGCTTTTTGGCTTGTCCTTTTTTGTTTTGTACAATTCTTTAGAGCTCGGTAGAGATGAATTTTTCGAGTTTAAACCAAGCCTCTCTTTCAACTCAGCGTTCTCAATCCTCAAGGCCTTATTTTCTGCCTCTAACTCTTCTATCCTCCCTTCCAACTTTTCTATTTTTTGCTGTAAATTTTTGCAGAGTTCTAAAAGGTTTACCACATTACCTCACTTTTGCTCTATGATTATCTTTATTATCTTGCTTTGTCTACCTTATTTTGCCGCTCCCCTGAACGGATACCTTGGGTTAGCTATAGCTAACACCACAATTGTACTAACATTGTGATTTGAGAACAACCTTCACCAGAAAGGGTGTCATTCCAGTGTCAAGCACTGGAATGACGAGAGGTAACGCAAGAAGTTTACTCTTAATAAAAACCTGATGATGAATCATTATTACCAAATTTCGGCCTATTTCTGTTGCTGAAACCAGAACGAGGACGAGGAGGCCTCTTATGGTGACTTCCTCCAGGTTTTCTACTAAATGAATTATTGTAATAATTATCCCTGTCATTTGGACCATCTTTCCTTTCCTCGTTGTAAAGCTCACCTTCAAAAAACTCTCCCGTCTCTTGATCAACCCGACGTCTTGACAACTTTGGACACCCACCTTTTTCGAAGTCAATTACTAGTGCTTTGAAAGTATCATCTTGTTTAAGTACGCTCTCTATAGAATCTATATGTTCATTAGCTACTTCACTTATGTGCATTTTTCCTTTTCTGCCATTAAGAAATTCAAGCTCTACAATAGACTTCTCTATTCTTACAACCTTGACATCAACTATAGAACCTTGTTCTAGTTCTGTTATTGAATCAATCATCATACTCTTTGCAATTTCAGCTTCAGTGCCACTCGTAGCAAAAACAGAAACTTTACCATCATCTCCTATTTCAATTTTTGCATTACTTCTTTCACACACACTGCGTATATTTTTCCCCTTAGAACCTATAGCAGCAGAAATTTTGTCTTTATCTATGTAAAATGATAACATCCTTGGTGCATGGTCTTTAACATCATCACTGTGTTCTGAAATCACTGCATTCATTTTTTCTAAAATATGTAATCTTCCAGCTTTTGCCTGTTCTAAAGATTTTTCAACAATTTCAAAGCTTATACCAGAAATTTTCATGTCCATTTGTAGCGCCGTAACCCCTTCACTAGTTCCTGCTACTTTAAAGTCCATATCACCAAGATAATCCTCATCACCAAGTATATCGGAAAGTATTACATACTCGTCTTTATCTTTGATGAGACCCATAGCAATTCCAGCAACAGGGGCCTTTATTGGCACACCCGTATCCATTAAAGCAAGAGAAGTCCCACAAACTGTTGCCATAGAAGAAGAACCATCAGACTCCAAAATTTCGGACACTACTCTTATTGTATAAGGAAATTCAGACTTATCGGGTAAAACAGGATGAATTGCTTTCCAAGCAAGTTTGCCATGACCGATTTCTCTTCTTCCTGGTGCACGCGCAGCAGAAGTTTCTCCAACAGCAAATGAGGGAAAGTTATAATGCAACATGAAATGCTCACGTCTATCCCCTTCAATATCATCCACAATTTGCTCATCTTGAGTGGTGCCAAGAGCAGTAACAACCAGTGCCTGAGTATTGCCTCTTGTAAATAGTGCAGAACCGTGAGTTTTGGACAGAATATCAACTTCAACTTCTATCTGACGTATCTCATCATGCTTACGACCGTCTATCCTTACACTTTTCTTCCTAATTATTTCACGTACTAAAGATCTTTCAAAGTTTTTTACTGCACACGTAATTAACTTTTCGTCTTTTCCAGTTTCTTTAAGAGTATTCAATATATTCTCTCTGATCGCTTCTAGAGCTTGAACTCGCTCTTGTTTTACTGTTTGCGAATATGCTTTTTCAAAATCTTTACCGTATTTTTCGAGCTCTTGTGTTATATCTGATGCATCAATAGGGGCAAAGCTCTCAGGTTTATTGCCAATTGTATCAGCAAACTCTTTTATGAGCTTAATGACAGGCTTAAGGTGTTCATGGCCAAATTTTATTGCATTAAAAACATTTTCTTCAGAGAGCTCTTTCACTTCTGATTCAACCATTAAAATTGAATTTTCATCACCAGACAAAAACAGATCCAAGCTGCTTGCTTTCATCTCTTGAACAGAAGGGTTGAGTATATAGTTATTATTTTCATCACAACCAACCATCACTCCAGCTATAGTAAAGTGAAAGGGAACACCAGAAATTGCAAGAGCTGCAACAGCACCAATCAATGCTGGCACTTCAGGAGGATTGACTGTATCATAAGTTAATAGATTGCACACCACACTAATTTCATCATGAAATCCTTCTGGGAATAGTGGTCTTATACTTCTATCTATTACTCTTGAGATTAAAGTTTCTCTATCAGATGGCTTGCCTTCTCTTTTAAAAAACCCGCCAGGGATCTTACCCATGGCATAGCTTTTTGCGATAAACTGCACATTTAAAGGTAGGAAATCAACGCTTTCTTCCTTCTTTTTACGTACAACAGTTACTAAAACAGAAGTATCACCGTAATTTACAACTACTGAACCATGAGCTTGGCGTGCTATTTTTCCTGTTTCTAAAGATAAGGCACGACCACCCCACTCTATAGATTTTTTTATAATTTTAAACATATTAAATTCCTCGATTATTTTCTAATGCCTAACTTCTCTATTAATTCCTGATAGGCTTCATTACCAAATTTACGCTTTATATAATTTAAGTGCTTGCGTCTTCTACCTATCAATATAAGTAAACCACGCTTAGAGTGATGGTCATGCTTGTGCACTTTAAAATGCTCAGTTAAGTTACTGATCCTCTCGGTCAAAATTGCACATTGTACAAAAGATGAGCCTGTATCATCTTCTTTAATTGCATATATATTTATCAAACTCTTTTTCTTTTCGGATGTTATCGACATCTAAACCTCATTTTAAATATTAAAAACACGAATAGGTTTCACACAACCATAAATAAAACTGCAGATTGCAATAGGTACACTACCCACCACCGTACAACAAATATCATGATTCTTTAAATTACGCAAGTTATTTAATACAACTTCCTGACCTTTTCTGATTTTCCCCGCATCTTCTAGGGAAATTTCAACTTTGAACATCGATTTTAAAGCCGATTCAATGGGGATGACGAAACTTTTTGTATTACTCCCTGTCACTCCATCATCTTCTGTCATCCCACCCCCCTCTGTCATCCAAGTAGCTGACACTGGGATCCAGCCTATTTCATCACGAACATTGTTTTTGACATATGCTCCTAGAATCTTTTGTCCATTACATGATTTGTAAGTATTTGTATATCTGGATCCCAGTGTCAAGCACTGGGATGACATCGGAGAGTAAGTTGTTGTGTTTTTTTTAGTAAGTTGCTCAATTGTCACTGATTCATTTTCTCTAAAGTCACCTACCATAGTTCTTCTTAATTTTGTAATGTGTCCAAAACAATTTAATGCAATTCCAAGATCACGAGCAATTGATCTTACATATACACCACTACCGCATATCATAGAAAAATTTGCACTATTATTTATCTTACTATTACCCACAAATATAAATGGACTAAAAAGTAAAATATTACAATATTAAAGTTTGCAAATACTGAGGGTATAAAAATGGCAAACGAGAGTAATGAATGGGCTAAAAATGAATTTGGAGATGCTGTACTTGGAGATAAAAGATTAACTGACCGATTAGTAAAGATTGCTGATAGTTTGATAAGTTTACCTGAAAGCTCAATTAATGAGGCATGCGGAAGTTGGTCAGAAGCAAAAGCAGCATACCGTTTTTTTCAAAATGAGAATGTAAAAGAAAGTGATATTTTAGCTACACATATTAATAAGACGGTTGAGAGAACAAAAGCTCACAAGAGGGTTCTTGTCATTCAAGATACCAGTTACATTGTATATAATAACCATAAAAAAACAAGCGGATTAGCAAATTTGTCCAGTTATGATACTGCAAAAGGTATTATAATGCATACAGCTCTTGCCGTTAGTATAGAAGGTTTGGTACTAGGGATACTAGATCAAAAAGTTTATTCAAGACCTGAAGAAACTGAGAACCTTAAAAAAAAGAGCGATCGCATTGAAGATAAAGAAAGCGTAAAGTGGTTGGAAACTTTAAGAAAAACAAATAATATTATTGATCCAACTCAAACTGAGACTATAACTGTATGCGATAGAGAAGCAGATATATATGACTTTTTTGAGCTTGCACATAATCTTAATTCGGCAGTGCTAGTTAGAGCATGCAGAGATAGAGAAGTAAATAGAAAATCTCGATATCCTGAAAAAGGTGAGCAGAAGTTATGGGCATTTATTAAATCCTCTCATTGTGCAGGTACGGTAGAAGTTGAAGTTCCTGTAAAAGATAATAAGCCAAAAAGAACAGCACGTTTGGAAGTTAGATTTGGAAAGTTTATGATGAATCCATCTAAGAATAATATTAGGCATAAGACGGAAGAACTACCTAAATTACCACTTTATGCAGTTTATGTTGTTGAGAAAACTTCCCTTCCCTTAAAAAAAAACCGCTAGAATGGATGCTATTAACGAATCTTTCAGTTAATACTTTCGATGAAGCTGTTGAAAAAATTAGTTGGTATTGCCTTAGATGGAAAATAGAGATATTACATAAAATTTTAAATCCGGTCTCAAAGTTGAAGAATGTAGGCTTGGAATAGCAGAAAGACTAATGAGATATCTAACAGTTGTGAGTATTATTGCTTGGAGGATCTTCTTTATTACATCAATTGCAAGAGCTAACCCAACATTACCATGTACTACCTTATTAGCTGAAGAGGAATGGAAAGTTTTATACGTTAAAATACACAGAAAACCATGTCCAAGTGTAGTTCCCAACATAAAAGAAGCTGTTTCATGAACTTGGAGGCCATTTAGCAAGAAAAAATGACCCAAAACCAGGACCAATTACTCTTTGGAAAGGATATAAACGTCTCTTTGATTTAGCAGAAGGATGGCGACTTGCTCACGAACCTCATATTTGTGGGTAATAGTAAGATTTGATATGCTGCCAACACTTATGTTCAAATTAAAAATGTCATTTATGATACTAGCCACTTCACGCTTTGAGTTTTTGTAAAATCCGCTGAGTGCTGCAATTATAGACTTAACCCTTGGACCAAATGTATCTGGCGTAACACCTTCTGGTAACTTGCTACTTTTTCTTTTTCTGCATCTCCGACAACGACCATGTTCCAATTACTACATAAGGCCTAATTTCCGGAAGATCAACTTTTTGGTGAACATAAGGTTTTTCGCATATTATAAGCTCTCCTCCGCATTCGCAAATATTAGGCAACTCTATTTTTACTACTTTATCCGCTTCCATTGTAGCATGAAAATTTCCTTTATGCCCAACCTGATCGCCAACATTCCTTTCGCTTTTTGGCTTGTCCTTTTTTATTTTGTATAGCTCTTTTGAGCTGGGCAGGGATGAGTTTTTTGAATTTAAACCGAGCCTTTCCTTTAATTCAGCGTTCTCTATCTTTAAAGCTTTATTTTCTGCTTTTAAGTTTTCTATCTCTGCTTTCAGTTTTTCTATTTTTTGCTGTAAATTTTTGCAAAGTTCTAAAAGGTTTACCACATTACCTCACTTTTGCTCTATGATTATCTTTTTAGATCACTTTGTCTACCTTATTCTACCACTCCGCTGAACGGATACAATTTACTAAACAGAAAAAAAGGCAAAAGAAACCCTAGGGTAGCTAGTTATTCACTATCCATTTTTTAAGTTGGCGTTTTTTAATGTTTTAAATAGCGCATTTCAGCTTATATTAGGTAAAAACCTAGAAATTTTATAAAGACATAAGGTGCACATAGTGCAAAAAATTAAGCATGATTTACGCCAAATACATTAAGTTTTTTGTCATTAATCCACTGCAGAGATTGCGAAAATAAATAAATAGCTTCAGTGTTATAATAAGGGGGCTGGCGAAGCTTGTCAAGGAAGTTTTTATGATTTATCTAACGAACTTTACACTTGCTAAAGTTGTACCATCTTGGTAACTTTAACTGAAAGAAGTTATTTTTTATCCAATATGAAAAAAGCCTTTATATTCACATCCTTAATAGCAATTATATTGATAGTTATTACTTATTTATACAGAAACGACGGAACTAATGACTCACAAGTGGTAAATGTTTATTCATCGCGCAAAGAAGAATTAGTACGTACTTTGTTTGATGAATTCACGAAAAATACAGGCATTAAAGTACGTTACATCATTGATGATTATTCTCAGCTACTTTCACGAATAGAAAACGGTGGTGAAGCTGACTTATTTTTGACTGCTGATGCAATCAACTTAATTCTAGCAAAAAAAAGAGGCCTTTTATCTCAAGTAGATTCAGAGGTTTTAAAAAGTGTTATACCTGCAAGATTTAGAGACAGTGAAGATTATTGGTTTGGTCTTACAAAAAGAGCTAGGATATTGGTTTACAATAAAGAGTCAGTAGACCCTAAGGACTTAAGTACTTATGAAGATTTAGCAAATGAAAAATGGAAAGGAAAAATATTAGTGCGTTCTTCTACAAGTCCATATAACAGATCGTTAATTGCTTTTATGATTGCAAATAATGGTTTTGAAAAGACGAAAGAATGGGTAAGCGGAATTGTGAGCAATATGGCAAGAAAACCAAGTGGTGGTGATACTGATCAAATTTACGCCGTAGCAGCCGGTGAGGGAGATGTTGCAATAGTAAACAGCTACTACTTTGCGAGAATTCTTTCATCAGAAAATAAAAAGAATGTTGCAGACAAGCTAGGGGCTTTTTTTCCTAATCGCAACGATCACGGTGTAATGGTAAACATCAGTGGTGCAGCAGTAACAAAAAACGCAAAAAACAGGGAAAATGCTATAGTCTTATTGGAATTTTTAGTAAGCAAGCAGGCTCAAGAGTTATACGCTAAAAAAAACCAAGAATATCCTATTATTGAAGGCGTTGAAACTTCCGATATACTAAAATCTTGGGGAAATTATTCACAAAGTGATTTGCCTCTAAGTGAACTTGAGAAGCATCTTTTTGAGGCTGTTATGATAGCGGATGAGTGTAAGTGGAAGTAATCCCCAGCGCCACTAAACATTGGGATGAAAGATTTATGCTAATATACCTTACTCTTGACTCGCTGAACTTTTTCTTCCTTCTAACTTAATTTTGACTTTACTATCTTTTTCCGTTCTTTCACCAAAACAATTGCTGCACAAGAAGTCTATTGAAAAAAGGTAATAAGAAAGTAGAATAGGTTCAAGTAGTTGAAAAGGAAACTATGAACAAGAGAAGAAATTTGTTAAACATCTCAGACCTTACAGTCGATGATGTAGAAAATATAACTAAGTTGGCCAACCAGTACCTTAAAAAAGAAGTTGCAAATAGTCATATCTTGGAAAATAAGACAGTAATAAATTTATTCTTTGAAGATTCAACGCGTACACTTGCGTCTTTTGAAATAGCAGCAAAAAGCCTTGGAGCAAATGTTGTAACTTTGCCAATAAGATCTTCTTCTATTAACAAGGGAGAAGATCTAAAAGACATGATCAAAACATTAAATGCAATGAATCCTGATTACATAATAATCAGGCATAAAAGTAGTGGTATCATTAATACACTGGCAAAGTATGTTAACTGCTCGCTAATCAATGCAGGCGATGGAAGTAGTGAACATCCAACTCAAGCTCTTGCAGACTATCTTGTAATCAGCAATCACAAAAAGCAAATAAAGGACCTCAAAGTTGTGATATGTGGAGATATTCTGCACAGTAGAGTTGCAAGATCAAATATAAGATTGCTAAAAATGTTTGGAGCAGAGATAAACTTGGTCGCACCACCAACTTTGATTTGTAAGCATTTTCCTGAAGTAGATTCAGTCCATTATTCATTAATTGAAGGTATAAAGGATGCTGACGTAATTATGCTTTTGAGATTGCAGAAAGAGCGCATGAATAATAGTTCTTCAGAGAAAGAATATTTTTATTTGTATGGACTTGATTCACAAAAGCTATCATACGCAAAACCAGATGCGATTGTTATGCACCCAGGGCCAATAAACAGAGGGATTGAGATTAGCAGTGATGTAGCAGATTGTGTTATTTTACAGCAAGTAGAATTCGGATTGGCAATACGTAAGGCAGTGCTGCACTATTATAGATATTAAAAAATGCTACACAACTAATGCGAAAGAAGGGTTTTTTCATGAAATGACGAGAATGGCCACTAAGATGTTAAGGCTGAGGATATGATGTGGAATTTTTTACGAAAGCCTGAAGTCAACCAACAACCTTGCAGAACGGCAAATTAGACGGCTATCGTAAAAACAGCTTTTTCACCTGGTCAGAATGTGGGGAAAGGTTCGTGAAAAGAATGTTGTCGATATTTTTGACATCACGTCTCAATGGCCAAAATCCCTTCCAAAAGTTACGACTGCTTATACCAATTCCCGCTACACAAGTAACGGATAGACAATAATAGAAAAAAAGCCATACTGAAGTAAGTAAAGTAGCGAGGTTTAAATGGCATTAAGATCAAAATTATTGGATGAAAAAGTGGTGGGATCAGCAAAAGAAATGCTGAAGAAAGTAAGAAATAACGCATATGTTGCAAAAAAACTAAATGCTGTAATTGCAGCAAAAAAGCACAGTATAACAGCCGTAGCAAAGATATGCTGCATTTCAAGAAAGGCACTTACTGCATGGATAAAGCACCTAAAATTTGGCAGAGAAGAAAAATTATTTGCTCCGCCTCAACGCCGTAGAAAAACTATATTGAATCAAAGTCAACGTGAACAAGTTGAGGTGTGGATAGAGGAAAACCCCAATATTACTATAAAAGAAATGAAAATAAGAATTCAAGAAAAGTTTGGTTTGAATATCAGCAAATCTACAGTACACCGTAATATGCAAAGAATGAAATTCTCATATATCACACCAAGACCAGTGCATAACGGACAAGATAAAAGTAAACAAGAGGAATTTAAAAAAAAATCTTAATGAAACTATTGTCATGTATCCTGAAAAAGAGCTATTTTTCTTGGATGAATCGCGGTTTGGCACACATTCAAAGATTGGACACGGGTGGTTTAAAAAAGGCATTAGGACACAGGTTAAGGTAAAACTAGGTAGGCAAAATTTTTATCTCTATAGTGCAGTTAATCCCAGAAATGGAGAAAGTTCTAGCTCAAACGTCAATACTGATTGTATGAATATATTCCTTGAGCAGATGTCACAATATTTAGGAACAAGGGAGGCATTTCTTATCATGGATTGTGCTAGTTGGCATAAGTCAAAAAATTTAAAAGCACCTAAAAATATCGACATTATATACCTACCACCATACTCACCTGACCTCAATCCTGTTGAGAGGTTTTGGTTATATATAAAACAGAACATTTTGCGTAACAAAATCTACGACACAATTGCTTTGCTTGAGAGCGCTTTGTGCAAATTTATTACCTCTCTTTCTCACTCCACAATTAAAAAACTCTGCAATGCCGCTTATTTGATTCACTAGTAATGAGAATTGGTATAACGCACAAAGTAGCAGACTAGATGGAGAAAGTTATCAATACACCACAAGAGACTATATGACAATTTACTTTAATAACACACTAGCAAGTTTCAGTAGATCATTGAGAGAATTTAAAGAAAAAGCGTATGGATTTATGTATGATATCGGAACTTGGTTGAAAGAAACATATGAAAATCTCACTGAACGACCTGCAACGCATAATCGCTATACCCCAAAAGAAAAACCCCTTGTTGAAGTTGAAGAAATAGAAATGAAGGAACTAAACCGTACATATAAGCCATTCCAAACTCCACTTATCCACCCAACAAGCAGAAGTTCTGGTGCCAATACCTCAAATCAAGTTGTTGTTACTCGACATACACCTGAAACTACTAAAACAAAATAGATGTAAAACCTACGTTTAAATATGTAGTACTTGAGTGAAGCATTCTTTAACTGTTCTATTCAATAAAACCTTTACAATATTTCAATCATAGGTTTAACTTTACGAAGTTATAATCTATAGGGCTACGATGAACGATTATCTCTCACTGCTAAATCCAGAACAACAATCAGCTGTAACTAACATAGATGGACCAGTTTTGATACTGGCAGGAGCCGGGACGGGAAAAACAAGAACGATTACTTCAAGAATAGCACACATAATTAGAAACGGTCACGCTTATTCTGATGAGATATTAGCAGTTACATTTACAAATAAAGCAGCAAATGAGATGGTATCAAGGGTACTTGAGCTAACGGGCACAAACATACCATGGCTTGGCACTTTCCATGCAATTGCAGCAAAAATCTTGCGCCTGCACGCAGAAATTGTGGGCTTAAACCCCAATTTTACAATCATTGGTGTGGATGACCAATTACAGGTAATAAAAAATATTATCAATGAAATAAATCCTGATTACCTATCAGAAAAATGTAAGACCATTATGAATATTATTCAGCAATGGAAAGAGAAGTGCTTATTGCCATCTGAAGTGGAAGATATTCAATCATTTAGGCCAGTATATGTAACTGCACTCAAGGTCTATCACCAGTATCAGGAAAGGTTGAAATTCCTTAATTCTGTCGATTTTGGTGACTTATTGCTATATAACATACAGCTCTTTAATCAAAAGACCGAAGTTCTGTCCTATTACCAAAACAAGTTTAAATATGTCATGGTAGATGAATATCAAGATACAAATGCGATACAATATCTTTGGCTAAAATACCTTGCAAAAGAGCACTCAAATATTTGCTGTGTAGGAGATGATGACCAGTCGATATATAGTTGGCGTGGTGCAGAAGTTGAAAATATTTTGAAGTTTTCTGATGATTTTAAAAATGCAAAAACCGTTAAACTAGAGTGTAACTACAGGTCAACATCCCACATACTTGCAACTGCGTCATATGTTATCAATCACAATAAGACTCGCTTAGAAAAAAAATTGTGGACAACAAACATTGAAGGGGAAAAGGTAAATCTAATAAAATTATGGGATGGGAAAGCTGAAGCAAGGTTCATAAGCGAACAGATATTAAAGCTCAATAAATACGGATTTAGTGACATTGCAGTGCTGGTAAGGGCCACTTTTCAAACTAGAGTTCTGGAAGAGTATTTTATAAAATATTCAATTCCCTACAAGATTATAAGTGGCGTAAAATTCTACGAACGTCAGGAAGTCAGGGATATAATTGCATATTTAAGACTTGTTACAAACAATAACGATGACTTAGCTTTCGAAAGGATAGTAAATCGGCCAAAAAGAAGCATAGGAGCTACAACTCTAAAGAAAATATACACGACTGCTCAGGATAACAAAATTTCTTTTTTTGAGGCAGCAAAAATATTAGTTAATAGTAATCAGGTAACCGAAAGAATTAAACTCTCACTCAACGATTTTTTAAATAAAATTAAAGCTTGGGAAGAAATAGTAAGCGTAAAACCACTGCATGAATTCGTTAAAATCGTAGCAAACCAATCAGGATATATTGAAATGCTTGAAAATGAGGAGGTAACAGGCTTAGCACGAATAGAAAATGTTAAAGAGCTCATCTCATCTTTAAAAAATTTCGATAATGCCACAACTTTCTTGGAGCATATAAGTCTGGTGATGGAAGTGGATAATATGAATAACGATGACACCGTATATGTTATGACTCTTCATGCAGCCAAAGGACTTGAATTCCCGTGCGTGTTTCTACCTGGTTGGGAAGAGGGATTATTTCCTCATCAAAGATCTTTTGATGACAAAAGTGGTAAAGCTTTAGAAGAAGAAAGGAGACTCGCATATGTTGGCATAACCAGAGCCAAAGAAAGGTTAATCATTTCATGTGCAGATAGGAGGGAAATTAACAACCAGTGGCAACCGATGCGCACTTCTCGGTTCATTAAAGAATTGCCAAGAGAAAATGTTGAGGTAATTAAAAGCAACATTGCCTACTGTTGAAGCTATAATTGCAGATAAACATATCTTACAAATCTGAATTACTTCAACTATATGTTTCTCCTGGCAAAAATTCTGTAACCGTTCACACTTAATTCTTCAATCTCATACCAATTTCTATTACATAACAAACAAATAGACAATAGAAGTGAGAAGGTTATACTAAGGCAGTATAATGATGGAGTTTTGGAATGGCATTGGTATCAGGTTGCAATTTTAGCTTACATTGTGCCAATCTTTCTTCGATTGCTGCTCGCATAAATTCTGCCTGTCTTTTAGTTCTGCAGTGCACTATCGCATCATCCACATATCTTTCAAATGGTACTGTTGGGTGATTTTGTTTCATCCATATATCAAATGCATGGTGCATAAATATGTTTGAAATGATTGGGCTTATTGAACCTCCTTGCGGAACTCCTTTTTTCCCTAACTACCTTACTGCCATCTGCTTGCTGAATAGGGGATTTCATCCACCTTTCAACATACAGTATGACCCATTTGCAGTCTGTGTGCTTCTTGATAGCCTGCAGTGCTAAATTGTGGTCCAGATTGTCGAAAAATCCTGTAACATCAACAGCTTTCTTGGTAATCGTATCCTGTCTCCAATAAACAGCGGTTTTGCTATGTATCCTTGACCAGCAAAAAACTTACGTAAAGTTGGAGCCTTGTATTTAGCTTGAGTGAAAAGATTTAGAGCACCATCACGATCTTGAACACTTGCACTATGAACATCAGCCGCAATAATTAAGCCCACTGTATCTACAACAATATGACGTTTTCTACCCTTTATTTTTTTTTCAGCATCATATTCTCTGGATCCCCTTTTTGAGTGGTTTTTACTGATTGACTGTCAATTATTCCTACTGAAGGTGTTTCATTTTTACCAAACATTTTTCTTACCTCTTTTACTAGCATATTATGTATTTTTTCCAATTTGCCATTACTACGTCACCTGAGAAAATAGTCATACACCGTCTTCCATGGAGGAAAATCTTTCGGCAGCATTCTCCATTTACAACCACCTCTCATTATATACCTTATTGCATTAATAATTGTTCTGATATTGTGCTTTCTTGGCCTCCCTATCTTTCCTTGTGCAACATGTGGCTCCAAAATTTCCCATTCCTTATCACTTATATCACTTGGATACAATTTTCCCTCCTATTTTTTACTTACACTATCATATTTTTTTCCTCATTCCTTTTCAAGACATACTCTTAGACAACTGGACGTCAAGCCTATCCTAGTGCTGCATATCAAGCTCATACTCAGTATGTAAATCTTTGACCAAAGCTACAACGTATTCTTTTTGAACAATTATACTGATTTTGATTTCAGATGTTGTGATAGCAAGTATTTCTGTCTTTTTTTCGCTTAAAACCTTGAGTGTGCGGTGCATCACTTCAGCGTTAGACATAACACCAATACCAATTATTGAAATTTTAGCTACATTATCGTTTATAGCATAATTTTCATTCTTATTCAGTGACTTTTCCATTAAATCAATATCAAATTTGGAGATAACAAAACTTGACCCATGTATCATATCAATTTTAACGTTTGCTCCTGCTATATCTCTTAAAGTACGCAAGTTATTTGCAAGGTTAGTGAAAGTTACAAGAGCTTCATTAGTGCTATAAGCTATTCCAGTAATTAAGTATCTCTCTAGTACCTCCCTTTTGTGTAGCACTGTGGTGCCTTCTACTTCCTTAAAAGTGGATAGCACTTGCACTTTAATGTTATGTTTCATTGCAAGTTGTACTGAACGATTATGCAGTATTTTAGCACCAGATGACGACATTTCCAACATTTCATCGTAAGAGATAAATTTGAGCTTGCGTGCCTTTGGAACAATTTTCGGGTCTGCTGTATATATTCCATCAATATCAGTAAAAATTTCGCAAGCTCTAACACCAAAGGCTATCGCGAAGGCAACTGCTGATATATCAGAGCCTCCTCTTCCAAAAGTAGTGATTCTATCATCATTTATACCCTGAAAACCAGCGATGATCGCAGCAGTATAACCCTCAGCAAAAGATCTTTTCACACGGTCAATCTTTATTGTTTTTATTTTAGACTCAGAATAAAAATCATCAGTTACAATTGGTAACTGCCAGGCAAGCCATGATTTAGCATTAACTCCGATCGATTGGAGAGTGATAGCTAATAGACCGCAAGAGATTTGCTCTCCTGCTGAAAGCATAACGTCATACTCTGATAACTCTTGTCTGCAACTTAAATTTGAGATTTGCCTAGCCTGAAAAGCCATTTGGTCAGTAAATCCTGCAACAGCAGATACAACAACGATTACATTACAACCTTTCTCAATATCGTTTTTTATCAAATTTGCAACTCGGTTTAAATCAGTTAGCGAAGTCCCACCAAATTTTTTTATGATTATTTTGTCCATAGTTACAATATAACTCTCTTCTGAAGAAAAATATAGTTTTTGTAGAGATAGCAGCTTGCAAGCCATTTAGAAAAGGGAGGACAAAGCTATAGCTAACGCGTCATACCACGATTCATTCCATAGCTGTACGAACATTCATTTTTGAAGGTAAATTGCACAGCAAATGGTGTCATCCCAGTGCCTAGACACTGGGATCCAGAAGACTTAATTTCAACCAAGTGGCTGCATAATAAAGGCTGGATTCCAGTGCCAAGCACTGGAATGACACCCTCCCTTGTGGAAATTGCTCTCAAATCACAATGTTCGTACAGCTATGGATTCATTCGCGGTATAGATTCCGCTAACTAGTAGCGGAATGACGAATTTGTTGTTTTAAAATTGTCAGTAAATCTAAGTCAGTTTAGCTATATAGCACGAACTAAACCACTAAGCAGCAGAAGACCTTGCATGACCTCCAAAAAATGCTTTTACTCTTTCAAGATAAGTAGGTGGTTCTGCAGGGATTTCTATTTCATCTATTTTAGAATATATTGCCGCGTCTACGACTTCATCCGTTATT
Source organism: Wolbachia endosymbiont (group A) of Brachyopa scutellaris (assembly GCF_964026995.1). Taxonomy (NCBI): domain Bacteria; kingdom Pseudomonadati; phylum Pseudomonadota; class Alphaproteobacteria; order Rickettsiales; family Anaplasmataceae; genus Wolbachia; species Wolbachia endosymbiont (group A) of Brachyopa scutellaris. The sequence goes on along the minus strand of NZ_OZ034720.1, from coordinate 1,031,297 downwards.
AACTCCCTTAACCTTTGTTTTATCTGCCCTCTCTGAATATGCTCCCCATAGTCGTTATAAAACTTTACATATAATTCCTTAAACACGAATTCTTTTATAGCATCTCTTGTATAAGAAATGCCGTCCTTTACTTCATCACTCACGTTGCTCAAATCCACCCCAGAACTTGGTGAATACAAATTATCAAAATTTTCTTTCAAAACTTTTATTTTATGGTAGTGCTTATCCACATATTTCTCAAGAAATCTTTTAGTAGCATTACCAGCCAACTTCCCCATTAGCTGAGGCTCCAGTTGAGCTGGAAAGTTGTTTTCTGCTTCAAGGCCACTTAATGCATAAATAATACGGAGAAGCATTCCAGGACCACATTGGCGGTTACTTTCTTCAAAGCGAACCAGTAATATAGATTTCAATAGTTCTACGTCTGCATTTTGCTCTCTTGCCGCAATTAAAACTAAATTTATAGCCTGTGTCAATGTCAATCCGGTTTGTGAATCTACCCAATTTACCCACTCCCCAGTTTCATAACCATCCAATCTTAGATAAGGTTCTATCATTCGTTTTTGCTGACTTGTTAAACCGCTTATATAACTTTTAAACTCTTCATCCAACTCATTTAACGGCGTACCATGTTCTTCCTTTAATTTTTTGGCACATTCAATAACGCTTTGCTGAAAACTTCTAGTATGAACGCTCTGACTACTAGTACCCACATCACTTACATTAAACAAAAAGCTTAGCTGCTTTACATTCAAACCCAAAGGTGAAAAGAGTTTTACTGATGGATATTTTATTAACTCAAGAAGTGCTACTGGAATTAGCAGTGCATAATTTAACAATAATAAACCAAAATTAAATATAAGAAACCCACGTAGAGCTGATACCTTTGATGCAATGTACAAAAATGGAAGCTGTAGGTAATATATCAAGTGTATACTGAAGAATAAGATTTTGTCCTTTAATTTTATTGTTGGATCTTTATAAACCTCAAACAACATGCTATTGCTATCAATATTGTTGTTTTTAAAGGAGGTATAGTTGTTTATGATCTTCTCTTGCAAGGGAAGAAGCATTTTATTCAGGCAAATAAACGCAGCAATAACAATAAAACCTGTAGCCAAAAATGCTAGTGCAGGGCTAGAAGTGCTTGTAGATAAATAGGCATAAAGACCATCAACAATTAAGTTTTTGTATAATCTTTCAAAGGGACGAACTAGAATCGGCTCAAGGATATAGTTAACAAGAAGATTTAAATAATACACGAGAAACAAAAGTGCAATCAAAAATGCAATAATACTACAAACAACCAAAAATGCTTTTAACCTCGGATCCATAACCTCCTCTTAATAACTTGTTAATATAATCTATTTTAGAAATAAATTGAGAAAAATGCAAGTTTTTATGTTAAAAGATCGATTGAAATTTCTGAGCTTCAGTTATATTGTTAATTTATTCAGATAAGAATTGAAAGTTATTGTGTCAAACAAAATAGGTTTTTGGGCTATTTTTGCCTTAGTGATTAGCAGCCAAATCGGCTCTGGGATTTTTATGCTTCCAATTAGCCTTGCTCCATATGGTATGTATAGCCTTATAAGCTGGGTGATATCAGGGCTTGGTGCTATATCTCTTGCTTTGGTTTTTGCCTTACTCTGTGCAAAATTTCCAGAAACGGGTGGCCCTCACGTTTATGTAAAGCATGCTTTCGGCCCTGCTGCAGCTTTCTTTGTTGGTTGGACGTATTGGGTGATTTCATGGGTTAGCACAACAGCAGTAATCGTTGCAAGTATTGGCTATCTTACTTCGCTTTTTCATGGAGATATTCAAAATATACGCTTATTTTTAGAAATACTATTATTTACGATCATTACACTAATAAATTTAAGAGGTGTCACTGCTGCTGGATGTGTTGAGCTTTTATTGATGACTGTCAAAATTACCGCACTGCTTGCTATACCAGTAACAGCGTTGTTTTTCTTTGATAGGAATAATTTTATCATAAGTGAGGAAATATCAAGCCTCACGATGTCTCAAGTCCTTGCTCGCTCTACACTACTCACTCTATGGTGTTTTATTGGACTTGAATCAGCAACAGCACCTGCAGGATCAGTTAACGATCCAGCTAAGACTATACCAAGAGCCATAGTACTTGGCACAATCTTTGTTGCAGTTATATATTTCATTAATAGCCTTTCAATCATGGGATTGATAAACGGCAATGATCTAGTTAATTCAAAAGCGCCGTATGTTGACGCAATAAAAATTATGTTTCCAGGTAATTGGCATTTGATCATTTCTATTGTTGCTTTTATTGTTTGTGTTGGCAGTTTAAATGCTTGGGTATTAGCTAGTGGACAAGTGGCCCTTGGCCTTGCAGAAGATAAACTGATGCCACAGTTCTTTGCTAAAAGAAACAAGCACGGTTCTCCTTTCTGGGGCATAACAATCAGCTCTGTTGGTACTTCAGTTCTACTAATTCTCACTTCAAGCAACAATTTTGCTAAGCAGATCACATCAATTATCGACTTTTCTGTAGTTTCATTTTTATTTGTTTACCTTGCATGCAGTCTTGCTTTTCTCAGAGTTATTGTGCAAGAAAAGAGTTGTTACAAATTTTTAATTGGCAGTATAGCAACAACCTTTTGCTGTTGGGTAATATTTGAAACTTCTGTGAATACCTTGCTGATCGCAAGCTTATTCACTGCAAGTGGCGTACCTCTTTATTTATTTTGGTATCGCAGAGTTTCTGTATAGCAAATGTTATGTATCTGTTCAGCAGAGTGGCAAAATAAGGTAGACGAGAAAAGACAACTATAGGAAGAAATGGGTGTCATGCCAGTGCTTGACACTGGCATCTACCGTCTTAAACATCAAGATAAAAATTATTGTTTTTTATCATAGCATTTAAACAAATGATGATTTTTCTCATTACAGCAACTAAAGCGACTTTAGCGGCTTTGCCAGAGTCAACTAAACGCTGCTTTCATTTTTTTATTATGACGCATTGCAACCACAGCAGACATGTATAATGCTTTTCGAGCATAAAATCTGCCACCTATGATCTGGGCTTTGCTCACTTTCCTTCCGCTTTCACTAGTTTTTGGTGCAACTCCAACTAGACAAGCTATTTCCTTATTATCTAACCTGCCAAGTTCAGGTACCTCTATGAGTAGGATACTTGCGGTTTTCCGTCCAACACCTTTATAGCTAGTTAGCAGTTTGCTTTTTTCCTTCAAATCAGGATCAGAGTTTATTATATCTTCTATGTCTTGCCTAATTTGCTCTAATTGTTTTTTTGCAAATTCTATCTGTTTTTCTATATATTCCCTGGCTTTTCCTGTAACCTTATGCAAACGACACTTATTTGCGTGAACTTCATCGTTTAGATTGCGCTCAACTGCTCTTAGCTCTCTTAGCTCTTTTAGTTCTTCTTGCTTTTGTGAAACTATGTATTCTACTACCTCGTCATTTTTTGTGATAAATTCAGCATATTTTTCTAGTAATTTTGCATCTAATTTATCTGTTTTTGCAAAGTGGTTGCAGGCTTTTGCAAATGCATATACCCGATTTGGGTGAGCTCTGTGAACAGCTATGTTATGTTCCCGTAACAACTTTATGACAAGTTTTTCATAACCACCTGTTTACACATAACTTAACAAATACGTTAGCCATTTTTGACTTTATAAACTCAGATATAGCTGTCTCTACATTTTCTATACGCTGATGTTTATTGTTGATTGAGATATCAAGTGTTTCTTTTGAAACATCAATACCAATGAAAACTGTTCTAGCCATTTTTGTACCTATAAATATAATCAAATAATAATGTAACAGGATTGTGATTCGATCTTTTAGATCCCCCTACCGTTCGTACTCCATTTTTTAAAGCTAGGAGTGTACTGAGATGCCTACGATTTCTATCAATCAATCCAATTGACAGCTAGCTCATTATAGTCTTGCGACTTTGACTTAATATACAATCCAGTTCTTTCGCGCAGTTCCATCAAAAACGTTGTAAAGGATTAATCGCTTTCGTGTTTACCAACTTAGTGCCCAATCTCGATCCCAGTGTCAAGCACTGGGATGACAAGAAAGGGAGCACTGGAATTTTTGTTTCAATATTTGTACATGAGCCATGCATCTGAACAGATACAATGTTGTAGCTAGAGATAATTTTTAAATGATTGATATTTATGAACCACGACTTTTCTTGTTGTCCACTTGTTCAACATTACCCTTCTCAAGTTTACTATCTACTTCTTTTGTGTGTTCATCATCTATACTAGTTTCATCTTTTATCTTACTAGGGTAATCTTCCTGCGATTTTTTATATGCTTCCATGTTGTCATATATAGGGTTACTGATGATTTCTATTTTTTCAGGTGTGAAAATCCTTGCTAAAAATCTCCTTATTATTGGTATTGACCTTAAGAAATCTCTTAGCTTTGAAGATTCTTGTCTTTTGTTTAGAGACTGTTGGTCTATTTTAGAGGTTTTTACACCATACTTTTTATCATCAAAATTTATTGTAGGCTTTCTTTTATTCGAAAGAACACTTTGGGCCTTTGATCGATTGGTTCCTTCAGGCCCTTGAGGTGTAGAAATTGCAGGTTTAACCTTAGTTTCATCGTATTCCTTACTCATCTTTCATTTCATTATGTAATATTACTAATATTGCATAATAATAGCTAAATTACAATTAATTGCAAGGTAAAAATATTAAAACAATTGTAAATTTTGTCAGTAAAAATATAATAGAACTTTGAAATTAGAGGTTCATCTATATGGGATACAAAATTGCTGTTATTGGAGCAACCGGAAGAGTAGGGCGTGAGGTATTAAGCACGCTTGCTGAATTTCAAGATGAGGCGATAGATTGCGTTATTGCACTTGCATCGAAAAAATCAGAAGGGAAGAAGGTGAGCTTTGGTGACAAAGAGTTAACAGTTTTATGCCTTGAGGATTATGACTTCGTTGGAACTAATGTAGCCATTTTCTGTGCTGGATCTCATGTTTCTGAAGAGTATGTACCAATTGCAACACAGGCTGGATGCATCGTGATAGATAACAGTTCCCATTTTAGAATGAAAGAGGGTGTGCCACTCATTATTCCAGAGATTAATAAAGAAAAAATTATGGAATATAAAAACCACAACATAATATCCAATCCAAACTGTACTACAATACAGATGCTGCTAGTACTACATCTATTACACCAAAAAGCAAAAATAAAGAGAATCGTTGCTTCAACTTATCAATCAACTTCTGGTGCAGGCAAAACAGGAATGGATGAGCTCTATGACCAGACAAAAAAAATCTTTATGAACGAAGCTAAAAAACCCAAGATATTCTCTAAGCAAATAGCATTCAATTGCATTCCCCATGTAGGAGAATTCATGGAAAATGGTTCTACAGAAGAGGAATGGAAAATGCAAGAGGAGACAAAAAAAATTTTAGAGGAAGATATAAAAGTTACTGCAACTTGTGTAAGGGTACCCGTCTTTATCGGTCACGCTATGGCAGTAAATGTGGAATTTGATCAACATATCACTGAAGAACAAGCTCGTGAAGTGCTAAGTGAAGCCGAAGATAGTGGAGTTTTAGTGTACAACAGGCGTGAAGATAGTGAATACATAACTCAAATTGATGTTGTACAGGAGAATGCTGTATATGTATCGCGTATTAGAAGAGACAATACTGTTGAGCACGGATTAAATATGTGGATAGTGGCTGACAACCTGCGCAAAGGCGCAGCATTAAATATAGTGCAGATTCTTGAGATTTTGATAAGAGAGCATTTGTCAATCAAGTGCATATAGAGCGCACGTACGTTGTAATTCGAAGGAAATTTGTATACCACATGGCAGCGCGTGACGCTGGAATGGCTTTGTTGCATCGCTACTTATGAAAGGCTAACTATAATTAGGATTATAAGCAACTTATTGAAAATCTTGTTTTTTTTGCAATCAATCTGATCAAATTTAAGAATAGTAACTTGTTATTTATATTAATAAATTTAATTCTATTGAAAATAGCTAAAGCATTGAAATTCTTGAATTTTAGCCGGATTAGTGAGTGGTAGTGAAATTTCTTTTACTCAAATTTAGGTATTCACTGACCGTTCTTGTTATAAATACCAGAATAATAAGCTACTGATATTCTCCACCTTTTTTATCTTTAATCCATCATAGCTAGCGATGCAACAAAGCCGGCTGGATTCCAGTGTCAAGCACTGGAATGACACCATTTGCTGTGCAGTTTACCTTCAAAAATGAATGTTCGTACAGCTATGGAATAAATAGCGGTATGACGGTTCGCAGCTGTATAGTAACTCGTCACCCCGCTACTTGTTAGCGGCTGAGATACCGCGGCGGTATGACGTAGAAGCTATACTTTTATACTCACCAACTCAGTATCCAATCTGGATCCAAGTAGTCAAGCTATTCGGATGACACCCTCATAAAGTGAAATGAGATCCCGCTAACACGTAGCGGGATGACGGGAAAAGAGGTACTGGGAGACATCCTTCCTGGTAGACCCAAATCACAATGTTCGCACAGTTGTGCGTCACGCGCTGCCGAACACTGTATGGTTATACAAGAAAAATTAAGGCTTAAAAGGAATTTTAAGTATCAGGACTCAAGGTTTTTATTCCTTCTTAATAAAACATAAAAAGCCCCTTTACCACCATGTTTTTTCGTAGCTTGTTGGTAGTATAGAACCATATGCTGGATTTTAGTGTCATTTAACCATTTATTTAAGTTACTCTTTATAGTGTCTGTTTTATTTGTTGCACTGCCGTATCCCGTAATTACCAATAAACATCTATTTCCTGCTCGATAATTTTTGATAATAAAATCTATCAATTTACAGTAAGCATCCTCTATATTATAGCCATGCAAATCGAGCTTATCACTTATAAAATATTTACCCCTATCAACTTTTGATTTTGTGTTTTGGTCAAGACAAAATGATGAGTTACTATTATTGGTATTAAGAAAATTCCCTTGTAAGTCGGAGGTACCTTTATCAACCATAGACTTTATATTTACTTTATGATCAACTTTCAAAGTAACTTTTCCACATTCTATTGGCTTAACATTTTTTTGCCAATCCAACTCATCGTCCGACATAAACGCATTAATCGAATTGTATAATTTTACAACAATATCCAAACATAGTAAAATGTTGCTTATTCTATAAAAACCCGATTTTCAATAATACGATGAAATCGTCAAAAACTAATGAGAATTTTTGGCTGTATGGAAAGCACACCTGCATGTCAGCACTGAAGAATAAAAATAGGCGGTGTATAGAACTGTTAGCAACAGAAAATTTCTATAGAGAGCACAAAAAAGAAATTAGGCAATGTGTAGACAGTAAGGGCATTAAAGTTCGATTAGTAGAAAACAAAATACTTAATGACGTTTTACCCAAAGGTGCTAACCATCAGGGAATTGCTTTAAATGTTGCCCCTATTCTTTATAACTTAAGCATTGAAGAAATAGCTGAAAGCTCGAACGATAGCTCTACTATAGTCATTTTAGATCAAGTCACTGACACGCACAATATTGGGTCGATTTTAAGAACTTCAGCTTGTTTTAATGTCAACGCATTGGTTTTACCACATAACCATTCACCGAGTGAAAATGCATCTATTGCAAAAGCAGCAAGTGGGGCTTTAGATATTGTTCCGCTAATATACGTTACAAATATAGTAAAAACTATGCAGTATTTAAAAAAGGTCGGCTACTGGTGTTACGGGTTTGATTGCAATGCTAAAGAAAATATAGATGAAATAAAGAGTTTTGAGAAAAAAAGAGTAATTATTTTTGGTTCTGAAGAGAAAGGAATGCGGAGGTTAGTTAAAGAAAATTGTGATTATCTTTTAAAGATCCCAATATCAAACGTAATTGACAGCTTAAATGTTTCAAATGCAGCAGCAATAGGCCTATATTCTATTTATATTAAAACAAATGCCAGCGCATAGCTGTTTATAATAAAAACACTTGATAAAAATGTGGTTTTATATTATAATGTGTTAAATAATGGACAAAAGGAGTTATACTATGTCTTACATGAGAAATGAACAGGATATTCGCTCTCAAGGCGTTTACTATAGCGCTGGGCTCAGAAGTTACCTAACTAAAGTATATAATTACATGGCTTTAGCTTTGGGCGTTACAGGGCTTGTTGCATTTCTAACGGTATTTTCTGGTCTTTTTCAGATAATTCATTCTAATCCTGTTCTGTTGTATGCGATAACATTTTCTCCACTTTTGCTAGTGCTTTTTGTATATCCAAAAATCTTACATCTTAGTGTTCAGTCCGCGTTTACCGTGTTTTTCACGTTTTCGGTGCTAATAGGGCTCTCCTCATCTTATATTTTTGTGTTTTACACCGCGGAAAACATAGCAAGAGCGTTTTTCATCACATCGATCATGTTTGCTTCCATGGCTTTATATGGCAATACTACAAAAAAAGATCTGACTAGTATGGGTTCTTTTTTGAGAATGGGAGTCTTAGGGTTAATTATCGCGTCTATAGTAAATTTATTCCTTGGAAGTAGTCCTCTCTATTTTGCAATATCGTTCATATCAGTAATAGTATTTACCTTAATGACTGCATATGATGCTCAGAGAATCAAAGACGTTTATTATAGATATAATGATGGCTCAGAGGCTGCAGCCACTAAGCTGGCGATACTGGGTGCAACTAGTCTTTACCTCAACTTTATCAATATATTCCTCAATTTACTCAGGTTACTTAACTTGTTCAATAATAGGGACTAGATGTTTTCCTTTTTAAGGAAAGGTAGTAAGAATTCTATAGTTTTCTTTTTAATATCTTTAGTCGTGTTGATGTTATGTCTTGCATATGCATCGGTACCGTTATATAGCATTTTTTGTAAAGCTACTGGATATGGTGGCACAACAAGAAAAGTAACTAATGCAACAATAAGTGCAATTGACCAAAAAATCAGGGTCCACTTCAATGCTGATATAATGTCCGATCTACCTTGGGAATTTAAATCAGAAACTAACTACGTTGATGTAAACATAGGAGAACAAAGTTTAGCGTTTTATTACGCAAAAAATCTATCTGATCAGCCTTCATTTGGAATGGCGGTGTATAACGTTACGCCTTTCAAAGCAGGTAAGTATTTCAATAAAATTGCATGCTTTTGTTTTGAAGAACAAATGTTGCTACCAAAACAAAAAGCAGCTATGCCCGTATCTTTTTATATAGATCCTGAGATAATGCTTGATAACAATACAAAAGATTTGAGCGAAATAACACTGTCATACACGTTTTTTAAGCTTAAGTAACAGAATGTTTGCAAACCATGTCATTTCAGTAATCAATAGGGTGTCATCCAAGTAGCTGACACTGGAATGACAGGAGGTAACGCAAGAAGTCTATTGATTGTGAAAACAATAACTTTGCAAAATATTAATTGTTAGATAACATAATCAAAGTTTTTGTCTTAATATTCATCATGGTTAGAGCTATACAAATTAAAAAAACTGGGGGACCAGAAGTATTAGAATTTGTAGATAAGAGCATAGGTGAGCCAAAAGGCGAGGAAGTCTTAGTGCGTCACACAACTATCGGCTTAAATCGTTATGATTTAGAGCACAGAAAAGGTACACGCAAAATTAAAAATTTACCATCAGTGCTTGGAGTGGAAGCAGTTGGGGTTATTGAAAAACTTGGTAAAAAAATCAGTGATGGATTCAAAGTTGGAGACAGAGTTGGATATTGCACAGCTCCTCCAGGGGCATATTGTGAAAAGCGCATTATACACCAGAAATATCTGATAAAAATTCCAGATGACATATCTGATGAAGTTGCTGCTGCAGTGCTGTTTAAAGGTATGACAGCTCACTATTTAGTTAATCAATCTTATAAAATCAGGCCTGGTGCTTTCGTGCTAGTTCATGGAGCTAATGGTGGCTTAGGGCAAATAATATGTCAATGGGCAAAGGATAAAAAAGGTGTAGTGATAGGTTCTGTAAGCTCTGATGAAAAAATGAAGATAGCTTTACAAAGTGGCTGCACATACGCAATAAACTACAATGATAAAGACTTCGTTTCTAAAATTATGGAGATTACGCAAAACAGAGGAGTAGGTGCAGTGTATGACCCCATAGGTTACGCTACAAGTAAGCTCTCTTTTGAATCTTTAGGCAGGTTCGGCATATACGTTTCCTATGGGCAGATATCAGGTAACGCTCCTATTAGTTTTTCTTTACTTAGTTCACGTTCGTTATTTGCAACTGGAACCTCAATATACCATTATAAGCATGATAGATTCACATTAGTGCTTACCACAATGGAAATCTTCGAGATGATAAGAAAAAAACTTTTAACTGTACGGATCAATAAAAAATATAAATTTGATGAAATAATGCAAGCCCATCACGATATGGAAAATAGAAAAACGAGTGGGTTAAATATTATTAAAATCTCTCAAATAAATTAATAGTTAAAATTAACCATTCATTAAATTATATCAACTAGAATTTCACATATTTAATTCTCCTTTTGGGGGAATTAAAAGCATATAGCTAAACTGACTTAGGCTTACCGACGATTTGAAAAACCATCATTTCGCTACTCGTTAGCGGAATCTATGCTGAGATACCGCGAATAGACTTCTTGCATAACCCAAATTAAGTAGAAAGAGGTATCATCCGAGTAGCTGACACTGGTTCCTTTATGACGGTAGTAGCCCCCCTTCTCCTGTCATTCCAGTGCTCTCTTCTTGTCATCCCAGTGCCCAGACACTGGGATCCAGTTTCACCTTGTGATGGTGTCATGAAAGTAGCTGACACTGGTTTCCATCCAAGACGGTTGTAAGTTGGAAATGTGATATAAAAAGAAGCAAGAAGGAAGATAACTCTATAAAAATGTGGTTATCGCCAGGCTTGAGCGACCGTAAGACGGTAGTATTATAACATACGTAGATATCAAGGTACTCAAGCCTATCCTTCGAGACGTTTGAATAGTTGTTTGGGACATATATATGCACCCGTTTACAATCTTAAATTTTAACTTAAACTCTCGAGGTTCTTTATGGTTACATCTTATCAAAATTTTATTGGCATTGATATCGGAAAACTTGAATTTGTTACTGCAGTTAATGAACAAAAAGGTGTCATCAAATTTGACAATAGTTGTGTTGGTTGGAAACAATTCTACCAAAAATTTTCAAATATCTTGCCCAACTCCATGGTAATTTTAGAAGCTACAGGAGGTTATGAGCTTGGCTTATTGTATTTTCTTATTGATAGAAACATTGCTGTGCATCGTGCTAATACTCGTCAAGTTAAAAACTTCATTCTATCTCATGGAACTTTGGCAAAGACCGACAGTCTTGATGCAAAAGCGCTTGCCCAATATGGTTCTGAGCGTTGTGGACATCTGCAGCTATTTACACCTATCTCAAAAGAACAAACCACCTTGTTTGCACTTTGTCAGCGTCGTGACGATATTACGAAAATGCTTGTTCAAGAGAAGAATAGGCTAAAAACTCCTGGAAATGATTACATTAAGGAAAGTTGTCAACAAGCTATTGAATTCCTCAACAACCAGGTAGAAAAGCTTGATCAAGCTATACAAAAAATAGTCAATGAAAATCCTGAATTGCAACGATGCCAAAAAATTCTTGAAACAGTCCCTGGAATAGGTAGAAAAACCTCTCAATGTTTATTGTGTCTCATACCGGAACTTGGTTCTTTAAATAAAAGGCAAATTGCAAGCCTTGCAGGTGTTGCGCCTCATCCTAAGGAAAGTGGTAAAGCTATTGGCTACCGAAGGATTATAGGTGGAAGAAGTAACGTTCGTTCAAAGCTTTTTACAGCTGCCATGGCTGCTGCAAGGTCCAAATCTGCACTTGGTGCCTTTTATTCTAAGCTTATTGAAAGTGGTAAGAAAAAGATGGTGGCTATAACAGCTCTAATGCGTAAAATAATAGTGATTGCTAATGCAAGGCTTAAAGAAGCAGTTAATTTGCATATTTAAAAATTTACATAGCAATAACTGAAATTGGTTAATGAATATGCGCGTCCACACACATTAAAAGCGCATATTCATTAACTTAAGCAGAAATTGCTGTGGTGGCTGTTTGATACAAAATTCTGTTTCTATAACAAATGGGTTTTTATTGCCCATATGAAGTTGCAAAACTACAAATAAAAAATTTTTAAAAAAACATAGTTGATGTCATTCCTTACTATTACCCACAAATATAAATGGACTAAAAAGTAAAATATTACAATATTAAAGTTTGCAAATATTGAGGGTGTAAAATGGCAAGTAAAAGTAGTGAATGGGCTAAAAATGAATTTGGAGATGCCGTACTTGGAGATAAAAGGTTAACTGAGCGATTAGTAAAGATTGCTGATATGTTTGACAAAATTACCTGAAAGTTAGATTAATCAAGCATGTGAAAGTTGGTCAGAAGCAAAAGCAGCATACCGTTTTTTTCAAAATGAGAATGTAAAAGAAAGTGATATTTTAGCTACACATATTAATAAGACGGTTGAGAGAACAAAAGCTCACAAGAGGGTTCTTGTCATTCAAGATACCAGTTACATTGTATATAATAACCATAAAAAAACAAGCGGATTAGCAAATTTGTCCAGTTATGATACTGCAAAAGGTATTATAATGCATACAGCTCTTGCCGTTAGTATAGAAGGTTTGGTACTAGGGATACTAGATCAAAAAGTTTATTCAAGACCTGAAGAAACTGAGAACCTTAAAAAAAAGAGCGATCGCATTGAAGATAAAGAAAGCGTAAAGTGGTTGGAAACTTTAAGAAAAACAAATAATATTATTGATCCAACTCAAACTGAGACTATAACTGTATGCGATAGAGAAGCAGATATATATGACTTTTTTGAGCTTGCACATAATCTTAATTCGGCAGTGCTAGTTAGAGCATGCAGAGATAGAGAAGTAAATAGAAAATCTCGATATCCTGAAAAAGGTGAGCAGAAGTTATGGGCATTTATTAAATCCTCTCATTGTGCAGGTACGGTAGAAGTTGAAGTTCCTGTAAAAGATAATAAGCCAAAAAGAACAGCACGTTTGGAAGTTAGATTTGGAAAGTTTATGATGAATCCATCTAAGAATAATATTAGGCATAAGACGGAAGAACTACCTAATACCAATTCCCGCTACACAAGTAACGGATAGACAATAATAGAAAAAAAGCCATACTGAAGTAAGTAAAGTAGCGAGGTTTAAATGGCATTAAGATCAAAATTATTGGATGAAAAAGTGGTGGGATCAGCAAAAGAAATGCTGAAGAAAGTAAGAAATAACGCATATGTTGCAAAAAAACTAAATGCTGTAATTGCAGCAAAAAAGCACAGTATAACAGCCGTAGCAAAGATATGCTGCATTTCAAGAAAGGCACTTACTGCATGGATAAAGCACCTAAAATTTGGCAGAGAAGAAAAATTATTTGCTCCGCCTCAACGCCGTAGAAAAACTATATTGAATCAAAGTCAACGTGAACAAGTTGAGGTGTGGATAGAGGAAAACCCCAATATTACTATAAAAGAAATGAAAATAAGAATTCAAGAAAAGTTTGGTTTGAATATCAGCAAATCTACAGTACACCGTAATATGCAAAGAATGAAATTCTCATATATCACACCAAGACCAGTGCATAACGGACAAGATAAAAGTAAACAAGAGGAATTTAAAAAAAAATCTTAATGAAACTATTGTCATGTATCCTGAAAAAGAGCTATTTTTCTTGGATGAATCGCGGTTTGGCACACATTCAAAGATTGGACACGGGTGGTTTAAAAAAGGCATTAGGACACAGGTTAAGGTAAAACTAGGTAGGCAAAATTTTTATCTCTATAGTGCAGTTAATCCCAGAAATGGAGAAAGTTCTAGCTCAAACGTCAATACTGATTGTATGAATATATTCCTTGAGCAGATGTCACAATATTTAGGAACAAGGGAGGCATTTCTTATCATGGATTGTGCTAGTTGGCATAAGTCAAAAAATTTAAAAGCACCTAAAAATATCGACATTATATACCTACCACCATACTCACCTGACCTCAATCCTGTTGAGAGGTTTTGGTTATATATAAAACAGAACATTTTGCGTAACAAAATCTACGACACAATTGCTTTGCTTGAGAGCGCTTTGTGCAAATTTATTACCTCTCTTTCTCACTCCACAATTAAAAAACTCTGCAATGCCGCTTATTTGATTCACTAGTAATGAGAATTGGTATTAGTTCTTTATTCATTCTCACAATCCGTGAACGGTTACAATCTGGATTCCAGTGGGCTTTGTTGCATCGCTAGCTATGATGGATTAAAGATAAAAAAGATAGTGAATATCAGTAGCTTATTATTCTGGTGTTTATAACAAGAACGGTCAATGAATACCTAAATTTGAGTAAAAGAAATTTCACTACCATTTACCAATCCGGCTAAAATTCAAGAATTTCAATGCTTTAGCTATTTTCAATAGAATTAAATTTATTAATATAAATAACAAATTACTATTCTTAAATTTGATCAGATTGATTGCAAAAAAACAAGATTTTCAATAGGTTGCTTATAATCCTAACTATAGTTAGCCTTTCATAAGTAGCGATGCAACAAAGCCATTCCAGTGTCAGCTACTTTCATAACACCATATTACCTTAACAAAAGCAAATGTTCGTACAGATGTGCATCAGCTACTTTCATCTGCCACCTGCAAATTGCAATGTTCGTACAGTTATAGCTCTTTCCATAAAAGTCCGGATGTGATAGGATAAGGATAGATGATGATAAGGAGGTTGAATGCCAGCAGCATATAGTTATGATTTAAGAAAAAAAGGAATGGAAGCGCTAGACGAAGGAGAAAGCAGAGAAACAGTGGCAGCAAGATTTAAGATTGGACGAACTACTTTATGGGAGTGGCAGCAAAGAAGAAAAGAAACAGGAGACTTTCAATCAAAAAAACTTGGAAATGGGGGTTACAATCACAAAATTACCGACTGGGATACCTTTGCCAAATTTGCCAGAGAACACGGAGGAAAGACTCTATCGGAAATGGCTAAACTTTGGAACAACGTTAGTATCCAAACGATCTATCGAGCCCTTAAAAAAATTGGATTTACGCGCAAAAAAAGACATATGGATACAAGGAAAGAAACGAAGAAAAACGTGCTGAATTTTTGAAAATTATAGCGACAAAAGAACCTAAAAACTTAGTGTATATAGATGAGTCTGGCATTGATAACACCGAAGACTACCCCTACGGATATTGCCAGAAAGGACAGCGGTTTTATGCCTTAAAATCTGGAAAGAAAACTCAACGAATCAGTATGGTTGCAGCCTTAAGTGGAAGAAAGATAGTTGTTCCGTTAACCTTTGAAGGCCACTGTAATATGGATGTTTTTAATGGATGGTTTGAGCAATTTTTGACACCGATCTTGGAACCTGGACAGACTGTCATTCTTGACAATGCTACTTTTCATAAGTCTGATAAGATTATCGAGCTTGCTAAAGGGGTTGGTGCAGAAATTTTGTATCTGCCGCCTTATTCTCCAGATTTCAACAAAATTGAGCATCATTGGTTTGCTATAAAAAAAAGAGCCAGGAAAAACATTCCTCTATTCGAATCCTTTCGTCGTGCTGTTGATTCTGCCTTCCTATGACCTGTTCGGACTATTATGAGAAATGCTATACTTTCAGCACTTTTGTGATAATTATAATAATGTAATTTATTTTGATCATCAAAATAACCAAATTCATCAGCGAGGGTTCCCACTTTGCTACCTTTACCATCTTTGACTAGCCTAAATAGATCAATTGCATGGTTTTGAGATCCAGGCTCAATAGGACCTTCTGCAGCAAAAAACTTAGGTGCATGACCAACATATTCCTTAAATTTTAGATTATGAGTCTTTTTTACACTACCAAAATCCACAAATTTATATTCATCTGAAACGCCAGAATATTGTGGATCATACTTTTTATATTCAAAAAACTCATTACCTAAAAAATTACAAAACGTTAATTTATAATTATCATGATCGGATTTAACGACTTTAAGGTAATGAAAATCTCCAGGAATCTTTACTTCCTCTTCCGTAATATGATTACGTACAACAAGCTCACCATTTAGCATATGATAGCCAATTTTTGGCAAAGTAGCTATATTGATTGTCTTGTTTAGCTTAAAATTTGCTTCATAAATGCCACTTAACAACTCCTTTCCTTTTTCTAGGGTTATGTCTTGATCTGAAGCTATATTCTTAATTAAGCTTAATTTTTTCTGCATGTTCAATATGGCTTTCGTCAAAACTTCTATTGATTGCCATACAGTTAATTTATTATCAGTCAAATTATATACTTCGAGTATTAAATTAACAGAATTTTATCATGAATTTATGTTAAAAGTATTATACTTTGTAAACTTATGTCATGATATTAACTACATTAGCTAAAACATGCTTTTTATCTAAGTGGAGTTGCTTTGCGGCAACGAAAAGTTCATCTATTTTTTTCCACTGACTTAGCAGAATTTCAACACCATTTACCTCTCTCTTTATGCTTTCTAAAATGAAGGCCTGAATTATATATGATGCTAGTTCTAGTTCGATTTCGCTATTAATTACTTTATTAATCATATTGGGATTCTTTAAATCATGAAGAAATTTATAAAAGCATTTGTATGCTTCATAAGCATCACTACTTATTGCATTTATTATCATTCCTGGCATTCCAGGAAATAAAGTGATCATTTCATCAAACGTTTGACCATCAAACTTACATTGAGATGAAGCAACTTGCTTTGTTTCATCATAAGTTAATGGGAGTAAATTTAGCTGAAAGCACCTACACAAGATAGTGGTTTGTATATCATATGGCTTATGGCTAATTATAAATATCTTAGAATTTTTTGGCGGCTCTTCTAATATTTTCAATATTGCGTTTTTAGCGTTATTAGTCATTGCCTCTAAGCTATCTATTATAGCTATTTTGTGTTCTGATTGAATGGGACTTAAGTGTAGAAAGTTTTTCATTTCTCTGACTTTTTCTATTCCGATAGTATCACCTTCAACAATGTGTAAGTCCAATGCTACTTCATTATAGTTTTTTATGAGTAACCAATTGGAGAAGGATTTTGCAAGTGTTGCTTTTCCTATACCTTTTTTACCACAGATCAGCCAAGACTGAACAGATAAGTTGTTCATTATTTTTTTTTTGGCTTGGTTGTGGCCTATTACTTTTTTCATTCTTTCTCCTATAGATTTTAGTTTGAAAATGCGTTGTTTACTGTTTGTAATGAAATTGCACCTTCCCTTAAAACCTTAATCTTATCTTCGGTTAAGTCAATAATAGTAGATTCTATACCAGAAACTAGTTCGTCATCTTCAATCACTACAGATAAATGTTGCTTAATGGATTGTGGTATATCGTTTGCCTTACATACACTTTTTTTTCCTGAAATATTTGTACTAGTTGCAACTATTGGAACTTTCAGTTTGTTTAGTATTGAAATTGCAATAGGATGCTCAGGAATTCTGATACCTATACTATCTTTAAAGAATTCGTTTGGCAATATGTTGTTGTTTTTAAGTGGTAAAATATAGGTAATTGGTCCAGGAGAAAAGTGGTTTATTAAATCAATATATCTTTCCTTTACCTTTGCTATTTTTGTCAAATTGTAAATATCACTAACAAATATAGACAGTGGTTTATTTTGAGAGCGTTTCTTTATCTGATATATTTTTCCTATAGATTCATTATCTAGTGCATTACAAGCAAGAGCATACACTGTTTCTGTTGGAAAACACACTAACAAGTTGTTCTGTATTGCATTTATTATTTTAGATACCATATAGCTCAAAACTTATTTATAACAACTAGATCAGTTTTGTTGCATTGTATCTTATATAGTAACTGCTAGTTTGTATCCGTTCAGGATAGCGGCAAGACCATAGAGTAAAAGTGAGTTTACAACAAATGGTGTCATCCCAGTGCTTGACACTGGGATCCAGGAATTTTATTAAGTTGGTAAGCATAAAAGTAGCCGTTTTATGTTAAAATACAACATTTTGATGATTATGAAAAAGCTGGATTCCAGTGTCAAGCACTGGAATGACATCGTTTACTATGTACCATATTGCAATGTTCGTACAGCTGTGTGTCACGCACTTTGCTTCAATATTTGCACATTAGCCACTCCTCTAAACAGATACGCTAGTTTTTGTGAATATAATACAACGCAGCTTACCATTTGTTATGCAGACTTGCTACAACCCAAACTCTTCATTGACTTTATCAACTATTGCCTGTGGTGGATCCTCTCCCCATCCTGAATACAAAATCTCTCCATAGTCTGCAACATCTATAGAGCCAGTTCTGCTTTTTGCTAGAAACATTTCTCTTTTCTCTTTATCAACTAATACATAATGCCACGCTGATTTTCCACGATCTTTACCACGGACTAAGTATATAAGATCTGACCTACTTCTTTTTGTTGCATCAGCAAAAGATCTTTCATTGACAGTTCTGCTTTTACTTTTTATGCCGCCACTTTCAGAAAAAGCTTCCTTGGATTCGGTTTTTTTGCCTGCTAATTCAGAAATTTTTCCTTTTTCCCCTAGCGCACGTTCTTTGGTGTTTTGAGACGAATACTTACTGGAAAAACCTTCCCCTGTACCGCCAGGAGTCCTGTTTGTGAAACGCTTAGTAAATGAATTATTGTCGTTGTTTTCTGCCATAAAAATCTCCAAACTTTAGATTGTAGAATCCAAACTTTTACTACACTTTATCATATGTTAATTAAATTAATATAAATGAAAAATAATATAGTAATTATTACAGGAATTACGGCCTCAGGTAAATCAGAATTATGCGATAACCTGATAGAAAAATATGGAAATATTAGTATAATAAATTGTGATTCAAAGCAGGTATATGAAGAAATTCCCATAATTACTGCTCAACCACCAAAGCAAGAAGTATTTTATAAACTATATGGTTATGTTTCAGCAAAAGAAAATTATTCCGTGGGTCTATGGTTAGAGGATTTAGAAAAAGAAGTTAATCACGCATTAGAAAATGCTCAAATACCTATCATCACTGGAGGAAGCGGGCTTTACATCAGCAGTTTAATCAAAGGCTTATCATCAATGCCACAAATAAGTCAGGAAGTGAGGAAAAATGTAAGCGAATTAAGGAAAAATTTAAGTAAAGAGGAGTTTTACAAATTAGTGCTAAGCAAAGATCCAAGGATTCAAGGTAAAGTATTCATGAATGACTCGCACCGCCTTTCAAGGGCACTTGAAGTTATCACTGAAACTGGTAAGACAATCTTTGTATGGCAAGAAAATAGACAGCCTCCTTTATTCAATAATTTTCAGATATATACAATTCTGCCTAAACGTGAAGATGTATACCGAAAAATAAATTCTCGTTTTATCAAAATGATCGAAAATGGAGCAATTGATGAAGTAAAAAAGTTACTTAGCATGAACCTAGCCCCACATTTACCAGCTATGAAAGCACACGGAGTGCCAGAAATTATAAAGTACTTGAAAGGTGAGATTACTTTAGACGAAGCGATACAAATTGCTCAAACAAACACAAGACACTACGCGAAACGTCAGTATACCTGGTTTAAAAACCAATTTCCAAATGCTGAAGTGATTGATTGTGCAAATGAGCTCAAGATATTTTAATTCAGGCCGTGCTCATTATTATGAATAGGGGGTTCCATATTTTCCAGATGGTCGCTTACTTCTAGTGGATCGCATAAACCATGCTCTATTTTTATTTTAAAAAATCCAAGCCTCTCGCACAATTTCTGAAAGTATTCTTTTATAATGTCAAATAAGCTTTTATCACCTATATTATAGTCCTTCAGTCTCTCAGGAACAGTAAGTGACAAGTTACCATTTGTGTATGTTACATTTTTATCATCTTGAGACTTAAGCGTGAATTCTAGTGAGCTGGATAGATCACACACCTTGTCACCGAATGTACCGTCACTCCTTTGGAAAAATATTGGTAATGTCATATCAGATTTAACACTCACATTATTTTGGCTAACACAGTCAATACTTATCACTTTTTCAGGGCTTTCTATTATGAATGAATGCTGGCTAAGTGCACCTTGAAACTCTATATGTACACCAGCTTCATATCCTGCTTGATTACAATTGATAACTAATTCTTCCAAGATAGAGTCACTTGGAACTTCTGCCTTAGCGTATTTGAACATCTCCTTAAAAACTTTTCTTGCAAATGGGCGGTAGTCTTCATTTTTACCTTCACTTTTTGGCAGTAAACTATCATGTTCTTTGTATAGCTCGGCAATCAAATCTCTACTTATACTTTTGCCGTTAATAACAAAATCCATTCTCTGAAAATCTAAGAACGCTGTATTACCAGAATTCGCTTCAGCATTGTCTTTACCAGCTCTTAACTTGCTAAAACCAAACTTTTCTGCTTGAGCTCTTAGTGTAACTATTGGATTTTCCTTTTCTTTTGGTGTAGAGCTGTTCATCATTAATACCTTGATATAGACTGCTAATGGTATAATAATACATAAAAATGATTAATAAGTTAATAAAATACCTACTATAAGCCCTATGATAGCAAATATAGTTAGGGGTAACTTAGGCTTACCGACGATTTTAAAAACAACAAATTCGTCATTCCGTTACGTGTTAGCGGCTGAGATAACGCGAATGAATCGCGGTATGACGTTAGAGAGCTGTGCTAGCTATAGTGCATACCTGACCATAAGGTGACAAGATTTTAAAAAGGCTCTATAACAGTTTTACACATGTATGAATCTCAATGAGCAATCAGATTTTTCTAAATAGCAGGCTGGAGAATATACCTAAGTTCCATTCCGCAATATTGCCTAAACTTTGTGGTGGGGACAAGGTGGTGGATCTGCTGTTTTATAAGCCACTTAGTTATGTGGATAGAAGCAAGTTACTATCTGATGCTCGAGTTGGAGAATTTACAACTTTCATTGCAAAAGTTTATGAACATCAGTCGCCCACTTTTAGAGGTAGACCATATAAAATAGTCGTTGAAAGTGAGAGTCAGTATATATTCATAGTCTTTTTTAATTACTCAGTTAAGTATTTATATAAACTATTTCCAATTGGAGCGAATGTGATCATCAGTGGCAAACTCGAAAAATTTGCTGAACATTGGCAAATTACTCATCCAGATTACGTGTCGCTTGACATCAACCAATTTAAAGAAATAGCTTGCATAGAGCCAGTTTACCAATTATGCCGTGGCATTACCAATAAGCGCATTGGGAACATAATAAGCTCTAATCTAAAGGAATTGCCTGATTTACCAGAGTGGATAGATGATACATTAATCAAGCAAAAAAAATGGTTAAGTTGGAGGGAAAGCATCATAAAGTTGCACAGACCAAGCTCATTGGCGGAAGCTGAGGTTTGTAGAAAAAGGCTTGCTTATGATGAATTGTTTGCGTATCAGCTAGCGCTGAAACTTGCAAGAAAAAATCATGTGAAAGAAAGGGGAAGAGAATTTGTAATATTGAGTAAATACAAAGAGCAAGTTTTAAATGAATTGTCGTTTCAATTAACAAATGATCAAACTCGTGCAATAGATGAGATCTCAGAAAGACAAAAATCCAAGTATCGCATGATAAGCTTGCTGCAAGGTGATGTTGGTAGTGGCAAAACCGTAGTTGCACTTTTTGCGATGATAAATGTGGTAGAAAACAACATGCAGGCAGCTCTAATGGCACCGACTACTATCTTGGCGGAGCAACATTATAATTGGATTGAGGAAGTTTTATCCTGTACCGATATAAAAGTTGCGCTGCTTACTGGTAAAACTTCGCGCAAGGAAAGAAAGATTATCATGAACGAACTTGCAAGTGGTGTTTTAAATATAGTGATTGGCACTCATGCACTATTTCAAGCTAACGTTACATTTAAAAATTTAGGGCTTGCAGTCATAGACGAGCAACAGCGATTTGGAGTGATGCAGAGAAATCGCTTGGTAGGAAAAGGAGAAAATGCCGATATACTTTTCGTTACTGCAACTCCCATTCCAAGAACCTTGCAGCAAGCTATGTATGGTGATGTTGAATGTTCAATTTTGAAAGAAAAACCAAAATCCAGATTGCCAATAAAAACTGTAACTATGAACATTAGTAGGGTGCCAGATGTTATTGAAAAGCTAAAAGGTGCTATAAACAGGGGCGAAAAAGCATATTGGATTTGTCCATATATAGAAGAAAACGAAGAGACCAATATTGCTGCAGCAGAGATGCGTTTTCAGGAATTACAAAAAACATTTCTTGATAAAGTCGGGATAATACACGGAAAATTGACTCAGGAGCAGAAAGATCAAGTTATGTTTTCCTTCAAAAGGAATGAATTTTCTCTGCTTGTTGCAACCACTGTGATAGAAGTTGGTATAGATGTGCCAGATGCAACCATCATGATTATAGAAAATGCAGAGCAATTTGGGTTATCACAATTGCATCAGTTAAGAGGCAGAGTAGGGCGAGGAAACAAGCCATCTTTTTGTGTATTATTATACGATAATTTAAGTAAAAGCTCATCTTCAAAGTTAAAGATCATGTGTGAGTCACAAGATGGATTTTACATTGCTGAAAGGGATATGATGCTAAGAGGCAGTGGAGATATTTTAGGCACAAAACAATCAGGATGTATGGAATTTAAATTTGCTGATTTATATCAGGACAAAGAGCTGCTCAATCTCGCGTATAATAACGCAAAAGGCGCAATGGCTGATTTTGAATTACTGCTTGATATATTTGAATATAGGAGTAGATTACATTTTTCAAAATTTCAGTAGAAAAACCAGGTAGCCCGCAGAAACAAAAAAACTTCCTTGACAAACTCCGCCAGCCCCCTTATCATAAAATTGAAGCTATTGTATTTGCTTTCGCCAATCTGCAGATTAAAAGGTAAGGATTACTTAATGTATCGGCGTCTTATGTTTAATTTTTTGCAGTATATAGATACTGTATGTCTTTACAAAACTTCATCTACATCTAGATTTTTATCTAAATAAGCTGAACGCGCTTATAAAGCGTTACAAGACATCAAAAAATGCCAATACTCGACAGAGATAGTAAAAGACTAGCTAACTCGGGGATTCTTTGTCTTTTTTTCTGCTTAGTAAATTTCTTAAACATTTGCAGCGTAGGTTAGTTGCAATTAAAAGCAGCTGAATTTCGCTTGTCAAGCGTTTAAAACATAAAAAACGCCAATATTTTAAAGCGGATAATAACCCCAGGGCTTCTTTTGCCTTTTTTTTCATTTGGTAAATTTCTTAACGTTTATAGCTAAAAGAGCCCAAGAGAGGTCAGTGCTCCTGTGATGTCATTCCAGTGCTTGACACTGCTCTCCTTTGTCATCCCAGTGCCCAGACACTGGGATCCAGCATTTCATGCAATCCCATCAAGAACGTTGTATTTTACATAACACTTTTATGCTTACCAACCCAGTGTCCAATCAAAATTCCTGGATCCCAGTGTCTGGGCACTGGGATGACATCATAGGGACACTGGGATGACACCATAGGGGCACTGCCGTCATAAAGGAACCAGTGTCAGCTACTTGAATGACATCATAGGGGCGCTGGCCTGACAACCGTCATCCCGCTGCTTGTTAGCGGGATCTAGAGATACCGCGAATGAATCGCGGTATGACGGTTCGTGGCGGGATGACGATAAGCTCGTCATCCCGCTACTTGTTAGCGGAATCTGCTGTGGCAACATAAACTCAAATCACTTCAAATTTCAATCTAAAGAGGTATCATTATGTCAAACAACTTCAATTTTAAAGAATTTTTTAACCACTATGAAACAAATAGTACGTCAGATGATATACAAAGGTATTATTTGCTGTGGAAATCAGTAATAGCGCAGGCGATGACTGATGCAGCAAGTATAGCATTTCTCATAATAGTCCGAACAGGTCATAGGAAGGCAGAATCAACAGCACGACGAAAGGATTCGAATAGAGGAATGTTTTTCCTGGCTCTGTTTTTTATAGCAAACCAATGATGCTCAATTTTGTTGAAATCTGGAGAATAAGGCGGCAGATACAAAATTTCTGCACCAACCCCTTTAGCAAGCTCGATAATCTTATCAGACTTATGAAAAGTAGCATTGTCAAGAATGACAGTCTGTCCAGGTTCCAAGATCGGTGTCAAAAATTGCTCAAACCATCCATTAAAAACATCCATATTACAGTGGCCTTCAAAGGTTAACGGAACAACTATCTTTCTTCCACTTAAGGCTGCAACCATACTGATTCGTTGAGTTTTCTTTCCAGATTTTAAGGCATAAAACCGCTGTCCTTTCTGGCAATATCCGTAGGGGTAGTCTTCGGTGTTATCAATGCCAGACTCATCTATATACACTAAGTTTTTAGGTTCTTTTGTCGCTATAATTTTCAAAAATTCAGCACGTTTTTCTTCGTTTCTTTCCTTGTATCCATATGTCTTTTTTTGCGCGTAAATCCAATTTTTTTAAGGGCTCGATAGATCGTTTGGATACTAACGTTGTTCCAAAGTTTAGCCATTTCCGATAGAGTCTTTCCTCCGTGTTCTCTGGCAAATTTGGCAAAGGTATCCCAGTCGGTAATTTTGTGATTGTAACCCCCATTTCCAAGTTTTTTTGATTGAAAGTCTCCTGTTTCTTTTCTTCTTTGCTGCCACTCCCATAAAGTAGTTCGTCCAATCTTAAATCTTGCTGCCACTGTTTCTCTGCTTTCTCCTTCGTCTAGCGCTTCCATTCCTTTTTTTCTTAAATCATAACTATATGCTGCTGGCATTCAACCTCCTTATCATCATCTATCCTTATCCTATCACATCCGGACTTTTATGGAAAGAGCTATATGTGTCATGTATGAAATAGAGAGACGAATGCAAATGAACCACTGAAAAAGTGTCGAAAGGAACTAGACGACGTCAAAACCAGGCTAACCTGGTATCGGGAGCTTGTTTACTGGATAGGTGGCGTCCGGCATAGAGGTGGCGTGAATCTATTTTGGGCTATTGCGTGGAACTGCGGGAACCTGTCATTTCGATGATAAGGGAGAAATCCAAGGAGCTAAACTCCAAGGGTGAGAGTACCGATACGGAAAACAGGGGCGCGTAGTAGTGAAGAAATCTCTGTAATGGAGATGGAGCGAAGGGATTTAGTTTGGTTATTTGTCAACCAGAAATGGGATGAGCAATTGATTAAAACAGAGTCCTTGATTATGCTATAATTAGTAGCAAGGGCCGAATAATGGGAGCTGTGTGAGTCGAGAGGTTCATGCACAGTTCTGCGAGAGGCTGGCGGGGAAGGTCCGCCGGTCTACTCTCCCTATATCAATAGCATTGCTTTAAAAAGAGTGCCCATATTTTCAGTCAACCTTAAGAATTCACTAAAGATCCTATTCTTTTGTTCATCACTTGCGCTTTTCATTAAAGCCAGGGTTCTTTCTTTTATGCCAAAAAGATATAAAAATTCTCTTTGAGTTAAAATCTCGCAATCTACGTGTTTTAATGAATCTTTTAATGCTTGAAAGTTTACAAGTGCGGTAATATCACTATTACCAACATTCTCAAGAAAATTAGCATACTTATGTTGTTTTATCGATTGCAAAGTGCTCTTATATGCGGGGTATACATAACCGTAATCTACAATCAAAGCAGCTCCTTTATTATTATATATCTTCTTCTCAAGTTTTTTTAATATTTCAACCCCAACTGAACATATTTCCACCACTGCACCATTAAAAAATTTTCCATTTGTCATCTGAGTAGCTGACACTGGAATCCATGATTCTTTTTTTCTGGATTCCAGTGTCACGCACTGGCATGACACCAAGAGACTGCCATCATCTTGTTTTGTCACCATATTTTCATACCACCCCTCATCATGATATACAAACTGATCTATCGGAAGAGCGTCAAAGAACTCATTTGCTAAAAAAATGGTTGGTTGTTCTGGTAGGTTGTCAATATTTTTGTGCCAATTAACATCTAAGCTTTTTAATTTTTCCTTTTGTATCTTCCGTAAAGTAGGGCTTATTTCAACTAAGTGGATCAACATTGAATTAAAAAAGCTGCTGTATTTTTTAGTGACTCTTATTATATCGTGAATGAGTGTTCCTTTGCCTGGCCCAAGTTCAACTAGAGAAAATTTTGATGGCTTTCCTAATTTTTCCCATGTATGCATTATCCAAACTGCAATTACTTCACCAAATAATTGGCTGATCTCAGGTGCGGTAGTAAAATCACCATCCTTACCAAGCGGTAATTTACTTGTATAATAGCCGTATTTTTCATGGTACAAAACGGCATTCATGAAATCACTGATGGATATTGATCCTTGACTTTTGTCAATTAATTCGTGTATATAAGTGAGCATGTTATTAATAAATGTTTAACTATAGCGTGCCATAATATAAAATAGTAGAGTATTTATATATATAGTATAAACTTAAGTTTGTGAGTAATAGTGCTTCAGTTATGGACGACAAAAACACCGATTATGTTGCCCTTGTACCTCAAGATGATAGTATTGAATACAAATTTGAAGAAGCTGTCAATTTTATAGAAAACAAGGTTATAAATGCTGATGGGCTAACTTTAGCGGAAGTGTTTCAAGTGCTAGTTCAAATGCTAGATGGTGATCTAGCATTGGTAAAAAAAGTACTAGCATATGCTAATATTATGGCAAAGCATGGAATGAAGGTAGCAAAAGAGTCGCAATTAAGCAGAGCTGATGTTCGCCGAGCTTTGGAAGGTAGAGAAAGTGTTGTCAATAGACAAGATTTTATAAAGAAACCACCTCTTCCACCTGCTATAAAATCGACCAAAAAGAAAAGTAGAGGTCTTTAAATGGCCGAATCTATAAAAAAATTTACTGTACAATGTGACTTCAAAGGACAAAGTTCACCTTTTGCAATATACATAGGAAATCCAAAAAGTGATGCTCATCCAATTCATCATCAAGATTCCTGGCTTGTAAAAGAACGTGGAGGGAATATTCCTAATAAAGTAAAAGAAAGTCTACAAAAATTATATAAACTATCTCAAGAAAATGGAGTCTCTTTCTCAGAGTTATGCGCGTATGCCATTACTGTGGTTAGTAATAATGATAAAAAAAGCGATAGCAAAAAATAGCAAACTGCTCTCTTATCATCCCAGTGCTTGACACTGGGATCCAGCTAGGTTGGTGAATATAAAAGTAGCTAATCTCATTTATATTAAAACACTACGTTTTTGATGGGGTTGCGTGAAAAACTGGATTCCAGTGTCAAGCACTGGAATGACACCACCTGCCACACAAATTGCCTACAAATTACAATGTTCGTACAGTAAGTACTGAAATGACATCATTTACTATGTAATATTGTGTCATATTACAGATATATAGTTTAATCCCTCAATATTTGATTTATAGAGATTTTCGATCTCGTCTTTTCATCCACTTTTTTTACTATGACTGCACAATAGGTTGAAATATTATTTTTAGATGGAATAGACCCTGGTACCACTACAGAATAAGGTGGCACTTCGCCGTAAAATACCTTGCTAGTTTCTCTATCAATAATCTTTGTTGATGCCCCAATAAACACACCTATGCCAAGGACTGATCCTTCTCTCACTACCACACCCTCGGCCACCTCGCTACGTGCTCCAATAAAGCAATTATCTTCTATAATGACAGGTGAAGCTTGAATAGGCTCAAGGACTCCACCTATTCCCACTCCACCGGAAATATGGCAGTTTTTTCCTATTTGCGCACAGCTACCAATCGTTGACCAGGTATCTATCATTGTTCCTGAATCAACATATGCACCAACGTTGATAAAACTTGGCATTAGGACAACATTTGTACCTATATAAGCAGATCGGCGGACAAAACACCCAGGAACTGCTCTAATTTTTAACTGGCGAAATTTCTCCTCATTCCATTCACTAAATTTGTTACCGATCTTGTCAAACCAGCAATTGGTATTGTCTATTATTTTGTTTTCTTCAGTGAGAAAATGTAATAATATTGCCTGCTTTATCCACTTATGTACTACCCATTCTCCACTTGATAGCTTTTCTGCTACTCTAATTTTGCCACTATCAAGGAGCTCAATTACCTCTTTAATTGCTATTCTTGCTGTTTTCTTTAGATTACAGTCATTAAATTTTTCTCTATTTTTCCAAATATTTTCTATCTCACTCTGTGTTTTTTTTAGTTGCAAACCTTCCATTTGTTATATATATATTGATATTAAATTTGTAGCTCTGTATCATTTGAGCTTGTTACTACTTTATATGTAAGTGCTATGAAAATACAATGTAATAGTTGTACTAAAACTTACTTAGTATCTCCTAAGCAAATTGGCGCGTCTGGAAGAAAGGTAAAATGTACGAACTGCAATCACATATGGCATGAATATCTAGAAGAAGTGTCAAACAAACAGCACTCTGCTAATATACAGGAAAAAAAAGTTAGTGGAAGAAATTTTTTACAAAATCTAGCATTTACCACTCTAGCTTTTGCAACAGCTACAGGGTTATGCGTCGTAATTGCTAACGGCATCTTTCCTAGAGAGATGAACAAAGCATACAAAACGATCAGTTTATACAAGGATTCAATAAGCTATAAATTAGGGTACAAAAAAGAACAAACAGAAAGTCCAAATGTAAAAAAACTTGCTGTAAATAAGTTTTATCAAGACTACCTTTTTTTATCTAATTTAAGATCTAGTTAAATAGGCATACCGATATCAGTATCCAGTTCCTCTAGCTACTCAGATGGTGCTTAGGGTGACAGAGTTTTAAAAATAAGTTATTTTTTAGCAAAAAAGGCAGCTCATGAGTATTAAAATTGCACCTTCTATACTTTCAGCAGATTTTGCAAAATTAGGAGAAGAAGTAAGAAAAATTAGCGATTTAGGTGTAGATTACATACACATAGACGTTATGGATGGGAATTTCGTTCCAAATATTACAATTGGTCCTAGCGTTGTCTCTGCAATACGTAAATATAGCAATCTTCCTTTTGATGTGCATTTAATGGTCAAATCTCCTGGTAACCACATTGAAAGCTTTATAAATGCTGGTGCTGATATTATCACTGTACATGCAGAAGCAGAGATACACCTTGAGAGGTTGATAAGAAAGATAAAGTCATACAAAAATGTAAACGACGCAAAAAAACCGATTCAAGCTGGAGTCTCAATTGTTCCTTCAACTTCCCCAAGTGTGCTTGAATATATAATACATGAGCTAGATATTGTGCTGATTATGACAGTCAACCCTGGCTTTGGAGGGCAGGAATTCATTCATTCACAGTTGAACAAGATATCTACTATGAAAAAAATGATACAAGAGCGTAACCTTAAAACACAAATTTCAGTAGATGGTGGAATTAACTTTTTTAACGCAGCTGATATAATAAAAGCAGGTGCTGATATTTTAGTTGCGGGATCGGCGATATTCAAGGCTGAAGATATTAAGAAGGCCGTAAACGATCTTAAAAATCTATTGTTGTGACCCTATATAGCTAAAGTGGCTTAGGTTTACCTACAATTTGAAAAACAACAAATTCGTCATTCCGCTACTCGTTAGCGGAATCTATGCTGAGATACCGCGGTGGTATGACGTAGAAAAACCTTTCTTGGGTTGTATCCGTTCAGCTAAGCGGTGTGAGAGATGATAGATAAGAGGTTTTGGAAAGGATTGAGACCCCTTTGTTTCCATGTCAAGTATAATGAAATTATCCGTTCAAGGAATGCATTTCCCCGCTTCGATTGGGTAAAATATGAATTTTTGCGATAAACGACATAATGCCGTATCTGCTGTTCAGCATGGTTGTTTGTCAGCGGAATGTTTTCTGGGTCATCTAAAAAATTCCACATTATTCTTTCAGATTTCAAAATATTTTTTGCAACTCGAGAAGCTCCAATTGCTTCAGGTAAATGTGATATTTCCTTCAAGTAATATCTTGTACGTTTTTGCAACTTTCTGGCACGTCTGGTAAATCTAAAAACATCTATCTCATTTTTTAGCAAGGCCTTTTTTAGTGCAAATAATTCAGTGGCTACGTTTCTTAAGTAACAGCCCAGAACTTTAACTTCAACTATGTGCTAATCTTTCAAAATCTCTTGATAAATGTGCCCAACAGATTTGCCTGTTCTTATCGGCAAAGTAGTTGTATGCTGCGTACCTGTCGGTTACTACTAAGCTATTGCGATTGCAGAACTTACTATTTTGTAAAACCTTCATTCCTCTTGACTCTGTCAATTTTATAAAACTTGCTGTATTACTGGCAAACATCCAGCACCAACCAAGTTTACCTTTGTTATAATGGCTCGTTTCATCGATATGCAGAACTTCACTTTTACTTACTTCTTGCTCGATTTGCTCATATGCTTCTTGGCATTTTTCTGCAACTCTAGCCTCGCTATTTGACACGCTACCAACACTGATGTCCAGGTTGAAAATATTTTTTATAATATTTGCTACTTCTCTTTTCGAGTTCTTGTAAAATCCGCTCAGCGCCGCGATTGTTGACTTAACTTTTGGACCAAATGTATCCGCAGTAACACCTTCTGGTAGCCTGCTACTTTTTCTTTTTCCACACTTGCAACAGCGGCCATTGGTATTCCACAACATAAGGCTTAATTTCTGGCAAATCAACTTTTTGATGAATGTATGGCTCTTTCGATATCGCAATTTCTCCTCCGCACTCGCAAGAACTCTATTTTCACCACTTCATCTGCTTCCATTTTAGGGCGATACTTTCCTTCATGCCCAATCTGTGCCCCTATTTTCCTGTCACTTTTTTTCTTTTTCTTCTTTAGCTTGTATAACTCTTTTGAGCTCGGTATCGATGAATTTTGTGAATTCAGACCTAGTCTTTCTTTCAATTCAGCATTTTCGATTCTTAGCGCCTTATTCTCAGATCTAAAATTTTCGTTTTCTATCTCTAACCTCTTTATCTCTGCTTTTAGTTGCTCTATCTCTATTTTAAAGCTTTCACAGAGCTTGAGAAGACTAGCTAGTAGATCAGACATATTTACCACACATACTACTTGTGATATTATGTTTTTAGCACTCCTTGTCTACTTTTTATTTTACCGCTCCGCTGAACGGATACCTTTTTTTTACTGTTTGAGTATGTAAGGATTATGACGACCTATCCCAAACCTCAACTATATCCTCACTAAACTCTATTATCTTTGTTTTTTTAAACTGATAACAGTTGTTAATGAATTGAATCCCTAAATCTCCTACAAAAGGAGTGGCATCATTGCCTAAAATTTTACCACTGCGGCATATTATCAACCTGTCGATTAAATTACACTTTAATAGTTCTGTGATTAACACTCCTCCACCTTCAACTAATAATCTTGTTATACCAATTTCTGAAACAAGTTTTGATGCCATGTCTTTTAAGCAGACTTTATTGATAATGTCAGGCTCCGATGTCATTCCAGCGCGTGACGCTGGAATCCAGTTTTCATTATGCAATTGCTTGAAGTTTTCTGGATCCCAGTGTCTGGGCACTGGGATGACAGGAGAAGGCGTTGGAATGACAGGAGAGTGTGTTGGGGTGACATCTGGAATGACAGGAGGTTTGTCATTTGAATTAACTATCAAATAGTTAATGTTTTTTATTTTTTTCTCTACTTCTTTATTTGTGATGACCCAAGTTATTACTTTGTCTGCAGTCTTTGCAATGTTATGCTCTTCCTTTAATCTCCCTTGACTATCTATAATTAGCCTTATTGGCGATCTACTTCCGAGTCCTGGTAATCTGCAAGTTAAGAGTGGATCATCATTAATAAGAGTATTGCTGCCAATCATAATTGCATCATATTTCGTTCTGAGCTCATGCACCCAGTTTCTCGTATTTTCACTTGTTATCCATTTGCTATCGCCTGTAAATGTTGCGATTTTTCCGTCAAGAGTTGTTGCGATTTTGCAAGCTATAAATGGTCTATGTAATTCTTTAGTGGTGAAAAAACCGACATTCAGTTCTTCTGCTTCTTTTTGCATAATACCTTGCTCAACTTCAATTCCTGCTTCTTTCAGAGCTTTAATGCCTCCACCTGAAACTCTACTATCTGGGTCAATAGTTGCAATTACTACTCTTTTTATGCCAGCTTTTATGATTTTTGCAGTGCAAGGCCCTGTGACTCCGTGATGACAACATGGCTCAAGAGTGATATATATAGTTGCGCCATGAGTTGAATCTTTAGCGTTTTGCAAAGCGACTACCTCCGCATGCGGACGCCCACCAATCCCTGTATATCCCTCACTAACAATTGTACCATCTTTTACAATAACACACCCGACAGCAGGATTTGGTGTAACATTTCCAAGATTTTTTTCTGCAAGCCTTAATGCAATTGACATGAAATGATCATCAGTCATTAGAAAGAAGTCATTTCGTATGAGGTATCAAAAATTCTTCTGTGCTCGTGTATAGCAAATCTATCTGTCATACCTGAGATATAGTCACATATTATTACTGAACGCTGAGATTCACAAGCGAGTTTGCTCCACTCTGTGGGAAGTAATCCTGGGTTTTCATAAAAACATTGAAAGAGTTCCTGTATTATGCGTTTTGCTTTGTTCATCGTTCTACTCAGTTTATAGCTTCTGTATATTTTCTCCATGTTGAATCTTTTCATTTCTTTTGTAGCATTCGCAACTTCTGGTGAAAATGTGACTAGCATTTTATTTAGACTTCTTACGTCTTCTACGCTTTTTATTTTGTGATCTTCAATATTTCTTTCAGTCTGAGAAACAACATCACTTATCATAGTTCCTATAGTTCCACTCAGTGATTCATGTATGAGTTTGCTCTGAGGCAATTCTGAATATCTGCTCCTTATGTCTTTAAACATTTTTTCAATTAAAGGAACATTCAGCAAATCTTCGATGGTTACTAAATTCGCCCTGAGTGCATCATCAAGATCGTGAACACTGTAAGCAATATCATCGGCAATTGAAGCAACTTGCGCTTCAATGCTTGAAAATTCTTCAAGTTTTAGATCATATTTTTTGTTGTATTCTAATAACAGCTGATTACTTGTAGAAGACTCCGCGTTTTGACCAAGCAAGGGACCGTTATGTTTTGCAACTCCTTCAATCACCTCCCAACTTAGATTCATACCATCAAAATCAGCATGTTTTTGTTCAAGATAAGTTAAAATCCTTATAGCTTGAACATTATGATCAAACTCATACTTCTCGTTATCAAGATTCAAATCTTGAACTGATTTCTTTAGAGCATCTTCACCTGCATGACCAAATGGAGGATGACCAAGATCATGTGCGAGCGCTATGCATTCAGTGATATCCTCATTTAAGCCAAGTCTACGCGCAATGGACCTTGCAATTTGTGCAACTTCAAGGCTATGAGTAAGCCGAGTGCGATAGTAGTCGTGCTCATAATTGATAAAAACTTGTGTTTTGTACTCCAACTTTCTAAACGCATTAGAGTGAATGATACGGTCCCTATCACGCTGAAAGCAGCTGCGATTCTCATCTTCTGGCTCTTTGAAGTATCTCCCTTTTGTTTTGCTTGGAAAACATGTATAATTTAATAGAAAATTATTGTTTGACATGTAAAATTTCTACTATAATAAGTTATCAATAATAAACGGTGGTTACTATGTCAACAAATTACAACATCAACTTAACTGATAATGCACTAAAAAAAATCCACTCTCTTGCAGAGCAGGAAGGGGATAAGAGTTCCATTTTACGGGTTGCAGTTTCAGGTGGTGGATGTTCTGGCTTCAAATACAATTTTCTTATGGATCAAATGAATAAAAATCTATCTTTGGATGATGAAGACGATGATTACGATGATGAGTTTGATGACGAAGACGAAGATGATGATTATGAAGAAAGCGAGGACTATAGAAGCCACTCCAGTTTTAGCGAAAAAGGTAAAGATATAGTAATTAATGATGAAAATGGCAATCCTGTATTAATGGTTGATAATTGTTCAGCAAAATTTTTAAATAACTCAGTTATAGATTATACTGAGGATCTCAGTGGTTCTGGTTTTCAAATAAAGAATGCCTTTGCTAAATCCCAGTGTGGTTGTGGCAACAGCTTCTCAGTTTAGTCAAAAATTTGATGTCATTCCAGTGCGTGACACTGGAATCCAGCCTTTTACGAAATCCCATCACAAACGTTGTGTTTTAACATAGGATTAGCTACTTTTATGCTCACCAACTTAGTGTCCAATCAAAATTCCTGGATCCCAGTGTCGGAGCACTGGGATGACACTCTTCTCTGGTGGAGGGTGCTCTCAAGTCACAACGTTCATATAGTTGTATACTTGACACTGAGGTTTATTCTTCTATTTCTTTTTTACTGGTCATGCACTATCATTTGCTATGCAAGCACAACATTTGTATGGTTATAGGTCTTTTAAACATGGGTGGTAATGTAGCACTAGAACTAACTTCTGTAGATAAAAGCTTCAAGGACAATTCTGCTGTTGTAAAGGATATCAACTTAAGTGTTACAAGAGGGCAAGTAGTAGCGCTGATTGGCAATTCAGGTGCAGGGAAAACAACTATATTGCAAATCGCAGGCTTGTTGGACAAGCCAACTTCAGGTATAGTTACGATAGATGGAATAAATTGCACACAAGCCAGTAATAAGCATAAAACTCATGTAAGAAGAAATTTTCTTAGTTTTGTTTATCAATTTCACTATTTGTTACAAGAGTTATCGGTGTTGGAAAATATTATGCTTCCTCAACTCATTGCAGGAAAAAGCAAAGCTGAAGCAAAAAAAAATTCGCAAGCAATGTTGGAAAAATTTGGTCTGGAAAACAAAGCAAGTAGCATGGTATCTGAAGTTTCGGGTGGGGAAAGGCAGAGAGTTGCAATTGCAAGAAGCATTGTAAATTCTCCAAAGCTTTTACTTGCAGATGAGCCAACAGGAAACTTAGATCCAACAAATTCTTTTAACGTGTTTTTACTGCTACATTCATACGTAAAGGAAAATAACAGCTCTATGCTTATAGTAACACACAATCATCTCCTTGCAGAAAAGGCAGACTGCATTTTCCAATTGAGAGATCGATCATTAGTGAAGTTGTGAATAGGAAAAATAGCACAATTTCTATGCCTTATACTTATCTAACCAATGATCATTAACAGAGTACAACTCGCATGAAATGCTTTCATTGCTTTTTATACACGGACTTTTTAACTTACGCTGTTTACTTAGGGAACACCCCGATAACATAAACACAGCTAAAACAAAAAATAATAGCTTTTTAAACATAACAAAACCTTTTCATTTATATTACTACACTCATTTCTCTTGTTTGTAAAGATTAGGCATATTCTTTTACCCTTACCTCTTTTTTGACCTTTTGAGAAGAAATAGTTGCACTATTCAAGCGCAGTTTTATATAATTGTCCACGATTTGAGTCACTTCCTCTTCTTTATCCTTTAGAAAGTGATTAGTATCATCTATTATATGGTATTTCATGTGATCACTTCTTACTGAATTTATCAACCTTTTTGCTAATTCTGTTACATCGCTTTCTTCTGAGATTGTATCATTACTGCTTTGTATTATAAGCCCAGAAACTGGACAGGGAGAAAGAAAAGAAAAATCGTACTTAGTTACCGGAAGAGAAAAAGCAATAAAACCCACTATCTCAGGGCGGCGCATTGTTAGCTGCATAGCCACCCATGCTCCAAAAGAAAAACCAGCGATCCAAATTGGAACATTGCTAGGATTATGTTCCTGAAGCCAATCAATGGCTACCGCAGCGTCAGTTAATTCTCCTATACCCTTATCAAAAGTTCCGGTAGATTTTCCCACACCACGAAAGTTAATTTTCAATGCAGAAAAATTGTTATCGATAAAAGACGTATATGTACTATGTACAATTTTACTATCCATATTACCACCATATTGAGGATGATGATGTAAAACCAGCACAACCGGCGCGTTGGCATCTTTGCTTTGGTGGTATTCACCTTCTATCTTTCTTGTTGCATTATTTAAAAAAACTTCAACCATGATAACTCCTAATAAGAACCCGCTTGACAGGTATTGATGACGTGAGTTATTAATTATGTATTAATTTCGCTGTTTTTGCAATAAATTTTTTATCGTGTTAAAGCTAACGTACATAGTTATGGCTATAGTTGATGGTAAACTTATTTAAGTGACAGATGAGTCCATTTTCTTTAGAAAATAGTGGTTGCGTATATGCTGATTACAATGCAACTGCTCCAATTAGTGAAAATGTAAAAAAAAGTATATTTGAGGTCTTGTCAAAACAAACGCTCAATCCATCATCACTACATAAGAGAGGACAAGAAGCGAGGAAGATTCTTCAGGATGCAAGAGATAACGTACGTGGTGCTATTGGCGTCTCAAGTGATAAAGAAATAGTTTTTACGTCTGGTGCAACTGAAGCGAATAACCTTGTTATGAGAGGAATAGCAGGCTACCTGCATATAATTTCAGCTATAGAGCATCCTTCAATTCTTAATTCTGCATGTAATCCATATATAATACCTGTTAATCAGGAGGGCATTGTTGACTTTTTAGAGCTAGAAAAAATTCTAAGCGAACTTAAAGGAAACAAAGCAATAGTTTCAGTTATGATGGCAAATAACGAAACCGGAGTTATTCAACCTATTGAGGAAATAGCTAAAATAGTACACAAGTTTGGAGCAATTTGCCACACTGACACTGCTCAAAGTGTTGGGAAAATTAAAGTTAATATGGAAGATTTAGGAGTGGATTTACTCACTTTATCCGCCCATAAATTTGGCGGTGTAGCAGGCAGTGGAGTTTTAATATTCAATAAAGAACTTGCGATAGAACCTATTATAATAGGTGGTGGACAAGAGAAGGGATTTCGTGGTGGTACGGAAAATATTGTTGCAATTGCAGGCCTTTCTGCTGCACTGCAAAATATTCCAGATCTTTTATCAAAAATGGATGAAGTAAAGGAGCTACGCGATCAATTAGAGTGTGAATTATTAAATCTTGCCAGTGACATAAGAATCTTCGGTAAAAACTCTAAGAGGCTGCCAAACACAAGTTTTATTTATATGCCAGGAGTAAAGAGTGATGTGCAGCTCATGCATTTTGACTTGAATTATATTGCAGTTAGTAATGGCTCCGCATGTTCTTCTGGAAAAGTTGAGCCTTCCCATGTTTTGCTTGCAATGGGGGCAACAAAAGAGCAAGCAGAGTGTTCAATTAGAATCAGTATAGGTCCAGAAACTAAACCACAAGACATAAAAAAAATAGTGGATTGTTGGTATAATATCTACAAGCAGAACACCTTGGTATAGATAATACGTGGTATCATGCAGGCACTGGCCGAGCATTAGATGTAAAAAATTACTTTACAACCCCGCGGTATCTCTAGATCCCGCTAACAAGCAGCGGGATGAAGGTTGTTAGGCTAGCTGTCATCCAAGTAGCTGACACTGGTTCCTTTATGACGGCAGTGCACCTATGGTGTCATTCCAGTCCCCTGACTACTTGGATCTAGCAAGCTTTGCTTGCAAATAAGTCTAATACGTGTCGCGTTTTATGCCAAAACACAATTGGAGTTACATGCAAAATAGATCCCAGACTGGGATGACAAAAAAAGAGCACTGGAATGACACCATTTGCTGTGCAATTTACCTTCAAAAATGAATGTTCGTACAGCTATGGATTCATTCGCGGTATCTCACCATAGATCCCGCTGACAAGCAGCGGTATGACGGTTATCAGTAAACATGAATTACTTTAGCTATGCAATCAGGCTTCCTAAAAACACTTTGTAGCCAATCAATTCTTGAGTATAAAAAAAATTCCTTTAATAATAAGGTATGCTAATCAGGAATTTAATAAAACAAGCAACGGGAGTAGGAAGCAGTGAAAATGCAATACGGTATGTCGAATATCTCTATCAATTTGAGAAGTTTAGAAACACATTAAACCTCACTTTGTCACTAATAAAGCAAAATAGGCTTTCGTTTGAGATATACCAAGAGGGATTAGTGGATATGGAAGAGGGAGTGTGTAAGACAATCAGGTCTTCCGGTGTAAATAGATATGTTATTGTGCTAAGAAGGTCAAACCCATACATTATAGTGCATGAACTTTCACATATGGTTGAAAATGAACTGAACTTAAGTTTAGAACAGGAATTTCTCCATAAAGTTTATCAAGATATTGAGCAGAACTTAAAGCAGTCAAATATTCTTGTACAGAAAATTATCGGCCAAGTCATATTTAAGGAGATACAGGCTTATCAAACTGCAAAATCACGCGCATCTGAATTATTTGCACGCTACTTTGAGCTATTTGCTTGGGCGCAGGAAGTTTACCCTAAAGACAAAGAATACTTAATCCGCACTCAAGATTTAAACAAAGTTTTTCTTGCTACTGACCAATGGAAAAAGAGCTACCTTGATCCACAAATGATGGAGAGAATAGATAAGGAAATCAAGGAATACAGCAATAAAACTGCCACTAAAGACGTAACCAAAGTGCAAAGCAGTTGGACTAATAAATTTTCTCCTGGGGGCAAAAAAATTAGCTCTATATTTGGAGATGATGATTAGCTTATAGTGCAGGCCAGACGTCATACCGCCGCGAACCGTCATACCGCGATTCATTCCACAACTGTACGAACGTTGTAGTTTGGGAGCAATTCCTACCAGTGGGGTGTCATCCCAGTGCCCAGACACTGGGATTCAGGAATTTTATTAAGTTGGTAAGCATAAAAGTAGCCATTTTATGTAAAAATACAACATTTTGATGATTATGAAAAAGCTGGATCCCAGTGTCAAGCACTGGGATGACATCATAGAGGCACTGGAATGACACCTTCCTAGTGGAAATTGCTCTCAAATCATAATGTTCGTACAGTTGTGGATTCATTCGCGGCATCTCATCAGCTAACAAGCAGCGGGATGACGGTTGTCGGTAAATCTTTTAGCTGTAGAAGTTAACTTTACAGTTAACTTCTACAGCGTTTCAAGATATAGTTTTGATAATAAAGTGCTCGAATATACATGAAAACCATTTTAGCTGTTGAAACAAGCTGCGACGAAACTGCAGTAGCGATTGTAAATAGTGACAAGCAAGTCCTTGCTCACGAAATTCTCTCCCAAGCAGAACACAAAAAACGTGGTGGGGTGATCCCTGAAATAGCTTCACGTGCTCATATGAAGCATTTAAGTGGTCTAATAAAAAGCGTCGTGGAAAAATCTAACCTTAACTTTTGTGACCTCAATGCAATTGCAGCAACGTCAGGACCAGGACTCATAGGTGGATTAATAGTTGGTACAATGATGGCTAAAGCAATTGCGCATGTAGCACAAAAACCGTTCATTGCAGTGAATCACTTAGAAGCGCATACATTGGTTATTAGGTTACTGCATGAGGTAAAATTTCCATTTTTAGTCCTACTAATATCAGGTGGTCACTGTCAATTTTTAATTGCACAGGATGTAGGTAAATACATTAAACTTGGAGAAACGCTCGATGATTCACTAGGAGAAGCATTTGATAAAGTTGCTAAGATGCTGGGTTTAAGCTACCCAGGAGGCCCATTAATTGAAAAGTTGGCTAAAAAAGGCAATGGCACAAGATTCAAACTGCCAAGGGCAATGATAAAACGTTCTGGATGTAACTTTTCGTTTTCTGGGATTAAAACAGCAGTAAAAAACTTAGTACAAGAACTTAAAATGAGCGAGCAAGATGTGTGTGATGTATGTGCTTCGTTTCAAGAGTGTATTAGTGACATACTGCTGGACAGGGTTAGTAATGCGATTATTATGGCCGAATCTTTAAATATCAAAATCAATGACTTTGTGATTACCGGCGGAGTTGCAGCAAATAATTTCTTGAGAGAAAAATTAAAACAACACATAAACTTAAACATATTTTTTCCCCCTAACGACCTATGTACAGACAATGCAATTATGGTTGGATGGACAGGAATTGAAAGGTTACAGAAAAATTATATAGATTCTCTCAATTTTGCACCAAGACCTAAGTGGGAGTTAGAGAGTTATTAAAAGCTCTCAATTCTGAATTATAGCTAAAGTGACTTAGGTTTTCTAATTGCACATAAGTCAACAATAATTTTCACACAAATCAAAACAGCATATCTTCTCCATAATCCTTGGTAATTTTACATAAGTTAAAAGTAGCATATGGTTCTCTCCGCGGTCTGAGATGACAATAAATTTGTCAAGCCGCATTATACTTGTTAGGCGGAAGTGGACGGCAACATATTTACCACGAAGTCTAACTAAGTTCTTGCTTGTCCCTTCCATCGGCATTGCTATCTTTATTTTCAATAAAATTATTGTCCTATGCTCTTTTGATGTTTATTGATAATAAAATTCTGTTTTATCAACCAACATCCTATGCATAATTACAGCTAATTTTCTTGCTACTGCTACAATTGCTTTTTTCATTCCTTTTTTCTTCGCAACCCCAGTTTTTTAATTTAAATGTCCTCTTGGTAACTGTAAGCATTGTTTGTGCAGCTTCATATAACATACTTCTACATTCCGCTGGTCCCATCTTTGATATGCTGCCATGCCGATCAACTTCTCCAGAAGAATATTGCCTTGGTGTCAACCCTATATATGCTCCAACTGTATCAGATTTCTCAAACCTATGTGGGTTATCAATTGCAGCTTTATACGTCATTGCTACTATAATTCCCACTCCTGGAACAGTAGTTAACAATTTACAATCATCGTCTTTTTCACCTTGTTCTGAAAGCATTTTGTCAAGCTTTCTTAATGACTTTTCTATTCCTTCCAAACTACAAACTAACGCTTCAATTGAACTCCTACTGATTTCATCCAAATTATTTATTGCCTCTTGTATTCTTAAAGCGAAAGTTTCAAATTTTGATCCTTTACCGACCATGTATCTTCAACAACCCTCTTATTGTTCCAATAACCTGCTGTTTGCTACACATTAGCTGTCTTCTGCTTCCAAGCGCTATTTTAATTTGACAACTGATTTTACTAACACTTCTTCCAGCCCTCATCATCTGCACTATACCCCTCGCATCGTTTTTATCATTCTTATTGATTCTTTCAGACAACGCTGCTGCCATATGCCTTGCATCTACACAAATTACTGGTAATCCAAAACTCCTTAACTCTTTGCACATTGATATTGACAACTGTCCACTTTCTATTCCTATGGATTCGTATTTTTTGCCTTGGCTAATCTGCTATTGCCTTACTTTCGCTTGCAACAACTTCTTCCTTAACAACTTTTCCTTTCTCATCAACGATACTTATAAAAGTTTCTTTTAATGAGATCGCTATAATATTTCATGACCTACTGTAAAAGTTTAAATTATTTTTGAAGAACCAATTCATTGAATTTGTTACTTCGTGCTAAAATAATGGAGTATGTCTCTCCATCATTCAATAGCAATTACAGTATGTTTAGCTATAATTTGAAAAACAAAAATTCGTCATTCCGCTACTAGTTAGCGGGATCTAGAGATACCGCGGCGGCATGACGTAGGATTGCTGTCATCCCGCTGCTTGTTAGTGGCTAAGAGATACTGTGAATAAATCACGGTATGACGGTTAAGTATCCCGCTACGTGTTAGCGGCTGAGATAACGCGAATAAATCGCGGGATGACGTGTTGCTTGGGTCAGCTATAGAAGCAAAACTCATCATTTTGAAAGAGGAGGAGATTTTTCCGGACCCTCAGCGGAGATTGATTTTGGATCTGATAATTCTGTATTTACCTTGATTGGCTCTAATGGAGTTTTCTGCTCTTCTGGTTTATCGTCTGGAATTGGAACAGGCCAATCCATAATGTTTTGCGGTATAACTTCTGCTTCTTTAGCTTCTTTTTGACCTGTTGAAGATGATGCATCAACGCCTGCATTTTTGGTAAATTCTTGTTTTAGTTGTTTATTTTCTTCTTGCAGTTGCTTTAAATTTTTCTTTAACTCGTCAATCTCTCTTATTTTTTGTTTTAATTGTTCAGATATAGTTAGTTTGTCTCTAGTCAATTTTTTGTTTTCTTGTCTTAACCCACTAGCTATTCTGCTTGAGTTGTTGTTTACAGCTTGTATACCTTGGTCTTGCTGCTGCATGCTTGTTCCTCTACTTTCATATTCAACTTCAGTTTGAGTTGCCTGACCTTTTTCCTGCTGTAATATGTTCTGCAGTTGCTCTAGACTCTCTTTGACAGATGCCAGCTCTTCCTGTGTACACGTTAACATCCCTTCCTTTTCCTTAAGTTGATATTGAAGTTTTTCTATTTCCCTCTTCGTATTTTCTTCGCTTAGCTCATCTGCAAGTGATCTTCCAGGTTCAAGTTGTCGAATTTCCCTCTCTAAATCTTCCTTTTCTCTCTGTAATTCATTTAATTCTTTAGACAATTGGCTCGCCGTTTCAGCCAATGTATTGTTTTCCTTTTTTGTTTCCATTAACTGTTCTGCCAACTGCTTTTTATGATCATCCTTTAAACCTTCCACTATTTTCTTCAGATCATTCTCCAAATTTGCACTCTTTTTCTCTAGTACAGTTAAATTAGCTTCACTTTGCTTCAATTTCTTCTGTAGTTCTTTATTTATCCCATTTACTGATTGAACTTCATCTTCTTTATCTTTCAACTTATCATTTAAGCTTTCTATTACATCATTTTTATCCTGCAGTTCTTTCTCTATCTTTTGTGTTAACTGCTCAATATTTTGATTCTTCCAAGCTAATTCTTGCGTCATCCTTTTTAATTCAGCTTTAAGTCTTTCAGCTTCTTCTTCCCCAGTTTGCTTTTCTTCACTTAATTCGCTTATTTGTGTATCACCTTCTTTTTCTATCTTTTGATTAAGTTCTTCTAATTTTTCGAGTTTCTCTATAAGTGACTTAATAGAAGCATCTTGCTCCTTTATTCTTTGATCTCTTTCAAATATCACTCGCTGTTGTTCATTAACTTTATCTCTCAAGGAGTCACGTTCTAAGCTTAGATTGTCACGCTGCTCTGCAAGTTTGTTAATTTCATTTATAGCCTCATCTACACCTTTTAATCCTTCTTGTTCATACTTTTTCTTATAAT
This sequence comes from Wolbachia endosymbiont (group A) of Brachyopa scutellaris, assembly GCF_964026995.1. NCBI lineage: Bacteria > Pseudomonadati > Pseudomonadota > Alphaproteobacteria > Rickettsiales > Anaplasmataceae > Wolbachia > Wolbachia endosymbiont (group A) of Brachyopa scutellaris. The sequence goes on along the minus strand of NZ_OZ034720.1, from coordinate 988,157 downwards.
CTTTGTGTATTTCTTGTTCATCGTAGTCATCGTCAATGTATTCATCAGTGATTTCAGACTCTTCATCACCAATCTCGCTTTCAACAGAAGAAGAACTTCTACGTGAAGAAGGTGTGCTAGGAGAGGAATACCCACTGCTGCTTGGTGTAGGCAATTGCGATGATAGATCTTGTGTGGGCTCGAGACTGTCCATATCTTGACCTATATCAGTAAAAGCTTGATACAGAGTTTTTCTGTTGATAAAAACTTCTTTATTTTGTCCAACTAACTTTAATACTTCTTCTGAACTCGTTATTCCTCCAAATTTTGGCTCACCAATAACACTCTGTATACCACCAGAATCCAATTTTACGGTCATGCTACAGTCTATGCTGTTACCTTCAGAATCCTTAGCCTGCCAATTAATGGTCATTTCACATGAGCTTGAACCAGTAAAATCATAGTGCCTTTTGCTGCCTTTTTTGGTTGCAGTTATTTGACTATCTTTCCCTAAAGATATGTTATAAACCTTACCTTCACTGCTGGCCCTTAAAATATTGCTAATTTCTATTGGTTTTTCTTCATTTTCAAATCTAATTTTGAAGTCATTATCTGTTGTTGAATACGCTAAGAAATTTTGACTAGGCAGAGACGACTTAAGTTCTTTATGCATTGCGTCTATTGATTGCTCAAATTTTTGGAACTCCTTTTCCCACTTTAAATTTATCTGTCCTGTAATGTCCTCATCTTTGCGTAAAGGACCAATAAAGACCAGATTAAATTTTCTTCCTCCAGTCTTTTGATAAAATCCTGAAGATCGTTGCAAGATTCAATGACATTTAAAGTATCATTTTTCTTTTGTTCATCTACATCTAAACTTTGACTTTCAGCTATAAATACATTTTCGTTTTCCTCTGGCATAATTTTACACTTTTAGAAATATACTATAATATTAACAACTTTAATTAAAAAATCAACTAATTATGTGGGTAAATGAAGAAGAAACTTGAGCACTTGTCCATTATGTTATATAGTAGTTACTCCTTAAGCAGTGCAGTATGGACAATACCATTATAAGAAAATACGATATTAGAGGTATAGTAGGCAAAGACTTGCAGATTAATGATGGGTACGAGATAGGTAGAAAGTTTGGCCAAACCGTAGCTAGTGTTTGTGTCGGCTACGACAGCAGAATAGATTCACCAGGTATAGAAAGAGAATTAATTAGGGGCTTAACTTTATCCGGTGCAAATGTTATACGCGTTGGACTATGCTCTTCACCTATGCTTTACGCTGCAACACAAATCACACAGGCGGATCTTGGTATCATAATAACTGCCTCTCATAACCCCAGCGAATATAATGGCTTTAAATTTTTTAGTAATAAAAAAGTCTTCTCAGATCAAGAGATAAAGGAAATTATAAGCAGTCCAATTAAAAACAGCACAAGAATTGGAAGCTTAATTAACATAAATATATATAGTGAGTACATTAGCATATTAAAAAGTGCAGTGAAGAACGATACTACACAGAAATTAAAAATAGCCTGGGATTGTGGAAATAGTCCAGCAAGTGGAATTATAAGGTATATTGAAAAGATCTTGCCTGGTCATACGCACATCGTAACCAATAACTCTATAGATGGGGCATTTCCACTGCATGATCCAGATCCCATAGAGGAAAAAAATCTTGCTCAATTAATTGACATTGTGAAGGAATATGGATGTGATCTTGGCATTGCGCTAGATGGCGATAGCGATAGGGTGCGCTTAATTGATAATAAAGGCAACGTTGTTTCCAATGACCATTTATTTATAATTTTTGCACGTGAAGTGTTGGAGGAATATCCAGAAAGCAAAGTTATTGCTAACGTAAAAATGAGTATGAAAGTGCATGATTTTGTTAGCAAGTTAGGAGGGCAAGTTATTACCTGCGCTACTGGACATTCACTAGTTAAGAAGAAGATGGTAGAGGAAGAGGCAAAGTTTGCTGGTGAATTAAGCGGGCACTTCTTCTTTTCTGAGCTAAGTTTTGATGATGGGCTATATTCTGCTGTTAAAGCAGTTGACATTTTGCTTAAGAAAAACCAAAGCCTATCTCAGGTGATTGAGGATTTACCGAAGTTATATATCACTCATGAAGTAAAGATTGTAGTGAAAGATGAGAAAAAATTTCAAATAATTGAATCAATAAAGAAAACACTGGAGAAGCAAAATATTGTATTTTCAGATCTTGATGGTGTTAAGGTAACCGATAATAAAGGTTGGTGGCTTCTTAGGGTATCAAATACGCAAAACTGCATTACAGCAAGATGCGAAGGAGAGACTTTAGAGGGTTTTGAACTTACTAAAAAGGTTTTGTTCCATTACATTGATGAAGCAAGGTCTTTAAATTGTAGCTACTCACAGAAATAAATTTGATTTATAAAATTGACATGAAAGTATAAAGATAAATAGGCTAAATGTACTTATCACCTGGTCAGGCTGCAGCATTATTTCGTGTAACCGTTTGCGGGTCCACTTAATTCTGCAATTCTTTGATCTCACTCATGGAGAGGCCAGTAAACTTAACAATAGTGGTGACATCAACATTATTAGCCAGCATTGTTTTTGCAACTTCAATTTTTCCTTCCTTTTTAGCATCATCAAGTTTTTGTTCAAGAACAGCCCGTTCATCACGAATACGTTTTATTTCCTGTTCGTAGGCAATAAATTCTTTCTCTGACCAGTTGAATCTATTTAGTTCTTCATATGCCTTTTTAATTATTACATCACTACCTATTATCTTTTCCAATTCTTCTTCGCTAGTTTCATCTGCATATTTAAAATAATAGATCCATTTTTCAACTATACTCTCCAATTGGTCTTCTTTAGTTTTAGGAAATTTTGGTAACTCAATAAATGTAAAATAAAAATCTTTTAAATCATGTTCATAGCTATCTTTGTCTAACATTACATGATCTGACTTATACTCAGATTTATTAGGAAAGAGAATACAATCAGCAATAGCTATAAAAATGATTTCTTTAAGATCCTGATATTGATCACCTTTATCAGCTTGCCTTGAATAAGCTTTAGCAGCGTAATATTGAGCGCGTTTTTCAAAGCCTTTAGTTTTGGCAACTTGCATTTCGACTATTACTTGCACCCCATTTTCATCCCTGCAAAGAACATCAACGATACTTTGTTTTTTAGAGGCAATTTCAGCATCTTGAATAGTGCTGAGGAATTCTATTTCTTTTATTTCATCTTTGCCAGTGAACCCCAAAATATCATTGAGAAAGTGAATGAGGATGTCTTTATTTTTTTCAGTACCAAAAATACGCCGGAACGCAACATCATTCTTGGGGTCGAGAAATTTAGAAAGAGCCATAAAAAAATTTTTAAATGTATCTTTATGTTATATATTCTTATTAATAATAATTCAATAATTTGTCGTCTTTTTTGTTAACTTTACTGATGTTGTTGTAAGGAACGTTGTTGCAAAATTTTGTAAAATTTATTATCCTAAGGTTTCAAGTTCTCACAGGTTTATTGGAACTATATGTACAATGTGTTTATCAGTGAAAATCAGGGGAAAATGATGGAAGAAAAATTAATACATTACTTCAGCCAGAACAAGTGTGAAGGCAATGCAGAAATGAAAAATCTGCTGGGAGGGAAGGGGGCAAATTTAGCAGAAATGTGCAATGTTGGCATTCCTGTTCCACCTGGTTTCACAATTTCCACCTCTGCTTGCAAAGTCTATTATCAAGACAATAGATCTTCTGTTATCCAAGTAGCTGACTACTCGGATCCAGAAAAAAGTGTGGTCACGCACTGGAATGACATATGTAGTGGAATCAAAAACTACATGGCGATGCTCGAAAATGACATCGGTTGTAAATTTGGGGATTTAAATAATCCCTTATTAGTTTCAATACGCTCTGGTAGTGTTAGTTCAATGCCGGGCATGCTTGATACTATTTTAAATGTTGGTCTAAATGATGAAACTGTTGTTGGGCTTGCAAAAAAAAGTGGCGAACGTTTTGCTTACGATAGCTACTGCCGTTTCATCATGATGTACTCCAATGTTGTACTACAGCTTGATCATCACCTATTTCAAGATGTTGTTGATAATGAGCAGCAAAAGAGTGGAGCAAAAAGCTTAGCTGATCTTGATGTTGATGTTTTAAAGAGAATTGTTAACGATTTTAAAAAGATAGTATATGAAAAAACTGAGAAACATTTCCCGCAGAACGTTGAAGAGCAATTGTTAAACTCAGTTAATGCAGTATTTGCCTCTTGGAAAAATGATAGGGCTGTTTCCTATAGAAGAATACATAATATTCCTGAAAACCTTGGAACAGCGGTCAACGTGCAAGCAATGGTTTTTGGTAATTTAAATGATAATTCTGCAACTGGTGTGATATTTACACGAAATCCTTCAACTGGAGAAAAAAAGCTTTTTGGTGAGTTTTTGGTTAATGCTCAGGGTGAGGATGTGGTTTCTGGTGTTTATACTCCTATGCCAATTGACGGAGAGCAAAAAAACACCATGGAGAAGTTGCTGCCAAGTGTCTACCGAGAATTATGCGTGGCATGTGAAAAACTTGAAAGGCATTATAAAGACATGCAGGATATCGAATTTACTGTGCAGGACGGTAAGTTATGGATTTTGCAGACTAGGTCTGGCAAGCGCACGGCTGAAGCTGCTATTCGCATAATAGTTGATATGGTAAACGAAGGAACGATTACAAAAGAAGAAGGAATATTGAGAATTGATCCAAAAACTTTTGACAATTTATTGCATCCAGTTCTTGACGTTAAGGGTGACCAGAAAGTAATAGGGAAGGGACTGCCGGCTTCTCCAGGGGTTGCTTCTGGATATGTAGTGTTTAGTGCAAGTGATGCTGAAAAAGCTGCAGAGCAGGGCAAAAAAGTGATTTTAGTAAGGTCAGAAACGAGTCCTGAAGATATTAATGGAATGAATGCTGCAAGTGGCATAGTAACAGCACGGGGAGGGATGACCTCGCATGCTGCTGTTGTAACCCGTGGAATGGGTAAGCCATGCATTTGCAGTGTGAGTGGACTTTATATCGATAAAGATGGAACTTTCTTTTCTGTAGGGGATACAAAAGTAAATAAAGGTGAACCAATTACCATCAACGGAGGAACAGGGGAGGTTATGCTTGGCATTCTCCCTACAATTTTACCTGAATTATCGCAAGAATTCAAAACGATAATTAACTGGATAGATGAAATCAAAACGATCAAAGTGAGAGCGAACGCTGATACTCCAAAAGATGCAAAAATTGCAAAAGAATTCGGTGCAGAAGGTATAGGCTTATGTCGCACAGAACATATGTTTTTCGCTAGTGATAGAATCGAATTCATTCAAAAATTGATAATAGCTGACGATGAAAATGAAAGGGCAAATGCGCTCATTAAACTAGAAGAAATGCAAAAGTCTGATTTCAAAGAAATATTTTCTATTATGGAGGGCAGGGAAGTCACTATACGGTTGCTTGATCCACCTTTGCATGAATTTTTACCCAATGATCAGTCTACTATAGAAAAAATTGCCAAATCACTTAGTAAGTCAGTTGAGTCAGTAAAAAATAAAATAGCACAGTTATCAGAAAAGAACCCAATGCTTGGCCATCGAGGTTGTAGACTTGCTATTTCTCATCCTGAAATATATAGCATGCAGATTAGGGCAATACTTAGTGCTGCAAGTGAATTAAAGAAAGAAAAGAAGATAGAAGTGGAGCCTGAAATCATGATTCCTTTTATCATGAGCGAGAAAGAATTTATTCTGATATGCGAGCTAGCAAAGAAAGAATCCTCTGTTATCTCAGCTGGGATCCAGACGCAGATTCCAGCGTCACGCGCTGGAATGACATCAGACAAGGCTTATTCAATTGGAACGATGATAGAACTACCAAGAGCAGCACTGATTGCTGATAAGTTAGCAAAACATGCAGAGTTTTTTAGTTTTGGCACTAATGATTTAACGCAAACAACCATGGGACTTTCAAGAGATGATTCAGTTAATTTCCTTGATTCTTATAAGGAAAGCAACATATTCGAAAACGACCCATTTGAAGTGCTGGACATCGAAGGGGTAGGGGAGTTAATCAAGATAGCTATTGAAAGAGGCAAAAAAACCCGAAAAGAAATAAAACTAGGTATATGTGGAGAGCATGGAGCAGATCCAAGATCTATAGAGTTTCTCATCGAATCAGGGGTGGATTATGTTTCATGCTCACCCTATAGAGTACCGATTGCAAAGTTAGTGGCAGCACAGTTTAGTGTTAGATCTAAATTTGCTAGGTAAGTATAGTGGCAGTGTTGGCTACTCATATGGTTTGAGCCCACCAGAGGGTGTCATTCCAGCGCGTGACGCTGGAATCTAGTTTTTATTATGGCCTTCTGGATCCCAGTGTCTGGGCACTGGGATGACATCCTTTTACACGTTCAACTTCATTCTCTCTCATCTCCCTATAACTTGGTAATGTAGAATTTTTTACATGCAACCCGGTATATATTGCAATCAAAGCAGCTATGACACTGCAAACTACTGCACCAGCTACAAATGGAACCATCACAGCAGCAGTAATGAATAATCCTGTAATAACAACTCCAACAACATCTTTTGTCAATGAGGTGTAAAAATCCTTTTTGCTCTCTTTATATTTAGTTTCTTGTTCATTTGGCATAGAAAATTGAGCATCTACAAAGCCGTTAGCTTTATTATCATTATTTGGTGTGGCAGTTTGCTTAGTATTTGTTTCCTCTGGTATTACAGGCGTTTTATTTTTGTTATTATGATTATCACCATTGGTACTGGTTAGAGGAACTGTTGCTATAGGTCTACTACCAATGTTCCCATTACTGCTGCAAGGTTTTGCTCTGTTTTCTTCATTAAGCTTACCACTATTCAAGAACGCATTAACAATTTCAGTTTTACCTACCTGTATGGCCACTTCTAAAGCCTCTTTCCTGTTTGCAGGACTCACGTAACCTAAAATTAGCTCAACTTCTTGGACATTACCTTGAACAATAGCAGAATTCAAGGCATGCAATTTTTCTTCTTCATTAAATTTGCCACTATCCAAAAGTACCTTAACAACGTCAGCTTGTTTTGTTATTGCAGCTATATCCAATATAGTCCTGGAAGCAGTATCTGTAAGATAGATTACAGCATCTAAATCTGTAAACAATTTTACAACATCTAGAAATACGCTACGATCGCCGGTAATATTGGACTCTCTTACAGCATTTGCAAACGAATCAAAAATTGCCGAATTTGTTTTTTTCCTTGTATTAGTTGCCCGTAAAGTACTTCAGCAGTCATACCAGGGTTTATGGAGTTACTAGAATCTACTTCATTACTGTCTGCTCTATTCTCTTCCACATTAGGTGCCTCTTCTTCCTTGTTTATTGCTGCGGTTATTTGCTCTTGTTGAAGGGGTTTACACCCATTTTTGAGGAGAAAATCCTTAACGCGTGAGTTGTTATTTTCGGTTGCATGTTTTAGAAGTAAGTCTCCTAATAAATTGCCTCCTTCACATTCATCTTGAAAATTAACTTCTTTCCATTTTGAACCTTTTAGCAAGTCTTTCAGATCAATGTCCCCTGTATATCGCAGCATTTTAGCTATGTGCGAGGCCAGATCTTCAATATCATCATTACTATACGGCATAACTGTAATTCCACCACTATAAATATTTTTATTATAGCAACTTTCCCACAACCAGTCAAGACATATTGCAGTTTCAAGCAGCATGATATATCATGATATATATTGAATATAGTTCTTAAAGCAAATGATGGAAGATTTAGCCTATAAATTAGTTAAAGTGACCGAAGCTGCGGCGCTTGCTGCATATAAACTAGCAGGCTTCGGTGACGAAAAAAAGGCCGATCAGGTTGCAGTTGATGCAATGCGTACAGTATTAAGTTCAATGGAAATAAATGGTACTATCGTAATTGGCGAGGGGGAGAGAGACGAAGCTCCTATGCTATATATTGGGGAAAAGGTTGGTACAGGAAATGGTCCTGAGATTGACATCGCTGTTGATCCACTTGAGGGCACTACGATTTGTGCTCATTACAAATCAGGGGCAATGTCTGTTCTTGCTGCAACGAAAAAAGGTAATTTTTTACATGCACCTGATGTTTATATGGAAAAGATAGCAGTAGGAAAAAATCTTCCAGAGGGTGTAGTCTCACTAAAAAATAGCATTGAAAAGAATCTAGACAATTTAGCCAAGGCAAAAAAATGCAAAGTGAATGATCTCGTGGTAACTGTACTTAAACGTGAAAGGCATGGTGAATTAATAGAGAAAATCAGGAAATTAGGAGCAAAAATTAAACTAATAGATGATGGTGATGTTGCGGCCATAGTTTCACTAGTAAATGGCAATCATGATATGTATATCGGTATAGGAGGAGCACCAGAGGGAGTGCTTGCGGCTGCAGCGCTAAGCTCTATCGACGGACAGATGGAGGGAAGATTAGTACTTGACACGGATCAGTTAAGAGAAAGAGCAAAAAATTTAAATATTGATGACCCAGAAAAAGTCTACGCCGTAAAAGATATGGCAAGAGGTGAATCAGTGTTCATTGCAACTGGAGTAACAAGCGGAGAACTTGTGGATGGAGTTAAATTGAATCATAATACCTATTCAACTAATTCTTTAATAATTCTGCCTAATAGGCTGATAAAGCTGCAAACAATGCAGAACTTATGTTAGCTTTTTTAGTTTCTAATTTTAGCTTTACAACATTTAGCATTAAGATATAATCAAGTTTACTTATAACAATAGAGGTGTGAAATGTTTTCTAGTATTACAAATCTATTTAATGATTTGTACAAAAATTCGAGTACCAAGGAAAGTGAAGAAAAGTTGACTCTTCTATCTCCTCAAGCAAATCTTCAATTCGATGAGACTCAGGTACAAAGTGTGCTCTCAGATTTTGAGGAATTGGAGTTTAAGGATAATAAGTGTTTTGACAAAATAGCAGACGATTATGAAAAGAAGGGGGAGAGTGCCCTTTTTAACTATGTAATATTGAATAAGCGGAAAGAAATAATCGATATATTAGATAGGAATCTTCCTCTTCTCGAAGAACAGGAGGAGTTTAGAAAGAAATATAGTCAATATGTTTTTCAAATTGACAAAGGAATGAATTATGGAAAAGAACTTCAAGATAGACTTCAGTCTTTTAAAGATAGGGCAGAAGAAGTGTTATCAGATTTTGAAAAATTGAATTTCAATTTTAAGGATAATAAATGTTAAGATTCTTCTGATTCTGTAAATTATAATAACGGCCGGCCAGCAGATCCATTTGACAAAATAGCAAACTATTATCGACGGGAGAAGGAGAGCATTTTCCTTTTTAACTATGTGGTATTAAGTAAGCAAAGAGAAATAATGGATATATTGGATAAGAAGCTTACTTCTAAAGATCAGGAGGAGTTAAAAGAAAATTTTAAAAAGAGGTTGGGTAGATATCTTCTTCGAATTGACGAAGGAATGAATGATGCAAAAGAATTTCTAAACAAAGATGATCTAATTGGTTTCTTTGATGGATGTTATTGGCCAGACAAAAAGGCAGGACATCTTGTTAATCATTATGATAATCTTAGTATCAACATTACTAAACCTGGACAGAGTTTAGAAACTAGTCGTCTTTTTAGCGAAAAGACTAAAAGGATGGAAACAATTAAAAATGAGATACAAAGAGTAAAAATATATAGTAATGATAAAAGAATAGTAACAATTGAGAAGAATGAGAAACAACAGAGGAACTACTCCTTTACAGAATTTGCAATATGTGACATCGAAATTAGTTGGGGTGCAAAAGATGAATCTGGAAAAGACCTTAACTGTACTGTTGTTCTAAATATAAATTTAGGTCAAGTGAGTATTAAAAAATCAACTATTGACGGTAAAGATGTTGAACCAAAGAAAATTTTAGAGTTAGCTAAGCAAAACGAGGCTGTGCTTATAAAAGGTAAAGCTTTACATGAAGTTTTAGCAGCACATTTCATTAAGCAAACACCATGTGAGGAAAAGAAGGATACGCAATCGCACGAGAATATTGTTGTACCTGGTTCTGGTGCACCTCGCTCGGCTATTGATGAGGAAATAACTGTAGAGCATCCGTCCGGGAAAGCGGCAAATAAAGATAATCATAGAGAAAATGTGAGTTTACAACAAATGGTGCCATGAAAGTAGCTGATACATAACTGTACGAACGTTTGTTTGCGAAGAAATGTTATAGCAGGTTTTGCCTCAAACACAAAGGTGTCATTCCGGTGCTTGACACTGGAATCCAGCCCTTTTACGCAGTCCCATTAAAAACGTTGTATTTTAACGTAGGATTAGCTACTTTTATACTCACCAATTTAATCTCTAATCAAAATTCCTGGATCCCAGTGTCTGGGCACTGGGATGACATCCTCCCTAGTGGATTCAAATCACAATATTCGTATAGTAAGCACTGACCACTTTTGCTTCAATATTTGCGATGCCCCTGAACAGATACAATTATTCTATTATCAGGAGGATTGTATATTAAGTCAAAGTCGCAAGACTATAATGAGCTAGCTGTCAATTGGATTGATTGATAGAAATCGTAGGCATCTCAGTACACTCCTAGCTTTAAAAAATGGAGTACGAACGGTAGGGGGATCTAAAAGATCGAATCACAATCCTGTTACATTATTATTTGATTATATTTATAGGTACAAAAATGGCTAGAACAGTTTTCATTGGTATTGATGTTTCAAAAGAAACACTTGATATCTCAATCAACAATAAACATCAGCGTATAGAAAATGTAGAGACAGCTATATCTGAGTTTATAAAGTCAAAAATGGCTAACGTATTTGTTAAGTTATGTGTAAACAGGTGGTTATGAAAAACTTGTCATAAAGTTGTTACGGGAACATAACATAGCTGTTCACAGAGCTCACCCAAATCGGGTATATGCATTTGCAAAAGCCTGCAACCACTTTGCAAAAACAGATAAATTAGATGCAAAATTACTAGAAAAATATGCTGAATTTATCACAAAAAATGACGAGGTAGTAGAATACATAGTTTCACAAAAGCAAGAAGAACTAAAAGAGCTAAGAGAGCTAAGAGCAGTTGAGCGCAATCTAAACGATGAAGTTCACGCAAATAAGTGTCGTTTGCATAAGGTTACAGGAAAAGCCAGGGAATATATAGAAAAACAGATAGAATTTGCAAAAAAACAATTAGAGCAAATTAGGCAAGACATAGAAGATATAATAAACTCTGATCCTGATTTGAAGGAAAAAAGCAAACTGCTAACTAGCTATAAAGGTGTTGGACGGAAAACCGCAAGTATCCTACTCATAGAGGTACCTGAACTTGGCAGGTTAGATAATAAGGAAATAGCTTGTCTAGTTGGAGTTGCACCAAAAACTAGTGAAAGCGGAAGGAAAGTGAGCAAAGCCCAGATCATAGGTGGCAGATTTTATGCTCGAAAAGCATTATACATGTCTGCTGTGGTTGCAATGCGTCATAATAAAAAAATGAAAGCAGCGTTTAGTTGACTCTGGCAAAGCCGCTAAAGTCGCTTTAGTTGCTGTAATGAGAAAAATCATCATTTGTTTAAATGCTATGATAAAAAACAATAATTTTTATCTTGATGTTTAAGACGGTAGATGCCATTAATCGCTTTATATAATGCTACTTGTAACACTTATGCCCTGAACGGAGACAGTTTAGGCTGTTATGCCTGGCGGCTTTGTTGGAATAAGTTTTTCAACGCTGCTAACAATAAAGTCAGTTATACTGTCAGCTACCTTATCGAATTTATCATTGATCTCTTTTCCTATTTCTTGATTTTTAACATATTCGTGTAGAGCTAAAGCAGTTATAGCTGCACATGCTGCAATTAAGCCAGTTTGTGCTATAATGAATAGTGATAATCCTCCTACGAATATAGATGTTAATCCAATAGCCAGGTTTATAATTTTACTTTGTGTTGTTTGTTGCTTCGCTTGGCTTTGATCTGCCTGTTTATCCTCTAAAGCATTCGATATTGTTTTTAAGGCAACTTTTATCGCTATTGCTGCAACTGAAACCATAATTAGCCCTATAGCTATTTTTGCTAAAAGAAGAATCGACGGTAGCATCATTACAAATAATAGCGCGCCAATTCCTCCAGCTAACCACTTCTCATTTATTTTTTTTGATTGATTTGTACCAGTGTTCATTATTACCCTTCACTTTACTTATGATTTACCTATATCTAATACGAAATATGAAGGTAGTCAACTATATATTTTATATGAAAGATTGTATTAAAAGTTTTTCATGTTATTTTTTGCTGCTTCGTGGTTAAATTTGGAATTTTAGAAAGAGTTACGTATTATTTGAAATTCTTGTATACTGTTTTGAATCAGTTAAATAGATAATGAAGTGCAGGACGCAGTTTTAATTTTACAAGATGGGAAGTGCTTTTGGGGAAAATCAGTAGGTAAAAAAGGCAAATGCATAGGTGAGGTCTGTTTTACCACTGGTATGACCGGTTATCAGCATACTATAACTGATCCTTCTTTTGCCGATCAAATTATAACGTTCACTTTTCCTCATATTGGTAACGTTGGAATAAACCATAAGGATAATGAAGGAAAGAAAATTTTTGCAAGTGGTGTGGTTATGCGTGAACTTTCTTCTATGTCCCACCCTTCTTCATATATCAGTTTAAATGATTGGTTAGAGAAAAATAACGTGATTGGGATATCAGGAGTTGATACTAGAGCTTTAACGAGACATTTGAGAGAACATGGATCTCAAAATGGAATGATATGCTCATCAAGTAAGGCGCATGCGTTGGACAAATTGAAGGAATACAAATCTGTAAATGGGATAGAAATAACCAATAAAGTCAGCTTGCATAGTAATTTTAAAAGTGACCTTAATGCAAAATATAGGGTTGTAATCGTTGATTTTGGCGTAAAAATCAGTATAGTTTCACGCTTAATAGAACTTGGTTGTACAGTTGAATTAATCAGACCAAGCACAGGTTTTGCTCAAAAAGTGTTGAGTATGAATCCAGATGGGATAGTGCTTTCAAATGGTCCTGGTGATCCGCAAGAAATAGGAGAAAGTGTAGTTTCAGAAATAGACATTATTATAAAATCTAAAATACCAATTTTTGGCATATGCATGGGCCATCAATTACTTGCGATTACTTTGGGGGCAAAGACCATCAAGATGGATATAGGTCACCGAGGGAGTAACCATCCAGTTTATGATGTAATTAGTGGAAAAGTTGAGATCACTAGCCAAAATCATGGTTTCGTTGTTGATTCAGCTTCTCTTCTAAGTAATGTTGAAATTACTCACATTTCTCTATTTGATAATAGTGTAGAGGGAATAATGATGAAGGATTACCCAGTCTTTTCTGTGCAATACCATCCAGAAGAAGCGCCAGGTACGCATGATTCGCATTATTTGTTTAAACGTTTTATTGACAATATTGTGTTGTATAAAATGAAATCTGCGTGATTTTAATCAGGGTAGGTTTTATTGCTTGATTTTTTAATTTTAGGCGTTTAGTATTAAATACAATAAGAGCTTAAGTTAAGATGCTAAAATAGTATTCTCTTAACAAATTTTTGCGGAGGAGTGACCGAGTGGTTAAAGGTAACAGACTGTAAATCTGTCCGCGTGAGCGTACGTAGGTTCGAATCCTACCTCCTCCATTGTGCGGGTATAGCTCAATGGTAGAGCTCTAGCCTTCCAAGCTAGTGACGTGGGTTCGATTCCCACTATCCGCTCTTTTTTTTGTTGTATTTTTATAAAATCAACATATTATTTATTGATGTATTTGTATTTTAGGTAGAAAAGTTTAAATTATGACAGCAATAGTGGAAGCATTTGGAAAGCCGCATGTAAATGTGGGAACAATAGGACATGTGGATCATGGGAAGACGACGTTAACAGCGGCGATAACGAAGCATTATGGAAATTTTGTAGCGTACGATCAGATAGATAAAGCGCCAGAAGAAAGGAAGAGGGGGATAACGATAGCAACAGCGCATGTTGAGTATCAGACGGAAAAAAGGCATTATGCACACGTTGATTGTCCTGGACACGCTGACTATGTAAAGAACATGATAGTAGGTGCAGCACAGATGGATGCGGCGATATTGGTAGTGTCGGGGGTTGATGGGCCAATGCCACAAACGAGAGAGCATATATTGCTGGCGAAGCAGGTAGGTGTTGGATATATCGTGGTGTATATAAATAAAGCTGATGTTGCTGATGCTGATATGATAGATTTAGTAGAAATGGAAGTGAGGGAATTACTGAGTAAATACGGGTTTCCAGGGGATGAAGTGCCTGTGGTGGTTGGTTCAGCACTCAAGGCGCTGGAGGATGACAGCAGCGAATATGGAAAGAAATCAATAGACAAATTGATGGAAAAGTTAGATGAATATGTAGCGGTTCCACCAAGGCCTGTGGATTTACCATTTTTATTGCCAATCGAAGATGTATTTTCGATATCGGGGCGAGGAACAGTGGTAACAGGAAGAATAGAGAAGGGAGAGATAAAGACGGGAGAAGAGATAGAGATAATAGGTCTGAAAGCGACGCAAAAGACGATATGCACAGGTGTTGAGATGTTTAAGAAGTTGCTGGATAAGGGAAGTGCAGGACTCAATGTAGGAATATTGTTAAGAGGAACAAAAAGAGAAGAAGTGGAGAGAGGGCAAGTATTAGCGAAACCGGGGACGATAACACCGCATAGAAAGTTTAAGGCGGAGGTTTATATATTAAAGAAAGAGGAAGGAGGAAGGCATACACCATTTTTTGCGAATTACCAGCCACAGTTTTATTTAAGGACAACGGATGTAACTGGGAGCATAAAATTGCTAGATGGGAAGGAGATGGTAATGCCAGGAGATAATGTGAGTGTAGAAGTAGAATTGCAAGTACCGATAGCAATGGATAAGGGATTGCGTTTTGCGATAAGAGAAGGCGGTAGAACTGTTGGTTCTGGTGTTGTTTCTGAAATTTTGGAGTGAGTGTAGTAACTAAGATGAAGCAAGATATATATATTAACATTAAGGCTTTCGATTGTTCTTTATTGGAGGAGTGTGTTCGAAAATTTGTTGATGAATTAAAGCGGTCCAGTGCAAAATTATCTGGTCCGATTGCGTTGCCAAGGAAAGATTCTAAATTTATTGTTAATAGATCTCCTCACGTTGATAAAAAATCTCGTGAACAGTTTGAAATGAGAACTTCTAGGCGTTTGATTGTTTTACATGATCTTACTCCTACTATGATGCAGATGCTTACAGGTTTATCTTTTTCTGCTGGCGTAGAAGTGGATTTAAAAGTCAAGGAAGTTAAGGTTTAGGAGAAGGAAATGAAGAGAATAAATTCGCTGAGGAGAATTGGTTTACTAATGATGAATATTGGTCATACTGCTATGTATTCTGACAATAGTCGCATGGCTGTAACTTTATTGCATCTCAGCGAAACTTATATTATTGATATAAAAGGACAAGATAAATGTGGCTATAATTCAGTCATTTTAGGCACAGGAGATTTTAAAAATATAGCAAAACCTCAGTTGGAATATTTAAAGAAAAAGGGTATAAATAATAAATGTAAGTTATACGAAAGTAGATTAAATGACCTGTCGGGAATAGAATGTGGTAAAAAAGTGGGAATCAATCATTTTGTGGTTGGTCAATATCTTGATATTACGGGTTATTCTATAGGTAAAGGATTTGCTGGTGTGATGAAGCGGCATAATTTCAGTGGGCTTAGGGCATCTCATGGTGTTTCTATTGCTCACAGATCACAAGGTTCCACTGGCCAATGTCAGGATCCTGGTAGAGTATTCAAAGGAAAGAAAATGGCTGGTCATTTAGGTAACAGCAGGATAACTGCACAGAATATGAAGATATTATCCATTGATCATGAAAATAGTATAATTGCTGTGAAGGGTAATAATGTTCCTGGGTTTAAAAATTCCTATGTTTTTGTAAGAGATGCAGTTAAAAAATCTTTACATAAAGATGTTCCTTTTCCGGTAGGTTTACTGTTAGATGTAAATGATGATGCTAGTAATTTGGTAAGTTAGTTATGGAATGTAATTTAGTTAATCTATCTAATGATAATGTAGGTACTGCTCAGCTCAATCCTTTGATATTTTCTGCTAAGCAAAAATTGAGTATTTTGCATGATATAGTGAGATGGCAATTAGCGAAGAGAAGAGCTGGTACTCATAAAACAAAAGGTATCAGTGATGTCTCTGGTACAACAGCTAAACCTTATGGTCAAAAACGTACCGGTAGGGCAAGACAAGGGAGCTTGCGATCTCCTCAATTTAGAGGTGGTGGGATTATTTTCGGCCCTGTTGTGAGGAATCATACTTATTCTCTTAATAAGAAGGTACGCAAATTTGGTTTAAAAATTGCTTTATCTCTAAAGTATTTAAATAATCAAGTAATTATTCTGGATAATTTAAATATTGATGTGAAGAAAACGTCTGAAATGTGTAAATGTATTAAAAATTTTAAATTTTCTTCCTTTTTGATAGTTGGTGATTATGGAGATGATTTGTTGCGTGCGGCTAAAAACTTGCACTATGTAGACTTAATCAAACCTATTGGGTTAAATGTTTTTGATATATTGAATCACGAATGCGTGATGTTGACAAAGGATACTTTAAAGCATCTTGAAGGTAGATTGTTATGATCAAATATAATAATATAATAAAATCTCCTATAATTACAGAAAAGGCCTCTTTTTTGAGGGAGAAGTTTAATAAATATTCTTTGTATGTTTTTGTAAATGTAAATAAGCGTCAAATAAAGTTGGCAATAGAGTCTCTATTTGATGTTAAAATTTCTTCTATAAATGTTGTTAGAATTAAGCCTAAATATAGGCGTTTTAGGGGTGTGATTGGTTGTGAAAAACAGAAAAAGAAAGTTTATTTTTCTTTGATGGATGGTCAAAAATTAGATATAATGAGCGTTTAGTATGGGTATGAAATTTTTTAATCCTGTTACTCCGTCTTCTCGTGGGACTGTGTTAGTAAGTAAAGTTGGTTTATCAAAAGATGAGCCAGAAAAGTCTCTTACATCCGGTAAAAAGTCCAGTGGTGGAAGAAATAATCATGGTAGAATTACAACTCGTCATAGGGGTGGTGGTCACAAAAAGAAGTATAGAGTGATAGATTTTAAGCGTAATAGAAGTGGTCAAGGTATAGTTGAAAAAATAGAGTATGACCCAAATAGAAGTGGGTTTTTGGCGTTAATATCATATAAGGAAGATGATATTAAGTCTTATATATTAGCTCCTCAAGGTATGAAGCCAGGTGATGTTGTTACAGCTGGGAATGATGCTGATATTTTGCCAGGGAATTGTTTACTACTCAAGCATATACCTGTTGGTTCTTTCGTTCATAATGTTGAGCTGAAGCCAGGTAATGGTGCTGCGATTGCTAGAGCTGCTGGTTGTTATGCACAAATCGTTGGTCGTGATGGCCAATATGTTTTATTACGACTCAGGTCTGGTCAAATTAGGTTGATTTTATCTTCTTGCAAGGCTACTATTGGTGTAGTATCTAACCCTGACCATAAGAATAGAAAGTTGGGTAAAGCTGGGAGAAGTAGGTGGCTTGGGATTAGACCTACTGTACGTGGAGTTGCAATGAATCCGGTTGACCATCCTCATGGAGGCGGGGAAGGAAAAACCTCTGGTGGTCGTCATCCTGTTACTCCTTGGGGTGTTGCAACAAAAGGAAAGAAAACTCGAAAGAGAAATAAATCTAGTGATAAGTATATAAAACAATTGAAAGGTTAGTTTATGAGTAGATCTGCATGGAAGCCTCCTTTTTGTCATCCTTCTATATTAAAGTCGGTGAATAATGCTTTAAACAAGGGGTTTGTTAACATGGCTATAAAAGTTCATTCCAGGGCTTCTGTAATTCTTCCTAATTGTTTAGGTTTAAAGTTTGCTGTTTATAATGGTAAGGATTACATTCCTGTGAATGTTAATGATCAGAATATGATAGGTCATAAGTTTGGTGAGTTTTCACCCACTCGTAAATTTACTGGGCATAGTGGTGATAAAAAGGCGACAAGAAGGTAATTGATATGAAAAACAGAGATGTAATAGTTAAAGCTGGTTCTAGGGTTTTAAAATCAACTCCTCGTAAATTGAATTTGGTTGCTGGTTTAGTACGTAATAAAAAAGTTTCTTTTGCCACTGTGCAATTAAGATTTTGTGAAAAGAAAGCTGCAGGTCTTATAAGGAAGGTATTAAATTCTGCGATTGCTAATGCTCAAAATTATGGATTGGATATCGATAATTTATATATAAAAGAAATTTTAATAGGTAAGTCTCTTACTTTGCGTAGGGTATGTCCAAAAGCTATGGGTAGAGCTAATAGAGTTAGTAAACGTTATAGTAATATAACTGTAAAATTGGGGGAAATTATATGATTCATAAAAATAGAAAATTAATAAGGAAAGTGCAAAAATATGGGAAACGTTAATCCTAAAGGATTTAGGTTAAAAATAATTAATACTTGGTCATCTATTTGGTATGCTGAGAAGGGTTATAAACAAGGGTTGCATCAAGATTTATCTATTCGCAGTTATATAAATGAATCTTTTAAGCATGCTGGTGTTTCTAAAGTAATTATAGAGCGTACGATCGATTTGGTATCTGTAATAATACATTCTTCTAGACCTGGAGTGATAATAGGTAAGAAAGGCTCGGATATTGAGAAGATAAAGCAAAAGATAGCTGAAAAAGTAAAAAATAATGTGGAAGTGAATGTAGTAGGGGTTAAAAGGTCTGAAATAGATGCAGTTTTAATATCAAACAGCATTGCACAGCAGTTAGAAAAAAGGGTTTCATTTAGAAGAGCGATGAAAAAAGCTATTCAAAGTTGTTTGAGGATGGGTGCTAGAGGTATTAAAGTAAGTTGTTCTGGGCGCCTTGGCGGAGCTGAGATAGCTCGTACTGAGTGGTATAAAGAAGGCCGTTTGCCTTTGCATACTTTACGTGCTAATATAGATTATGCTTTTGCTGAAGCAAAAACTATATATGGCATCATAGGAGTTAAGGTCTGGGTTTATATTGGTAACTAATTAGGTATATTGAAATGTTTGTTCCTAAAAAAAGTAAATATAAAAAAGTATTTAAAGGACGAATTAAGGGTAACACGAAAGGTGGTAGCACATTATCTTTTGGAGATTATGGTCTAAAGGCTATGGAAGCAGGTAGGATTCAATCTAAGCATATTGAAACTGCAAGGCGTGTAATATCTAGAACATTAAAACGCTCTGGTAAAGTGTGGATAAGAGTTTTTCCTGATACCCCTGTTAGTAAAAAGCCGGCGGATGTGCGTATGGGTAAAGGGAAAGGTAGTGTTGAGTTTTGGGTATTTAAAGCTAAGCCCGGTAGAATGTTGTTTGAAATTAGCAGTGATGTTCCCATGCATTTAGCAAGATTGGCGCTTGAAAAGGCAACTGCTAAGCTTCCTATGAAGTGTAAATTTGTATCTAATCATAATTAAATGGAGTTGCAATGGATATAGCTGACATTGAATCGAGGTCCTCGCAAGAATTGCATGAAATTCTTGTGAATTTGAGAAAAGAGTTTGTTAATTTGGTTTTTCAAAAAAAGCTGGGCCAGTGCAACAATATTTCGCGTTTTAGCTTAATAAAAAAGAGCATAGCTCGTATTCTAACTACATTAAATAAAAGAAGAAGAGAGGAAAAGAATGCCTAAAAAGGTTTTTTGTGGTACTGTAACTAAGGCTGAGTGTGATAAGACTGTAAAGGTTTCGGTATTACAAGTGTATAAGGATGAGCTGTATAAAAAGGTTATAAAAAAATACAAGAAGTATACAGCACATGATGAGAATAATAGTTTTAAAGAAGGGGACAAGGTTTTAATACAAGAACACAAGCCTATTTCTACTACTAAAAAATGGGTTGTTGTTAATAGCTCACATTGAATAGGATATTTACATGATTCAAAAAAATACATTATTGGAAGTAGCTGATAATTCTGGTGCGCGTGCAGTGCTTTGTATTGGTTTATTGGGTGGTAGAAAATCTGCATCTATAGGTGACACAGTTATTGTATCTACTAAATCTATTACTCCAAGAGGGAAGGTTGAGAAGGGAAAAGTATATAGAGCAGTTGTGGTGAGGGTGAAAAGCCCTATTAGAAAATCTGATGGTTCTGTAATTCGTTTTTCTAGCAATGCTGTAGTTTTGATTAATGATCAAGGTGAACCACTTGGCACTCGGGTGTTTGGTCCGGTAAAAAAGTTATCATCTGGTTCTTTTATGAAGATAATGTCATTAGCTGTTGAGGTTTTATAATGAGTGCTAAAATAAAAAGTGGTGACGACGTTATAGTTTTAACTGGTAGAGATAAGGGAAAAATTGGTAAGGTAATCAAAGTTATAGCACGTGATGCTAAAAAGAAAGTAATTGTTTCTGGAGTGAATGTGCATAAGAGACATACTAAACCAAAAGCTGGTAGTAGTGGTGGTATATTAAATAAAGAGTTAGCTATTGATATATCCAACGTTGCAACATTGGACCCTAAATATAAAACTCCAACTAAAGTGGGGTTTAAGGTTATAGACGGTAGAAAAGTGCGTTTTGCAAAAGTTTCTGGAGAAGTGATAGATTAGGTTGATATGTTTAAAGAATTATATAAAGATAGCGTAGTAAAGTCCTTAAAGGATAAGTTTAATTACGGCAATATAATGCAAGTGCCTAAACTTGTCAAGGTGTGTATCAATATGGGCGTTGGAGATGCTGCTACAGATAGTAAAGCAATAAATGAACCACTTGATAGCCTATATTTGATTGCTGGGCAGAAGCCTTTATCAACTTTTGCAAAAAAATCTATTTCTGGCTTCAAGATCAGAAAAGGTGCTACAGTAGGTTGCAAAGTAACTTTGCGTAGAGATAAAATGTATGAGTTTTTAGAAAGATTGATATATATTGCTTTGCCAAGGGAAAAAGATTTTAGAGGATTTAGTGTGAAGCAATTTGACGGTAATGGTAATTTTTCCTTTGGTATAAAGGAACATATCTCGTTTTTAGAAATAGACTATGATAAAATAAGTAAAATTAGAGGTATGGATATTAATATTATAACAAGTGCAGTTAGTGATAAGGAAGCAAAGGAATTATTACTGGCTCTTAAATTTCCTTTTTTTGATTAATTGAGAGGAGAAATATATGGCAAAAAAATCTATGATAGAAAGAAATCTTCGCAGAATAAAGTTGTGCGATCAATATAAAGAAAAAAGAGAAAAATTGAAATCTATAATAAATAATAAGAATTTGTCTATTGTAGAAAGGTTTACAGCTCAAAATAAATTAATTAAAAAATTGCCTAGAAATTCTTCTAAAACCAAAATTAGAAATAGGTGTGCTTTAACTGGGAGACCAAGAGGAGTATATAGAAAATTTGGTTTATGTAGAATTATTTTGCGTGATTTATGTTCTTTTGGGCAAATTCCAGGAGTTACAAAGTCTAGTTGGTAAATATAATATAAGGAGTATATTGTGGCGTTATCTGATAGTATTGGTGATTTTTTAACAAGGATACGTAATGCTCAATTGGCAATGCATAGGGCAACAAGGGTACTATTTTCTAAGATGAATTCTTCTATATTGGAGATTTTAAAAGAGGAAGGGTATATCCTTGATTATGAAAAGCAAGTTGTAGATAATTTACCTTCTTTCATTGTAAAATTGAAGTATTATGAGAAGTCACCTGTAATTAGTGACATAGTTAGGGTGTCAAAGCCTGGTTGTCGTCGTTATTCTAAGTATAAGGACATTTCTAAAGCATATAATGGTCTTGGTATTTTTATTATATCGACACCCAAAGGAGTGATGACTGATTATAATGCACATAAGTTAAAGGTTGGTGGAGAAGTTTTGTGTCGTGTGTTTTAAATAATAGGAGAAATTCATGTCTCGTATAGGTGCTGCTCCTATCAATATTCCTGCTGGTGTTTCAGTTGAATATAATAATGGTAGTATGTTAATAAAGAGTGCTAAGGCTGAAAAGGAAGTTAGCTTGATCAGGGATGTTGTGTGTCAGATTATTGATAATCAGCTATTGCTTTCTGTTGATCAAGATAAAGATAATTATGATAAAATAAAGCCTATGTGGGGCACTTATAGGAGTAATATTAATAATATCATTAACGGCATGGTTGATGGTTTTTCTGTTAATCTTGAGATTAACGGTGTGGGATATAAGGCAGAGTGTGATGGTAAGTATTTGACTTTGTATCTTGGTTATAGCCATAATGTTAAATATAAAGTGCCTAAAGATGTTGAGATTAAGTGCATAAAGCCAACTCACTTAGTAGTTAGTGGTATGGATAAGCAGAAGGTCTATATGGTGGCGTCTGATATATGCAAAATTAGAAAATATGATCCTTATAAAGGTAAGGGTGTTGTAATAAAAGGCAAATTTATGCTGCGTAAGGTTGTAAGTAAAAAGAAGTAATAAAAATGAAAAGATCGTATAATTTTTTAAGTAATTCTGAAAAAAGGAAGTTACGTAATAGAGCGAAGCTTGACAAGAGCGCTGAACGTTTACGTATATCCATATTTAAATCTAATAGGCATTTTTATGTCCAGTTAATTAATGATGTAAAAGGAATAACTCTCACTTCAGCTTCTACTTTGGATGCTAAAATTAAGGATGTATGTAAAGGGAAAGTCAACGCTGAAACTATAAAACAGGTTTCTTCTTTAATGGTTGAGCGTCTGTCTGGCATGAAATTAGAGCAGCAGCTTACGTTTGATCGTGGAGCGTATAAATACACAGGATTAGTTTCTCAATTTGCTGAGGCTTTAAGAAGTTCTGGATTTGAATTTTAGAAGGTTTTGAATATGGCTATAAAGAATTTACAAAATAATAATGATTTATCAGAGCTTTTAGTTTCGGTACGAAGAGTGACAACGGTTACCAAAGGTGGTAGAAGATTTTCATTTTCAATTTTGGTTGTTGTTGGCGATGAGAAGGGTAGGGTAGGGTGTGGAATAGGTAAACACGCAGAAGTTGCTGAAGCAAGAGTCAAAGCTGTAAATGCTGCAAAGAAATCAATGATTAGAGTGTACTTGCGTGAAGGTAGAACTTTGCATCATGATATTAAAGCTAAATTTTGTTCTGGTGAGATAGTTTTAAGAACCGCAAGAGCCGGAACAGGTATTATTGCTGGTGGAGCGATTAGATCAGTTTTTGAGGTGTTAGGTATAAAGGATGTGGTAGCTAAATCCACTAGATCAAATAATCCTCATAACGTTATATGTGCGGTGTTTAAGGCTTTTGATAGTATGTTATCTCCTCGTCAGGTAGCAAGCAAAAGAGGCAAAAAGATTAGTGAGATAGTTGGAAACAGGTAAAGTATGAATAATGCTGTAAAATTAAACTCTATATTTACTAAATTATCTAAGAAAAAGAAGCCTAAGTTGCTGGGTAGAGGTATCGGTTGTGGTAAAGGTAAAACATCCGGTAGAGGGCATAAAGGGCAGAAGGCTAGAAGTGGAGTTTCTATAAATGGTTTTGAGGGTGGACAACAGTCTATATATACTCGTTTGCCTAAAAGAGGTTTTAAGCCTATACGTAGGAGCATATACTCTATAATTAATGTTGGCGATATACAGCGCTTAATGGAAGCTAAAAAAATAGTGAAAGACTCTGTTATAGATAAGGAGAGGCTGTATAAATTAGGTTTTATAAAGTCTATTAAGGATAAAATTAAACTTCTTAATAAAGGTAAGTTGAGCGAAAAATTTGTGTTTCATGTTGATTTTGCGTCAGAAGCTGCAAAAAAATCTGTAGCTTCAGTTGGTGGTAGTGTGGAAATACTATCGTAAGTCATGGGCAATAAATCAGCATTTAATAGCTTGGATCCTACGTTGTTATATAAAGGCGATTTATTAAAGCGTATATTTTTTACGCTAATAGCTTTAATTTGCTATCGCTTGGGTACTTATGTGCCTATTCCTGGAATTAATCTTGATGTAATTAATGATATATTTCCCAAAGATGGCTCAGGCGTTTTTGGAGTATTTAATTTATTTTCTGGTGGTGCATTGGCTAGAATGACAATTCTAGCATTGAACGTTATGCCATATATAATGGCTTCTATCATTATTCAGTTACTTTCTTCTGCGATTAAAGGAATGAAGGAAGTTAAGAATGATGGAGAGTCAGGCCGTAGAAAGATGAATTCTTATATACGCTATCTGACCATAGTAATTTGTGTATTTCAATCAATTCCAATTTTGGTTGGATTGGAAGGGATGAATAGGGAAGGGGTATTGGTTGTAATCGAACCTGGTGTTATGTTTCGTACAATAGGTGTTTTCAGCCTTTTAGGTGGAACTATGCTTTTAATATGGCTTGGTGAACGAATCAGCGCTAGCGGTATAGGCAATGGTATCTCATTAATCATTTTCACGGGTATAATATCAGAGTTACACAGCGCTTTGTCATCTTTGTTAACGTTAAATAAAAACGGTAGCGTATCGTTATTTATTATCCTTTTTGTTTTGGTATTGTTTTTTTTGCTGCTACTCTTAGTCATTTTTGTAGAGTCTTCTTATAGAAAGGTTATTGTTCAACATCCTAAAAAGCAATTTAAAAGATTACATAATGACGATTTTACTTATATTCCATTGAAGATTAATTTATCTGGTGTAGTACCAACCATTTTTGCTAATGCAATTTTATTGACACCTATTTCAATTGCAAATTTCTATAAGGGGCACGCTTTTTCTGATTTTATTTTGAATTACTTTATGGCAAATAAAGTAGTATATATTGTAGCCTATTTGGTGCTGATAGTATTTTTTAATTTTTTCTATACCAATTTTATATTTAATCCAGAGGAAAACGCAGATTTTCTTAAAAAAAATGGTGGTTTTATACCTGGTAGAAGGCCTGGGAAACATACTTCTGATTACCTTCAAGATATAGTTTTTAAGTTGACATTCATTGGCTCTGCGTATTTGGTAGTCATATGTACTGTACCTGAAGTTATGAGATATTATTATGATATACCATTTATTTTTGGTGGGACGAGCTTACTGATTATAGTGAACGTTATTACTGATACTATTATGCAAATACAATCTTATATTTTTTCAAATAGGTACGACAACTGGATAAAGAAATATGAGTCTAAAACGAGGAAAGTAAGATGATCATTACGATTTTTGGTCCTCCAGGTTCTGGTAAAGGTACTCAGTCAAGCTTGTTAATAGCAAAATATAATTTAAAATTAATTTCAGTAGGGGATTTATTAAGGAATATTATATCTAGCAGTACTGAGTTAGGTAAAAAAATAAAGGGTACCGTGGAATCTGGTAATTTAATTCAAGATGAAATTATATGTGGATTATTACGTGACCAGCTTGCATTGGTGGATGATAATTGCTTATTAGATGGTTTTCCGAGAAATTTAAACCAGGCTCATTTTTTGACTCAAGTTTTGCAAGAAAAATATAATAGGGATGTTGACATTGTAGTTGAGCTGCAGCTTGACGATAATATTGCAATCGATAGGTTAAAAAATCGTCTCGCGTGTTTGGACTGTAAAAGCATATATAGTGTATCTTCTTTTAAGAGTACTACTTGTGCTAAATGTAAAAGTACGAGGTTAGAGAAAAGAATTGATGATGCTGATATGTCTGCAATTAATAAGAGAATAAGTGAATATCACCTTCAAATGAAAGGTTTACGCGAGTATTATAAAGGCAAATTATTAACAATTGACGCTAATTTGAGTGTTGATGAGGTAACGCAAGAGATTGAAAGTAAAATTTCTTGTAATTTGGTTTGACTCTGAGTTGTTTTATGGTATAAATTAAGAGTTGTTATTAATAAAGTATCGAGGTACCAGTGGCACGTATTGCAGGCATAAATATTCCAGTGAGGAAATGTGTTCCTTTTGCATTAACTTATATATATGGTGTAGGTATTGCTACTGCGAATGTAATTTGTCACGCTTGCGAAGTTGATAAGCGCAAACATGTTTCAGAATTACGAGATGAAGATATAGAAAAGATCAGCGGTTTCATTAGACAAAATTATGTTATAGAAGGTGAGCTCAGAAAAGAAGTGGCTATGAACATAAAATCTTTAGTGGAAATGGGATGCTATAGAGGGGTGAGACATAGAAAAGGTTTACCTGTGAGAGGGCAAAGGACTCATACTAATGCTAAGACTCGTAAAGGTAGATCTCGGTTGCCTATTGCTGGGAAAAAATAAAATTTATTATTATTGTGAGTTTTAATGAAAAAAGTCAAAACGGTTGGTAAGAGTAAGAAGGAGTTTATTACTGGTGTTGTCCATATTCGTGCAACTTTTAATAATACTTTTGTAAATGTAACTGATGTTCATGGTAATACGCTATGTCAAACTTCTGTGGGTGCATGTGGTTTTTCAGGTTCGAGAAAATCCACACCTTATGCTGCAGGTAAGGCTGCGGAGTCTGCTGCGAAGAACGCAATGGAGAGATTTGGTATGAAGGTTGTCTCTGTAATAATTCGCGGTCCTGGCTTTGGTACCGAAGCTGCGGTTAAAGCACTTCAGAGCTGTGGGTTGACTGTGACTTCAATTGCAGATAAAACCGCAATTCCTCATAATGGGTGCAGGTTAAGAAAAAAAAGAAGAGTATAGGATATTTGAAAAGGTTGTTTTATGTATTATAATAATGATGTTTCTCTCTGTAGCAATTTAGATAAATTGATTAAACCTAGTTCAGTTAAGGTAATATCAGATGATTCAAGTGAAAAAAGTGATATAGTGCTAGAACCGTTGGAAAGTGGTTTTGCTTTAACATTAGGTAATGCATTAAGACGTGTAATGTTATCTTCTCTTAAAGGTAGTGCTGTTTATGGAATAAAAATTGAAGGTGTAACTCATGAGTTCACTTCAATTCAAGGGGTGAGAGAAGACGTAACTGATATAGTATTAAATATGGGTATGTTGAGGTGTAAATTAAATGGTGCTTCTAATAAATGCTTAAATTTAAACGCTAAAGGGCCTTGCCAGGTATTAGCTGGGATGATAGAAACTGATGATCAATGCTCTATTGTTAATAAAGATTTGTTAATATGTACGCTGGGGCAAAATGTGGAGCTTAACATGACCATATATGTGGCTAGCGGAAAAGGTTATCTTCCTGTAACTAAATATAAAGAAAATGAACTTTTGAAGCTTATGAGTGAACAGGATTTAATTGGTTTTATTCCAGTTAATGCTTTGTATAGCCCTGTCAACAGGGTTTCGTACAGGGTAGAGAACAGTCGTGTTGGCCAAGTGACTGATAAGGATAAGCTGATATTGTCAATTGAAACTGATGGTACAATTTCTCCGAGTCAAGCTGTTGACTCTGCTGCAAGAATATTACAGGAGCAACTTCAGCCCTTTATTAGTTCTGATGTAAGTTATAAAAAATCGCAGGTTTCTTCGTCTAGTGGTGCTAAAGATTTGGGTTATGACCCTGTCTTATTGCGTAAGGTAGATGAAATGGAATTATCTGTCAGGTCTCATAACTGTCTGAAAAACGAAAACATCACTTATATAGGTGATCTTGTGCAAAAGACAGAAGGTGAAATGTTAAGAACTGCTAATTTTGGCAGAAAGTCTTTGAATGAGATTAAGGCAGTTTTGACTAATTTTGGCTTGTCTTTGGGTATGAATGTGCTAAACTGGCCACCTAAGGATATAGATGAGTTGGCTAAACAACATACTGATGAAGATTAGGTGATATATGAAACATGGAATAAAAAAACGTAAACTATCTCGTTGCACTGAACATAGATTATCGACGTTAAAGAATCTATCTATCTCATTAATTAACCATGAGCAGATTGTAACTACTTTACCAAAAGCTAAGGAACTTCGTCCATATGTCGAAAAGTTTATTACAATTGCTAAGAATAAGAATACTTTACATGGTAGAAGACTTTTGCTTTCACGCCTTCATAATAGTAAGTTAGCAGTTGATAAGTTATTAAACGTCTTAGCCAGCCGTTATCAAGATCGTAAAGGTGGGTATTCTAGAATAATAAAATTTAGCACTCGAAAGGGTGATTGCGCTTCAATGGCAGTGATAGAACTGGTTGATAGGGATATTGCAGCAAGAGGTAAGGTTTATAGTAAAAATAAAGAAGGAGGCAAAGTAGTTACACAAAGTTAATTGTTATCATAATTGTTCTTCTTGTGGTAAGTAGGTTACGCTACTTTGTAGGTTACTTTGGCGAGTTATTAGTTTTAGTATATTTAAAACTGAAATGGTATAATGTTATAAAACGCCGTTACCGTTGTAAGTTCGGTGAAATTGACTTAATTGTATCTAAAAAAAAGGAGCTGATTTTTATAGAAGTTAAAACAAGTTTACTTGGAAAAGAAATACCGATATCTCATCTTCAATGTCAGTCTATTATAAATTCTTCTAAGTATTTCTTAAGTAAAAACCTTAGTTTTTTAGATTATTCAGTCAGATATGATTTATATTTTCTTTCCTTAAAGAGAAGACCTGTTTATATAAAAAATGCTTGGATTGAAGAATGAAAGATTTGTAGCTGAATTAATTTAGATTTACTGGATTTAATATGAAAAAGACCCAATACAATAATTTAGTTTCATCTTACGCTAGAGTGCTATTTCATGTCTCAGGAAGCAGGTTAGGTATTATAAGGAAAGAAGTAGAATTTTTGTTGGCTTTTTTTAAGGATCAACGTGATGTTTTTGTGTACCTATCTCATCCTATGATTTCTTTTGCACACAAAAAAGAAGTGATGCTTTCTATAAATGAGCACTTGAGTGAGAATTTAGTAAAATTTATTATGGTTATATTTGCAAATAAACGCTCTAGTTTATTGATCCTTATATTAGAAAAATTCTTAAGTCTTGCAAGAGAAAATGAAAATGAATTCGAAATTACTATAAAGTCAGCAGAAACTTTAAAGGAATCTGATATAAAAATAATTACTGAATCTTTGAGCTTTCTTGGTAAAATAATAAAAGTAAGCAATGTGGTTGACCGTTCTATACTAGGTAGCTTCGTAGTTAGGTATGGTTTTAATTTGATCGATGCTTCGCTAAAAAGTTACTTGGATAGGTTAGTTGACTTAAGTAAAATGGAAATATTAAAAGTAAGGAATTTTGTATGAAGAACAGTATGAATGTTTCTGAGATAGCAAGTATAATAAGAGAAAAGGTTGAGACGTTTGATAATCCTATAAAGCGGGAAAATATAGGTGAAGTAATTTCAGTAACAGATGGTATCGCATTGGTTTATGGGCTGGAAAAAGCAAAATTCGGTGAAAAGGTATTTTTTGCAAGTGGTGTAGAAGGAATAGTTCTCGATTTAGATCATGATACGGCTGGAATAGTTGTGCTTGGTAATGACCGTGATGTGAAAGAAGGGGACGTTGTAAAATGTAGTGGTGATGTTGTGCAGGTGCCTGTAGGGCATGAATTGTTAGGGAGAGTTGTAAATGCGTTGGGCCATCCTATGGACGACGGTGGGGAAATTAGAGCCAAAAACAGAATGGATATAGAATCTAAAGCGCCAGGCATTATTGATCGTAAGTCTGTGTATGAGCCACTGCAAACAGGAATTAAAATTATAGATTTGCTAATTCCAATAGGTAGAGGGCAGCGTGAATTAATTATTGGTGATAGACAAATTGGTAAAACTACTATTGCGCTTGATACTATTATCAATCAGAAGAAGATTAACGATGAGGTAAACGAAAATCAAAAAGTTTACTGTGTTTATGTTGCTATTGGGCAAAAAATTTCAACAGTAGCAAAAGTGGTAAATAAGCTGAAAGAAAGCGGAGCATTAGAGTATACAACTGTAGTTGTGGCTAGTGCATCTGACTGCGCGCCTATGCAATTTTTAGCACCTTATGCTGGTTGCACTATTGGGGAATTTTTCCGTGACAATGGAATGCATTGTTTGATTATATATGATGATTTATCTAAGCATGCTGTGGCATATAGGCAGATGTCTTTATTGCTCAGACGTCCTCCTGGTCGTGAAGCTTACCCTGGAGATATATTCTATGTACATTCTCGCTTGCTTGAAAGAGCTGCTAAAATGTCTGATAAAAAAGGGCAGGGTTCTTTAACTGCTTTGCCAATTGTCGAAACTCAAGCTGGTGATGTATCTGCATATGTGCCAACAAATGTTATTTCAATCACCGATGGGCAGATCTTTCTTGAGTCTGAATTATTTTATAAAGGATTTCGACCTGCAGTAAATATAGGTTTGTCAGTTTCACGGGTTGGTTCTGCTGCACAACTAAAGTCTGTGAAGAAAGTTGCTGGTTCTATAAAGCTAAGCTTAGCTCAGTATAGAGAATTAGAAGATTTTGCAAAATTTGGTTCTGATCTTGATGCTAGTGTTCAATTATCCTTGAATAAGGGTAAATATCTTGTCGAGTTATTAAAGCAAAAACAACATTTACCTATGTCAATAGAAGAGCAAGTAGTGCTGATGTATATTTTTTCTAACCTATATAATCAGTTAAGTAAAATACAAATAAGTTACATTAATAAATTTGAACATGATCTTATTAATTATTTTCATACTGTACACCCTGGGGTTTTAAAAAAGTTGTCAAATGACATGAGTGATGATATAAAAGGTGATATTTTTAACATTGTGAGTAATTTCGTTACTCAATTTAATTGCGTTTAGGTGGTGATTATGGCTTCATCCATTATTAATAAATTTCCTATGACGAGGGAAGGTTTTGAGAATATGCAAGCCGAACTTGAAAAATTAAAGGAAGAAAAACCTTCTGTGATACAGGCTATTTCTGATGCTCGTGATCAAGGTGATTTGTCTGAAAACGCAGAGTATCATGCAGCACGGGAAAGGTTAGGTTTTATTGAAGGCCGTATAATGGAGATAGAAAGTAAGCTCTCACATGCGGAAGTAATAGAAGTAAAAAATTTGTCTGGTGATTCAGTAATGTTTGGTGCAACTGTGACATTAAGCATGTTAAGTGATAATAACGGTGAAGTGGAATATGTTTATAAGGTTGTAGGCGAATATGAAGCTGATGTTTCAAAGCAGTTAATATCTACTAGTTCACCACTTGGGAGTGCCTTAATCGGCAAAAAAGTCGGTGAATATGTGGAAGTGACAGTGCCAAATGGAGAGAAATTGTATAAAATAGTTAAGATTGAATTTAAGTAAATTATTATGGTACAGGCCACTTATGCTTCAATGAGTCTACCAGGTATTTCTTCTGTGGAAGATGTATTAGAGGATGCTCGTTCCGGTAAATTATTCATTTTAGTTGATGATGAAAATAGAGAAAATGAAGGCGATTTGATTGTCTTAGCTGAGAAAATAAAGCCGGAACATATGGCTTTTATGGTTAGGTACGGTACAGGGGTTGTTTGCTTAGCAATGACTAAATTTCACATGAAAAGGTTGGGCCTTAATTTCATGGAAAAGAAAAATATTGGTGAAAATCATACCGCATTTACTACATCAATTGATGCACGTTATGGCATTACAACCGGTGTTTCAGCAGAGGATAGAACGAAAACTATACATGCTGCTATCAACAAGGATGGTACTCAGGATGACATCATAACTCCAGGTCATGTTTTTCCTGTAATTGCACATAAAGGTGGGGTGGCACAACGTGCTGGTCATACTGAAGCGAGTGTTGAAATGGCGAAGTTAGTAGGGTTTGATCATTCAGCAGTTATTTGTGAATTAGTGAATGATGATGGCTCTATGATGCGCTTACCTCAGTTACTTAAATTTGCTGAACAACATAAAATTAAGTTAACTACCATCGACAAACTTATCAGTTACGTTAAAAATTTAAACTAGCGTTTATAAATTTGTATAATTTAAGTGTTAAAATATAGAATTTCTATAAATTATACAAGCACAGAATTTTCATGTTTAGAGTTGCTAAGTTTTTGACCTTATTGTTCTTTTTTGCATATTATAATAATGCTTACTCTATTAACATTATTAGAGATAGTGAAGTGGAAGCAATAGTGAAAGAGCTAGCGCAACCTTTATTTTCTGCTGCGGATATTGATCATGAGCAAATAAAAGTTTTTATAATTAATGACAATTCGATTAATGCTTTTGTAATTAACAATAACAGTATTTTCATTCATTTAGGACTTTTACAATATTCGGCTAAACCTTATGTCCTGCTTGGTATATTAGCACATGAGATTGCTCACATATCTGCTGGTCATATATTGCAAATGAGTAGTGCTATGGGTTATTTTCAATCGATAGCAATGATTAGTTATATGGTAGGATTAGTTTCTAGTATTATCATTAACCCTCAGGTTGCTGGTGCAATTTTGCTTAGTGGTGTAGCGTTCAGTTCAAGGCTATTTTTTAACTATTCTCAAGGGCAAGAAAGTGTAGCAGATAGCTATGCTTTAAGGTACCTTGATGAATCTAGCTATGATAATTCAGGTATGAAAGAGATTTTTTATTATTTTAAAAGTATTGAGCATGAGAACACCGAGGAATATTTCCGCACTCACCCACTTAGTGAGAAACGCATATTTGCTGTACAAAATTATAAGGTTAAAAACAACGTAAAACCAATTTTTGCGGATAAGTTACTAAAGTTTGAGCGTGTGGTTGCAAAGCTAGACTCTTTCTTTGCTCCTATTCATGTGTTATCTAATAAATATGAAAATAATTCTGAGTATGTAAATACTATAGTTTGCTATAGGCAAGGAAAGATAGAAGAGGCTATTGCTAAAGTTAATTCATTGATTCAAGAGTCACGCAATGACCCATACCTATATGAATTAAAAGCAGAAATGCTATACAAGGCCGGAAATTTAAGTGAAGCAATAAAAATGTATGAGGAATCGCTTAGGTATTTATCTGAGAAAAACAGTTATTTAGTGAAACTTGCATTATCTCATACTTTATTATTACACGGTGATGCAAAAAAGGCGATTTTTTACCTGGAGCAGATTTTGAATGTAGAACCAAATAACGCTTTTGTCTGGAAGTATTTAAGCATTGCATATAAATGTGAAGCTGATACGGCAATGCATTATTTTGCCTTGACAAAAAAGGCTTGTATTGAAGGTGATTTAAAGCAATTTACAAAATATGCTGAGCTAGCTGTTAAAACTTTACCAAAAGATAGCCCTTATTTGTTGCAAGTTGAAGATATGAAGCGATTTAATGGATAACAAAAAAGCATTTCTGTACTTTTATGGGTTATTTCTTTCCACACTTTTCCAACATAGCTTTTGCTTCATCGCTTACATTGGGCATAACTTTTATTATAATCGTCTTAGCGCCAAAAAATACAGCACAAAACACGCCTAGAGCAAAAAGAGCAGGCCAAGGCATTCTACCAAATATCGCCATCAAAGCTGCACCAATAAATATTACTGTCATAAGTGGTCCACCTAGACCCCAAATATACCCAATAATATTACATATTACTTGTGTTGTATCATCCATATCAGGACCAGTGATAGCTGCGTAACCTGAGAAAGAGAAAAGCAATACTACACACAAGACACCAAAAAATCCTATTATAGAGCTCATTTTTTTGCCTCTAAGTAATAAATTAACGTAAACCTAAACCTACACATTTTTTATTTTAAAGTAAAAATTATAATTTGTCCATACATAAGTGTTGCTACATAAATAACCCACCATTAATATTGAGCACATGCCCTGTTATATATTTTGCTTCATCACTTGCTAAAAACAAGACCCCTGCTGCTATTTCTTCCCCTGTTCCCATTCTTTTCATTGGAATATTATCTAATATTTTTCCCTTTTGTCCTTCATTTAAAACTTCAGTCATTTTAGTATCTATAAATCCAGGAGCAATACAATTTACTGTTATATTACGACTTGCAACTTCTTTTGCTATAGATTTGCTCATAGCTATTATTCCAGCTTTAGACGCCGCATAATTTGCTTGCCCGGCGTTTCCTGTCAGCCCTATTATTGAGGAAATATTTATAATTCTTCCCCAATTATTCTTAATTAGTTTTCTGCATGCTTCTCTACTCAGCTTAAATGTAGAGCTCAAGTTAATATCAATTACTTTTTGCCATGCTTCATCTGTCATTCTCAATAATAAACTGTCTCGCGTAATACCCGCATTGCATACGAGCCCGTCAAAGCCTTCCATCAGCTCACTTGCTCTATTTATTAGTTGATTTACTTCCTCAGCATTTGATAAATCACAAGGGAGTACATGCATGTTTTTTTCATATTGTTTAGCAACTTCTTCGAGCACTTCTTTTTTTGTGCCAGAAATACATAAAGTTGCTTCGGCTTTGTGCATAATTTTTACAATTGCTTGCCCTATTCCGCCTGATGCGCCAGTGATCAGGAACTTTCTGCTTTCCAATCCAAACATAATAACTTTATATTATCTTAATTCCTAACAGAATATTGACTAGTTGGCAATAGATTTCTTACATAATATAAGTAACTCAGATATTCACAAAATAAAGGAAAAGTTATAATAAAGTTAAACGTCAAAAAATTTTAAAAACATAGTTGATGCAGGAATTGTTACTAAATAGTTTATTCTGGTGCTCTACAGTCTAAATGGAATGCTTAAATTATAGATTCTTTGTTTTTGTGTGTTATCTTGAGTTAACACAAATTCACAGTAGTATTATGATAAGTAAGTTGAAAAAGCTTAGCACTGGATTTTCTTTGACAGGCCTGATTGGCCATAGTGATAATATAAATATGCAAGGAGCAAAAAATAAAAAGAAGAAGTACCCAAAGTTTTTGGATAAGACGTTCGCATTGATTGATGCGATGATAAATTTTATTTTAAAACGCGAAAGTAATAACGTAAATGAAGTCCTGAAAGTAACATGGGGACCACTATTTTTTGGTCTGGTAGTAATACTCATCTTTTTTGGGATAGGTGGTATTTGGTCGGCTATAGCTCCAATTGACGGTGCGGTGCATGCAAGTGGAGAAGTTATTGTATCTTCAAATAGAAAAATAGTTCAACACTTGGGCGGAGGAATAATAAGCAAAATTTTAGTAAAAGAGGGTCAAGCAGTTAAAAAAGATGAGCCTCTAGTTTTGTTGAGTGATGTTAACGAGAAGGCGAATTTAAGTATCATCAAAGAGAAGCTCTTATCATTTTTAGCAACAGAAGCAAGGCTTCTTGCAATCAGAGTAGATTTGGACACGCTCGAGTTTCCTGATGAGGTTAAAAAATTATCTCACGATGAACTTGTAAATAAAGCGATAAAGAATCAAGTAAAGTTGTTCAACTCTCAGAGAAAGAGCATATTGGGAAAAACAGACATACTGCAACAACGTATAAAGCAGTTAAATGATGAATTAGCGGGGCTAAACTTTCAACTAAATGCAGCTCATAAGCAATATGACTTGATAACTGAGGAGTTGGAAACAAAAAGACAATTACTTGATAGTGGCCATATAAGCAAACCACACATTTTAGCTTTAGAAAAGCAGTTTGCTGAAATTGAAGGCAGAGTTGGACATTACCGTTCTGCAATATCTCAAGTGCAGCAAAAAATTGGAGAGAACGAATTAGAAATTATAAACGTGAGAAATGATTCTCAAGAAAGAGCAAATGCTGAACTTAAGGAAGTTAGTACGTCTATTGCAGACTTGAAAGAGAGACTGATGGTTGCTGAAGATTCATTAGCACGTACAATAATTAAATCGCCTCAAGATGGGATAGTCACAGATATAAGATACCATACTGAAGGTGGTGTTATACAATCTGGAGTTCCGATCATGAGCGTAGTGCCATCGGATGATGACCTAATAATAGATGCTAAAATTCAGACCAGAAACATAGAAGAGATACTGTCAGCACAAAAGAAAGATAGCAACATAGTCTCTATTGATGGGCTAGAAGGGCTAAAGGTTAAAGTTCGTTTAAGTGCTTACAGTGCACGTCGTTTAAGTTTAATTAATGGTATAGTAAGCAATATTTCTCCCGATGCCCTTGATGATCCAAGGCTAGGGCGTTATTATTCAGTACGTGTAGTGATACCAAAACCAGAGCTTGCTCAGTTTAAAAACGTATACCTATACCCTGGTATGCCAGCAGAAGTGTACATAGTTACTCAATCTCGTACTCTTTTATCATTCTTGTTTACGCCTATAATTGCAACAGTCGATAGGTCTTTTATAGAAAGGTAGCTCACTCGTTAAAGTAGTAGTGAAAGTGCCGTAATAAAATTTAGGTACATAATTAGACAATAGGCTTCTTGCATCACCTCCCAAGCCACAATTGTTATTCAGTAGAAACGAAAAACTTCCTTGACAAACTCCGCCAGCCCCCTTATCATGACAGTGAAGCTATTTATTTATCTTTGCAATCTGTGCAGGTTAATGACAAAAAGACTCGTGCTTGAATGTTAAACAAAATACCATAGAGTTTAAGAGAACAATTCCTAGAAAATTTCTACATCCAAAAAAAGGCAAATCGTGTTAATGCTGTTTAGATGTAAAAGATAAGCTAAATCTTTACAAAGAAAACATTTCAAACAGCAAGACACCTTTGATTGAAAAAGAGCACCAAATTTATGGTGACCTTACCCAGAAAAAGTGGAGAGAAAGAAAGGAGTTTTTTCGGGTAAAATAAAATTTTGGAGGATTAGAAATGGCAAGAGAATATACGGCAGAATTCAAATTGGAAGCTGTTAAGCTGGCAAATGAACAAAGAAAGGTAGGTCAACCAGTTGCAAAAGTAGCAAGAGATCTAGGAATAAGGGATAGTGTATTAGGAAAATGGATGAAGAAAAATAACGAAAAAAAGTCAGCGGCAAATGCATTTCCAGATGTAACACCTTATGACAAAGAGAGATTTGATTTACAGAAAGAGTTAGCAAAAGTAACAAGAGAAAGAGACATTTTAAAAAAAGCCCTGGGATATTTTGCCAGTCAAAAAGAGTAAAATATTTTTTCATAAAAGAGCATAGTAAACACTATAAAGTGCAGGAATTATGTAGGGTTTTCTGCTAGTGGCTACTATAAGTGGACTACAAGGAAAATAAGCAGTAGAGAATCAGCAAATAAAGAGTTATTAGCAGATATTCAAAAAATATATCAAGCTTCTAAATGTAGATATGGAGCTCCTAAAATTCATGCTGAATTAAAGGCTTTGGGTAAAAGTTGCAACTTAAAAACAGTGCAAAGTATTATGCAGAAAAATGGTATTCAGGCTATATTGAGAAGAAAATTTAAAATTAAGAAACAACAAACGGACAGTAGAGTCGTAGCTCCCAATATATTAGACCAAAACTTTATTGTCGATCAACCAAATAAAGTATGGGTAACTGATATTACTTATATAAAAACCAAAGAAGGATGGCTATATTTGGCAACAATAATCGATCTATATTCACGCATGGTAGTTGGCTGGTCAATGAGCAGTTCAATAAATAAACAATTGGTTATGGACTCTTTATTAATGGCCGTTAACAAGCGTAAACCTGCCAAAAATCTACTATTACATAGTGATCAAGGTTCACAATATACTTCGCAAGGTTATCAATATCTCTTATCCATAAAAAACATAGATGAGTCATAAAGGTTGTTGTTACGACAATTCTGTTGTGGAAAGCTTCTTCAGTTCTCTAAAAAGGGAGTTACCAATAGACACCTCTCGGCACTCTAAACAGCATATCAAAACTGCTATATTTGAATATATAGAAATTTTTTATAACAAACAACGTAGACACTCCACTATTATAGCTCTTTCCATAAAAGTCCGGATGTGATAGGATAAGGATAGATGATGATAAGGAGGTTGAATGCCAGCAGCATATAGTTATGATTTAAGAAAAAAAGGAATGGAAGCGCTAGACGAAGGAGAAAGCAGAGAAACAGTGGCAGCAAGATTTAAGATTGGACGAACTACTTTATGGGAGTGGCAGCAAAGAAGAAAAGAAACAGGAGACTTTCAATCAAAAAAACTTGGAAATGGGGGTTACAATCACAAAATTACCGACTGGGATACCTTTGCCAAATTTGCCAGAGAACACGGAGGAAAGACTCTATCGGAAATGGCTAAACTTTGGAACAACGTTAGTATCCAAACGATCTATCGAGCCCTTAAAAAAATTGGATTTACGCGCAAAAAAAGACATATGGATACAAGGAAAGAAACGAAGAAAAACGTGCTGAATTTTTGAAAATTATAGCGACAAAAGAACCTAAAAACTTAGTGTATATAGATGAGTCTGGCATTGATAACACCGAAGACTACCCCTACGGATATTGCCAGAAAGGACAGCGGTTTTATGCCTTAAAATCTGGAAAGAAAACTCAACGAATCAGTATGGTTGCAGCCTTAAGTGGAAGAAAGATAGTTGTTCCGTTAACCTTTGAAGGCCACTGTAATATGGATGTTTTTAATGGATGGTTTGAGCAATTTTTGACACCGATCTTGGAACCTGGACAGACTGTCATTCTTGACAATGCTACTTTTCATAAGTCTGATAAGATTATCGAGCTTGCTAAAGGGGTTGGTGCAGAAATTTTGTATCTGCCGCCTTATTCTCCAGATTTCAACAAAATTGAGCATCATTGGTTTGCTATAAAAAACAGAGCCAGGAAAAACATTCCTCTATTCGAATCCTTTCGTCGTGCTGTTGATTCTGCCTTCCTATGACCTGTTCGGACTATTATGAGAAATGCTATAACTATTGCATTCCTGAGCATTTTAATTCATCATTCTCTTTGTGAAAAACATTCCAAACTTTCTCTCCACTTTTTCTGGGTAAGGTCAGAAAGGGTTTGGTTGGAAGAAGTGGAGTAGCGAATGGATATACAAAACGCTGGGTCTATATTCAGACTACAGAATAAGGTATTACAAACCGAAAGCATCACCAGCACAATATGTTATAAACTTTGGTAAAGAATCTGCTAGGAAAGCGTAGTGCGGATGCTGCGTTTGACGAGGCGGGAGCTGGAAACGTTAACATGGGAATTTGGATTGAGGCCTATTGTGAAAACAATGGATCAGCCACCAAACCCTAAAGTAGGCGCGCCAGTTCTCGACCCTACATATTTTTTTGAAGGTTAAATCCAGCTTAGGGTCGAGAAACTTAGATAAAGCCATAGTAAAAATACTGAGAAAAGATTAATAATTATACACTATTCTATACAAATATTCAATCTTTTTTGATATTCGTTCAAGTGTGGCAGAAGAACTTATTTAAATAAAGTAGGTAGTAAAATATAAACATTTTATAAAGTGAAAAATGGACTTTTCAGGCCACTGCTGACTCAATACCCAGTCAATATCCTTTCCACCAGTTCTTTTACTGCCGGTACGTAGCCATTCTCATAAAATGGATCTTGCTTAAATTTGTACACATTGTGCCCGGAAAACATGAGTTCGTTCTCAATATCACCATCGTGTATAACGTTTTGCAGTGTTTTTTGTATGCAAAAACTACGCGGATCTGGCTTTCGTCCTGTTGAATGGTCACCATGATCTTTCCAATTGCTAAACAAACAATGACTTAAGCATCCCATACAATTGATTTGATCTTGTCTTATCTCTGCAAACCTGCCTGGCGTCACAAAAATAACAGTTGTATCTGGAGTTTTCATTGCTTCTGTATACCCTGCTTTAGTCCATGTATTTGCCAGTTCTTTGTCTTTTGCAGTAAGGTAGATCTTTCTACCTCTGCTACCCATTGCAAATTCATTATTAAATTCTTCGCTAGCATTTTCTGAAAACTTTATTTGACGTGAATTCCGTTCCTGCAACTC
The DNA here is from genome assembly GCF_964026995.1 of Wolbachia endosymbiont (group A) of Brachyopa scutellaris. Classification (NCBI taxonomy): domain Bacteria; kingdom Pseudomonadati; phylum Pseudomonadota; class Alphaproteobacteria; order Rickettsiales; family Anaplasmataceae; genus Wolbachia; species Wolbachia endosymbiont (group A) of Brachyopa scutellaris. The sequence goes on along the minus strand of NZ_OZ034720.1, from coordinate 948,327 downwards.
ACGTATGAAGTTATTTTTTACTGCAGATGAGTAAAACCCTGTTGGACTGAATTTATTTAAAAATACATCACCTTCTTCTAAAGTGAGTAGCTTCTTTTTCCACTCTGCAGAAATTGGGCTTTCTTTCGTCAAAAGTGGACGAGTGCCAAACTGAAAAGCTATTGGTCCAATTTGCAGATTGTCAAACCAATGTTCCCAATCTTTCAAATGCCACACTCCTCCTGCCATAACAATTGGTGTTTCTGAAAGACCGATCTCGTTCATGAAAGATCTAAGCTCTGCAACTCTTTCAAATGGAGCCTGTGGTAGCTCTGGGTCTTCACTGTTACTCAGTCCATTGTGCCCTCCAGCAAGCCATGGATCTTCATACACTACTCCACCAAGCAAATAGGAAGATATTCTTTGGTAAGCACGCTTCCATAATGCTTTAAAAGCACGCACCGATGAGATAATAGGGTAATAATAAACCTGATATTTAGCTGCAATTTCTCCAAGCCTATAAGGCATACCAGCACCGCAGGTAATACCATGAATCAAACCTTTCGCTCCTTCTAATATGCCATGAAGCACGCGTTCTGCTGCTCCCATCTCCCAAAGTACATTCATGTGTATTCTTCCATGACCTTTTGATATTTCATTTGCTATTCTTGCCTGACTAATTCCAGCTTCAATACTATACTCAATCAATTCACTATGCTTTTCATTTCTTGTTTTGCCTTTATAAATTAGTGGCACTAACTCGCCATTATCATCAATAAGCTTAGCATTTGCACCAGAAAATGTACCCACAGCATCTGCTGCAGCAAATGCTCCGCTTGATCTTCCATCACTAACTGCAATGCCTTTGCCGCCCTCGATGATTGGCCACACTTCCTTTCCTGAAATTACTATCTTTTTTATCTTATTTTTCAAAACTTCCTCGCAATCTTTCACTCTATTTTACTTAATTACTAAAAAAATGATAGCTGTTTATTTTTTCTTGTATCATTAAAGCTTCTATAGCTACTCACGCTGTTGTAGTTTGAGAGCAGTTCCCACCGGAAGGATGTCATTCCAGTGCTTGACACTGGAATCCAGTTTTTGATCAAAAATGCTGCTATAGTGCACAATCAATTTTCCTGGATCCAAGTAGTCTGGGCTACTTTGATGACATCTTTGTGTTTGAGGCAAAATCGGCTATAACATTTAACACACTGCCTTCGCAAATAAATGTTCGTATAGTTATGTGCTTGACACTGGGATCTAGAGAATCTAGTTAATATATATAGAGAAACCTTAGCTATAGTTTCGAAAGAAGTCTAATCAACTATGTATTTTGCTATATGATTATAGGTCTAACAGGCGGAATTGGGGTAGGAAAGAGCTTTGTAACTAATTGCTTTCAAGAGTTTGGTGCTGCTGTGTTTGATGCTGATTCTGTTGTACACCAACTTTATAGAGTGGATAAAAGCATAATAAGTTATGTAGAAAAAAATTTTCCTGGAGTGGTAGTAAATGGTGAAATAGATAGAACAGTACTGTCTAAATATTTCTTAGCCTATGATGAAAATTGGAAACAATTTCAATCTTTGGTTCACTCTGCTGTGCTGCGTGAATTAGAATTTTTTATTGCTAAGGAAAAAAAGATCGATAGAAAGCTTTTAGTTTTAGATGTGCCGCTTCTATTAGAAACAAAATTCTATTTATATTGCAACCTTATTGTTTTCGTCCATGCAGATAGCGTTGTGCAAGCTCAAAGACTCAACGAACGCAACATAGATAAAGAAAAGCTAAATTTAATCTTCAATGTTCAGTTATCTATTGAGGAGAAAAGGAAGATGAGTGACTTTATTATCGATACCAGTGTAAGCAAAGAGTATGTTTTTTCTCAAGTAAAAAAAATAGTGGATTCATTAAACCTAAACACGTAGCTCTACGTCATACCGCCGCGGTATCTCTAGATCCCGCTAACAAGCAGCGGGATGACGGTTGTCAGGGTGTCATCCTAAGTTGACACTGGTTCACTCTATAATGGTGTCATCCCAGTCTGGGATCCAGGAAAGTTTGCTTGTAAACTAGCACGGAAAGTGGTTACAACGCTTTCGATGAGATTATATGGAAAACTGGATTCCAGTGTCAAGCACTGGAATGACATCCTTTTTTAGTCCTCTAAGTAGCCTCCTTCTCCTGTCATCCAAGTAGCCCCCTATGGTGTCATCCCAGTGCCCAGACACTGGGATCTAGCTTTTTGGTAATTTTATCGAAAATGTTTGCTCGTTTACAATCAATTTTCCTGGATCCCAGTGTCTGGGCACTGGGATGACACCCTACTTAACCGTCATACCGCCGCGGTATCTCTTAGCCACTAACACGTAGCGGGATGACGATTGTCGATAAATCTAAGTTACTTTAGCAACAGTTATTCTCCACTAAATTACTCTGAATTTTGGTTATATTATTTGCGGATTTCACTGCTGAAATCTCAAATTTTGAGCTTGTGTTCAAAAATGATTCAACTGACCTGCCAAAAAAATCATATCTCCATCCCTTGAATAATTTATCTGTCTGTCCAGATATTGACCCGGTTAACTCATCTTTTGAAGAAACTAATTTCCTTGATATGTTACTTTCTTTACATTTACTATCTAAAATAATTGAGAGTATATCAAGTACAGATTTGTCATAATTACTCGATAAGGTGTTGTTTTGCTGCATCCAATTTCTCTCATTTTCATTAAAAATATTCACAAACTCTAGTAAATCCGCATCTTTTATATTTTTTGTATTCCTCTTGAGATCATCTAAAATCTCATCAACATGCTCTACATTTTTTTCAATAAAATCAGCTATTACAGCATTATTGATTATTTTATTACGGTTCATATTATAGCGCTGTGCTAAGGTTTCTTGCCACTCACTAACTGCTTTAACAGTTAGTATCAATCTTGGATTTACTTCATAATTAAATTTAATCCTCTTCCATGCATCTTTTGGGCTATGTAAATACTTATTTATATCAACTATTGATTCCATCTCTTCTTGAAACCAACCCATCCTATTATTTTCTTCAAGTTTATTGCACAATATTTGGTATAGGTCATATAGGTGTACCACGTCGTTTACTGCATAATCTAACTGATCTTCGGACAACGGACGCCTTAACCAATCTGAATTTTTAGCTTTAATTTTATCCAGTGCTATTCCTTGATATTGCTCCACTACTTTTGAGTAACCAATAAAGTCATGATAATAATGACAAAACATAGCAGCAACTTGGGTATCAAAAATGGGAGTGGGAATACATTTAAACACAGTGAGTAAGGATTCTATATCCTGCCGGCAGCTATGAAACACTTTGGTTATCCCCTGATTTAGCATTATTTTCTTAATGAATGATAAATCAATTTCTGGCACTAATGCGTCTACAATAAAACTCTTCTCTCCGTAAGAAATTTGAATTAACGATAATTTTGGGTAGTAGATTAAATTATTTCTAATGAACTCCGTGTCAACTGCTATAAATTTCGGCTTTTTTGCTATTAACTCTTCACATGTATTCTCCAGTTCTGATGTTGTACTAATTAGCATATATTTTTTATTCAGTGGATTTATTTTATAATTTATATTAAATTTTTGCAATTAATGACTTATTGTAGGACTTTCTATCACTCATTGGCATCACACAAATAGCCTTTTCCATCCCAATCCCAGTGCTTCCTTCTCCTGTCATCCCAGTGCCCTGACTACTTGGATCTAGCAAGCTTTGCTTGCAAATAAGTCTAATACGCGTCGCGTTTTATGCCAAAACACAATTGGAGTTACATGCAAAATAGATCCCAGACTGGGATGACAAAAAAAGGAGCACTGGGATGACAGCAGTCCTACGTCATACCGCCGCGGTATCTCTAGATCCCGCTAACAAGTAGCGGGATGACGATTGTCGTTTAGCTATAAATATTAAGAAATTTACCAAATAAAAAAAAGGCAAAAGAAGCCCTGGGGTTATTATCCGCTTTAAAATATTGGCGTTTTTTATGTTTTAAACGCTTGACAAGCAAGATTAAGCTGCTTTTAATTGCAACTAACTTACGCTGCAAATGTTTAAGAAATTTACTAAGCAGAAAAAAAGACAAAGAATCCCCGAGTTAGCTAGTCTTTTACTATCTCTGTCGAGTATTGGCATTTTTTGATGTCTTGTAACGCTTTATAAGCGCGTTCAGCTTATTTAGATAAAAATCTAGATGTAGATGAAGTTTTGTAAAGACATACAGTATCTATATACTGCAAAAAATTCAACATAAGACGCCGATACATTAAGTAATCCTTACCTTTTAATCTGCAGATTGGCGAAAGCAAATACAATAGCTTCACTATCATGATAAGGGCGCTGGCGAAGGGTGTCAAGTAAGTTTTTCGTTTCTATAGCTACTACCACGATTGTATAGGTAATTCTTCACTTATAATAATGATTCAAGCCTTCAGCTCCTCAAACACTTCACTTGCTCTATTTAAAACAGAATCAGGAAAACCAGCAAGTTTTGCTACATGTATTCCATATGACTCATCTGCAATGCCTTCAATTACTTCATGTAGAAAAATAACCTCTCCGTTCCACTCTCTTATTTTTACACAAAAACATTTCACGTTCTTCAAGTATTTGCTTACTTTAGTTAATTCATGATAATGAGTTGCAAAAATGGCGCGGCACTTATTTACATTGTGAATATGTTCAATCACCGCCTGTGCAATAGATAATCCATCATACACCCCTGTGCCCCTACCAATTTCATCAAGTATCACCAAGGAACGGTCCGTTGCCTGATTTACTATCGTTGCTGTTTCGATCATCTCTACCATGAAGGTAGAATAACCAGATGTTATATTATCCGTTGCGCCAACCCTGCTGAATATCTTGTCAATCACTCCAATATGTGCACTCTCTGCTGGCACAAATGACCCCATGTGAGCTAAAATTGCAATGAGAGCGTTTTGCCTCAAGAAAGTGCTTTTTCCAGCCATATTAGGACCAGTAATTAGATGTATACCAGCTAAATTGATGCTATTTGCAATGAATTTATCGTTAACTTCAACCACTGGATGTCTTCCGCTACAGATATTGAACTCTTTGCTGTCATCAATAATGGGTTTTACGTAATTATTTTGCACTGCAAGCTCTGCAAATGCGGTTCTAATATCAAGTTTTGCCAAAGCATTTGCAGCAAGAGCAATTTTTTCAGATTCTTTAGCGACTTCACTACACAGTTCACTAAAAATTTTCATTTCTAAGCCGATTGCAGCATCACGTGCCGTAAGAATTTTATTTTCTAGTTCTTTCAATTCATTAGTAGTGTAGCGCATGCTATTTGCTAAGCTTTGCCTATGAATAAATATATCCGAAGTTATTTTGTGATTTGCCGACACTTCAACGTAATAACCAAGTATGTTGTTGTGTAATATTTTGAGTGCGGCAATGCCAGTTAGGTCGCGATAAGATTCACGGAGTTTGGTTATTAGTTTATTACTATTATTTAATATGTAGGATAACTCAGATAATTCTGAGTTGTATTTTGAGTGAATAAATCCTCCTTCTTTCACGGAACTGAGGTTATTATCGAGTATAGCACTATTTAACAGTTCAAATAGGTCTTTATGATTGCCAAGGCTTTTATGTATTGTGCTTAGTTCACTCTCGTCTGATTTTACTGTCATTCCAGCGCGTGACGCTGGCTGGATCTCAGTTTGGATGACATATTGTTGTGGGAGAGATCCATTTTCACCTGATTCAATTTTACATAAGAACTCAGACAATTCTAAAGTCTTTCCTAGGCCTATTTTCAATAGGTTCATATCCTTTGGTGAACCACGCCCTAGTATTAAGCGCGATAAAGACCTTTCAATATCCGGAATGTTAGATAATATCTCTCGTATTTTTCTGCGTGGCTCATGATTATTTACAAAAAATTGAGCGGTGCTGAGCCTCAAATTGATTGCCTTGGAGCAAGCAAGGGGTGAAGCGAGCATTTGTTTGAGCAGGCGTCCACCAGAAGCTGTAACTGTATGATCAATAACTGAAATTAGTGAACATTTCTTTTCACCAAATTGAGTTGAAAACAACTCAAGATTTCTCCTTGCTGAAGCATCAATAAGCATGAAATTTTGTTGCTTATAGGTTTTTGGGAATTCAAGCCTTGGAATGGAGCCCCTTTGTGTTACTCTGACATATTCAAGCAGTGTACCACACGCCATGATTTCTACTTTGCTGAAATTTCCTATACTCCCAAGTTCCCTGATTTTATAAAACTCGCATAATGTTCTGTGAGATTTACTATACTCAAAAAAGCTCTGTGCGTGTTGCGTAATTGATATTTTATAATTTTTTAAAATCGATCTAATTTTTTCGTCCTCAGTGAATTTTTCAGAAATTAATAATTCTCTTGGTGATATACGCAATAAATCACTATCTAGAGCTTTCAAACTCGTTAAAGTGTGAAAAAATTTTCCCGTTGATAATTCAAGCCAACTAATAGCATATTCGTCATTTTGTTCAACTATGGACGCGAGATAATTATTGCTTTTATCCTCCAGTAGTGAATCTTCTATAATTGTACCTGGAGTTACAACTCGCACTACATCACGTTTTACTATGGATTTATAGCCCCTCTTTTTTGCTTCATCAGCAGTTTCTAATTGATCACAGATTGCTACTTTGAATCCTAAATCTATTAGCTTGTGCAGGTAAGACTCACTACTGTGTGCTGGCACTCCACACATTGGTATTTCTTGCCCACACGAATTACCTCTCTTAGTGAGCACTATATTCAGCAATTTCGCAGCTTTAATAGCGTCATCGAAAAACAATTCATAAAAATCTCCTAGCCTATAAAATAGCAGATGATCTTTGTATTGAGCTTTCAGGTTCAAATACTGCTCCATCACAGGGGTGTTTTTTTCTTTTACGAAGCTCATAATATTTTTTAATATATTGTATTGATAAACGTTATTATAGATTATATTGCACATGTGGATAACATAAATTTTAAATAGGTGTATAGAGGGAAAAATTTAAAACAATTAAATTTCTTGGATCCAAGTAGTCAGGACACTTGGATGACATAAAGAGTAGGAGTATTTGATGACAAAAAAACAAAAAACGCAGTTGTCATTCCAGCGCGTGACGCTGGAATCCAGCTTCTATGCAACCTCATCAAAAACATTCATTTAGTGTAAGATCAGCTACTTTCCATGCTAGTTTGCTTGTTCACAAGCAAACTTTTCTGGATCCCAGTGTCAAGCACTGGGATGACATCATAGGGGCGCTGGGATGACACCCTCCTTGTGTGTATTATAGCTAAAGTGACTTACGACAATTTGAAAAACGACACATTCGTCATTCCGCTACTAGTTAGCGGAATCTATACCGCGAATGAATCGCGGTATGACGTGTTGCTTGGGTCAGCTATATGTAAGTTATGGCCCTTCTTTATTATTTTTATTAGCGGCAGTTGTATCATCAACAGATATTTCAGAGCTAACAGTGCTAATAGTTTTTTCTATCGCTTTAGCCTGTTCATAGTCTTGACTCAAAAAATACATGGCCAGCCCAACAGCTATACTAGCAACAAGAACAGATGCTATCATTACACCTAGTATCATACCACCAGAAAGACTTACTGCAACATACACACCAGCTCCAAGTACAACACCAAGAAAACCACCAATCATTATGCCAGGCACCAAACTGCCTACCATAGCGCTTTCTTTTTTCGTATTAGCTTGTTTTTTCATACTTTTAATAAGTACTTCTTTTGTTTTTCCTTGAGCTAAATCTGAAGGAATTTTATTATCCGCGTTTTGTATCAAAGGATTTGCACTATATGTAACAAGAAGGGTGGTTATTTCTTCAGTTTTATTACCTATAACTGCATGATGTAGTAATGTATTTCCCTCTTCATCTTTAAAGTTTATATGAGTACGAAATTCTTCATCTAGATTTCTTATTGGGTTGTTTTTTGCATATATCCTAGATTGTATTGCTCCATCTAAGTATTGTATTACTTGTTCTAGTGATTGCTCGCCAGGATTTTGTATAAAATGAAGCAGAATTTCGTGTACTATCGCTTCCTTTGTAGTTTTTGGGCATCGTAAAGCACATGCAAATGTGTCTTTATTAATAGTTATTTCTTTGTTTTGTTTAAGGAAATCTTTTAACTTTCCAACTCTATTTATACTGTTATTTTCGCTAGTAATTATCGATTGTAAAGTTTTTCTGTTATTGTCACCAGTCATGCTATCCTCCTTGGTTTGATTGCATTGCTCATTAATAAATAATATAATAAATCCTGCTAAAAGTCAAGCAATTGATTAATAAGTTAATATAATCCTCCAAAAGGAGCTCCTTACTTTTTGTTCAGTATGTCCATTGGATCAGACTCTTTAAGCTTGCTGTTTGCTGAATTTATTCATCACAATAGCTACAATGTGCTATCGAAGTTCTCTGTAATCTTAGTTGGTTCTTCTAGAATATTCAAAATATCAGTTGCACAATAAACCCGATCTCTCTTTCCTTGAGAAGTTTGTGAAACGATGCCTAAATCTTCAAGCTTTACGATTGCTCTTTGGGCTGTTGTAAATACGACACCTAAGTTTTCAACCACTTTCCTTATAGTAAAGTAAGGGTTTAAAGACTATTAACTAAATCATTGTCCCATTCAAATTTTGGTGGCAAGGGGCTTGGTATAAATGCCTGATAACCAGCGAATACTTTGCCTGATGGTGATCCTTTAATATACATTCATTCAACCTAGCACACTATTTTTATAGTATATATTATTTTCAAATAAAGTCAAAAATGAAAATAAGGCTTTATCTTATTTGCGTGCATGAAAATAAGAAACTCTCTTATTATTGATTTTGCTCAAAAACGAAAATAGAAGAAGCTGCTGAACTTTATATATCCTGTTTTTCTGGAGAACTGCTATAAAACTTCTGAGTGAAGTCACTTAATTTTTACACATCTATTGTAGAGTAAGAAGAACCGAATTTGAAACAAAAATGCTAACTGATGCTTGGACTTTACTGACACTTACACTACTTGAAACTATACTTAGTGTAGACAATTTAATCTTTATTTCTCTAGCAATAGATAAGGTACCAAATGCGCTGAGAGAAAGAGTGCGCCTTATGGGCCTTGGATTAGCACTATTAATGCGTTTTGTAATACTATTTTTTACATCATCTATATTGTCAATGCAAAAACCTATATTTCACACTGCATCAGCAAGGGATTTACTTATGATCGCAGGGGGATTATTCCTTATTGTTAAAAGCTCTATGGAGTTACGGGATGACATCTTTGTATGTAAGAAAAATAAAAAGAAAGCAAACGTTAAATCAAAATTTTTTTTAGTTGTGCTACAAATTATATTAATAGATTTAGTTTTTTCGGTTGATTCGATATTAACTGCTATAGCACTAACTTATAACATGGTAATAATTGCTACAGCATTTACATTTTCCATGCTAGCAATGCTGTTTTTATCAAGTTATACCGCCCAGTTAATCAAATCTAACCCAGGGTTAAAAATAATCGCCATTTTATTTATTTTACTTGTCGGTGTGTACCTCATACTTCATGGATTTCATATAGAGTTACCAAAAGGATATTTGTATTCTTCATTTATGTTTGCACTGCTTGTGGAAATTATAAGCAAAATAAAGAAAATTAACCGTCATACCGCGATTCATTCGCGGTATCTCTAGATCCAGCTAACAAGCAGCGGGATCTTTTTGATTTACTCCCACTCAATAGTTGCGGGTGGTTTAGAAGTGATATCATAAACAACTCTATTTACTCCGGGAACATTATTAACAATTATACTGCCGACATTGCGTAAAAAATCCCAAAATACTAGCAAGTGTTGATCCTTATCTTCAAATGGAAATGCATCGGCTGTCATACCATCAGATGATGTTACAGCCCTTAAAGCACAAACATATCCATACGTACGACCATCTCCCATAACGCCTACAGTTTTTATTGGTAATAATACAGCAAAAGCTTGCCATATCTTATCATATAGATCGTAATTTTTCATCGTATTAATATATATTTCATCTACTTCTTGCAATATTCGCACCTTTTCTTCATCGACTTCACTTATAATCCTCACTGCAAGTCCGGGTCCAGGAAATGGATGTTGAAATATTATCTCATCTGAAAGCCCAATTTCTTTTCCAAGTAGCCTTACCTCATCTTTAAAGAGGTAACGTAAAGGCTCCACTAACTTCAGATTCATCTTTTCTGGCAACCCACCAACATTATGGTGAGACTTAATTGTACTAGTGTTGTCTGAGGCATGCCCTGACTCAACTACATCAGAGTAGATGGTACCTTGCATCAAAAAATCCACATCACCTATTTTTTTCGCTTCTTCTTCAAACACTTCAATAAAAGTGTTACCGATAATTTTTCGCTTTTCTTCTGGATCAGTTATTCCCTTCAATCTACTCAAAAATAAATTTGATTTATCAACGTAGTTTATCGGAATCTCTTTCAACATAGCAATGGTCTGGTTCTTGCGTAACAACCCAGTATCGATAAAAATACAGTTCAATTGTTTTCCTATAGCTTTATGTGTGAGAGCCGCTGCAACACTTGAATCAACCCCACCACTTACTGCAGCGATTACTTTTTTCTCTCCTACTACATTTTTGATTTTTTCCTTTTGCTCCTCAATAAACGACTTCATTGTCCAGTCTCTTTCGCAATTTGCAATATCCAAGAAGTTAGAGAGCAATTTACTGCCATTTGTTGTGGGCCTCACTTCAGGATGGAATTGAGTACAGTAAATCTTTCGCTGTTCGTTAACAATCATTGCAATTGTTTGATTTATCACACCTGATGCGATAACAGTAAATCCCTGTGGTATAGTATCAACACTGTCCGCATGGTTCATTAATACATCCACCTCAGAATTAACATCCCAGGTATCCTTTATAATGGGGGATTCTTTTAGCATCTTGATTTTAGTTCTGCCAAACTCCTGTTTGAAACTCTCTTTTACTTTTGCTCCAAAATAATGACAAATGAGTTGCTGTCCATAGCATATTCCAAGTATAGGAACGTTTATTGCCTCATTAAGTTTTATAATTTCATGTACTACTCTACTTGTTTCAGAACAATCATCATTTACAGATTGTGGTCCTCCAGAGAGAATAAACCCATTGAATTTTGATATTGTTTCAAAACTGATGTTGCTTGGAAATATCTCACAATAAACGCCCATTCCTCTTACTTGTCTTGCGATAAGCTGTGTAAACTGTGAACCAAAATCAATAATGGCAATTGCTGACAATTTGCTCCTCCATATTATTTTAAGCAATATCTGATAATAAAGAAAATAATGGAGCAAGTAAACCAAGACCTCTTTAAAAGCTTTAACGTGTGGTGCAAGTTAGCTATATAGCTAATTTTCCTACACCATAGCACTGCGGCGCTAACTAGTAGCGGAATGACAGCAATCTACGTCATACCGCCGCAGTATCTCAGCCGCTAACAAGTAGCGGGATGACGGTTGTCAGGCTAGCTGTCATCCCAGTGCTTGACACTGGGATCCAGGAAAGTTTGCTTGTGAGCAAGCAAATTAGCATAGAAAAACGTTTTCGATGAGATTGCAGAAAGGCTGGATTCCAGCGTCACGCGCTGGAATGACACCTTCCGTATAAATATTAAAAAATTTACCAAATAAAAAAAAGGCAAAAGAAACCCTAGTCATTGTCTATTTTTAGTATTGGCGTTTTTTAAGTCTTAAACGCTGCAATTTAGCTGCTTTTTAATGCAACTCACCTTAGTTTAAATGTTTAAGAAATTTACTAAGCAGGAAAAAAGGCAAAAAAACCCCGTGTTAGCTAGTTGTCACTCTCTAATCCTGCAAATCGGCGTACTATACTGTCTTAAACGACTTATAAGCGCGTTTCAGCTTATATAGGTAAAAACCTAAAAATGTTGTGAAGACGTAAGGTGTGCATAGTGCAAAAAATTAAAAATAAGACGCCAACTACGTAATACTGTTGTCGTTTAATCTGCACAGATTGAAGATAAATGAATACCTTCATTATCATGATAAGGTGGCTGGCGAAGCTTGTCAAGGAAGTTTTTTCGTTTCTATTCCCAATAAAAGTGCGTTATATGGTTATGCAAGAAGTCTATTTACCCATTTGCTTAACTTTCTCTCTACTTTTTCTGAGTAAGGCCGCTATTGGCATGACAGACATTCATCGTAGTCAATATCTGTTTTTTGTTGCAATATTTCACTTTTTTTGAATATGTCATGCGAGACCTTATCGGCTCTCTGCATTGATTGTGATCTGCAGTAATATAAGCTCTTCAATCCTTTTTTCCAAGCAAGCATGTGTATTTTGTGCAAGTAACGTTTATGTACGTTGGCAGGTAAGAACAGATTTACTGATTGAGATTGACAAATATACGAAGTTCTATCACTTGCATGTTCTATAATCCATCTTTGGTCAAGCTCGTACGCTGTTTTAAATGTCAATTTTTCATGCTCACTAAGAAAATCTAAATGCTGAACGGAACCCTCGTTTGTTGAAATTGAAGACCATATTTTATCATTGTCTTGATTTTTTTCTGCTAATAGTTTTTGCAAGAATTTATTTCGCACTACAAATGAACCTGTAAGTGTCTTTTGTATGAATACGTTTGCTGCATATGGTTCTATTCCAGGAGAGGTATTACCTGCAATAATGGAGATCGAAGCAGTAGGAGCAATAGCGAGCTTGTGTGTAAACCTTTCCATTAGATCAACTTCTTTGGCATCAGGACATGCTCCCTTTTCTTCTGCTAATTTTTTAGAAACTATATCTGCTTGCTCGCGTAAATACTTAAATATTTTTTTATTCCATTGTTGTGCTGTTACTGATTCAAAAGGAACCATTTTGCTTTGTAAAAATGAATGAAAGCCCATCACACCAAGACCAATACTGCGTTCTCTTATTGCAGAATATTTTGCTCGCTGCATTTCATTCGGTGCTTTATTTATGAAATCTTCCAATACATTATCAAGAAAGCGCATTATATCTTCTATGAAGAGTTTATTGTCTTTCCATTCTTCGTAGTACTCAAGGTTTACGGATGATAGACAACACACAGCAGTGCGTGACTTATTCAGGTGATCATAACCTGTGGTTAAAGTTATTTCACTGCATAGATTTGACATCTTGATGTCTAAGTTGAGCTTTTTGTAAGATTCTGGCTTATTGTTATTTGTTGCATCAAGGAAAATAATGTAAGGTTCTCCAGTTTCAACTCTTGCTGTTAATATTTTGATCCATATATCCCGCGCTTTTACAGTTGAAATAACCTTATTGTTGTGAGGGCTTATTAAATTCCATTCTTGATCATTCTCAACAGCCTGCATAAATTTATCTGTTACTATTACAGCATGATGTATATTTAACGCTTTGCGATTTGGGTCACCGCCTGTTGGCTTGCGTAAATCTAGAAACTCTTCTATCTCCGGATGAGATACAGGAAGGTAGACTGCTGAACTTCCTCGCCTTAGGGATCCCTGACTAATTGCAAGCGTTAGAGCATTTTGCACTACAATAAATGGAACAATTCCTGATGTTTTGCCGCTACCCTTTACGCTTTCGCCTATTGAGCGTAAATTTCCCCAATAACTACCTATGCCTCCTCCACGTGCAGCAAGCCAAACATTTTCGTTCCATAGATCAACTATTCCCTGCAAGCTGTCTTCGGTTTCATTAAGAAAGCAAGAGATAGGTAACCCTCTCTTAGTGCCACCATTGCTGAGTATTGGTGTTGAAGGCATGAACCACAAGTTGCTCATGTAGTCATAAAGACGCTGCGCATGTTCTTTATTATCAGAATAGTAATTAGCAATACGTGCAAAGAGGTCTTGATAACTTTCATTTTCTATTAAATACCTGTCTGATAGAACTGCTTTTCCAAAGTCGGTTAATTTGCTGTCCTTTGCGTAATCAATAGTAATGTTATTCATAAAATTCCTTTTATCCTTTTATTCTTTTATTATATATAGATACTTAAAAGCCACTTTGAGTAATTTTTAAGTTAGGTTTTTCGGATTTTCTTGTTGATGCTGTAATGCAAACAAGATACCGTCAACCTGACTGCCATATATTTTACAGTAACTCATATAACTTATTTGCATATTTATTTCTTTTGCAACATGTTGAACATAACTTTCTGAGTGACGAAAATAGTCTCCTTTGTTTACAAAGTCAATACCTTCACCTTCCTTTCTTCTTATTAAACATACAATAACTCCTTTTTTGCTCGTAGATCTTTTTGCTAATTCCAATTCTTCTTGAAAGTCATGTAGATAATGTAGCACTTCAGCAAAGATAATTACATCATACTGCTGGTTTTTCTCTTGTTTAAGAAACTCTTTCATTTCCATATGTATTAATTCATTGTAAACAGGCTTACCTTTTATAAAGCATCCTCTTGCGATATTTAGCATTCTACTTGAAATGTCAATTCCTGTTATATGGTTTCCAATACTATTTATTTTCAAGAAATGACCACATATTCCAGTTCCACAACCAAGGTCGAGTATATTGAGCTCAGAAGTGGAGTTGTTGAAGATTTTTGTAATTATCATGTGTACAAGTTCATGCCCTCTATATTGTTTGGCAATCAACCAATGCTCAACAAAATATTCACCTGTGTAATCAAAATATTGTCTTATGAGGTTTTTTGGCAATTCTGTAATAGGCGCTGAGTTTGTCATTTTTTTTATATAGTAAGACGCCTCCTCGTGGTCATTATCTAATTTTAGTGCCCTTGTTAAATAATTATAAGCTTTGTTAGTATTCCCTACCGCAAAATGACACCTTCCGATGTTATACCAGACTATAGGTAAATGGGGGTAAAATATGCTAATTAACCAAAATCGTAACTTTGCATCTGATATGCTACCTTTATAAAAGTGATATAAACAGATTTCAATGTTGGTGTTTAACAGGTTCTTAGATTTTTTAAGAAGCACTGTCATTTCTTTATGAAGAGTATTATATTTATTCACAATGAAGTGTTTTACTTTCTTAATATTTAATACGCCAATGAGCTTAGACATACAATTTAAAGCAACGTTTTTTATAAAAGAGAGATTACTTTTCATACGTTAGAAATACTCCGAATGTTTATTATCATTTTTAGGCAATTGATTTTAACACATTTTATCTTACAAAATATCTTTTTTATTAATTTTTACTGTATATATAAGTTTACCACATATTTCTCAGATTATACTATTTAGGATTGCTAGTATATTGTTGTTGATAATATAAGTAAATGTTTTGTGCAAAAAAGCGTTGACATATTATTTATTAGGTTATAATATATAAAAGATTAATTTAGTTTTTAGATGTTTGACAAGTTTTATGGTAGAGATTAATTTAATCTCAATTCAATTTTAATAATATTTAACTCTGCATATTCTGCATATAGTCGGATAAATAAATTATTAAGAGCACTTGATGGATGCCTTGGCGTTAAGAGGCGATGAAGGACGTGGCAGGCTGCGATAAGCTGTGGGGAATTGTCAACAAATTTTGATCCGCAGATTTCCGAATGGGGAAACCCAACTAGTTTAGCTAGTTATTACGTACTAAGTATGTAAAGCAAACTTGGTGAACTGAAATATCTAAGTAGCCAAAGGAAAAGAAATCAACCGAGATTCTGTTAGTAGTGACGAGCGAAAGCGGAAAAGGCTAGTGATTTAAGAATAAGAATTAGAATACTCTGGAAATAGTAACCATAGAAGGTGATAGTCCTGTATAAGTAGAAAGTTTTTAAATCCTTGAGTAGAGCGGGGCACGTGAAATCCTGTTTGAATATGGGGGGACCATCCTCCAAGCCTAAATACTCCTTAACGACCGATAGTGAACAAGTACCGTGAGGGAAAGGTGAAAAGAACCCCGGGAGGGGAGTGAAATAGAATCTGAAATCAAGTGCTTACAAACAGTTGGAGCTCTATATCAATTTATTGATATTTAGAGTGACAGCGTACCTTTTGCATAATGGGTCAGCGAGTTAATCTATGAAGCAAGCTTAAGCCGTTAGGTGTAGGCGTAGCGAAAGCAAGTCTGAATAGGGCGTTTTAGTTTTATGGATTAGACCCGAAACCAAGTGATCTAGTCATGACCAGATTGAAGGTGTGGTAAAACACACTGGAGGATCGAACCAGTTAATGTTGCAACATTATTGGATGAGTTGTGATTAGGGGTGAAAGGCCAATCAAACTTGGAAATAGCTGGTTCTCCGCGAAATCTATTTAGGTAGAGCGTTGTATGTATGTTGTTGGGGGTAGAGCACTGGATAGACTAGGGGGATTCACCGTCTTACCAAATCTAACTAAACTCCGAATACCAACAATTAATTATACAGCAGGCACACTACGGGTGCTAAGTCCGTGGTGAAGAGGGAAACAACCCAGATCACTATCTAAGGTCCCAAAATTACAGCTAAGTGGGGAAGGAAGTAGAAAAACCATTACAGCTAGGAGGTTGGCTTGGAAGCAGCCATCCTTTAAAGAAAGCGTAACAGCTCACTTGTCTAAATAAGTTTTTCTGCGCCGAAAATGTACCGGGGCTAAAGCTGTATACCGAAGATGTGAGTGCTTATTGATTTCGATCAATAGGCGCGGTAGCGGAGCGTTCCGTAAGTCTGTGAAGGTGGTTTGTGAAAACTGCTGGAGATATCGGAAGTGAGAATGCTGACATAAGTAGCGTAAAAGAGTGTGAAAAACACTCTCACCAAAAATCTAAGGGTTCCTACGTTAAGTTAATCTGCGTAGGGTTAGTCGGTTCCTAAGGCGAGTCCGTAAAGGAGTAGTCGATGGCAATTAGGTTAATATTCCTAAACCTCTTAAGTGTGACGGGTTTCGTATTTGTATAGATCTTATTGGATTGATCTATGCTTAAAAGAAGCTCCAGGAAATAGCACTTATATTTATGAGGCCGTACCGCAAACCGACACTGGTGGATGAGTAGAGTATACTAAGGTGTTGAAAGAATGATGTTGAAGGAACTCGGCAAATTATACCTGTAACTTCGGAAGAAGGGTAACCTGCTTTTAGGCAACTATGAGTAGGTGGCACAAAATAGGGAGTAGCGACTGTTTACTAAAAACACAGGACTCTGCAAACACGTAAGTGGAAGTATAGGGTCTGACGCCTGCCCGGTGCTGGAAGGTTAATAGGAAGGGTGCAAGCTCCGAATTGAAGCCCCAGTAAACGGCGGCCGTAACACTGACGGTCCTAAGGTAGCGAAATTCCTTGTCGGGTAAGTTCCGACCCGCACGAATGGCGTAACGATTTCTCCACTGTCTCCAACATCACTTCAGCGAAATTGAATTCCCCGTGCAGATGCGGGGTACCCGCGGTTAGACGAAGAGACCCCGTGCACCTTTACTATAGCTTTACATTGCTATTAAAAGTGTGATGTGCAGGATAGGTGGGAGACTTTGAAGTTATGGCGCTAGCTATAATGGAGTCAACCTTGAGATACCACCCTTTACACTTTTGATATCTAACTATGTTTCATTATCTGGAACTAGGACATTGTATGGTGGGTAGTTTGACTGGGGCGGTCGCCTCCTAAAAAGTAACGGAGGCGTGCGAAGGTAAGCTAGAGCTGGTCGGAAATCAGCTTGATAGTATAATGGCATAAGCTTGCCTGACTGCGAGGCTGACAAGCCAAGCAGAGACGAAAGTCGGTCATAGTGATCCGGTGATTCTGTATGGAAGGGTCATCGCTCAACGGATAAAAGGTACGCCGGGGATAACAGGCTGATGGTGTTCGAGCGTTCATAGCGACGACACCGTTTGGCACCTCGATGTCGACTCATCACATCCTGGGGCTGAAGAAGGTCCCAAGGGTTCGGCTGTTCGCCGATTAAAGTGATACGTGAGTTGGGTTTAGAACGTCGTGAGACAGTTCGGTTTCTATCTGCCGTGGGTGAAGGAAATTTGAGAAGGTCTGACTCTAGTACGAGAGGACCGAGATGGATATACCTCTGGTGTACCAGCTGTTATGCCAATAGCATCGCTGGGTGGCTATGTATAGATGGGATAATTGCTGAAAGCATATAAGCAAGAAACCCTCTTCAAAAAGATTTCCCAATTAAGGCCGTGGAAGACTACCACGTTGATAGGCTAGGTGTGGAAGCATGGTAACATGTGAAGCTAACTAGTACTAATAGCCTGATTGATTTATTTGTTTTCTATATGTGTGTATGCAGTGTTAAATATTAAGTTAAAATTGTTAAGTTAGAAATTTTTATTGACTTGGTGGCTATAGCAAAAATGAACCACCCGATCTCATCTCGAACTCGGAAGTGAAACTTTTTAGCGCTGATGGTACTTGAAAAGGGAGAGTAGGTCGCCGCCAAGTTTATAAAAATTTCTTTGTTAATTAGACAGTAGGTATACTTATATTTTAACTTTCTTGTTTTGTTACTATTCTTTAAGTTTTTACTTTAACCACGATATCTTTTTTTTCTTATATGTTCTTGGTCATTTTCTACATTATTTAGCATTGTTCCTACTTCCCCTAATTGATTCCCTTTTGAAGGAGAATTACTGATTTCTGGTAATATTACATTACCTCCCACTTTTTTAAATAATTCTTCTTGTTGGCGAAATGCTGACCTCCAATCTGTTCCTGTTCCTTTAGGAAGAAATAAGAATTGATACATCTGACCAAAGCCTGTGTTATTTACCTCTTTTATATGCTCTACCATTCACCACACCCATTAACTATTTTTAAAAATTTTACCTATATTATCATAAAAAATATAGTTGTAAATACCTTAATTGAGATTTTTTTTTATTTTATCTTTTTTAAGCAAATAGTTAGATCTTTTTGTAAGTTTTTATAACTTGCTTGCATAATGTTTCTATGAGTTAGTATTATGTAGTAGTGCCCTATATTACTTATATTTAAAATGCTAATTTTAGCAAGCATTCGTAGTTGCCTTTTTATTTTATTTCTTTTTGCTGCTTTTCCGGTTTTTTTACTGATAGCCAGACCTACTCTAATAGTATGAATGTACTTTTCAGGTTCTCTTTCTTTTATAGCGTACAGTGATATATAAAGCCCACGATAAAAAAGACTGTTGAGTGCTAACTTATTTTTGAAAGCAGAAGAAAAATCTTTTTTTTTATACTTACTATGCGCATAATTTGTTACACCCTAATGAACGGCGCCTATTAAGGATTTTTCTTCCAGCTCTTGTTGCCATACGTGAACGAAATCCGTGTCTGCGCTTTCTTATCAAATTTTTTGGTTGAAATGTTCTCTTCATTGTTTTTATATTAATATAATTATTTATTTTAAATTGTTTTACTTTATTGTCAAATAATGGTGAACTTGTATGACATTTTCGTAGAATAAAATTTGATGCATGGAAGAATGAATTCGGTGATAGTCATACCTGTCTTACTAATCCTTTTATTTTGTTTTAGTAGGTTTCAAGAAGTAAATAAGGTTAAATCTTATCTATATCTTAGTTGTGTATGGATGCTAACTTGGTTGTTAGTATTCTATAATAATTGTTTTGTAACTTTTATTTCTATAGCGTTACTTTTTTTCATGCTCGCTTTTATCTTTAAAAATAAAAGAAATAAGATAATAAAACTTTCGTTATTTGTGGCTTTGGCCATATCATTTTTTATCACTTTATTTATAATGCTGTCTATTTTTATTCAATCCATTAGTTTTTTTAATAAAGTAGCTATTTCAGAATTCTTGTTTTGCTTGAAATGGGGCCACAATGTAGTCACTATCAATGAAGAGAAGATAGGATGTTTTGGTATAGCGCCGCTTTTAGTTGGTACATTACTTATAACTATTATAGCAATGTTAGTTGTCGTTCCGCTTGGTTTATTTTCTGCAATATATATTAGTGAATATGCGAGTGAGAAAGTGCGTTATATTGTTAATACAACTTTGCAAGTTTTGTCTGCTATTCCTACGGTTGTATATGGATATTTCGCGGTTGTGTTTTTGTCTTTCTTTATAAAGCAGGTAGCAAATTTTTTTGGTTTAAGTATACACTCAGAAAGTGCCTTAGTTGCCGGTTTATCGATTGGGATAATGATTCTTCCTTTTATTATTTCTTTACTCGAAGATGCCATAAGATCTGTTCCAAAAAGCTTGCGTTATGGCTTCATGGCACTTGGTGCAACTCCAGCGGAAACTATATGGCATATAACAATACCTTATGCAATGCCTACAATTTTAAGTGCAATTTTATTGTCAATTTCAAGAGTGATAGGTGAAACAATGATTGTGCTAATGGCTGTGGGAATCAACGCAAATTTGACTTTTAACCCTCTTAATTCAGTTACTACCATTACCGTGCAGATCGCTACATTACTTACCGGAGATCAGGATTTCAATAGTGTACAAACTCTTGCTGCTTATGCGCTTAGTTTAGTATTGTTTATTATTACTTGGCTATTAAATGCATTTGCATTGTTTGTAATGAAGCGTAACTAGTAAGCGTTTTAATGTTGCAAAATTTCTATTAATAATATAAAATTTATTTTCTTTAGAAGTTCTTTTATGGAATTATAGTGTTAGGTGATAAAAATAAAGAGATGAATATAGGTAGAGCGATTAAGGTAACTCAAGCAGTTGTTGATATAAAATTTGAAGGTGAATTGCCTAAAATATTTAATGCTTTAAAAAGCAAACTAAAATATAAGGATAAGGAGCTGGTTTTAGAAGTTTCGCAGCATATAGGTGACAATATAGTTCGTTGTATTGCTATGGATAGCACAGATGGCATGTCAAGGGGGGATGAATTTGTTGATACAGGTGCACCAATATCGGTGCCAATTGGGCGTTCAACTTTAGGAAGGATTTTTAATGTTGTTGGAGAGCTTATAGATGAGTGTGGTCCACTGAAGGGAAAATATAACTTAGAGCCTATACACAGAGCACCTCCAAGTTTTACTGAACAGAGAATACAGGAAGAAGTTTTAGTTACAGGAATAAAAGTTATAGATCTTCTTGCACCTTATCTTAAAGGAGGAAAAATTGGCTTATTTGGTGGAGCCGGTGTTGGTAAAACAGTCCTAATAATGGAATTAATTAATAATATAGCAAAAGCTCATAAAGGATTTTCTGTGTTTGCCGGGGTAGGGGAGAGAACGCGTGAAGGTAACGATCTTTATCACGAGATGATCACTTCAAATGTAATAAATATAAATGAGCATGAAAAATCTCAAGCTGTTTTGGTTTATGGTCAGATGAATGAGCCTCCTGGAGCAAGGGCTAGAGTTGCTTTAACAGCACTTACTATGGCAGAGTATTTTCGTGACCGTGAAAACCAAGATGTTCTATTTTTTGTGGATAATATCTTTAGATTTACACAAGCTGGTTCTGAAATTTCTGCTTTACTTGGAAGAATACCGTCAGCTGTTGGTTATCAGCCAACCCTTGCAACTGATATGGGTGCAATGCAAGAAAGAATAGCTTCAACAACTTCTGGCTCTATTACTTCTGTGCAAGCTATATATGTTCCTGCGGACGATTTAACTGATCCAGCCCCAGCAACTACGTTCTCTCACCTTGATGCCACCACAGTGTTGTCAAGGCAAATAGCTGAAATGGGAATATACCCTGCTGTTGATCCACTTGATTCAACTTCTCAGTCTTTATCTGCTGAAATCATTGGTGAAGAACATTATAAGGTAGCTTCTGAGGTGAAACGTATATTGCAAACTTATAAATCACTGCAAGATATTATCGCAATACTTGGTATGGATGAGCTATCTGATGAAGATAAAATTATTGTTGATAGGGCTCGTAAGATTCAGAAATTTCTTTCTCAACCTTTTCACGTTGCAGAAATATTTACTGGCATGCCTGGTAAATTTGTTTCACTTTCTGATACTGTTTCCAGTTTTAAAGGGATTGTTGAAGGCAAATATGATCACTTACCAGAGGCTGCTTTTTATATGGTGGGGAATATAGATGAAGCAATAAAAAAGGCTGAATTAATACAAGCTGAAGCTAAATAAAAGTTAAAGATTATGAATACTTTTAAAGTGCAATTTTTCTCTCCTGATGATCAAATTTCATTCAGTGGAGTGGTTTCTCTTTCAGTAACTGGGCTCGAAGGGGAGCTTATGATTTTAGCTCACCATGCTCCTTACTTAATTTGTTTATTGCCTGGTATGATTACTGTTAAAATGAGTAACCAAACAGAAAAGAAGGTTGTAATTGATAGTGGCGTATTAGAAGTTGCAAGTAATAATTGTAGCATTATAACAAGTCAAATTCAGGTTTTTGATCGTGCAATTCATGATGAGAAATCGTTTAAAAATAAGAGAATTAGTATATATTTAAGTTATCTTGATGAGAAGTTTCTTTCTTAGTTATTTTAGGCAAAAAGTCAATTATCATTCAAGTGGCTATAAGATTTTTGCTCAGGGGGCTCTTTTTTGTCATCCCAGAAACCCCGGGGTGTCATCCCAGTGTCGGAGTACTTTAGGTGTATGATCCCAGAGTGTGATGGTATGGGACCATACACCTAATCAAATAAAAATTAAAGAAGGAGAGTTGGTTGTAACGGTTGGAGATAACGACTTTGTTTTACCTGGAATTTACGTTGGATAAACTACAAAAAATAACAGGTAAAAATCAACGTAAATTTAAGATAAATCGATTTTATTAGTATTATCAAATCAAAATCTGTTTTTAATTAATCAATAATACTTTTTTACATATTTTCATCCCCTTTCATGGATTTTTTAATTTTATAGATGATATCTAATATTATTAGAAGCATTGTAAAATATCTTATGAGAAAAGTTATAAAATATATTAGCATTATTGGTATTGCATGTTTAGTATTGTTATTTTTTATATCTAATGTGGAAACACGCGTAAAAACACAGGAAGAACAATTATTCCTAGCTGTAGAAGATGGTAATGCACAAGAAGTAAAACTATTACTCAAAAATGGTGCAGACCCAAATTGACCTTACCCAGAAAAAGTAGAGAGAAAGTTAAGACGTTTTTATCATGAGAATAAATTGTGCAGGAATGCAATAGTTAATAGTAGAATGTCTACGTTATTTGTTATAAAAGATTTCTATGTATTCAAATATGGCAGTTCTGGTTTGTTGAGCGAAAAGTATCAATAAGCAGCTCCCTTTTAAGTGAACTTTTCTGCAACAGAGTTATCGTAACAACAGCCCTTATGGCTTATGCTGGAAATGATGTTTTTTGTATTCAATAGAAATTGGTAATTTTGAGAGGTATACTGTGACCCTTGATCGCTATGTATAGCTCTTTCCATAAAAGTCCGGATGTGATAGGATAAGGATAGATGATGATAAGGAGGTTGAATGCCAGCAGCATATAGTTATGATTTAAGAAAAAAAGGAATGGAAGCGCTAGACGAAGGAGAAAGCAGAGAAACAGTGGCAGCAAGATTTAAGATTGGACGAACTACTTTATGGGAGTGGCAGCAAAGAAGAAAAGAAACAGGAGACTTTCAATCAAAAAAACTTGGAAATGGGGGTTACAATCACAAAATTACCGACTGGGATACCTTTGCCAAATTTGCCAGAGAACACGGAGGAAAGACTCTATCGGAAATGGCTAAACTTTGGAACAACGTTAGTATCCAAACGATCTATCGAGCCCTTAAAAAAATTGGATTTACGCGCAAAAAAAGACATATGGATACAAGGAAAGAAACGAAGAAAAACGTGCTGAATTTTTGAAAATTATAGCGACAAAAGAACCTAAAAACTTAGTGTATATAGATGAGTCTGGCATTGATAACACCGAAGACTACCCCTACGGATATTGCCAGAAAGGACAGCGGTTTTATGCCTTAAAATCTGGAAAGAAAACTCAACGAATCAGTATGGTTGCAGCCTTAAGTGGAAGAAAGATAGTTGTTCCGTTAACCTTTGAAGGCCACTGTAATATGGATGTTTTTAATGGATGGTTTGAGCAATTTTTGACACCGATCTTGGAACCTGGACAGACTGTCATTCTTGACAATGCTACTTTTCATAAGTCTGATAAGATTATCGAGCTTGCTAAAGGGGTTGGTGCAGAAATTTTGTATCTGCCGCCTTATTCTCCAGATTTCAACAAAATTGAGCATCATTGGTTTGCTATAAAAAACAGAGCCAGGAAAAACATTCCTCTATTCGAATCCTTTCGTCGTGCTGTTGATTCTGCCTTCCTATGACCTGTTCGGACTATTATGAGAAATGCTATAACTATTGCATTCCTGCACAATTTATTCTCATGATAAAAACGTCTTAACTTTCTCTCTGCTTTTTCTGGGTAAGGTCAAATAGAGAATTTTACAAAAATCTATTTTTAACTTACAATCAATTATTACAATTTTAAACCTACAATTTATGTACAACAGACTTATAGTCAAATCTTTTTCAGTATTATGCATCTGTTTATTTGCTTTATACATAACACTGCCAAATTTCTTTGATAATAAGCTTTTTATTTCGAAAAAAAGAATAAACTTAGGCCTTGACCTGAAAGGAGGGGCATCTTTGCTTTTAAACATAGACTTAGACTTCTATTTTAAGGAAAAGCTAAGCATGCTAGCTAACGAAATAAAAGAGACATTGCTAACAAAAAATATTGAATCTAACGTACAAAATAGCGTTATAACTTTAAATAATATTGATGATTATAAAAAAGCATCTGTGTTGATTAATGCGATAAATCCAAATTTAGAGCTAAATAGAAAAGATTCTTCGATTCTCATTTCGTATAAACCCCATTATAAAAATTCTTTGATCAGTGAAGTAGCTGCAGAATCAATAAACAATGTCCAGCGCCGTTTGGACAAACTTGGCACAAAGGAAGTCAGCGTTCAAAAACAAGGGCAGAATAAAATATTAGTGCAGGTGCCTGGAGTAGAAGATACCAAGCAGATAAAATTTCTGCTTGGCAAAACTGCTAAGCTAGCTTTTCATTTGGCAAACACTAACATAGCCAAGGTGCAGGATATAGACCATGAAACCACTGTCATGCTCAAGGATTCTTTAGGTAATTCTTATCCAATATTCCGCAAAACTGAAATAGGTGGTGATTCGCTGGTTAACGCATCAGTTAGATTTGGTCACTTAGGTAAACCAACAGTGCATTTTAAATTTGACAGCATAGCGAGTAAAAGATTCGCAAAAATCACTAAAGAAAATGTGGGAAAACCTTTTGCAATTGTTCTGGATAACACAGTCTTAACAGTACCTACAATACGTGAGCCAATTTTAAATGGAGAGGGAGAAATTAGCGGTAATTTCACTGAAAAACAAGCAAGCGAACTTGCAATACTTTTAAAATCTGGAGCACTGCCAGCACCACTTAAAATAATTGAAGAAAAAAACATTGGCCCAAGTCTTGGAGAAGAATCAATAAAGGCAGGGGAAATGGCAGCAACAATCTCTATTATAGCCGTGGCTTTATTTATAATCATCACTTACGGCAAATTAGGTGTATTGGCCTCTGTTGCACTTTTTTCTAATGTAGTTCTTATATTATCAATTCTCACTCTGCTTGAAGCAACTCTAACTTTACCTGGAATTGCCGGTATTGCACTTACTGTTGGTATGGCGGTGGATGCAAATGTTTTAATATTTGAGCGAATTCGTGAGGAAATCAAATCTGGCAAGAGAGTGGAACGTGCTATTGAAGAAGGGTTTAAAAACGCTATAAAGACAATACTGGATTCAAATATCACTACATTAATTGCTGCAGGAATAATGTTCATTATTGGCAGTGGAGCAATAAGAGGCTTTTCTGTCACTCTATCAATAGGAATTTTATGTTCGATGTTTTCTGCAATCACAGTCACAAAACTCCTGATAGAGTTGTGTATGAACCCGAAGGAACTAGTGCTTTGTTAGTCAACTACCTTCATTCCCACAACGTTATATCCTGAATCAACGTGCAAAATTTCTCCAGTAGTGCCACTACTTAAGTCGCTTAATAAGTATAACGCTGCCTTGCCAACATCCTCTATTGTAACATTGCGTCTGAGCGGAGAATTATTTCTATTCCATTCTGATATGGAGTGAAAATCGCTTATTCCAGAAGATGCTAAAGTTCTGATTGGACCAGCGGAAATTGCATTTACTCTGATATTTTGTGGCCCGAGATCACATGCTATATATTTTACACTTGCTTCAAGTGCCGCTTTACATAAACCCATAACGTTATAATTTGGCATAACTTTTTCAGCGCCATAATAAGATAAAGTAAGTAAACTACCACCATTTGACATCATTTTTTCAGCCCTTTGCGCTAAAGCAGTAAAAGAATAGCACGATATATGCATTGCATTGAGGAAGTTATCCAGTGAAGTATTGACATATTTACCATCTAACTCATTTTTATCGGAGAATGCTATTGCATGCACCAAAAAGTCAAGAGTACCCCATTTTTTCTCTATTATTTCGAAAGCGTTATCTATGATTTTTTCATTTGAAACGTCGCAGTGTAATATTAGCTCCACATTTAGTTCATCTGCTATTGGTGATAGTTTTTCTTTTATTATTTCATTCTGGTAGGTGATTGCAAGTTCTGCTCCGTGCTCTGAGAGAGTTTTTGCTATACCGTATGCTATTGATCTCTTATTTATTATTCCGGTTATTAATCCCTTTTTGCCTTGTAATAGACTTGTCGTCATAGAACTATCTGTTTTTTTATAATTTGGAATATTAACTAGGTAAAGTCAAGATATCACTATGTTTTAAAATATTTTTTGCAGTAACTTGAAGTCTATAAACAGTAATCTTGATTCTTCTACAACAAAGCCATCCCATATGACATTTTGCCTATACCCAATTAAGCATATTAATAAGTAAGTAAATCTTAATATAATCTTATTATACTTATAAATACGCTGTATAGAATGAAAGTATGGATGATTTCATAACTGCAAGAAGAAAAGATGATGCTGTGGTATCTGTTTGTCAGGATAATAAGAAAAAAAACGTGTTAATTTTAGGGCTCAATCAAGCCGCAAGGAATTTGTTAAAATACGAGGAAGGGAATTTACTTAATAAGCCGTTAATCAATATTTTAAGTGCAAGAACAGCTGACGACATGAAGAATTATTTAGAGTATACCGAAAATGGGCACGATTTACTTGATATATTACCTAAAGTGATAGATTTTTCCTTAACTGATGCTAAAGGAGAAGATATCAGGACAAAAGTAAAAGTTTTCCGCACTGCACAATTTGCCAGTAATAAAATAAATTATGAGCTATTAATACGTGATATCAGTTTGTCCCATAAACTAGGAATCTTTAGAGATAAATATCTAATGGGTAAAAAATATAAAAACCATGACTTATTCGATATACCGGGCAATGAGTCCACTATTCTAGAGTTATACGTTATATTAAATTTTGCCTTTCAACATCAAATTAATGCAGCTATAGGAGTGATTGGCTTAAATAGTAGCTGTAGTGAGACAAATAATGCACTGAAAGTTATCATAGAACATTTTTATAAAAATTGCCGTAGTGATGATTTTCTAGGGTATATTGATGAGAATAAAGTGCTTTTTGTTTTGATTAACTGCGATGTAAAAAGTACATCTAAAATAATTAATCGTATACATTCTGCCATTAATAAGCAGTTATTAATGCAAAAATTACCAAGTGTATCAATAATTTATGGGAATATAGCTCAAAAACAGGCAGCAAAATCTACCAGCGGTGCCTTCTGAAAAGTTGTTTTTTATTTATATTGAGTTTAAACTTAAATTTTTATAAAGATTTAAGTTTATTTATGAAGTTAAAGTACTACCTGGTAGCACTGCTTTCATCATTGTTTTTGCAGAATAGTGCTAGCTCTAAAACAATTTTGGATAAGGAAATATTTTATGCAGAACTAGACGGAAAAATAGATTTGAGATTCGGCTACGCCTTCAACAGAGATTCTTTCAATGCTAAGCCTAAGGATAAAACTTCAAGTTATTCATACTTGCGCTTTCTTTATTTACAGCAAGTTTATCCAAATACTCAAATGGGGGTTAATGTTAAGGTAGGGGTTTCTGGTATTGCAAACCTAAAAGCGTTAGACATAGAAAAGTTAGACATGGAGGAATGGTATTTTATCATAAAAAACCAGGAACTTGGATCAATTGAATATGGTAAAAGAAGTTTAGTTGGTCAGAGCATGTTAATTAACACTTCAAAAATTTATGCAGCTGCTGGAGGAGTAAATGGTCATTGGACAAACTATGCAAATTTGCGCGGTGATCATAAAAAAGATGGTGACCCTGGATATGATCAAGACAAGGTGTTCTGGGTCAAGCCCAATATTTATAGCGATTATAATGAACTCGAACTAGGGTTAAAACAATCATCAATTAACTACATCTCCCCTGAAATCTATAACTTTCAACTCGGATTCAGTTATGTTCCAGGAAAAAATAACTTACAGTACAGCAATTTAATTGCTGCTGGCCTTTCCTATAAAAACAGCTTGTCAGATGATATAGGTTTTACTACTGCCTTAACTGGTGAATTTGCAAGAGAAAATTTAACTGATTGCTCAGATGGGACTTCTAAAAATTATGAATGCCGCAATCAATTACTACACTGGAATTTTGGTTTGAAGCTAAAATTGTTCGATCTTGATTGCATTTTTTCGTATGGTAATGGTGGTAAATCTGGTGAGAAGCGTAATCCTGAAACAAATAATACGTATTATATGAATGCAGGTATCGCTTACCGTTCTGATTCTTACAAATCGAGCTTAACATATTTTAGTAGTGGTAGGGATATTGCAGGCGAAGGTACAAACGAGTTAACATCATATGCTTTAAGTCTTGAAAATTCTCTTTTTTTAGGTACTTCATACTATTTCGATATTGTAAAGTTTAGTACAAAAGAGCCTAAAATAGAAAATAACAGCTCTGGTTATGTGTTCTTGGCTGGACTGAAATTAAGTTTTTAATATTGCCTCCTTCCAACACTCTTTTCTGTCATCCAAGGTAACCGTTCACAGATTTCCACTTAATTTTTCAATCTCACTCATGGAGAGGCCAGTAAACTGACCTTACCCAGAAAAAGTGGAGAGAAAGAAAGGAGTTTTTTCGGGTAAAATAAAATTTTGGAGGATTAGAAATGGCAAGAGAATATACGGCAGAATTCAAATTGGAAGCTGTTAAGCTGGCAAATGAACAAAGAAAGGTAGGTCAACCAGTTGCAAAAGTAGCAAGAGATCTAGGAATAAGGGATAGTGTATTAGGAAAATGGATGAAGAAAAATAACGAAAAAAAGTCAGCGGCAAATGCATTTCCAGATGTAGCACCTTATGACAAAGAGAGATTTGATTTACAGAAAGAGTTAGCAAAAGTAACAAGAGAAAGAGACATTTTAAAAAAAGCCCTGGGATATTTTGCCAGTCAAAAAGAGTAAAATATTTTTTCATAAAAGAGCATAGTAAACACTATAAAGTGCAGGAATTATGTAGGGTTTTCTGCTAGTGGCTACTATAAGTGGACTACAAGGAAAATAAGCAGTAGAGAATCAGCAAATAAAGAGTTATTAGCAGATATTCAAAAAATATATCAAGCTTCTAAATGTAGATATGGAGCTCCTAAAATTCATGCTGAATTAAAGGCTTTGGGTAAAAGTTGCAACTTAAAAACAGTGCAAAGTATTATGCAGAAAAATGGTATTCAGGCTATATTGAGAAGAAAATTTAAAATTAAGAAACAACAAACGGACAGTAGAGTCGTAGCTCCCAATATATTAGACCAAAACTTTATTGTCGATCAACCAAATAAAGTATGGGTAACTGATATTATAGCTCTTTCCATAAAAGTCCGGATGTGATAGGATAAGGATAGATGATGATAAGGAGGTTGAATGCCAGCAGCATATAGTTATGATTTAAGAAAAAAAGGAATGGAAGCGCTAGACGAAGGAGAAAGCAGAGAAACAGTGGCAGCAAGATTTAAGATTGGACGAACTACTTTATGGGAGTGGCAGCAAAGAAGAAAAGAAAC
This sequence comes from Wolbachia endosymbiont (group A) of Brachyopa scutellaris, assembly GCF_964026995.1. NCBI lineage: Bacteria > Pseudomonadati > Pseudomonadota > Alphaproteobacteria > Rickettsiales > Anaplasmataceae > Wolbachia > Wolbachia endosymbiont (group A) of Brachyopa scutellaris. Next base: position 918,255 of record NZ_OZ034720.1, on the reverse strand, counting down.
AGGAGACTTTCAATCAAAAAAACTTGGAAATGGGGGTTACAATCACAAAATTACCGACTGGGATACCTTTGCCAAATTTGCCAGAGAACACGGAGGAAAGACTCTATCGGAAATGGCTAAACTTTGGAACAACGTTAGTATCCAAACGATCTATCGAGCCCTTAAAAAAATTGGATTTACGCGCAAAAAAAGACATATGGATACAAGGAAAGAAACGAAGAAAAACGTGCTGAATTTTTGAAAATTATAGCGACAAAAGAACCTAAAAACTTAGTGTATATAGATGAGTCTGGCATTGATAACACCGAAGACTACCCCTACGGATATTGCCAGAAAGGACAGCGGTTTTATGCCTTAAAATCTGGAAAGAAAACTCAACGAATCAGTATGGTTGCAGCCTTAAGTGGAAGAAAGATAATTGTTCCGTTAACCTTTGAAGGCCACTGTAATATGGATGTTTTTAATGGATGGTTTGAGCAATTTTTGACACCGATCTTGGAACCTGGACAGACTGTCATTCTTGACAATGCTACTTTTCATAAGTCTGATAAGATTATCGAGCTTGCTAAAGGGGTTGGTGCAGAAATTTTGTATCTGCCGCCTTATTCTCCAGATTTCAACAAAATTGAGCATCATTGGTTTGCTATAAAAAACAGAGCCAGGAAAAACATTCCTCTATTCGAATCCTTTCGTCGTGCTGTTGATTCTGCCTTCCTATGACCTGTTCGGACTATTATGAGAAATGCTATACTTATATAAAAACCAAAGAAGGATGGCTATATTTGGCAACAATAATCGATCTATATTCACGCATGGTAGTTGGCTGGTCAATGAGCAGTTCAATAAATAAACAATTGGTTATGGACTCTTTATTAATGGCCGTTAACAAGCGTAAACCTGCCAAAAATCTACTATTACATAGTGATCAAGGTTCACAATATACTTCGCAAGGTTATCAATATCTCTTATCCATAAAAAACATAGATGAGTCATAAAGGTTGTTGTTACGACAATTCTGTTGTGGAAAGCTTCTTCAGTTCTCTAAAAAGGGAGTTACCAATAGACACCTCTCGGCACTCTAAACAGCATATCAAAACTGCTATATTTGAATATATAGAAATTTTTTATAACAAACAACGTAGACACTCCACTATTAACTATTGCATTCCTGAGCATTTTGATTCATCATTCTCTTTGTGAAAAACATTCCAAACTTTCTCTCCACTTTTTCTGGGTAAGGTCAGAGTTTTTTTACCTAATTTTAGTGAATGAAACCTCTCTCCTTTTCTGCAATATCCGTATGGGTAGTCTTCTGTATTGTATATCCCAGATTCATCAATATATACAAGATTATCACGATGTTTTGTCGCTATAACCCTTGCAAATTGAGCTCGCTTTTCTTCATTTCTTTCTTTATATCCGTAGGTCTTTTTTTCTTGTAAATCCAATATTTTTAAGTGCGCGGTGAATCATTTGTCGACTCCAGAGTTTGGCCATCTCTGACTGAGTCTTGCCACCATGGTTTTTTGCAAATTCGGTGAAGACATTCCAGTCGGTAATTTTATGCTACGCTTCCAGGCTTTTTTGACTGAAAATCTCCCGTTTCCTCACGCCTTTTCTGCCACTCATATAAAGTCGTTTTTCCAATTTTAAATCTCTTGGCAACAGTTGCTCTACTTTCTCCTTCATCCAATGCTTCCATTGCTTTTTTCCTTAAGTCGTAACTATACGCTGCTGGCATACAAACCCCTCTACCATAAATCCATTCTTACCTTATTTGGATTATTATGAGAAGAGCTATAACTCTATGGGAGGGAAGCAAAATCTGGGATTCGGCCTTAATGGCATTAGCGTCGCATCAGCTTCACCCTCCCTGTGAGGTATTTTAGCTCTAATGCCTCACATCATAAAGATACAAGTGTCAAGCTACTTGGATGACAGGGGAGGGAGGCACTGGGATGACAGGAGAAGGTAGTGGGATGACACCCTGACAACCGTCATCCCGCTGCTTGTTAGCGGGATCTAGAGATACCGCGAATGAATCGCGGCATGACGTAGGACTGCTTTCATTCCAGTGCTTGACACTGGAATCCAGCCTTTCTGCAATCTCATCGAAAACGTTGTAACCACTTTCTATGCTAGTTTGCTTGTGAGCAACCTGGATTCCAGTGTCAAGCACTGGAATGACACCGTTATAAAGGAACCAGTGTCAGCTACTTGAATGACACAGTCTTTGCTTAAACCCGTAACGTTCGTACATTTTGCTAAAAGTTCAAATATCAACATCATGCACGTTGAGTGCATTGCTATTAATAAAATCACGGCGTGGTTCAACTATATCACCCATTAGTATTGAAAATATGGAATCAGCTTCTTCACAATCTTTTATTTCAACCTTTAGTAAAGTTCTAGCCTCAGGATTTAACGTAGTATCCCATAGCTGATCAGCATTCATTTCACCAAGACCTTTAAATCTCTGCAGAGTTAAACCCTTTTTACCATAGTCCATTATTATTTTTGCAAGCGTACTTGGAGAAGTGATTCTTATTTCAGTTTCTTGTGATTTTAAAAATGAATCACCATTAAATAAATTACTTATACCATCAAGCAAACTTAATATGTTTTGCATATCTTTGCCTTCAAGCATACTAAGTGCAAATATATATTTGTCTGCCAATCCTTGAAACAATTTAGAGATGTGAATTTCTTTTTCTTCATCTTTTATTTCCACTTCCCAAGTATATTCGCTGTACATTAACTTCAAATACTTTAATATATCATCAGCCGATGATAGAGCATTCTTTTTGCTTAAAATTAGCAATGACTCTAAGAGATTTTGTGGTATCTCTCTATCATAATTTTTGCTAATATTAGAAATGCTAACGCATTTATTCAAAATAAGGCGCAAATCGTTAAATTCTGTAGCTGTACTACTTAGTGTTAATCTTTTAACTGCTGAGTTTATTATATACTCTTCAAAAGTTTCGTCATCTTTAATATAAGTGTCTTTAGCATTCTTTGTAACTTTATAGAGGGGTGGCTGTGCTATGTATAAGTAGCCTTTTTCAATAACTTCACGCATGTGTCTAAAAAAGAAAGTCAGAATCAAAGTTCTTATATGTGAACCATCAACATCTGCATCTGTCATGATGATAATTTTATGATATCTAGCTTTTTCAATATCGAAGTGTTCACTCCCTATTCCAGCACCAATTGCAGTAATTAAAGAGCCTATTTCTGCAGATGAAAAAATACGATCTAAACTTACACGTTCTACGTTTAGAATTTTTCCTCTTAAGGCAAGCACTGCTTGTGTTTTACGATTACGCCCCTGCTTTGCAGTACCACCTGCTGAATTACCCTCTACTATAAATAATTCCGATAACTCAGGAGCTTTTTCCTGACAATCAGCAAGCTTTCCTGGCAGAGTTGCAATATCAATATTGTTTTTGCTTTTAACTAGCTCTCGTGCTTTTCTTGCGGCTTCTCTTCCTTTTGCTGACCTAATTGCTTTTTCTACTATGCTTGCCGCCAATTTGGGATCAGTTTCAAGGATTGTGCTCAATTTATCAGAAACTATACTTTCTACAACTGCACGTGCTTCAGAACTAACTAGTTTATCTTTTGTTTGTGAAGAAAACTTAGGGTCAGGCATCTTGAGAGATAAAACACAAGTTAAACCTTCTCTAACGTCCTCTCCAGTTAAATTTACTTTTGCTTTCTTTAAAAACCCTTCATTAGTTGCATAGTTATTGATACATCTAGTTAGTGCAGATCTAAATCCTGCCAAATGCGTACCACCATCTTGTTGTCTTATATTATTTGTGAAGCATAACATATGTTCATAGTAGGAATCATTCCATTCCATCGATATTTCCAAGCTGATGCCGAGATCTTCTGCATCTCCTTTCATACTGGCAATTTTAGTTACATGTGTCTTATTCTTATCTAAGTACCGCACAAAATTCGCTGTACCAAAATTGTCTTTAGATTGATTGCTCTGATTGAAATGAGATTCTATATATGGTTCATTGCGCAGATCACGTAAAGTAATGTCGATATTTGAATTTAAAAATGCTAATTCTCTTATACGACTTTCAAGCGTTGAGTAACTGAAATTAATGCCATTAAAAGTCTCTGTTGATGGCATGAACGTGACTTTAGTTCCTCTTTTGTTTGTATTTTCGTTGACTACCTTTAAAGGTTCAATAGACTCACCATCTTCAAAACGCATAAAGTGTTCTTTCTTATTGCGCCAAATAATTAATTCCAACCAGCTTGATAATGCATTCACAACTGAGATTCCAACACCATGTAATCCCCCAGAAACTTTATAGGTATTACTGTCAAATTTACCACCAGCATGGAGTTGAGTCATTATTACCTCTGCTGCTGATATTCCTTCTTCTTCATGAATGTCAGTTGGAATGCCACGACCATTGTCGGTTACTGATACTGAACCATCTTTATTTATGCTAACTTCAATTTTATCACAATATCCAGCTAAAGATTCATCTATTGCGTTGTCAATAACCTCATATACCATGTGGTGCAAGCCAGATCCATCGTCAGTGTCACCAATGTACATACCTGGACGTTTCCTTACAGCATCAAGACCCCTTAAGATTTTTATTGCATCGGCATTATAACTATTTTCCATGGTATTGCTTCGTTTATGAATGTTAATTAATATTACATTCATATATGCTGATTAGCAACATTTTTAAACTGATAACCCATATTAAAAGCACAACTTTACGAATGTTTATTTTTGAAGACAGCAAATAGTGTCATTCCAATGTGTCTTCCATAACTGTACGAACATTTATTTTTGAAGGTAAATTGCACAACAGATGATGTCATTCCAGTGCTTGACACTGGAATCCAGAAATTTTGCTTATAACTGAGCTGATGAGCTAAAGGTAGTTGTCTTACGCTAAAACAAACGTTTTTAATTAAGTTGCATAGAAGCTGGATCCCAGTGTCTGGGCACTGGGATGACACCCCACTGGTGGGAATTGCTCCCAAACTACAACGTTCGTACAGTTGTGTGTGTCTTCCCATGGAGATTGCTCTCAAATCATAATGCTCATGCAGTTGCATGCTCGACTAATTAACAGAAAAATCTATAATTCAGTTTACGTATTTTCTTATCTCAGCCAAAATCTTATCAGATTGACTTTCGTCTGAATTTAAATCAGCTGCAAAGTGTGTAACATATTTTCCTCCAGGGCCAATAAGGTACATTATTGAAGAATGGTTGATTTCTTCTTCTCCACCAACTTTGCTAGCATATACTTTATACTTTGCAATTACTTCGTCTATTTTTTCTCTTTCACCAGTTAACATTTGTATTCTGTGGTCAAATTGCTGCTGAAATTCTTTAAGTCTTTCCGTGCTATCGCGCTCAGGATCGACTGTGATGAAGAATGTTTGTAGCTTGTTGTTAGTTTTCTCATCTAACTTTGCAAGTGTTTCTGAAATTATTCCAAGGTTCATAGGGCAAATTCTTTTGCATGAGGAAAACCCAAAGAAAATCATCATGTATTTATCTTTAAAATCACTACTGCGCAAGATCTGTCCGTCCTGATTAATTAAAGAAAAATCTCCGCCTATCTTAACTTCTGCGTTGTGAATCGCTGCTGGGGCAAATATGCCTTTTTTAGTGAAATAACAATAACCTAAAAAAACAACTGCTAATGCTGCTAGCACATTAGATAATAATCTTATAAACCTTACCATTAGAATGCTCTCAGTAAAATTGAATTGTATCTTTATTGGTTAACCTATTCAATATATTTATTCCAAAGTGTATTGTTAATTTTGTCTAACAGTTTCTTATGTTCATCAATTTCTTCACTATTTGGTGAATGTTCTCTGGGAGTTAGATTACGTACTTTATGCTGAACGAATGTGGAGTTACTGTCCTGATTGCATTCATTATCAAACAGAAAGGTTTGTAACCCTCCTGTAAGTTCAACATATACCTTTGCAAGCAATTGAGCATCAACTAGTGCTCCGTGCAATTCTCTATTCTCTAGCGATATATCAAAACGCTTACATAATGCATTCAAAGAAGCAGGTGATCCTGCGAATTTTTTCCTCGCAAGAGGTAATGTATCTAGCACTCTATCTGAGGAAATTAACCCAGCATTCAGCTTGCTTAACTCCATGTTAAGGAACTTAACATCGAATTCAGCGTTGTGAATTACCAAAATATCATTAGATATAAAGTCAAGAAATTCAAGTGCAACATCTGAAAATAATGGTTTATCTTCTAAAAATTCTTCACTAATACCGTGAATCTTAAACGAGTGATAAGGTATATCTCTTTCTGGGTTAAGGTACCGATGGAATACTTTACCTGTTGGAATGCGGTTAATTAATTCCACACACCCTATTTCAATAATTCGATGACCAGATTCAGTGTCAAGACCTGTCGTTTCAGTGTCAAGTACTATTTCGCGTAGCTTGCTTTCCATTTCAAATAAAACTCATCTTACTTATCATTTGTCTTATCGTTACTTGTCTTTTTATAGTGAATAGAAACAAGCAACCAGCTTGGGTCTGATGAATTAATATTTTTTTTGAATTGCCATACATCCTCAACTTTATTAATGGTGGATGTACTACCTGATATTATATTTTCTGAGCTATCTTTAATAAAGTTAATTTGCTCTGAAAGGAAATATACTGCAATAAACACTACATTTTTTACTAGCTTTATTTCTAAAATCTTTTGTGAAACGACAGAAACAATTATAGACTCGTGCACCTCTTTACGATGTTTAATCTTCTCTACGAAGTTGTTGTATAAATCTTTATCCAAGAGAGATTTTAACTGGGACAGATTTCCTTGATTGAAATACTTTATTATTAATTCAAAAGCTATGCTTGAACCTTCTATAAAGTGGGAAATGGAGAAGTTCTTGTTTTTTTGTAATATTTGTTCATAAGTAACTTTTATTGAACTTTTGTTGTTGCTATCAATGTAACCCTCAATGTTTTCTACTACATCTTCTCTACTTCGGCTTACATCCAATACACTAGTTAGGTTTTTTAGGTTGAGGTTGGCTGACCTTCCTAAAGAATTATACAAACGTGAAAAAATGAACGCCGCTAATAAAGCATATATTGCAAGCTCTATCATAGTAACTTAACTCCTTGGCATATAAAGTATCCGAACATTATTAATTATTAATGAAAATATGTTTTTCATATCAACTTATAATCAGGTTTGCTATTCGTTTGTAAATGAATATATTATATAAGAAAGTATTAAATATCTCAACTTAATTAAAGGAGACGTAAGAAATGCCACAACAAAAAATGAGAATTCACGGTCAATATGTTAAAGATCTATCGTTTGAGAATCCGAATTCGCCATTCCTTTCTTCTAGTAGAGCTCCCGATATTAATGTAATGGTTAATATCAATTCAGCGAAATTAGAAGGAATGGAAAACAAAGAAGGAGCGAATGAAGAAAAATCTTTCCATGAAATTACTTTGCATATAGAAGTCAAAGCAATGGTAAAAGATGAAGGCATAAAAGATGGCGTAGCTTTCATTTGTGAGACGAAATATTGTGGCATTTTTTCAATAGAAAATTTAAAAGAGTTGAGTGAGGAAGAGGTAAGACAAGCTTTGTTTATTGGCGGACCTACTTTTCTTTTCCCTTTTGCAAGAGAAATAATTGCAAGAGTTACAAGTAGTGGTGGATTTCCCCCACTGATGCTAGATCCTATAGATTTTGAAACTATGTATGAGCAGCAAGGTCAACAACAAAAAAGTAACGGTAGTAATTCCAATTTTAACTAATACAGTGTAATATATAGCTGAAAATAGCTGTGCTACTGAGGTACCAAAGGAGGAAATATCTGAAATGAAGCAGAATATGCATAATAATTTTGAATGTGATCTATATATCCAGTTGTCATCCAAATGTACTTCATCCTTGTCATCCAGGTGCAAATTATTCTTGTCATCCCAGTGCGTGACACTGGGATCTAGTTCACAACTGTACGAACGTTGCAATGTGACACGATGTTGCATAATAAATGATGTCATTCCAGTGCGTGATACTGGAATCCAGTTCTTATTATACAGCTATCTGGTGTACTTATTTAAAATTAAGTTTTCTGGATCTCAGTGCCAAAGCACTGGGATGACACCCTTCCTGGCGGAGATTATTCTCAAATCACAATGTTCGTACAGTTGTGGATCCAGTTTCGTTGTTCAATTTCATCAAAAGTGTTGTATAGCGTGCTTATTTGCAATCAAATTTTCTGGATCCCAGTGTCTGGGCACTGGGATGACATTGGTAGTTATGCTTACTCTACTGCAACACGGGACGTTCGTACAGTTGTGTGTCATGCACTGGAATGACATCATTAGTTGATTTTTCACTTAAAAATGGTTATGCAGGATGAATAATTCTTTAAACGCAAAAACGACTTTAAACATTGACAGGAAGTCATACAACTATTTTAGCCTAAGTAGTGCTAGTGAATTTTTAGGAATAGATGTGACTAAATTGCCCTGCTCACTTAAGGTTCTGCTTGAAAATTTATTGCGCAATGAAGATGGAGTAAACGTAAAGCTGGATGACATAAGAGTACTAGCAGACTGCGTTAATAAACACACTAATCACGAAATTAGCTATAAACCAGCAAGGGTGTTGATGCAAGATTTTACAGGGGTTCCTGCTGTTGTTGATTTAGCTTCAATGCGGAGTTATGTTAAGAAAAATGGAGGAAACCCGAGCAATATAAATCCGTCTGTACCGGTTGACCTTGTGATTGACCATTCTGTTCAAGTAGATAATTATGGAAGTGTTTCCGCATTCAGTAAGAATGTTGAGCTAGAAGTAAAAAGAAATTTGGAGAGATATCAATTTTTAAAGTGGGGAGAATCGTCCTTCACAAATTTTAGAGTAGTGCCGCCTGGCACAGGGATTTGCCACCAAGTGAATCTTGAATATTTAGCGCAAGTTGTGTGTAATAATGATGGAGTCATATATCCTGATACTTTAGTTGGTACTGACAGCCATACTACAATGGTTAACGGATTATCAGTTCTTGGTTGGGGTGTTGGAGGCATAGAAGCTGAGTCTGTGATGCTTGGTCAACCAATTAGTATGGTGATTCCAGAAGTAGTTGGATTTAAATTAATTGGCAGATTGTCGGAAGGAGTAACTGCGACCGATTTAGTGCTGACGGTTACCAATATCCTAAGAACAAAAGGCGTTGTTGGTAAGTTTGTAGAATTTTATGGTGATGGTTTAGATTATTTATCTTTGGCAGATAGAGCCACTATAGCAAACATGGCCCCGGAGTATGGTGCAACTTGTGGATTTTTTCCAATTGATCAGAAAACACTCGATTATTTACATTTAACAGGGCGACCAGAAGAGCTGATCAAATTAGTTGAAGTCTATTCAAAAGAGCAGGGATTGTGGCGCAGCAATGACGAATTAGCATTTTTTGACACACTAGAGCTTGATTTATCAAGCGTGAAGCCAGTAATGGCTGGTCCCAAAAGACCACAAGATAAGGTTTTTCTTTCACAAGTGGCAGAGTCTTTTTCTAAATCATTTTCAGTTAATGAGTCAAAGGAAAGCGATAAACTCCAAGATGGAAGTGTAGTTATTGCAGCAATAACAAGCTGCACTAATACTTCTAATCCAAGTGTGATGATTGCTGCAGGTCTTGTAGCTCGTAATGCAATTAAACTTGGATTAAAATCAAAGCCTTGGGTTAAAACTTCTCTTGCTCCAGGTTCACAAGTTGTAACAGAATATTTAGAAAAGTCTGGATTGCAGGTAGATCTAAATGCTTTGGGTTTTAATCTAGTTGGATATGGTTGCACAACTTGCATTGGGAATTCTGGTCCACTTAATAAAGATATAGAAGATGGCATTAAAAACAAAAACTTAACCGTTGCTGCAGTTTTATCTGGCAATCGTAACTTTGAAGGAAGAATTCATCCGTTAGTCAAAGCTAATTACTTGGCATCTCCGCCACTTGTTGTTGCATATGCACTTGCTGGTACTGTGCAAACTGATTTGACAAAAGATTCAATATGCAAAGATAAGAATGGAAATGATGTCTATCTCAAAGATATATGGCCAACAAACAATGAAATCGAAGATTGCGTTAAAAGTGTGGTAACACGTGAGATGTTCATACAAAAGTATAAGGATGTTTTTTCTGGTGATGAACATTGGCGAAAGATAAAGTGTGAAAAAAGTGAAATCTATAATTGGGATGCAAACAGCACTTACATACAAGATCCGCCCTATTTTGATAATTTATCACCTAAAAATAATAAAATCGATATAAAAGGTGCACAAATATTGGCAATGTTTGGCGATAGCGTAACCACTGATCACATTTCCCCTGCGGGAAATATTGCCTCAAGTAGTCCTGCCGGTCTATATTTAAAAAATCTTGGAATTGAGCCACAGGACTTTAATTCGTATGGATCTCGTCGTGGTAATCACAATGTAATGATGCGTGGCACTTTTGCTAACATTAGAATAAAAAATGAAATGGTTAGCACCGAAGGTGGATATACAAAATATATTCCTTCTCAAGAAATTATGTCAATTTTCGATGCAGCAATGCGCTACAAGGAAGCTCTCATCATTGTGGCAGGGAAGGAATATGGCACAGGTTCAAGTAGGGATTGGGCAGCAAAGGGTACTTTATTGTTGGGGGTTAAAGTTGTCATTGCAGAAAGCTTCGAGCGCATACATAGATCCAACTTAGTTGGCATGGGTGTTCTTCCACTTATATTCCAAAACGGAATAACTAGAAAGGTATTTGATGGTGATGAGGTAATAAGCATAAAAGGTGAAGTAGTACCAAATGGAAATCTAGAATGTATCATCAAAAGAAAGGATAATTCAGAACAATCAATTCAACTCAAATGCTGTGTACAAACCGCAACTGAGATTAAATACTTAATGCATGGCGGAGTATTGAGCTACATACTTCTCTCGACTTAGTAAAAGTAAGTACTAGACTTCTTTTAGCTCCAGCCCTGGTCCCTTTGTAAATAGCAATTTGCTCTGCGCAAAGTTATGATATAATTTCACCATACATATGGTGTCGGAGTATTTTTTGGAGATAATTATATATGATAAGCTCTATACAAGAACCTAATGAACTCAGAAAACGTTTACAAGGATTTTATCGTACTGATGAGAAAAGTTATGTACGTCGCCTTGTAGAAAAAACAGAGCTTTCGGCTGATTCAAAAAATAGAATTTATAATATTGCAAAACAAGTTATTGAAAAAATCAAACACAATAAATTAAGTATTGTAGATTCCTTTATGCAGCAATACTCGCTTTCCAACGACGAAGGAATAGCGCTTATGTGTCTTGCTGAATCGCTACTTAGAATACCAGATGATTATACAATAGACGAAATAATCAAAGATAAAATTGCCAATCAGGAATGGAATAAATATTTAGGGCACTCTTCTTCGTTGTTTGTTAATGCTTCCACATGGAGCTTGATGATAGGTAGCAGTATATTGAGAGATAATGAAGGCGATTCGAAGTTCTATTACGCAATTTCTAAGTTACTTAAGAATTTAGGAGAACCGATCATTCGCAAAGCAGTAAAACAAGCAATGTCTATGCTTGGTAATCATTTTGTTGTTGGAGAAACCATAGAAGAAGCTTTAAGGTACGCAAAACTAGATGACAATAGTAAGTTTTTATACTCTTTTGATATGCTCGGTGAAGCTGCTCACACAGCTGAGGATGCAGAAGAGTATTTTAATTCATATATGCATTCAATAAAAGCTATAGGTGAATCCACTAACATAAATGATTGCTTTAAATCGCATGGAATTTCAATCAAATTGTCTGCGTTGCATCCACGTTATGAATTCAGCCAATTCGATAATATAGCTGAAGAGCTGAGAGCTAAGCTATTAGAGCTTTGTCATGAAGCAAAAAAATACAACATTTCATTATGTATAGACGCAGAAGAATCAGAAAGACTTGAGATGTCATTAGTTTTATTCGAGCAATTGCGTCTTGATGAGTCACTTTCTGAGTGGGAAGGGCTTGGCTTGGCTGTGCAAGCGTATCAAAAACGTGCTTTGTCTGTTCTTGATTTTGTTGAGGATGTTGCTATTCGGTCAAAACATAAAATTATGGTGAGACTTGTGAAAGGAGCATATTGGGACTCAGAAATCAAGTGCGCACAAGAGCTAGGGTTAAACGGTTATCCAGTATTTACAAGAAAAAGCTACACAGATGTATGTTACCTTGCATGTGCACAGAAGCTTTTAAGCAAAGTAAATCACTTTTACCCATGCTTTGGAACTCATAATGCTTATACTTTTGCTACTATAATAGAGCTTGCTGATAAAAATCATCCTGGGTTTGAATTTCAGCGCTTACACGGAATGGGTAAAGGTTTATATGATTATGCAATGTCAGAACTTGCAACAAGTATCAGTTGTCGTATATATGCACCGGTTGGTAAACACAGTGATTTATTACCATACCTTATTAGTCGTCTTCTTGAAAATGGAGCTAATAGTTCATTTATCAATCAAATAAATGATTCTAACGTTAAAATTGAAGAGTTGGTTTTAGATCCATTAGAAAAAGCTAAAAGCCTAGAGTATGAACCCCATTCAAGCATTCCATTGCCACAAGATATTTTTGGAGAGGAAAGGAAAAACTCCTTGGGAATGGATATTAGTGATTCAATTACAGTTTCGCAACTTGCAAATGATATAAAAAAATTTAGTGAAAAGAAATGGCAAATTGGGCCAATAATTGATGGAAAGGCACTATTTGATAGTGCTGAATTTATCGAAGTAGTGAATCCTGCACATTTGGAAAATGTAATTGGAGAAGTGTCAAGTGCAACAAGCGATCAAGCTTTAAACGCTCTTGAAATAGCACATAGTGCTTTTACTAAGTGGCAGAATGTTTCAGCAGTAGAGCGCGCTAAATACCTCGAAAAAGCTGCAGATTTGCTTGAGGAAAGGATGAAGGAGTTAATTTACATTCTGATTGTGGAAGCAGGAAAAATTTTATCCGATGCAATAGCAGAAGTAAGAGAGGCAGTGGATTTCTTACGTTACTACGCAACGATAGCAAAAAATGAACTGAGCGACTGGAAAAGATTGCCAGGTCCAACGGGTGAAGATAACTTCATCTTTTTTGAAGGCAGAGGAGTTTTCCTGTGTATATCACCATGGAATTTTCCACTTGCTATCTTCATTGGGCAGGTTTCAGCTGCACTTGCAGCAGGTAATGCGGTGCTGGCAAAACCGGCAGAGCAAACGCCGATCATTGCCTACGAAGCTGTTAAGATACTACATGAAGCTGGAATACCAAAAAATGTGTTACACCTCATTCCTGGGGATGGTGGATATTTAGGCAAAATATTAGTTCCAGACAATAGAATTGCTGGAGTAGCTTTTACTGGCTCAACACAAACTGCTCAAATAATTAATAAAATGCTTGCGGATAGGGATGGGCCTATTGTGCCGCTTATTGCTGAAACAGGAGGGCTCAATGCTATGATTGTTGATAGCTCCGCTCTCTTAGAGCAAGTGACTACAGATGTTGTACTTTCTGCGTTTCGCAGTGCCGGCCAACGCTGTTCTACACTTAGAGTGCTGTTTATTCAAGAGGACATAGCAGAGAAGCAGATAAAAATGATATGTGGTGCAGCGCAAGAACTCAAGATTGGTGACCCAATACAACTTAGTACCGATATTGGGCCAATAATTGACAAAACGTCTCTCGATGTGCTGATCCAACATACGCAAAAAATGTCAGAGGACGAAGATTCAAATCTGTTATTTAAAGTACCCATGGATACAAATTCTCATAATGGTTATTTCTTTCCTCCATATATTTATGAGATACAAAAAATTTCGCAATTAAAGCAAGAAGTATTTGGTCCTATTTTACATATCATACGTTTTAACAAGTCACAATTAAATGAAGTTATAAGTGATATAAATAGTACTGGATATGGACTTACGTTTTCTTTGCAGAGTCGTATACAAAGTCAAATTGACACTATAAGTAAAAAAATATCAGTTGGAAATGTCTACATCAACCGTAACCAGATAGGTGCAGCAGTGGGGATACAACCATTTGGTGGTAGAGGACTATCTGGCACTGGGCCAAAAGCTGGTGGTCCTCATTATTTACAGCGTTTTTCTACAGAAAAAGTTGTAAGTGTTAACACTACAGCATTTGGTGGTAACACTACACTTATGTGTTTGGATTAATTTGCAGGCCCTAATTTTTCTTACCCCTAAACTAGACGTTCGTGCAGTTATGTACACAGCGCTAAAATCCGAAAAGGACCAGCTCATGCACTGAAATAAATCGTATCCGTTCAGCCAATGACGTCAACTTAAGAACTTTCATTAGCAAACTCTCCTAAAGACATGATGGCGTTTAGGCTTATCTACTTTATTGCGGCTCTCCCGGTCGGATTTTAACTTTAGCGCGTATACTTAAAAAGGGCTTGAAAGTTTTTTGGCGCAATAAGTATAGCTCTTTCCATAAAAGTCCGGATGTGATAGGATAAGGATAGATGATGATAAGGAGGTTGAATGCCAGCAGCATATAGTTATGATTTAAGAAAAAAAGCAATGGAAGTGCTAGACGAAGGAGAAAGCAGAGAAACAGTGGCAGCAAGATTTAAGATTGGACGAACTACTTTATGGGAGTGGCAGCAAAGAAGAAAAGAAACAGGAGACTTTCAATCAAAAAAACTTGGAAATGGGGGTTACAATCACAAAATTACCGACTGGGATACCTTTGCCAAATTTGCCAGAGAACACGGAGGAAAGACTCTATCGGAAATGGCTAAACTTTGGAACAACGTTAGTATCCAAACGATCTATCGAGCCCTTAAAAAAATTGGATTTACGCGCAAAAAAAGACATATGGATACAAGGAAAGAAACGAAGAAAAACGTGCTGAATTTTTGAAAATTATAGCGACAAAAGAACCTAAAAACTTAGTGTATATAGATGAGTCTGGCATTGATAACACCGAAGACTACCCCTACGGATATTGCCAGAAAGGACAGCGGTTTTATGCCTTAAAATCTGGAAAGAAAACTCAACGAATCAGTATGGTTGCAGCCTTAAGTGGAAGAAAGATAGTTGTTCCGTTAACCTTTGAAGGCCACTGTAATATGGATGTTTTTAATGGATGGTTTGAGCAATTTTTGACACCGATCTTGGAACCTGGACAGACTGTCATTCTTGACAATGCTACTTTTCATAAGTCTGATAAGATTATCGAGCTTGCTAAAGGGGTTGGTGCAGAAATTTTGTATCTGCCGCCTTATTCTCCAGATTTCAACAAAATTGAGCATCATTGGTTTGCTATAAAAAAAAGAGCCAGGAAAAACATTCCTCTATTCGAATCCTTTCGTCGTGCTGTTGATTCTGCCTTCCTATGACCTGTTCGGACTATTATGAGAAATGCTATACCTGATAGAGTTTCTGCCTCATTACACCAAATAAAACTGAAAAATTTAAACGATACTCAGTAATTTGATCTGGGTTCCAAGGCCCTTGTGCATCACACATATGAAGCGATAATATATTGCACATGACCAAGTTTGCCCAAAATTCTTGTAATACAGCCTCTCCAGAAAAATTCTCTAACTCTGCTCCTACTTTGAGTCGTTTATAGCACTCCTCTATGTGCCACCTTAACACATAAGCTTTGCTCCAAAGTCTCGGTCAAAAACTCTGTTTCTCAGTTGGCTAATGTCAGCACTATAACTCTTACTTTCTGTCCTTTCATTTTATTTTTTAGCTTTTCATTTTCTAATATAAAATCAAAATCTAATTCGCCAGCGTTCCCATAGCTTACTATAATTTCTTTTTTGCAAGCGAAAAATAAAATCTACTTCCAAATCATAATGCTGCTGAATGAATTTTACTGAAGACGATCATAGATAAATAATAATTTCTCTTGATTTAATAAACGCATTTGAGTGATAACTTCGGGTAATTGCTCTGCCGCCAACGTTTGTTCACCTATATTCCAAGCTGCAAGACGAGCACTACAAATCAGCGAAGTACACAAATCAACAAACAAATTGCCAATGGTGCCTGTTGTTCCATTTGGTTCAAACTCGGATACAATTTCCCCAGAGCTGGGTAATCTCATACCAGAACCATCTGCTGCAATAAGTCTATAGCCTCTCCAACTCAGGTTCATCCTGATAGGCTGTTTGGATGCTTAAATTCTTGAAAGCCTGTATGGCAAATCTTATACCTTGCTTTAGAAAAAGCTTGCTTTGAGGGTACATGTCAATGGCTCCATAAGTTCACATTCTATTCCCAAACTTTTTTTAACTAACTTTAAAATCATAGAAAATACTGTCGAAAAAGGAAGTTTTCTTGTTCGTGTAAAACTCAACACAATGGATTTTCTGAAAAGTTTTCGAGTATATTATATTTTTAATTTGTAGAATAAGGTTTTTTCCTTTTTGCATATTTCACCTAAAAAGGACACATTTTAGACTTCTTTGTTGAAATAAAACAGAAACAAAAGTGCTGTCCCTTGCACTCTTTGGATAATTTAATGATAAAAAATTTGGAGAGAAATTTTATACACAATCTCTGACATTTTTCCTTAAGTTGACGCCATTGTGTGAACGGTTACGGTTTCCCGTCTTCACCATGCTGTATAGAAAAAAGTCTGGATTCCAATTTGCATGACAATATGGAGTATCTGCTTCTTTCATCCCAGTGGGATCTTTTATTCCATTTTATCAACAGTTTGTTTTGCAGTATCAAACAATTTTAATCCTATAATCCCGAATGTAACTAAAATAAAGCATATTACTTCGAATAAATTAACTGGTTCATCAAATAGGTAAACTCCAAGTATCGAAGCTCCTATAGCGCCCACTCCAGTCCAAATTGCATAGCATACTCCGATAGGTATAGAACGTGTAGCGAGCGAAAGTAAATATGTACTAAGAGCCATGGAGAGTATGCTAATTATTGATGGTACGAGATGAGTAAATCCACAACTATGCTTAAGTGTTATGACCCAGAACACTTCAATTAGTGACGATAAGAGTAAATATATCCAATTCATGCATAAACTTTAGGTTTAAATAGAGAGCTTTAGCCCTATGGTTCCTATTACAATTAAAACGATACATAAAACTTGAGATAAATTAATATTCTCTGTGAAAGTGGTTGCACTAATTATAGTTATTCCAATTGTGCATATTCCAGAGGAAACTGCATAGCATACTCTAATAGGTAGAAAGCATGCTGCAAGAGATAAAAAGTAAATGCTAATGATCATAATTACCAATGTTGCAATCGAAGGCACAACTTTAGTAAAACTGTTACTAAACTTTAGCGTTACAGCCCACAGTATCTCTAGGATACTAGACAGCAACAAATACAACCAGCACATTTTCGTAACATTTCAATCTTGTATTGTAACAGAAATTGTTAGTTAAAACTACACTAAAGTGCAATAGATCTCTCTTTCGGAATTGCTTTAATATCAAACTTAAAACAACATCCTAAAAAACTTTTCTACGAAATTCAATTCCTGCACGTCATTTGCTGCATAAAGTGGTGTAGTTTGTTGCTCAATACCTGGTATTTCTACAAAAACTTTGCCCACTTCTTGACCTTTTTTAATGGGTGCAGGTATCATATCTTTATATTCAATACGCACCTTAATTTGGTCATGCAATTTGCGGTTGTAAGTTATGGTAACATCGTTTGCAACTGTAATAGGCACTTTTCTATCTTTTCCATAGAGAACATTTACTTCCTCAACTACGCTGTCTTTAACGAATATTTTCTTAGTGTTAAAATGATTTAAGGAGTATTGTATCAATCTTTTTGCTTCTTCTATTCGCTCTTTCTCAGTGTTTAAACCATTTACGACAGCAAAAATTCTCCTATCATTTCGTTTTGCAGATGCTACAATGCCGTAACCACCAGCATTTGTATAACCGGTTTTTAAGCCATCAACCCCAATATCGTGAAAAAGTAGAAGATTTTTATTCTTTTGTACAATTTCATTATATGTCAAATATTGTTCGGAAAATAAATCATAATATTCAGGAAAATCGGTGAAAATCCTTTTTGCCAGCATTACCAAGTCTTTTGCGTTCATAAAATGATTTTCATCTGGCCACCCGCTTGAGTTGACAAAATGACTGTCATTCAGATTCAAATTTTGTGCAACTTCATTCATTTCAGCCACAAAATTCTCTTCTGATCCTGCAATGCCCTCGGCTAGTGTTATGCAGGCATCATTGCCTGAGACTATTGTAATTCCTTCAAGTAATTCCCTCACCGTAACGGATTGACCTTCTTTCAAAAACATAGAAGAGCCTCTCCTTTCCCACGCTTTTCTACTTACTCGAAATTTATCCTCCATGTGTATTATTCCAGCTTTTAGATAATCGAAGGCTATATATAAAGTCATTAGCTTGCTCATTGAAGATGGGGCCATTTTTTCATCAGAATTATGGTCAAAAATGAATGAGTCTGAAGCTAAATCTAAGACTACTGCTTGCTTTGCTTTGGTTCTAAACTGGTATGAGTATGAAGAAAAAGGAAGTATAAAAACTAATAGCAAAATTACCAATCTGCTTAACATATTTATAATTTTAAATTTACAGTGTACTAATTAATAGTATAATTTTATAGGGGCATTTCAATAGATCTCTTACATAAAAATTCCTTGACACCCTTCGCCAGCCCCCTTATCATGAAACTGAAGCTATTTATTTATCTTTGCAATCTGTGCAGGTTAATGACAAAAAACTTAGGGTATTTGGCGTCTCATGTTTAATTTTTCGCACTACGTGCATCGCATGTCTTTAAAAATTTCTGGGTTTTTACCTATATAAGCCGAAACGCGCTTACAAAGCGTTTAAGACAGCAAAAAACGTCAAATTGACAAGGGAGAATTTGAATGCTAGCTACTATGGGGTTTCTTTGCCTTTTTTCCTGCTTGGTAAATTTCTTAAACACTTACGGTGTAGGTTAGTTGCAAGTTAAAAGCAGCTAAATCGCTCTTAATCAAGCGTTTTAGAATAAAAAAAACGCCGATATTTTAGTACATAGTAAATAGCCAACCACCACGGGGCTTCTTTTGCCTTTCTTTTCGTTTGGTAAATTTCTTAATATTTATAGCTAACATGAACAAACATTTGAGAGTAACTTCCGCTAGTAGGGTGTCATCCCAGTGCCCAGACACTGGGATGACAAGGTAGAGGGCACTGGGATGACAGGAGAAGGAGGCTACTGGGATGATAGGAGAAAGGAGGCTACTGGGATGACAGCTAGCCTGACAACCGTCATCCCGCTACGTGTTAGCGGGATCTATGCCAAGAGATACCGTGAATGAATCGCGGTATGACGGTTAAGTATCCCGCTGCTTGGATGACAGCAGATCACCTCTTCACAAAGATTTTATCAGTAATACGCATATCAATAATACTCCAATCGCTGAAAGTAAAATCAGTTGTATTGTGTAAGTGGTTTAAATAGTCCCATGCACTATAAGGGTTATCTTCAGGCAGTTTTACTGTGGAATCGTTATCAAGTATGATATTCCATCTTCTATTCCCTATATAAGCAAAAGAAGAAATGTGGTCTCTTAATTGAGTTTTACTCTCCAACACATCTCTAACAAATTCTAGGTTTGATAACGAGTTTTGTCCTGTAATTACAACAAGATCATCTACTAGATAGTCATCTACGATCACTTTACCTTCAAAATCAATTACCGAGGTTTTGTTATTATCTTTCCAGAGAGCAAACGGTTTATGCTCATCTATATTAATGTGTAGAGTATTGGGCAAAATTCTGTGAACTCTTACGTGTTTTATCCACCTGCTTACGGATTGTATGTTACCGGCAAGTTTTGAAAGTGATATATACAGGATAGGTTGCGTTCTATCTGTCAAACTTAGAATATCCTTTTTGTTTGTAAATTTATTGCCGCTCACGACTACTTCGTCGATTGAAAATCCACTACTGAGTAATAAACTAGATAGGCAGTCATTATACCAAGTAAAGTAGTAATTAAATCGATTTATTATTTTATCAAGTGAGCTGTAAAGTATTAGCGTAAGAAAAAGTGCTGTGATAATAACCAAGGCACACTTACGCAAAAAACTCCTTTGGCTTCTAGTAATACTGCTCAACATGACTTAAATCCCTAATATTTTTGTGCTGCAAACTATCTTCAATAATAATTTTAACTAATTCATTAAAATTGATTCCTTTTGCCAATTTTGCAATTTCTGGCACTAACGATAACTCAGTAAAGCCAGGATGTGTATTAATCTCAAGCATTTTTAAAGTGTTATTTTTGGGATTATAACGGAAATCTGAGCGGGAAATAGTTTTGCATCCTAAAAATTGATGAACTTTCAGTGCGTGTTCCAAGGTCATTTTATATATATTGTTAGGAATTTCAGCAGGAAATATATGTTCTGCAAATCCATCTGTATACTTTGCTTCATAATCATAGAATTTATTTTTTGGTCGTACTTCTATAGTGCCAATTGCTTCATCCAGCAATACAGCAGTATGTAACTCTATGCCCGGTATGTATTCTTCTACGATCATCTTTTCCATTATAGTAGAACTATTATCTTTCAGTTCTAAGTAATCCTCGTGCGAGAAAATTATGTACACTCCAATACTTGAACCTTCATTAATTGGTTTTAAGACGTACGGATAATCGATTTTAATATTATTTTTTAGTACATCTTCTCGGCTAATTACATAACCTTTTGGAGTGTCGATATTAAGGGATCGAAATATATGCTTTGACATCACTTTATTTATAGCAACGGCAGAAGCCATAACTCCTGAGTGTGTATATTTTATACCTAAAATCTCCAGTAAACCTTGAATGCAGCCATCTTCGCCGTAAGGTCCATGCAGAGCGATAAAAGCAAGGCCCGGATTAATTTTTTTAAGCTTTTCAGCAATGTTGCTATCAACATTTATTTCTATTGCATTATATGAAAAGCTATCAAGCGCCTTCTTTACTGCTTTTCCACTTATAAGCGATATTTCTCTTTCGCAAGAAAACCCACCACTTAAAATTGCTATAGTTGGAACCATAAGCATTCTATGTTTTACTATATAGCATATATAAAAGATGCTCTTATCTTCAATAGAAAAAACGCTTTGAAAAATTCTATAGCTCTATCCTATGCACAACTGTACGAACGTTTGTTTTGTTAAGATACAACAAATGGTGTCATCCCAGTGCTCCTTTTTTTGTCATCCGAGTAGCTGACACTGGGATCTATTTTGCATGTAACTCCAATTGTGTTTTGGCATAAAACGCGACGCGTATTAGACTTATTTGCAAGCAAAGCTTGCTAGATCCCAGTGTCAAGCACTGGGATGACATCATAGGGGCACTGGAATGACACCATTCTTTTTTCTGGATCCCAGTGTCAAGCACTGGGATGACATCATAGAGGGCTACTCGGATGACATCATAGAGGCCACTGGGATGACATCATAGAGGCACTAGAATGACATCATAGGGGCTACTCGGATGACATCATAGAGGCACTGCCCTTTTGGATGGAAACCAGTGTCAGCTACTTGCATGACACCATCTGCCACCTGCAAATTGCAATGTTCGTACGATTGTGCGTCACCCGCTGGAATGACAAAGAAGAGTGAGTTGCTAGTTTTTCATATGGTTATGCAAGGAGTCTGATCTTTTTCTTTGTTAATATTATTCTAAATTTTCCTCAAAATAAGTTGTTTTATCCTTTTTTTCCTTATACTCTTCTGCAGTATAGAGAGGTTGTTTTTTAGCTGTGATATTTGGCCATTTTTGTGAGTATTCTACGTTTATGTTGTAAAATGACTTGAAAGTTTTTTGTTCGCTGCTCAGCAACTCTTCATCTAGTTCTAAAATATCTTTTATGGAATCATCAGTTACAATTGCATCTACTGGACACTCAGGTATGCACACTCCGCAATCAATACATTCATCTGGGTTAATCACGAGCATGTTTTTACCTTCATAGAAGCAGTCAACGGGACATACTTCCACACAGTCCGTATATTTACATTTTATGCATTTATCTGTAACAAAATGCGTCATAAAACACTGTATATTTGTATTATCTTGGGTACACTAAATTGATAAGAAATTCAAGTCTTTTATGAAGATAAATAAATTGAACAACAAAGAATTAGAAGTATGGTTAAGCTTGGCTAGAACTATAGGACCAATAAAGTTTTTTAGTATACTAAGAACACATGGATCGCTAGATGAGGTGTTGAAATATCTCAATAGGGTGGCTAATAATAAGGTGTATGGCATTCAAGATGCACGAGAAGAAATCAATAATGCAGAAAGAATTGGAGCTAAAATTATACCCGCATGTGACCCAGATTACCCTGATCTTTTAAGAAATATCTCTAGTTGTCCTCCTGTAATAACTGCGCTTGGTGATATATCATTATTAAGCCGTGAGATAATTGCAATAATCGGTGGGCGTAACTCTTCAATGAATGGAAGAAATTTTGCCAATAAGTTGGCACTTGATTTAAGCGAAGCTGGTTTTGTTATTGTTTCTGGATTTGCAAAAGGAATCGATACTGCAGCAAACAGTGTAATATACAAAAATCATCCCACTATTGCTGTTACAGCAAGCGGAATTGATGTGGTGTATCCAAAAGAGAATTTTGATCTATACAAAAAAATCACTGGGAACGGTGGTTTAGTAATTACTGAGCTTCCATTTGCTACGAAACCAAAGCCTCAATATTTTCCTCAGAGGAATCGAATTATATCTGGTCTATCGCTGGGTGTTGCAGTGATTGAAGCATCGAAACGTTCTGGCTCTCTAATAACAGCAGATTTTGCTTTAAATCAAGGGAGAGAGGTGTTTGCAGTTTCTGGTTTCCCTTTAGATTCACGCTGTAGTGGTAGTAATTATTTAATTAAAAACGGTGCTAAGCTTATCGAATCCGCTGATGACATAATAGAGAGTATTAGGTTTAGTTTACCTCCGCAGCAAAAAAACCTATTTGATGTTGAGCACCATTTTGTTAACCAAAAACAAGAAAAATTACAACAGGCAAAATCTGTTATAGTTGATCATATTAACTCTGTACCTGTTGACATAGATGAACTTATACTAGCAAGCGGACTTTCTACCAACATATCTCTAATGGCTCTTTTAGAACTAGAGTTGGAAAACAAAATAGAGCGTTCACCGGGGAATAAAATATCGTTAATTTTCTAGATTACTTTAGCTATGAGCCCACAACCGTACGAACATTATGATTTGAGTTCACCAAGAAAGATGTCATTCCAGCGCGTGACGCTGGAATCCAGCCTTTATTATGCAGCCACTTGGTTGAAATTAAGTCTTCTGGATCCAAGTAGTCTGGGCACTGGCGTCTTGGATAGAAATCAGTATCAGCTACTTAGATGACACCACTTTTGTATGGAAACCAGTGTTACCTTGACAACCTTCATCTCGCTACGTGTTAGCGGATACCGTGACGGTATGACTAGGGAGTACGCGTTAGCGGAATCTACTGAGACGCCCGTGATAGCCCTATTTCTATAGTGAGTAATTCCCTCTTATCTACTTTTAGAATTGATAAGAGAAAACTTTTTTTCAACCTGTTGTATGATTTTATAAAAGTGATCGAAATCTAAGCTTGCACTGCCAATTAAAACTCCTGATAAATTTGAAATATTTAACAAATTTTCTATATTTTCTGAACTGACTGAACCACCATATATAATGTGTTTTTTACTAGTACACAATTTTATTACCTCTATCACCTCAGCAATTGCATCATTATTTGGCACATGACCTGTGCCTATTGCCCATATTGGCTCATATGCTACGGTATATTCACCGTGTGTTGGCAAGCGGTTTTTGCATTGATATTCTATTACTTCTTTTGTTTTTTCATTCTTATAATCTTCTGAATTTTCACCTACACAGATAATTGGGTGTAAGCCTGATTCTATTGCTATTTCCGACTTAAGTTTTATTTCACTATCTTTTTCATTGGCCCTTTCAGAATGCCCAAGTATTACGTAAGTACACCCTAGTTCTTTTAACATTTCTGCGCTAATTTCACCTGTGTAAGAACCGGACTTTTTCTGATGGCAATTCTGTGCTCCTATATTAATATTATTGTTCAACTCTATACTGCTTGGAAATGATGTAAAAGGAGGGCAAATTACTAATTTAGAGGTGATTTCGTTGCTCTTGTTGTTAAGTTTGCCTATAAAGTCAACAAATGAAGAACGCATTCCATTCATTTTCCAATTTGCTACTATTAAAAAGGACATCAACTTTACTTATATGGGCGAGAGTGCCGGCTGTCGGACTTGAACTGACAACCTACTGATTACAAGTCAGTTGCTCTACCAATTGAGCTAAGCCGGCGTTAAACACATTAATAATATACAATTATCAATGAATTTTCGTCAACTAATTTTTATAAAATACTGTATAATGAAAATAATATGAGAAAATTTTTACTGAAGCCAAAAAAGAGTCTAGGGCAAAATTTTATTTTATCGAGTGAGATAACAAAAAAAATAGTCGCTTTAGCTGGTAGTCTGGAGAATTTTAATGTCATTGAAATTGGTCCTGGATATGGTGCATTAACAAGAGAAATATTGGTGCATAATCCAAAGTCTCTACTTTCTATAGAAAAAGATAGAGATTTAGTAAAACACCATGATCAACTGCTAAATGAGCATCAAGGAAAGTATAAAATTATAGAAGCAGATGCACTGCACGTTATAGAAGAAGAGCTGATAGAACGTCCAGTCAAAGTTATTGCTAACTTGCCTTACAATATCTCGGTAGTGTTATTTTTAAAGTGGTTAAATAATATAAAATTTTTTACGAACTTGACATTAATGTTTCAAAAAGAGGTAGCAGATCGCATTACGGCAAGACCCAATTCTAAAGATTATGGTTCCTTATCAGTGCTAAGCCAGTTACTATGTGATATTAAAAAGGAATTTGATATTGAACCTAAAGAGTTTTTTCCAAGACCAAAAATACATTCTTCAGTAATTACAGTAAATCCTTTGCCTATCCCAAAATTTGCAGTAAATTTGGAAACCTTAACAAGATTAACACGTGCTGTTTTTTCTCAAAGAAGAAAGATGCTGAGAAATAGCTTGCAAAATATAACGAACCACGCTGAAACTGTCCTTGAAAACGCTAAATTGAGTGGAAACCAGCGTCCAGAAGACTTAACCATTGAGCAGTTTTGTTTGCTGGCAAATAATGTAGAATGCTTATTTTGCAATAAAATATATTAGCAACCATATAGCCTTTCTATCCCCTAAAAACAGTTAGAGCTATACGACAGAGCCACACCGACTTCTATAGCTCCGCTTCTGTCATCCTATGGCTTACTGTACGAACATTGCAATATGGCACATAGTAAACGATGTCATTCCAGTCTGGAATCCAGCTTTTTCATAATCATTAAAACGTTGTATTTTAACATAAAACGGCTACTTTTATACTTAATAAAATTCCTGGATCCCAGTGTCTGGGCACTGGGATGACATCATAGGAGGCTTGGATGACACCTTAACGATTTGAAGAACCGTCATCCCGCTGCTTGTTAGCGGGATCTAGAGATACCGCGAATGAATCGTGGTATGACGTAGGGAAACCTTTCTTGGGTTAGCTATAGAATGCTTATTCTGCAATAAAATGTATTAGCAACCATATAGCTTTTCTATCTCCTAAAAACAGTTAGAGCTATACAATTAAAGGCTCCTAGCTAATTTTGCCTATTGCAATTTAATTAATTGGCGTATAAGCTTTAAATAAAGCCTATGAAAAAAATGGAAGCTTGTTATTCGTTTGACGATATACTTCTTTTGCCAGCCTATTCTAATATATTGCCTTGCGATGCAGATACAAAAACTTATTTAACAAATAGTATAGAACTAAATATCCCTCTCATATCCTCTGCAATGGATACTGTTACTGAATCGGGCTTTGCAATAGCTATTGCCCAACATGGAGGGATAGGTTGCATACATAAGAATTTATCAATAGATGAACAAGTTTTAGAAGTGAGAAGGGTGAAAAAATATGAAAGTTGGATCGTGTATAACCCAATTACGATTTCACCGGATAAAACAGTTGCGGAAGCAATTTCATTAATGAGAGAGCACAATTATTCTGGCATTCCTGTAGTCGATCAACGCAAGTTAGTTGGAATTTTAACTAACCGAGATGTGAGATTTATTGAAGACCAGAACATGAATGTAAAAGTTTCCGAAGTGATGACAAAAGATAAGTTAGTGACAGTGCGGGAGCAGGGAGTGAATAGTGCCTCAGCAATGAAATTGTTGCATGAAAATAGAATAGAAAAGCTTTTGGTCGTAGATGAAAATTCTTGTTGTATAGGTTTAATTACGGTTAAAGACATTGAAAAATACAATAGATACCCAAATTCATGTAAAGACAGTAAAGGGCGTCTCAGAGTTGCCGCTGCAATTGGCACTGGTAAAAAAGATGGTATAGACAGATGTGAAGCTTTGATCGGAGAAGAAGTTGATGTAGTTGTTGTGGATACTGCTCACGGTCATTCCGAAAACGTTATCAATACCATTAGGGAAATAAAAAAGATGTATCCTAATACGCAATTAATTGGCGGAAACATTGCAACAAAGGAGGCTGCTGAAGCGTTGATTGATGCGGGTGTTGATGCAGTGAAGGTTGGAATAGGACCAGGATCAATCTGTACAACCAGAATAGTTACAGGTGTTGGTGTGCCACAATTCTCTGCAATCAAGAATGTTGCAGAGGCGTGTAGAGCAAGAAACGTCAGACTAATTGCTGATGGTGGGGTAAAATACTCAGGAGATGTTGCAAAAGCTATTGCAGCTGGTGCTGACTCTGTGATGATTGGTTCGATTTTTGCTGGCACTGACGAAAGCCCAGGTGAGATTATTATGTATAAGGGCAGAGCATATAAAGGCTATCGAGGAATGGGATCTATTAGTGCAATGAAACGAGGTTCAGCTAGCCGTTATTTTCAAGATAAAGATTCAAAACTCAAATTAGTTCCACAAGGAGTGGAAGGAAGAGTTCCATTCAAAGGTCCAGCTTCAGGAGTAATCCATCAATTGATTGGCGGATTGCAAGCTGCAATGGGTTATACTGGTAACAGGAATATAGAAGAAATGAAGAAAAACTGCAAATTTGTTACTATTACTGCATCAGGATTAAGAGAGAGTCACGCTCATGATATAGTCATTACACAAGAAGCTCCAAATTATGCTTATCAAACGTCCAATTTGTCAACCGATTCGGAGTAGTCCAGAAAAAGTAGAGAGAAAGTTAAGACGTTTTTGGAGTAAAATAAAACGTTTTTTCAAAATATGACAAATAGAAGAGAATATACAGCAGAATTCAAATTAGAAGCTGTTAAGCTGGTTAAAGAAACAGGTCAAGCAAGTACAAAAATAGCAAAAGATCTAGGTATAGATGGCAGTATGTTAAGTAAGAAAATATGATGGAAAAATGTCTGGAGCATACGCATTTCCAGGCAAAGGCTCCTTATGACAAAGAAAGATTTGATCTAAAAAAAGAACTAACAAGAGAAAGAGACATTTTAAAAAAAGCCCTGGGCAAAGAAAAAGAGTAAAGTATTGTTTTATATAGAAATTGCTATAAAACACAGGAACTATGTAGGGTTTTGTGCTGGTGGTATGGGTTGCTAAGGAAAAAAGCAGTAAAGAATTAGCAAAAGAAGGGCTTCTAGGAGATATTCAAAAAATACATCAAGCTTCTAAATGCAGATATGGAGCACCTAAAATTCACGCTGAATTAAAAGCTTTAGGCAAAAATTAAAACAGTACAAAGTGTTATGCAAGAAAATGGCATTAAAGCCAAGCTTAGACGAAGGTTGAAAAATAAAAAACAGCAAATAAGCAACCGAGTTGTGGCTCCGAACACATTGGATCAAAATTTTACTACTGATCAGCCAAATAAAGTTTGGGATTACCTACATAAAAACTAAAGAAGGTTGTTGGCGGCAATAATTGACCTATATTCACGCATGGTGGTTAATGAGTAACACGATAATTAGTTATAGATTCTTTATTGATGGCCGTTGATAAACGCAAACCCGATAAAAATCTGCTGTTATAGCATTTCTCATAATAGTCCGAACAGGTCATAGGAAGGCAGAATCAACAGCACGACGAAAGGATTCGAATAGAGGAATGTTTTTCCTGGCTCTGTTTTTTATAGCAAACCAATGATGCTCAATTTTGTTGAAATCTGGAGAATAAGGCGGCAGATACAAAATTTCTGCACCAACCCCTTTAGCAAGCTCGATAATCTTATCAGACTTATGAAAAGTAGCATTGTCAAGAATGACAGTCTGTCCAGGTTCCAAGATCGGTGTCAAAAATTGCTCAAACCATCCATTAAAAACATCCATATTACAGTGGCCTTCAAAGGTTAACGGAACAATTATCTTTCTTCCACTTAAGGCTGCAACCATACTGATTCGTTGAGTTTTCTTTCCAGATTTTAAGGCATAAAACCGCTGTCCTTTCTGGCAATATCCGTAGGGGTAGTCTTCGGTGTTATCAATGCCAGACTCATCTATATACACTAAGTTTTTAGGTTCTTTTGTCGCTATAATTTTCAAAAATTCAGCACGTTTTTCTTCGTTTCTTTCCTTGTATCCATATGTCTTTTTTTGCGCGTAAATCCAATTTTTTTAAGGGCTCGATAGATCGTTTGGATACTAACGTTGTTCCAAAGTTTAGCCATTTCCGATAGAGTCTTTCCTCCGTGTTCTCTGGCAAATTTGGCAAAGGTATCCCAGTCGGTAATTTTGTGATTGTAACCCCCATTTCCAAGTTTTTTTGATTGAAAGTCTCCTGTTTCTTTTCTTCTTTGCTGCCACTCCCATAAAGTAGTTCGTCCAATCTTAAATCTTGCTGCCACTGTTTCTCTGCTTTCTCCTTCGTCTAGCGCTTCCATTCCTTTTTTTCTTAAATCATAACTATATGCTGCTGGCATTCAACCTCCTTATCATCATCTATCCTTATCCTATCACATCCGGACTTTTATGGAAAGAGCTATAATAGTAGAATGTCTACGTTATTTGTTATAAAAGATTTCTATGTATTCAAATATGGCAGTTCTGGTTTGTTGAGCGAGAAGTATCAATAAGCAGCTCCCTTTTAAGTGAACTTTTCTGCAACAGAGTTATCGTAACAACAGCCCTTATGGCTCATGCTGGAAATGATGTTTTTTGTATTCAATAGAAATTGGTAATTTTGAGAGGTATACTGTGACCCTTGATCTCTATGTAACAGCAGATTTTTATCGGGTTTGCGTTTATCAACGGCCATCAATAAAGAATCTATAACTAATTATCGTGTTACTCATTAACCACCATGCGTGAATATAGGTCAATTATTGCCGCCAACAACCTTCTTTAGTTTTTATGTAGGTAATCCCAAACTTTATTTGGCTGATCAGTAGTAAAATTTTGATCCAATGTGTTCGGAGCCACAACTCGGTTGCTTATTTGCTGTTTTTTATTTTTCAACCTTCGTCTAAGCTTGGCTTTAATGCCATTTTCTTGCATAACACTTTGTACTGTTTTAATTTTTGCCTAAAGCTTTTAATTCAGCGTGAATTTTAGGTGCTCCATATCTGCATTTAGAAGCTTGATGTATTTTTTGAATATCTCCTAGAAGCCCTTCTTTTGCTAATTCTTTACTGCTTTTTTCCTTAGCAACCCATACCACCAGCACAAAACCCTACATAGTTCCTGTGTTTTATAGCAATTTCTATATAAAACAATACTTTACTCTTTTTCTTTGCCCAGGGCTTTTTTTAAAATGTCTCTTTCTCTTGTTAGTTCTTTTTTTAGATCAAATCTTTCTTTGTCATAAGGAGCCTTTGCCTGGAAATGCGTATGCTCCAGACATTTTTCCATCATATTTTCTTACTTAACATACTGCCATCTATACCTAGATCTTTTGCTATTTTTGTACTTGCTTGACCTGTTTCTTTAACCAGCTTAACAGCTTCTAATTTGAATTCTGCTGTATATTCTCTTCTATTTGTCATATTTTGAAAAAACGTTTTATTTTACTCCAAAAACGTCTTAACTTTCTCTCTACTTTTTCTGGGTAAGGTCAATTTACCGCCGCGGCGCTAACTAGTAGCGGGATGACGGGTTACCAAATTGTAGAAGTTGCTTTAGCTATAAGTTCAAGTTTTATCAATGTCTTGTGTTGTTACCCAAATAATGGTTGTGCAAGCGCTTAATTTTTTGATCAAAAAGGAACAAGTTTAGTAAAAAATAATGATATTATTAGTGGAACATAAAACAGTCCCACTGCAGTACTGATTAAAAGCAACAGAGTAGCTTTATCTGGTTGATAATTCAAAATATTAGCAAGTATTATACTGGACCCAGAAATTGGAATAATAGCTAGCAACATCAGTGCTTTATATATGCTCTCATCGTATATACCTATAACATGCTTGTCTAAAAGGACAATTCCTAAAACAAACAGTGGCCAGAATACGTACTTTGCTGTAATAGTGATCAAAGCAAGCTTCCAATCTACTTTAAAGCTTGTAATATTTGCAATGCTCACTCCAAGTAGCACCATTCCTAGTGTAACAAATGTACTTCTAATATTCATCATAACATCTGTTAAAAAAGTAGGTATTTGTATATCGTATATACTTAAAAAGAAGCCCAGAACCATCGCATAAAGCGAAGGAAGTTTGAACAACTTTAATATGCATTCTTTTGCGGTATAAATACCATTTGCGGCTATGTAAAATCCTAAGCTATTTTCAAACAACGCCATTCCTATATAACAAACAACATATACAGATACTGAATCTTCATCAAATAAAGCCATGGCAATCGGCAGGCCAAAATAACCCATACTTGTGCTGCCCGAGCTAAATGCTAATATGTTTCTTGTGTTATCCTTAAATAAAAAAGAAGAAAGATAATACACTGATAAGGACATAGTGCTACCTATAAACCATATCAAAATCGGCAGAGAAATTACTTTTAAGTTAACTTCTGTATGAGAGACTCCATATAAAATCACTATTGGATTAGCTATATAAAAAAGTATTTGAGATATAGTGTTTCTATCAATTTTAAGATATTTTCCTGCTAAGTAACCAATAAATATTGTAATATAAATAGGTAATATTTTGAGAAAAAGAGTAAGGAACATACTAGCCTATTGTAATATTTTTGATTGATAAAGTGACATTAGATCTTAAGGTGTTGTAAAAGTAAACAAAATTTATTTTCCAATTTATCCAGCTCATAGTTAATTAAATTAGTGCCAAAATTTGTTTTTACATAGGACTTAAGAATGACATTTTTATGATAAAATTATGTTAAGTTTCTGTAAAGCTTCTTGCATATTTTTGAATAATGACATATTTACTAAAAATTAAACTGCTTGTAGTAATTTAGACGGACTGTTGAAAAAGTAAGAGGAAATAAGTAAAGTTAGGACAGAGAGTAAGAGCTTTAACATAGTTGTCATATTTTTCTTTAATTAACCCTAGTGTCCAATTTATCCACCATTCCTTCACATGAGGTGTTTCTAACCATTTTAATAACAGTAAAAAATGTTTTCTTTCAACGCTTTAAATGTGATATTTTTATTCATTAATTAAAAATCTCAAATGTTACTACCATTTCTGTTAATCCTGTCTCTCATTGCCAAGTTCATTGAAATTGACATTTCCGTACCTAGTTTTCCTGATATGGTGCACTATTTTAACGTACCGGAAGGCATAATTCAATTAACTATTGCTTATAATTTCCTAGGCTTTTGCATAGGAGGGTTGTTTTTTGGTCCATTGTCTGAATGCTATGGCAGAAGGAGAATTATGATCATAGGTAACACTTTGTTATTAATCGGCGCTGTTGGTTGTGTTTTTGCACCGTCGATTTTTTGGCTTTTAATCTCTCGCTTTGTTCAGGGCATTGGTGTTAGCACATCTGTAGTTGTGTTTGCAATCGTTGCAGACAGCTACAAAGGCGACGAAGCGGTGAAATTTATTGGAATCATGAATTCTGTTCTTACAGTTGTCATGGCAATTGCGCCAGTGTTAGGCAGTTTCATCAATGAAATTGTAGGATGGCGTGGTAATTATGCAACTGTTGCAATACTTTGTTTAATCTCTTGGGTTTTGCTGCTTTTAGCGTTACCAGAAACAAAAAAGGACCGTGATACTTTCAGTTTGAAAAAAATGATGAAAGATTACAGAAAACTACTATCTAGTCCGAGGTTTGTTACGTTGTCTTTGATGTCAAGCCTCTTTTCTGCTGCGTATATGTCATTCATTACTTGTGGACCTTTTCTGTATATGAAGACTTTTGGTTTATCTAGCACTATTTATGCACTACATCAAGGTGCAATAGTTGGGTGCTTCTCACTCATCAGTCTATTTGCTGGCAAAATCTTGCAGAAACTTGGAGCAATAAAGTGTGTAATTTCTGGTACGAGCGTGGGTGCTATTGGGTCTCTATTGCTTGTAATATTCAGTATAATTGTACCCCACTCTTTCTACTTAGTAACACTGTCTATGATTATTTTTTCTATCGGTTGTGCAATTTGCCAGGCAGTGATTTTTAATGCATCAATAAATGTTTTCCCTGAAATTAAAGGTACGGCTTCTTCTGCAGTCTCGTTCATTAGAGCTTTTATCATGGCTATTTTTATCGGCTTAACAAGCTACGTTTACAATGGTCAAACAATTAGTGTAGCTGTTCTTGTTCTATCCGCGATAGTACTAGAACTTGTTTTTACTGCCTGTTTATTGTTTTTAAAAGATCCGGTATAATTAATGATCTTTTTACAGATGTGAGCGATTAACTTTCCCCGGCCAATCTTTCTGCTTCATTACGTGAAATTAATGCCTCAATAAATTCATCTAGTTCACCTTCTTTTAT
Source organism: Wolbachia endosymbiont (group A) of Brachyopa scutellaris (assembly GCF_964026995.1). Taxonomy (NCBI): domain Bacteria; kingdom Pseudomonadati; phylum Pseudomonadota; class Alphaproteobacteria; order Rickettsiales; family Anaplasmataceae; genus Wolbachia; species Wolbachia endosymbiont (group A) of Brachyopa scutellaris. The sequence goes on along the minus strand of NZ_OZ034720.1, from coordinate 885,210 downwards.
GATCTGCTCTAGCCGATGTGAAGTTAGATTAATTCTGTGGTCTGTTATTCTTGATTGTGGAAAATTATATGTTCTTATGCGCTCGGAACGATCACCAGAGCCAATCTGACTTTTTCTCATTGTTGACCTTTCCATTTCTTTTTTTTGTCTTTCAATTTCGTATAGCCTTGCCCTCAATACTTTGAGCGCTTTAGCTTTATTTTTGTGCTGCGATTTTTCATCTTGCTGTATTACAACTATCCCTGTTGGCAAGTGGGTGACTCTTACTGCACTATCGGTTGTATTCACTGATTGCCCTCCAGGACCACTGGATCTATAAACATCTATTCGTAAGTCTTTTTCTTCTATTTTAAAGTCAACTTCTTCTACTTCAGGTAATATCGCAACAGTAGCTGCAGAGGTATGCAACCTTCCTGAAGATTCAGTTTCTGGCACTCTCTGTACTCTGTGCACTCCTGATTCAAATTTCAACCTTGCAAAAACTTCTGTTCCATTAATGAGTGCAGAAGCTTCCTTATATCCACCTATACCTGTATTAGAAATGCTTATTGGCTCGAACTTCCAATTTCTTCTTTCTGCATATTTTTGATACATACGAAATAACATTGCTGCAAATAATGCTGCTTCTTCTCCGCCTGTGCCTGCTCTAATTTCTAATATTGCATTTCTTGAGTCATCTTCATCTTTGGGCAATAATGCTAACTTTAATTTTGCTTTTATTTTTGGTAATAATACCTTGTGCTTTTCGAAGAATTCTTCTTTTGCTAACTCTTTTATATCACCTTCGCTGTTTTCATCTTTCATTATTTCTTCTAAGTCTGAAATTTCCTCTTTCAGCGTGTTATATTCATCAATTATCTTGATTATTGGCCTGAGCTCAGAGTATTCCTTTGAAAGGGTAATGAATTCTTTTTGACTTAAATTGGTAGGATTTTCCAAATTCCTCTCTATATCATTAAATTTTTTCTTTAAGTCTTGTAAATTATTTTCCATATCCATATAGCACAGATCTAGCTAAGTAATATATACTGAAATAAAAAATTTCTTATATCAAGCAATAACACTATAATATACCTACTACCTTCTAGTTGAATATAATGGCAAAACAGATAACATCAAACTGCAATTTCATATTTGGAGCTTCGGACATAAAAACATTACCAAATGAGTCGGCTCCAGAGATTGCGTTTGCTGGTAGATCAAATGTAGGAAAATCCAGTCTGATCAACTTACTGATAAACAGCAAAAAAGCTGCCAGAGTTTCCTCTAAACCTGGATGCACTAGACAAATAAATTTTTACTCTATGTACGATGATAAGTTCAGACTTGTTGACCTACCAGGGTATGGTTATTCTCATGCAGGTAAGGAAGAAATTATACAATATTTAAACTTAATTGAGTATTATCTAATTCAAAGAAGAAATCTAAGAAGAGTGTTTGTGTTGATAGATAGCAAGGTAGGATTAAAAGAAATAGACAAAGACTTCATTTATTGGTTAATATATAATAACATTAACTTTAACGTTGTGCTAACAAAAATAGATAAAGTAAGTCAAAAAAGCTTAGGTGCTGTTATAGAAGATATTCAAAGATGGATTAATAATGAGAATGTGTCAATTCATCAAATGAGCATCCGTGTTAAGCATAAAATAACCAAGGTAAGAGATGAGTTTTTCAAGTTTACAAGATAAAAAAATGAAGAGTAGTGAATTTTTAAAGGGTGAGGTATCATTTGAACAAAAAGCAGAAATATTACTTGAAGTGCTATCTAATATACCTAGCTTTGTAGGCGAGACTTTTGTCATTAAATGCGGTGGTACAATAATCTTAGATGAAACACTATTTAATACTTTTGTGCATAATGTTGTCTTGTTGAAGCAGCTTGGTATAAATCCGGTAATAATTCATGACGGAGAATATGAAATTAACTCGGTGTTAAAAGTGCTGGGTATGGACAGTAAGTTTGTGAATGGTATCAGACTTACAGACAAAGACACTATGAAAATCATTGAAATGGCACTGTGTGGTTCAGTTAATAAAAAAATTGTTCAGCATATAAATTCTGCTGGTGGTTCAGCTATTGGATTATGTGGAAAAGATGGTAACTTAATTAAAGCCGAAAAAATAACCGCTACGCTTAGAGAAGATAGATCAAATAATATCGAAAAGATATTAGACATGGGGTTCATCGGTAGACCCACTGAAATCAATCCTGATATATTATTTTTTATTGAAGAATCAGATTTTATACCAGTTATTGCACCAATTGGTCATGGAAAAGATGGGGAAACATATCATATTGATGCCGATAGCACTGCAAGCGCAATCGCAATCGCAGTTTCTGCATCTAAAATGATAATCTTGAGTGACACAGATGAAGAAATAGATAAAATTGGTGGCAGGAAGATATCTGTTAAAAATTTAAATGCATCGATTGATTGTGGGAAAATTAAAGGGGAAAAATTTATTGAAAGGCTTATGGCATACGTTAAAATGGCGGAGGAATGTGCTGGAGTTGTTCACATAGTTGATGGTAGAATACCTAACATTATGCTTGATTTATTTACTGAGAATAATTCAAGCATATCGATTGTGAGTGATTTATAGCTATACTGCTTACAACTACACGAATACCAAGAGGGTGTCATTCAAGTAGCTGACACTGGAATGACAGCAATCTACGTCATACCGCGATTCATTCGCGGTATCTCTAGATCCCGCTAACAAGTAGCGGGATGACGGTTGTCAGGGTGTCATCCCAGCGCCCTTATGATGTCATCCCAGTGCCCAGACACTGGGATCCAGAAGACTTAATTTCAACCAAGTGGCTGCATAATAAGGACTAGATTCCAGACTGGAATAACATCATAGGGGCACTGGGATGACAAAAAAAGGAGCACTGAACTTGTCAAGGAATTTTATGGCCTAGCGTCACGCGCTGGAATGACATCATTTACGATGTAACATTTATCACTTTTGCAGATACAATTTACATGCTATAATTGAGTCTTCATAGATGGTAAATTGGAGTGCAAAGAAGTAAAATTAAAGTAGAAATAAAAAGATTATCACACGGAGAAGACTTGTCTCTTCCATGTTATGCAACTACGCAGAGTGCTGGCATGGATCTTTATGCTGCATTGAATGATTCTGCTGTTTTAAATCCACTTGAAAGATTACTTGTTCCAACTGGAATTGTGATTGCAATACCAAACGGTTTTGAGGGGCAAATCCGCCCACGTTCTGGTCTTGCTGCAAAACATGGAATCACTGTCTTAAATTCTCCGGGCACTATAGACTCTGATTATCGAGGTGAAGTTAAAATTTGTCTAATTAATCTAAGTAATCAGCCATACGAAATAAAAAGAGGAGATAGAATCGCACAAATCCTTATTTCTCCTGTATCTCAGGTAATTTGGGATGACAGAGAAGAATTCTGTGCAGAAGAAACCGGTCGCAATGCAGGGGGCTTTGGCTCAAGCGGCAGGTAGCTTACGAAAAAGCTTGACTATGACAGTTCTTTTATACACAATTTAAGCATATTAATATTTTATTAAATGAAGTCGTTTATGCTAACTTTCAAAAATCATTGTGGCCAGCTCCACAAAGCAAACACTGTATTTGTTGCATTTACTGCTATATACGTTATAGGTGGATTAGCAATACTTTCAACACCGCTTTGGAGGCCTTCAACTTGCAAGCTAGCAGCTTTTGCAGCTACACCACTTGGAATGGGCGTTTTAGCATTTGTTGCTGCTGCGCTGGCTTATTTAGCAATATATGCTATCAGCAAAAATAACGAAATATCTGAGTTGAAAGCTCTGAAGGTTATTAAGGATGGGTTGCTAGTAACAGAAGACGCATTTAGGGAAATTGCAAGGAATAACCAAGTTAAAGATGAAGAAGGTAAGGTAGAAAAGGATAAATATTATATAGACTTCAGCTTAGAAGGCAAGAACTACCGTATTATTGTTGATATTGATCAGCTTACCAAGACGCTAGGCAATACTTTACTCTTCAAGATAGATTCACTAAAAGAGAAAAACGATGAAGGTAAGTTCGAGGCAGTAAATGAAACAAAGTGGAGTAAAACATTAGGTTTAGACAAAGATGGTGCTAAAGAGGTTAACACTTATTTAGGCCAACTTATTTCTGTTGAACAAGTTGCTTCTCAACAACAGACAGTATAGCCAAGTGAAATAAAAGAGGTAGATTAAGTCTGCCTCTTTGTTTTTTTAGTGTCGGTTACTCAAATTCATTATGGGAATGTATCCGTTCAGCAGAGTGGCAAAGTAGGTAGGCAAGATAAACTAAAAAATCAAGAAAAAGTGAGTGTACAACAAATGGTGTCATGCAAGTAGCTGACACTGGTTCACTTTATGATGGTGTCATCCCAGTGCTTGACACTGGGATCCAGAAAAATTGACTGTGCACTATACAACATTTTCGATCAAAAGCTGGATCCCAGTGTCTGGGCACTGGGATGACACCCTCCTGGTAGACAACGTTCATACAGCAGCTACTCGGATGACACCTTGTGCTTGCTGGTTATAACTGCTAAGGATTTTTATTTAATTTAACCGCATCTTTTGCCTTATCCAATAACCCATTAATAAAGCCAATTTCGCTTGGTTTATCAAGTAAATCAGATGCAATGTTAGTATATTCATTAATGACAACTGGAACTGGCGTATCACAATTAGCTAACTCACATATTGCAACACGCAAAATAGATAAGCTTATAAGATTTAACCGTGAAAGGGACCAGCTTGGGTGTAAGTAAGACTCTATTATTTTATCATATTCTTCACTGCTTTTTATAACCTTATATAACAAGTTTTCTAAGAACTGATGTTCAAATTCTTCACATTCAAATATATCTCTCAACTTACTTATGTAGTCCTTAAGCTCACAATTTTCCAGTTTAAAAGTGCTTTTGTTGTAACCTACGAAAATATTTGAATAAGCAATTTGTACAGCAAGAAATCTTGCCGTGCTTCTTTTTATGCGCCACTTTTTATCTACTGGTTTTTCCTCCATTATTTTAATTTATTGTGTAAATCTATCATACGCAAAACAGTTGAGGCTGCATGGCCACCAACGTTCTTTTTGTTTTTGTCAGCTCTAACTAGTGCTTTATCTTTGCTGTTAGCGGTAATTACGCCCATACCAAGGGGCATTGCATAATGCATAATAACTTCATTTAAGCCTTCGATTACTCCTTTACAAACATATTGATAGTGATCGGTTTCACCGCGAATCACGCACCCAAGAGCTAAATAACCGTCATAATTAGCATTCTTGCTTTTGACTGCAAAAAGAATTGTAGCTGGTATCTCAAATGCACCAGGAACTTCAATTATCTCATAATCAACATTATTTCCTTTGAATTTATCAATTGCACCCTCAAGCAAAAGGTTTGCTATTTCAGTATAATAAATTGAATTAACTATTAGTATTTTCGACATTCACTACCACTTTTTTCGTTAAAAACAACTTTATTAATGATTGTTGAATTAGAGTTATAATATTACTAAATATCCAATATATTACCAAACCGGCAGGAAAAGAAGAAAAAATAAAGACAGAAATGTAAGGTAAAAACTTCATAACATTTACTTGAATATCATCTTTACTGGTTTGATCTTTCTCACTTAGCTTCTGCTGGATTATCATAGTAATACCAAAAACTATAGGCAAAATGCCTATAGAAATAGGGAAATTGTAATTAAACAACCCAAATAATGTAAAAATGTTCGTTGGATCAGGAGCTGAAAGATCTTTAATCCATAAACAAAAAGGGGCGTGTCTCATCTCTATAGTAACAAATAATACTTTATATAAAGCAAAAAATACCGGTATTTGTATTAGCATAGGAAGAATGCTTGACATTGGATTTACATTATTTTTCTTGTATAATACAATTATTTCTTTATGCTGCTTTAAACTATCATTTTTATATAGTTCTTTTATACGAGTTACTTCAGGCTGCAGGCTTTTTACCTTAAACATCGAAATATATGATCTAGTAGATAAGGGAAGCATCAAAAGTTTGATTACTAAAGTCAGCAATAATATTGCTAAGCCAAAATTCTTTAAAACGAAGTTAAAGTATTCAAGCAGTAAAAACACTGGTTTAGTTATAAAGTAAAGAACACCAAAATCTACAGCTTTATCAAATAAAGGTATATTGAGAGTATCCTTATAAGAATCCAGTAAATTCAACTTTTTTGCTCCAGCAAAAAAATAATTCACATTAGAAACGCTTGCACCAGGAAGTATGCTCTTGTAAGGTTTGACAAAATCTACTTGGAATTTATCAGTATTATTAACGTTTGTGTGTTTAATGCTTACATTTATTTTATCGGATTTCTCAGGTATGATGGCTGTAAGCCAGTATTTATCAGCAAAACCAAACCAATTTTTTTCACTCGTGCTTGCTTTTACTAAATGTTTTTTGGAAATATCCTTATATGTCCACTCCTCTAGTTTATTATCAAATGCACCCAGTACTCCTTCATGGGATATCCAATAAGATTCGTTGATATTGTCACGTTTACGGTTAATTTTACCATAAGGAACCAAAACTACATTATCTTTTGTGTTATTTTCAACAATCTGCTCAATTTTAAACATGTAGTTATCGTCAAGGCTAATTTTCATTTTAAACACAATGCCACTTTCATTATCCCAAAATAAATTAACTACTTTTTGATTGAGTTTATCTGCTTGCCAGACTGTCTTAGAATCTGGAACTTTAATCTTTTTATTCGGATCGAGCCACCCAAATTCTGCGAAATATATATCTTTTGATTCTGCAGGTGACAGTAACACCACTTGTGGAGAAGAAGAACTCGGTTCTAAGTGGTAATTAGTTAAAATTAAGTCATCAAACCTTGCACCTTTCAGAGAAATTGATCCTTTAATCATGTTATTGATTAAACTAACCCTCTGTTCTCGAGTAGAATTAATAATTTCAGAACGATTTTGGTGTATTATAGGAGCAAGGTCGTTAAAAGATTCGATATGTTCAATATTTTCAATCAATGGCTGATTTTGGTTTGCACTAAAAAAATTATCATAAATAATACGCCAAGATACCATGATCAACATGGAAAGGATAGCTGCTAAAATTAAACTTTTTGCTTCTGACATGAAATTAAATCAAACATATCTTCTTAAAGTGTATACTAAATATTGTACTAAAACAATGAAATTTACTTATTTTTAATAATAACTTTTAACGCTGATCTTTAAAATTTATTTTAATAGCTTCAAATTTTAACAATATGAACGCGGTGAAAAATCTAGTTATTTGGTTGCTAATAATAGCCACTACTGCAATGCTTATTGATTCACAAAGGGACAAACTAAGCGACAGATTTCTCAGTACTTTTTTACCATATAAAGGAAGAATTCAAAATAGCGGTCAGAATAGTGGAAGTATTGAATTTACGAAGTCATATGATGGACACTTTTATATTCAGGCTCAAGTCAATGATCGCAATATAACGTTTTTGCTTGATACTGGAGCAACCGATATTGTTCTATCACAAAAAGACGCATTACATGTTGGTATTAACTTACAAAATGTTCAGGATTTTAAAATATATGAAACTGCGAAAGGTCAAATAAAAGCTGGAGTGGTTCAAATACCTCAAGTTAAAATAGGAAATTTTTTGATTAATGATGTACAGGCAAGCGTTAACACTCATTCTATGTCTCATTCACTACTTGGAATGAGCTTTTTAAGGTATTTTCATTTCACTATAAGAGATAATAAGTTGATATTATACCGCGACTAAACACTTCTACAATCTACTTATCAAAGCTCTGTAGGTTAATATAGGAGCAGAAATAAATATTGCAGAACAAGTGCCAATCAAAATACCAAAAAAAATGATCAAGCTGAAGTCTTTCACTGCATCTGTGCAGATTAATGCCAAAGGAAGAGCAGCAAGAAGGGTTGTACCCGAGGTTAATATAGTGCGAAATAATGTAGCGTTGATACTTGCATCTACTATCTCACTCATCCGCCCACTTTTACTACTCTTGCAATACTCTCGAATCCGATCGTATATAATTACTGAGTTATTGATTGAATAACCAATGACAGTGAGAAGAGCTGCAACTGATGAAATATTAAACTCAATGCCAGTTAGGCTAATAAAACCAACAGTTAAAATCACGTCATGAATCAGTGCTGTTATTCCACTGAATCCACATTGCCAATTAAATCTAAACCAAACGTAAAAAAATATTCCAACAATTGCGATCAACATGGATAACATTCCTTCAAATATTTGTGTTGAGCTTATTTGTGGGCCAACATAGTCTATTTTACGATAGCTTATTGAGCTCCCCAGCTTTTCTTCTAGTATGCTTTTTATCTTTTTGATTTTATCTTCATCTCCTTCATCTTTAAAACGCATGACTAAATTATCACCCGCTTTTGAACTCTGCACTGTAAAACCATTTTCTTTTAATGCATCGAGAATAGAGTGATTCTCATCTGAAGATTTTATCTCTATCAAAATTCCGCCTGCAAAGTCTATGCCTAAGTTCACTCCACGCAGCACAACAGTAAATATTGAAAAGATGATAAGAATAATGCTAATTAATGCAGTCAAATCCCTATATTTACTAAACTTGATATCGAGGTTGTCTGGAATGAGTCTAAGTGCCATGCTATTTACTTAAACTTGAATTTTATATACTTTTCAAAAAATTCACTAGTTTATTCTGTGATTGTTTGATTATGTCAATTTTTCCATCAGTTAACTCTTGTCTGTCAATTAAGTTCTATCTAGCTTGCATACTACCATTTTGAAGTACATTACAAAAGCGAAATACTGCCAATTTGGCCCATCATTTTATCTCTGCAAGCTTATCCCCCCTTGCTATGTTAGCAACGCAACCTAAGCTAGGTTCCTTCATAGCAGTGTTAGGTACACTGCCATATCTTTCAAAACTTTCATGCTCTATAGCTTCCTCAACACTTTTTCCTCCTAAAAGACAGTTTTCCCCTAAACTTTTTCCCCTATTTTTTAACTCATTAAGCCTTGCTCTGTTTTCCCCATCAATCTCCACTTTTATTTTATTGCTGCCTTTCTCACTAGGACTTAGATAAATACTTATCTCTCCTACCTCAGTAGTAAAAGACATTTCAATACCACCTTTTGAGACATCCATGTAATTTCTTTTTCCCCCTATTTCTTCTACATTTTCAACTCTTACTATACTTTCTCCAATTTTGAGTATGCCAACTCTTAAATTTAAGTCTTTGGCTTTTTCATTGTTTAGGATTTCTGCAACTTCAACAATACTATCTTGCGAGTATTCTATACAAAAATATCTATTATCCTTGTCTACTCCTAATACATTTTGAGTCTGCTTGCTTTTGTTTACAATACTTTCATATGCTAAATCTTTTAGCTTGCTTTCAATTTCCTTACATTTCTCAGAAAGGCCATCATCAAATCCTTTATAAGTAACTATCTGCTCAAACTCATTCCCATCGAAAAAATTAGGGCGTTCTACTTTTCCACTTTTTAACAATAAATTACTAACAATGCTTTTGGTAATGTCCTCTTCGGACACTTCATTTTCTTTGTTACAGTTTTGATCTTTACTTTGATAGGGAGAGTTATCGAATACAAAAGTGTTACTTCTGTTACTTATATGACTACCACTAGTAAGATCTTTTATTTCTTCAAATACTGTATTTGTTACAGTTTTTTCACAACAAGTACATTGTAAATTTAACATTACTCCTTCTTCTAAGTATCCAGCTACTGTGTGCTTAATACTTTCTAGAATTTCTATACATTCTTGTTTATTTTGTTTTGTTATACCTCTCACCTCCTCACAGCATTTATTAATCAGATTCTGTTCACTTTGAGTTAACGATATTTTTAGTTTCATAAAAAGTGAATCTTTTAGAAAAGGATTATCATCTTCTAGGTCCCGATCATTTTCTGAATCCAAATCATCTGTTAACTCCATTGAATCAAGATTACCTGAACTATAGTACGAACCCTTTTTTGAGTCCGAATTATCTTCTGAGTTCCCATCACTATCTGACCAATTGTCAACTTTCCGAAATTCTGAGCTTTTCTGTTCACCTTCAAAAGTCTGATTACTACCACCAGCGCCCTTTGTCAAATTTTCTTTACTTTCACAAGAACCATCTGAACCATAGCCCTCATTCCCTTTTGGATCTGAATCATCTGGATTACAATCAGAAGTTATTTCTGTATCTTCAGAAATCTGTTGATTATCACTTTCACCTAATAAACCACCATTTGTTGGATTACATACATTTTCTGTATATTTTTGATTATTTTGTGCTTCTATTTTCTCCTTTTCGTACAACAGTTTAAACTGATCCTCATCGTCAGAATTGTGACCTGAATCACAAATTACATGATCATTGCAGGTAGAATTATGCTCTACTGAATCAGTACTTTCAAAAATTTGTGGATTATTACTTCCGTCTGGCAAATTACCTGATAAACCAGTCTGATGATTATTTTCACCTACCCAACCATAAGTTGTTGTTGGAATATATATTCCTGTATATCTTTGGCTATCAAGAGAATCATTAGTTAATTGTACTGCTGTATAAGTTGTCCGGTCATCCTCATCATCGGAACTAATACCTGAATCATGGCCATCACCTTCTTTAATCTTTTGAGTTTCTATATCATGTTCATTTATTTCGCTCGACGAATCATAGTTGGAAGGGTTATACTGTTGATTAGAACGGTGCGTAGTGAAAAGCACTTGACTATGATTATTACTGTTATCGCTTGTACGAGAATCATCGAAGTGCTGTAGAGGAGTTTGTGCATTACTTTTAAGAGTTTTACGCCACTCACTGCAAGGATCCTTATTAAAGTCGAAAGCAGTGCGTATAACTTTTTCCTTGCCTGATACCCCACCATTCATATTGTATAACCATTACTCACTAATCCCTTAGTGAATATCGTAATATATAGGTCTGTCAATAAAAAAATATAACTTTCTTTGGTTCTAACCTTTGCAAATCAGTATCTATAGCCCGGTAATTTCTCATATATTGCACTCTGGACCTAGGAGCGTTGTTAATAAATCCACGACAGCTAGACAACCTTCGCCCGTTTACTAGAAGGCAAAGCAGCAAGGAGCGAACCAAAAGCGATAAGAAAGGATCCAAACCAGATTATAGACATTCCAGGTTTATAGTGCACTTTAGCTGCAATTTTGCTCTTACTCTTATCAATTTCTCCAATTACAACATAAATATCAGAAAATAAATTGTGGTAGATACTGCTTTCAACATTTTTCTGACCTTCCGCAAGGTAAAATCTATATTCAGGAGTTACTTCACCTAATATCTTATTATTCAGCAAATTCCTGATATCCATTGTACCCCTCACTGCATGGAAATTTTTTTCTTTTATTAGCTCAATATTTCGTAAAGTAACTTTAAATTTATTGACTGTTATGCTATCCCCTATTTTTAAGTAATTTTCTTTTTTCTCCTGCCAACCAACTGAATAAGCTATACCAAGCACTAGAATTGCCACTCCAGCATGAGCAAGCATCATTGCATAGTAGGACTTAGAAACTCTTCTTGCTAATAAAATTGATTCACCAAATGCTACCTTAAATAAACGAATTCTTTTACTGTATGCTTCTAAAACAAAGATTAATAATGCTATGGAGATAGTAATTGATAGCACAATCATTAGCTCCATGTGAAAGATAAACGGCAAAATAGCTGCAGCACTACAGAATGAGAATCTGTATTCACGGAATATTGGCAATAGACTATTTCCCTGCCAACTGCAGTATTGCCCTATCATGGTGAGCACTAGAATAGCTAGTGCAATAGAGTTAAATAAAGAATTGTAATATGGTGCTCCAACTGAAATTAATTCACCGGTTAAATACTCAAGCACTGTAGGGTATAAAGTGCCAACGAACACGATGAAAAAGGCAGTGATGAATAATAAATTGTTCATCAGTATCATCGTAAAGCGTGAAAAGAATCTTCTACCCTCTGTCACTTGAGTAGCAAGTTTCTTTCTGGATTCCAGTGTCAAGCATTGGAATGACATCGCAGACGTGTGATTTTTTCTCGTAAATACTACAAATATTACTAAGCTACTGACTGTAATTACACCAAGTAGAGCTAATATATATAGTCCATATCTTGGGTCATCTGCAAACGTGTGCACTGAGGTAAGTATTCCTGAGCGGACTAGAAATGTTCCAGTCACACTCAATATAAAAGTTGTGAGCGTAAGTAAAATAGCAAAATTCCTTAAAGTATTGAAGTTTCGTACAACGAGCAACAAATGTGTCAGCGCTACTGCAATTAGCCACGGCATCAAAGAAACGTTTTCCACTGGATCCCAAAACCAAAATCCACCCCACCCAAGTTCGCGATATGCCCACCAGCTACCCAAGCTGATGCCCAAAGTGAGCAGCGACCAAGAAATAAGTACCCAAGGCCTGACAATTTTAGCCCAAACATTTCCTTCAGTATTTAAAATTAATCCAGCTATAGAGAGCGAAAAAGGAACGCTAAATCCAAGGTACCCCAAATATAATATCGGTGGATGAATAGCAAGGCCTATATCCTGCAATATCGGATTAAAACCCAATCCATCTGTTTCAATGCCTGGCATTTTAGTGAAGGGGCTGGATTCAATTAAAGTGAACAGTAAAAAACAAAAACAAATCAGCCCATGAGTGATAAGAGATATTTTTTTTAATTTACTACCATTAGTTCGTTCTGGTGTCATTCCAGTGCTTGACACTGGAATCCAGTTTTTATTACACTGCCATTTGATGTACTCATTTGCAATTAAATTGTCTGGATCCCAGTGTCTAGGCACTGGGATGACAGAAGAAGAGGCTGGGATGACAGAGGGGGAAACTGGGATGACAGAAGGTATATAAATATCCATTAGTAATAAATACATGACAAGCACTAATGCCCAAAGCAACATGGACCCTTCTTTATTTCCCCAAACACCACAAATCTTATAGATCAAAGGTTTTGTTGTGTGTGAGTGGTAATATACGTTTTCGAGTGAGAAATCATTTGTAATGTGGCAGTAGATCAAAATAGCCATTGACGCTGATACACAAAAAAATATGGCAGTGGTAATAAACCGACAAGAACTAAGCGGTAAAAACAAATATGTCAAAGACAATAAGCAGGCTACCAATAGCAATATATTCCCAAATTCAGGCATAAAAAATTATAGTTTTTATATAAACAATATTACTGATGACAAGTTAGAAGTTAAAGTGTTAATTGATGCTAGCATAATGCTCCCGTAGTTAGCTGTGCTAGTATTAATTAAAAATTAAATATTAAATCTTTATACTTTTATAGATAGCATTAATATTGAGGTAACATTGTGGGTACAACTAAGCTTAGTAAATTTCCATTCAATATAAAAGGTAAAGTGGCAAAACAACATGCCGAACCAATAATCGAAAAAAATCTCTATACTATTTTAGGATTCAAAGATATAGAAGGTTTTGAAAATAAGACAAGTAAACTTGTTAATAAAAAAGTTTGGCAATCATTTGTTGACTGCTTTGCAAAAGAAATAGATTATGCAGCAACCGAAGAAGTTGTAAAAAACATCGTTTGTAACATTGCAAAGAGTGATCAAGGTAATGCTTTTACCAAAACTGAACATCTCATATTAAATGAAAAGCAAGATAATAAAAAGAGAGAAAAAGCGATTAGAAAAGCTATTAGTATTTTGAGAAAAATCAATCCAGAAAAAGCCTTTAATGAACTTTCAGTAATAAAAAAACAAGCTGAAGATTTTTTACAAACCGATTTTTGTAAAGCACAGAGTAAATCACTTCAAGGATTTGCTCCCTCTGGTGGACAGCTCTTTGCGGAAACTCTGAAATATATAGAAACACTAGAAAGATTATCCGAAGTAAAAAAAGAAGGGCTAGTTAGAGATTTCTTGTTAAATCATGTTAGTTTATTGAATAAAAAGTATCCTAAATCACAAGGTAAAAGGGAAGATGCTATAACAATACTATCAAGTGATGAGTTGAAGAATTTTTACAATAAAGGTGTAGAAGAAGGAATATTACAACCAATGGCATCTTACAAAGGATGCAGAAACCTGTATGACAAAATGAACCAGATAAAAAATGAATCCAAAAGTATAATTAAAAGAGAAGAACGGGAAGAAAATTTAAAGAAAATAGATAAGTCGATAATCAGCGCAATTAATGACATAAAAAAACATAGAGAAGCAATCCTTAACTGTAAAGACTTTCAAAATTCTTACATAAAAGAGAAAAAAGAACATCCATTTAGAGGCAACGCATGTCAAAAAATGATTGATATATATCAAGAGAGAATTGTTGGATATCAGGAGAAAATTCGTCAAAACTTAAACCAAATAAAAGCGATATTAAAAAGTGCGCCGCAAGAAATGGATGATGTGGAAGAATTCGAGGAAATAATTGATGATATACATGAAGCAAAGCAGTGTGATGAAATTTTTGATTCAGCTTTAATTTGTTTATCGAACATACAGAATGAGCTAGATATTCAGCTGGAAAATCCTTCAACGGAACTCAGAGCTTCACACATTAACGTTAAAACTGAGCTAACTAGGTTATAAGAACCAAATCTTTAGGGTAATGAAAGCACTTTAATTCAAGACAGCTCTTAGTCTGTGTTTTAATTTGGTTGTGTTTTATTAAAAAAACTTTAGATTTATTTTATAATCGATACTTAAATATAATGACTCAAACTTGGGATTTGTTGCAAACAGGGCAAAAGGAAGGCTATAAAATTGCGTATACTAATGCTCGTATTATCGACCCGGAAACTAAACTTGATATAAAAGGTTCATTATTGACTGAAGGGGATAAAATTGTTGACTTTGGTGAATCATTATTTTCAACAAGTGGAGTTGATGAAACAATAGACTGTAAAGCGCTTGTTCTAATGCCAGGCCTTATTGACATTCACGTACATTTTCGTGAACCAGGCCAGGAACATAAAGAAACTATATATACAGGCAGCAAATCTGCATCTGCGGGGGGAGTTACAACTGTAGTTTGTCAGCCAAACACTGTTCCAGCAATTGATAGCGTTATTTTGGCTAAATATTTGAAATATAGAGCACTTGAAACTTCACATGTAAACGTTGAATTTTACGCTAAAATCACCACTTCGGAAGAAAAGTTGACTGAAATGGCACTTTTAAAGGAAGCAGGTGCAGTTGGGTTCACTGATGATGGCATGCCAGTTATGAACCCAATGATTATGAGACAGGCGCTGCTTTATTCAAGTATGCTGAATGTTCCTATTGCTCAACATGCAGAAGATTTAAATTTATCTGCTGGTGGCGCAATCAACGAAGGTAAAATTTCTGAAGAATTGGGAGTAAAGGGGATCTTGAGTGCGTCAGAATCGGTTATGGTAAATCGTGATATACTGCTAATGAAGGATATGGAAAATGTGCACTACCATATTCTACATGTCTCTTCAAAAGATTCACTTGATGCTATTAAACGTGCAAAAGATTTGGGATTAAATGTTACGTGCGAAGTAACCCCTCATCACTTCACTTTGACTGAAGATATAGTAAAACAACATGGAGCAATTGCAAAAATGAATCCGCCGCTTCGCACTGAAGAAGATCGTTTAGCTATGGTTGAAGGTTTAAAGACAGGTGTGATTGATTGCATTGCAACTGATCACGCTCCGCATGATCGTAGTTCTAAAGATCTACCACTTGAAAATGCTGCATTTGGTATTGTTGGTCTTGAAACAATGCTGCCCCTTTCACTTGAACTCTATCACAGTGGGCAAATGGGTCTACTTGATGTGCTTGCAAAATTGACATATAAGCCTGCAGATATAATACACATACCACGTGGTCGTATACAAAAAAACCTTGCTGCAGACTTAATTTTAGTTGACCTCAATCATGAATGGGAAATTAAAACTGACAATTTTGCTAGTAAATCAAAGAATTCTCCTTTCGATGGTCGCAAAGTAAAAGGACACGTAGTACGTACTGTTGTGTCCGGCAAAACTATATACTCGCAGAAGAGTTAGTTATCATATCTTATCTATTCCAATTTGTTATCACCAGAATGGGCTAAGTGCACCTAAATTTAAATTAAGAAATCTTACACTGTCTCCGAATAAACACATCCTCTTATCTTTCCCTAATCTGTAAAGTTATTTTGTCTATCAATCTGATTCCAAAACAGCAAAATTATTGTATAATGTTACTTTGAAGTTTTATTTTCAATGCACAAGTTTGCAATACTCTTTTCTATACTGCTTGCAATAGTTGCTTACTACCTAAACAATGAAATCATATTTGAAATAGCAAAGCTATTTAGTGATATCTTTATCAGCTTGCTCAAATTAATAAGCTTACCTCTGGTTTTTTTATCCATAGTTTCCACAATTTCCGGGCTCAAAGACTCAATTGAAATCAAAGTCTTAGTTAAGAAAACACTATTTTATACTCTGCTTACAACTATTATAGCTGCGTTTGTTGCATTATCGTTTTATTTGTTAATAGATCCAGCAAGAAAAAATTTCATAAGTAATACAATAGGGAGTATTAACAGCAATAACCACAGTTATTTTTCATATTTAAAATCACTCATTCCTTCTAATTTTGTGCAAGTTTTTCTTGAAAATAATATGATTGGTAGCATATTAATCGCTTTTTTGATGGGTGGAGCTATTGTTTCACTTTCAAAAGAAAAGCAGGATATATTATATCAAGTATTCTCTGCACTTTTTGATACGCTACTTAAAATTGCTCAAGGGTTATTAAAATTTATTCCGCTTGCTGTTTGGTCTTTTATTACATGTTTTTTGCATGAATTAAAAGGCGGTAGTGAGTTCTACAACCTTTTATGGTATTTTGTTTGCATAATGTCTGCAAATTTTGTGCAGGCATTTCTGATTTTACCGCTATTTATGTGGTATAAAGGCATATCACCAATTCAAACGCTGAAAGGGGTTATGCCGGCACTCACACTTGCGTTTTTTTCTAAATCATCCAGTGCAACATTGCCAACAACTATAGAATGTGTGCAGAACAAGCTAAAGGTGCCAAAGAAATTATCGTCTTTTATTTTACCAATATGCACAACAATTAATATGAATGCATGTGCTGCATTTATACTAATCACTGTAATGTTTGTTGCAGAAATGAACGGATACGTATTTTCCTTAAGCGAAATGTTGATATGGATTTTTTTAGCTACAGGAGCTGCAATTGGTAACGCTGGAGTGCCGATGGGGTGCTATTTTATGGCAACCAGTTATCTCATGTCGATGAATGTTCCTCTGCATATTATGGGACTGATCTTGCCTATTTATACAATCATCGATATGTTTGAAACTGCAATAAATGTGTGGTCTGATGTTTGTATCACTCAGATAATTAATAAAGAATGTAATAGTGAAACTTAAAAAATGATATTAGACGAAAATAACCTAATAATAAAAGAATTTAAAGAAGCAGAAGCAATTTTGCATGGGCATTTTGTTTTATCATCCAGGCTGCATAGTGACACATACATACAGTGTGCGAAGATTTTTGAAAATCCAAGCAGAGCCATGAAAGTTTGTGCATTATTAGCAGATAAAATAAAAAAAGAATTAAATAGCTCCATAGATTTAATACTATCTCCTGCAATTGGTGGAATAATTGTGGGTTATGAGATTGGCAGGCAGCTTGGAATAAAGACAATGTTTTGCGAGCGCGTTAATGGCAAGTTTGAATTACGCCGTGGATTTGAAATTAAAAAAGGTGAGAAAATATTACTTATCGAGGATGTGATAACCACAGGCAAATCTTCACTTGAAGCAGTGGAATGTGCAGAAGGGGAAGGGGGTAAAGTTGTTGCTGAAGCTTCTTTGATAAAGAGAAATAGTGAAACGAAACTGCCTTTTCCTGTCATATCTTTGATTGAACTGAACATCAAAAACTACAGCGAGGAAGAACTTCCAAGTGAATTAAAACAACTACCCATAACAAAACCTGGGAGTAGAGAATATTTAACAAAGTAATCCTATAATATCTTGGAAGCACAGCACAGCTTTAGTTATTTACTCTAAGTGTATTTTATGTATACTTATTACTAAATTAATTTTGAAATGATAGAAAATGAACGAATTTAAATCGATCCGTAATATAGCAATAATCGCACACGTTGACCACGGTAAAACTACTTTGCTTGATAACATGTTAAAACAAAGTGGTACGTTCCGCGAGAATCAAGAAGTTCAAGAGCGAGTTATGGATAGTGGCGACCAAGAACGTGAGCGCGGGATTACAATACTTGCAAAATGCACATCAATAATGTGGGGTGATGAAAAAATCAATATTATTGATACGCCAGGGCACGCAGACTTTGGTGGAGAAGTAGAAAGGGTATTGTGCATGGCAGACGGCGTGTTGCTGCTGGTTGATGCTGCAGAAGGTCCCATGCCACAAACAAAATTTGTGCTCTCAAAAGCACTAAAAGCAAATTTGAAGCCAATTGTGATAATCAATAAGGTCGATCGACCAGACAGCAGAATTGATGAAGTATTAAATGAAATATATGAGTTATTTTTTAACCTTGATGCAACCAACGAGCAGCTAGATTTTCCAGTGTTGTATGCTTCAGGTAGAAATGGCTGGTGTGCTAAGGAGCTTTCTGATGAAAGAAAAGATTTAAGCCCATTATTTTCAACGGTTATAGATTATATAAAACCTTCTGTTTATAATCAAAATGCACCTTTTGCTATGTTGGTCACTCTACTTGAGTCTGATAAGTTTCTTGGCAGAATATTGACAGGAAAGGTTTATCAGGGCATTGCAAAAGTCAATTCAGATCTTAAGGTGCTTGACCTCGATGGCAAAG
Source organism: Wolbachia endosymbiont (group A) of Brachyopa scutellaris (assembly GCF_964026995.1). Classification (NCBI taxonomy): domain Bacteria; kingdom Pseudomonadati; phylum Pseudomonadota; class Alphaproteobacteria; order Rickettsiales; family Anaplasmataceae; genus Wolbachia; species Wolbachia endosymbiont (group A) of Brachyopa scutellaris. Next base: position 866,280 of record NZ_OZ034720.1, on the reverse strand, counting down.
TAATTGAACGAGGAAGATTAACTAAGTTGCTCTCATTTTCTGGCTTGAAACGCATTCCAGTAGAACAAACTGTGGCGGGAGACATAATTGCAATTGCAGGACTTGAGGAAGCTTCGGTTTCAGATACTATAGCAGCACCAGAAGTTACAACTGCAGTAAGCTCAACTCCAGTTGATCCGCCAACAATGGCGATTACTCTGAGCGTTAATGATTCACCTTTTGCTGGGCAAGAAGGTACAAAGCTTACTTCAACTGCTATAAAGGATCGTTTATATGCGGAAGCAGAAACAAATGTTGCAATTACTGTGACTTTGGCACCAAGCGGTGAAGCATTTGAAGTAGGTGGGCGTGGTGAGTTACAGCTTGGAGTGTTAATTGAAAATATGAGGAGAGAAGGTTTTGAGCTTTCGGTATCACGCCCTCGCGTGTTATTTAAAGAAGAAGGCGGTAAAAAACTTGAACCTATAGAGGAAGTAGTAATTGATGTAGATGATGAATATAGTGGAATCATCATGGAAAAACTCAGCTTCCGTAAAGGTGAAGTAACTGACATGAGACCTTCTGGTAATGGCAGGACAAGATTAACGTTTTTAGTGCCATCAAGAGGATTAATCGGTTATCAAGGAGAGTTTTTAACTGATTCTCGTGGCACAGGCATAATTAACCGTTTATTTCACAGTTATGCTCCACATAGAGGTCCAATTTCTGGAAGGCGCAATGGAGTTTTAATTTCTACAGATAAGGGTGAGGCTGTGGCATATGCAATTTTCAATTTGCAAGACAGGGGAATTATGTTTATTAAGCCACAGGATAAGGTATATTGTGGCATGGTTGTCGGCCAGCATAGCCGTGACAATGATTTGGAGATAAATGTGTTAAAGGGTAAGCAATTAACAAACGTAAGAGCTTCAGGTAGTGATGAAGCTATAAAGCTCACTCCACCAAAGATAATGACACTGGAGGATATGATAGCGTATATAGATGATGATGAATTGGTGGAAGTAACTCCAAAATCTATACGTTTACGCAAGAAATTCCTTGATCCAAATGAACGTAAGCGTGCAGGAAGGGCAAAGAATAAGGAGTAATCAGAGGTTGAACATTTGCGAAAAATAGTGTATAATTATTCGTCTCCTAATTGTATTTAATTATGGCCTTTTCGAAATTTCTCGATCCAAAAAACAATTTCGCGTTCAAGAGAATATTTAGCACTGAGAAAAATAAAGATATTCTCATTCACTTTCTCAATGATATATTGGACTTCGCTGGCAAAGATGAAATAGAAGAAATAGAATTTCTCAGCACTATCATGGATGCTGAGATTGCCTCTAAAAAACAAAGTATTGTTGATGTTTTCTGTACTGATTCTGCTGGAACCCAGCTAATTATTGAAATGGTGCGACCTGAAAGTCTTCGGTCATATTGTTTAAAAGGAGAGGAATTCCTTCAGAAAGAAACTAAAAGAGTTCTAAAACTTATTAAACCAGATGTTTTGCCATCTGAGTCTACGCATCAGTGCGAATCGGGTAACCGGTTGGTGCCAAGCAATGCGGACAATGAACCTCCTCTTGAAAAAGAAGATGCTCAATCGTGAAAGGAGCATAAACTACAAGCATCATGTGGTTGGAGAGCTAGGCTTAGTGGTATGGTGAACGTAAGTGAAGCTTCATAAGTATCGTAACGATTAAAGAGCTAAAGATGCTGATAAGCTCCGACCAAAAGGTAATGTGACATTTTTCATTTCTGGATGTACACAAATCACCGGTATAGAGAAGTCACCTAACCCACTGTTGTATGACAGAAGGAACAGGGTAAGCCTGTATTTCCGCCTATATGGCAAGCAAACCGCAAGGAACGCTGATGAAAATGCAGGTAAAGGATAATGGAGAAAGCGAATGCCATTTTGTAACGGAATGGATAGAATTTGTAACATTAATTCGCGTGAAAACGAGCAGACTTCCATTTGGTCCCTCGTGACAAGAAACTTTGTTAACCACTTGAGGTAGAGAAGCAGATGATTACAAGTAAAACTGTAAGTGCGCCTACCAACAGCTCTGAAGCATGGAACCAGTTATCATGGAAGAAATGCCAAAAAGTTGTTATGAGGCTACAAAGACGTATTGTTAAAGCTGTCCAACAAGGAAGATGGGGTAAGGTGAAAGCTTTACAGCATCTTCTCACACGCTCCTTTAGCGGCAAAACTTTAGCTGTTAAAAGAGTAACTGAAAACTGACCTTACCCACAAAAATGATGAAGAAATTAGGAATATTTTTTACAAAAAGGACAATACTAACAAAAGAACTTTATTCTATTTAGAATATAAAGTTACAATAAATTTTCCTGTCATCTCCAAATAAATTACATTAACTTAGTATTGTATATTGTTAATAACTTAAATAATACAACCATTTTCAGCAACAAAAACCAAAGGTCTTGAGATACAAGATATTTGTATGGTTACTATGATAGTTCCTTTTTTAAGAAAGTTTTAAATTTCATACCTAACAATAAACAACTTTAGGTTTAAATTTATGAAATCAGTTGTTATATACATCAGCAAATACGAATTTAACTGGTGTTATGGACTTAAATAAATTTACCGAAAAAGCAAAAAGTCTAATTCAAAGTGCTCAAATGAAAGCGTTGGGGGCTGGGCATCAGATTTTTATGCCTGAGCATTTACTCAAAGTGATGCTTGAGGATGAATTAGGTTTAGTTCAGGATTTGATAAACGCTTGTGGTGGAAATGTGCAAAGTATTTCTGATGCTGTGGATAGCGCAATAAAAAAGTTGCCAGTAATTGAAGGTCCAGGAAGTGGTGGCCTTCAGCTTTCAAGAGAAATAGCAAAAGTTTTTGAAGATTCAATTGGTATTGCAAAGAGAAATAAAGATTCATTTGTTGCTGTTGAGCGTTTACTGCAGGGCCTCACTGCACAAAAAGATGATACTGTAGGCAAAATTCTGGCAGAGAATGGTGTGACTCCACAAAAACTGAACTCAGTTGTTGCAGAAATGAGAAAGGGCAGCAGTGCGGACTCGCCAAACAGTGAGGAAAAATTAAACGCGGCAAAGAAATATACAAAAGATGTTACAGAGCTTGCTATGCAAGGAAAGCTTGATCCTGTAATTGGTCGTGATGAAGAGATCAGAAGAACTATGCAGGTATCACTGAGGCGGACAAAAAATAATCCAGTGCTGATCGGTGAACCTGGTGTTGGAAAAACTGCAATAGTTGAGGGGCTTGCAAATAGAATTGTTGCAAACGATGTACCACTTGGTTTGCATGATGCAAAGGTCTTAGCTTTGGATCTTGGAGCACTAATTGCTGGCACTAAGTTTAGAGGAGAGTTTGAGGAAAGGTTAAAAGCAGTGATTAATGAAATTTCAAAAACAGAGGGAAAAGTTATCTTGTTTATAGATGAGCTTCATACTTTAGTTGGAGCAGGAGCAACAAGTGGTGCAATGGATGCCTCGAATCTGCTGAAGCCTGCTCTTGCGCGTGGAGAAATTCGCTGTATAGGAGCCACAACTTTAGATGAATATCGTGAACATATAGAAAAAGATCCTGCACTTGCACGGCGTTTCCAGCCTGTGTTTATCTCTCAACCAACTGAAACTGATACCATTTCAATACTCAGGGGTTTGAAGGAAAGATATGAAGTGCATCATGGTATAAGAATTACAGACGGTGCAATAATTGCTGCTGCAACGTTGTCCAATAGATATATAACAGATAGGTTTTTACCTGATAAAGCAATTGATTTGATTGATGAAGCAGCAAGCAGGGTGAGAATTGAAATGGATAGCAAGCCTGAAGTTATTGATGAACTTGAGAGAAAGGTTATACAGCTAAAGATTGAAGCAGAGGCTTTAAAAAAAGAAAGTGATGAAAATTCTAAACAGCGTTTAAAAAAGATAAATGAAGAGATCGAAAACCTAAACAGTAAATTTGCTGACTTGAACAGCAAATGGCAGATGGAAAAGAATAAAATAGCTAGAATACAAGAAACAGCCGAAAAATTAGATAACGCTAGAAAAGAGTTGGAATTAGTTCAGCGTAGTGGGAATTTGGGAAGAGCAGGAGAGCTGATGTATGGTGTGATTCCTCAGCTTGAGAATGAATTAAAAAATCAGGAAAAGGTTACTGATAGTTTCTTAAAGAAAGAAGTGACTGGAGATGATATTGCAAACATTGTTTCAAAGTGGACAGGAATTCCAGTTGATAACATGATGCACAGCGAAAAGGAAAAACTTCTTAACATGGAGAATGAAATAGGAAGAAGAGTAATAGGGCAGAAAGATGCAATAGAAGCGATAAGTAATGCAGTTAGGCGCTCTCGCTCTGGTGTGCAAGATACTAATCGACCTTTCGGTTCATTTTTATTCTTAGGTCCAACTGGAGTTGGAAAAACAGAACTGGCAAAAGCCCTTGCTGAATTTCTGTTTGACGATCAATCAGCGCTTTTGCGTTTTGATATGTCAGAATATATGGAAAAACATTCTGTTTCAAAGCTAATTGGCGCGCCTCCAGGGTATGTTGGCTATGAGCAGGGTGGCAGATTAACCGAAGCAGTAAGAAGAAGGCCATATCAGGTTATTCTGTTTGATGAAATCGAGAAAGCAAATCCAGATATATTTAACCTATTGCTACAGATCTTGGATGAGGGTAGACTCACTGATAGTCATGGCAAATTAATTGATTTTCGCAATACCATACTGATTTTAACTTCTAACCTTGGTGCTGAGATAATGCTTAAAGGAGCAAAAGAAAATAGCCCTCTTGAAAAGCCCTCTGTCATCCAAGTAGCTGACACTGGGATCCAGGAAAAAAAGTGGATTCCAGCGTCACGCGCTGGAATGACATCGGAAGGAGGAGTTGCTAACTCTGTAAAAAGCGAAGTGATGCAAATAGTTAAATCAACATTTCGTCCAGAATTTTTAAACAGACTGGATGAAATTATTATATTTCACAGTTTAACCAGAAATGACATCTATAAAATTATAGATGTTCAATTTTCTTATTTACAAAAAACACTTGCTAAGCGTAAACTGAGTATAAGTTTGTCACAGGAAGCTAAAGAACTAATAGCACAAACTGGCTATGACCCTGAATATGGAGCAAGGCCCTTAAAAAGGGTTATACAAGAGTGTATTCAAAATAATTTAGCTAAATTAGTTTTATCAGGGGAAGTAGTAGAAAATGATGAGCTAATAGTGTACGCTCTTGATAATGAAATCTTAGTTAAAAAGGTTTAAGTTCACTGTGTATTTTTGTTAAAAAAAATGTGTATAGATCATAATGTTGACACTGAGTCTTTATTTAAGTTAGCTGATCAAGAAAATCAGCAAGATAAAGAAAAAATTAAAAAATTTATTAAGTATTTTTATAGTTTTGTTTATAAAAGCGACCTAAAAGCCAATGATAAGTTTTTGCTACATATTGTAAACGATGCTTACAATTTTGTTTCTCAAAAAGAGAAAGATGAAAGTAAGTTAGTAGTAAGCAATATGGATGATATACCAGGAATAGAAGGCGATTTTACCACGATTAAGATAACAAACGATGATATGCCATTTTTGGTTGACTCCGTTATTGCAACTATTAAGTCGCACGATTTAACCATATGCTATTACAGCAACAGCATAATTAACATTAAAAGAAAAGATGGCCTAATAGACGAGATTTACCCTTTGGAAGAAAGCAATGGAGTCAAAGAGTCAGTTATATATGTAATTATCAAAGGTATAAGTGACAGTTTTGTTGATACATTAAAAGAATCTCTACAAAAAACGCTGAAAGCAGTTAATTGTGTTGTGAAAGATTGGTACTTAATGCTCAAGAAACTTGATGAGGCAAGTCTTTCTGTCATCCCAGTACTTGATACTGGGATCCAGGAAAAGGACACGTGGATTCCAGTGTCACGCACTGGAATGACACCAGACCGAAATCAAGAGCAAAAAGATTTTCTAGTTTGGCTAAAGAACAATAATTTTGTATTTCTAGGTTATCAAGAATATATTGCTGGTAAAGATGAAAAACTCGTCTGTGATAGCAAAAAGGACCTTGGCCTGATGAGAGTAGGTCAAAGTATGTTGATTCCTTCTGCAAACCTTGATTCCCTATACATATTGAGATCAGATCTAATCTCAATAGTCCATCGGCGTACATACATGAATTGTATAGGAGTAAAAGAATTTGATGACCAGGGTAATGTGGTAAAGGAACGGCGTTTTTTCGGGCTATTTACTTCTGTAGCGGAGGTCCAAGATATTCGAACTATTCCAATAATAAGAGATAAAGTGAAAGTTATAGAAAAAAGTGCAGGGTTTGTAACCGGGGGCCACAATAACAAAGCTTTGATTTCTATTTTGCAAGTGTTCTCTTGTGATGAATTATTCCAATCAAATGAAGACGAATTATTTAAAATTTGCATTTCGATCATGTCTCTTGCGATTAGGCCAAGGGTCAGATTATTTTTAAGAAGAGTAGGAGATTTTATTAGTTGCATAGTGCTGATACCGATGCGTTATGCTAGCGCTAGGCTAATGTTCAAGATACGTGACATATTGAAGGATGAGACAAGTGCAGGAAGTTCAGATATTTATAACAATCACATTATCAATGAATATGATTTGATGAAATTGCATGTAGTGCTAAAGACCAAAAATGCTAGCGTTCTTGATGATGAAGTTTTGCGTATCGAAAACAAATTAAGAAACATTACAGAAAAGTGGGAAGATCGTTTTATAGACAATTTATACAATACTTTTAGCACTGTTGAGGATATATTCATCCGTTATTGCAAGGCATTTCCAATAAGCTATCAAGAGAGTTTCGAACCTCATGACGCATATTACGATATGAAAAAATTGGAGATAGTGAGGAAAAAAGGAGTTAGCGAGGTCGATTTAAGACTTACTCGTGATAATCTTAATTATCAATTAAAGGTTTATACTCCAAGCAATGGAGGCCTTGAATTATCGAAGATATTAAGGATCACTAAGAATTTGGGAGCTAAGATTCTATCTCATAATGGCTATTACATAGAAATTAATGGTGGAATATGGATACACCATTTTGTGTTGTCAAGAGTTGATGAATTAATAGACAACATTACTCTGAAAGAACAATTTGAAATAACGCTTGCAAAAGTATTTAGCAAGGAAATTAAAAATGACTATTTCAATAGTTTGATCATTATTGCTGGGCTCAAGTGGAAGGAAGTGCTTCTGGTTAGAGCGTTAAGTGCTTACCTAAAGCAGACGTCATTTAACTATAACCCAGAATATATGCAAAAAGTGGTCTCAGAGTATCCAAAAGTAGTAAAGTATTTGATAGAATTATTTCACTCAAGGTTTGATACTAAAATAGATATCGATAGGGCAGAAACTACTAACATTTTGACAGAAAAAATCGAGGAACTTCTAAAGGAAATCAGCAATGCTTCACATGATTACGTTTTGCGCTCGATATTTAACTTGATAATGGCTATTTTAAGGACCAGTTATTATCAAGATAATAAACCCTACTTATCTATAAAATTTGACTCAAGTAAAGTGAATGGTTTGCCTGATCCTCGCCCATATCGTGAATTGTATGTTTATTCAAACCTTTTTGAGGGAATACATCTAAGAGGAGGAAAATTAGCCCGTGGTGGCTTGAGGTGGTCGGATAGGACGGAAGATTTTCGCACTGAAGTTTTGGGGCTCATGAAAGCTCAGATGACAAAAAATGCGGTTATTGTACCTGTTGGCGCAAAGGGTGGGTTTGTAATAAAGCAAGCTTATAAAGATAAGAATATTTTAAGAGAGAAAGGTGTTGAGTGCTATAAGGATTTTATCAGAGGAATGCTTGATATTACTGATAATGTAGTTGATGGTAAAATAATTCCACCAAAGGATGTGATTAGGTATGATGAAGACGATCCATACTTGGTAGTTGCAGCAGATAAAGGCACTGCTTCATTTTCTGATTATGCCAACCAGATAGCCTCTGAATACAATTTTTGGCTTGGCGATGCATTTGCATCTGGTGGATCAGCAGGTTATGATCACAAAAAAATGGGTATTACAGCCAGAGGTGCATGGATTGCAGCACAGAGGCATTTTTGGAAAATGAATAAGGATATTTACCAGGATGCAACTGTTATTGGAATTGGGGATATGGCTGGCGACTTATTTGGAAATGGTATGCTGCTTTCAAAAAATATACATTTAATCGGCGCATTTAACCATATGCATATTTTTGTTGACCCAAACCCTGATGCAGAAAAGAGTTTCACAGAGCGTAAACGTCTCTTTGAGTTACCATTTTCAACTTGGATGGATTATAATAAAGATTTGATTTCTAAGGGTGGAGGAGTATTTGAGCGTAGCAGTAAGCAAGTAAACATTTCTCAAGAAATAAAAAAGTGCTTTGATATAACAGAAGATATGCTACCTCCAAGTGATTTGATTAGATATCTGTTGAAAGCAAAAGTGGACTTCATATGGAATGGAGGAATTGGCACGTTTGTTAAGGCAAAGAGTGAAAATCATAGCATGGTCGGTGACAAAGCAAACGATGAGTTAAGAGTGAATGGTAAAGATATTAGAGCTTCTATGTTTATAGAGGGTGGAAATCTTGGTTGTACACAGTTTGGAAGAATAGAATATGCTGAAAAAGGTGGATATATCAATGCAGACTTTGTTGATAATTCAGCCGGAGTGATATGTTCGGACCTTGAAGTTAACATTAAGATTGCATTTGTTTCAGCTATGAAAGCAGGGGGTATTTCTTTAGAAAAAAGGAATGAAATACTGGCAAGTATGGTGGATGAAGTTGCATCCAAAGTGCTTGAGAACCACAACAAAATTGAAACAAAAGCATTACTTCTTGAGTGTTTGCAAGCTAAAGAGAGATTGGAGCAGCACCACAGGTTACTGCTCAGTTTAGAAAAATCTGGGCTGTTAAACCGAAGCGTAGAATTTCTTCCAACTGAAGAAGAGATAGCAAGGATGTTAACTGGTGCAGAAGGTTTCAGTTCTCCTCAGCTCTCTGTTCTAATGTCTTATGCTAGAACAGCAATAAAAAATGAAATTATACATTCCGATCTGTCTGAAAAAGATCTTATATCTCATGACTACTTGCTAGGTTATTTTCCTAAAAAGATGGTAACAAAGTTTAAGGATTTCATATTAAAACACCAACTTCGTAGAGAAATTATCTCTACTTGCATTGCAAATGATGTAGTGAATAGAATGGGCTGTATATTCATCAATAATTTGGCTGAGAACACTGGAATTAAGATACAAGAAGCGGTTAACATATATATTGTTGTTAACCACCTGTATGATTTAAACAGCCTGTGGCAGAAAATTGATGAATTGGATGGAAAAATTGATGTTAACTCATACTTACAAATAGTGAGGAACGTGCAGAAATTTATTGGCAGAGTATCATTTTGGCTAGTGAAAAATCTTGGCAAGCTTAGCTTTGTAGAATTGGATGATGTTACAAAATTTAAAGATGCAATTGAAACTTTAGGCCAGAACTTAACTGATGTTTTAGATGAACACCTATTAAAGATCTATAGCCATGGATCAACTTCTTTAGTAGAACTTAATATAAATAAAGATCTAGCAAAAAAAGTTGCTGATCTATGCGTTCTTGCTTATGCACTGGACATTATATCTGTTGCTGAACAGACATCTTTGTCCATTCTTGATGCTGGTAAAATATACTTTGAGTTAAAGTCGCTGTTAAGATTCGATCTGATTAGAACAATTGCCATCAAGATGAAAAGCCGCTCTTCTTATTGGGATCGCAGCTTAGTTAATGATTTATTGGACGATTTAAGCAATTACCATCACAAGCTAGCTGTTAAAGTCATAAAAGCTACTGATAACCCTGAAGATAAGGTTCAAACCTGGGCTTGTAATGATAAGGACTACATAGAACGTTATAATAGTTTTTTAGATGAGATGGTTGCTTCTAAACTTGATTTAAGCAAATTAATATTTATAATCAGAAGGATTAAAGTACTTGCTTCATAGGAAAATGTTCAATATAGGTCTTTCAGAAATTTTAGTTGTAGCTTTAGTGAGCATAATTGTTCTTGATAAAAATAAGGTACCTGTATTTATTGATCTTATTAGGAATGTGTATAAGTATCTTATGATTATAAAATCAAAAGCTAGGAGGTTATTGAAAGACGCAGGAGTTGAAGACTTATATAAAGAGTGTAATACTGAGAAAGTAAATTACATAGTTGGTAAAAATGGTAAGCTTTATCCTACTTACGATATAGATAATACATCTAAAGATAATGACAGCGAAGATTCTGGTAGTAGATGATGTACTATCTAATGTCAAGCTTTTAGAAGCTCGACTAAAAGCAGAGTACTATACGGTTATCGTAGCTCATGATGGTGAAGAAGCTATAGATTTAGTAGCAAAGCAGCAGCCTGATATTGTATTACTTGATATCATGATGCCAAAGATGAATGGCTTTGAAGTTTGTAAGGAGCTAAAGAGTGATCCCTTGACAACCCATATTCCAATAATTATGGTAACTGCGCTGCATGATACTCATGATAGAGTGCAAGGTATTAATGCTGGCGCGGATGATTTTCTGACTAAACCAATAAACGAAACTGCTTTATCTGCACGAATTAAGTCTCTCACACGCTTAAAGATGATTATCGATGAATTGCGTTTGAGAGGAGAAACTAACGCTGAGATTGGTGGAGTCGCAGGAAACAGTATTATGGATTATTCCAATCAGATTTTTGATGCTAACATACTTGTTATAGATGAGGATGTTCATCAAGCAGAGCAGATATATAATATATTAAAGCAACGCTTTAGGTCAATTAAAATACTGAGTGATCCAATGGAAGCATTGAAGGTTGGTATTGAGAATGGTTACGACCTGATCATTTCTGATATGCAATTTTCAAAAACTGACGGCTTGCGTTTGTGTTCTGAGTTTCGTAGTAAGGTGGAAACACGTTATACACCAATTCTGATTCTTTCTGAGGATTATGATAAAAACAATTTAGTAAAAGCACTTGATGTAGGTGCTAATGATTATTTAACAGTACCTTTGGATGAGGGTGAGCTAATAGCAAGGGTTAATTCGCAAGTAAAACGCAAAAGATATCAAGATGCCTTGAGAATGAATTTATTTAATAATGCGGAAATGTCTATAAAGGACCCATTAACTAACTGTTATAATAGAAGATATTTTGATGCACACTTAAGAAACATTGTTAAGGACTCTGTGGAAAAGGATAGAAGGTTGTCTCTTATGATACTTGATATAGACTATTTTAAGATAGTGAATGACAGTTTTGGGCATAGTGCTGGAGATGAACTTTTAAAGCAAATACAGAAAAGAATTTCTGAAAATATCAGAGTGACAGATTTACTAGCTAGGTTTGGTGGTGAGGAGTTTGTTGTTGTAATGCCAGATACCAATGTATCAGATGCGTATACTATTGCGGAGAGAATACGAAAAATTATTGCTAAAGAACCTTTTGTACTTGCGGATAAAAATACAACCCATAATGTAACTGTGAGCATTGGAATTGCAGAAATGCAAGGATCTGACTTTGATGATATTAAAAAATTTATAGTACGTGCCGACAAATATTTATATAAAGCAAAAAACAGTGGTAGAAATAGAGTGGTTACTGGCTATAGCTAAAGTGGCTTAAGTTTACCGACAACCGTCATTCCGCTACTCGTTAGCGGAATCTATGCTGAGATACCGCGCACAACTGTACGAACGTTGTAGTTTGGGAGCAATTCCCACCAGTGGGGTGTCATCCCAGTGCCCAGACACTGGGATCCAGCTTCTATGCAACTTAATTAAAAACGTTTGTTTTAGCGTAAGACAACTACCTTTAGCTCATCAGCTCAGTTATAAGCAAAATTTCTGGATTCCAGTGTCAAGCACTGGAATGACACCATTTGCTGTGCAATTTACCTTCAAAAATGAATGTTTGTACAGCTATGGAATGAATCGCGGTATGACGTGTTGCTTGGGTTAGCTATAGATTTCTGAAATGATTTCAAAAAAATGATAACTAAGATTAAAGCGACAACATGAGGTTTCTCAGCTCTGGAAATTTCACGTTTAACTGGAAAAATAGATACTTATTTAAAAAATATCCTGTGACTTTCAGTCCTAACTGAAATTCTTGGAATGAGTAGCTGTTTTGTAGGGTATTATTGTATACATCATGCAACATTTGTGGAAAAGGTAGGAGTTTATCTGCATAATAATCTCCTACTTTTTTTGACACTGCTCTACCAGTTTTTGGAGAAATAAATTGCAGATTTTCCTTAACACCTGTTACAGCGCATTTGGATAAGTCTAACTTGAATCCCAATTGCGTAAGAAGCAGAAGCTCTAAGTTAAGATAATGGCTTTGCCAAGACTGATTGTTGTATTTAATTACATCGATGAAATATCGAAAATTGTCATACAGCATGGCACAGGGTTCACTTTCTGGAAGCACTTTTTCTAAAATAGAGGAGAAAGAAACAATAGTAATGCTTTTTAACCTATCTTGAAAGAAATGATGGAATGGAGATTCGATTAATTCGCACTTAAAAAAACCTAGATTTTCAGGTAACTTAGCACTCCATTCTGCATGTAATAGATTACTTATCTGAAACTTATAATTGCTATTGTTTGTTAGCTTAGTTAATCCCCTGCGCTTTCCATGATTTTTTGTAAACAGAGAGAGAATTAAGTTTTTATCGCCGTATTTTTTAGCAGCTATAATGATGCCTTCATCTTTCCATCTCATTTAGAGTATATTGACCGTATGATATTATAGGATAGTACACCTAGAGCTTGTAATCCATAAAAATCACTTACTCCGTTACTATTCCAAAGTTTCAAGGCTATGAGAGAGTAAGGTATTGGCTGCCACCCTTCTTCCTGAGCCTCCATGCTGAGCTTTTGGTTTTTGGTTTGCTAAATAATTGTTTGAATGATTTTAGTAACCATTACTTTTCCTTATCTGAAATTTTGGATAATTCAGCTTCTAATTCTTCTATCGTCGGTAAAGCTGTTTTTATGTTCTCTGGTAGATTTTCAGTTATTCGATATTCCGCTAATCCTATTGGTTTATTTATGTCTTTGAGTGTATATTTAGCAAGTACATCGTCTTACCAGCATATTCCGGCTTAAAATCCTTATCTTTTAGTTCAATCACTACGAAGCAACGTAACTTTAAATGATAGAATAATAAATCAATATAAAAGTCTTTATTACCAACATCTAAATGAAATTGTCTACCAACAAATGCAAATCCTTCACCGAGTTCTAACAGAAATTTTTCCATATGCCCTACGAGTCCTTTTTCTACTTCTCTTTCATGAGCATCCTTACCTATACTTAAAAAATCAAAAATATACGGATCTTTTAATGTGTAATGTGCTAGATCGGATTGTGGAGATGGTAATTTTTCTTTAAAATTAGTTATTGCTTTTCCTTGACGTTTATGTAGTCCAAGTTCTATCTGCATCACCATAATGTTACGTGACCAGCCATGTTCAATAGCTTTTTTTACATAAAATAATCTTATTTCATGACTTTCTATTTTTTCCAAAAGAGTGATATTGTGATACCAAGTTAATTGTGCAAGAGGCTCCTGCACAAATTCAACATCAGGATATTCTTCGGCAAACTTACGCATATACTTCAGATTTCTCGTGCTAAAGCCTTTCATTTCTGGAAATGTACTTCTCAAATCCTTACTTAATTGATCAATTACCTTAGCTCCCCAGGTATGTTCTTTTTGGCGTTTTAGGATCTCTGTACCAATATGGTGGTAAAGCAAAATAAGCTTACTATTTACTGCAAGTGCTGCTTTATAACGGTTTGTTGCAATATGATCCTTCAACTGCTCTAAAAATTCTGTATATTCTTTTGCTATAATTTTTGTCATACGGTTCCTTTTAATCCATTATACAATTCCTTTGTCTGTCGAGAAGACAATCTTTCGCTTGCCTTCAGCTTTGAAGGGATTCCTTATTGACTTCAAACTCGTCCATCAACTAAAATATATTGACTTTACGTGCAATATTAGCTTTAAACCAGTAAAACAAGCTGCTTAACATATGCGTTTTTTCTATTCTAATTATATTCTTTTTTTGTCTTTATGTTGTTTTTTGCTTTTTTCGTTATCTTCAACAAAAGCCCAAACGAATGATACGTTAGCTGTTCCTATACCACAAAGGAAAAAAGAAATAGTTGAGCACACTGTTGTAGCACAACCGAGGCAAATTATCGAAATGCAAGAAGAAGTCATTATTAACGAGGGTAAAGAATTCATTCCAATTCCAAAAAGAAAAAAAAGTGTAGAGAAAAAACTAAGAAGGGATGTTAGAGGGGCAAAAAATGAAATAGGAAACGAAAAAAGCGTTGAGAGCAAAAAGGATGAATTAGTTGTAACAGAAATTATTAACTCTATAAGAGACAAGCTCACAAAATGCTGGAGCATTCCTGAAAGCATAGCTTACAAAGAAAATTTTAATATAAAAATTAACTTATTGTTATCCAGTCAAGGCGAGATAATTATGGCGGATGTAGCAGACAGTGATTCCTATCGAAATAATCCACTTTTCAGGTCGATAGCAGATAACGCAATGCGTGCAGTATATAAATGTAGCCCATTGACCGGCTTGCCTACTCAGCACCACCACATTTGGCGTGAAGTAACACTAGATTTTATTCTATAGCTAAAGTAATTCTATAATTTAATAAGCCCACTGTATCCGTTCAGGATAGCAGCAAGGTAGTATAACCATAGAGTAAAAGTGAGTTTACAACAAATGGTGTCATCCCAGTGCTTGACACTGGGATCCAGTTTTCTTTACAAATTCACCAAAAGTGCTTCATTCTATAACACAAAACCCATACTTACCAAACCCAATGCATTACTTGCAATTAAGTTTCCTGGATCCAAGTAGTCTGGGCACTGCCGTCATAAAGGAACTAGTGTCAGCTACTTTCATGACACCCTTCTGGTAGGCCCAAATCGCAATGTTCGTACAGTTATGGAATGAACCGCGGTATGACGTAGGAAGATCTGAGCAAACTTTCAATCAGAAACAGCCAAAGATCTCTCTAAGATGTCAGTTTCTTTTGTATCTTCAACTTTACCGTCCTGGTCGAATGAAATTTGCAGAGACTTACTACTATACTTCCTTTTTCCTAAAAAGTTGGCTTGTTTAATTTTATATGAGACATAGTACCAAACATTGTCATCGAACTTTGATACTAATGTTGGTGATCCTAAAGTGTGAACCACTTTTTCTTTATCGTCACCTACTTTTATCTTGCTCCACAATTCAACACTAATGCCAGGAGCTCCGTGATTGTGAATAGTGTGAGTGCAGCTCACTGTAAATAATAAAATAAAAGATATTAATACTCGCATTTCTGTTGATAAATTACTTGAAGCTATAATACACTAATAAATTATCTGCCGTCAAATTTCAAAAAAGTTAAATTGACTGATTCTCAATATCACTTAATATAATATTTACTTTAGAAAATAATAGGTGTCTTATGTCATTGTTAGAAGCAGATCCAATATACAAACCTTTTAATTACCCTTGGGCGTATGATGCGTGGCTGCAGCAACAAAGAATCCATTGGATACCTGAGGAAGTTCCGCTTGCTGATGACGTAAAGGATTGGAAAACTAAACTTTCAAACGTAGAGAAAAATCTACTAACTCAGATTTTTAGATTCTTTACTCAGGCAGACATTGAAGTAAATAACTGCTACATGAGGCATTATTCAAATATATTTAAGCCAACAGAAATATGCATGATGCTTGCAAGCTTTTCCAATATGGAAACTATACACATTGCAGCTTATTCTTATCTTTTAGACACAATTGGCATGCCAGAAAGCGAGTATCAAGCATTCTTAAAGTATGATGCTATGAGAAAGAAGTATGAGTATATGCTAGAATTTGAGGAAAGCAAAAAACATGATAAAAAACATGTAGCTAAAACCCTAGCAGTGTTTGGTGCATTTACCGAGGGGTTGCAGTTATTCGCATCGTTTGCAATTTTGCTCAATTTCCAACGCTTTGGAAAAATGAAAGGAATGGGGCAGATAATCGCCTGGTCAGCCCGTGATGAAACTTTGCACACCAATTCAATTATTATGTTATTTAATACATTTATTAAAGAGAATAATGAAATTTGGAACGATGAGTTTAAAGAGGAATTATATTCTGCATGCCGCACTATTGTTGAGCTTGAGGATGAGTTTATAAAGCTTGCTTTTAATTTCGGAGACGTTGAAGGACTATCTGCAGAAGAAGTGCGCAATTACATACGCTACGTAGCAAACAGACGGTTAATGCAATTAGGTCTTGAGTCCATATATGATGTTAATGATAATCCTATTCCGTGGCTTGATGAAATACTAAATGGCGTGGAACATACGAATTTCTTTGAAAATAGAGTAACAGAGTATAGCCGTGCAGCAACTCAAGGCACATGGGAGGAGGCTTTTACTGAAAACGACACGAATAATAAGTGAGTGCTAATTTCACTCTTCTTTGTCATTCCAGTGTCAGCTACTTTAATTACACCATTTGCTGTGCAGTTTAGACAGTTTTGCTTTACTTAACAACTAACTTACCATATATATGTCCGTAGGACATTGGTATATAAGAACGTGCTACAACTATTAATCTTACTCACGGTCATCACTTCAGTTGCATTCTTTGGTCATTTAGTTCCAATGGAAGCAAAAACCTTCTTGTACTCAACGAGCCTGAGTATAAAAGAGGTTTTGCTATTTATAATGCCTTTTATTATTTTTGCGTTAATCTTTAGCAGTGTTAACAATCTTAAGCATTCAGCTATAAAGTTCATATTGTTACTTATTATAATGATCTTCTTGTCAAATCTGGCTTCAAGTTTAATAGCTTATTCTGTTGGGCATTTTATCATACAAAACACTCATTCAATACAAGATATAACGTATGAAGAAACAATTGTTCCCTTATGGTCGTTTAGGCTGCCTGCATTGCTTTCTAATTTTTATGCCCTTGCCTGTGGATTTGTGTCCAGCATAGTAGTGTCCACACTGCTACCCAAGAAAAGCAAAGAGCTTTCGAACAAAATGTTAGATTTAACTCTCTTTATTTTGAAGACGTTTTTGACGCCGATTATTCCAATATTTGTACTTGGGCTTGCTTTAAAAATGCAGCATGATCAAGTTTTATCTATAATATTTAAGGATTACTCAATAATTTTCATTATTATAGCATCTGCAACCTACCTTTATGTTTTCCTCTTATATGGAGCAGCAAATTCATTCAAGATCACAAGCTGGATAGCTAGTATAGGCAATATGATACCGGCATTTATTACTGCAATGAGCACAATGTCTAGTAATGCAACTATGCCACTTACTCTTGAAGGAAGCAAAAAAAATGTAAAGCAACCTGACATAGCATCATCTGTCATACCAATAACTGCTAGCTTTCATTTAGTAGGTGATTGCTTTTTTATCATAATATTATCAATGATAATTGCCTCCGGTTATTCATTGTTCACAATAGATTATGTAACTTTTCTTCTCTATTTTTTGTTATTTAAGTTTGCTATCGTGGCAGTGCCGGCAGGAGGAATTATGGTAATGCTACCTATTCTTGAGAAATATCTCAAATTCTCTCCAGAAATGCTTTCGTTAATTACAGCATTGTATATAGTGTTTGATCCAATAATCACTTCAGCAAATGTTATGGGTAATGGTGCCTTTACTATAATATTTTCAAAACTCTATGATAAGCTTAAGTAATGTCTATTTTAGCGATTGATACTGTAGGTATTGGTAGTTCAATAGCAATAGTTGATTATGATGGTAACTGTTTTGTAGAGCACAATTCCACCAGCAATAGTCATGCAGAATCATTTTTTCAAATACTAAGTACTTTATTTGATAAGCACAACTATAATTATGATAAA
Organism: Wolbachia endosymbiont (group A) of Brachyopa scutellaris; assembly: GCF_964026995.1. NCBI lineage: Bacteria > Pseudomonadati > Pseudomonadota > Alphaproteobacteria > Rickettsiales > Anaplasmataceae > Wolbachia > Wolbachia endosymbiont (group A) of Brachyopa scutellaris. Next base: position 848,282 of record NZ_OZ034720.1, on the reverse strand, counting down.
ATAGATCATTTGGCGGTAGTAGTTGGACCAGGAAGTTTCACTGGAATTAGAGTTGGTATATCAGCTGCACAAGGTATAAATCTTGCTACAAATAAGCCGTTATACGGGGTTAGTGCGCTGGAAGTTCAAGCCTACGCAATATCTTTGCTTTGTGCAAATAGCAAAAAAAATATCAGAGCTATAATCAAAAATGCTCAAGGGTTTTATACACAGTTATTTGATTTCAATTTATTGCCGCTGTCTGGTCCAACTGCAGCATGTGACCCTGGTCACGCTACAAGCAGTACACATATGGATTGCAATTTAAATGCTAGCCATGCAGGGCTATTAGTTCATTATAGACTGAAGAACAAGCAAAAATTAAATGAAGTTGAAGCTCTATATTTAAATAAGCCTCAGTATATGAAATTGCTATAGACTATTTTTTTGCATATACGCAATTTGGCTAAGCTTGTGCATCTGGTTTACTATCTCTTGAGCTACTTCTTTTATACTCATATTTGAATTTTCTATCTCTATAGCACTCGGTGGTGTAAATAAATTGTTAATCCTACATTGCTCTATCATGCTATTTAGATTGATCACCTTCCTATTTTTTCTTTGCCTTTTTAATGCAATACGCTTTTGTAATGTCGGTAGATCACACCTAAGTACCACAGGAAGGATTTCTGTGTTCATTTTTTTACTAAGCCTTACTATTGAATCATACATCCTCATGTTCTGGTCATTATTTTCCATCAACTCATCAATAAATATGTAATTTTTTGAGTGAATCGGATAATTTTCTATTACCTGAAGCATAATTTGCATAATGCCATATATTCTATCTTGAACTTCTTTAGGTATTTGATCACGTTCAAAGACACCATCGTATATAGAGCAAGCTTGAACATTGTTATAGAACTTACTATTTACAATTAATGCGTTTATCATATTAGATAATTCTATTGCTGTGGAAAGTTTACCACTTCCCGAAAGACCAGAGAGATATATGAAAAATCCTGCTGGCTGTTTTTTTGTGTTAATATTTACCATATTATTTTCAATCTTGAAACTTACATTTATAATAACATGAAAATGAAGCTTTAAAACATATGAAATATTATATAGAAAGTTATTTTTGTAGTTAAGATATTATGTAATTTAAAAACATAAATTCTGTATATAAACTCTATAATAACGATAACTATTTTTAAGCAAGCTACAACACAAAAGTGTTTGGTATTCAGAAAGCAAGACAGAGTGGCATAGACTTATTAGTTTACTACAAGTCTCTTTTCGCGTATAAACCTTCAGAAGATTCTAACAGAGGATTGTGTTGTTAACAAAGAGCAGAGTAAAAAGGGATCTAGTCTATGCCTATCAGATTTTGTCCTACCTTAAGTTCGATGATCATACATATACTCACCTTTCAGTGCGTTCTGAAGATCAAAAGTCGTTTTATATTTATCCGTTTAGTATGCGTTTTGATGAAGTAGATGAACGTTCGTTAATGAAAGTATCATTTGATGGAGATGTAATTGAAGGCAAAGAATATCAATATAATAGAACTGGCTATATAATTCATGGTTTTGTTTATCAAGCAAGGAAAGATATTCAAGCAATTTTTCACTTGCATACACCTTCTATTGTAGCGGTTTCTTCTCTCAAAGATGGGCTGATTCCTACAAGTCAATGGGCACTGCACTTTTATAATAAAATATCTTACCATGATTATAACTCCCTGGCACTTGATGATGCAGAAGGAAAGAGACTAATAGCTGACCTGAAAGAGAATTTTGTGATGTTAATGCGTAATCATGGATCCATAACGTGTGGTCGGACTATACAAGAAGCAATGTTCTACACATATCATTTAGAACAAGCGTGCAAAACTCAATGTTTAGCGTTAGCAATGAATAAGGAGTTATCAATTCCAAGTGAAGAAATTTGCTCAAAAGCTGTAAAGGATCTCCTATCTTTTGAAAGCAATCTTGGTGAGAGGGATTGGCACGCATGGGTTAGACTAATTAAAAGTAAGTTGTAAGAGACTTTCGCACTACTATCTGTCATCCAAGTAGCGCCTTCTCCCGTCATCCAAGTAGCTGACACTGGTTCCTTTATGACGGTTGTAAGTTGGAAATGTGATATAAAAGAAGCAAGAAGGAAGATAACTCTATAAAAATGTGATTATCGCAGGCTTGAGCGACCGTAAGACGGTAGTATTATAACATACGTAGATATCAAGGTCTATTCTTCGAGACGTTTGAATAGTTGCTTGGGACATATATATGCACCCGTTTACAATCTTAAATTTTAACTTAAACTCTCGAGGTTTTTTATGGTTACATCTTATCAAAATTTTATTGGCATTGATATCGGAAAACTTGAATTTGTTACTGCAGTTAATTGACCTTACCCAGAAAAAGTAGAGAGAAAGTTAAGACGTTTTTGGAGTAAAATAAAACGTTTTTTCAAAATATGACAAATAGAAGAGAATATACAGCAGAATTCAAATTAGAAGCTGTTAAGCTGGTTAAAGAAACAGGTCAAGCAAGTACAAAAATAGCAAAAGATCTAGGTATAGATGGCAGTATGTTAAGTAAGAAAATATGATGGAAAAATGTCTGGAGCATACGCATTTCCAGGCAAAGGCTCCTTATGACAAAGAAAGATTTGATCTAAAAAAAGAACTAACAAGAGAAAGAGACATTTTAAAAAAAGCCCTGGGCAAAGAAAAAGAGTAAAGTATTGTTTTATATAGAAATTGCTATAAAACACAGGAACTATGTAGGGTTTTGTGCTGGTGGTATGGGTTGCTAAGGAAAAAAGCAGTAAAGAATTAGCAAAAGAAGGGCTTCTAGGAGATATTCAAAAAATACATCAAGCTTCTAAATGCAGATATGGAGCACCTAAAATTCACGCTGAATTAAAAGCTTTAGGCAAAAATTAAAACAGTACAAAGTGTTATGCAAGAAAATGGCATTAAAGCCAAGCTTAGACGAAGGTTGAAAAATAAAAAACAGCAAATAAGCAACCGAGTTGTGGCTCCGAACACATTGGATCAAAATTTTACTACTGATCAGCCAAATAAAGTTTGGGATTACCTACATAAAAACTAAAGAAGGTTGTTGGCGGCAATAATTGACCTATATTCACGCATGGTGGTTAATGAGTAACACGATAATTAGTTATAGATTCTTTATTGATGGCCGTTGATAAACGCAAACCCGATAAAAATCTGCTGTTACATAGAGATCAAGGGTCACAGTATACCTCTCAAAATTACCAATTTCTATTGAATACAAAAAACATCATTTCCAGCATGAGCCATAAGGGCTGTTGTTACGATAACTCTGTTGCAGAAAAGTTCACTTAAAAGGGAGCTGCTTATTGATACTTCTCGCTCAACAAACCAGAACTGCCATATTTGAATACATAGAAATCTTTTATAACAAATAACGTAGACATTCTACTATTAACTATTGCATTCCTGCACAATTTATTCTCATGATAAAAACGTCTTAACTTTCTCTCTACTTTTTCTGGGTAAGGTCACCTCTTTAGGTGCTCCTTTTTTCTTTCTTATACACACAAAAATCATATAGAATTGTAAATACAGCTTTTTTATTCTGATGCTTTTCAATTCTATAGCTCTGGTTGTCTCTCTATTACTATTTTTCTACATTATCGTAAAAAAACTGAGCGAAAAGAAAGCAAACCTTGAGGGTAATTTATGTAAATTAGAGCAAGAACTTCAAGAAACAAAGCAAAGTTTGCTTACGAAGAATGAAGAAATAGTTGATTTAAGGGTCAAAAGAGCAGAACTTGAAGTAACTCTGCAAAAAGAACGTGAGGAAAAGAAAAAGGAAATAGAATTACTAACAAAAGCAGAGGAGAGATTAACAAACACTTTTAAAGCGCTCTCTCTTGATGCCTTGCAAGTGAACAATAATAATTTTCTGAACTTAGCGAAGGAAGTCATTGATAACAAATTAAAAGAAACGGAAAGCGATTTCAAAAAAAGACAAGCAACGATCAACGAAGTTGTAACTCCAATAAAAGAAAAATTAGAAAAATTCGATAATGAAATACGTGAGCTAGAAAAAGAGAGGGTAGGGGCCTATGAAGGTTTAAAGGAGCAAATTGGAGCGCTGATGAACCAAACTTCCAGCCTTGCTAATGCCTTGAGAAAGCCTCACATCAGAGGAAAGTGGGGTGAAATGCAGCTCAAAAGGGTGGTAGAAATAGCAGGAATGATTGAATATTGCGATTTTTTTACTCAGCCGTCAGTGGTTGATAAAAACGAGGATAATTTATTGCGTCCTGATTTAATAATCAAAATGCCATCTGGAAAGCAAATAATAATAGATGCTAAAGTGCCGCTTGATTCTTACATGGATGCTATATCACAAAATGATTTGCAAATACAAAAGGAGAAATTAAAGAATCATTCCCTGGCAATAAAAAAACACATAAATGACTTGGGTAAAAAAGAGTATTGGAATCAATTTGAAAATACGCCAGAACTTGTGGTGCTTTTCTTAACAGGGGAGGGGGTTTTTAGCGCAGCACTGGAATATGAGCCTGCTTTGATAGAGATTGGAGTGGAAAAAAAAGTGATCATTGCAACACCGATCACTCTAATTGCGTTGCTGAGAGCAATAGCGTATGGATGGAAGCAAGAGATGATAGCTGAAAACGCAAAGAAAATCAGTGAACTAGGTCATATTTTATATGAGCGCATTTGCACAATGGGTGAAAACTTTGATAATTTGCGCAGGAGCTTAAAAAGTGCTGTTGATCATTATAATAAAACTGCTGGCTCTCTTGAAGCAAGGGTGTTTCCTGCTGCTCGAGAATTCAATAAGCTTGGTATACATGCAAAAAATAAAAGTTTAAGTGCTGCAAAGGAATTAGAGTCTTTACCACGCAGTTTACATACTGAGGAGCTGAAAGTAGATTAGGCATCTTAACAGGGAATGTTCAAAAAAGTGTGTCAAACCAAAAAAAAAGTAATAAATTGATATAAAAAAAATGGAGGTTTGACAATGAGTCAGAAAGTAGTAAACAGAACTACCGGATTGGTAGATTATAAAGAATTAGAAACAAACATTCTGTCGTCTATACGAGAAGGCTGACCATTAACAGGAAGGGATGGAGCATTTACACCATTTATAAAAAAGCTGCTGGAGGCAAGTTTGGAAGGTGAAATAGAAAATCACTTATTAGCTGAAAGTGAAGAGAATAATCGAAGAAATGGGAGAAATGGAAAGACTTTACGGACAAGTGCAGGTTCATTTGAGCTTTTGACGCCTAGAGATAGGGAGGGAAGCTTTGAACCCCAAATAGTCAAAAAAAGGCAAACAAACCAGAGCTTGAAACGAAGATTTTGAGCACATTTGCCAGTGGTATGGGATACAGAGATATAGCATCGCATGTAGAGGAGATTTATGATCACAAAATATCTGCAGCAGAGATATCAAGTATTACCGACAAATTGCTACCGATAATCAACGAATGGCGTAGTCGCCCGCTGCAGTCTGTATATCCGATAGTGTTCATGGTTTTTTAAAGTCAAAGAGGACGGACATTGTGTAAGTAAATGTATGTACAATATATTGGGCATAGACCAAAATGGCAGAAAAGAAGTATTAGGTTTTTATTTGGCTGAAAGTGAAGGAGCTAACTTCTGGTTGGGAGTACTAAATGATCTAAAAGAAAGAGGAGTAGAAGATATTCTAATTGCCTGTGTTGATGGGCTAAAAAGCTTTCCTGCAGCCATAAACAGTGTGTTTCCTAATGCGGAAGTACAGCTATGTGTGGTGCATCAGATACGCAATTCTCTGAAATATGTATCTAGCAAAGATGTGAAGACTTTCATGAGTGATTTGAAAAAAGTATATCAGGCTTCAAGTAGAGAAATAGCTGAAAATTATCTGCTTGAGTTGGAAGAAAAATGGGGAGAAAAATATCCACTAGTCATAAAATCCTGGCAGAATAATTGGATCCGGCTATTTCAAGTATTCTGGCCCAGTCAGGAGGCTAATTTATACTACCAATCCTATTGAGGGATTGCATAGACTGACCTTACCCAGAAAAAGTGGAGAGAAAGTTTGGAATGTTTTTCACAAAGAGAATGATGAATCAAAATGCTCAGGAATGCAATAGTTAATAGTGGAGTGTCTACGTTGTTTGTTATAAAAAATTTCTATATATTCAAATATAGCAGTTTTGATATGCTGTTTAGAGTGCCGAGAGGTGTCTATTGGTAACTCCCTTTTTAGAGAACTGAAGAAGCTTTCCACAACAGAATTGTCGTAACAACAACCTTTATGACTCATCTATGTTTTTTATGGATAAGAGATATTGATAACCTTGCGAAGTATATTGTGAACCTTGATCACTATGTAATAGTAGATTTTTGGCAGGTTTACGCTTGTTAACGGCCATTAATAAAGAGTTCATAACCAATTGTTTATTTATTGCACTACTCATTAACTACCATACGTGAGAATTATTGCTGCCAAATATAGCCATCCCTCCTTGGTTTTGATGTAAGTAATCCCATACTTTATTTGGTTGATCAACAACAAAGTTTTGATCTAGTATATTGGGAGCTACAGCTCTATTATCTGTTTGTTGTTTTTTAATTTTAAACTTTCTTCTCAGTATAGCACTGATGTCATTTTTCTGCATAATACTTTGCACCGTTTTCAAATTGCAACTTTTACCCAAAGCCTTCAATTCAGCATGAATTTTAGGAGCTCCATATCTACATTTAGAAACTTGATATATTTTTTGAATAGCTGCGAGTAGCTCTTTATTTGCTGATTCTCTACTGCTTATTTTTCTTGTGGTCCACTTATAGTAGCCACTAGCAAAAAATCCTACATAATTCCTGTACTTTATAGCAGTTACTATGCTCTTTTATAAAAAAATATTTTACTCTTTTTGACTGGCCAGGGCTTTTTTTTAAATGTCTCTTTCCCTTGTTACTCTTGCTAACTCTCTTTGTAAGTCAAACCTCTCTTTGTCGTAAGGAGCCATGTTACCTCTACCTGGAAATGCATCTGCTGCCGACTTTTTTTCGTTGTGTTTCTTTATCCATTTTCCTAATAAACCACCCTTTATTCCTAAATCCTTTGCTATTTTTGTAATTGTTTGACCTGCCTTTCTTTGTTCATTTGCCAGTTTAACAGCTTCCAATTTGAATTCTGCTGTATATTCTCTTACCATTTCTAATCCTCCAAAATTTTATTTTACCCGAAAAAACTCTTTTCTTTCTCTCCACTTTTTTTGGGTAAGGTCAGTTTAGCTATAGGCAGCAATTTTCTGTATTTATTTTAAATTGAAGGAAGCTCAAATGAAAGATCATGTTTTGCTAAAAATCACAGAATGCAGTCTAACAGTGAACGGTTACGCTTTTAATCGAAAATGTTGTATAGTACACAATCAATTTTTCTGGATCCAAGTAGTCAAGGCACTGCCTTTGTGTTTGAGGCAAAATCGGCTATAACACTTAACATACTGCCTTTGCAAACAAATGTTCGTACAGTTATGTGTCAGCTACTTGCATGACGCCATTGCCTGAACGGGTACCAATGATTACCTATCAATCTCACCAAAAACTATATCGAGTGAGCCAATAATTGCTGCAACGTCAGCAAGCATGTGTCCTTTTGCCATAAAGTCTAAGGCTTGTAAATGCGCAAAGCCAGGTGCTCTTATTCGGCACCTATAAGGTCTATTGGTACCATCTGAAACTATATACACTCCAAACTCACCTTTTGGTGCCTCAACAACTGCGTAAGCCTCACCTTCTGGTACGTGATATCCTTCTGAATAGAGCTTAAAATGGTGAATCAGAGCTTCCATAGATTTTTTCATCTCTGCTCTTGACGGTGGAGAAATTTTTCTATCTTCAGTTTTTATTGGCCCTTCAGGCATTTTCTCTATGCACTGCTTCACCAAATTGATAGATTGCCTAATCTCTGCCATTCTAACTAGATAACGGTCATAACAGTCGCCATTTTGGCCAATCGGTATATCAAAATCTAGTTGATCATATATCTCATATGGCTGGCTTTTTCGCAAATCCCAAGCAAGCCCAGCAGCGCGCAACATTGGGCCACTAAAGCCCCAATCAAGTGCCTGTTTAATTGATATTTCACTAATTCCTACAGTGCGTTGCTTCCATATCCTATTTTCTGTTAAAAGTTCATCAACATCGTCTATATATTTTGGAAATTGCTCTATAAACTTTGCAATATCCTCAATCAAATCTTCTGGAACATCTGCTGCAATTCCACCTGGCCTGATGTAAGCTGCGTGAAACCTTGCACCTGAAGCTCTTTCGTAAAATTCCAGTATTTTTTCTCTTTCTTCAAAGAGCCATAAAAGAGGGGTCATTGCTCCAACATCAAGTGCTTGAGAAGAAACGTTCAGTAAATGATTTAGTATTCTCGTCAGTTCACAAAACAAGACACGTAAATACTTTGCCCTAATTGGCACTTCACATTGCAACAATTTCTCCACACAAAGTGAATATGCATGCTCTTGTGACATTGGTGATACGTAATCAAGGCGATCAAAATAAGGCAAAGCTTGAAGATACGTTTTATGTTCTATTAATTTTTCAGTACCGCGGTGCAAAAGCCCAATATGGGGATCTGCCCTCTCGATCACTTCACCATCCATCTCTAAAACAAGACGCAACACTCCATGTGCAGCTGGGTGCTGAGGTCCAAAATTTAACATCATTGTCTTTAGATCGGGCATGTCCAGTAGTTTAAGATATTAAAATTGTATAGGCTAAAGTGCGCTCAAAGTCAATAAACTTCTTGCATAGGCTACAACTATCATTCAATAGAAACAAAAACTTTTACAATGGCTAATAAGTGTTGGTAAAACCAAGTCACTTTAGCTATAGAATGACAAAAAAGGTTTGCATTAGCCAAATTTTTAGTTGAAGTAGCATAAGAGGTTAAAGGAAAAGCTTTGTGTTAATGGATTCATTTCAGGTATAGTATAGATAATACCACAATACTTATAAAATGGATCATGTTGTTAATGCGTATAATAGACTTGACACTCCTATAGTCAGGGGAGAAGGGGCATATCTTTTTGATAAAGATGGTAAAAAATATTTAGATTTTGCTGCAGGTATTTCTACAACTTCTTTAGGGCATTGTCATCCATACATTACAGATAAGCTGAAAGAGCAATCGAGTTCATTATGGCACTGCTCTAACATTTTCACTATTCCCGAGCAAGAAAGGCTTGCTGACCGTTTAACAACCCTTACTTTTGCAGATAAAGTTTTTTTCTGCTCAAGTGGACTTGAAGCAACAGAAGCTGCAATTAAGTTTATTCGTCGTTACTTTTATTCAAAAGGGCAAGCAAAACGTAATCGTATTGTTACAATTGAAGGAGGGTTTCATGGCCGCAGTATTGCTGCAATTTCTGCTGGAGGTAATGAAAAATCACGCGAAGGTTTTGCTCCGCTTCTTTCTGGTTTTGATAAAGTGCCAAGAAATGACACTAAAGCATTAGAAGAAAAAATCAATAATGAAATAGCTGCTGTGTTTTTAGAGCCCATACAAAGCGAAGGCGGAGTATATCCACTAGACGTAGAATATCTTCAAAAAGTAAGGGAAATAACAAAAGCTCAAGGAATAATTTTGTGCTTTGATGAAGTGCAGTGCGGATATGGACGCATCGGTTCTTTATTTCATTATCAAAATGTCGGCATTGAACCTGATATGCTAACCTGTGCGAAGGCTATGGGTAACGGTTTTCCTGTAGCTGCATGTTTAGTGAAAGATTACATAGCAGAAGCAATTACTCCAGGAACTCATGGATCAACCTATGGTGGCAATCCACTTGCCATGACTGTTGGTAATGCAGTGCTCGATATAATGCTAAAAGAAGGCTTTTTTGATCATGTTAAAAGAATTAGTAAATATTTAAAAGAAAAGCTGTTGCTTTTAGCTAAAGAATTTCCTGAGATGATTTTAGAAGTTCGTGGAGAAGGGTTACTAATGGGAATAGAACTAGCAACTCCTGTAGCTGATAAAATTATTAGTCGATCTCTTGATAAAGGTTTAATAATAACTAGGGTTTTAAACAACAAAGTAGTAAGGGTAACCCCACCACTTATCATTGAGGATGAGCATGTGAACGCAGCGTATAATATGCTTTATGATTTGTTTTTTAAGATTAAAGATATATAAAATTCGGCAATATAAATTCAGGCTTGCAAATGCCTCTCATAACATGTAAAATTAATTTTATTTTTTATCACAATAACATCGTACTTTAATGGATTGGTTATTGGTCTTGGTGTCATCAGCAATTTTTGTTTTGTTAGTTTTATCGTTTTTGTTCTCAGGAGCAGAAATAGGCTTAACCTCAATTAGCCGTTCTCGAGTTAATAAGCTAAAGCTAGACGGTAACAAAAGAGCCAAGATAATAGACCGCTTATTAAATAGGAAAGAATTGACAATAGGAACGGTATTGCTCGGCAATACAATTATTAATATTACTTGCTCTGCTTTATTTACAGCAATATTTATCAATCTTTTTGGAAATGAGGGCATTCTCCTATCAACAATTATAATGACATTTTGTATTTTATTGTTCTGCGAAGTTCTACCAAAAACTTATGCTATTCAAAATCCTGAAAAATTTGCATCATTTTCTGCTTATTTTGTATTGTTTTTTGTAAAGATTTTTTCTCCATTGACACTAGGTATTCAATTTATTGTTAACCTCATCCTAAAATTATGTGGGCTGCATAAAGATAAGGAAGTGATATCTGCAGCGGATGCAATGCGTAATATGATTACTCTTCACCGCAGTGAAGGAACTATGTTGCAACAGGATTTAGATATGCTAAGCAGCATACTTGATTTGGCTGAGACAGAGATATCACAAATTATGACCCATAGAAGAAACCTATTTTCTCTTGATATAGATCGGAATAAAGAAGAGTTAATAAGAGAGATTTTAACCAGCAGTCACAGTAGAGTACCTTTATGGCAGAAGGAACCAGATAACATTGTAGGTGTAATTCACGTGAAAGCTCTAATAAATGCTTTGCGTGAAAAGAATAATAAAGCGGAAGAAGTTGACATTACCCAAGTTATGTCAAGGCCTTGGTTCATACCAGAAAGTACACCGCTCAGCGTGCAACTTCACAACTTCCGTAAGAACAGGAAACACCTTGCATTTGTTATTGATGAGTATGGAGCACTGCAGGGAATTGTAACTCTTGAGGATATACTGGAAGAAATAGTTGGAGAAATTTCGGATGAACATGATTTGATTACGGAGAATTTTATAAAGAAAATATCTGATAATATGTATCACATAGAAGGAAAATCTACTATTAGGGACATTAACAGGCAGTTATACTGGAATCTCCCTGATGAAGAAGCTACAACTCTAGCAGGTATGATTGTGAATGAAATAGAGCGCATTCCTGACGAAGGCGAGGAGTTTTCCATGTATGGTTTTCGCTTTAAGATTTTAAAAAAAGATAAAAATATTATTACTGTTGTTGAAGTGCAAGTAAAAACTGGTAATATTAGTGGCAGCAATTAATTAGTGGAGTTTCATGGAAGATACAGTAAAAATAACGGCTGAAGAGTTGAAGGGTTACATAGAGAGAATCGAAAAACTTGAACAAGAAAAGAGGGATGTGCAAGATCACATTCGTGATGTATATGCAAAAGCCGCAGATGAAGGTTGGGATATAAAAGTGATGAAACAAATTATTAGGCTGAGGAAGATGGATGATGATGACAGAGAGGAACAAGAAATATTGCTTGATACCTATAAACGTGCATTGGGAATGAGCTACGAAGAAGAGTTAAGTGAATAGCAGAATTGTAATTGGAATAAGTGGAGCATCTGGTTCTATTTACGGTGTGCGTATTTTAGAAGCGTTGAAAGACGTCGATTATGAAACTCATTTAGTGATAAGTCGTGCTGGGAAAATAACTTTAGCTCACGAGATTAAAGAAAAACTTGAAGATATTACATCACTTGCAGATTTTTACTATTCTGAAGAAAAAATAGGAGAAAAAATAGCAAGCGGCTCATTTAAAACCTCAGGGATGATTGTAGCACCATGCTCTATGAAGACAATGTCTGAAATCGCATCAGGTGTTACTTCCAATCTATTGACAAGGGCTGCAGATGTAACGCTAAAAGAAAGAAGAAAGTTAGTTCTTATGGTGCGAGAGTCACCACTGCATCTTGGGCATTTACAAAATATGTTAAAATTAACGGAGATGGGAGCAATTATTGCTCCACCAGTGCCTGCTTTTTATATTAAACCGAAATCGTTGGATGATATTATTAATCATTCTGTTGGCAAAGTATTGGATTTATTTGATATCAAATTACCCGACTTTAAGGAGTGGCAAGGAAGTGACAATTATTATTGATGGTAAAAAAATAGCAAACGATCTATGTGAGAGGTTATCACAAAAGATTGATATTTTAAAGAGAGAGTATAACATTTTTCCTTGCCTGAAAGTAATTCTCGTGGGCAGCAATCCAGCAAGTCAGGTTTATGTTCGCAACAAACAGAAAAAAGCAGAATCAATAGGCATAAGTTCTGAGACCATTGTTTTGCCTGATAATATTTCAGAAGATGAATTAATTGAAAAAATCAATGAATTAAATGAAGATCCATCTGTGCACGGGATTTTAGTGCAATTGCCTTTGCCAAACCACATTAGTGCAAGCAGAGTAATTAACACAGTAAGTGTTGAAAAAGACGTAGATGGCTTCCATGATGAAAACGTTGGCAAATTAGTTAAAGGTGAAAAAAACTGCCTTATACCTTGCACTCCTAAAGGTTCTTTGCATTTAATTAAATCAATTGAAGAGAACCTTTCCGGTAAAAACGCAGTGGTAATTGGTAGGTCAAATATCGTGGGCAAGCCAATGTTTCACCTATTGCTGCAGGAAAATTGCACTGTTACCATCTTGCACTCACAGAGCAAAGATTTAGCTGAATATTGCTCTAAAGCGGATATAGTAGTTGCAGCAGTCGGAAAGCCAAATTTTGTTCAAGCAGACTGGATAAAGAAAGGTGCAATAGTGATCGATGTTGGCATAAATAGCGTTAACGTAGGAGAACAAAGTAAGCTCGTAGGTGATGTTGACTTCGGGGGAATAAAAGAAAAAGTCAAAGCTATTACCCCAGTACCCGGGGGCGTTGGCCCAATGACCATTGCATTTCTAATGATGAACACTGTTATTGCTGCTTGCTTGCAGAAGGGAGTTGATGCTTCTAATTTCATTAGTTGAGGTATGAAGAGGAAAGCTATATGAAGATAGAATGTACCATATCACAATTAATAAAAAATTGAGATTTTTGAAATTCCTCAGTAGTCAAATTTATTAAATATTTAGGATCATCATCTATTCTTTTTTCTCTACAAGTATAGCTAAAGTGGCTTAGGTTTACCTACAATTTGAAAAACAACAAATTCGTCATTCCGCTACTCGTTAGCGGAATCTATGCTGAGATACCGCGGCGGTATGACGTAGGGAAACCTTTCTTGGGTTAGCTATAGTTAGTGGAATTGCAAAGTTTCTAGGCATAAAAAGCTTTGAACCTAATATATGAGCCAAACTTGATTTTCCAACCGTAGATACACCTGTAATAAAAATAATAGTCTTCATTTTGTGAATTTACTTGCTATATGAACTATCGGAGAAATTTTTTTATAGTTTATAGTATCTATACTTTGCCATAACCTTACCCAGAAAAAGTGGAGAGAAAGTTTGGAATGTTTTTCACAAAGAGAATGATGAATCAAAATGCTCAGGAATGCAATAGTTATAGCTCTTTTCATAAAAGTCCGGATGTGATAGGATAAGGATAGATGATGATAAGGAGGTTGAATGCCAGCAGCATATAGTTATGATTTAAGAAAAAAAGCAATGGAAGTGCTAGACGAAGGAGAAAGCAGAGAAACAGTGGCAGCAAGATTTAAGATTGGACGAACTACTTTATGGGAGTGGCAGCAAAGAAGAAAAGAAACAGGAGACTTTCAATCAAAAAAACTTGGAAATGGGGGTTACAATCACAAAATTACCGACTGGGATACCTTTGCCAAATTTGCCAGAGAACACGGAGGAAAGACTCTATCGGAAATGGCTAAACTTTGGAACAACGTTAGTATCCAAACGATCTATCGAGCCCTTAAAAAAATTGGATTTACGCGCAAAAAAAGACATATGGATACAAGGAAAGAAACGAAGAAAAACGTGCTGAATTTTTGAAAATTATAGCGACAAAAGAACCTAAAAACTTAGTGTATATAGATGAGTCTGGCATTGATAACACCGAAGACTACCCCTACGGATATTGCCAGAAAGGACAGCGGTTTTATGCCTTAAAATCTGGAAAGAAAACTCAACGAATCAGTATGGTTGCAGCCTTAAGTGGAAGAAAGATAGTTGTTCCGTTAACCTTTGAAGGCCACTGTAATATGGATGTTTTTAATGGATGGTTTGAGCAATTTTTGACACCGATCTTGGAACCTGGACAGACTGTCATTCTTGACAATGCTACTTTTCATAAGTCTGATAAGATTATCGAGCTTGCTAAAGGGGTTGGTGCAGAAATTTTGTATCTGCCGCCTTATTCTCCAGATTTCAACAAAATTGAGCATCATTGGTTTGCTATAAAAAACAGAGCCAGGAAAAACATTCCTCTATTCGAATCCTTTCGTCGTGCTGTTGATTCTGCCTTCCTATGACCTGTTCGGACTATTATGAGAAATGCTATAATAGTGGAGTGTCTACGTTGTTTGTTATAAAAAATTTCTATATATTCAAATATAGCAGTTTTGATATGCTGTTTAGAGTGCCGAGAGGTGTCTATTGGTAACTCCCTTTTTAGAGAACTGAAGAAGCTTTCCACAACAGAATTGTCGTAACAACAACCTTTATGACTCATCTATGTTTTTTATGGATAAGAGATATTGATAACCTTGCGAAGTATATTGTGAACCTTGATCACTATGTAATAGTAGATTTTTGGCAGGTTTACGCTTGTTAACGGCCATTAATAAAGAGTCCATAACCAATTGTTTATTTATTGAACTGCTCATTGACCAGCCAACTACCATGCGTGAATATAGATCGATTATTGTTGCCAAATATAGCCATCCTTCTTTGGTTTTTATATAAGTAATATCAGTTACCCATACTTTATTTGGTTGATCGACAATAAAGTTTTGGTCTAATATATTGGGAGCTACGACTCTACTGTCCGTTTGTTGTTTCTTAATTTTAAATTTTCTTCTCAATATAGCCTGAATACCATTTTTCTGCATAATACTTTGCACTGTTTTTAAGTTGCAACTTTTACCCAAAGCCTTTAATTCAGCATGAATTTTAGGAGCTCCATATCTACATTTAGAAGCTTGATATATTTTTTGAATATCTGCTAATAACTCTTTATTTGCTGATTCTCTACTGCTTATTTTCCTTGTAGTCCACTTATAGTAGCCACTAGCAGAAAACCCTACATAATTCCTGCACTTTATAGTGTTTACTATGCTCTTTTATGAAAAAATATTTTACTCTTTTTGACTGGCAAAATATCCCAGGGCTTTTTTTAAAATGTCTCTTTCTCTTGTTACTTTTGCTAACTCTTTCTGTAAATCAAATCTCTCTTTGTCATAAGGTGCTACATCTGGAAATGCATTTGCCGCTGACTTTTTTTCGTTATATTTCTTCATCCATTTTCCTAATACACTATCCCTTATTCCTAGATCTCTTGCTACTTTTGCAACTGGTTGACCTACCTTTCTTTGTTCATTTGCCAGCTTAACAGCTTCCAATTTGAATTCTGCCGTATATTCTCTTGCCATTTCTAATCCTCCAAAATTTTATTTTACCCGAAAAAACTCCTTTCTTTCTCTCCACTTTTTCTGGGTAAGGTCAGTATGGGAAAAGGTGAAAGATGTACTAAAAAACCCAGAGATGATAAAAAAGGAATACCAACGTAGAGTATTAGAAAATAAAAATGATGAATCATCAGAGAAAAAGTTTGCAAGAAGAGAAAATCAAATAAAAGAAGGTATCGAAAAATTAATGGAAGATTATTATAGTCAAGAAAATGCAGGAGAGAAAGGATATATAAGCGAGGAAGAATTTAAACAGACAATGAGAAAAATGAAAGAACGCTTACAAGGGATAGAAGAAGAGAAAAAAAAGGTAGTTGATCAGAAGGCAGTAGAAAAAGGAATAAGTCTTATTATAAATAGCATAAAGAATTTTTATTCTAGTGTAAAATCGAACCTGGAACAGCTAGATTGGCAAACTAAGCGCGGCATTATTAAAGCATTAATAGGACAAATTAACATTGGTTGTGATCAGGTAGAAGTAGGATTTCAGATCGAAGAACCAGCACAGGATGGGGGAATTCTTAATTTGTATCATTGTAGTACACATCATAATAAGGGGTTGGCAAAATGTGTCAAGCAAGTTTTTTCGTTTCTATAAATCTGGATTTCAGCGTTATGCGCTGGAATGACAACGTGAGGTAAATTTTTCAACATCCCAAAATTACAGAATTCAGTCTGTTTAATTAAGTGTGAACTGTTACACGAAAATTTTGTAAACAGATTAATATACCCTGTTTTTGCTATTCATCTAAAAATGGAACCATAGAGTACGTTGAGGAGCGTAAGCAAATTTTAATGCAAAAATTACTATCAAAAAATAGATTATGCAAGAGGTCTAATTATTCTGCCGCAATTTTGCTCTATCACACTTGCCACATTTAATATTCCAGCTTCATCATAATAATTTCCAATCACTTGCAAGGCAAGTGGTAAACCCTCATTGGAGAGCCCAACAGGAACAGAAATAGCAGGCAATCCTGCCAGACTTGCCGGCACAGTAAACACATCATTGATGCACATAATTAGCGGATCTGGCTTTTCATTTAAGCCAAAAGCTTCTGTTGGAGCAGATGGCACAAGTATGTAATCTATTTTTTCAAACGCTTTTATAAAATCATTTCTGATTAATGCCCTAATGCACTGCGCTTTTTCGTAATATTCATTATAATGACCTGAAGAAAGCGCATAAGCGCCAATTAAAATTCTTCTTTTCACCTCTTTACCAAAACCTTCTGCTCTTGTTAGTGAATACATTTCTTCAAGGGTATCAGCATCAACCCTTAATCCATAACGCACACCATCGTAACGAGCAAGATTGGATGAAGTTTCAGCAGAACAGATTAAATAATAGACTGGTATTGCATATTTAGTATGTGGCAGAGTAATGTCAACAACTTCAGCGCCATTTTCTTTTAAATAGGAAGCAACTCTTTCCCAATTATGAACTATTTCCTCTGAAATTCCATCCATCCTATATTCTTTTGGTATACCAATACACTTACCCTTGACATCACCATTTATAAAGCTAGAAAATTTAGGCACTGGCTTTTCGCTCGATATTGAATCTTTTGTATCATAGCCACAAATTGCTTCCAGCATTAATGCTGAATCAGAGACAGAACGAGTAATGACTCCTGCTTGATCCAGAGAACTCGTAAATGCAATCATACCAAAACGCGAGCATCTTCCATAAGTTGGCTTTATTCCAACTACTCCACAATAAGCTGCTGGTTGGCGTACAGATCCACCGGTGTCGCTCCCTAACGCTCCAGCGCATAAAAATCCAGCAACCGATGCTGCAGATCCACCAGATGATCCACCAGGAACAACTTTTTCCCCATCACTTTTTCTAATCCACACATTTTCAACAGGGCCAAAATAGCTATTTGTGTTCGCAGAACCCATAGCAAATTCATCCATATTAAGCTTACCGAGCATGGCTGCTCCACTTTTTAAAAGCAAGTCAGACACCGTAGATTCGTAAGTCGGAACGAAATTTTCCAGCATTTTTGAGCATGCTGTTGTTTTTATTCCTTTTGTACAGAATAGATCTTTGATGCCAACTGGTACACCCATGAGCGGCGAGATTAAATCATCCTTTTGCCTAGAGAAATGTTCATCTGCAGCTTTAGCAGCTTTCATTGCTATCTCTGGGGTTTTTGTTATAAATGCATTTAATTTCTCATTTTCAACCGCACTGATGTGCGCCTCTACGAGTTCAACGGCAGAAAAACTCTTTTTTTTGAGCCCGTCATGCATTTGTGTAATACTTAACTTTCTTAGTTCATTCATCAATATTTAATTTTTAGCAAGACGTTAATTATAACATGGCACGATAAAAAATCCATACATTTATAGTTACAGCTAGAAATGTAGCTAAGGTAACTTAGATTCACCGACAATCGTCATCCCGCTACTTGTTAGCGGCTAAGAGATACCGCAGCGGTATGACGTAGAAGCTATACTTTTATACTCACCAACTCAGTATCCAATCCGGATTGTATCTTAAAAAGGTCAAAAGACTATAATAAGCAAAGGAGTGATACTGTGTCTGAGTGAAAATCGTTGAGATCCCAGTGTTTGCTGCTTGCATAGCATTTATTTACAAAAAAATAGTCATGCAAGAGACTTTGCTTGGATATTTGATATAATTTAGGTCTATTAAAGCAAAAAATACTAACATGAATGAAGTGATAACATTTGGTTGTCGTCTAAATTTTTACGAGAGCGAGTTAATCAAAGAAGCATTAAAAAAAGCAAAGAGAGAAAATGTTGTTGTGGTGCATAGCTGTGCAGTGACAAACGAAGCAGAACGTCAGGTAAAGCAAAAGATACGTAAGATTTACAAAAATGATCCAAATAAAGAAATTATCGTAGTTGGTTGTGCTGTTCAGTTGGATCCAGAAGTTTACAGTAGCATTCCTGGTGTAAGTAAAGTGCTCGGTAATCAAGATAAGCTAAAAGCTGAAAATTACTTACTAAATGACGATAAAATCTTGGTCAGTGATAACCAAGTAGAACCTGTTCTAATTAATGGATTTGAAGATAAGTCAAGGGCATTTATTGAAATTCAAAATGGTTGTAATCATAGCTGCACATTTTGTTCAATTACTGAGGCAAGAGGGAATAATCGATCTGTGCCAATAAACAGTATTATAGAGCAAATCAGGATCTTTGTAGAAAATGGATATCAAGAAGTAGTGTTTACAGGGGTTGATATTACTGACTTTGGTACAGATTTGTTGGGTAAGCCATCACTTGGTTCAATGATTAGGAGAGTTTTAAAGGATATACCAGAGTTGAAGAGGCTAAGACTTTCCTCTATCGATGTTGCTGAAGTTGACGACGAATTAATGGATTTAATAGCTAATGAGTCAAGACTTATGCCTCATTTACATTTGAGTCTACAATCTGGTAATAATTTAATACTAAAGAGAATGAAGCGTCGTCACAACAGAGAACAAGTGATAGAATTTTGTCATAAAATGAAGAGCTTGAGGCCTAATATAGCATTTGGCGCTGATATTATTGCTGGATTTCCAACAGAAACTGATGAAATGTTTCAGGATACAGTTGATTTACTGAAAAAAACAAATATAGTTTACCTACATGCTTTTCCATATTCAGAGCGGAAAAATACACCTGCTGCACGAATGCCACAAGTACCAGAGAATGTGCGTAAAGAACGAGTAAAAAATTTAAGAGAAGTAAATAAAGAAATTATGAGCAGTTTTTGTCAATCCTTGATCAACACTAAGCAAAGTGTTCTGGTTGAGCAAAATAATGTCGGTAGAGCAGAAAATTTTGCATTAATAAATCTTGAATCAAGAGCGCAAGCTAAAAGTATTGTGAAAGTTAATGTTACAGGCGTAGAGAATAATTATTTAATTGGAAATACTCTTTCTTAATTTTTGTACATTAAAGAAATATATGATATGATGGTTATACTATAAATGATAATTATGGGTTCATTTGTGATAACTAAAAGATCTATTACTTTATTTTTGATTTTAATTTCATGTGTCTATTTTTTTATTACTTATATCGGTAATTATGTACACGTTGAACAAGTTATTGGAACACAACTCTTAAAACTAGAAACGGACAATAATGAAGATGTAATGCATTCTAAAGAGGTTACTGAAAAAGAAGTACTAACAGAGGATTTAAAATATCAAGAACCTGAAAATAGTCCTATTGAACAACCTTCTATTCTCCAAGTAGCTGATCAGAAAAATATGTGGTCACGTATTGCAGATCAAGCTGAGCCTACAAAAGAAAAATCAAAAAAACTTGATTTTTATGTTAGCGCTAACGGTGGTAAGGTATACCATGATAATTCAGAAACATTTGTAAAGGGTATAAAGGCAATAGGGGAGAGAGTCCTAACTTTAGTTGAAAGTCATTATGGTTTTATAATAAAAAATATAGTGGCAGATGAAATTAAAAGTATACAGCAATTTGATGGTAAAATTGATTTCCAGTGGTTTAGCAGCATGTCTTTAGGTTACTATGCTGGAGAAAATGGTAAAATTGATTTTGAAGCCGCGTATTCTATAGCCAATATTGAAGATAGTAATTCTCCTCCGGTATTTGATAAATCAGCAAGTATATTTGCGTTTTTGTTAAACTTCTATTATAATCCCAGCGTTCAGGATACACAATTTGCTCCGTACATCGGTCTTGGTATAGGGCCAACAGTTTTTAGATTAAAAAGGATTAATGGGTCACCCCAAAATTCAATGCCACTGAATGTTCCTTGGTTTGCTTATCAAATAAAACTTGGTGTTGATTATTCAATAATCCCAGAAATCAAAACCTTTCTCGGCTATCGTTACTTTAGCGTTCCGATACCTGTTGCAGATGACATATCTACTCACAATATTGAAGTTGGTTTGATATTTAATTTTTAGTGATAATTTAATATATATATAAATTCTTATCTTTTCTATCTAACAAACCAAATGTTGGTACGATTGTTGCTTTTAAAAAAATGACAGTTTCTACTGTTCTAATATTATTCGCTAGCCTTTTTGATTTCTGATGCAATAAGCTTTGCTTATCTTCTCTATGTTCTATAAGCCCGCCGATTACCATAATTTCACCGCTCTTAATTTTTAACATAGAGTTCATTTCTCTGATTTCAACAATTGGAATGTCGCTATTTAATTTCATTTTACTCTGCTGTGCGACGTACTCTATATCTGGATCTTTAGTGTAGCCGTTAATTCTTGATAAAGTTGGATGTATATCCATGAATATTTCACTAGTATCAATGTTAATGCTTGGGTGGATTATTAGCACAACACCTATTGGGACGCTATTCATCTTGGTAATTAAGGTCTGATTAGAGTTTCTAGTATCTTTTTGTATATCGGAGGTAAAATAAATATGGTTTTTAGTAAATGAAATCATCGCTTGCTGATTATTTATAGCATGTACTCTGGGGCTTGAAATTACAGTTGAAGTGCCAAATTTGTCTAAATTTTTTACTAAATCTCCTAGATCATTTGCACCAAAGTTCATTGCTAGGTTAATAATGGAGTTATCTTGATTTATTATAGACTTAGTTCCATCTTGTAAGTCATTTAAGTTCATACCAGAAAGGTATTTGTCATCTAGCACAACTTCAACTATTTTTGCCTCTATCATTACTTGAGAGGACGCTAACTTCTTAACCTTATTAATATATTCTTCAACAGCTTTGTGGATATCTTTTCTAGCATTCAAAATAATAACACCAGCTTCTCTGTTGGATGAAAGGAATTCGCCATCATCCACCCCGTTAACATCCATTATTGCATTCAAGCCTTTTTCTAATGAATTCCATAAGTCACTACTGTATTGAGACTTCATAACATTGTTATAGTCCCTATCAACGTTACTTCCATCACTGTTAGTAATATTGTTATTAATGACGAAACTGCTTTGAGCAGAATGTTGAATATTGATGAAGTCTACGTAATAATTTTGTGCGTATGGCAAGTCCTGCTCAATTCTAATTACACCATTACTTGTTGAGTAACGCAGTTTGGCGCTATTTGCTATACTCTGAATTACTTCGTTTATATCCTTATCTTTTAGCTTTAAAATAATATTACCTGATATTTTTGGGTCCATATCCAAGTTAACGTCAGAAAGTTTTCCTATCTCAATCAGCAAATCCTTTACTGATACTTCTTCACTAACATTAATAGAAATAAGCTGATTACTGATTGTGAGATCGGGAAACTCTATTGGTAAAGGCATAATTTCTGGTATTGCCGGTTCATTAATCTCCAAAGAGGTGTTATATTGTTGCAACGGATAATCGTGCTTATAATTGTCTATGTTAATAGGATATTGCTTGGTAGGTAGATGTGTGCAAGAAATAATGAAGAGGAGTATTAAGCATTTAAAAATAGCCATTAGAACAGCATACAAAATCTATACTAATAGATTTCTATAAAAATATTAAAAATGTATTTAATCTCATTTTCATCGAGCAGATAATTGTCGTGTATTAGCTTTGGCTATGTATTTTTTGTATACTCTTCTTGTACTTAAATGTAGACCAGCATAGCCCTAATTTTTTTATATATTTTACTTCTTTCTCTGTATTTAATAATAGGCTTGAAAATAAATGGTAAGCCTATAATTGTTAAGCTTAGAGCTAGGGTTGAAAGTATACAACAGGCTTTGTGTTTACTATGTAGCTCTTTCAGGTAAAGCATCAAAAATCTACAAAATTTTTTGTAATTTTCTTCGATGTTTTTTTTGCTATGAGCCTTGCTAATGAACATATCTATTGCGGTATGAACGTTATTGCACTTAATGTTAAGGTCTGCACCTTTTTCTGTTAACAACTGAGCTATATCAAAATAATCCTTTTGAACAGCAAGATGTAGAGGTGCAAAACCTTGTTGCTCACAAATGTTCATATTGGCTCTAACTTCCAATAACATTTTCACAATTTGTGTATGGCCTTTTTTAACTGCGAGTAGCAAGGGAGTTCTGTTACATTTAGTAACAGCATTAACGTTTACCTTAAGCTTCAATAAGAGCTTAACTGTTTTAGTGTTACCATTATGGCTAGCTTTATGCAGCCTAGCGTTACCATTAAAATCTTGATCGTTTGCTTCTATTCCCTTTGAAACAAGAAATGTTACCATTTTTCTATTATTATGCTCAATAGCGCAATCTAACGCATCAAAACCATGGTTGTTTTTTGTGCAAAAAAACTCTTTAAGTTTAATTTTATCGTTACTTGCTTGCTGTTTTTTTGCAATAAGTTTTACTATTTGCATTTTGTTGTTATACGCTGCTAGGAAAAGCATAGTGTTATTTTCTGCATCTTTGGCTTCTATATTTGCACCTTTCTTTATCAGATATTCTATAATTTCTGCTCTGCTGTCATAATGTGCGGTGCATTGATAAATGGTTAAAAACAAAGGAGTACGAAAATTGTTATCTTCACATTCGAGATTTGCTCCGCTATCAATTAAAATTTGGACGCTTTTTTTAGAACAGTATAGTGAAGCTATATGAAGAGGAGTATAGCCCTCTTTGGCATCTTTTTCATTAATTTTTGCGCCTTTTGTTATCAAAAAATCTATTAATTCCGTGTCATCTTGTAGTGCAGCAAGGTGCAGTGGAGTGAATCCATTTTTATCCTTGGAATTAATTGTCAGTTGGTTAACAAAAAGTTTAGCAACTTTCTTGTGTCCATGCATAATGCAGAGGGTTTCTATTTTCGTTGTCTACGACATTGAAATCAGCTTCGTGCTCTAGTAATGACTTTACTCCAACTAAATCGCCTTCTTTTGTGAACTTATGCAAGAGAGTGATTCCACTTGCATCTTTTGAGTTAATATCAAATCCATTTTCTACTAATTGGTTTATATCTTCCTCACGCGCCATATCACTTAAATCTCTAATTAAACTCTTTTCGCGTTAATAATACCCCTACTTGATTAAGTTTAAATGAATCTGTGAGAAATGGCTAGTGCATTCTTGCATAACAAACTTTTGGCAGCGCATTGGATGAAACGAAAAACTTACTTGACAAACTCCGCCAGCCCTCTTATCATGAAACTGAAGCTATTTATTTATCTTCGCAATCTCTGCAGTGGATTAATGACAAAAAACTTAATGTATTTGGCGTAAATCATGCTTAATTTTTTGCACTATGTGCACCTCATGTCTTTATAAAACTTTTAGGTTTCTACCTATACAAGCCGAAACGCGCTTATAAAGTGTTTAAGACAGTAAAAGACGTCAAATAGACAAGGGAGAATTTGAATACTAGCTACCCTAGGGTTTCTTTGCCTTTTTTTCCATTTGGTAAATTTCTTAATATTTATAGCTAAACGACAACTGTCATCCCTGTAAAGGTCAAGTATCCCGCTACTTGTTAGCGGGATCTATGCTAAGAGATATAGCTCTTTCCATAAAAGTCCGGATGTGATAGGATAAGGATAGATGATGATAAGGAGGTTGAATGCCAGCAGCATATAGTTATGATTTAAGAAAAAAAGCAATGGAAGTGCTAGACGAAGGAGAAAGCAGAGAAACAGTGGCAGCAAGATTTAAGATTGGACAAACTACTTTATGGGAGTGGCAGCAAAGAAGAAAAGAAACAGGAGACTTTCAATCAAAAAAACTTGGAAATGGGGGTTACAATCACAAAATTACCGACTGGGATACCTTTGCCAAATTTGCCAGAGAACACGGAGGAAAGACTCTATCGGAAATGGCTAAACTTTGGAACAACGTTAGTATCCAAACGATCTATCGAGCCCTTAAAAAAATTGGATTTACGCGCAAAAAAAGACATATGGATACAAGGAAAGAAACGAAGAAAAACGTGCTGAATTTTTGAAAATTATAGCGACAAAAGAACCTAAAAACTTAGTGTATATAGATGAGTCTGGCATTGATAACACCGAAGACTACCCCTACGGATATTGCCAGAAAGGACAGCGGTTTTATGCCTTAAAATCTGGAAAGAAAACTCAACGAATCAGTATGGTTGCAGCCTTAAGTGGAAGAAAGATAGTTGTTCCGTTAACCTTTGAAGGCCGCTGTAATATGGATGTTTTTAATGGATGGTTTGAGCAATTTTTGACACCGATCTTGGAACCTGGACAGACTGTCATTCTTGACAATGCTACTTTTCATAAGTCTGATAAGATTATCGAGCTTGCTAAAGGGGTTGGTGCAGAAATTTTGTATCTGCCGCCTTATTCTCCAGATTTCAACAAAATTGAGCATCATTGGTTTGCTATAAAAAACAGAGCCAGGAAAAACATTCCTCTATTCGAATCCTTTCGTCGTGCTGTTGATTCTGCCTTCCTATGACCTGTTCGGACTATTATGAGAAATGCTATACCGTGACGGTATGACGTAGGATTGCTGTCATTCTGCTACTTGTTAGCGGCTGAGATACCGCGAATGAATCGCGGTATGACGGTTAGCGGCGGCATGACGATAAGCTCGTCATTCCGCTACGTGTTAGCGGCTAAGAGATATCGCGGTGGTATAGCTATAAATTGTTGATATCTTTTTTATATCACATTTTTAACTTACAATAGTTAGCCAGCGTTCCTTACATTAACCAAATCTTTCAAATTCTGCACTCACCACTACCTATAACTCACTTTCACGCAATATTGATCGTTCTTAAAAAGCAATCTAACATTTTTTATTCCTTGATTGCGAAGCTTTGATGCAGCTGATTTAGCAGCCTGAGCACTTTTAAAAAATGCAACATATCCCTTACTTTCTGCACTGTCTTGTTTCGGGTGACGTTTCTGCATTTCTTTTTCATATTGCTTTCTGTAATGAGGAGTATTTTGTATCAATTGTTCTGACATCTTTCTTAGGTATTGAACTTTTACTTTTGCAAGCCCAGATTTATGAAATCCTAAGACTTGAGCTGCTTTTTCTGATAAGTCTATTATTCTGCCTTCAATAAAAGGCCCTCTATCGTTAACCCTTGTAACAAGCTTTCTTCCATTTTCTAAATTAGTGACAAGAACAAAGCAGGGTAGGGGCAAAGTCTTATGCGCTGCAGAGATCAAGTGACGGTTAAACACTTCACCATTTGCTGTAAGCGTGCCATGATCTTCTATTCCATACCACGACGCTATCCCTATCTCTTCATAGTGTTTACAGTTTTTTGGGTGATAAGTTATACCATTTATTGTGTAGCTGCTGCCAATTTTATAATGACCTGCAGTGCAGTTAAACCTGTTGCTAAAACTGCAGCTACTTATCAAAACAAATATTAGACATAGAAAGGTTAGGTTTTTTATCATTGTATTCGGTAAGAGGGTTCGATACTATGAGGATTTTAAATTATACTATAATAAATTTAGTAATGAGTAAACATCTACTGCTAAATATTAACAAAACTCAAAAAGGAATAATACATATTATTGGTATAGGTGGAATCGGAATGAGCGCTATTGCTGAAATTCTTCACAATTCCAATTACAAAGTTCAAGGCAGTGATGCACAATCAAACGACAATATAAATAAGTTACAAAAGCTAGGTATAGAGGTTTATATTGGTCACAATGCTAATAATATAAGCCAAGCTCAAATAGTTGTACATTCTTCTGCAATAGAATCTGATAATGTGGAGTTAATTGCGGCAAAAAATAACAATAAAACCGTTTTGCATAGATCAGACATACTTGCTGAAATTATGAAAGGTAAATATGTGATAGCGGTTTCAGGTTCAAGCGGAAAGACAACAACAACGGCTATGATTGCTTCCATTTTTGATCATTCTAATATTGATGCAACTGTAATTGTAGGAGGAATACTAAATTCGTATCAGAGTAATTCAAAACTTGGAAAGAGTGACACTTTTCTGATCGAGGCTGATGAGTCTGATGGAACTATGCTAAAAATCCCTGCAAAGATTGCTGTCATAACAAGTATCAACAATGACCACATAGATTATTACGGCACATTTGATAATATCAAAAATGCATTTTCCCAATTCGTGAATAATGCAGGTTCTGCAGTTTTACCTGATTCTGTAGACATCGATTATGATGCGAGTAATTCTATAACGTTTGGGTTTGAGAATGGTAGCATAAGAGCCAGCAACATTAAACAGCATGCTAACAGCATAGAATTTGACGTGTTGAACAACTGGATTCCAGCATCAGCTACTTGCATGACAAAAAAGCAGGTGTCATCCCATCACCCTCTGTCATCCCAGTGCGTGACACTGGGATCCAGCCCTTTAAAAAACATAGTACTATCAAACGCAATAGGTATTCACAAAGTAAGCAACGCCTTGGCTGCAATATCAGTTGCGATAAAACTCGGGATTAGCGATGCAGAGATTAAAAAAGGCCTTTTGGAATTCAAAGGAGTAGCAAGAAGATTCTCTTTGATTGCCAATATTAAAGGTGTTAAGTTAATTGAGGATTATGCCCATCATCCAAATGAAATATATGCAACTTTAACGGCTGCACGTTCGATTACTAAAGGAAAAGTAATAGGAATTATCGAACCACTTCGTTTTGCTCGCATTCGTAATTTTTTTGATGAATTCATACGAATTTTCATGATGTTTGATTATGTCATCCTTACTCCTGTTCATCCTCCAGAAGATAAGCCTATTCCTGGTTGTGGAATTGATGATATACAAAAAGCTTTAATCAGTAATGGATTTAATAACACAAAAATTATGAATGATGCTTTGCTCATTTCACATTTTATTAGTGATTCGACAAGTCCAGGTGATATAGTATTATTTATTGGTGCTGGTAGTAATATAGCTAAATTGGCAAAGGAAGCTGCAAAGCTCATAGCAGAAACTATACAAACATCTAGTTAAACGATAGAATAAATGCAAGTACTGGTGTCATGCAAACTGGAATCTAGTCAATTATATATATGGAAAATGAATTTAATTGAGAAAAAGAATCCGGACTGGGAGGATTTATATGATAAAATTGTGTAATAAGGCTGGATCCCAGTGTCGAAGCACACAACTGTACGAACGTTGTGATATGGGGGTAACTTCCACTAAGAATGATGTCATCCCAGTGCCCAGACACTGGGATCCAGAAAACTTAATCGTAAATGAGCACACCAGGTGGCTGTATAGTAAAAGCTGGATTCCAGTGTCAGCTACTTGCATGACACCATCCGCTACTCAAATTACCTGTATATTGCAATGTTCATACACTGAAATGTTACAGCGCTGGGATAACATCTTCCGAGACAGAACGTTCCGTGCACACAATTGTGAATCTAGTAAAGGGTTAATGTAATGAATAAGATAATCAACAATGTATTTGCAAGAGAAATTTTAGATAGCAGGGGTTACCCTACTGTTGAGGTGGAAATTGAACTCTGTGATGGAGCAATAGGCAGGGCCTCTGTACCTTCTGGAGCTTCAACTGGTAAATTAGAAGCCTTGGAACTCAGGGACCAAAATGAGAAAAGGTATTGTGGTAAGGGAGTGCTGAAAGCTGTTCAAGCTGTAAATGGGATAATAGCAGATGAAATCATTGGAATGAATGCAGCGGACCAAAATGCAATTGATAAAGCATTAATTGAACTAGATGGAACAAAAAACAAATCAAAACTTGGAGCAAATGCAACTTTGGGTGTGTCTCTTGCAGTTGCAAAAGCAGCAGCAAACAGTTTCAAAATGCCGCTATATAGATATTTGGGAGGAAAGCAGACGAGTGTTATGCCGGTTCCACTCATTAACATAATTAATGGTGGAGTACATGCAGACAATAAGCTCGATTTCCAAGAATTCATGATTCTTCCGGTCGGTGCTGAGACTTTCAGTGAAGCGATTAGAATATCTGCGGAGGTATTCCACAACTTACGTAGCATTCTTAAGAAAAAAGGTTATAGCACAAATGTAGGGGATGAAGGTGGTTTTGCACCAAATATTGAAAGTACTGAAGAAGCACTTGATTTGATCATATACGCTATAGAATCAGCAGGTTATTCAGCGCAAAGTGATTTTGCACTAGGCCTTGATGTTGCTTCATCTACTTTTTATGAAGATGGAATTTACAAATTTGAACACAGAGATCTTACTTCAGAAGAGTTGACTGAATATTATTGTAATCTTGTGGAAAGATATCCAATAATTTCTATAGAAGATGCAATGAGTGAAGACGACTATGAAGGTTGGAAATTACTTACTGCAAAATTGGGGAGTAAAATTCAATTGGTTGGGGATGATTTGTTTGTTACAAATTGTGAACTGATATGCAAAGGAATAGAGGAAAAAATGGCAAATGCTGTACTGATCAAGCCAAATCAAATAGGGACGTTAACAGAAACTTTTGCTGCTATTGAAATGGCAAAATCAAATGGCTATAAAGCTGTTATTTCTCATCGCTCAGGTGAAACAGAAGACACAACAATATCCCACATAGCAGTTGCATCAAATTGCGGGCAAATAAAAACCGGGTCGCTATCGCGTTCTGATAGACTCGCGAAGTATAACGAGCTAATCAGAATAGAAAGCGCATTAGGAAAGGATGCTAAATATTATCGTGGGTTAGCATGGGTTTTATAGACGAAGTAAAATTGTGTTTAAAAGCTGGTGACGGTGGTGATGGCTGTGCAAGTTTTCGTCGAGAAAAGTTCGTTGAATTTGGTGGTCCAAATGGTGGTAATGGAGGAAAGGGTGGAAACATAGTTTTCATCAGCGACGCTAATCTCAACACTTTGCTTCATTTTCGTTATAGAAGACACATTAAAGCAGATAGTGGAAAAAATGGTGCAGGCAGGGATAGATCTGGCACAGCAGGGAAAGACGTTATACTTAAAGTTCCAGTTGGTGCACAAATAATTGATGAAGAAAGTGAAGAGATAATAGTCGATCTTGACAAGCCTGATATGGAATTTTTAATAGCACAGGGTGGAAAAGGTGGACTTGGAAATACTAATTTTAAATCTTCTACTAATAAGGCACCAAGACATTTTACTTACGGTCAGCCTGGCGAAGAAAAACATGTATTATTAAAACTAAAAGTTTTATCAGATATTGGAATTATTGGCATGCCAAACGCAGGTAAATCAAAATTTTTGACTCGCTGCTCAAATTCCGATACAAAAGTAGGCGATTATCCATTTACCACCGTAAGACCTCATTTAGGCATGGTAAAAGTGGATGATAGCGAAGTTGTAATAGCAGATATTCCTGGAATAATTACTGATGCTCACCTTGGAGTTGGGCTCGGGCATAAATTTTTAAAGCACATAGAAAGGTGTCAAATTTTACTTCATTTAATCGATGTAACTCACGATGACGTTGTTTCGGCTTATAGTTGTATCCATAATGAATTGGAACTTTACAATAGTGATCTTGTTGAAAAAGAAGAGATTGTAGTATTAAACAAATGCGACTTATTGAGGGAAGCAGAAATTCTGGAAAAGAAGAATCACCTAGCTAATTATCTCAATAAAGAAGTGCTGTGCTTATCAATTAATGGTGATTTACAGCCTATTTTAAGATTATTAAGTGAAAAATTGAAAAAGAGTAATTCTAAGGAAATCGATGTATATGATCCTTTTAAAGCGTAAATTTTCTATTTATGGATGTACAAGAATGGTAGCGTGCAACCAGAACTAAGCGTACAGCTGTGCAAACATCGTGATTTGAGTCCACCAGAAGGGTGTCATCCCAGTGCCCAGACACTGGGATCCAGGAATTTTATTAAGTTGGTAAGCATAAAAGTAGCCGTTTTATGTTAAAATACAACGTTTTGATGATTATGAAAAGGCTGGATTCCAGACTGGAATGACACCATCATAAAGTGAATCAGTGTCAGCTACTTGCATCTACCATGCAAGTTACCTGAAAATTGCAATGTTCGTACACTTGACTACTTGGATCTAGTATGATTTAATTAACCAAGAAGTAGGCATGAAAAAATTATGTAGTGAACCAGTTTGCATAACACCAGGAGGAAAATATGGATAGAAAGACGAGAATAGAATCAGACAGCTTAGGGGAAGTAAAAGTACCAAGTGAACATTACTGGGGAGCGCAGACTCAGCGTTCTTTAGAAAATTTTAAGATTGGCACAGAAAAAATGCCAGAGTCTCTGATTAAAGCATTAGCAATAGTAAAACTTGCAGTAGCGCGTGTTAATATGAAACATGGTGTTATAGATGATAGGGTAGGGGACGCAATTTGCACAGCCGCGAGGGAAGTAATAGATGGCAAATTTAATAATGAATTTCCGCTTGTTGTTTGGCAAACCGGATCCGGAACGCAGACTAATATGAATATGAATGAAGTGATCAGCAATCGTGCAATAGAGATTTTAGGTGGTAATTTGGGTAGTAAATCTCCAATACATCCAAATGATCATGTGAATTATGGTCAGTCGTCAAATGACACCTTTCCAACAGCAATGCATATAGCAGCAGCAGAGCAAATAAACTGCTTGCTTATTCCAAATCTTGAAAAATTGTATAAGGTGCTGGATAATAAGGTTCAGGAATTTAAAGATATAATAAAAGTAGGACGTACTCATCTGCAAGATGCAACGCCCCTAACACTGGGACAGGAGTTTTCTGGCTATGCAGCCCAGATTAAAAAGGGGATAGAGAGAGTAAAATCAACTTTAAGTGGTATATACGAGCTTGCACAAGGTGGCACTGCGGTTGGCACGGGACTCAATACTAAAAAGGGTTTTGCTGAAGATTTTGCAAAGCAAGTTGCAGGAATTACTAACCTTCCATTTACTTCAGCAGGCAATAAATTTGAAGCGCTAGCAGCAAATGATGCTTTAGTTGAGCTCAGTGGAACACTCAATACAGTAGCAGTCAGTTTAATGAAAATTGCAAATGATATAAGGTTGCTTGGTTCTGGTCCAAGATGCGGAATTGGGGAAATAATGTTACCGGAAAATGAGCCTGGTTCTTCAATTATGCCAGGTAAAGTGAATCCAACTCAGTGTGAAGCAGTAACTATGGTGTGCACTCAAGTTATGGGAAATCATGTTGCTGTGACCATTAGTGGTTCAAACGGTCATTTTGAATTGAATGTGTTTAAGCCAGTGATAATTTACAATGTTTTGCAGTCTATAAGACTTTTAGCTGATGCAAGTTTAAATTTTACAGAAAAATGTGTAATTGGTATTAAAGCAAATGAAGAGAGGATAAAAGATTTACTGAATCAGTCGTTGATGTTGGTCACTATATTAAATACGCATATAGGGTACGACAATGCAGCAAAAATAGCGAAGCTTGCTTATAAAGAAAATATCACTCTAAAAGAAGCAGCAGCAAAACTTCAACTGCTCACTGAGGAAGAGTTTGAAAGGATAGTGAAACCAGAAGAAATGGTAAATTATTTGTAACCGCTCACACTTAATTCTTCAATCTCACTAATAGAAAGGCCAGTAAACTTGACAATAGTGTTAACATCAACATTATTAGCTAGCATTGTTTTTGTAACTTCAATTTTCCCTTCCTCTTTACCAATTTTTTGTATCCGTTCAGCGGAGTGGTAGAATAAGGTAGACAAAGTGATCTAAAAAGATAATCATAGAGCAAAAGTGAGGTAATGTGGTAAACCTTTTAGAACTTTGCAAAAATTTACAGCAAAAAATAGAAAAACTGAAAGCAGAGATAGAAAACTTAAAAGCAGAAAATAAAGCTTTAAAGATAGAGAACGCTGAATTAAAGGAAAGGCTCGGTTTAAATTCAAAAAACTCATCCCTGCCCAGCTCAAAAGAGCTATACAAAATAAAAAAGGACAAGCCAAAAAGCGAAAGGAATGTTGGCGATCAGGTTGGGCATAAAGGAAATTTTCATGCCACAATGGAAGCGGATAAAGTAGTAAAAATAGAGTTGCCTAATATTTGCGAATGCGGAGGAGAGCTTGTAATATGCGAAAAACCTTATGTTCACCAAAAAGTTGATCTTCCGGAAATTAGGCCTTATGTAGTAATTGGAACATGGTCGTTGTCGGAGATGCAGAAAAAGAAAAAGTAGCAAGTTACCAGAAGGTGTTACGCCAGATACATTTGGTCCAAGGGTTAAGTCTATAATTGCAGCACTCAGCGGATTTTACAAAAACTCAAAGCGTGAAGTGGCTAGTATCATAAATGACATTTTTAATTTGAACATAAGTGTTGGCAGCATATCAAATCTTACTATTACCCACAAATATGAGGTTCGTGAGCAAGTCGCCATCCTTCTGCTAAATCAAAGAGACGTTTATATCCTTTCCAAAGAACATAAGGTCCTGGTTCTGGGTCATTTTTTCTTGCTAAATGGCCTCCAAGTTCATGAAACAGCTTCTTTTATGTTGGGAACTACACTTGGACATGGTTTTCTGTGTATTTTAACGTATAAAACTTTCCATTCCTCTTCAGCTAAT
Organism: Wolbachia endosymbiont (group A) of Brachyopa scutellaris; assembly: GCF_964026995.1. Lineage (NCBI taxonomy): Bacteria > Pseudomonadati > Pseudomonadota > Alphaproteobacteria > Rickettsiales > Anaplasmataceae > Wolbachia > Wolbachia endosymbiont (group A) of Brachyopa scutellaris. The sequence goes on along the minus strand of NZ_OZ034720.1, from coordinate 814,988 downwards.
AAGGTAGTACATGGTAATGTTGGGTTAGCTCTTGCAATTGATGTAATAAAGAAGATCCTCCAAGCAATAATACTCACAACTGTTAGATATCTCATTAGTCTTTCTGCTATTCCAAGCCTACATTCTTCAACTTTGAGACCGGATTTAAAATTTTATGTAATATCTCTATTTTCCATCTAAGGCAATACCAACTAATTTTTTCAACAGCTTCATCGAAAGTATTATAGCATTTCTCATAATAGTCCGAACAGGTCATAGGAAGGCAGAATCAACAGCACGACGAAAGGATTCGAATAGAGGAATGTTTTTCCTGGCTCTGTTTTTTATAGCAAACCAATGATGCTCAATTTTGTTGAAATCTGGAGAATAAGGCGGCAGATACAAAATTTCTGCACCAACCCCTTTAGCAAGCTCGATAATCTTATCAGACTTATGAAAAGTAGCATTGTCAAGAATGACAGTCTGTCCAGGTTCCAAGATCGGTGTCAAAAATTGCTCAAACCATCCATTAAAAACATCCATATTACAGTGGCCTTCAAAGGTTAACGGAACAACTATCTTTCTTCCACTTAAGGCTGCAACCATACTGATTCGTTGAGTTTTCTTTCCAGATTTTAAGGCATAAAACCGCTGTCCTTTCTGGCAATATCCGTAGGGGTAGTCTTCGGTGTTATCAATGCCAGACTCATCTATATACACTAAGTTTTTAGGTTCTTTTGTCGCTATAATTTTCAAAAATTCAGCACGTTTTTCTTCGTTTCTTTCCTTGTATCCATATGTCTTTTTTTGCGCGTAAATCCAATTTTTTTAAGGGCTCGATAGATCGTTTGGATACTAACGTTGTTCCAAAGTTTAGCCATTTCCGATAGAGTCTTTCCTCCGTGTTCTCTGGCAAATTTGGCAAAGGTATCCCAGTCGGTAATTTTGTGATTGTAACCCCCATTTCCAAGTTTTTTTGATTGAAAGTCTCCTGTTTCTTTTCTTCTTTGCTGCCACTCCCATAAAGTAGTTCGTCCAATCTTAAATCTTGCTGCCACTGTTTCTCTGCTTTCTCCTTCGTCTAGCGCTTCCATTGCTTTTTTTCTTAAATCATAACTATATGCTGCTGGCATTCAACCTCCTTATCATCATCTATCCTTATCCTATCACATCCGGACTTTTATGGAAAGAGCTATACTACATAAGGCCTAATTTCCGGAAGATCAACTTTTTGGTGAACATAAGGTTTTTCGCATATTACAAGCTCTCCTCCGCATTCGCAAATATTAGGCAACTCTATTTTTACTACTTTATCCGCTTCCATTGTGGCATGAAAATTTCCTTTATGCCCAACCTAATCGCCAACATTCCTTTCGCTTTTTGGCTTGTCCTTTTTTGTTTTGTACAATTCTTTAGAGCTCGGTAGAGATGAATTTTTCGAGTTTAAACCAAGCCTCTCTTTCAACTCAGCGTTCTCAATCCTCAAGGCCTTATTTTCTGCCTCTAACTCTTCTATCCTCCCTTCCAACTTTTCTATTTTTTGCTGTAAATTTTTGCAGAGTTCTAAAAGGTTTACCACATTACCTCACTTTTGCTCTATGATTATCTTTATTATCTTGCTTTGTCTACCTTATTTTGCCGCTCCCCTGAACGGATACGGTTTAAGACATAAGATCCTTTTTCATAGCTATACTACGTTATCCAGCGTCTGGGCACTGGTTTCTTGGTACTTATTCCGCAATAATTTTTTTTTCCTTCAATAAACTTTGCAGTTCGCCTTTTTCGTACATCTCGCGAGTGATGTCGCAACCACCAATAAACTCTTCCTTTATATATAATTGTGGAATTGTTGGCCAATCAGAAAACTTTTTTATAGATTCACGTATTTCATCATTCTCCAACACGTTAATATACTTAAACTTCACGTTCAATTTTTTTAGGATTGACACGACGAGTCCAGAGAATCCGCATTGAGGAAAATCAGAAGTGCCTTTCATATACAATACCACATCATTTTCTGTTATATCTTTTTTTATTTGTTCAAAATTGCTCATAAATTCACCTTATTTTTAAGTATTAGTTTCCAGTTGCAAGGCGTGTATAGACTGACCTTCCAGAGCTTTATATACCATTTTATGCTGTTCTATTTTTGTCTTTCCAAGAAAACACTTGGAGTTTATTTTTAAATGATAATGGTCATCATCTCCAGCAAGATCATGAATCTTTATATCAGCGTCGGGGAACGATTGTTTGATGATCCTCTCTAATTCGTGAATTGCAATAGCCATTGATTTGCTTTAAATTACAATACTTTCATTATAAATCTAAAACGATTGAGCGCAATAAAAAGTTGCTATCATAAAAAATAGAAGCATACTATAATAATGGAATGACAAATTATGCAGGGAGGCTTTGTGGTGGGCGAAAGATTTAAATTCACATATCTATTGGTTTTGCTAACTTTTTCATTTAGGTGCTTATCTTGCGATGATAAAATAAATAACTTAGAGAATGTTTACATCAAAGCTAACTATTTTGGAGCATTCTTCAATGCAATAGGTTCTCTAGAAGGAAAAGAAGATGCAGGTGACAATATAACAGAGGGGGTTTTTAGTTTTAATAAGAAGGAGCGAATTGAAGCTGGATACAGTCCTAAATATGTTCCAGGGTTTGCCGGTAGTGCTGCAATAGGATATTTATTCAAAAATATGAGAGTTGAGTTTGAAGGCTTATATTCTCAGACTAACTTATATGATGAAGATTATTCAGATAAGAAAAAAGCAAGATATATTGAACTTCGTCGTCACAATGATGCGTCTACTGGAGCGGAATGCAATTCACCTTGGAGAAGTGGAAAGGTTGATATTCACATTCAAGAAAATTGTAGTGTTGAAGCAGAGTTCAGAGCTGCATTTAAGATGAAAAATGAAGGTTTTAATAACTTAGCTGGAATGGTCAATGTATATCGTGATTTTAATATAGCAAAAATGCCATTCACCCCATATGTTGGTATTGGTGCAGGTGTAACTAGGGTTAAATTTCTAGGAAAAACCAGATATGCCTTGGCTTACCAAGCAAAACTTGGTATCAATCACCAACTTACAGCACAAACTCAAGCATTTGCTGGTTTACGCTATTTTGGTATCCTTGATAACCAATTTAAAGATATTGTACCAGGAATAAAGATACTAGCTGGTGAAGGATATATTCCTGCCGGTGGAGGAAGTAAAGTTGATGAAACTGCACGTGTTGAATCAACAACTGCAACCATTACCAATAGGTTTGGCATATATGGCTTAGAGTTTGGATTGGTTTATCACTTTTAACTTTATCCAATAAATTACATATGTGAAGATAGTAAATTCAGCGTGCTGAGAACATTAGAAAGACGAGATTTTAATTGATTTTCATATTTACTCCAATCTTGTATTGCCTTTCTTGCAACACCTGAATCAACTGCGGCTTTTGCAACAGCAGGAGCTACTATAGAAATTAATCTTGGGTCAAATGGAGTAGGTATTATATATTCACGTCCATAGCCCATTTTACGACCGCCATAGACTGCAGATATCTCACCTGGTACTGGCTCACGGGCAAGCTTTGCTATTGCATCTGCAGCTGCAATTTTCATTTCATCATTTATTGTTGTTGCATGTACATCAAGTGCCCCTCTAAATATATAAGGAAAACCCATTACGTTGTTGACTTGGTTGTTGTAATCTGACCTACCAGTTGCAATTATTGCATCTGGCCTCACAGATTTTGCAAACTCAGGCCTTACTTCTGGATCGGGATTGGCAAGAGCAAAAATAATTGGGTCTTTGCCCATACTCTTTAACATCTCTTCATTTAACACATCTTTTGCAGATAGTCCGATGAATACATCAGCGCCTTTTATTGTATCAAGTAGAGAACGTTCGGAAGTATCAATTGCATACTTTTCCTTCCACTCATTCATATCCTCGTTTCTACCTTTGTATATTACTCCTTGCTTATCACACAGCACTATATTTTTAGCGCCCATGGACTTTAGTATTTCTAAACATGCAATACCGGCTGCTCCAGCACCATTCATAATGATCTTAACGTCCTCTAATTTCTTTTCAACAATATCAAGAGCATTTTCTATGCCAGCTGCAACAACCACCGCAGTTCCATGCTGGTCATCATGGAACACTGGAATATCCATCAGTTCATTCAGGCGTTTCTCTATTATAAAACAATCGGGAGATCTTATATCTTCTAAATTTATCCCCCCCCAACTTGGCCCAAGATACCTTACTGCATTGATGAAATCTTCTATATTTTCTGTACCAACTTCTATATCAACTGCATCAATATCAGCAAAACGCTTAAATAAAACAGCTTTGCCTTCCATGACAGGTTTTGCAGCAAGAGGACCGATATTACCAAGTCCAAGCACTGCAGTGCCATTTGAAATGACAGCAACACAGTTGCTTTTTGCTGTATAATCATAAACAACCTCAGGATTTTTAGCTATTTCAAGGCACGGAGCTGCAACACCAGGGGAATAAGCAAGTGACAAATCATACTGGGTAGATAAAGGTTTTGTTGGCATGATTGAAATTTTACCAGGGTTACCACCTCTGCTGTGATACTTAAGCGCTTCTTGTTTTGTGGTACTATCTAAATCATCGTTCATCATTACATCCTTATATTTTAAGCTTGTATTTTTTAAGTATATGGAGTTTTTATAAATATTCAATTGTAAACTATTAACTTGTGAACTCTGTTGTACTTCTGTATAAGTTTACCTATTACGTAAGATGATATTACATGCTTAAAAAAAACGTGCCTAATTTGCTTACAATTTCTCGTGCACTTGCAATACCAGCAATAATATTAAGTTTTTATATAGAAAATAAATATGCAGGCCTGATAACAATATCAATCTTTGTGTTTGCGTGCATTACGGATTTTTTTGATGGTTACCTGGCGCGTGCGTGGAAAGTCCAATCAAAGTTTGGCAAGCTATTTGATCCAATTGCTGATAAATTAATAGTGGTTTCAACGATAATTATGCTAATTTATAAGCAAAAGATAAATGATTTTACAATAGTACCGTCGATTATCATCATCTGTCGGGAGATATTAGTTTCGGGTTTACGGGAGTTTCTGATAGCTACAAATGTTAGTCTACCTGTAAGCAAAGCTGGAAAAATTAAAACATTTTTGCAGATGGTTGCTGTAGTAGCGCTAATAATGAACGATTATTATATGATTCAATATACAGGTGCGATTTGTTTATGGGTTGCAGCTATTATAACTATGTGGTCAGGCTATAATTATATCCTAGCCGGCATCAAACAGATTGATTAAATCTCCTAGGAAATAGTTAATAGACAAGAGTAGTTAATATCTTAGTGATATTGACTCAGAAAGCAAAAAGGTGTATAATTGTATTAACTTACAACTAATTAGGTTAATATTATGAAAATACCTAGTGGCAAATTTTCTTCTACTAAAAAGGTTCCAGGAAAGAATAAGAAAAAAAGAGATTTTGAACCATTAGAAGAGTTTTTTTGGGATTTTTGGCCAACAGTTGATAAAGAAGTCAAAAGAGAAAGGCTAGAACAAGAACTATTAGCACTAAAAAAAAGAGAGCTATATAGAAAATGTGCATCATTGGCAACAATGGTCCCATTTACATTGCTGATGGCGATTGAACTGGAAAAAACATATAGCGATCAGGTATTACTTGGTGTTATAAGCAGCGCATTAGGCCATACTATATTACCTTTTATGGTCTTATCTCTCATTTGTACGCTATATTTAATTTATAATAATAGGAAAATAGCACAAAAAGAACGAGAGTTGGAGAATATTGAAAATGGAGAGGAAGTAAAGGAAAAAGAGCACGATATTTCTGATATAGGTCAGTGTTTGATCTATATTGAGGCTATAACAACTGCACTGGTTATTGTAGGTATGATAATGGGTGAAACATCTTCACTTGAAGCAGCAGAGGATGCAATTTTATTTCTTGCCAATGCAATTGCTTTTCTTGCAACTCTTGTTTCTTATATTGATAAGCATGAAAAAAATAAGAAAAAGGAAACAGAAAAGTCTGATCTTGATGAGAAATCTAGCAAGAAAACTAGCAATATATCTGTAGCCGGATTGGCGCTTGCTGGTTCTTCTGTATTTTTAATAAGAAGGATAATGTTAATGGCATTAGCATCGTCCTTAAATCCTGCTGTTGGACCTACTTTAGGCTTGATAGGTATTGCAATTTTTATGGCTGTACAGGTCTTAACTATACATTCCTACAGTAAGACGCTGAAAGATCCAAAAGTGGAAGGACGAGGTGAATCAAGAAATGCAGGTAGTTCTGACCGTAGTTATAAAGAAGAAGGAACTGCTATTGCCTAAGAAATTTATTTATTTATTTAAGTAATATTTAGGTCTATACTTTATTTTGATCGAAAAAAATCTTATGTATAAGACTTTAATCACGTGCTTTATTTTTCTAATTTGCTCCTTTACACAATCGTATGCGAATGATCTTGAAAAAACTGAAACTGAACTATATGAAGAAGCAGTTGAACTTTTTGACCAGAAAAAATATAAACAAGCTATTAGGGCATTTCATAAGATAGAGGATTTGTATCCTTTGTCTTATTGGGCAATGAAAGCGAAATTATTATCTGGAGTTTCTCACTATAATATGGGTAACTATAGCAGTGCTGCAAGTGATATGGCTGATTATATATATGTTTATTCAAATGGTGAAGATTTACCATATGTATACTACTTAAGAGTATTATCTTGTTACATGCAAATTAATAAAGTGCAACTTGGACAGCAAACTGCATATAAAACTTTAGAGCTGGCTACAGAGTACATTAATCTCTTTCCAGGCAGCGAATATGTAGACGAGATAAAGGAAAAAGCAAAGCTAATCACAGAGCATATATCAACAAAAGAGTATTCTATCGGTAAATTTTACCTGAGGCGTGGTGAATATTTAGCAGCAATTAAGCGTTTCCAGAATATGGCAAGCTATAAGGATTCTAAATATTTTTCTAAGTCTATTAACCATTTAATAGCAGCCCATTCAGCTCTTGGCCTTGACTTAGAAGCTGAGCAGTATGAAAGTATGTTATTAGCAGAAAACCTGCAAGATGCCAAGCCAGAGGCTTGAAAATTTGCTTTAGCTTTTTCTATGCTTTGATATATAATTAGGTTTTTAACTATTTGAATATGGCTGGTCATTCACAATTTTCAAATATAAAACATCGGAAAGGCGCTCAGGATGCAAAGCGCTCTCAAAAATTTACGAAGCTGATCAGAGAAATAGCAGTTGCTGCAAAGCAAGGGCTACCCGATCCCGAACTCAACCCGCGCCTTCGCTCTGCTATATTTGCTGCACGCAAGGAAAATCTACCAAAAGATAAAATAGAAACAGCAATAAAAAATGCAACTGGTAACGTTGCTGGAGAAAATTACGAGGAAATACAATATGAAGATCATGGGCCTTCTGGCACTGCACTCATTGTCCATGCCTTGACTAATAACCGCAACCGTACTGCTTCTGAGGTACGTTATATCTTTTCTCGTAAAGGTGGAAATTTAGGAGAAACAGGAAGTGTTAGTTACCTTTTCGATCATGTAGGCTTAATCGTTTATAAAGCAGAGGGTATGAATTTTGACGATTTATTCAGTCATGGAATCGAATTAGAAGTATTGAATGTTGAGGAAAATGACAAAGAAGGATTACACGTTATAACTTGTGAAATAAAAGATTTTGGTAAAGTACGCGATGCCTTTTATGCAAAATTCGGAGAACCAGAACTTGCTCGTCTTTCATGGCAGCCAAAAGATCTGATTGAAATTAGCGATAAAGAGTTGATTGATAAATTATCTGCATTGGTTGAAGAGCTAGAAGATAACGACGATGTACAGTATGTGGAAGGTAATTTTACTTTTGTTGATGCTGTTTAAATGATGAAGCTGATTATATTTATACTGCTTTATATTTTACCAATATTTAATATACACGCCCTTAAGACTCCAGATAACAGTAAAAAGACTTTTTTAATATCCAGCACCATAAAATCTTCCTTTTTTGCCACGGGAATTGAGCAAGGGTTGGCGCCAAATACAGTGGTGAAATTAATCAACATATATAAAGATTTCGGTGTTGATTTTAAAAAAGACATTGTGCCGAAGAGTAAATTAGAGGTTCTTTTTGAGAGATTGCCTAATAATCAGAAGACTGAAGAAAAAATTTTATATGCTTCACTGACAATAAACAAGAAAGCTATTAGTTTATATCATTATAAATCGCAAGACGGCAAAGAAAGATATTTTAATAAAGAAGGAATAAGCTTAAAAAATGGCGAAATTTTTGCAAATCCTTTAAATGGAGATTATCGTATATCTTCAAAATTTGGCAATAGAAAGCATCCTGTTCGCGGTAAAATTGCTTTTCACAAAGGAGTGGATTATGCAGCTAAACTTGGCACTCCCATATACGCTGCTGCAGAGGGTGTGATAGAATATATAGGAAAGAATGGTGGCTATGGAAATTACATCAAAATAAGACACAAAAATGAGTATTCAACCTGTTACGCACATATAAATAGATTTAGTGGCGATATAAAGTTAGGCTCTAAAGTAAAGCAGGGGCAGGTCATCGCCTATGTTGGTAGCACTGGTGTTGCAACAGGACCCCATTTACATTACGAAGTTATATATAATGGCAAACACATCGATCCGCTTACGATAGCACATAAAACTGAAGTAAAATTGCCTGATCATGAATTAAGAGAGTTTAAACTATTTGTAAATAAGATAAATAAAACGATCAACAGAGAGGGTTCAAGTGAAAAAGAAGTTTAAAGACAATATGGATAAGAATACGATAAACGATAGAAATTTGAGTCAAATTCGGGCTTTTCCTGTACTAATAGCGCTAGGATTAATTTTATCGCTGCTTTTTTTGGCATATGACAGCACAATTGCACTTGGAGTTGCTGCCGTTTCAATTTTGACTTTTCTTCAAGGATTTTTTATTAATGACCCTAATGAAGCAAGAGTGATAGAATTTTTTGGTCATTATATTGGAACTTATTTTAAGTCTGGAATATGTGTAACGCTTCCCTTTTCAAGCAAATATATAGTTTCCCTAAAATTTCAAAATATCAACACAGAAAAAATAAAAGTGAATGATGCCAATGGAAGTCCAATAGAGATTTCAGCAGTGATTGTTTGGAGAGTGAACAGCCCGGCGAAGGCGTATTATAATGTTAACAACTATCACGAATTTGTTTTTGTACAAAGTGACTCAGTAATAAGAGAATTAGCTAGTAACTATCCGTATGACAGCGAGAGCAATGAGGAATCTTTACGTAAAAATTCTGATAAAATTTCGAGTGAATTGCAGTCAATGTTACAACAAAGATTAGATATTGCAGGAATTGAGATTACAGAAGCAAGAATATCGCATTTGGCATATTCGTCCGAGATTGCACAAGTAATGTTAAGGCGTCAACAAGCACATGCTATCACTTCTGCAAGAAAGCTTATAGTGCAAAACGCAATAGGAATTGTCGAGGAAGTAATAGCTCATTTTGAAAAAAACAAAAGCTTACAATTAGATGGCAAGCAAAAGGTTCAATTGATAAATAATTTGTTGGTTGCCCTAATCTCTGAGCAAGATGCACAACCGACGATTAGTTTAGATAATAATTAGCATAGAAGCCGATTGGGTTTCATAAATGCAAGTCACTATTAATTTCTTGATTAATAGACTAAATGATGTTATAAATTACACGCATTAGGGGTGCTCTAGAAAAGCTGAGAGTACATAAAGTACAACCCTTTGAACCTGATATTGTTAAAGCAAGCGTAGGAAAATGTATGTATATAAATATTGAAGAATGCTTCGGCTTCATTGCGTTAATTGCATCTCTAATTGGATTATCACCTCAAGTATATAAAGCATATATCACTAAAGTTACTCGTGATGTATCGATGTTAATGTTAGTAAACTATCTTATTTGTTCATTGTCTTGGATTGGCTATGGTCTTTACCAGAGCTCAATTTTTGTGGTGCTTAGCAACATTGCTGGATTAGTGATTAGCATAATATCAATTATTCAAAAATGTTACTACGATGCAAAACCTGCACCATGATCATGTGCTGCACTGCAGTACACAACAACAATATCGTTCTATTGTAGTGCTAAATGGAAAAATACCGAGCTCATCGTTTTTTAAACGAGATATACCTATTATTGCTGTAGATGGAGGAGCAAACAAGCTTCTATCAATTGGCGTAAAACCTGATCTTGTAGTAGGAGATTTGGATAGCGTAAATCTGGATTTACGTGCTAATTTGAATACGATATATCTACCTGATCAAGATTATTGCGACTTTTCTAAAGCAATGGCTCACTTAAAAACAGTAAAGTTATTGCCATCAATAGTAACGGGTATTACTGGAGGAGCAATTGATCACATACTACAGAATATTAACATTTTTCTAAGTACGGGCAGTATCTTTTACACACCTTCACCTCCCATGGTAGGTTACACTTTACAAAAAGGTATTACCCATTTTTTTTCTTTGCCAAAAAATACTAAAATATCTTTACTTGGTATACCGAGAGCTCAAATATCAACTAAAGGATTAAAATGGGAACTGCACCTTAGTAATCTTGCTTTTCCGGGAAAAAATTCTTGCTTTAATCGAAGTTTAGGCAATAAGGTATCCGTAGAAGTACACAGTGGTATATGTCTAGCGCTGACACTGGTTCCTTTATGACGTGTCATTCCAGTTTCAGCTACTTGAATGACAGCAGTCCTACGTCATACCGCCGCGGTATCTCTTAGCCGCTAACAAGCAGCGGGATGACGAATTGCTTAACCGTCATACCGCCGCGAACCGTCATACCGCGATTCATTCGCGGTATCTCTTAGCTGCTAACACGTAGTGGGATACTTGATCTTTACAGGGATGACGGTTGTCAGGCTAGCCTGTCATCCCAGTGCCCAGACACTGGGATCCAGGAATTTTATTAAGTTGGTAAGCATAAAAGTGTTATGTAAAATACAACGTTCTTGATGGGATTGCGTGAAATGCTGGATCCCAGTGTCAAGCACTGGGATGACAAAAAAAGGAGCACTGGCATGACACCTCTCTTGGACTCTTTTAGCCACAAACATTAAGAAATTTACTAAATAAAAAAAAAGGCAAAAGAAGGCCCGTGGTGCGAGTTTTGACTCTATATTACTGTAAGTGGCGCTGTAATAATGTGCTAACGCTTAAAATAAGCGCGATTTGGCTGAATGTAGAAAAAATTTAAAAGACATGCAGCCGCTATAATTTTATGTAATCCGCCAATAAATACTCTGAGTTTTTTACTGAATTTTTGTTGTTGAACCTGCGCAGATCAAAAACAAGTTTTGAGTCATAAATACCCTTAATACTACAATAAGGGGGCTGGCGGAGTTTGTCAAGTAAGTTTTTTCGTTTCTAACGGTTGTTGCCAAAAACTATACAAGAAGTCTTTTAAGATCAATCACTTATCTTCAAGGCTTGAATAAAAGCATTCTGTGGAATATTTACGTTCCCTATAGAATGTAACCTTTTTTTACCCTTCTTTTGCTTTTCAAGTAGTTTCATTCTTCGCGTTACATCTCCACCATAGAGTTTAGCTGTTACATCTTTTCTGTATGGGTTAATCGTTTCTCTGGCAATAATTTTTCCCCCCACTGCCGCTTGAATCGCGATTTTGTATTGCTGACGTGGTATTAGATCCTTCAAGCGTGCACATATTTCACGCCCTCTTTTTTCTGCCCTACTTTTGTGAACGATACAAGCCAGTGCATCTACGGGCTCTCCATTAATTAAAAAGCTTAATTTATCTATTTGGCTTACCAGATAGCTGGAAATTTCCCAATCCAAACTTGCATATCCTTTGGAAATTGATTTTAATCGATCATAAAAGTCAAAAACAACTTCAGACAGTGGTAATTTATATCTTAACAATGCTGTTGTTGTGTTACCAATGTAAGATAAATCCTCCTGTTCTCCCCTCCTTTCTTCACATAGAGATAGAATCTCTCCCAAGTATTGGTCAGGGATCATTATGGTTGCGGTAATCCATGGTTCTTCCACAATTTCAATTTTCGTTGGATCTGGCATATCACTTGGGTTATGAATATTCAAAATTTCACCACTTCGTGTTGTAACCCTATATATAACACTCGGTGCAGTTGCTGTTAGGTCTAAATCAAATTCTCTTTCGAGTCTTTCTTGAATAACTTCAAGATGCAACATTCCCAAAAATCCACAACGAAATCCATAGCCTAGTGCATTTGAAGTTTCAGCTTCGAAGGTAAAACTTGCATCATTTAAATGTAACTTCTCTAGAGCTTCCCTTAGATATTTAAAATCATCCGTTTTATGAGGAAAAATGCTACAAAATACCACAGGATGCACTTCTTTAAATCCAGGAAGTGCTTCACTACAAGGTCTCTTTTCCTCAGTGATAGTGTCCCCTACCTTGCAGTCTGCTACTTCCTTCATTGAAGCAGTTATAAAACCAACTTCACCCGCTGAAAGTTCACCCGTCATCACTTTTTTAGGGGTGAAAATACCGATATTATCTATCTGATATGTAGCATTATTAGACATCATAACAATTCTCATGCCTTTTTTTAGCACTCCATTTTTAACTCGCACTAAAATTACTACTCCTAAGTAAGTGTCATACCAACTATCAACCAAAATTGCTTGCAGTGGAGCATTTACATCACCTTGAGGAGCTGGAAGTTTTGCTACTATTGCTTCCAGTACATCTTTTATTCCAAGTCCAGTTTTTGCTGATATTAAAACTGACTCACTTGCGTCAATACCAATTATTTCCTCAACCTGGAGTTTTACCCCTTCTGGATCTGCAGCAGGAAGATCAACTTTATTGAGCACAACTATTATTTCATGGTTGTTGTCAATAGCTTTATATACATTTGCAAGGGTTTGTGCTTCAACGCCCTGGCTACTATCTACCACTAAAAGTGAACCTTCGCACGCTGCTAAGCTTCGGCTTACCTCGTAAGAAAAGTCAACGTGACCTGGGGTGTCCATGAGATTTAGGCAATATTGATTACCGTCATTTGCCGTATAATTGAGTTTTACTGTCTGTGCCTTAATTGTAATCCCACGTTCGCGTTCTATATCCATTGAATCGAGTATTTGATTGGTCATTTCTCTTGCTTCAAGGCCGTTACATTCCTCTATTAAACGGTCAGCAAGCGTTGACTTACCGTGGTCTATATGCGCTATTATTGCAAAATTTCTTATGTTGTTCATTTATGGCTATTTTATTTAAGTAGAACCATTTTACATTTTAAGTGTTGTGAGGGCAATCCTTTATTAAGAGACTATTTACTCCTTCAACATAGACGACACTTTTTTCGAGCAGGAAATCACTTTATTAATCATATAATTCTCATGATTATTATCTATTTTAGGCAACTCATACAGATAATTTACCATCATTCCAGCCGACTGACTAATACCCTTTTCAGAAGTATCCGCCATCCAGTTTAATTGTTTTATTGATGCGCCATTGCTTAAATGAAAATGCGCCACCGGGTCATAAGCATTCCCATTACTATTATTCACTTTTAGTAAATAATATGCACATAGTTTAAGCATGCATTGTTTAGTTTCATTTGTACATTCAACGTTGGTTTTTGCACTTTCTAAAATTTCTGCACTAGATTGTTTTATATTTAGTTTGCCCAATAAAGTGACATCTTGGTTTAGATTGTTTTTTAGCCATTTCGTAAAGCCAGGTATTGGAGAAAGAGTTGCATATGTTTTTATACTTTTAAACTCCTGTGATAGCTTTTCTACAACCCTTTTGATTAAGAAATTACCAAGACTAATTCCAGATAACCCTGCTTGAGTATTTGATATTGAATAGAATATAGCAGTGCTCGCACTACTTGGATCATTTGAAGGTATCGACTCATCTAAAAGGTGTTGAATGCTATCTGCAATCTTATCCACCAATGCAACCTCTACAAAAATTAGAGGTTCATTTGGTATCTTGTAATGAAAAAAAGCAAAACAAAGACGATCAGAATCTAGTCTGTTTTTTAGGTCGCCCCAAGAGGAAATTTTATGCACAGCTTCATATTTTATAAGTTTTTCTAGCAATGATGCAGGTGAATCCCAGGTGATTTGACGAAGATCAAGTAGATCAACATCAACCCAAGTATAGAGTATATTTTTTAATTCGTTCTCTAGTGGATTCAAGCTTCTATGTTGGTTTTTTAGCTTAAGCACATCAGAACGCATATCAACAATAAACTTAAGGCCTTCTGGTAAAGAAATAAATTGCTTTAATATTTTAGAACGTGGTGATTCAAGAATTTTTATTAAATCCTGCTCAAATTTATAGTTTAACTCGGGATCTTGGTTTTTCTTATACTCTTTAATTTTCTCATCTATTTCCGCTTTATTCGGATTAAATTTTTCTGCCAGAGTTTGTAGAAATTTTATTTTACCTTTCTCTGATAAGCTCAAGTACAAATTACCAAGAGATACAGCATTCTTACGTGCTGAAACCTCCCCTCCCTTTGGATTTAAGCACTCGTTCATCTTCAAGACTAAACTATCGATATCGCGACTGTTGCTTAAATCAGGACTGATGTTACCAATCCACGATCTTACAGCATCTGCCACTCCACCTAGTATTTTAAAAAAGCTTCTTACCGCCTTTTTGTCTTCAACTTTCACTATATCAGTTTTTACCAATGATTCTTTTGTCATAGATTCCCTTTATTATACATAGCTAATGCAAGTCAGGGTCATACCGCCGCGATATCTCTAGATCCCGCTAACAAGCAGCGGGATGACGGTTGTCGGTAAACCCAAGTTATTTTAGCTACATATAGCTTAAGTTAAAGGAAAATTTTAGCTACATAGCAGGCACTATTACTGAATTATTAATAATTCAGTAATACAATAGACTTCTTGCACTACCTCCCAAGCCACAACTGTCATTCAGTAGAAACGAAAAAACTTACTTGACAAACTCTGCCAGCCCCCTTATTATGAT
The DNA here is from genome assembly GCF_964026995.1 of Wolbachia endosymbiont (group A) of Brachyopa scutellaris. Taxonomy (NCBI): domain Bacteria; kingdom Pseudomonadati; phylum Pseudomonadota; class Alphaproteobacteria; order Rickettsiales; family Anaplasmataceae; genus Wolbachia; species Wolbachia endosymbiont (group A) of Brachyopa scutellaris. The sequence goes on along the minus strand of NZ_OZ034720.1, from coordinate 799,908 downwards.
AATAAGGGTATTTATGACTCAAAACTTGTTTTTGACCTGCAGGCTCAATGACAAAATTCAGTAAAAAACTCAGGGTATTTATTGGCGGATTACATAAAATTATAGCGGCTGCATGTCTTTTTTATTTTTTCTACATTCAGCCAAATCGTGCTTAAACTAAGCGTCAGCACATTATTACAGCGCCACTTACAGTAATATAGAGTCAAAACTCGCACCACGGGGCTTCTTTTGCCTTTTTTTTTATTTAGTAAATTTCTTAATGTTTGTGGCTAAAAGAGTCCAAGAGAGGTGTCATGCCAGTGCTCCTTTTTTTGTCATCCCAGTGCTTGACACTGGGATCCAGCATTTCACGCAATCCCATCAAGAACGTTGTATTTTACATAACACTTTTATGCTTACCAACTTAATAAAATTCCTGGATCCCAGTGTCTGGGCACTGGGATGACACCGAAGGGGCTACTGCTGTCTTGGATGGAAACCAGTGTCAGCTACTTTCATGACACCCTGACCTCGTCATCCCGCAGCGGGATCTCTTGTTAGCGCCGCGGCGGTATGACGGTTCGCGGTGGAATGACGATAACTTCGTCATTCCGCTATGTGTTAGCGGATGAGATAACGTGACGGTATGACGTAGGATTGCTGTCATCCCGCTACGTGTTAGCGGGATCTATGCTAAGAGATACCGCGAATGAATCGCGGTATGACGGTTAAGTAGGGTGTCATTCCAGTCTGGAATCTAGTTCTTATTGTACATTTACTTGGTGTAGAGTTAAGTTTCCTGGATCCAAGTAGTCTGGGCACTGGAATAATATCGTTTACTATGTCTATATTACAATATTTGTGCAGTTGTGTATCAACTACTTTTGTGGCACCGTTTGTTATTCAATCTTTATGCTAGTTTTACTAAAAATTATACTATTTTAGATATAATTACAATATCTAAGTTTAAGGTATAGAGATGAATCCTACAATCAAGAGAATTTTCAATATTTTTCTTATAGTATTATTTATTTCTTTTTCTCATGTTGGGAGTGCTGCCGCTGACACTAATACTGATACAACTGCTCAAGTAATATGTAACATTATTGGCTACGTTTGGGGAATAGGCGGACCGCTTATGACCGTAGTGATAATAGGTGCAGCTTTGCTTGCGATATTTGGTAGAATGCCATGGCCAGCTCTTTTTGCACTCGGTATATTTTGTGCTGTATTTTTCGGTGCTAAAACTATCGTCATAAAAGTAATGGGTGGTATAGGCGGCACTGGAAATACTTCTTTGATGGACCAATGCGGAACAGGAGACACAAAAAAGAACTATTTTTTTCTAAAACAGACCTGATGCACGGCTTCAACTATATCTTCCACTTGCGGTAATGCTTTTTTTTCTAGATTTGCAGCGTAAGGTAAGGGGATGTCCTTGCCAGTTACGCGTACAACTGGAGCATCAAGGTAGTCAAATCCTTGTTCCATAACAACGGCTGACAGCTCTGCTCCTATTCCTGCAAATGGCCATCCTTCTTCTACACTAACTAACCTATTAGTCTTCTGAATAGAGTTAATAACGGTTTGAGTGTCAAGTGGTCTTAAGGTTCTGAGGTCAATAACTTCAGCTTCTATACCTTCACTCGAAAGTAAATCTGCTGCATTTAAGGCATCCATTAATTTTAATGAAAAAGCAGTGATAGTTACATCCTTTCCTTCCCGTATAACAGCAGCTTTGCCTATCTCAAGTAGATAATCTTTGTTTGATAGCTCAGAGTCAGAAACTTCATGCTCATGTCCATAAGCTATTTCGTTTTCTAGAAATATTACCGGATTAGGGTCACGAATTGCAGCTTTAAGCAGACCTCTGCAATCGGAGGCAAAATAGGGTGCTATTACTTTTAACCCCGGTATATGCGAATACCAAGCTGCAAAGCATTGAGAATGTTGTGCAGCAACTCTTGCTGCAGCGCCATTTGGTCCACGAAATACTATAGGGCATCCAAGTTGTCCGCTCGACATATAATTTGTTTTTGCTGCGGAATTCACAATTTGGTCAATAGCTTGCATAGAAAAATTAAAAGTCATAAACTCGACTATTGGCTTTAATCCAGCAAATGCTGCTCCAACAGCAAGGCCAGCAAATCCATGTTCGGTAATAGGCGTATCAACTACTCTGTTTTCTCCAAACTCTTTCAGTAATCCTTTCGTTACTTTATAAGCACCATCATACTCTGCAACTTCTTCACCCATGATAAGCACATCAGAGTCGTTTTGCATTTCTTCTCTAATTGCTGTGCATAAAGCTTCTCTTACACTTAAGGTTGCCATTTATAAACTTTTATAGACTTTAACTAAAGTAACTATATCAGAATTACTGGGGGTAAGTAAAGTGTACAAATTAAGTTTTACAAACATCATGACCAACTCATTCCAAAAAAAAATCTTCTCACGCTTGCTGGTTTTGGTTGCTAAAAATGATTGTATTGCTTGTGTTTTTAATAATATATACTGCTAAGTTAATAATAATTCACTTGGGAATAACAGAAAAATACATGATAATTTTATATTTCAAATAGAATAAAATCCTTTTTATTGATACTGTCTTTTTTTGTAAAAAACATTCCTAACTTTTCCACCACTTTTTCTGGCTAAGGTCAGTATAACTTTTGCTTGAAATAACTGTTTATATGGTGCAATTTACAGCTTTTAGTTGCTAAAATTATAACTCTTAATTTAATAATTTTAATCCAATAAGCTTTCAGGTTAATAAAATTAAATTATTTGAGTAAATGCAATACCATGTCTTTATTTGTGGGTAATAATAAGAATAACGAAGGTTGGCTCAGCTACACTTCTATAATTTCAATTTTTATGTTAATACCGTGTAAAAGAAGTGTTTTCTGTCTGTGTTTGTGCCTGCTTGCTTGAAACCAACCTTATTCTCTCTCTTTCTTGTTCTGGACTTAACCCGCGAAGCGCATGATCGAAATCTTTCTTACTAATCTTAGGCCGTCTTTCCTCAACAGCACACATTTTTGCCTCATCTACTAATTGCTCTAACTCAGCCCCAGAATAGCCTTTAGTCCTTTCCGCAATGTTTTACTCATTATCGGCTTCTGTACCTCGCATATAAGTTCTAATATTTTTTGTCTCGCTTCTACGCTTGGATTAGGGATATAAACCCTCTGACCTAAACGTCCAGGTCTAATAAGTGCTGGATCTATATCACCGATAAGGTTAGTTGCACCAATTACTATTATATCTTTTCTGCTCTTAAATCCATCTATTTCAGTTAATAACTGTGTTAAACTCTCTCGACAATGGTAAGCTGAGTTATTAGCGGTACTTCTTTTTTGAGCAACTGCATCTATTTCATCTATAAAGACTATACAAGGAGAATATTTTTTTGCTATTTTAAAAAGCTCGCGTACAGCATGTGCACCATGACCAATATATACTCCAATAAGTTCAGGACCTGAGATGCTTATGAAATTCATATTTGATTCACCTGCAATTGCACGAGCGATAAGTGTTTTACCATTTCCAGGAGGGCCATGTAATATGTAACCTCTTAGTGAATTAATACTTTTATTTCCAAACAGCTTGTGCATTTCTTCTGTCACTTGGCCACAGCAAATCATCTGCAACCGTTGTCTTAAGGAGTCATCAATTATAGCATCAGCAAATGTTATTCTTTTATCATCTGAATTAGCTAATTCTATCGATATAGGCAGCTCTACTTCCTTTAGTTTGCTGAATACTTGATCATATACAAACCAAACAATAAAAAGGAGAACGACAAGTAACACACAAGGCATAGCTTCACTAACATAATGTGCAGCTAACTCATACCCTTTACTAAGCAACATCGTATGCATATAGGCAAACAAAAAAGCGATAGAGATAATAGTTGCCACGCATAGTAAACAGATTGAAATTCTTGTTAGTAATTCTGAAATTTCAATTTTTTTCATCTTAATACCTTATACCAATTTTAAACTAAGAATAATTTTATCTAGCTTACCTATTTTAGCTTGATTAGAGCGTTCAGAAAAATTATCAAGTACGTACTTTAATTTATTAAATACTAAAAACAATATATCACCATATTGTCACATACATCTTTAAAGTTTACCAAATTCATTTTCAAAAAACAAGATTTTATTATTAACCCGAATTCTGGATTAGATTTTAGGTAAATTATTGAAAGTCTTGAATTTTACTAAATTAGTAACTAGTCTTAAAATGCTTACTGCTTTATCGTAAATGCTAAAACAATAAGCTATTGATATTCTTGTTTTTTTTAATCTCCAATCCAGAATTCGGGTTAAAAACGCTAACTTGTATCTTCAAGAAGTAAGACATAATAGCTCTAAAATGTCTTGCAAGGAAAGGTAAAGCTGAACGCTAACTTATGCCAGAAAAATACCGTCTTGTTTGCCTTTTTGAGTAGTATCATCTTATTTTTCCTGTAAATTTTGTTTATAACGCCTAAGATTTACGATATTTTAATCCCGGTAGAATATCTTATAAAATCAGATTATATGTTATACCTATGGAAATAGATAACTTTCAGCAATATTACAACCAAGAAGAAATGAAGACAGTAACATTAGCTCAAATTTATAAAGACTTGGTAATAAAGATATCCGATATAGTCGAACAAAATGGTGGAGCTATGACATGGGCAAAAGTTCCAGATACTAAAAACATTTTCATAGAAATAAAAATTGACACTTTAGGGCAAGGTAAAATTCAATTTTCAAAATTAACCCAAGAAAATCAAGCAGTATCCGTGCAGAATGATAAAAATATAGCAACAATTCAGTTTAATTATACAATTGATCCAGAATATACTTATTCTAGTTGCTATGGTAATAGATGTGAAAAATACCATTATGCTCAACAATTGTATTATGACTTTTTAATGATACAAGCTTCAGTAAAATGTGATCAGTTAATTGACTGCTATAAATTAAAATTTGATAAAAAAAAAAGATATTTACTTGATGAGAGGAATAACAGAGTAAATCATATTTATGTGGAGACTAAAATAAGATTTCAAAATCAAGATGGTTCATATCTAGTAGATGAAAAATCTAAATTCAGTTTGTACGCTTGCACTTGCTTTGATAAAGAGTGCAATGATAAGTTAGATTGAGCGTTCAGTACTATCTTACACACTTAAAAGATATGATCAGAATTATAGCTAATATTAAGGAAAGCTAAATGACCTTACCCAGATGGTATGAATAAGTATTGCTTGGTTGAAAGCAAGAGAAGATAATAACTTCTCAGAGTGGGTAGGGGCAGGTTGGTACTTTTTCTGGGGCACTTTCTGCTCCTATATGGAGTATAGGAAGAAGACCTTGTTATCCAGACCATACGCGTCAAGTTAAGAAGCAAGGGTAAGAAAATTCAATGAACTTAAGGTGGATACTCTAGTTTTTCTATGTCTGTCTTTCACAGAAAATTGTGACCAGTCTGTGGTAAGTTTTTTCAGGAAAATTCTCAAATTATTAATTTTGCTGCTTAACGCTAAAAACAACTCCCTAATCCTTCTTTTTAATTCAATGAATGCCTTTGTTAAACTCAGCTCTGTATTCTCTTTCAGTTTTATACAACCAACTATTCCATGAAATATAAGAATTGCGCACAATTTAGCGTATAGTTCACATAATACTCTGTATGGTTTTCCTTTAAGTTCGTCAAGCCTGATGTGACTCTTATACAATTTAAATAATAATTCAATCTGCCATCTTACCCTGTAAATTGTTAATACTTGTTCAGCGCTGATTTTACTCTCTGGAACGTTAGTTATGAATATCGACCAATCCAGCAATTTTTGATTCTTTTGAGAAAATATGTGATTTTGCTAACTTATTAGCCCTTCTTCTTCTAATTATAGACTGTTCTTCAGTTAACTTCTGACATATAATTCTCACTTTAATTTTTACTTCTTTTCCTAATAGCACCTCCATCTCTAGAAGGGATTGACCTTCTAAACATTCCAACAACTCTATTTTTTGATTTGTTTCTATATCATATATATTGGTATCAACGGCTAACAAAATAAGCTCCAGCTTTATCAATTTGTTCAAAAGAACTTGGTACAAAGCAACCTAAGTCAGATATTAGCAAATCATCATTTGATATATTGCTTAAATGGTTTCTATAACCTTGATCGGACCTTATTCCCTCTGTTAAATCAAGTTGGTCTAATGTCTGATTTAGGTAGTCGAAAACTAACTGTAATTTTATTCCAGACTTAGTATTGCTCTCATAACCACTGTAGCTAGTACCATAACCTTTATATATATCCTCCATACCATTAGGTAGAGCTACTATCCAATAGCTTAACGCTTCTAAATTGCTTCAAAATCCTGCAATTAACCTGTAAGCTATTTTTAAATAAAACTAAAGATTCATTATACATTCTTTTCATAAATTCCACTGCTTTCTCAGTAAATCTAAAATCCAAACCCTGTTTTGTCATTACCACTGAATCTTCATTTAATAGTTGACACATTTCATCTATACTACAGTTTTCAACTCCTATGTTACCCAAAATTATAGCTTTTACGAATGATGAACCACTCAACTTTCTCTTTCTTTTAACAAAGCCTGTTGCTGTTATCTGCTTTCTCGTTAAAAAATTCGTTGAGGGTTTTTGATAAATGAGTTATTTTGTTCATTATAAGTTCTCTTGTTTTGTTTGATAAATTTAAGAGGGCTTATACCTTATTTTTTCCCTTCCTTCTACTAACTTTCCTCTCACTTTCCCTTAACTTGACACGTATGGTTATCCAGACCGGCCGATTCCAAGAAAACTTATTTTCATGGGTAGCGGTTTTGGGCGCTGGAAATGGTTGTATCATTTAAGTTTTTAACAGCATGTATTGCTAAATTAGCAATAGTTTATTGAAGACTTTCATCAAAAATTATTCCATAAAAAATTTCTAAATAGGGGTTGACAAGTTTTAAAGATGGAGTATTATGCTCAAAATATAATTACTAATGTTGAGGGGTTATGGATTAGGATCTAAGGTGTTTTTTTTATTCACTTCAATCAAAACGTATTAGAGGGTAAGGTAATGTTATTTCAACATTTCATAAATATAGAGGGAAGGGATAATCATAGCAATACCCTTCTGCACTTAGCTGTTAACAACAATAATTATGAAGAGGTAAAAAAGCTAGTACAGGAAGGGGCTAGTATTAATGCTAAGAACGAGGATGGATTAACACCTTTTGAATTAGCAAATTCCCGCAATAGATCAGAGATAGTAGCTTTTTTTGTAAAGTACAAAGATAATACAGGTAATACATTACTGCATTATGCTGCAGAAAAAGGTAATTTAGAATTAGTTAATCTTCTACTGGAGAAAGGGGCTGAGGTCCACCGCCATTAAGTTAAGGAAAGAATGGTTAAAAACTGAACTAAAAAGTCAGAAATAATTAAGGATTTATGACAAATGCTGAAACAGAATAGAGTAAACTTTAAAGCAGATAAACTCTGAAGTGTAAATTACTTAAGAAATAGTTTGTTTAGAAGTCATTTTACAGGAGCTATGGCAATAAGCTACCCAGTTATTATCAGAAGATATGAATACTACCTCTAGTCAAAATATGTGTTTTCTAACCCTTTTTTGGTAATTGAACGAACGAAGATAAGGTACCTTATGACGATCAACTTTCCTTCCCTTTCTTACCGCCAAAGTGTTCATCAAAAATAGCTTTGATAATTGATCCATAATGCAGTCAGTATCTGATTCCGTAGCAAAAATGTCGAAAGCCAAGTTTTTGATCGCGTTAAATGAGACAGATTTGTTAATGCTCCTCTTAAGCTTATCATCGGTTAAGTCCATATTCAACGCTTCTTCTACATCTTCTGTCATAACACTTTCTAGGTTGCTAATAAAGATAGCTGACCAAAAATCCTGTTTAACAGACTCAACACTTTTTCCTGTAAAATTTTCTAGACTTAGTCTTCCTTTGAGTTTTGCAAAAAATGTCTCAACTCCCCAGCGTAAAAAATATAACTCCTTAAATCCTCCAGTTTGAAACTTTTGTTCATCCATTAATGATGTAGCTAACACTTCAATTTCACCAGATGGCAGTACCACTTTGAAGCGTTATTCCACTATTTTCTTGTTTTATCTTACGCTGAGCACATATGGTAACCTCAACACTAGATGGGCTTTTTTCTTCAAACATAGCATTCACTTCATTAAAAGATGATCTGGGACATCGAATGACATAAGCAATTTTTCTTTTTGTAAGGCTAGAAAGAAATTTATAAAATAAATATACAAATCAGTAAGTCATTAGTATTTACAACTTTAAGCATTTCATCTGCTAAGTTAATTTCATGAGTGTTACCTCTATCTAACACTGACCTTATGGCAACATTATTTAGCACATCATAACAAACCGCAAAGGTTGCACTTGCATAATCACCTAAATCTTTTGGTTTTTGGTTACGTATTTTTCTTGAGCCAAATTCATTTTTTATTTCAACGCTTGTTGGTAAAATGATTTTGGAGGCATCAAGAGCTAACACTCTAAAGCCAAAACAAGTTTTAAATTTTTGGTCTTGGTAGTACAAGGAAACCACACCTTCGTTAATTTCTGAAAATGCACTGTGTTTCATTTTTTTTCTTGCTTGACTAAAAGCACTAGCAGTAACGGTATAGTCTTTTTTCCTATATAAAATAAATTCGTTTAGTATTACTTGCAGCAACTTTACACTTTTTCTTAAAATTAAGATAAATATGTCAATAAAAGATAACTTCCTCTTTCTCATAAAATCTTTTGAAGATGATTTATGGGATTCTATAAATTCTAGACTTGCCAATTCATTTTGAATAAATTTTATTACTGCCTTTTTTACTCATACTACCTTTAAACTTATTGGTATACATCATTATCCCATAAAATCTATCTTTTTTCCTTAACTTAATGGCAGTGAGACTTGGAATATCTTCGTGAACTACATTTTCCTCATAACAGATTAGGTACTTATCCCCAGTTGATGTCTTCATGCCTGATGAATTTTGCATTTCGGGTGTCACGTTGGATAGCGAGTTTGACTATCGCTATATCTTCCTCATGTTCAATCGCTTCTTGTATAAACCCCTCTGCTAGCTCTTGAACTGATTGGTTTTTCACTTTAGCCAAGCGAGTAAGATTCTTTAAAACTTTTTCGCTAATGTTAATACCAAAATCTACTACTATAACAATTTTACAACATCTTTCTAAATTTTTCAATAAAAAAAGCAGTTTACGTAGGTACTTTCCACCCATTTCCAGCAGTTTTTTCTTCTTCTGTTTCTTCCATTTTAGAGCCTGGTTCTTCATGTGTATCAGTCACAGGTTCTTTTTCTGCTTGCATTATTTTACCTGATATGTACTCCTTAGCTTGCTTAGCAAGCTCGATTACAATAGCTACTCCAATTGTAGTTGCAACCGTAAGTGCTAGTGCATGTATTCCTACTGCAAGTAAGGACTCTAGTGCTGCTGATAAAGATGACCAGGAATCCACTTTACATATTGGAAAAGCGCCACTTACAGCGATAAGAGCTCCAGCTACAATGTTTCCAATAAACAGTAAAAGAGGAGTTAAGAATGAGGACTGATGGTTGTCAGGCTCTGTTTTTTTCGTTAATGTATTCGATATAACCACAAGCAAAATGTAAGCTACTATTAATGGTATTATGGAAATAGCACCAACGATACCACCTACTATACCTACTACCAGAGGTGACGGAGTAGTAAGGCTTAATATAATAAGTGGGAGAGATATAATTGATAGTATTATAGAAATTACACCTACTGTTTTCAGAAGAGATAGAAATCTTTTTGAATCTAAGTGTTCTTTAATTCCCTTAAATAATATAAAGAAAATGCTTATACACATTATAGCATAAAGTATTACTGCTGCTATTTTTATTATAGCTGCTGCTATAAGTGCTGCTAAATAAGCTATATTCATTATAACTTTACCACTAAACTTAATAACACTGCAATTATCACACACCATAATAAAAAAGTCAACTCCATATGTTTAGGTTGTAAAATCCCAAAAAGCAGCCAGAATAGAATAAGCAAACATTTACGAATTGAATTTAGTGCAAACAAGGGTGTTGATATCAACCATACTCTGCAGAATCGCAATATGGTATGACTACATGCTTTTTATTGATTTGATTAACATAATCAGCAGAGAGTTTTGTTTTGCAAAAGATGTCTACAGTAACATACTGCAATTATTTGGAATTGTAGTGCTAGGTGCAATTGTAAGGCCACTTGGTGCATTCATATTTGGTCACGTTGGTGACAGGTATGGAAGGAGGATAGCATTAATAATTACTATCTTGCTAATATCGATACCATCAAGTCTCATTGCATTTATTCCAAGTCACAATCAAGTAGGTATAATTTCTACTATATTGCTTCTTGCAATCCATATAACACAAGGAATTGCACTTGGTGGTGAACAAGGAAGTTCTGTTTATCTTATAGAGCATTTATCCAGTAGGAAAGAGAACTTAGGGATGTATTTTGGAATGATGGGTTTTGGTCGCTCCATTGGCGTCTTGCTTTCTGCGGTGATAGTGATTATCTGCAAAAAAACTACTGATTTTTGTACCTGGGGTTGGAGATTGCCATTTATTTTCTCAGCTATTTTAGGATTAATTAGCGCGTATAGCATATACACATTGGGAGAAACTCCAGCATATGAAAAAAATCGAAAACAAAGAAATTTACCTGATTTGCCAATAATAGAGCTTATAAAACGCCACAAGAGAGCTCTTATACTTGCTATTTTAATATCTGTACCTGTTAATGTTGCTGTTGGATTTACCATATTTCTTCGAACTCTCGCAAAGGAAATAGCATCAGTGGATGTTTATGTAACAACATATATCAACGAAATTGTATTGATTATAACCAGTGTATTAATGCCGATATCTTCAATAGCGTTTGGAATGTTGGCTGATAAAGTTGGAAAAGAGCGCACTGCAATCTTATTTATAGCAATTACAATGGCACTGTGTTGTCCTGCGTTATCTATTGCATATTACTATAAAAATTATCTTGTGATTGCGTTGAGCGTAATGGTTCTCTCTATAATAGAAAGGGGTATAGTTCCCATAGGAATAGTTGCATCTGAACTCTTTCCTACCAATGTTAGATTTAGTGGTGTGAGCTTATCACGCAATATCTCTTATGCGTTACATGGAGGATTTACTCCTATGGTTTGTATTTGGTTGACTGTAACATTTCCTCAAACAAACCTTGCTGCTGGGCTTTATATAGTCTTCTGCTTGTTGGTCAGTGTGGTAGCAATATTGCAAATAAAACCGCAAGATAAGAAATTTGATTGGTCTTAGTTTTCTCCTATGTGATTTGATAGTGATCTCCACCGGGAAAGGGTTTCATCTAAGTAGCTGACACCCTGACAACCGTCATCCCGCTGCTTGTTAGCGGGATCTAGAGATACCGTGACGGTATGACGTAGGACTGCTGTCATTCCAGTCTGGAATCCAGAGAAAAGGATGATGTCATCCCAGTGTCCCTGTAATGTCATTCCAGTGCTTGACACTGGAATCCAGCCTTTATTATGCAGCCACTTGGTTAAAATTAAGTCTTCTGGATCCCAGTGTCTGGGCACTGGGATGACAAAGGAGGGCAGTGTCAGCTACTCGGATGACACCCTGCTGGTGGACAATGTTTGTATAGTTGTGCGTCACACGCTGGAATAACGAATTACTTAACCGCCATACCGTCACGGTATCTCCTAGCATAGATCCCGCTAACACGTAGCGGGATGACGATTTTGTATCGGAAAACAAGTAGCATGACGATTTATCAAATGTTCCTTAGTTTCTCAAAAAAATCCTTTAACAAAAAAGAGCATTCTGTTTCTAATATTCCACCATAAACTTCAGGTATATGGCTGCAAAATTGAAATATCTTAGCACCATTTTCAATTCCTCCACCTTTTGGATTATAAGCTCCAAAGTACAATCGTTTAATTCTGGCAAAGGAAATAGCTTGAGCACACATCGGACATGGTTCTAATGTTACGTACATATCAGCATCACAAAGCGTGGAAGTTGAAAATGCTTGTCTGATCGCTAACATCTCTGCATGTGCAGTTGGATCGCTGGATATATTGTGTGCAGAAGAAATGATATTGTCTCCACTCACTATTACAGCACCTATGGGCACCTCATCATTTTTTTGAGCGAGTTTGGCTTGCTCTATGGCAAGCTCCATATATTGATACTTAAACACTAGGCACTTATTTCTTATCAATTGCTGCTTTAACGAACGACACGAAAAGAGAATGAGGAGAAAACGGCTTTGATTGAAATTCTGGATGAAACTGCACACCAATAAACCACGGATGACTCTCTAACTCCACTGCCTCTATGCACGTTCCATCTTCTGATATGCCACTGCATAGCAGTCCATTTTTTTCCAAATCATCTTTATAATCTGAATTGATTACATATCTATGTCTGTGCCTTTCTGAAATAGTAGTGTTACTGTATGCATCCATCATTTTAGAGTTTGCATTTATATTACATTTGTATGCCCCGAGTCTCATGGTTCCACCAAGATCGTCATCTTGATCGCCAGCTAACTTAACGATTGGATGTTTACAGTTACGAAATTCTTCAGAGTGTGCATCTTCAAGCTTAACAACATTACGAGCAAATTCAATAATTGCAAGCTGCATACCAAGGCAAATTCCGAAAAATGGGATATTATTTGTACGGGCATAATTTATTGCTAATATTTTACCCTCTACTCCGTCATCACCAAACCCCCCTGGAACAAGGATTGCATGAGAATTCTGTAATTTCTCTCCTATAAGTTTTTCATTTATAGGTTTTTCTTCCTTCTCTCTTGAGTTAACCCAATTTATCCTTACTTTGACTTTATTACTAATCGCACCATGATTTAATGCTTCAACTAGTGATTTATATGCATCAGGGAATTCGGTATATTTTCCCACTATAGATACAGTAACTTCCTGTGTTGGGTGCCTTATAGAATGCACTATTTGATCCCATTCAATCAAGCTTGGTTTTGGCTTACTTAAATGAAAGTGCTCCAAAATTTGCGTATCAAGCCCACATTGGCTATACAACACCGGTAACTCATATATATGACTCACATCAGGAGCAGGTATCACATTGGATAAAGAAACATTGCAAAGCTTAGCTATTTTCTCTCTTTGATTATCGAAAATTTCTTTCTCACTGCGGCATAATATAATATCTGGTTGTAACCCCGCGGAATTTAACTCTCGAACTGAATGCTGCGTTGGTTTTGTCTTTAATTCTTGTGCTGCAGTAAGATATGGTATTAAAGTTAAGTGAATAAGGATAACTCTTTGTTTTCCTAATGTGTAGTTAACTTGACGTATAGCCTCCAAAAATGGTTGGCTTTCAATGTCACCTACAGTTCCGCCTATTTCACATATTACAAAATCTAAACCTTCCGTACCATTAAAAATGAACGATTTGATCAAATCTGTCACATGAGGAATGACTTGCACAGTTTTGCCCAGATAATCACCACGCCTCTCTTTCTTCAATAACTCATGATATATCTTACCAGTTGTTATATTGTCATCTTTTGTTGCTTTAATTCCAGTAAAACGCTCATAATGCCCAAGATCCAAATCAGTTTCAGCACCATCCTCGGTCACAAATACCTCTCCGTGCTGAGTTGGGTTCATTGTCCCAGGATCAATGTTGAGATACGGGTCAAGTTTTCTGATACGGATCTTAAAACCGTGAGCTTGAAGAAGCGCACCAACGCTTGAAGCAACTAAGCCTTTACCAAGCGACGATACAACTCCACCTGTAACAAAGATAAATTTAGCTTCCTTCATTAATTTTCAAATGGAACAGAAGTAGGTTCACTTTCTTGCTTTTTTTCTAATATAATTTTCTCTGCGATCGATTTTTTATGTACGTCTTTTGAACATAATCCTGACAATAGCAATGTATTTATAATAAACAATCCAGCAACAATAGCCGTTACTCTGCTGAGCGGGTTTTCAGAAGATTTCACTGGAATCATCGAGTTGACCCCCTGTTGTGTATTACTAAAACCACTTAACGAACTACTCCCAGGTGGCTGCAAGAGCACTAAAATTACTAACACAACAACCAATATTATTTGAAATATACTTAATACCGCTACTGACATTATAGATAGAGCTGAAAATAAAAATTTTAGGAGCATAAAGTGCATAAGTCAAGAACATCTGTCACCCAAATAACTTGAAATCTAAGACTGCTTACCTTATTTTGATTAACATATGCATAAAACTTTGGGCTTAATATGTATCACATTTTAAAATACAAAAATTATGAACCAAAAATAGACGAAAGTGCTTTCATCGCAGGTGGTTCGCATATCATAGGTAAGGTTGAAATAGGAAGAGATGCAAGCATCTGGTTTAATTGTGTGGTCAGAGGGGACGTTGGATCAATAAAAATAGGTAATGGAACAAATATTCAAGATGGAACGGTAATTCATGTGGATAGAAACCCAGGTGGTGACACAATTATTGGCAGTATGGTAACAGTGGGACATTTTTGTATGTTGCACGCATGCACGGTGCATGATAAAGCGTTTATTGGTATGGGCTCTACCGTGATGGACCATGCAGTTGTGGAGTCTGAAGCTATGGTAGCTGCTGGCTCACTGGTAACACACGGAAAAGTGATAAAAAGTGGGGAAATATGGTCTGGCAGGCCAGCAAAGTTCTTCAAAAAGATGTCGAATGAAGAAATTAAACATATTACACAATCAGCACAAAATTATATTATGCTAATGAAGGAATATAAAAACTGAAGTTCGCGTCAAGTGTTTTACTTGACACGTACATTTCGGCTTAACCCTTGTTACTTCTTTTTCCCATTCTCATTTACTTCTTGTGCTTTTGCCCCATCTACTTGAGTACTAGGTAATACTGCATATGTAATACCACCGGCTACGAGTGCAGATGCTACTGCTATACCAACCATTACCCAAATATCTAATCTCACTGTACGTTCAAGTGCAGTAAATGCTATCAGTCCAGCAGCAAGACCCATACCAACAGTAGCAGTGTACCGTGCTCCATTGCCTTGTTTTAGTTGTTGAATTTTTTTGTTTTCAGCTTCTAATTCTTTATTTTCCTTCTTTAGCTTGTCAACTTCTTTCTCTTTAGCTGTTAAGTCTGCCTTCAGTTTGTCAACTTCAGCATTTGGCTGTTGTTGTTTTAGTTGTGCTATTTCTTTCTCTTTATCTGCTAATTGTTGCTTTAAGTCTGTAACTTCTTGTGTATTTTGTTGAGCTTTTAATGCTGTTATTTCCTCGTCTTTAGCTTGTAACTGTTGCTGTAAGTTCGCAACTTCTTGTGTATTTTGTTGAGCTTTTAATGCTATTATTTCCTCGTCTTTCTCTTTTAACTGCTGCTTACTCCGTTGTAGTCTTTCACTTGCTGATCTTTTTCCTTTTCCTTTTTTTGACTCAGTAACACCTTCTTGCTCATTAACAAGATCTTTACTTGATGACGTGCTACTACTAAAACCAACTCTTCGATCATCTTCATTTTCTGATGTTTCTTATCCTGTGCTATCATCCAACACTGCTGTGGTTGCCTCAGTTGCCGTACCTTCAGTTTGTGCAGCAAGTACTTCAGTTGAAGAATTTTGATTTTCATTTGAGTTCAACATATTAAACCTCAAATATATAATTAACATTACATAATACCCTTAGAACCTAAGGTCAAGTAATATTTTTATCATAGCATAGAAAATTTATGTTCGTAAACAAAAAATTTTGGCGTAAAATTGCCGTATTTACTTAATTGTGCTATAGCTAAAGTAATTTAGGTTTACCGACCATCGTCATTCCGCTGCTTGTTAGCGGGATCTAGAGATACCGCGGCGGTATGACGTTGCTAGCTTAAAGTTTAAAATTGAGAAATATTTATGTTAAAAGAAAAATACGGCTTTAAAGAAATTGAAGACAAATGCAACATATTGTGGGAAGGCAGTAAAGTTTACAGGTGGAATGGTGAAAAGGATAACACTTTCACTATAGACACACCTCCACCGACAATATCGGGTAAATTGCATATTGGCCATATATTTAGCTATTGCCACACGGACTTTATTGCAAGGTTTCAGCGCATGCTGGGAAAAGATGTGTTTTACCCAATTGGGTTTGATGATAATGGGCTTCCCACTGAAAGATTGGTTGAGCAAACCTATAAAACCCGCGCAAAAGAAGTTGGCAGGGAAAAATTTATAGAGATGTGCCATGAGGTTATTGAAAAATCAAAGCAAGAATTCAAGGAACTATTTAAATCGGTCGGCATTAGTTATGACTGGGATTTGGAATATCACACGATCAGCAAGGAAACTGTGACGCTTTCACAGATGTCGTTTATTGATCTATATAATAAAGGGTATGCATATAGAAAAATGCAGCCCATGCTTTGGGACCCGGTTGATAAAACAGCAATTGCGCAAGCAGAAATAGAAGATAAAGTTTTTGAGTCATCCTTAAACACGATAGTTTTCTCTACTCAAGAAAATGAGCAGATCAATATTGCAACTACGCGACCTGAACTACTTCCAGCATGCGTTGCAGTTTTTTGTCATCCAGAGGATACGCGCTACACTCATCTGATCGGAAAAACAGCGGTAGTGCCAATAACAGAGGAGAAAGTTCCAATAATAGCAGATGATAAGGTTAAAATAGATAAAGGCACCGGGCTTGTTATGTGTTGTACATTCGGTGATGAACTCGACATATATTGGCAGCAAAAGCATAATCTACCGATGAAAATTATCATCGATCAGGATGGAAGGATGGACCTAGATGATGTCATTCCAGTGCTTGACACTGGAATCCAGGAAAAAGAGCCAATGCCAGCGATGAAAGAGGAAGATATCATGTCAGCGTATGGTCAGAAAAAAGAAGAATGGATCCCAGTGTCTGGGCACTGGAATGACACCATAGGGGCTACTGGGATGACAGGAGAAAGAGGCACTGGGATGACAGGAGAAAGGGCTACTCAGATGACAAAGGAGGGTGGGTGTGATCAGAAAGAAGAATGGATCCCAGTGTCAGCTACTCGGATGACAGACGATATACTAAATGAAATAAATGGATTGAAAGTTACAGCAGCAAGAAAGAGGATGATCGAAATCCTAACTAAAAAAGGACTTTTGATAGAAAGCACTAGCATTTCTCATTCTGTTAAGTGCGCAGAAAGATCTGGTGCACCACTTGAGATATTGCCTACTTATCAATGGTTTATCAAGACCTTAGAGCAAAAAGCTCAAGTATTAGATAAAGTAAAAGAATGCAATTGGCACCCAAGCAATATGCGTAAACGTATGGAAGTGTGGATAGAAGGGCTAAATTGGGACTGGTGCATTTCAAGGCAGCGCTATTTTGGTGTGCCATTTCCAGCATGGTATTCCAAACGTAAGGGAGAAGAAGGTAAAATTATTCTAGCTGAAGTAAAGGACCTGCCTATAGATCCATTGAAAGATTTGCCAAAAGGGTATAGCAAAGAAGAGGTTATCCCAGATCAAGATGTAATGGATACCTGGGCCACAAGTTCAATTACTCCTCAACTGAGTGCACTGGCAGTAAACAGTGAGTTTAGCTTACCAAATCATCGCTATGATACGATATTTCCTGCAGATCTGCGCAGCCAGAGCCATGAGATAATAAGAACTTGGGCTTTTTATACTATTTTAAAGGCACATTATCATGCAAATTCTTTACCTTGGAAAAACATTATGATCAGCGGTTGGTGTTTAGCCGATGATAAGAAAAAGATGAGTAAATCAAAAGGTAACATCATCACTCCTCATGTAATACTTGAAACTTATGGAGCTGATGTAGTGCGCTATTGGGCAGCGAACTCAAGGCTTGGAGTTGATACAGTCTACTCTGAAAATACATTCAAAATTGGCAAGCGCCTCGTTACAAAACTTTGGAACGCTAGCAAGTTCGTTTCCATGTTCATGGAAAAGCATCAAGTGATGAGCATAAATTCTGCTCACGAGACAATGGATAAGTGGATATTGTCTAAGTTATACAAAGTTATAGAAAGAGCAACGAACAACCTATTACAATTTGAATACTGCGAAGCTTTGGGCGTAATAGAGGAATTTTTTTGGAAGGATTTTTGTGATAGTTACTTGGAGTTAGTAAAAAAACGTGCGTACGGAAGCAGTTTAAGTGCAAAACAAAGCTTGGCGTATGTACTGAATATTATTTTGCGGTTATTTGCACCTTTCTTGCCTTACATTACAGAAGAGATATACCACCAGTTGTATAGTTATAATTCTGTACACAATCAAAGTAATTGGCCGAGCAAAGAAGAACTTATCTACGATAAATATTCAGAGGAAATGGGAGATAATGTTATTCAGATATTAAACATTATCAGAAAGATAAAGGCAGATAATAATGTATCAGTTAAGCATCTGATAAAAAAGTTGATGATAAAAGCAGATCTACGAGAGGATAAATTGAATCAATCCGCACAGAATGATTTGCAGGCAGTTTGCAATGCGGAAACGATAGAGTGGATGCAGTCTGAGCTTGAAACTGAAGACGGAAAATACATAGTGAATATAGACTTATACTGATTTTTATAGCTTTACTTCCTTTAATATCCATGCTATTGTAATCATTATTAGTATGAGGGAATAATGAGGGATTTGTATAGTAAAACCAATCCACCATATCTTATAGCTGGTGCTCTTGCTACTTTGGTATTGCTTGCGTCTGGGACACTTGCTGTTGCCCCTTATGTTAAGTTCTTGTCTTCAGTTGCAGCCTTTAATGTAGCTCTTCCTATTGCTTTTAGTTTGTCTATACTTTCTATTTTGGTGCTTGCACTTTCATGTAAAATAATTAGTAATAATAAGAAAATAGAGGTTGAGAAAAATAAATTTGCTGAAAAAGAGCAAGAGTTAGAAAGCGTAAAACAACAATCAGAGAGTAAGGTACAAGAGTTAGAAAGTAAAATAGCTCTGGGAGAAAAAGCTAAAGAAGATGCAAGCAAAGAAGTGGAGGAGTTAAATAATCAATCAAATAAATTAACTCGAGAAAAGCAAGATTTAGAGAGTAAAGTAAAGAAGTCAAATGATGAGAAAGAGCGATTGGAAGCAGAGTTAAAAACAGAAACGGAGAAAGCAGAACAATCAGAAAGGAAGTTAGCTCAGGAAAAGAAAAATCTAGAATACAAGGATGAAGCAGTAAAAAAGCAGTTGCAGGAACAGCAAGTTACAACACAACAAGAATTGAACCAGAAAATTGAAGAGCTGGCTAACGTAAAACAACAATTTGAGAGCAAGGTACAAGGGTTAGAAAGTAAAATAGCTCAAGAAAAAAAAGCTAAAGAAAATGTAGGCAGAGAAGTGAAGGGATTGAACAATCAATTAAGTGGGTTAACTCAGGAAAAGCAAGATTTAGAAGGCAAAATTGAAGAGTTATATAAGAAAATCAAGTCGTTGAACGAGCAACTGAATGGTGCACAGCAAACACTTGCTAAAAAGAAGCAAGAGTTAGAACAAGAAAGAGAAGACTTTCATTTTGAATTAGAAGAAATGAAAAATAATCACAAGACAGATATGGATAAATTCAAAAAACAAGCGGAAGAACGTTTAAAGGACAAAGAAATCTCTGTACTCAATGTAGTGAAAGAAAGAGTAGAGCAAGGACTTTCTGGTTCAGAAGAACAACAATACATGCAAGATACAGACCATATACAAGAAGCAGTTAATAAATTTATGCAACCTATATATGAAGAGTTAGGTATAAATAATCAACTAGATATAAGTAGTAAACATTTATCAGAACTTGAAGGAATAGGTGAAAATGAGTCTGCTAATGAACAATTCTTGAAACCAAAACCACCTTCTCCTTACACATCCACACCAAGAAGATATCTTAGAAAATCTCTATCTCCTAAAAAGGAAGATGAGGATGAGAATAAAGAAAATTCAGGGCAACTAAATCACGAAAGTCTTGATACAAATATCAACAGCTCTCATTTATCGCCTTTTAAAGATATAACAAATAATTTCTATCACATCTAACGGTGTAAGTGCAGGGACCTCCACAGATAAGAGAATTTTAATAAATATATACAAGACTGCTGAACGTGGGGGGGAGGGGAGTAATGAGCAATTTGCTTAGTGAGGCTAATGCATTTTATTTTGTAGCTAGTTCCTTAGCTACTCTTACGTTACTTACATCTTTAGCGCTTATTGTAACTTCTAATGTGCCTCTTCCTCTAATTCTTGCTTTAGCTACATTATCTGTTTTTGTGCTTGCACTTTCGTATAAAATAATTAGTAATAATAAAAAAATAGAGGTTGAGAGAAATAAATTCGCTCAAAAAGAGCAAGAGTTAGAAAATAAAATAACTCTAGGAAAGGAAGCTGAAAAAGCTGCAAACAAAGAAGTGGAAAAATTAAAACATGAATTAACTCGAGAAAAGCAAAATTTAGACAAGAGAGCAAAAAAATTGAATCAGAAAGTAAATGAGTCAGAAGTTGAGAGAGAATCTCTTCTTGAAGAAAAAAAATCTTTAGAGAAAAAATTAGAAACAGCAAAGAATCGTACGTTTGAAATAGACAATGAATTGGACAAAACAAGAAAGGAAATAGGTAAGCTTAATGAGCAGGAAGAGAAATTAAAACTTGAAATCTCATGTTTGAAGAAACAGTTGGAAGAAAGAAGTAGATTTATTGCAAAGCTGAAGATGGAAGTGGATGATAATAAACATTTAGAGCTAGAGAATAAGGGGTTGAATGATAGAATAGAAACGTTACGTGAAGTACAAAAGGCACTACGTGAGAAAAAACATGAACTTAGTGAAAAAGTAGAGGCATTGAATAAGGAAAAAAATAAACTTTCTAAAGAAGTAGAGGAATTACGTGAAGAACAAGAAAGGCTGCATGCAAACTTAGATAAGCTACAATGTAAAATTAAAGAGGTCAACAAAGAAAAGAAAAATTTATCTAAAGAATTACAAGAGAAATTTGAAGAGTTAGATGAAGCAAATGGTTTAATTAAAAATCAATCTTTTGAGTTAGATGGGATAAGAAAAGATTGTAATAATGAAGTAAAAAGTTTAAGAAATTCACTTTTAGAACGAGACAGTCAAATAGAAGATTTTTTGAAAGAGAAAGAAAAACAAGTGAATTTTGCGCAACTGTTGATAAGATGCGTAACAGACAATATAGAAGAACCAATAAGAAATAATGATGGAAAAGCAATATTAGATACGATTCAAATATTAAAGTCTGCGTTACAAGGAGAAATTGCACGGCTTTTGCCAGACGAAACGCCTTCTTCTTCGCTGGAAGATCTTGGATATGAATCATTATTTGTCAGTCGCTCATCCACTCCGATCAAATTGCCAGATTTACCGTGGACAGAACGTCGTAAACGCAGTCAATTTCGGAATGTAGAACTTGACAATACAACAATTAGTCTTATTATAAAATAAATCATGCAAGATAATGAACCCAATAATATGTGCACTGGATACACAAGACTTAAATAAGGCTATTTCTCTAGCTAATGCTCTGCGTGGTAAAGTTGGCATGGTAAAGCTGGGATTAGAATTTTTTGCTGCTCAAGGTCTTTCTGGAGTGCAAGAAGTTGCAAAATGCAATGTACCAATTTTTTTAGATCTGAAATTGCATGACATTCCAAACACTGTAGCTAAAACAGTTGAAGTAATAAAAGTTCTGAACGTTGAAATGTTAACTCTGCACATCAGCGGTGGAACAAAAATGCTTGAAGAAGCGCTAAGTGTAGTGCAAGGCACAAAAATAAAGCTGATCGGAGTGACAGTGCTAACTAGTATGAGCAATGAGGATTTAAACGAGCTTGGAGTAGCAAGAGAGGTAAAATCACAGGTAACTTTACTTGCAAAGCTTGCAAAAAAGATTGGACTCTATGGAATAGTCTGTTCTGCATTGGAAGCTAAGGAAGTGCGCCGAGAATGCGGTGAAGACTTTAAAATTATTACTCCAGGAATTCGTATAGATCCAGGTCATGACGACCAAAAAAGAACAGCAACACCAAGAGAAGCAATAAATTCAGGAGCTGATTATATCGTCATTGGCAGGCCCATTACAAAAACTGCAAGTAGTGCAGAATTAATATTGAAATCCCTTATCTAATTGAAGCAGATAAAAAAAAGTTTGAAGCAGATAAAAAAAGTGCTTGACATAAAAAAACGAACATTATATAGTGTTGTTATCTTTTATTTTGCCCGCTTAATTTAATTACTGGATTAAGCTTACAGTACTAAGTGTGGCACAAAGTGCCACGCTATTTTCCAATTTACATTTTCAACAGATAAAAAACGATGCCATTTCAGTGCCAAGCACATAACTGTACGAACATTCATTTTTAAAGGTAAATTGCACAACAGATGATGTCATTCCAGTGCTTGACACTGGAATCCAGAAATTTTGCTTATAACTGAGCTGATGAGCTAAAGGTAGTTGTCTTATGCTAAAACAAACGTTTTTAATTAAGTTGCATAGAAGCTGGATCCCAGTGTCAAGCACTGGGATGACAAGAAAGGGAGCACTGGAATGACATCGTTTACTATGTACCATATTGCAATATTCGTACAACTGTGGGAAACATCTATGGATGCCATTCCTATTACCTTATTTCCATTTTTATTTCATTTTCAAAGGAGGCTATTATGTCACTTACCGATATCGCTCACCGTATCAATGAACTCGCTTCATCATGGGAGCAATTTAAATTAATAAATGATCGCAAACTAAAAGAAATTGAAAGCAAAGGGCGTGCTGATTCTGCAACAATTGAGCAGCTATGCAAGGTAAATAATGCCATTGATAGCTGCAAAGAGCGTTTAGACTTGATCGAAACTGCAGCTCAACGTCCAGAAGTAAATACAGATTTTAGCACAAGCGATAAATATTTTTCTGATTATATCCGCAAGGGAATGGAAAGCGGTTTATCACACAAAACCCTCAGTGGAGATGACAGTGATATCGGAGGGTATCTAGTTACTCCGCATATTGTAAAACGCATAAACAAGCGCGTAACTGATTCGTCCCCAATGCGACAAATATGCTCCAGTCAAAGAATCTCTACTGAAACATTGGATTACATTATAGAAGATTTTGACCGCGCCGGTGCAGGTTGGAGCAGTGAAACAGTAGATGATGAGGACGGTGGCAATAAGTCTAAGTATGATTTTACAAAAGATACGGACACGCCCAAAATCCAAAAGATTTCCGTCACAACTTACGAGTTATATGCTCAACCACAAATATCACAAAAGTTACTCGATGATGCGTTTGTCGATGTTGAGAGTTGGCTGGTGGAAAAGATTGCCGAGACTTTTAGTAAGGAAGAAAGCGAAGCCTTCATTAAGGGTGAGGGCACTTTTCAACCAAAAGGAATTTTAGCTTATGAAAATGGAAACAGTTATAATAAAATAGAGCAAGTTAAAACTGAAAAATTAGATAGTGATTCAATAATGATGTTGTATTACTCTCTGGACGAATATTATTCCAAAAATGCGTCATTTTTGATGAACAGGAGTACGTTGAAGGATATCAGGCTGCTAAAATCTCAAACAGGTCAGTATCTCTGGCAGCCAAGTCTGTCGCTTGAAGCTCCAGATACTTTAATGGGAGTGCCAGTATACCAGTCTGCCGATATGCCACCAGCGCCAAACAATCAGCTACCAGTAATTGCGATGGCAGATTTCAAACAAGCTTATAAGATTGTAGATAACAGAGGAATGAGAATATTAAGAGACCCTTATACGAATAAACCTTATGTGAGGTTTTTTGTCACTAAGCGTGTCGGCGGAGAGGTTGTAAACACCAGTGCTATTAAATTGTTGAAAGTTGCGAGCAAGTACTAAAAACTTCCGCAGCATCATCTTTATAGCTGATCAAAGCAACACGTCATACCGCGATTCATTCCATAACTGTACGAACATTGTGATTTTGGCCCATCAGGAGGGTGTCATCCCAGTGCTTGACACATATAGCTAAACTGACTTAGATTTACCGACAGTTTGAAAAACAAAAATTCGTCATTCCGCTACTTGTTAGCGGAATCTATGCTGAGATATCGCGGCGGTATGACGTAGGAAAACCTTTCTTGGGTTAGCTATAGTTTGCTATATTATCTGATTTTATTTTTAGCGTTGCTTCTTATATTATGTAATTTATTTTCCATAATGTATATTATGTAATTTTCTATGATATGAGTGATTCTCTTAATAATTACTTTTTAAATAGTTTGTTGGTTCATCAATTTCTTTAGGATTGATATCTACAATTATTTTTCCGTTTTTTAACAGAATAATCCGATCTGATATTTTTGTTAAAAAATCCAAATTGTGAGAAGCGATAATCATAGTAATACCCATATCTCTAACTGATTGTAGTAGTTCCACAACGTCGACTATTGTTGCTACATCTAAACCAGACGTTGGCTCATCGCATAATAGAATCCTTGGATTCATCATTAAGCTTCTGGCAAGCGCAACCCGCTGTTTTTGCCCACCGGATAGATTACTAGGGTAATCATTTTTTTTAGAGGCAATACCCAAAGACTCAAGTAGTGAATCACTTTGATCCTGAGTTTTGTTTTTAAGTTTGGGAGCATATGTAAGATTTTCCCAGACAGTCATATGTGGGAAAAGTTGAAAATCCTGAAATACAAAACCAGTACTATCATTGCATTCAATGCTACCAGAATCTAAAACTTCGAGTTTTTGTATACAACGTAACAATGTTGATTTACCACTACCAGAAGGACCAGCAAGACCAACTATAGATTGTTCTATAGATTGTTCTATAATCAGGTTAATATTATTAAGTACTGGAATATTATTAAATAATTTACAAATATTATGCATTTTTATCATATATACCTTTCTGTTCAATCTTTTTGCCTATATATTCAATTAGTAATACAAGAGCGTAATAATAAGCCCCAGCAAGACAAAGTGGTATAAAATAAGTAAATTGTTCTGCTGCAAGCATTTGCGCAGAGCGCATAATATCAACACCACCAATAGTAGAGATTAATGCCGTTTCTTTAAGGAGTGCAATGATCTCATTTATCATTGCAGGAAGAATATTTTTAATAACTTGTGGTAATATAATATCTCTCCACATATAGAAACTAGGTATTTGTAAAGTTTTAGCTGCTTCAAACTGGTTTTTTGATATAGTTTCAATACCAGCTCGTAAAATCTCAGCAATATAAGCACAGCTATTTAGACCAAATGCTATAATGCCAGCACTAAATATGTTTAATTTAATTCCTGCAATGGTTGGAGTCATAAAATAAACAACACTTAACTGTAATATAAGGGGGGTGCCACGTATTACAGATATAATTCCATTAATTAATGGAATACAGATCTTATTATATCTGAGTACTGACAATAATCCCCCTAGACTCACACCTAAAAGCAGTCCTCCAATCAATAATTTTAAAGTAAAGGCAAGGCCTGTTCCAACAAACAAGAAATTAGAAATTAATTCTTGCATCAGTTATCTCCTAGCCATTTTTCTGCTATCTTTTGTATTACACCTTTACTTTCTAAACTTTTTAACGCCTCGTTTATTTTATCCTTTAAATCAGATCCTTTATTCACAGCAATAGAATAACCATTATCTGACTTAGCGATGGCTGACCATGATAGACCAGGATTTTTTTTGCTAAATACTTTACCTTGAAATTCATCAATTAGGACGCCATCAACATGACCAGACTTTAATGTTTCTACAGCTTGATTATTATTGTCTATAGCAATAATTTGAGCTGTTGTAGGAACATGCTCTTTGACAGTTCCTAGTTGAACGGCTATCTTCTTGTGAGTTAAATTGTTTATACCGGCTATGGGTTTATTTTTGTGATATAGAATACCAAATTCCCCTGTATAATAACTATTTGAAAAATCAAAATTTTTTTCACGCTCTTCTGTGCTACCAATAGTAGATATAGCAGCATCTACAGAATTACTTTGCAATGCTGCAAATATAGTACTAAACTGCATATCTTTAAATATCGCTTCTTTACCTAACTCTTTTGCTACTAATTGAGCAAGCTCAATGTCAAAGCCAGTAAATTTACCATTTTCATAATATTCAAAAGGTGGATAATCTGCAGAAATTGCAAATCTAATGATATTATCGTGTTTATCTTCCTTGCATCCTGTTAATAGAATACTTATCGCTATAATAGCATTTAAAATGTATTTTTTCATATTACTGATTTATATTCATATTTTATTCATCTTGTGAATATAGACATTAAAAATTGAATAGTCAAGAAATAATGAATATAATTTCAAATATACTTATTACATATTCAATATGAGGAAAATGCATAATGCATGACAACACACTAGGTGAACATATTTTAAATATTATTCAAAATCATGAAATTTTAGAACAGAGCGATTTACAGACCTTACTCAAAAAAAGAGGGTATAACATTTCTCAGGCTACTTTATCAAGAAAATTGAAAGAACTTAAAATTGCCAAAGTTGCTGGTATGTATAAAGTAATTGACATCAACCAATATCGATTACCATTAATACTTAAGATGCAAATTTCGGATTTTGGTTTAATAGTACTACACACTCAACCAGGACAAGCTAGCAGCCTAGCTTACTTTCTAGATCAGAAGTATGTTATTTATTCATTAAATAATAGCAAAAACATAGGAATTATAGGAACTATAGCAGGTGATGATACAGTATTATTGATCATCAAAAGTAAGGCTGAACTTAACAAAGTATTACAATCAATTTATAAAACATTTCCATATTTAAGTCCTGAATAAGAATGTTGTAAGTTAAAAATGTGATATAAAGGAGATAAGAGGGATTCCTTTGTTTAAATCTTTGTCTTCTTTTTTTCAATATACCTACATATCAGAATGGACAATTCATATAGAATCAGCATTGGTATTGCAAGCCCTACTTGGCTTAATACATCAGGTGGAGTTAAGATTGCAGCGATAATAAAAATTACTACTATCGCGATTCTGCGTTTATTTGACAAACTTTGTGTAGTCAGTAACCCAACTCTCACCATCAATGTGAGTATGACTGGAATTTGAAATGCAGTGCCAAATGCAAACATAAATTGGAGAACAAGGTCTAAATATTCACTAACTGATGGCATAAACTCTATCGGTATATCGAAGGATTTACCACTGTGTTCGAAGTTGATAAAAAACTTCCAGGCTAAAGGAAATATATAGTAATAGACTACAGTAGCTCCCGTTACAAATAAAACCGGTGTTGCAATTAAGTATGGCAACAACACTGCCCTTTCACTTTTATATAACCCAGGTGCTAAGAACATATAGAATTGCCATGCAAACACAGGAAAAGAGAGCAAAAGTGCGCTCATTATTGCAACTTGGAGATACACAAAAAATGCCTCTGTTAAGTCTGTGTAAATTAAAGAAAAACCTTCGCTACCTTTTGTTGCTTCTATTAAAGGTGCGAGTAAAAAACGGTATATATTTTCCTTAAAGTAATAACAAAAACCAAAAGCAACGCAAAAAAATAGAAAGCAAAAGATAACTCTTTTTCTGAGTTCCGCAAAGTGCTCATAAAATGAGGCGTATTTGTTTGAGTTCCAGTTCATACTTTACTATAGCTCAATAATGCTATGTCTAACATTCTCAGCGAAAAAGCCCACTCATTGTCATACCACGCTGCAACCCTGCATATATCACCTGTAACATATGTACCAGTTAAATCCACAATTGCACTATAAGGGTTATGCACAAAATCTATTGAGACTAAAGGTTCCTCGCATATAGAAAGTACATTTGACATTGGATAACCCTCTGTCATCCTAGTACCCTCTGATGTCATCCGAGTAGCTGACACTGGGATCCAGAAATTAGATTCCAGCGTCACGCGCTGGAATGACGTAGAGGAGAGAGCTGCATCCTTAAATATTTCATTGATTTCTTCAACGGTCGCTTTCTTATCAGTTGTAAATTTAAAATCAACCATAGAAACATTGCTAACCGGAACTCTGACGGCAGTGCCATCTAGCTTTCCCTTTAATTCAGGAATTATAGAACCAATTGTTTTTGCTGCCCCGGTTGTAGTTGGCACCATAGATAATCCGCAAGCCCTTGCTCTACGCAAATCTTTATGATTACCATCAAGAACATTTTGATCATTCGTGTAGGCATGTATAGTAGTCATAAAACCGCTTTTTATACCTAAACTGGAGTGTAGGACTTTCACAATCGGAGCAAGGCAATTTGTAGTGCAAGAACCTGCTGATATCACTTTATGCTCTTTTTCGAGCATATCGTTATTCACACCATAAACTATAGTGACATCAGCATCCGGAACTGGAGCAGAGACAATTACTTTCTCTGCATTGTGCCTTATTGCTTCTTCACGTTTGTTGAATACACCAGTACATTCAAGTATTACATCAACATTCCAAGGAATATTTTCAGGGCTCCGTTCTCTATATAAAGAAAACTTTTTGCCATTTATAGAAATCCAATTTTGAGACTCATTAAAATCAATATCACCACTGAATTTGCCATGAATAGAATCATATTTAATCAAATGTGCATGCTGCTTTGCACTGAGCGATCCATTTACAGCTACAACTTCTATTTGCTCACTATACTTTTCTATTTCATAAATAGCACGCAATACGCCTCTGCCTATTCTACCAAGACCATTAATTCCTACGCGAATCGTCATCTCTTCATTCAAAAAATTTAATTATAGAGAATTATCTTGATTAAAACTATAACATCATGTAGTAGCAACATTTAAACTTTAATAGGAGCTAATTATGAGTATAAAAGAATTACAACAAGAGTTGCTCGCAACAATCTCAGGTCGTCCTTCTACAAGACTGGAAAATGTTACCATCGAACCAGTCATGAGAAATCCTAGATTAGAAGAGTTAGGCCGAAATGCTGATCGTCCTTCTACAAGACTGGAAAATGTTACCATCGAGCCAGTTATGAGAAATAATAGATTACATTCATAGCATAACATACAGCCAGCTACCCTTCCCCCTACTTTCATCCCAGCGCGTGACGCTGGGATCTTTATTGCTTTCATAGTCTCTTTATTATTTTGTAACTAAAAAAAATACTTCCCCTTTTTAGAGAACTGCATATAATAGATTTGACATTGCAGTGCATTGTGCAAACAGAATTCCCAATACTATAACCTACAGGAGGCCTTATGAATAAGAAATTTCTCTATTCACCATTGTCAATAAAAAGTATAGGAGAAAACGGTGTATTTTCTGGTTATGCGAGCGTTTTTAACATAGTTGATAAACAAAATGATCTGATATTGCCTGGGGCATTTAAGGAAAATTTAAACAGAAATAAAATAAAACTCCTTTGGCAGCATAATCCTGACGAACCTATAGGTAGCATCATAGATATTTATGAAAATGATGTTGGCCTGTATATAACCGCACATTTACTTTTGGGTATTCAGAAAGCAGAAGAAGTGTATTTGATGCTCAAAACTGGGGCAATTAACGGACTTTCCATCGGCTATATACCTATAGAGTATGATGTTGATCATAAAAGCGGAGCTAGAGTGTTAAAACAAGTGGAATTATGGGAAGTCAGTTTGGTCACTTTTCCTGCAAACTTAGCTGCTCAGGTAATCAATGTGAAAAATCAGAACAATGAACAGGAAGTGTTAGCAAGAGCGATAGAAAAAGCAAATGCTGTACTTGCAGACATGTACATTTCTGCTTAAAGTGTATTAGGCGGGCAAAGACTTTACCATAATTTGACACCTGCGTTAGTATTTGTTTAACATTTATACTAATATATATAACTTTATTGCTATTAAAATTTTCTGTAAATTAAAGTTAAAAAATAAGGTAATTTTATGCTAAATATTAATAATAAGGAAAAAAAATACAGCTGGTCTACTGTATTTGCTTGGTTATATCTAAAAACGATTGGACGAATATTGCCCAAGAGATGGAACAGATGGGCAGAAAATATTTTGTACTACGATAAAACTACTGCAAACAATGAAGTTCAAACTGATGCTTTTAAGACAATAGATGGAAGTGTTCAAGTTGACTTAAAACTTGAAGTTGTAGAGAAAGAGAGCCAAAGTGAAGTAATAAGTAAGGATGGAGAGGTTCAAACTAATAAAGTAACATTTCACGATATAGCAATGCAGACCGAATACGTCGAAACAACGGATAAAAATAGTGATCAAGCACAGCAGATTGCAGACTTACAATCAGAAAATGGCTTATTGGAAGTGAAAATTGAAGAATTGCGATCTATAATCATAAGGCTTAAAGCGGACTTACAATCAAAAAATAGCTCGTTAAAAGAGGAAAATAGAGAATTGCGATCTATAATTGAAAGACTTAAAAAGGATTATAGAGAATTGGTAGAAGTTACAGATAAACAAGAGAAAGAGTTTTTAGTAAAGTTGAAGGCAAAATCTGAGATGATAGGGTGCCAGGGAAGAGAATTAACTGAACTCAGAGCAGAATTTACCAATAAAATAAACGAGCTTTTAGAAAGGGTGGGAGAAGTCAGGAAAAATAGTTTAATTAAGCAGTTACAAAAAGAACAGAAGCAAGTAGAAGATCAATTGAAAGCTGATATTAAGAAACTACAGGGAGAAAAAGAAAGCATGAAAGAACAATTAAAAATAATGCAACAACAACTGTTAAATAATCAAGAACAACAAAAGTTGGAAGAAAAGTTAAAGGATGTTGATAAAAGATTAGAAGATATTGATGAAAAAACTAAAAAATCACAAGAACAAACAAAAACTAAAGCGCCAGATGCAGTGAGTACAGTATCTACTGCAAAATCAACTACTGGTTCTATGAAATCAACTCAATCAAAGTTTTCAAAAATCTTGAACTTGAAGAATAAGAATCTCAATAACTTTTTGTCTGATAAAAATAAAGAGTTGAAAGAAAATTTTCCTGAATTTGAAAAGAAACACTTTTGTCATAACGTACATAATAAAACCATAAAATTTCTATCAAATCAAAATCATGGTAAATTTAAAAGCAGTGAGCTGCTTGAATTATTGGAGAATAATTTGAAACAATCCGCAAGGGAGATCATAGAAGCTAAGGTTAAAGAAGTTGTCAACGAACATTGTAACATTGGAAAAAATATGGGTAAAGAACTACGAGATGACACGTTAAAAGCCAAGTTGTCACCTTCTGTTAGAAAATGCGTAAAAAAATTAGAATTTAACAAACAAGAAGGGGTAAATAAGATTGTAGACTCTATCTTGCACAGCTTTAATAGCAAGAATAATAATAATAACGACTCAGGAGAATTGCTTAAAGAAATTGTTACAGGAAAATTAACAGAGGCTAAAATGAAATGTTTTTCAAATAAGATTCAAGAGTTACAACTGGCATTAAGCATAAGAGATAAATTTTTATCTCCAGATCAGGGAATGTGTAATCAAACTCAAGGAGGAGTAAACGAATATCAATTAACAGAAAAAGCTAAAAAAGAACATATACCTAATTCCTCTATGAGTTCCCCTAATATTGCAAGCATACATTCATTGAACAGTCAGAAAGCAGTTAGAATAGGCTCTTAGCATAAAGCACCAGCTCCTCTTTTGTTAAAGTGTAGGAGCTATCTTCCCAATGTTGTTTTAGCAATTCCAAGTTTCTACCTAAACTTTTTCCTGGCTGGTGACCTATACTTATTAAATCATCGCCAGATAAAGGAAATTTTGGAATATTGAATGTGTTAGCAAATGAAATGTATTCATCAACATTTTCTCCAGACTCAACACCACAAATTTTCACTAAATCACAATATAATTCTCTACCAAATAAAGATATGTATTTTTTTTGCTCTTTTTCTGAGAGTTCTGTTTTGATATCGTTGGATAGTAAAAATAGCAGCTTTTTCTTTTGCTTGTTCGAAAGACGTAAAAATTTGCTTACATATTCTCCAAGACTTAGCCTGTCATTTTTTTTAGTAGTCCTAAGGAGTAACGCTAATTTTACTAGTGCATCAGTGCCCAAAAGAAGTGGCGAAGACAGAATTTCGCATTTTACTTCTTTTGGGATAATCTTTTGCAAAACATCAGATTCTTGCATGCTCTTAAGTGTTGGAAAAGGATCATTGCACTCCAGCAATTTAAGTATTTCATCTCTTATTCTCTCTCCAGAGAGGTTTTGAATCATATGCGAATGCTTTTTGCATACGTTTAGTATTTCATCACTCAAATCTCCGACACATATTTTTGCATGAAAACGAAATGCTCTTAAAATACGTAGATAGTCTTCTTTAATTCTATCTTCAGCGTTGCCTATAAAGTTTAACCTTCGCGCTTTTAAGTCCTCTATACCACCAAAGTAGTCATATATATGGCCATGCTTATCTGCATACAGAGCATTAAATGTAAAGTCGCGCCTTGAAGCATCCGCTTGCCAATTATTGGTAAATTCTACTTTTGCATGCCTACCATCACATTTCACATCATGCCTTAGTGTTGTGATCTCAAAAGATCTTTGATTTAGAACCGCAGTGATAGTTCCATGTTTTAAGCCAGTTGGAATAGTTTTTATATTACGGAGTTTTAGCGCTTTAATCGTTTGATTGGGAAGCAAATTAGTAGCTAAATCGATGTCGTGAACATCACGCTGCAAAATTGAGTCTCTCACACATCCGCCGACAAGCCTAGCCTCACCGCCAAATTCCTCTATGGCATCAATAATTAAACTAGTCTCATGGTCAACTTGCATTTAGGTTAGTACGTACTGCAAGTTCATATTATATGAAATGCTTGCAAAAGCCCTATATAAAAATATACAGAGCTATGAAGATTTATTTTACACTTCCAATTGTGATATTTGTTGTTGATGAAATGTTTTTTCTGTTCTTGATTCCTCCATACTACATCTTGGTGAGCTTGAAGGGTTTTGCTTCTCAGAGCGCTCTATGCGCTGCTTTATATCACTAACGCACTGCCCTACAACATCACCAATTTTTCCATCAGCATTTTCTGCCAATAACTTATCAAATCCCTTTTCAACCTCTGCTCTCTCAGAGATATCCTTTGAAAGGTTACAATACTCTAAGATCTCGTCTAGCTGCAGTTTTTTTGCTAATAGGAAATCTTCTTGTTCTTGCTCTTGTTTAAGTTTGGTTTCCTCTTGCAGTTGTTTTGCTAAACTTTTATTTCTATCAAGCAATGGTTCGAAATGCAATCCGCCTTTGTTTATTATATGCACAATACTACTATCATCATAATCAACTTTATTGTATTCACCTGCACTTTTTGAACCTGAATTGTCTATTAATTCATGCAAAGACAGATCTTGGTTATCAACAGTCTGGTTCTCTATAACATGTAGCTTTACCTTATACTTTTCACAAAGTATTCTGCCTTCAACGTCAGGATCACCCCACCTACTGTTACGCATAATGTCTGCTGTATAATCATCTACAGTTTCACTACGGTGCTGGCCATTGTTATCATAACCATTGGCAATTGCATCTGTAAACCACTTTGGTGGATTCTTTTGTGCAAATTCCCTACAATCATTTCTTAATTTTTCGGCAGTAACTTGCTCTCCTGTCTGTTGTTCTAGACTTTGCCTGAACGAGTCAAAAAAACAGCTTCCATTACCAATTGCTTGTCCTACATAGAAATTGTCAGGGTAAGGGTTACTATTTAAAAGAGTTATTTCTTGCCCTGAGATCCTGGGCCTTTTTATTCCAACCTCAACATCATGAAAGTCACTTGGTAGTTTCCGTTTCTTAGCTGTAGTCATAGTTTTACCTTAATTTAAGCTATATATTACTATACCAACAAAATTATCAATAAGCGACTAATTAAGTATAGCAGAAATTTTTAAATTATGCAATAGTTATAATTTTACATAGCAAATATGAGTTTTAACTGCGGTATAGTTGGGTTACCAAACATAGGAAAATCAACCTTATTTAATGCGCTTACAGAGTCAAGTGCAGCCGAAGCTGCAAATTATCCTTTTTGCACAATCGAGCCAAATATAGGCAAGATTTCGATAAAAGATCAACGTTTGAAACAAATCGCAGCAATTGCAGGCTCAGAGAAGGTAATCTACAACCAATTAGAAGTTGTAGATATTGCAGGTCTGGTAAAGGGTGCGAGCAAAGGCGAAGGGCTTGGCAATAAATTTTTAAGCCATATCAGAGAAGTTGATGCCATCGTTCATCTGCTCAGGTGCTTTACGGATGACGATATCAGCCATATACACAGTAAAATAGATCCAATATCAGATGCTGAAGTGGTAGAAATGGAATTAATCCTAGCTGATATTGATAGCATAGAAAAAAGGCTTCCTCAATTGGAAAAGAAAGCAAAGCAAGGTGATAAAGAGCTAAAGAGACAACTTGAATTAATGCAAGAGGTATTAGCTACTTTAAAATTAGGTAAACCTGCAAGAAGTTTGGAGAATATCAATGAAGATGAGATGAAGTTGCTTCAATTGCTGACAACAAAGCCCGTTATGTACGTTTGCAATGTTGAAGATACAAATGTTATAACTGGCAATGAATTATCTAAAAAGGTAGAGAGGATGGCGGAGGAAAATAAAAGCAAATTTTATTGCATTTCAGCAAAACTCGAAGCAGATATTGCAAATCTTGATAGTGAAGAGGAAAAACAGAGTTTTTTATCAGAATTTGGCTTACAAGAATCAGGCCTTGATGGAGTAGCGCGTATTATGTATGAAGTGCTGAGTATGATAACTTTCTTTACTGTGGGCCCCAAAGAAGCACGGGCATGGCCAGTAAAAATAGGGTCAACAGCCGATAAAGCAGCAGGTGTAATCCACACTGATTTTGAGAAAGGCTTTATAAAAGCAGAGACAATAAGCTTTGCAGACTACATAAAGTATGGAAGTGAATCAGCTTGCAAAGACGCAGGAAAAATTCGCTTTGAAGGCAGAGATTACATCGTGCAAGATGGTGATATAATGCACTTTAGGTTTAATGTGTAGTTTATTATGCAGCCACTTATTTAAAGTTAAGTTTTCTGGATCCCAGTGTCTGGGCACTGGGATGACAAGAAAGGGAGCACTGGAATTTTTGTTTCAATATTTGTACATTAGCCATGCATCTGAACAGATACCTCCCCTAAACGGATACACTGTAGAAGGAGAGTTTCTTCTCCCCAGTAAAGACTAGATTCCAGACTGGAATGACAGCAGTCCTACGTCATACCGCGATTCATTCCATAGCTGTACGAACATTCATTTTTGAAGGTAAATTGCACAGCAAATGGTCAGTGCTTGGCACTGGAATAACGTCCTCCTTTGTCATCCCAGTGCCCAGACACTGGGATCCAGTTTTCCATATAATCTCATCGAAAATGTTGTAACCACTTTCTATGCTAGTTTGCTTGCTTACAAGCAAACTTTTCTGGATCCAAGTAGTCTGGGCACTGGGATGACAGGAGAAGGAGGCTACTTGCATGACACCATTCTTTTTTCTGGATCCCAGTGTCTGAGCACTGGGATGACGAGAAAGGAGCACTGGGATGACATCCTCCCTAGCGGAGATTGCTCTCAAATCACAATGTTCGTACAGTAAGCACTGACCACTTTGCTTCAATATTTGCGATGCCCCTGAACAGATACAAAAAATCTATTGTTTTTTTATAAATTAAATCCTAAGGCATTTTTTACTGTAGATTAATCATTTGATTATAGTATCATTTTAATTAAGCTTATGCTTGGGATATTTATGAAAAATATTTTATATTTTATATTATTAGCTGTTGTATTCGGATCACTGAGCCTATTTGCTGTAGAGCAATTTGAAGAAAAGAAAATCGAATCAGTTCATAAAAACGAAAATGTAGGTGTAAGGAAGCAAGATAGCACAAATCAAAAAGATGAGTTGAAAAGCAACGTCGATGCTAAACAAACACAAGAGGCTGAGAGCAAAAGATTAGACGGCACTACCGATAAAGAGAAACTGCAACACAACGAGGACAAAGCTTCCGTGGTTGAAAAAACTATAAGTGAAGGTGAAAGGATTGATAAAGATTTGCCAAATGACCAGCTAGAAGAAAGCACAGACAAATTTGCTCAAAATTTACCAAATGTGGCCAATAAAGAAGTGAATAAAGATTTGAAACCAGAGCCTTTGCCTTTAAGTGCTGATTTAAATGAGAATACAGCTAACCCGCAAAAAAATCTACAAGCTGATCAGAAGATTGATATAAAAGATAATGAACTTTCAAAAAGTGATGCGAGTCAATTATTAGAGGGAAAAAAAGAAAAAGTAGAGAATCAGTCTGAAGAAAAAAAAGTGAAAGAAACAAACAGTAATTC
The DNA here is from genome assembly GCF_964026995.1 of Wolbachia endosymbiont (group A) of Brachyopa scutellaris. Lineage (NCBI taxonomy): Bacteria > Pseudomonadati > Pseudomonadota > Alphaproteobacteria > Rickettsiales > Anaplasmataceae > Wolbachia > Wolbachia endosymbiont (group A) of Brachyopa scutellaris. The sequence continues at coordinate 763,468 of NZ_OZ034720.1, read as the reverse complement.
CAAGGACCGCAATAGAGTAAAACCTATAACTAAAAAAGATGAAGAAGAGCAAAGTGAAAAGAAAAGTTTACAAAAATGGACAAAGCTAAACAGAGAACCAATAAAAGAATGGGGTCATAAAGACATACAAAGCAAGTCAATATATAAACGACAATATGATAGCCTTAATGAGCATCTTCCTACAACTGTGTTTATTGATGATTACAGTAAGCAATTTTTTTACTGCATTAAGAAGAACAACTTAACTTGCTTAAGAGGAGTAATAAGTAAGCTAGAAAAAATTGGATTAACAATTCAAGAGATACTAAGGTTTAGAAATAAATTGGGTGATACTCCTCTCATTTATTCAGTTAAACAAGGTGAGGTAGACATAGTGCGCTTTCTCTTATTACAAGGTGCTGATCTTAGAGTAGTTAACAATAATTTTCAATCCCCAATTGATATAGCAATCGAAAAAAAGCAGATTAATATAATAAATGCGATTGCCGAAATGATGCCACATCTTTTGGAGGATAGAAAAATAGACAATAAAGAAAGCTCAGCAATGTACGATTGGGCTGTGAAAACGAAAGAAATACAGTGCGATAAGCAAGATGATTAGATTTTTGATATTAATTTTAGTTGGTCATTTATGTTATGGAAACGAAATAAATGATGAAAAAAATCAGATTAGTGATTTTTTAAATGCTCTGTGTGATGCAAAATACGTATCTTACAGTAAAAAAGACTTTGCTGAATTTTTGGTGCAGTGCCACAAAGAGGGCGTGCCAGAAGATTTTAAGAAAGGTTTTGGTTCTAACTTAAATGGAGCTAATTTTAGCCAACTGTACCTAAGTAAATCTGTTTTTGATGGAGTAAGTCTGATTGGTGCCGATTTTTCTAACACCGATTTATCCGATGTGTCTTTCATTGATGTTGATTTACGTGGTGCTAATTTTTCCAATGCTAATTTACATGGCATTAAAATAAAAGGTGCAAATTTGAGTTTTACAAAATTTGTTTCTGCAAACTTAACAGATATCGTATTTGATCAGTCTAATGTTAGTTATGCTGATTTTATCAGTTCCGATCTCAAAAAAGTAAGTATGCACAACGTAATTGGTTTGCATACTAATTTCTCGAATGTGAAAATGAATTTCTCCAACTTATCAAACTCGAATGTTGGCCACGTAAATTTTAGTGATAGTGAAATAAACGATACCGTTATGCAGAAAAACAACCTTGATAATGCAAGTTTCTTTGGAGTGGATGCATATAAATTAAAGATACAATTTTCTTCATTAAAAAATGCTAACATATATGGTGCAGAGTTAAAAGAATCAGACTTTACAGGTAGCAATCTTTCCGCTGCCTACCTTAATTCTTCTATCATAATTAACAGTAACTTCGACGAAACTAATTTAAGCAACACACAAATTTCCTATGTGAATGACGATAATTCAAGTTTTGTTCAATCTATACTAAATGGTTCCAAGATAAAGCATACATATGTTTCTGAAGCAAATCTTCAGGATGCTGATTTATCCAATATTGATTTTAGTTTTAGTGAACTGCATCAAGTTAATGTCTCTAATGCTGACATTCGTCACGGAAAGTTTCATAATACTAAAGTTGCGAATTCTAACATGAATGGCTCATTTTTTGACCATTCACTATTCACCTCTGCGAAGATAGAAGATTCAGACCTTTCTACAACTTCAATGTATAAGATAAAAATCCAAGACTCTCAAGTTTATAACAGCATGCTTTCTCACCATAATATTGATTCCAGTGAAATAGAAAATTCAACATTCTTTAATTTATTAGCTGATAATTCAAGCTGGTCCAATTTAAAAGTAACTAATTCAAATTTTATTGAAAGCGATTTCAGATCTTCTTTGCTTTACGCTAATGCCTTTAGGAAAACTAGCTTTTTTCTTAGCAATTTGAGCAATTCAACAATTAGTGATATGTCTTTTCTCTCTTCAAGCATATATAAAAGTTCAGTTGTTGATGCTCACTTAACAGGTTGCAAATTTGATAATTCAATTTTGATTGACAATAAAGGACAGAAAAAACTTGCAGGTTCAGAAAATGCTATAACTTCGATTAAAGATTTGCAAGAGAAAATATCACAGGGTGAAAAATTTAATGTAAATTATTCTTACTTTGAATTTAAGAATATGAATTTAGAAAATGCCGATTTTTCTAATTCAACATTGAGTAGAGCAAAGTTTGTAAACGTTAATTTGAATAAGGCAAATTTTGAAAAAACCGATTTGCGCTATACTGTCTTTGATAACTCTTCTCTTATTGGCACCAACTTATCAAATTCTAATTTAGAAGGTTCTAGCTTTTTAAACTCTGATCCAAAAAGCGCCATGTTAAAAAATGCAAAGAAAAATGACCGTAAAAAGTGAGGGCGTATTATTGGTTCTATCCTCCCCTTCTGGAGCTGGAAAAACTACTATATCAGCAAAATTACTTGAGCAATCAACTAATTTAGTTAGGTCTGTTTCTATGACTACACGCAAGCCTCGCCCCGGCGAAATAAATGGAAAAGACTATTTTTTCGTTACCGAAGAAAAATTTCACGAGTTATGCGAAGCTGGTCAGATGCTTGAATACGCCAAAGTTTTTGAGAATTTTTATGGTATAACAAGAGATTTTATAGAGCAAAACCTGAGCAGTGGAATAAGCGTTTTACTAAGCATAGACTGGCAAGGAGCATTTCACTTATTCAAGCTCATGAGAAAAAAAGTTGTGAGTGTTTTTATACTTCCCCCTTCAATGGAAGAGCTTAGGTTGCGTTTGCAAAAGCGTAATAGCGATGATGCAAGCGAAATAGAGCGCAGATTAGCCGAAGCTCAAAAAGAGATAAGCAAACGTGATAAATATGATTATGTAATAATCAATGATGATATTGACAAAAGTGTAGAAGAGATAAGCTCCATACTAAATAAAGAAAGACTTAAAAAATCAGAAGAAAAACCAAGCCTGGAAGACTGATAAAAACATTAATGTATCTGTTCAGCAGAGTGGCAAAATAAGGTAGACGAGAAAAGACAACTATAGGAACAAATGGGTGTCATGCCAGTGCGTGACACTGGCATCTACCGTCTTAAACATCAAGATAAAAATTATTGTTTTTTATCATAGCATTTAAACAAATGATGATTTTTCTCATTACAGCAACTAAAGCGACTTTAGCGGCTTTGCCAGAGTCAACTAAACGCTGCTTTCATTTTTTTATTATGACGCATTGCAACCACAGCAGACATGTATAATGCTTTTCGAGCATAAAATCTGCCACCTATGATCTGGGCTTTGCTCACTTTCCTTCCGCTTTCACTAGTTTTTGGTGCAACTCCAACTAGACAAGCTATTTCCTTATTATCTAACCTGCCAAGTTCAGGTACCTCTATGAGTAGGATACTTGCGGTTTTCCGTCCAACACCTTTATAGCTAGTTAGCAGTTTGCTTTTTTCCTTCAAATCAGGATCAGAGTTTATTATATCTTCTATGTCTTGCCTAATTTGCTCTAATTGTTTTTTTGCAAATTCTATCTGTTTTTCTATATATTCCCTGGCTTTTCCTGTAACCTTATGCAAACGACACTTATTTGCGTGAACTTCATCGTTTAGATTGCGCTCAACTGCTCTTAGCTCTCTTAGCTCTTTTAGTTCTTCTTGCTTTTGTGAAACTATGTATTCTACTACCTCGTCATTTTTTGTGATAAATTCAGCATATTTTTCTAGTAATTTTGCATCTAATTTATCTGTTTTTGCAAAGTGGTTGCAGGCTTTTGCAAATGCATATACCCGATTTGGGTGAGCTCTGTGAACAGCTATGTTATGTTCCCGTAACAACTTTATGACAAGTTTTTCATAACCACCTGTTTACACATAACTTAACAAATACGTTAGCCATTTTTGACTTTATAAACTCAGATATAGCTGTCTCTACATTTTCTATACGCTGATGTTTATTGTTGATTGAGATATCAAGTGTTTCTTTTGAAACATCAATACCAATGAAAACTGTTCTAGCCATTTTTGTACCTATAAATATAATCAAATAATAATGTAACAGGATTGTGATTCGATCTTTTAGATCCCCCTACCGTTCGTACTCCATTTTTTAAAGCTAGGAGTGTACTGAGATGCCTACGATTTCTATCAATCAATCCAATTGACAGCTAGCTCATTATAGTCTTGCGACTTTGACTTAATATACAATCCAGTCCTTTTGCACAGTTCCATCAAAAACGTTGTAAAGCGCTTTCGTGTTTACCAACTTAGTGCCCAATCTGGATCCCAGTGTCAAGCACTGGGATGACAAGAAAGGGAGCACTGGAATTTTTGTTTCAGCATTAGCCATGCATCTGAACAGATATACATTAATTTGCAGCTATAGTTTCTTATCCTATTTTAGCCAATAGCACGTTTCGCAGTTTAGCTATATTTATTATTTTTTAAGACAAAATAGTTAAAATAGTAGACAACTGTTCAAGTGAGGATTTGACTATGATAACAGATTTTCTAATAGAAACTAGTTTTCTGCCTTTCCACCTATATTTTGATCACATATACAACGTTTAGCTCAATTTAAAAGTCAAACTTCTTGGTTGTTAGTTTAGTGCTGACAACTTAAATAGCTTTTAATATTGAGGTTTTAGTATGGATATAGATCTAAACGCACTAACTACTAATGCAAAAAAATTAGATGAATACATAGATAAAAATGAAAAGCAAGAGCGGGATAGAAAAGACGAACAATTGTATGGCATTATAGAGAGAAAGGTAAAAAAAGAAGAACACAAGCGTGAAAAACCAAGAGGTCAAGATGGAGCTCTCAAGGAGTGTAAAAGGTTATTCAAGGAAGGTGCTAGCCCTGAAGTATTAACTAAATTAGAAGAATCACTTAGAGAACAAGAAAAATATTATAGGTATTATGTCCAATGCTTCCTTCCAGTGCTAGATAAAGCAATAAAACGATCGAAAAAAATATCAAATGAAACAAAAGAACGAGTAAAGCAAGTAATTTCAGAAATTACTGATAATAGCAAATATTGTTCTAATAGTATTACCCACAACAAAAATGATCGTAGGAATAGTGAAGATAGTGAAGCAGAAAGTGGCTACGGTAGCGATATTGAAGATGATCATAAAGTAGAAATAAGCAACGAAATAACAAATAGCAATGCTCTATTACTAAAAGCGATCAAAAATGGAAATAACAGGAAATTTAAAAAATATCTAAAAGATTGTACGGATATTAATAGTGTGAAAGGTGAAAAAGACAACAATATTTTACACCTTATCGTGTCGTTGGAAAAGAAACAGAAATGCAAGTTTCTAGGTACCCTAATAAAAACGGTCACCGAGGAAGATTTAGCACAACTCATTAATAGTAAAAATCAGGAAGAACAAACGCCTCTTCATCAGTTGCTTCAGCATATAAAAGAAAAGAATGAGGATCGATCATGTACAGATAGAAAATTTGAAAAAACAAATAGGTATAAAGCCTTAGAGTTATTTCTACAAAATGGTGCAGATATTACTGTGCAAGATAAAGATGGAAAAAATGCTCTGCACTATATTGCTTCATTCAAAGGAGAACAAAAAGTTACATGTTTAGAGTTGATTTCAAATAAAGATGATGCTGTAAATACTACTAACAGGGAAGGATTAACACCTCTTCATCAGCTGCTTCAGCATATAAAAGGAAAGAATGAGGATCGATCATGTACAGATAGAAAATTTGAAAAAACTAAAAGGTATGAAACCCTAGAACTATTGCTAAAAAACGGTGCAGATATTACTGTGCAAGATAAAGATGAAAAAAATGCTCTGCACTATATTGCTTCATTCAAAGGAGAACAAAAAGTTACATGTTTGGAATTGATTTTAGGTTTAGTAAAAAATGGAACAATATCTAAAGATAAATTAGGTAAAGCTATAAATGCTAAGAATGGAGAAGGGAACACACCCCTAGAATTGGCATTAAAGAAAAAAGCAGAAAAAAGAAGTATCGAATACCTACCGCAAGGAACAATTTTTGATACAGCAACTGCTTATGACAATACAACAAAATTTTGTACAATGCTGCTAGAAATAGGCGCTGATCCCTTTTCTCTGGAGCTGAAAGATCCAAAATTCCATACTAAAAAGTACTATTTAACTTTACGAGATCTAAAAGATTATTCAGGGACTCCACAGAAAGCACAGGAGAAAGCTAAAGAACTAAAAGAGAAGCTTGAAGAAAAATACCACTGTAAAACTGCTTCAAAAAAATGCAAGTCTGGCATTAAAGAAGCAGGTTCTGGTATAAAAAAAGGAGTATCTGCTGTAGCAGGATTCATAGATCCAGCAAAAAGGACCAGCGAACTGTTAGCAATCACGATAACGATTACTGTTATTGCAATGGTAACATTTGCTTTCTTTCAGGGTCAAATGGCAATTGGAGCAGCCATTCCTATCATAGCTGTTGCTGGAGTTATATGCCTTACTTTAACTTTAGGATTTAGTGGTATTAAGAAACTTTTTGAAAAATCAACCAACAAAGCACAGGACACATTTAACGACAAAAACCGCTCTAATTCAACAACAGAGCAGAATCAAGCTTCGAAGAACCTTGTTAATAATGATCAACAGAATTTAAGAAATGAGACTAAAAATCAAGCAGTACAAGAGTCACCAAATCAACCAGAGCATACAGAAAACCCAGCTACTAAAATGAGCGATGTATCAATACTACGTCAATTCATGAATAAGCTAGATGGGCTGACTAATAAACCCTCTTCTCTGGCGCTATGAAATCAATCTCACCGCTCAGAGTTTTTTCAGCCACTTTTTTATAATCAATTTTTACGTTAATTTGCCCTTTCTTTTCTTCAAGCCACGCTATAGTGTGCTTCATCCAGTTTTTGTCATCACGTTCAGGAAAGTCTTCACGAGCATGGGCACCTCTGCTTTCCTCGCGATTAGCTGCGCATTCCATGGTAATAACCGCTTGTGGGATCATGTTAGCAAGCTCCAGTGCTTCAACTAAATTACTATTCCACATCATACTGCGATCCTCAAGTGAAATATCAGGCATCATTTTTGCTACCTTTTTTATAGCTTTTTTGCCTTCTTCTAAAACTTCAGCAACACGGAAAACTGATGCGTATTTTTGCATAGTGTTCTGCATTTCACTGCGTATTTTTGCTACTTTTAGCCCACCAGAAGCAAATCGCATTTTATTGAATCTATCTACTATCCAGTCTGTGCAGTCTGAATGCAATTTTTTATGTGGTGTACCGGATTTTAGTTTCTCTCTTGCTCTGAGCGCTGCAGCTCTGCCAAAAACCACAAGATCAAGAAGCGAGTTAGAACCAAGTCGATTTGCACCGTGCACAGAGACGCACGCAGCTTCTCCAATTGCAAATAGTCCATCTACCACTTCTTCCTTACCTTGCTTCAGCGTAATCACTTCTCCATGATAATTGGTTGGAATGCCACCCATGTTGTAGTGAACAGTCGGAATGACCGGTATTGGATCTTTAGTGACATCAACTCCAGCAAAAGTTCTTGCGGTTTCGCTGATGCCCGGCAATCTGAGTTTTATTACTTCCGGATCAAGATGCGCTATAGTTAAATACATGTAATCTTTTTTCGGTCCAACTCCCCTTCCCTCTCTAATTTCAATTGTTATTGCGCGACTCACCACATCACGGGAAGCTAAATCTCTTGCTTTTGGTGCGTAACGTTCCATAAACTTCTCGCCCTGAGAATTAACGAGGTACCCCCCTTCACCACGGCATCCTTCTGTCATCAGGCACCCTGAGCCATATATTCCTGTTGGATGAAATTGTACAAATTCCATATCTTCAAGTGGTAATCCAGCCCTTACCACCATGCCGTTACCATCACCTGTGCAGGTATGCGCACTTGTTGCAGAGAAATAAACACGTCCATATCCACCTGTTGCTAACACCACTCTATGCGCACGAAATCTATGTAATGTGCCGTCGCATAGTGACCAAGCAAGAACTCCGCAGCATGCTCCGGTTTCGCTATCCATAATTAAATCAATCACAAAGTATTCAACAAAAAATTCAGCGTTGAATTTAAGACACTGCTGATATAGAGTATGAAGGATTGCGTGCCCAGTCTTATCTGCTGCCGCACAAGTGCGCTGCGCTGATTTTCCTTTACCAAAGTGAGTTGTCATTCCACCAAAGGAACGCTGGTATATTTTGCCATCTTCTGTACGAGAAAAAGGTACGCCAAAATTTTCAAGTTCAATAACAGCTTTAGCAGCGTTTTTACACATATATTCTATTGCATCTTGATCACCAAGCCAGTCTGAACCTTTTATTGTGTCATATGCATGCCAGCGCCAATCGTCTTCACCGATATTACCTAAAGCTGCACTAATTCCGCCTTGTGCTGCAACTGTATGACTTCGTGTAGGGAAAATTTTAGAAATGCAGGCAACTGAAAAATTAGTTGCAGCCATCCCAAGCGTTGCTCTGAGCCCTGCTCCACCTGCACCTACTACTACCACATCATACTCATGTTCTATGATCTCATACGCTGACTTATCCATATTTGCTTATTTTATCATTACAGGCTTATGATATCACAGAAGTAGAAAAAATCTATACAAGTTTTCTGTAGCTATATCGCTGCGGTATTTCATAATAGATCCCGCTAACACGTAGCGGGGTGACAGCAGTCCTACGTCATACCGCCGCAGTATCTCAGCCACTAATACGTAGCGGGATGACGGTTGTCAGGGTGTCATCCCAGTGCCCCTATGATGTCATCCCAGCGCCTCTATGATGTCATCCCAGTGCTTGACACTGGGATCCAGCTTTTTTGTAATTTTATTGAAAATGTTGTATAATCGTTTGTTTACAATCAATTTTTCTGGATCCCAGTGTCAAGCACTGGGATGACACCCTACTTAGCCGTCATACCGCGATTCATTTGCGGTATCTCATCCGCTAACAAGAGATCCCGCTAACACGTAGCGGGATGACGAGCTTATTGTCATGCCGCCGCGAACCGTCATACCGCCACGAACCGTCATACCGCGATTCATTCGCGGTATCTCTAGATCCCGCTAACAAGCAGCGGGATGACGATTGTCGTTTAGCTATAAATATTTAAGAAATTTACCAAATAAAAAAAAAGGCAAAAGAAGCCCTGGTCATTGTCTATTTTCAGTATTGACGTACATAACAATGTTACAAAAAATGATATCATAGAATTCAATAGGGTAATCCCTAGAGAATTACTCATCTACAGAGAGCCAAATCGTGTTAATGCTGTTTAGATGTAAAAGATAAGCTAAATCTTTACAGGGAGTTTAAAACAGTAGAATACCTTTGATTGAAAGAAAGAACCAAACTAGGCAACTTAACCGGTTTGCTATTTCAACTACTACAACTAAATCAATAAATCTTAATAGGGGGAGATAAGCTAAATCTTTACAGGGAATTTAAAACAGTAGAATACCTTTGATTGAAAAAAAGAACCAAACTAGGCAACTTAACCGGTTTGCTATTTCAACTACTACAACTAAATCAATAAATCTTAATAGGGGGAAAAACATTATGAGTGCGCCAAGAAGTGCGTAAAGTTCAGTTGGTGAAAATCCAACCCAGGCAAAGCCTAGCCAGCAACCTGGAACGAACCATTATGCTGCGTAAGGTGACGAGCGTAGTAAAGCTAGTGGAAAGGACAACATAGGGTACAACGAAAGTGAAGGTATTGAGTCCCGAAATTTTTAACGAAATAGAGGTCGACACCTTTCATGAAGTGGAAGACAGCATGAAAGATAACAATAGAAGGCAAGTTATCAATCACTCTATCGGGATCTGAGGCCGTGCCATGTGTTGAGATGGAAATTACGTGAACTTGGGAGATCCTTTGTATTCCCAATGGGTACTCTGGAACAAGTCAATAAAGACGAGGACTGGGGAAAGATGCAAAGGAAGTCGGACTAACTGATAGTACTCGGAGTGTGGGAAAGCCACATACAAGGGGAAGCGGTTAGCAATATAGTAACTGGTATAGGGATTGCTATACCAATACAACAGAGATTGGAGTAATATGCAAGAGAAACTAAACCAGATTGACCTTACCCAGAAAAAGTGGAGAGAAAGTTTGGAATGTTTTTCACAAAGAGAATGATGAATCAAAATGCTCAGGAATGCAATAGTTAATAGTGGAGTGTCTACGTTGTTTGTTATAAAAAATTTCTATATATTCAAATATAGCAGTTTTGATATGCTGTTTAGAGTGCCGAGAGGTGTCTATTGGTAACTCCCTTTTTAGAGAACTGAAGAAGCTTTCCACAACAGAATTGTCGTAACAACAACCTTTATGACTCATCTATGTTTTTTATGGATAAGAGATATTGATAACCTTGCGAAGTATATTGTGAACCTTGATCACTATGTAATAGTAGATTTTTGGCAGGTTTACGCTTGTTAACGGCCATTAATAAAGAGTCCATAACCAATTGTTTATTTATTGAACTGCTCATTGACCAGCCAACTACCATGCGTGAATATAGATCGATTATTGTTGCCAAATATAGCCATCCTTCTTTGGTTTTTATATAAGTAATATCAGTTACCCATACTTTATTTGGTTGATCGACAATAAAGTTTTGGTCTAATATATTGGGAGCTACGACTCTACTGTCCGTTTGTTGTTTCTTAATTTTAAATTTTCTTCTCAATATAGCCTGAATACCATTTTTCTGCATAATACTTTGCACTGTTTTTAAGTTGCAACTTTTACCCAAAGCCTTTAATTCAGCATGAATTTTAGGAGCTCCATATCTACATTTAGAAGCTTGATATATTTTTTGAATATCTGCTAATAACTCTTTATTTGCTGATTCTCTACTGCTTATTTTCCTTGTAGTCCACTTATAGTAGCCACTAGCAGAAAACCCTACATAATTCCTGCACTTTATAGTGTTTACTATGCTCTTTTATGAAAAAATATTTTACTCTTTTTGACTGGCAAAATATCCCAGGGCTTTTTTTAAAATGTCTCTTTCTCTTGTTACTTTTGCTAACTCTTTCTGTAAATCAAATCTCTCTTTGTCATAAGGTGCTACATCTGGAAATGCATTTGCCGCTGACTTTTTTTCGTTATTTTTCTTCATCCATTTTCCTAATACACTATCCCTTATTCCTAGATCTCTTGCTACTTTTGCAACTGGTTGACCTACCTTTCTTTGTTCATTTGCCAGCTTAACAGCTTCCAATTTGAATTCTGCCGTATATTCTCTTGCCATTTCTAATCCTCCAAAATTTTATTTTACCCGAAAAAACTCCTTCCTTTCTCTCCACTTTTTCTGGGTAAGGTCAGTTTCCATTTGGTTCAAACTCGGATACAATTTCCCCAGAGCTGGGTAATCTCATACCAGAACCATCTGCTGCAATAAGTCTATAGCCTCTCCAACTCAGGTTCATCCTGATAGGCTGTTTGGATGCTTAAATTCTTGAAAGCCTGTATGGCAAATCTTATACCTTGCTTTAGAAAAAGCTTGCTTTGAGGGTACATGTCAATGGCTCCATAAGTTCACATTCTATTCCCAAACTTTTTTTAACTAACTTTAAAATCATAGAAAATACTGTCGAAAAAGGAAGTTTTCTTGTTCGTGTAAAACTCAACACAATGGATTTTCTGAAAAGTTTTCGAGTATATTGCATTTTTAATTTGTAAGATAAGATCTTTTCCTTTTTGCATGCCTCACCTAAAAAAGACACATTTTAAACTTTTTTGTTGCAACAAAATAGAAACAAAAGTGCTGTCCCTTGCACTCTTTGGATAATTTAATGATAAAAAATTTGGAGAGAAATTTTATACACTATCGCTGATATTTTTCCTTAAGTTGACGCCATTGCCTGAACGGATACATGACAAATCTATCGTTTATCAAATCGTCGGTAAGCATAAAGCTATAGCCATTAAGCACGATAAAGAAAATCATTCATAATCGCTATAGCAACTAGTGTAGACACTTGACGTTCCTTGTGATTTGATAAATAGAGGTTTTTATCTGACTTCACAACAAGGGCTTCTGGATGACTTTGAAAGTGAACATTACCATGCTTATCTTCAATAGCCTCTATTACCCCCTCACTGGAAAATGCTGCAACTTTATATCCAAGTGACTCCAATTTTCTTCTATTTTCTGGTGTATTACTTACTGCTCCTGAATGAGCATCTGGAAAATATGTTGAAAACCAGCCATTTTCATTAGGTATTAGGAATTTGGCTACTACTTCTGCTAAACGACTATTTGGAACGATCTTTATCTGCTGGAGAGGTACATCCTCTTTCTGTGGATTAGGTGCTGATTTTAAATGAGATCTTTGCTTCTCTTCATCACTCACAACACTCACTACTTCAATTCCCTTTGCATTCATTATGCCTTCACATATGCCAAGTAAATGAATTGCAGGGTTATCATCAACTATTTTTACAATTGCTTCAGTAACAAGCTGGCGATAAGGAGTGGGTGCTGAATGTAAATTATCCGGAATAAATATCCTATTTATTTTGTGCTCTTTAATGAATTGTGCAACTTCAATTTTTATTCGATCTAATGCTAGCTTTCTTGCCAACATTTCATCTTGTTTTGCGAGATTAAGTAACTCTGTCTGAATTTTTTTAAGGCTAATTATCTTATTATAATCAATCATTACAGTCTTAACCCCAAAGTTATTAAACATCTCGTAGATATTTTGAGATAACCCAAGCTCATGTGCTTCTTCCGTTTTCAACAAACCAACAACTATGTCATTATTTACTGTATTTTCTGCCGTCAAGACAGTTGACGCTGGTTCTTCTTTTCTGGTTACATGTTGAGATGCCGGTTTTTCACTAACGCCAGCGTAAGTAATATTACTTAATAATAGAACTATAATTAATAAGATGTTAAATACTTTATTGTAATATTTATACACCATAACTTGCCTCTCTAATATTTATATTACGATATAGAGTATTTTATAACAAAAAGGCAAGTTTGCCAAGAAAGAGAAAGTGGCCTGAGCAGGAATCGAACCAGCGACACAAGGATTTTCAGTCCTTTGCTCTACCAACTGAGCTATCAGGCCAACTGTATACTTTTATTTTTAGATAAAAAATGTTATTATGTCTATCAAAAGTTTTTAAAGTAGTTTATATAAAAATAAAGGATGAACATTAATAACAGAACAGGAATCTACCCTGGCACATTTGACCCTATAACTTTTGGGCATATTGACATAATCAAAAGAGCGTGTAAACTAATCGATAAATTAATAATAGGAGTTGCAGAAAACGTTAATAAGCATACTGCCTTTGACACAAAGCTACGCACAAGCATGGCTGAAAATGAAATCAAAGGACTAGGAATTGATGCAGATGTTATATCTTTTAATGGGTTGCTAGTGAAGTTTGCCAAAGAGCAGAATGCTTCTGTTATTATTAGAGGATTAAGAGCAGTGTCGGATTTTGATTACGAGTTTCAAATGAGTTGGGTAAATTATAAACTTCTTCCTGAAATCGAAACCATATTTCTTCCCGCTTCTGAAGATACTCAATTTATCTCATCAAGCTTTGTAAAGGAAATAGCAAGATTAGGAGAAGATGTTAGCAAATTTGTATCAAAAGGTGTTCAAAACGAATTGATTAACCTGAATAGGATAAAAAATGGAGAATAGTGCTTGTTGTTTTTTATTTCTGAATGGGTATATTCAATATATAAATGTTATAAGCTAAAGGAGTAGCATGTCAAAAGTGAGGATTAATAATAGAAAAGTTTGTTGTCATGGTGATGAGAATGATGAGGGTTCCGGCCATCCATTAATATATTTAGATATGGGAGAAGAAGAGGAAATAGCCTGCCCTTATTGTGAAAAGACGTTTGTCCATGACTGCACTGTAGAAGCGGTTGGGGAGCTGACTAGGGATGACCTCTAATGGCACTTTATTTCTTCTGCAGACTTAGCTTATGTAAATAGCAATAAGAGGGGCAGTAAAAATGAAACCGTCCATACGGTCGAGCACTCCCCCATGGCCAGGTATCATATTTCCACTATCTTTAACACCGTAAGCTCTTTTAACAAGCGACTCAGTGAAATCGCCAAGTTGCGCTAGAATAGCAATTGCAAGGCCAATGATTGGAGAATAAAAAATTGAAAATAGACCAAAAAATATTGATCCAAAAATTGTGCACACTACTCCAGCTAAAATCGCACCAAGAAGTCCTGTCCAAGTTTTTCCAGGGCTAAGAATTGGGCAAATTTTAGCTCCACCAAAATTCTTACCAAATAGGTAGGCAGTAATGTCAATTCCCCAAATGGTTAAGACGAACCATACTAATGCGTATTTTCCCTGTGGTAGATTATATAAATATATTAATGAGGCGCTTGGTAGTGCAATCAATAATAATGCGAAAACGTATAAAATTTTGTTTCCTTGGGTTAGATTATACCATTCAAAAGAAGATAAAACTGCTATTGAAAAAATCAATAGGTAAAACGATAAATCACTGAAATATGTAGCAAAGGAAAATATGAATAATATTACTATTGAGGACAACATTCTAATTATAAAATTATTATCTACCATATTTTTTCTCTCTTTTTGTATAATCTTCTAATGCTTTACTCAAATCTTGACAAGAAAAATCAGGCCATAAAGTATCACAAAAATACAATTCAGCATAAGCTGCTTGCCATAATAAAAAGTTGCTTAACCTTTTTTCGCCGCCAGTGCGAATTAATAAATCCAATTTTGGCAGATCTTTAGTATACAGAAATTTTTCAAATTCCTCTTCTGATACATAAGCAATATTTTCTTTTATAATATTGCTTATAGCTTGTGTAATTTCTTGCTTTGCTCCGTAACTGACTGCCACAGTGAGTAATAAACCATCGTTCTTATGTGTCATTTCTTCTGCTTTTTTAATTTGATCCAATATTTTACTGGATAACAGACTTAAATTGCCAATAAAATTCAACTTAATGTTACAGTTGCAAATGAAATTGACTTTATCTTCATTAGTTAAGACAGAGTAAAATAAATCAAATAGACAGTCAGTTTCGTTTTTGGGTCTAAGCCAATTCTCCATAGAGAATGCATACAAAGTTAAGTAGGGTATGGTTAAGTCCGTACAATACTTGGCAATATCGTATGCAACTTCACTGCCCTTTTTATAACCATCAATTTTTACCCTTCCTTGATTGTTCGCCCATCTACCATTACCATCCATAATAATTGCTAAATGTTTCGGTAAAGATTCTTGATTCAACATTTAAATTTAACCTAATTTTGACTTGAGTGAAATTTTTTGGATTTCAATGGACACCTGGAAGGTGTCAGCTACTTGCATAACAGGAAGAGAGTTACTGTAGTGACACCAATAGTTGATACTTGAATGCAAAATTGGTGTCATCCCAGTGCTCCGACACTGGGATCCAGGAAATTTGATTTCAAACAAGTGCATCAGATAGTTGTATAGTAAAGACTGGATTCCAGTGTCAAACACTGGAATGACATCATTTGCTATGTAAGCTTTCTCCATATCATTTAGTGATTCAGTATATCCTTTTCTTTGATGGACAATTCACCATCAATCTTTTTTATATTATCATCAGTAATATTTTGTATTTCCTTCTTAGCACCATGAAAATCATCTTCTGAGATTTCTTTATTTTCCTTCATTTTTTCTGTTTCTTCCATAATATCTCTACGTATATTTCTAATGGCAATCCGTGCATTTTCAGCAAACTGATGCAATAATTTCACTAATTTTTCACGGGTTTCTTGTGTCAAGTCCGGAAGAGCTATACGTATGGTGCTACCCTCGACAACAGGATTTAAATTCAGGTTAGCATTTAATATAGCGTTTTTCACTTCACCTACAACACTAATGTCCCAAACTTTAATTGATAGGGTTTTGTTATCTATAACCGAAACGCCTGCAACTTGATTTAACTTTTGATGCCCACCATAGATGTTTACAACTATACCATCAAGCAAAGATGCACTAGCTCTACCAGTGCGTACGCCTTTAATATCATCATGAAAGGACTGAATAGTTTTTAGCATTCTTTCTTTTGTTTTAGCTTTTATTTCATTTAACATAAATTACCTACTGTTTACAATCTGAAACTATAGTATAAGTACCTTGACCCTTAATAATATTGACTATTTTTTCTCCCTTCAAAGAAAAAACTATAATTGGAATAGAATTCTCACGAGCAAGTGAAATTGCTGATGCATCCATAACTTTTAAATCACGAGTCAATAAATCCGTGTAAGAAAGCCTATCATACATTACAGCATCCTCATTTTTTTTCGGATCAGCGGAGTATACACCATTTACTTGCGTACCCTTTAGAATAACATCACAATTCATTTCAACAGCACGTAAGGCTGCAGCTGTATCTGTAGTAAAAAATGGGTTGCCTGTGCCTGCTGCAAAAATTACCACTCTACCTTTTTCTAAATGACGAATAGCTTTCCTTCTTATGTAAGGTTCACATACAGTGGCCATGGGTATTGCAGATAATACCCTAGAAGCTATTAAATTTTTTTCTAAAAAGTTTTGTAAAATTAAAGCATTGATTATAGTTGCAAGCATTCCAATATAATCACTACTTGCTCTTTCACAGCCACTTAAAGACGCAGATGTGCCACGAAAGATATTACCACCACCAACAACAATACATACCTGAACTCCAAGCCTGTTAATATCAGCTATATCTTTGCACAATTGGCTTATTATTTCCATATCATAGCCAAAAGACTGTGACCCCATTAAAGCTTCACCAGAAATTTTAAATAACACTCTGGAATATTTTATTTCGCTTTTTTCATTTATTGAGGGAAACATTTTTTACCATTTAGTTTGCACTACCCAAAACAAGTAACTTGTAATTAGATAATTTAATAGCACTCATCTCGCTTGATTTTATAAAATCAGAAACCTTTATTTTATCATCCTTTATGAACTTTTGTTCTAGTAAAACAACTTCTTCATAGTACTTAGCCATTCGTCCATCTACTATTTTTTTTGCTACTTCTTCAGGTTTATTTAAGCCCCTCACTTGCTCTTCAATTATAGAACGTTCATTTTTCAACTTCATTTGATCTAAATCATCTATAGACAAAGCTTCAGGCTTCATAGCAACTACATGCATAGCTATTTGTTTCCCAATCTCTTGTAGCTTCGCCTTATCACCAGATGATTGCAATGCAATTAAAGCACCAATCTTACCTAAGCCACACACATCACCATGTACGTAGCCAGCAATAACTCCATCCTTAGCTTCTAAGTAACAAAGCTTGCTTAACTCTAGCTTCTCACCAAGAACTGATGTACCATTCATAATAGCTTCCTGCACTGTGCCAATGCCTTCATACTTGGCATTTTTTAACTCATCAACGCTAGTACAGCGTTCTTGATGAGCAATTGATGCTAAATTTGAAACTAACTCTATAAATTTCTCATTCCTTGCAACAAAATCGGTTTCGCAATTGAGTTCAATCAATACACCACAATTTTCAGTCAAACACATAGCAACGAGCCCATCTGAAGCTACTCTATCAGATTTTTTGTCAGCTTTAGCAAGACCTATTGTACGTAACTTATCAACGGCTTTCTTAATGTCACCATCACATTCTTCTAATGCTTTTTTACAGTCACTTAAGCCAAGCCCTGTTCTATCACGTAATTCTCTTATATCATCTGGATTCATCTTCATTTGTTACTACCTCCCTTTCTTCTTCTTTGTAAACTTTACTACGTCTCCTTTTAGTTTGCACAATACCGTCTTCTTTTTCTTGAATAAACTCATCACCCCTTATATCATCAATCTTAACTCCAGATTTTGCTAGACTAGACTCTATTCCAGCTAATATAGAGTCGGTAGCTAATTTACAATAGAGCTCTATTGATTTTCTTGAGTCATCATTTCCAGGTATTAGATAAGCAATACCATCTGGATCAGAATTAGTATCAAGTATTGCAACTATTGGAATTCCTAACTTCTTAGCCTCCTTAACCGCTATATGCTCTTTATTAGTATCAATGATGAATAAGATATCAGGAATTGCTCCCATTTCTCTAATACCGCCAAGCGCCTTATCAAGCTTTTGCTTTTTCTTTTCAATGTTTCCCAATTCTTTCTTTGTTAAAATGCTATCCTCGTCATTTAATATTTTCTCATATTGCATCAAGGTTTTTATCGAAGAAGAAACAGTGCCCCAATTAGTAAGCATACCACCAAGCCAACGATGATTCACATAATATTGACCACAACGAATCGCTTCACTTGCAATAATATCAAAAGCTTGAAACTTTGTACCAACAAATAGAATGCGACCACCTTGAAATGCAACGTCATATAAAGCCTTCATGGCCACCTGTAGCAATGGTAGTGTTTTTCGCAAATGAATTATATGTATACGATTTTCTTGATGCACTCCATATATGTATGGAGCCATTTTTGCGTTCCAGCGACTAATTTTGTGACCAAAATGTACACCAGATTCGGCTAAATCACGCACAGTGACCTTAGGCAAATTTGTCATATATCATTCCTCCAAATAGTTTATCTTCCATGGCATAACCCTAATGGGACTACTTGTACAAGCCATGTGTGAAATTAAATTATTTACATAGTAATAGAAAAGACAGCAAAGCGCAAACAAAAAATATTGACAAAGGGCAACATGTTTATTAGCTTTAAAGTTGAAGCCCGAAAACGCTAAAAAGAAATTAGGGGGGTGTAGCTCAGTTGGTTAGAGCGCATGCCTGTCACGCATGAGGTCGTGAGTTCAAGTCTCATCACTCCCGCCATATTAGTTTTAGCATAACTTAGAATTCGCAACCGATATTGAGAAATGCTTCCACCAAACTTGACATGGTATGGTATTGTAATTAATACTTAAATAGGTTTATTTTTATCATTAACAATTAGGATTAAATATGTTCATTTCTGAAGTTTTTGCAGCAGATGCAACTAGCAATACATCAAGTATCAGCGCATCTTTTGCTAGTTTTATTCCACTGATTTTAATATTTGTGGTATTTTATTTTCTCATTATTCGCCCACAGCAAAAAAAACTAAAAGAACATAGAAAGATGATAGATCAAATAAAACGTGGTGATACAGTCATTACTTCTGGTGGTATAATAGGTGAAGTTAACAAGGTTGATGGAGCAAATGCACAATTTATAATAGAAATAGCACCAAAAGTTGAGATAAAAGTCCTAAAGTCTGCTATATCTGAAGTTTTAAACAAAGAAACTCAAAAAGTGGCAGCTAAACCAATTGAAAAAGGCAAAATCGAAAAAAATGATAGAAAAAATAAAAATCAACCAGAGGAAAGTATAAAGGGAAAAGACGATAAAGGTAAAAATGCCTCATAACTCTAAAAAAAGGTTCATTTGGTTGTGTGCGGAATATTTGGTGTAGTAAGTAGCGGTGATTCAGTAATACCAACTTTACTAACTGGGTTGCAAAAATTGGAATATAGGGGATATGACTCTTCAGGTATAGCAATCATAAATAACGAAGGTAAGATAGAAGTCAAAAAATCAGAAGGTAAGGTCGAAAGGTTATGTGAAGTTGTTGATGATAGCAAGATGTCTCACAGTACAGTTGGTATAGCACATACTCGCTGGGCTACACATGGAGTCCCAGGCCTTAAAAATGCTCACCCCATTCGTACAAATAATGTTGTTGTTGCTCATAACGGCATAATTGAGAATTACAATCTGCTAAAAAAGGGTCTAGAAGAAAGGGGAATGTCATTCCATACTGACACTGACACAGAGATCATACCAAACATGCTAACCTTATATCTTGATGAAGGATTGTCGCCAGTTGATTCTCTATTTAAGTGTTTAAACAACCTACACGGCTCATTTGCCTTGGTCTTATTATTTGCAGAATATCCAGACGCCTTATTTGTTGCGAAGAGAAATTTGCCTTTAGCAATAGGCTATAACTGTAACACAGTGTTTGCTGCATCTGACTCTAATGCTTTAAGTGCATTTGTGGAAAAAATATCGCATTTGGAAGATGATGACATTGCAGTGATAAAATCTAGTGGAGTTAGTATATACAACAATGGTACACAAGTTAAACGCAGTATAGAAAATAGTAGTCCAAGTGATTTTCTAATTAGCAAAAATGGTTACCCTAGCTTCATGTTAAAAGAGATTTTTGAGCAACCGCGTGCATTAAACAAAACAATAAATCAATTTCACAAGCAATATAAAGAGGTAATATTTGCTAACAAAAAATTGTTTTCTGAGCTGAGTTACATTACTATAGTTGGATGCGGGTCATCTTATTTTGCTGGGCTAATAGCGAAGTATTGGCTGGAAAGTATTGCTCAAGTTCGAGTATATCTAGAAATCTCATCAGAATTTAGGTATAGCAACGTCAAGCTGGAAGAAGGCAGTATTGGGTTATTCATTTCTCAATCTGGTGAAACTGCAGATACCATAGAAGCGCTGCGTTATGCAAAATCACAGAAGCAAACAATCATTAGTATAACTAATACATTTAGCAGCAGCATTGAAAAGATCTCAGATATTGTGTTACATACTCTTGCTGGGCAAGAAATTGGTGTTGCTTCAACAAAAACCTTTTCTGCGCAACTTGCAACTTTAGCATGCTTTGCCGTGGAGCTTGGAAAAATAAAAGGTATACTGGGTGGAGAGAGAATAAAACAGCTAAGCAGTGCTATCAATTCTATTCCCGAGTATGTTGAGCACGTTTTGAATGTGATGAAAATACAACATATATCGGGCAGTATATTAGAACACAATAACGTTATTTTAATCGGCAGAGGAAGTTCATACGGAGTTGCAATGGAAGGCGCATTGAAAATAAAAGAGCTTTCATATATCAATACAACTGGTATTGCAGCGGGAGAAATGAAGCATGGTTCTATTGCTTTAATAGACTCTACTGTGCTTGTTATAGCAATTATCCCTTATGATGATTTATTCTTTAAAACGCTATCTAATATACAAGAGATTATTGCAAGAAAAGGCAAAGTAATTGCCTTCAGTGATAAACAAGGAGCGCCATTCCTAAGGGGAGTTTGCGCAGATGTGGTGCAACTTCCAGACACTGATAATTTTATCTCTCCAATCATCTACAGTGTTGCTATGCAATTCCTTGCTTACTTTACTGCAGCAAAAAAAGGGTTAGATGCAGATTGTCCAAGAAATTTAGCTAAGTCTGTCACGGTTGAGTAGTCCATTTAAAGTTAAAGCTAAACTTCTAATTAAGGTAACCAGACTGCATTCTGTGATTTTTAGCAAAACACGATCTTTCATTTGAGCTTCCTTCAATTTAAAATAAATACAGAAACTAGCTATCTTCAAAAATATGGTTGAATAATTGTGTGTATAATTATTAATATTTTTAAGCACTTTGGCTATGGCTTTATCTAAGTTTCTCGACCCTAAGCTGGACTTGACCTTCAAAAAAATATTTGGCACTGAAAAAAATAAGAATATTCTCATACATTTTTTGAATGATATTTTAGGATTTACCGAGATAAATACTATACAAGAAGTGGAATTCCTCAGTACTATAATGGATCCTGAAATTGCATCTGATAAGCAAAGTATAGTTGATGTTCTTTGCAGGGATTCTAGTGGGGCCAGGTATGTGATTGAAATGCAGCTTACTCGCGATAAAGGCTTCGAAAAACGAGCTCAACTGTATGCTGCTAAGGCTTACTCAAGACAATTAGATAAATCTGGCAACTACATTGATTTAAAGAAAGTCTTCTTTATTGCTATATCAAATTGTAACTTACTTCCTGAAGAAGTTGATTATATATCCAGCCACACTATAAGAGATGAGAAAACCAATGAGCATGACTTAAAAGATTTTCAATTTGTATTTATTGAACTACCTAAATTTCCTAAGAATAAGGAAGAACAGCTAGAAAGCATAGTGGATCGTTGGTTATTTTTCTTCAAATATGCAGATGAAACTACGGAAGAAGACTTAAGGAAAATAGCAGAAAAAGCACCAATAATAAAGTTAGCCTACGATGAATTAGACAGGTTTAGCTGGAATGAAAAAGATTTAGTAGCGTATGAAGAAAGAATAATGGATCTACGCAAAGAAGAAGCCATTCTTGAATACAGACTTGACCTTGCTACTGAAAAAGGCATCCAAATTGGCGAAGAAAGAGGCATCAAAATTGGTAAAGAGGAAGGGAAAATCGAAGGGAAAATTGAAGTCGCAAAAGCAATGCTGGCTAATAATGTTGATGTTAACACTATTGTCAAATTTACTGGCCTTTCTATTAGTGAGATTGAAGAATTAAGTGTGAACAATTACTAATTAAGAACTTTAATTATCAATCATAAGTCACTGAATTTCGTTAGTAAATTTGTTGCCATTATCCATATTGCACAATTGTATATAAGATATAGTATAACAATAGTGTCCGTTCAGCTAATACCAATTCCCACTGCACAACAAACGGATAGGCAACAATGGAAAAAAAGCCATACTATTGCCTTTCTTTCTCACTCCACAATTAAATAACTCTACAATATCGCTTATTTGATTCACTAATAATGAGAATTGGTATAACTTTGCTATTTTTCTCTCTAGATTCTTGCAAAGTTCTACAAGATTAACCACATTACCTCACGTTTTCTCTATGATTATTTTTTTAGATTACTTGTCTACCTTATTTGCCGTTCTCCTGAACGAATATACAGAAGCTATAAAAACTATCTAATAGCTACCCAAAACCCTTATTTCCCACTCAAGTTCAACATTAAATTTATCCTTTACTGCATCTTTTACTCTGTTGCCAAGGTTTTCCAAGTCAGATGCAGTTGCATTATCGTAATTGAGCAAGAAGTTACAATGTTTCTTAGAGATTCTAGCTCCACCAATATTTAACCCTAGGCAGCCAGATTTATCAATTAACTCCCATGCTCGGTAGTTTTTTGGATTTTTGAATATGCACCCAGCAGTTTTTCCTCTTATTGGCTGGCTTTTATTTTTTCTCTCAACAATTTCCTTTAACCTTTGCAATATAAGCTCATACTCTGAGTTTACTCCTTTAAACTCAGCTTCAACAAAAATCCAATTTCCTTTTAGGCTATGTCCACGGTAAAAATACCCCATTTCTTCGCTGGAGAACTCATATAGGTTTCCATCCTCTAGATTCACTGCTTTTATGGATTGTACAACGCTTGCGATGTCACTACCATACGCACCTGCATTCATTTCTATTCCGCCACCAACTGTTCCTGGAATTCCAACTAGAAACTCGAGTCTACTAATTTGTTGCTCTCCTGCAAAGTAAGCAAGGTTCCTGAGCAGCGCAGCACCACCTGCAACAATAGAGTTGTTACCCTTACTTTTAATATATGCAAACTCCTTACCTAATTTTACTGTTATTCCTCGAATGCCACTATCTCGTACTATTATGTTGGATGTTGCACCGATAACGTTAATTGGCAACTCAGTATTTTTAATCAAGTATGTTAAATCTTCAATATCACATGGTTTAAATAACACATCAGCTCGTCCACCGACGTTTAACCACGTCGCTTTAGACATTAAGACGTCATAACGATAGATTCCACGTACTTTAGGTAAGCCTATAAGCATTTTGATTT
The DNA here is from genome assembly GCF_964026995.1 of Wolbachia endosymbiont (group A) of Brachyopa scutellaris. NCBI lineage: Bacteria > Pseudomonadati > Pseudomonadota > Alphaproteobacteria > Rickettsiales > Anaplasmataceae > Wolbachia > Wolbachia endosymbiont (group A) of Brachyopa scutellaris. The sequence goes on along the minus strand of NZ_OZ034720.1, from coordinate 739,795 downwards.
CAACTCTAATCCTGCATCCATACCCATTTCTTCTGCATCTTCTATAAATGAAGTGCGCTCAGTAAAGTATATATCTTTTTCATTTGCTAACATACAACGAAGATGTAGCATATTTTCGCTCACATATTCAGCCAAAGCTGCAAGTGGTGTGAAACACGAACCATTCACTGTTTTCATAAAACTGCGCTCTGATTTCACTCTTATAAAAGACATATTATTATTAATTTTCTCTAAAAGATCGATAATTTTTACATCATTCCTTCTACATTGAATACAAACCGCCCCCTGCCCCACTGCACTTAACATAACTTTTGGTGGCAATACCTCTGTAATCAAGTGATGTTTTTCTAATCTTATGAGTCCTGCTTCAGCTAGAATTATTCCATCAAAACTTTGATTTTGCAATCTGGTTGTTACATTTCCACGTAGCGGTACTATATTTAAATCTGGTCTAACATTTAACAACTGAACTTTTCTTCTTATTGAAGAAGTGGCAATAGTAGCCTGCTGTGGCAAAGACTCAAGGCTATTGTGTTTATGAGAAATAAACGCATCGCATGAACTTAGCCTTTCTAAAACACAAGGAATTGTTAAACCCCCTGAGAAAAACGCAGGCATATCTTTTAGCGAATGAACTGCCATGTCTATATTATTTTCGAGCAATTCAGTCTCAATTTCTTTAATGAATAATCCTTTGCCTCCTATTTCAGCAAGATTTGCGTTTGCATACTTATCTCCAGAAGTTTTTATTTTAACAATTTCAATAGATAAGTTAGGAAAAGAATCCAGCAACTTTTGTTTTGCTTCCAAAGCCTGGGCAACTGCAAGCTTGCTTCCTCTGGTACCTATTTTGACTAGCATGTGTACGATTGTTTGTCTGATGTCATTCAAGTAGCTGACTACTTGGATCCAGTTTAATTCATTATATAAACCTTTGCATTTATTGTACTTTAACTTAAAACCAAAAGCAACTTTGACTTTACAAAATAATAACCTTTTATATGCATAAATAAGCTTACTGGATTCTAGTGCCCAAACACTGGTTTCCATCCAAGACGGTGTCATCCGAGTAGCTCCTTTCTCGTCATTCAAGTAGCTGACACTGGTTTCCATCCAAGACGGTGTCATTCCAGTCTGGAATCCAGAAAAAAGAATGGTGTCATCCCAGTGCCCAGACACTGGGATCCAGGAATTTTATTAAGTTGGTAAGCATAAAAATAGATGTTTTACGTTAAAATACAATGTTTTCGATGAGATTATATGGAAAACTGGATCCCAGTGTCAAGCACTGGGATGACAAAAAAAGGAGCACTGGAATGACACCCTTTACGGGCTCTTAAATTGCAACTATAAATATTTAAGAAATTTACCAAATGAAAAAAAAGGCAAAAGAAGCCCCGTGGTGGTTGGCTATTTACTATGTACTAAAATATCGGCGTTTTTTTTATTCTAAAACGCTTGATTAAGAGCGATTTAGCTGCTTTTAACTTGCAACTAACCTACACCGCAAGTGTTTGAGAAATTTACTAAGCAGGAAAAAAGGCAAAGAAACCCCGTAGTAGCTAGCATTCAAATTCTCCCTTGTCAATTTGACGTTTTTTGCTGTCTTAAACGCTTGTAAGCGCGTTTCAGCTTATATAGGTAAAAACCCAGAAATGTTGTGAAGACATACGGTGCACATAGTGCAAAAAATTAAAAATAAGACGCCAACTACGTTGTTTTTTTTGCTGTTTAATCTGCACAGATGAAGATAACTGAATACCTTCAGTACCATGATAGGGGTGCTGGCAAAGCTTGTCAAGGAATTTTTATGGCCTAGCGTCACGTGCTGGAATGACATTTGGGAATATGTTATCCGTTTGTCACTTCTAAATGATAAGAGCCTCAATGAATTTATTAGTTTATTACATGTCTCTTTTCATGTATAAATCTATAGAAAGTTTTATACGGAAGTTGTTTTATGAGCAAAATTATAGAAATCAGAGCACCAAAAACTCTTGGTGGTGAATCAGTTACAGAAGGTATAGTAAAAATAAAGAAGGGTATTGGAGAAGCAGTAAAAGTAGATGACTTGATCTTTGAAATTGAAACTGACAAAACAGCACTCGAATTAACTGCAGAAGCTTCAGGGCAAATAACTGAATTTCTTATAAAAGAAGATGATGTAATAAGTCCTGATCAATTGTTAGCGAAGCTTTCCGTGGGAGAAGTAAAAGAGGAAGCAAAAAAAGAAGATAAAAGCGAAAGTTCTGCCAAAAAAGATGCTCCGTCAGCTCGTAAAATTATGGAGGAAAATGCAATCAGCGCAGAAAGTGTCAAAGGAACTGGCATGGGAGATAGGATAACAAAAGCAGATGTAATAGGCCATATAAACAAAACAGAACAGCCTGCAATAAAACAATATGAATTGCCAAAAAGTGTAGTAAGTGGAGAGCAAAGAGAGGAACGAGTAAAAATGAGTAAAATAAGGCAAGTAATTGCCGCTCGTTTGAAAGCATCGCAAAATACTGCTGCAATACTGACCACGTTCAATGAAATTGACATAAAAAATGTCATGGATCTAAGAGCAAAATATAAGGATGCCTTTGAAAAAAAATATGGAATAAAACTTGGTTTCATGTCGTTTTTTATAAAGGCAGCAGTGCAAGCACTGAAAGAGATCCCTGAAATTAACGCTGAAATCTCAGGCGATGAAATCATATATAAACATTACTATGACATAGGTGTTGCTGTTGGCACTGACAAAGGCCTTGTTGTACCTGTTATTCGGAGTGCTGATCAGATGTCATTTGCAGAAATTGAGTTGACTTTAGTTGCTCTTGGCAAAAAAGCTCGCGAAGGTAAATTACAAGTATCAGAAATGGAAGGTGCAACATTCACTATCTCAAACGGCGGAGTATACGGTTCGCTTCTTTCTACTCCGATAATAAACCCCCCGCAATCTGGAATACTTGGAATGCATTCGATACAAAACAGGCCAGTTGCTGTTGGTAATGCAGTAGAAATCAGACCGATGATGTACATTGCTCTCTCTTACGACCACAGAATAGTTGATGGCAAAGGAGCAGTGACTTTCCTCGTTAAAATAAAAAATTATATAGAAGATCCAAATAGATTAGTTTTGGAAGTGTAGCTCAAATGAATTGTTGTTAATCCAGTATTGCTAAAAACCTAAATGTCATCTAGTTCTGCCAGTAGTTTCACAACTTCCGGGTGATCAGGGCCGTAATGTTTCTTAAAGATGGATGAAGCCCGTTCAAACACCTCCTTTTGTTTCTCGTGGTTACCTAAGTCCCCATGAGAGATGCCGAGGCTTATTAGTATAATAGCAATTTCTGGATGATCAGGGCCATAATGTTTCTTAAGAACAGGTAAAGCCCGTTTAAGCAACTCTTGATTTTTCTTATGTTTACCTAAAATGCCATAAGTAATGCCAAGGGTTACCAGTAGTTTAGCAACTTCAAAGTGATCAGGGCCATAGTGTTTCTCTTTAATTGCTAAAGCCTGTTCAAGTAACTCCTTTTTTTTCTTATGATTACCTAAAGCTCCATAAGCGTTACCGAGGTTTGCCAGTGGTCCAGCAACTTCGAAAGACCTGCAATGTTTCTTAAAAGCAGGTAAAGCCCGTTCAAGTAATTCCTTTCTTTTCTTATAATTACCTAGATCCCCATAAATGACACCTAAGTTTGACAACAGTTTAGCAACTTCAAGATGGTCAGGACCGTAATGTTTCTCAAAAATAGGTAAAGCCCGTTCAGACAGCTCCTTTGCTTTCTGAAGATCACCCAAAGCATAACAAACAAGACCGAGGTTTGCCCGTAGTTTAGCAACTTCGAAATGATCAAGTCCATAATGTTTCTCTTGAATTGCTAAAGCTCGCTCAAACAACTTTTTTGCTTTCTGAGGATCATTTAGATTTCCATAAACGTTACCTAGGCTTACTAGTATAATAGCAACTTTAGGATGATCAGAATCGTAACGTTTCTCAAAAATAGGTAAAGCTCGTGCAAGCAACTCTTTTGCTTTCTGGGGATTACCTAAAGCATTACAAGCGTCACCGAGATTTGCCAGTGTAACAGCAACTTTGAAATGGTCAGGGCCATAATGTTTCTCTTGAATTACTAAAGCCTGCTCAAGCAACTCCTTTTTTTTCTCATGATCACTTAAATTCCCATAAGTAATGCCAAGGTTTGTCAGTGTTTTAGCAACTTCGAAATGGTCAGGACCATAATGTTTCTCTTGAATTACTAAAGCCTGTTCAAGCAACTCTTTTGCTTTCTGAGGATTACCCACATCCCTGTAGGCGTTACCGAGACTCACTATTACTCCAGCAACTTCGAAATGATCAGGACCATAATGTTTTTCGAAAATAGGTAAAGCCCGTTTAAGCAACTTCTTTTGTTTCTTATGATCATCTAGATCTCCATAAATGACACCTAGGTTTGCCAGTAGTTTAGCAGTTTGAAAATGATCAGAGCCATAATGTTTCTTGATGATAGGTAAAGCCCGTTCAAGCAACTCTTTTGCTTTCTGAGGATTACCTGAAGCATAATAAAAGTTACCTAGGTTTGTCAGTGTAATAGCAACCTGAAAATGATCAGGTCCATAATGTTTTTCTTGAATTGCTAAAGCTTGTTCAAACAACTTTTTTGCTTTCTGAGGATTACCCAAATCCTCATAAGCGTTACCAAGGTTTGTCAGTGCAACAGCAACTTTAGGACAATCAGAGCCATAATGTTTCTCAAAAATAGGTAAAGCCCGGTTAAGCAACTCTTTTGCTTTCTTATGGTTACCTAAAGCATTATAAGCGATACCAAGGTTTACCAGTAGTGTAGCAACTTCAGGGTGATCAGGGCCAAAATGCTTCTGAAGGATAGGTATAGCTTGTTCAAGCAATTCCGTTTTTCTTATAAGATCACCTAAATCATAGTATCCATTGCTCATCCATATTAACAAGACAAGATAATACTTCTCTATTGTTTGCTTTTCTAGAGGATTTTCTTTTAGCCAATCATCTATATGTGATGAGAACGCTTCTAAATGCGGTAATAATTGTCGTTTCTTAGCACAATCTTCTAATTTATTACTGTGGTAAGGAAAACCCTTTTGTAATAGTTGAAAAACAGTCTTTATGTCTTCTTTAGTTTTTCCACTTTTCTCTGACTTTAGCCTTATAACTTCTTGAACCAAGCTGTGTATTAACATACTATGATCTTCTTTGGTAGTTAACATGGAGTAACTTATTAATATTCCAAACGCTTCATGGAAAGTTTCTAAGGAAGGATTATTTTCTTGATTATCAGCAAAGATTTCTAGTAAAGATTGAGGAATAGGACTACCATCTAAGTAAGCACAAGCAGTAAGCCAGTTAGCTGCCAATAAGGATTCTTTTTTTATTGCTTCTACTGTGATGTCCCATGTAACATACACTATTGCTGCAGTCTCTCTATTAGCGTCGGCTGGAAATGTTTCGAGCAATGTTTTATCAGATAATAAAGTTCGTTTTCTATCATTATATAATTTCAAATAGTCTGAAATACTTATAACTGTTTTCTTTATATAAGCGCTTGCTTGGGCTAAAGCTAAAGGTAAATGACCTAATGTCTTTGCTAATGTATCCACTTGAGTTATGTCTAGTTTTTTTCCTTTTACTTCTAGTATCTTACAGATATAGTCCCTTGATTCTCTAGATTCAAAAACATCAACAGAAATAGTGTTCTGTGGTTGTGGCCAGCCAAATGTATAACGAGAAGTTAATAATATCTTTCCTCCTTTTATAGGAAGTAAATCTGCTATATCTTTGTAGTTAGGAGCGTTATCGCATATCAGTAGCCACCCAGCACGTTCAGGGTGTTCTAGCCAATACTTAACATGCTTGGCGTGATCTTCTTCACGAACGTTTTCTCTGTAACCATGAATAACGTTTAGCTCACGTCCTAACTTGATATACTCGTTGATTAAAGTATTCCTGTCTTGTGCATCAAACCAAATTATCCCTTTATATTTTTGGAACTTACTCCAAATAAATTCTAATGCTAATTGTGTTTTACCTATTCCACCTAGTCCATGACAAGCAACTAGTGTTGCTGTATCATTAGCTTTCAGGCATTCTTCTATTTTATCTAGCAGCGCTTCTCTGCCGACAAAGTTATAATTTCGAAGAGGGACTTGCCAAAATTCAGGTAGATCTTCTTTAAGTTTGAGACTATAAAGATGTTCTATGACTTCCCTAAAATAATCGTCTTTTCTTGTTAGATAAGAAACTTCGCTACCCTGTTGTTCCCACCATTTTTCTACCTTCCCGCGTACAAAGTCAAAAACCATGTCAATGTCTTTCTTGCCTGATATTTTGTATACATTTCCTATTTCTTTCTTAATAATATCATCTAATTTTGAATGATTAGGTTGATTAACTACAAACCTTAATCTAAGTAAAAAATCTTCTATTTCATCGTTACTACCACAACTGAAGTATTTCTTCAGTTCAGTATGATTTTTTATTTTGTAGCACGTTCCTCTGTAACCTTCATAAATACTTAAAATGTTATCATCTGTTAACTTTGACTCTTCCAGATACTTCTCTAATATTTCTACACTTCCTTGCTTCTCTGTACCTTTTTTTAGGTTCACATTGACATTAGTATGAATGACAAGCGTAATATCACTGTTCTTACACTCAGGGTTTTGCTTAATCTCAGGATGAGATTCAAAATATTTGTTTAACCCGAAATCCTCTTTCTGTCGCTTTCTGTCGTTTCCATCAATAAACAAATCTTCAAAAGTAATATTCTTCGAAGGGCGATGTGTATCGCAGTGCTTAGCTTGAACCAAGATAATTCTCGATTTGTTCTTCTGATCTTTATACTCAAAAAAAATATCATCAAAGGCTCCAAAACCTTCTATGTTTGATGCTAACCAAAAGTCAATTTTACTACTTAACCCATGAAGTAGATACAGCATTAATAATTTTACTTCATACTTGCGACCATGATCACCTGTTGATGTGCCATCTCTCTTCTTAAATATACGATTACTAAGTACTTCAGACTGTTTGTTTTCTACATTCATACCCTACTAAACCTACGAATAACTTCTTTCTATAAAAAATTAAGGTCACCAAGTACCTAAGGTAATGCAACAGATTCTTTAATATTTCAATAACAGTGCCTGCAAGAACAGGGTTGGAAGTGTTCCTTTGTTTATTACCTTAGTATATGAATAAGGATTCCCCGAATCTAATATGTAATTGCTGTAGGCTGCATTTAGTAATATAATCTCATATTAAATAAGACTTTACTTAAGTTTATGCTAGATTCTCCGCTAATTTTGATAGCCATTCTTATATTTTTCATTTTTACGTTGTCATTCTTTTTTATAAGAAAGATATTTGGGTCAACAAATAAGAAGATAATAAAATCCTTTAGGAAAATTGTTCAGCAAATAAATGCATTAGAAACAGAAATGCAGAGCTTATCTGATGAGGAGCTTGCTGGTAAAACTGAAGAATTCAAACGAGAATTGAAAAATGGGAAAACGTTAAATGATCTTCTCGTACCTGCATTTGCAGTTGTGCGTGAAGCCTCTCGAAGATTTCTTAACATGAGGCACTTTGATGTTCAACTGATTGGTGGAATGGTGCTCCACAATGGCATGATATCAGAAATGAAAACAGGAGAGGGAAAGACACTCGTTGCAACTTTAGCAGCATATCTAAATTCCTTAGAAGGGAAAGGCGTACATGTCGTAACTGTTAACGACTATCTTGCAAAACGAGACACAGAGTGGATGAGCAAATTATATAATTCTCTTGGGGTTTCTGTTGCGTTTATTACGAATAACTTGACAGACGAAGAGAGGAAAGAGGCTTACAGTGCAGATATCGTGTATTCCACAAATAACGAGCTTGCCTTTGATTACCTGCGAGACAATATGAAATTTTCTCAAGAAGACATGGTTCAGAGAGGCTTTCACTACGGAATAGTTGATGAAGTGGACTCAATACTCATTGATGAAGCTCGCACTCCGCTTATTATTTCTGGCCCGGTTGAGGAAAACAATCAGATATATAAGCATATCAATAAAATAGTAACCAAATTAGTTGACTCCGATTATGAAGTAGATGAAAAAGGTAGAACGGTATTCTTGACTGAAGATGGTATTTCACGAGTGGAGGAACTACTAAGGTCATACAATCTCATTCCTGAAAATTCCTCGCTCTATGATACTGACAGCATGATAATGACTCATTATATAGACCAAGCATTACGTGCATATAAGCTGTTTACTGCTGATAAAGATTATATAGTAAAGGATGGCAAGGTAGTGATTATTGATGAATTTACTGGGCGTATGATGGAGGGCAGGAGATATTCCGATGGTCTTCATCAGGCACTTGAAGCGAAGGAGAATCTTGAAATTCAGCATGAAAACCAAACTTTAGCATCGGTCACATTTCAGAATTACTTTCGTATGTACAATAAACTTTCCGGAATGACGGGAACAGCAGCAACAGAGGCAGAAGAGTTTCGTGATATATACAGATTAAATGTAGTAAAAATTCCAACCAATGTACCTGTAAAAAGAGTTGATATTGATGATGAAATTTACGGTACAGAAAAGGAAAAATTTAATGCTGTGTTGAAGTTTATAGAAGAATGCTACAAACGCCTTCAACCGGTCCTTGTTGGCACGGTGAGCATCGAAAACTCTGAGAAGCTTTCTGCGCTTTTGCAAAGCCATTCTCTTAAGCATTCAGTATTGAATGCTCGTTATCATGAACAAGAGGCGTACATAATAGCGCAAGCTGGAGTGCCAGGTAGTATCACTATAGCAACTAACATGGCAGGACGTGGAACTGATATTCAGCTTGGTGGAAATGCTGAAATGATTGCAAAGGTGGAGCTAAAGAAGATAAAAAATGCTGATGAAAGAGAAAAAAAATACCAAGAAATAGTTGAAAGAGTAAAAAAAGATAAGGAAATTGCTATAAAAGCTGGTGGTTTATGTGTGGTTGGAACCGAAAGACATGAAAGCAGGAGAATAGATGATCAATTACGCGGCCGTTCTGGTCGTCAGGGGGATCCTGGGCTTTCTAAGTTCTTTTTATCACTTGAAGATGACCTAATGAGAATATTTGGTTCTGATAGAATGAGAAGCTTTTTACAAAAAGTAGGGCTAAAGAATAACGAAGCTATTCATCATCCATGGATCAATAAGGCACTCGAGAAAGCACAAAAGAAAGTTGAAGCTAGAAACTATGACGTGCGGAAATCTCTACTTAAGTTTGATGACGTAATCAACAACCAACGTAAAGTTATTTTTAAGCAGAGAAACAATATCTTAGGCAACGAAATTAATGATTTGTTTGAAGTGTATAGCGAAGTAAATGAGAGCGTAGTAGAAGGTATAATCCAAAGTGGCTATTATGAGGATTATATTGAAGATATAGTCAAAGAATTTCATACAAGGTATGGAACAACGCTTGATAAAGAAGACTTGGCAAAGTTTTTGAATAAACAAGAAGCTTTGAATTATGTAAATGATAAGATACAAGAATTTTTTACTGAGAAAGAAAAATATTTCAACAGTCAGCACACTACAGATTTGTGGAATACGATCGTGAAGCAAATGATGATAATGACACTTGATCATTTATGGAGGGAACACCTTTCAGTTCTAGAGAGCCTAAGACAAAGCATAAGCTTACGTGCTATGGGGCAGAAAGATCCACTGAATGAATTTAAACGCGAAGCTTTCTTGATGTTTGAGTCGATGCTTGAAAAATGGAAGGAACTCACCATTCACCGCCTAGCGCACTTTAAGTTAGCAGACAACCAGGAAATAGGCAATAGGTTACATTCTGCTAGAAATAGCAGACTTCCCAAAGTCTCAAGAAACGACAAATGTCCTTGCAACTCCGGAAAGAAATACAAACACTGCCATGGTGCGGTTACTGTGGTGAATTAGGAGCTGTAGTCTGTCCACCTATGTTACTGCATCTAACCTCACTTAGCTTACTGTTTAATGAATGCTCTGATGACTTATATGCAACCCCATAGGAAATTCCACCAACGATCAGTGCAGATGCCACAGTAATTCCAACTATTGCTAGTGCAGGTAATGCAGTAGCATAAATGAGTGCTAATGGAGCAACAATGGCAGCTAATATACCTACAGTAATTCCTGCTGTTATAGCTTTAGGTCTATGAATAAATGATGGATCTGCACCATAATTTAGCAGAAGTTTCGCTACTTTTGGATGTTGATAATTTAGTCTTGGATGTTCACCATGAGTGTAATAAACAGCATAATATAAAGGAGTTCTTCCGTCTTTATCTTGTGCATTAACGTCTGCTCCTTCTTCTAGCAAAACTTCTACTACTTGTGCATGCCCATGCTGAGCAGAATAATGTAAGGAGGTTTTTTCCCATTCATCTTGTACATTAACATTAGCTCCGTTTTTTGTTAAGTATCTTACTACTTTTTCATAGCCATTTTCAGCTGCTATAAGTAATAAATTGCACTTGAGCACTATAAACGTGTAATTTATATCAAATTCGCTTTTTTTCCACTCATCATATATAAGTTGATTTTCCTGCTGCAGCTTATCTTTAATTCTATCAATTAAATTTTCCTTACTCAGATCTGGACTACTGTTGACTTCTTGTAGTATTAACCTTAATGTCATTTCCTTCTCCAAGATATAAAATTTTATTATGGCATATGGAGTGGATTATGTCGATGAAAAACTAAGAAACTGGTTCTTCTTTTTTTCTATAGCTTTAGGTTTACCTACAATTTGAAAAACAACAAATTCGTCATTCCGCTACTCGTTAGCGCCTCGGCGGTATGATGTAGGGAAACCTTTCTTGGGTTAGCTATAAAGTTAAAATTCGACCAGGGCAGCCGCAATAAGGTAGCAAACGCCATCATGTCTTTAGGAGAGTTTGCTAATGAAGGCTCTTAAGTTGACGCCATTGCCTGAACGGATACGCCAATTTTTATGTTCATTTGTAACCGTTTATTATTTTACACCCCAGTCTTTTTCAAATATTGCTAGTCCTTGGTCAGTAAGTGGGTGATTAATTAATTGTCTAAGTACTTTTGCTGGCACAGTAATTGAATCAGCACCAAGCCTTGCAGCTTCTATTACATGCGCTGGGCTTCTCACTGATGCAACAAGAACTTTAGTATCAAAACCGTAATTAGAATATATAGTACATATATCTTCTATTAGCGATAAGCCATCATAGCTTATATCATCAAGGCGACCAACAAAGGGGGAAATAAAACAAGCACCGACCTTAGCGGCAAGCAGTGCTTGTCCAGGAGAAAAACATAATGTGATGTTAACAGGTATTTTATGCTCTGTCCATAACTTTTTACAAGAAATTAATCCTTCATGTATAAGAGGTAATTTGATCACAACATTATCAGCAATTTTTGCTAAATTCAGACCTTCTGTGATCATCTCTTCATGGCTATCTGCAACAACTTCAACACTAACAGGCCCTTTTATAATAGAGCATATTTCACGCACTAAATCCTCGTATTTATCTTTACGCCCGGACTTTGCTATTAAAGAAGGATTAGTTGTTATGCCGTCAATGAACTCCTTTAGTTCTTTAATTTCATTTAAATCAACGCTATCAAGAAAAATTTCCATATTAATCTCCTATAAAAAAAATACCCTTGCAAAATCTTGTCATCCTACCGCTTGACTTACAACCGTATGAACTTCCTGCGTTGTAAACATCAAACGGCCGATAACACAACTGTACAAATATTGAGACATAAGAGTAATTTGTACCAAGAAAAAAGATGTCATCCCAGTGCCCAGACCCCTTAGACAATGTACCATCTTTTGATTTTGTCCATTCTGGGCGGGGTTTTCAAGTTCTTTGATCTTAAATACTACATCTACTTTATCAAGATCAATGTTGACTTCTTTTACTAATGTCCTAATAAGACTACGTTTGGCTTGCCAATCTAGGTCCGATTTAACACTAGAATAAAAGCCCTTTATGCTATTTGTAATAAGATTCATTTTCTGCCGTATTCCCTTTTTCTTCTCTCCTTTAATCTCTTTTAAACGTTCCTTCATTTTTTTTATTGCCTACTTAAAGTCTTCCTTACTTATAGTTAGTGCATACTTTGTTGCCGTAAAAACTTCTGGTACCCAAACAATTGTAATAAGTATACACAATCTTTGTCAACTATTTTCGGCACTGGTATATAAATCCAATTCTCTTCATCTGTACTATAAATAGAGTGACCTTACCCAGAAAAAGTGGAGAGAAAGAAAGGAGTTTTTTCGGGTAAAATAAAATTTTGGAGGATTAGAAATGGCAAGAGAATATACGGCAGAATTCAAATTGGAAGCTGTTAAGCTGGCAAATGAACAAAGAAAGGTAGGTCAACCAGTTGCAAAAGTAGCAAGAGATCTAGGAATAAGGGATAGTGTATTAGGAAAATGGATGAAGAAAAATAACGAAAAAAAGTCAGCGGCAAATGCATTTCCAGATGTAGCACCTTATGACAAAGAGAGATTTGATTTACAGAAAGAGTTAGCAAAAGTAACAAGAGAAAGAGACATTTTAAAAAAAGCCCTGGGATATTTTGCCAGTCAAAAAGAGTAAAATATTTTTTCATAAAAGAGCATAGTAAACACTATAAAGTGCAGGAATTATGTAGGGTTTTCTGCTAGTGGCTACTATAAGTGGACTACAAGGAAAATAAGCAGTAGAGAATCAGCAAATAAAGAGTTATTAGCAGATATTCAAAAAATATATCAAGCTTCTAAATGTAGATATGGAGCTCCTAAAATTCATGCTGAATTAAAGGCTTTGGGTAAAAGTTGCAACTTAAAAACAGTGCAAAGTATTATGCAGAAAAATGGTATTCAGGCTATATTGAGAAGAAAATTTAAAATTAAGAAACAACAAACGGACAGTAGAGTCGTAGCTCCCAATATATTAGACCAAAACTTTATTGTCGATCAACCAAATAAAGTATGGGTAACTGATATTACTTATATAAAAACCAAAGAAGGATGGCTATATTTGGCAACAATAATCGATCTATATTCACGCATGGTAGTTGGCTGGTCAATGAGCAGTTCAATAAATAAACAATTGGTTATGGACTCTTTATTAATGGCCGTTAACAAGCGTAAACCTGCCAAAAATCTACTATTACATAGTGATCAAGGTTCACAATATACTTCGCAAGGTTATCAATATCTCTTATCCATAAAAAACATAGATGAGTCATAAAGGTTGTTGTTACGACAATTCTGTTGTGGAAAGCTTCTTCAGTTCTCTAAAAAGGGAGTTACCAATAGACACCTCTCGGCACTCTAAACAGCATATCAAAACTGCTATATTTGAATATATAGAAATTTTTTATAACAAACAACGTAGACACTCCACTATTAACTATTGCATTCCTGAGCATTTTGATTCATCATTCTCTTTGTGAAAAACATTCCAAACTTTCTCTCCACTTTTTCTGGGTAAGGTCAGTTTTTCCCCTATTAAGATTTGTCGATTTAGTTGTAGCGCAGTTGCTCACCATAAATTTGGTGCTCTCTTTCAATCAAAGGTGTCTTGCTGCTTGAGATGTTTTCTTTGTAAAGATTTAGCTTATCTTTTACATCTAAACAGAATTAACACGATTTGGCTTTTTGTAGATGAGTAATTCTCTAGGGATTATCCTATTGAATTCTATGATATTATTTTTTGTAACATTGTTATACACGTCATGATAAGGCTGGCGAAGGATGTCAAGTAATTTTCTTATTTCATTTAAATTGCTTGTAACCTTCTTATACACTCATCTTTACCAAGAATCACCATGATATCAATGATTCCAGGTGCATCCATTACTCCAGTTATAGGGGCGCGTAATGAGTGGTATACATCGCTTATTTTCATATCGTGCAATTTTGCACATTCCTTGATCTGAGAAGATAAAAAACCCTTATTCCAATTTTCATCACCGATCTTTGACAGAAATGATGCGAGTAACTTAATTATATTGAGGTTAGATTTGACAATTTGACAAGCTTCTTCACTTAAATCAAGTGGCGGATCTTGAATATAAAATTTTGCTAAATCCAATAATTCGGTCAGGTAGTTTGCTCTTTTTTTTAGCTCTGTCAGTCCCTGCAGTAAATAGCCCTTTTTTTTGTCAGTTAGAGTATTTTCTCTAAGCATTAGAGTCAGAATATCTTCATTGCTCATATTACTAATATAGTGGTTATTCAAATGCTCCAGTTTTTTGAAATCGAGCCGTGCAGGTGAACGACCAATACTTTCTAAATTAAACCACTCTATTGCTTGCTCATCGCTAATAATCTCATCGTTGCCGTGACTCCAGCCAAGTCTCAGCAAGTAATTACGCATCGCTTTTGGCAATATTCCCATCTTTTCATAATCGCAAACGCTTGTGGCACCATGCCTTTTGGATAGCTTATTCCCATCTTCCCCATGGATAAGCGGCACATGTGCAAAGCGTGGAATGTCAAAATCAAGAGCCTGGTATATTAGTAGTTGTTTAAAGGTATTAGTAAGATGGTCAGAACCACGTATTATATCAGTTATTCCAGCATCATGATCGTCAATTACGACAGCAAAAATATATGTTGGAGTGTTGTCAGAGCGTAAGATCACTATATCATCAAGCTGGTTGCTATTTACTTTGATTTGGCCGTATATTTTGTCATCAATGACGATCTCTTGCGAGTCTGGCACTTTGAAACGGATAACTGACCTCACACCGGATGTCATTCCAGCGCGTGACCACATATTTTTTTCTGGATCCCAGTGTCGAGCACTGGGATGACAAGAAGGAGGTTTTGTAGTACACTTATGCTTATATATCTTGCCCTCTTCTCTTGCTTTTATTTTCTTTTCTGCAACTTCATCCTCAGGGCAGTAACAGTGATACGCCCTACCCTTCTCAACTAAAAGGTTTGCTACTTCTTTATGCCGCTCTATTCTTTTTGACTGATATACTATTTCCCCATCATAGCTCACACCGAGCCATCTTAGACCTTCTATAATTGCATCAATTGCTTCTTGCGTTGAACGTTTTCTGTCGGTGTCCTCAATCCTTAGCAAAAACCTGCCACCATGATGCTTTGCATAGAGCCAATTAAATAACGCAGTGCGGGCCCCTCCAATGTGCAAAAACCCTGTGGGTGATGGAGCGAATCTCGTGACTACGTTTGGCATGTTATTGTTACAGTAAAGTATAGGCTATGATACCCAAAATCCACGTTTGTAACAATGTAGAATTTATTTATTCTGAGAGGTAAAATCTACTTGTTTTTCGTAAGTTATGTTGTATAATTTAGTGTTGGTTAAATATAGCGAGGTATGTTATGGCTGACTTATTTGAAGTTGCAAAAGCAAGAAATAAAGATGAATTTGTCAGAATTTGCACAGAGAATGTTGCTTATGCAGCTAAGCATAGGCTTGATGAAAATGGGAACCCATTTCATATAGCAGCAAGTCAAGAAATTCTGCTACCTGCACTCAAAGAGATTATGAGAAATTTGGAAGAAGGTACTAAGAGTAAGGTTAAAAAAGCAGAAGAAGCTAAAAATTGGAAAGAATCAGAAAGATTAAAAGAGAAACTTAAGGATATAAGAGATATATTAAAGAAGCACTCTGCGATAAAAGCTGCATTCTTCATGGGAGAGTAGCGGTAGCTCCTCTTTATTTTTTAAATGCTGCAGAACGGGAAGAAGCTAAGCAAATTGCAGGTATAAAGGGCGGTTTTATATGTAATAGCAAATTTCATTTGTGCTTATACATAATAGGAGCTATAGCGTGTATTGCTGCCTTGTGTTTATCCTTGTACTTTTTATTTTTGGTTTCTCAATCTCTTGCACTAGCTTCAGTAGCTACAATAGCTTCTGGAGGATCTACATGTTTGTTGTTTAAGGCATGTAACGGGATATACGGCTTGTATGATGAAAGTACTATAGTGACAGATCCTGATGTTATTGCAACTTTTAAATAGTGATTTAGCTGTAGCATGAAGCTAAAAATTACTTGCAGGCAATAATTTACTTTCTCAACTTAAGAAAGTATACTCATACGATGACGGAAAAGAAGTACAGTAAGATTTTAATAGCAAACAGAGGAGAGATTGCCTGCAGGATTATCAGAACTGCTCGTAGGATGGGTATATCTTGTGTATGCATATATTCGGATGCAGATGTAAATTCTGTGCATGTAAGACAAGCAGATGAGTCAAGATATATCGGCCCTTCGCCATCTTGCCTCAGTTACTTAAACATTGAAAAAATATGTGAAGTAGCAGTTGAAACAGGTGCTGAGGCGGTTCATCCTGGCTATGGTTTTTTAGCAGAAAATCCAGATTTTCCACGTGCTCTTCAAAAACATAATATAGACTTCATCGGTCCCAGTGCAGAAACAATAGAAGTTACAGCCAACAAAATAACAGCAAAAGAAGCGGCAAAAAAAGCTGGAGTGAATGTAGTGCCAGGATATATGGGTAAGATTAGCGACGCTGCCCACGCAGCTCAAGTTGCTGAAGAAATTGGCTTTCCGGTTATGCTTAAAGCTGCATCAGGCGGTGGTGGCAAAGGAATGCGAATTGTAAACTCCAAAAAAGAAATTGAACTAGCATTTACATCAGCCACAAATGAAGCAGAGAAAAGTTTTAAGGATGGCAGTATCTTTATAGAGAAATATATAGAGTTGCCAAGACATATTGAAATACAAATCATAGCAGATAAATATGGCAATATAGTTTGTCTTGGAGAAAGAGAATGCTCGATACAAAGGAATAATCAGAAAATAATAGAAGAAACGCCAAGTCCATTCATTAGTGAAGAAGTAAGACAAAAAATGTATGTTCAATGTGTTTCTCTGGCAAAGCAAGTTGGCTATTTTTCAGCAGGCACTGTTGAGTTTGTTGTAGATAAAGACCAAAACTTCTATTTTCTTGAGGTAAATACGAGATTGCAAGTTGAGCATCCAGTAACAGAATTTATAACTGGAATAGACATAGTAGAAGAAATGATTAGAACTTCCTGTGGAGAGAAATTGAGATTCAATCAGGATGATATTAAACTTACTGGTTCTGCAATAGAAAGTAGAATTTGCGCTGAAGACCCATCGAAGAAATTTTTCCCTTCCAGCGGAAGAATAAAATATTACGATAAACCGGGTGAAAATGATTATGTAAGAATAGATGATGGAGTTGCTGCAGGTTCAGAAATTAGCACGTTCTATGACTCAATGATTGCAAAAGTTATAACATATGGAAAAGATAGAGTAGAAGCGATCAGCAGAATGCAAAAAGCATTGTCTGAATGCTATATAGAAGGAGTAACAAATAATATAGAATTTCTAGAATCCATCTTCCATCACCCAAATTTTATCGCAGCAAAGCTCCATACGAGATTCATTCCAGATCATTACCCTAGTGGGTTTCACGGCGATTTTGTTACAGAGGAGTATATTAAAATATTTATTTTCACTGCGTTATATGTTCATTTGGAAAATGAAGAAAGGTACCATCATAAAGCAGTGAATGAAACATCTCAGGTGTCATTCCAGTGCGTGACACTGGAATCTAGTAAAAAAGAAGGGGCACCAGTATCAGCTACTCGGATGGCAGGTGACCGTGCAAGAGATTTATTCATAGTGAATATAAATGACAATGAGTACTCCGTAAATGCAAAATACCAAGATAATATATTAATAACAGTATATAATCACAATAAATACTCCGTTATAGGCAAGTGGAAATCAAGTTATAGATTGCTATATATCACAATTAATGACGATACCAATATAGCACTTAAAATAGAAAGACAAGGCAGCAAGTACTTCATAAGACATGCAGGCATGAAAGCTGAGTGTTGTATATTTAAGCCTCATGTAGCTGAATTAAGTAGGTTAATGCTAAATAATGAAACAGAAGGGATTTCAGCAGATGCTGTAAAATCCCCAATATCTGGTTTATTAGTTAAATTACACGTAAATGTAGGAGATCAGGTGGAAATAGGACAACCTTTATTTGTGGTGGAGGCAATGAAAATGGAAAATATCATATGTGCTGAAGCAGCAATGGTGATAAAAAATATTCCCGTTCAAGAAGGAAAAAATGTGCAGATTGGTGATGTAGTCTGCTTTCTTAAATAACACAAGAAGTACAAACTTGACCCAAACAAGACAAATGAAAACACTTGATGAGCTATGGCAATGGCTATTGGTATGTGTAACAAAAGAGTAACCACTCCTAAAATTATCTGAATGATGATGGAGAGCAGCATAATATATACCGGTTTTACGCTAGCATTTTTTACTGTGAGTATTACTACCAAAGTTAGTATTAGCAATGCCAGTGCTCGATGTATAAATTGCACTGTCGCTCTGTTCTCAAAGATATTCAGCCATATAGGCTGTAAGAAAAATAAATCTTCTGGAACGACTTGTCCGTCCATTAGTGGAAAGGTATTGTAAATCAAACCAGCATTTAATCCCGCAACAAATGCGCCGAAAATTATTTGTATTACAATTAGAATCAGAATAAGTATTGTGTAATATATACTACTGTTAGTAGATTGAAATCCTGTCATCCGAGTAGCTGACACACAACTGTACGAACGCTTACTTTTGAAAATAAATTGCACAGCAAATGGTGTCATGAAAGTAGCTGACACTGGAATCCAGCTTTTACTATGCAGCCACTTATTTAAAGTTAAGTTTTCTGGATCCCAGTGTCTGGGCACTGGGATGACATCTTTCTTGGTGAAAATTACTCTTATACTGCAATGTTCGTATAGTTGTGTACGTAACACTGGGATCCATATTTGGTAATCAAAAAATTGATATGACAATAATGCAAAGATAATTAATGCTAATAATAAGTGAAGTGCAAGCCTATAGTGGCTAACATGAGGTTCAGTTACTAAACCACTTTTAACCATATACCAACCAGCAAAAGCTTGTAAAGCTCCAAATAATAATGCCACAAATAGCTTTATTACTACCTTTTTAGATATTTTTCTTCTTAATATGAAATATATAAATGGCAGGACAAAAACTAAACCTGTTAGTCTTGCAACCAATCTGTGTACATATTCTATTAAGTATATAGCGCGAAACTCCTCCATACTAATACCATAGTTAAGTGCTTTATATTCAGGTGTAGCTTCGTATTTTAATTTTTCTTGTAGCCAGTCTTGTTCACTCAGTGGTGGTAATGTTCCAGTAATTGGTTTCCACTCCGTGATTGACAATCCTGCTTTTGAAAGTCTGGTAAATCCACCAATCCCTACCATGAGAATTACCATGACCGAGCAGAGAAAAAGCCAAATAGCTACAGGTTTTGCTTCCATAAACCATGCTGAGTTTTGTTCCATCGCTCAGGGTAAAGAATAAATTCCCACAAGGCAAGAAAAGCTGCAACACTATGTAGCAGACTATAGACCGGAAAAAATATCGATACTATATAAAAATAAAAAGGCATCTTTTGCTGTTTGACAGCTATTACCAGAAGAATCAGGTTAGTAACGTATACCACTACAAAGTAGTACAAAAATAATTCATTTAAAACTTTAGTTAATATTAATGAAAGCAGTAAAAATGGAGTAGTAAAAAATATAAAAGCTGCGGAGCCAACAAAAAGATTCAATAGCAAAATTCCCTTAAATCCAGTGTGTTTATAAAGTGACTTTATATTTTTTAAATGAACAATATAAGTTTGCATATAGCCTTTGATCCAGCGCGCTCTTTGCTTAATCCAAGCAAATACAGCAATTGGTGACTCTTCCAATGTTTCTGAGTCAATCATCCTGGTTTTATATCCCATTTGCGCAAGTCTCAAACCAAGGTCAGCATCTTCGGTAACACTATAAGCATCCCAGAAAAACACTTTTTTTAGAATTTTTACTGAAAAATGATTACTGCTACCACCCAAAGGCATTGGCATGTTCATTTTTTGGAATCCAGGCAATAAGTATTGAAACCAGTTCATATACTCCAGAGAAAAGGATTGTGTAAGAAAATTATAATCACAATTATAGTAATTTAATTTTGCTTGTACACAGGCAAGCTTATCGTCGCCCTTATTAAATTCAATCAGTGCTTTTTTTAACTGCAATGGGTCTGGTTTATCGTCCGCATCATATATTACTGCATACTTTCCTCTAGCAAAGCTCATAGCATAATTGCATGACTTGGCTTTTGTTTTAGGCAAAGAGTGAGGCACTTTTATTACTTCAAAATACTGTGGTAAAGTGTACTTTTCTATAGCTGCTAGCGTTTCCTGGTCATCACTTTCTACCTGAAGCTTCACATCTAATTTTGATTTTGGATAATCCAAACTTTCAATGCTTTCGATCAATTGCTCTATCACTGCACTTTCTTTAAAAGCAGGCAATAAAATAGTATATATAGGAAAATCTTCTTCATTCAGCTTACTATAATCCACTTTTTGGTTGGAGGTTTCACATAAGCTAAAAACTGTAGCTATAAACTTGAATAAATAACTAGAACATCCGATTATAAATATCAACATCAAAGCAAAATATGTATATTTCTCTGTTAGTGTTAAAATTGAAGTTACAATAAAGAAAGAAGCAAAAAATATTGAGCTTAGTTTAATGCTTTTAGCTGAAAAATTAGGATTCTTGTAATATAAGTAGTTGCTTGCAAATTCTGAAATACCAAAGTGCGAGTTAAGAAGATTTAAAATCTGTTCGCTATCCACTTTTATTAATACATAGTCAATACCGTAATGAGCTTCGACCCAACGGTTGATATCTCGGCTTGTGTCTTCAACCATAAAAAAAGTAGTATTATTTAATTTTTGCCAAGGAATTATATTAAATTTATAGTAAAAAAGTTTCTCTGGCTCTTTGCACAAACTAGAATCAAACTTAATTTTTTCTACATTATCAGCTTGAAGTATAGGCAATTGTTGCATTGAACCTAATGCAATTTTTTATTTAAGTCACGTGAAAATGAAGATATGACCTCGCTACTACGCTTATCATCTTTACGTTCATGCATTATTTTTTTTACAGCATCAGCAGCTATATTCACTGTGTTAGTCTGTAAATCCCCAAGAGCTTTTTCAACTTGGTCAGTGACTTTCTTCAAGTTAGAATGGGTATTGTCATCTAATGTCTGATCTAGCTGCTGTCTATTGTGCTTAATGATACTATTAGCTTTATCAAGTGCTTCATTCATCATTTTATTAACTTCTGCATCTAATTCTTTGTATTTTTTAGAAGATTTTTTGTAATACTCCAACATATCTTTCCTGAATTTTTCAGTTTCTTCACTTGAAAATTTGCTTTTGTTACGCTTATTGTTAAGCGCATTTTTTATCACTTTCTTTAGCAATTTATACAAAAGGACAAAACTTACCAAGAAGGCAAGACCGATAATCAGTGATGTAGACATAAAAACCCCTAAAATTCTTTGGACACCAAGTCAGCAATAAATTCCTCTTCAATTTCAGAATTAGTCAATTTAGTATAATAAATTAAAGCAATACTAGTAGCCATTTGTTTTAACTGATCAGTATATTCAGATTTAAATTCTGCCACTTTTTTTTCAATAAGCTTGCTCTTTTTTTTATCTTCCTCTTCTAATATATTCTTAACATTAGCTCTCATTTCTTCTACCTGAGCAAGTGCATCATCTATGATTTTTTTTGCCTGTATTCTAGCTTGGTTTAAAGCGGCATTATACTTGGCAACCTGATCTTCCGTGAGTCTTAAAAGATGAACAGAACTATTAAAAGAATCCAATACTTCTTTACTTCTAGTGCTTATTATTTCATCTAACTTTGGCAAAAATAAACAACTTACTACGAAAAAAAGTGAAGAGAAAAAAATTAAAAACCAAAAAACTTGAGAAAAGAAGGTTGAAACATCAAGCTGTGGCATCTGTTAAGCAGCAAATATCAATAACATTGCAAGTACAAACGCAAGCAGTCCCATGATTTCAACCATGGCAGCACCAATATAAACATAACTTTTCATTTTACCTTCTGATTCAGGGTTTCTCGCAATCCCATTTAACATAGCAGAGAAGATATTAGCTATACCTAAACCAGCACCGAGCATTCCAAACACAGCTAAACCAATTGCTATAAATTTTAAAGCTACTAAATCCATATATTACCTTTAATTATTTCTTTATAATATAATTGTAAAATATTCTACAAGGAAGTCAATTACTTTACTGCATCTGACAAATATACACATGTTAATATAGTAAATATATAAGCTTGTAAAATTGCAACAAATACTTCAAATCCTATCAATGCAATTATGAACAAAAACGGCGCAGGAGTGAAAAATATGTTCATATTTACAATAAACCCTGCTATCACTTTGATGATTGTATGACCAGCAATCATATTTGCTGCAAGCCTTATTGATAGGCTAACCGGCCTTACTAAATAAGCAAACAACTTAATAATAATTATTATAGGTGCAAGCCACGAAGGAGTTCCTTTTGGTAGCAATATGCGTAAAAATTCTACTCCCCTTTCTTTAAATCCAACAATCGTTATATAAATAAAAACCACCATCGATAAAGCGAAGGTGACTATCACATGACTTGTGACCGTGAAACTATAAGGAAGAACACCAACCAAATTACATGATAAAATGAAAATAAACACTGTAAATATCAATGGAATGTGCTGCAAGCCTTTGCTTCCAGTGTTATTTTCTATTATTGAAATAACAAAATCATATACATACTCAACTGCAGCTTGCAAATATCCTGGTATTACTGCCCCCTTCTTTATTCCAAAAAGCAAAAAGAGTATCACCAATATCACCGAAATCATCGTGAAAAGAGATGAATTGGTAAAGCTTACGTCATACCCAAATAACCTAGGTAACTCTATTATTGTATATACCTTAAACTGTTCCAGTGGATTTAGTGCCATTTTAATCTGAATTATAAACAGTAAATAAAGTATGAATTTTATAGGACAAAGTCAAGAATTAAGATAAGACTCTGTATTATTATAACATTAACATATTAACAAAATATGTAATTAGAATGTTAATTACAGTCAGCTCTGTATTTTAAAATTTACTAATCTTGTTAAATTATTCAATATCTTGACTTAATATCTTATTTTGATTATAATTTAATTTTTAGTGAGGTATATAATGAACGAAATAGATTTTATTAACATTAATCATCTTTTAAATTTGGAGCAGGAATTTGGTAACGGATACATCGAATTTGTAGATTGTTTCCTTGACGAAGATACTCGCGATTATTACATAGGACTCAACGTACTAGATGAAAGCCATAATGCAATAAAACACTTCGTTTTTGATGGTAACATTGATGAGGATGCCTGGGATTATGGAAGTCTTAAATTCTTTCCGGAGATAGATTTAAAAGGTGACATAGAAAAAATTCTTTCTCTTCGCAAGAAGATATAAAGTTACAAAAGCTTCTACATCATTGTTTATGATGTAGAAGTATTCCACTACAACAAGCTTTAAAAGCACTACATTTTATATTACAATAACTTTTTTATTTCTTGTTAGATCGATGAAATTCACGTTATCTTGGTTACTGGAGTATTTAGAAACCAATGCTAGTTTAGAAGAAATTACCGATAAATTAACTCACATAGGGTTAGAAGTAGAAGATGTGATCGATAATTCCAGATTGACTGGGTTTATCGTTGCAGAGGTATTAGAAGTCGTACCTCATCCAAATGGTGATAAATTAAAATTATGTAAAGTAAATGATGGAAGTAAAATTCTACAAATAGTCTGTGGAGCAAACAATGTTAGAGAAGGTATGAAAACTGTACTTGCATCTCTTGGTAGCACGTTGCCAGAAAGTGATCTCACAATTAAGTCCACAAAAATACGAGGAATGCTAAGTGAAGGGATGCTCTGCTCTGCTTCTGAACTTGCGCTGGTTCAAGAGAAAAGTGAAGGAATAATCGAGCTTTCTGATGATTATAAAGTAGGGGATAAATTTTTCAATTGTGACCCTGTAATTGATATAAATGTTACTCCAAATCGTGGAGATTGCTTAGGCATTTATGGAATAGCTCGCGACCTTGCTGCAACTGGAATTGGGACATTAAAGACTTTAAGCATTCCACAACTTACCAGCTCCATAAATTCACCAATCGATGTTGAAGTTACTGACGGGGAAAGTTTTATTAGTGGAATATACATCGCCAATGTAAAAAATCAAGAAAGCCCAAAATGGTTAAAAGATAGGCTGGAATCGATAGGAATGCGCTCCATTTCTGCAATAGTTGATATCACGAACTATATTATGATATCTTTCAGCCGCCCAATGCACGCGTATGATGCAAAAAAAATAGAAGGAGAGCTCACAGTACGCAAAGCAAACGACGGAGAAAAA
This sequence comes from Wolbachia endosymbiont (group A) of Brachyopa scutellaris, assembly GCF_964026995.1. Classification (NCBI taxonomy): domain Bacteria; kingdom Pseudomonadati; phylum Pseudomonadota; class Alphaproteobacteria; order Rickettsiales; family Anaplasmataceae; genus Wolbachia; species Wolbachia endosymbiont (group A) of Brachyopa scutellaris. The sequence continues at coordinate 715,376 of NZ_OZ034720.1, read as the reverse complement.
TTTGCTGGTTTGAACGGTAAAGAATACTTATTAAACACGGACACAAGCGTTATTTCTGATAGTAAAAATATTCATGGAGTTGCTGGAATTATAGGTGGAAAGTATAGTGAATGTACTCTTGAAACTACTGATATCTTTTTAGAGTCTGCTTGGTTTGACCCTATATCTATCGTTAAATCTGCAAGGCAGATGAACATCTCCACAGAATCTAGTTACAGATTTGCACGCTCAGTTGATCCTGGATTTACCCTTGAGGGACTTAATCTTGCAGCTAAAATGATTTTTGACTTATGTGGTGGAGAAGCCTCAAGTGTAGTGTCTGCTGGCAGCTTAGATAGTGCTGACACCAAGGTGAGCTTTGATTATCAGGATGTGAACAAGTTTGGAAGTGTGTCTGTATCGCCTGATGAGGTGCTTGATATCTTAACGAAACTAGGGTTTAGTATTGATAAAAAAACCGAAGGCAATTGGAATGTACAAGTACCAAGCTGGAGACCGGACGTGACAATACCGGCTGACCTAATCGAAGAAGTAACAAGGATATACGGCTATGACAAAATAAAAGAAGAACCACTACCAAATAATGTTGAAGAAGTAGATAGTACATACGACAATTTGCGTATTTTGATGACAAACAGAGGGTTTCATGAAGTGCTAACCTGGTCGTTTATGAGTGAATCAACAGCTGAAAAATTTGGTTACTCGAATAAGTTATTTATCATCGATAATCCGTTTAACAATAGCTTTAATATAATGAGACCAAGTATTATGCCAAATTTATTGCAAGTTACTGCTGATAATATTGCCCATGGAATATCTGATCTTGCAATCTTCGAAATCGGGCCGATTTACGATGGTGAAGCTCAGTCTAAACATGTTTTAAGTGGAATAAGAACAGGAAATAATTTACCGCGAAACCATTATAATACTAATAGGAAAGTAGATGTTTTTGATGCAAAGGCTGATTGCATAGCAGCTTTGGAGTTTTTTAACGTCAATTGCGATAATTTAACGATAGAGAGAGCAGAAAAAGAACATTACCACCCAGGAAAGTCAGGCACTCTCTCTTTTAAGAATAAAGTAGCAGGTTATTTTGGAGAGTTGCATCCTAATATATTAGATCTTTTTGACATCAAGCAAAAAGTTGTAGGTTTTGAGGTGATATTAGAAAATATTGAAAATTTACCTGTAAGTAGAAAGAAATTTATCGATTATAAATACCAAAGTGTAAAACGTGATTTTGCATTTATTGTAAATAAGGATGTGAAAGTAGGTAACATAATCAATGTGGTAAAAAAAAGCTCAGAGCTCATCACAGAAGTTTTAGTATTTGACGTATACCATGGAAATAATATAGAATCGAATAAGATGTCTATAGCATTGTCAGTTACTTTCTGCTCTCCAACTCACACTTTAACTGAAAAAGAGATCCAAAAAGAATCAAGTGCTATAGTTAATTTAGTATGTGAAAATACCGGAGGAACTTTGAGAACTTATCGTTGAGTCACAATCATAGTTTCCTGCCGTTGCTGTGTCACACTTACTTCATCCAATTTATTTCCAATATTGAATTCAATATCCTTGAAAAATCTATCCCACATTCCATGCAAATGCTCTTCTATTTTAGGCCACACATCATTTTTAAATGTTACCCCATCATCAGAAAATAAATTACCTAAAAAGGCTCCAACACCTTCATAATTTGACTGAAAACATTGAAGAAATGTCTCTCCTTCTTTATAAGTATTATGTGCCACATTTAACGCTTTTCTCTCTGTAGTCTCTTTATAAGCATTTGATGCTCCAATCTTTATTGCACCAAACATAACTTTACTCCAGTTCTTAACTTTCTGTATACAACCTTCACTATTTCCTGGTATATTATTTATTATATCTTTTGTCAAATTATCTATCAAAGGAGACAATAAACCTTGATAAAAGTGCTTGATATTATTTTTTGTTTTTATCACAGGACTTTTTATGCATTTTTCTGCCAAATAGTATTCAAGTTCCGCTTCCTCTAACAACTTCTTAACTGCTTCTTCGTTAAAAGTTTCACGCTCGAACTCCTTCAGTAAATCATCCTCTATTATTGCAAACTTTATTTTTTCGCGAGATTCTAGTTCTTCTATATAATCATTTTTTGTTTCTTCATTTATCAACAATCCTTTTTCTTCTAATTCTAACTGTTTTAATGCTTTGAGAATTTCTTGGTTATTTTTCAAATGCTTCTCTATTAATTTTGTACTTGGATGCTGTTCTCCTTTCCTATTTCGCTCACCTTCTAAATATTTGTTTAAATCCTCATTTTCTTCTATTACTTTCCTTAACGATATAGGTTGCTCTAAGCATTCTGCAATTTCCGCTCGGTGCGCATTAATCCTCTGTACTAAATCCGGCTCCTTTTCCTCTAACAGCTTACATGAATCCTCTATACCCTTTGCTTGGCCTTTGAGTACATTTTGTATTTTGCATTTCGTTATTTCTAAATATATCTTTGCTACAAAAGCATTTACTTTATCTGAAGCTTCTTTTAAATTCTCACTCAAAGAACCTTTTATCTCCTTTTCTAAATCCCGAAACTGGTCTATTAAGCTGAGCATGCCTAATAGGCCTAACTCACCCTTGGCTTTTTTCATTACTGATTTTACTAGCCTTTGCTCAACTTCTTGATCATCATACTCGAACTTAAAAAGACCTTCTAACCTTCTTCTTAAAACATCACCTGCTAAATTATTCTTTTTTACATCTCCATATATTTCTTTCAATTTTTCATGTATCCTAATATATCTTTTTTGTCCTTCTTTTTTTAAAAGATCAATCTCTTCTTTAGCATTACCTAGAGCTGTCTCTGTTTCTCTACTATGTATATATTTATAAACATCAATAATTGTTCTCTTAGCTATCTTCCCTTCTTCTTTAAGCCGCTTCCATTCTGCTTTAAATATAGGAAGCTCACTATGATCTAAAACATCCGGTACTTTTGCTCCTGCTTTTTTCAGATCTCTTATTATCACTTCTTTCTCACCTGGTAATTCCTTACCTTGACTCTCTAATTCCTGTCTCACTAAAGAATTTTTTATCTCATCTTCCAGTGAAAAACCTTCTTTCCGTCTATCCAGCTGAAACCTAACTGCTTGTATAAAGGCAACTTGATAGGCGTTGTATATTAAGTGAGTTGTCAACTTAAAATCTATGCTACTTACCACTTTTAACCTGAATTCGTCCAACAATTCCTTCAATTTATCATATGTAATCTCTTTCTTTTCTAGCTTTATCAGTTCTTCCATAGTCTTCGCAAATTCTTGAATAGAAGTTGCAAGCACATTCTTGATCTCATTACGTAAAGGCTTAAGACCATTTTTTAAGTGGATATTAGCTGATAATTTCAGTATGGTATTATGTTCTGAATCACGTGCAACATTAAACCAACTACCATCTTTATCTTCGTATAAATCTCTAAGTAGTTGTTTAAATTGCGGTGGAAACTTAACTTCCATATTCCACTTAATGTCTGCTTCAATAGCCTCTATCTCATGAAAAGACACCTCAATATTTTGGTGTTCATTTTGACATAACCCATTACTTATTTTAATAGCAGCAATCAAAAAATGAGATAATTTTTTATTTAAAAGATAAAAAGTAGCCAAAGCGAGTGTTGCAGGAATAAGTAATGCTGCAAGCACAGCGATATTAACAAGAATCACTATTGCAGCAAGAACACCATATGCCAATCTTTTTGCTGTACTTTCACTTACTTCACTTTTTTTTGTTTTATTCTCCTCTGAACTGATTTGTGTCTTATCATTTGTTTTTAATTTATTATATACGGCTAATCCTAACGCAGTGAAAACTATATAAGGAAACATTAAAACTGATAGAGCTAAATTTAATACTTTCTTCTCCGGGCAAGCTCGATTTACCTCTTTAAATATTCTACTTGATATATTATACCAAGAAGTAAAAAAATCAGAGTTATAATCTTTATAATGAAATATACTGAGTGGAACGTTAAAATTAGCTAACGGCTCTTGTTCTTCCACAGCATCAAAAAATTCTTCTTCCTCTTCTGAAGTAGCAAGACCTAAATCATTCCCTTCTTCTACATTAGAAACAGCTTCCATAGCATCAAAAGACTCTTCCTCTTCCAAAGTAACATTGGAAATAGATTCTACTTTACCTAAATCATCACTGTTGTTATTCAAATTAACAACTTCCTCACAATCTACAACAGCATACATACCATAACCTTACCCCAATTACCCTAAGTATAGCACAAATGCTAACAATTTGCAACTATCAACAATCTAACTTAATACCAACAATTGAATCTTGGTATTCTTTAGAGTAAAAGTTGATTCCAATTTCTATATTAACCTCTAAAGATAAGGCTAGAGTTTGCTCTTTTATATATTCACTCCACGTATTTATTGCTTCCTTAATTTTCTCATCTTCTGTTTTGATTATTACTCTGATTCTATTTGATACATGAAAATCAGCTTGTTTTCTGGTTTCTTGAATAAGCCTCACGGCATCTCTCGCTAGCCCTTCTAGAATTAATTCATCATTTAGTTCAGTATTTAGAATGACAATCCCTTTATTGTTATCAAATACAGAGGAATATTCACTGTTTGCTTTTAACAATAGTTCATATTCGCCTTTTTCTATAATATAGTTCTCTGATTCGTCTCCTAGAAATATCTGCTCATTCTCAACTTGCTTCCATTTTCCCTCCTTGACATATTGAACTAGCTTCTTGATTTTGTCTGGAATTCTTTTCCCAAGCAGTGGGAAATTTAGCTTTAACTCTAGTGATGCAATACCTTCAAGTCTGTTTACTAATTCCAAGCTTTTTACATTCACCTCATCTTTTATCATCTCCTGGTACTCATTTGAATCTGCAGCACACTGTATCCCAGTGTCAGCTACTTGGATAACAGGAGAGAACTCTGGGATGACAGAAAGCGGTTCACCTTCAAGAAAACTACAGGAAGACTGATGATAAATGATCATACTGCCAAGCGGCTGTCTGATACGTATATTAAAAGTGTTTCTGATCGAAAGTGCAGAGTTGCACACCTCTCTCACTAAATCCATCTTGGCAATGAGCTGACTATCAAACTTCTCTAATTGTGGGAAATCAGCCAAATGAACAGATGTTTCTTCATACTTAAGCCCTTGCCATATATTCTCTGTTATAAGTGGCAACAAAGGAGCTGCAGCTCTTAGTATGTAATAAAAAACCGTATATAGAACATTATAAGCATCAGTTTTATCCTGATCCAAATCACTTTTCCAAAAACGCTCGCGACTGCGACGAATATACCAATTATTTAGCACTTCAAAAAAGTTCATTAAAATTTTGCAAGCCTCTTGGGAGTTATAGCTGTTCATAGAAGCTTGGATACTTTCTACAGCTTCAAAACATTTGGAAATCATGTAGCGATCAATAGTACTTTGATAATCCTTACAAACTTCAGCTTTAATTCCATCTGCATTTGCATACATAGTAAAAAAGTGATAACTGTTCCAAATAGGTTTTATTACGTTTTTCAGAACATCTCGTATTGAGTTTCCTTCTTTATCGAGTAGCAAATTACCACCACAAACAATAGATCCAGAAAGCATAAGAAAACGCAGTGCATCAGAACCGTATCTATCAAAAACCTCCATTGGATCTGCATAGTTATTCAAACGTTTGGACAATTTTTGCCCTTTTACATCCAAAACAACACCGTGGCATATGCAGTTCTTAAATGGTTCCCTATCAAACAAAGCAGTGAACAATACAAAGAGCGTATAAAACCACCCCCTGGTTTGCGCTATGTATTCAGTAATAAAATCCGCAGATTCAAACCACTCCTTATTTTCAAACGGATAGTGGACTTGCGCAAATGGCATCGAGCCAGATTCAAACCAGCAGTCAAACACGTCAGGTACACGGCGCATAACTGATTTTCCTACTGGGTCATCAGGATTTGGTCTTGTTAAAGTATCGATAAATGGTCTGTGCAAGTCGTCTATTTTAACATTAAAATCTCTCTCCAGTTCTTCTATTGAACCATATACATCTACTCTTGGATATCTCGCATCATCTGATTTCCATACAGGGATTGGCGTACCCCAGAATCGATTGCGTGAAATTGACCAGTCGTGTGCCCCTTCAAGCCATTTTCCAAATTGACCATCTCTAATGTGGTTTGGTATCCAATTAACTCTCTTATTTAGCTCTACCATTCTGCTTTTGAATTTTGTAACAGCAACATACCAAGAAGGCATAGTGCGATAGATCAAAGGAGTGTCAGTTCTCCAGCAGTGTGGATAATTGTGAATATATTGCTCAGTTTTAAACCAATTCCCTTGCTCTTTTAATTTTTTTATTACTGTATCATTGGTATCAAAAACATGAACCCCTGCCAAATCTGAAACTTCAGCAGTAAATTTTCCACTGTTATCAATTGGACAAATAACTGGAATATCATGGCTTTGGCAAAGGTAAAAATCTTCCTCACCAAATCCAGGAGCAGTATGCACAACGCCAGTACCGTCTTCTTCCGTCACATAATCAGCAATAAAAACGCGAAATGCATTTTTTGTGTCTTTAAAATAGTCAAACAGTGGTTTGTAAGAAAGACCTGCAAGATCATTCGCTTTAAGTTTTATATTGCAGTTTTCATATGGAATATTGTTTTGTTCAGAGTGGCTGATAAATTTCTCTAAGTAGCTTTCAGCAAAAATGTATATTTCACCATTCATTGAACTTCCTTCACTACTCCCTGTCATCCCAGTGCCCAGACACTGGGATCCAGAAATAGATTCCAGCGTCACGCGCTGGAATGACATCAAAGGGTGGACTGACACTGCACAATACTTAATATCTTTTCCTATTGCTAAAGCCAAGTTGCTCGGCAACGTCCAAGGAGTTGTAGTCCAAGCAAGTAATTTACACTTTCGTTTAACACTTTTAAATTGCTGTGGGTTTTCTAAAAGCTCAAATGCAACAGTTACAGCTTTGCTAACTTTTTCTCTATACGCATTATCAAGCCTTGTTTCGAAATTAGATAATGGAGTTTCGCATGCCCAGCTATATGGTACAACGCGCACTGATTCATACACCAGACCCTTATCATAAAGCTGCTTGAATGCCCACATGACCGACTCCATGAATGATTTATCCATAGTCTTATAGTCATTGTGAAAGTCTACCCACCTTGCTTGCCTATTTACATACTTCTCCCACTCTGATGAAAATTTCATCACAGAAGTACGGCAATGATCGTTAAATTTATCTATACCAAACTTCTCTATCTCAGTTCTACCAGATATTCCAAGTTCTTTTTCTGCACCCATCTCAGCCGGCAATCCATGGCAATCCCAGCCAAATCTACGTTCAACCCTTTTTTGAAGCATAGTTTGATATCTTGCAAATGCGTCTTTGATGAAACCAGTGAGTAAATGTCCATAATGCGGAAGTCCATTTGCAAACGGAGGCCCATCGTAAAAGACAAAACAATTATCCTTGGAACGTTCTTCAACTGACCGCTCAAAAACTTTGTTTTCCTGCCAAAATTTTATGATTTCCTTTTCTAACGATGAAAAATCAGGACTACTTACTGTATCAGGATAATGCTTTGACTTCATGTTCGCTATGTAAAACTAAAGAATATAGGGCTTTCTGAAAAATTACAAATTCAAAAATATTTTCCGTAGCTCACACCCCAACAAACTATTCTGCCGAGCTTCCAATACCTTTTTTTAAGTTTTACTTGCAGTTTTTATTGTTTTACTTAACATTAACCCAAGCTTTAGGGGTATTTTATGGATCAGAAGACAGATAAGTTTCCACAATTTTTAAAAATGTTGTGCTTTGTTGAAATGTGGGAACGTTTCTCTTACTATGGAATGAGGGCACTTTTGGTCCTATTTTTGACTTCTCACTTAGGTTTCACTGATGAGAGGGCCTTTACTATTTACTCATTATTTGCTGCAATAGGTTATGCTATACCAATACTTGGAGGTTTTTTAGCTGATAAGTTGATGGGATTCCGCAACATGGTGTTGCTTGGAGGGATAGTGATGATAGCAGGTCATGCTTGCATGTCATTAGTTGACTTTGAACCAGGTTTATTATATTTAGGTTTATCTCTAATAGCCATAGGTACTGGTATGTTTAAAGGGAACGTAACTAACTTACTTAGTTCATGCTATGGCAAAGACGATCCTGAACGTAGCAGAGGCTTTACTTTATTTTACGTAGGCGTGAATATTGGAGCAATGTTGGCTTCTATTTCATGTGGTTATGTAGCCCACTTGTTTGGCTGGCACTACGGCTTTGGTTTAGCTGGTATTGGGATGTCTATAGGGCTAATCTTTTTTCTCAAATTTCAGAATCTTTTAGGAGATAGCGGCCTTTCTCCTTATCCAGAGCTTATGAATAAGCGCATATTAGGGATTAAAATTTTTGGTATAGTATTGATAGGAAGCTTTCTGTCATCATCAATAATTGCTAAAATGCTTATACATAGTGAATTTTTTACTAATATGCTCATATTTGTTGGAATAACAGCTCTGGGCATATTTATTTATATAATATCTAAATTATCAGCAGAACAAAGACGAAAATTAGTGGCATTATCTATTCTTGTGGTATTTTTCTTGTGTTTTTTTGCTTTAGAAATGCAGCTTGGCTCTTTAGTTAACTTATTCACCGAAAGAAACGTTATTAACAATGTATTAGGTATAACAATTCCAGCTTCAGTTTCTCAAGCCATAAATCCTTTGTCAATTATAATACTTGGCTTTCTTTTTGGAACATACATGAAGTTTAAGCAAAAATATGCAACTTCCATGTTTACCCTTGGCCTTCTGACAATGGCTATGTGTTTTTTCACACTGTACATAGGATGTTTAAACTCTAACATTGAAGGTAAAGTAGAATACTTATATTTAATAATTGCTATCTCCTTTATGGGACTGGGAGAATTATGTATTGCTCCATTAGTCCAAGAACAAGCAACTACACTAGCCCCCAAAAACCTTAGAGGAGTAGTGATGGGTATAGTAATGCTGTCATTAGCGTTTTCTAACCTAGCCGGAGTTGCAATATCAAAATTTATGTCAGTTCCTTCAGTAAATGGTAAAATAAATTATTTAGAATCTTTAGAAATATATAAAGAGGGTTTTTTAAAGGTGGGAATATTTAATTTAATGCTCGTTATTGTATTTTTATTCTTCTTCAATTTTATACATAAAGTTGTTACTAACTCATCTTGTACAAAAAATTGATATAGGTAAGCTCAAGACTACTATTTGTAGGTTTAAGGTACCCGTTCAGCAGAGGTAGCAATTAAACTTTGTAACTTTTGAAAAAGATTATGATTGCATTTTTTCAATACTCTTTGCTTAAGATTTATATTTAACGCTGCTTAAAATCAGTGAAATGCACACCCCAGCAAACTACTCTGCCGAGCTTCCAACACTTTCACATTTACTATTTTGTCCCTGTATTTATCTTCAGAATCATCAATGCACACTGATTGCATATATGGGCTTTTACCAATAATTTGGTTTTGGTGTTTACCTTTTTTATCGCTAAATAGAACAGGTATAGTTTTGCCTACCATACTCTGGTTAAACTCAAGTTGTTGCTTACTAATTAATTTCTGTAAACGAAGAAGGCGCTCTGTTTTAACCTCTTCTGGTACTTGATCTTTTCTTTCCGCTCCCGGTGTGCCTGGTCTTGGGCTGTATTTAAAACTATAAGCCTGAGCATATCTAACTTTTTCTACTAATTTCATAGTTTCTTCAAAATCTTTTTCGGTTTCTCCAGGAAAACCAACAATAAAATCAGAAGAAAATTCGATTTCAGGTTTCAATTTGCGAAATCTGTCTATTATTTCCAAATACTCCTCTGCAGTGTGTTTCCTGTTCATCGCGTGCAATATTTTATTCGAACCAGACTGCACAGGCAGGTGAACAAACGGCATGAGCTTTGGCTCTTCCGCATGTGCCAAGTAGAGAGATTCATGCATATCTCTTGGATGAGAAGTTGTATAACGAATCCTCTCTAGCTTTTCAATTTTAGCAATATGACTAATTAATTTTCCTAAATCCCACACTTCCCCTTCGCACTCCCCATGGTAAGCATTGACGTTCTGACCAAGCAAATTGATCTCATTTGCCCCATTTGCAACTAATTTCAATGCTTCACGAAATATTTCATTCACTGGACGTGAATACTCAGCTCCACGAGTATAGGGCACTACACAAAACGTACAAAATTTATCACAACCCTCTTGTATGGCAAGAAACGCAGAAGACCCCTGGCTATTGCCATAGCATTCATCTGGCAATTTATCAAACTTTGCAACTTCAGGAAAATCAGTGTTTATTACATGACCTTTACTTCTGCTTGCTTTGACTATCAGCTCCGGTAAGGTAGCGATACTCTGCGGACCAACAACAATATCAACAAAAGGAGCCCTTCTGAACACTTCTTCTCCCTCTGCTTGCGCTACACACCCAGCCACCACTATAGTCATTTCTTTTCGTAACGAATGAATCTTCCCAAGCTCTGAGTAAAGTTTTTCTGCTGCCTTCTCTCTAATGTGACAAGTATTCAGTATCACTAAATCGGCTTTCCCTGCATCACTAACAACGTTGAACCCCAAAGGTTTAATTACATTTTCCATTAAAACGGAGTCATAAACGTTCATCTGACAGCCGTAAGTTTTAATATATAGGCCTTTCATATTTGGTATGTCTTTTTCAAAATTTCTTCACCCTACACGTAAATGTCTAACAGACCAGCGCGTGACGCTAGTGAACTTGCTAGCACAATAGATTTTGACAAAATTATACGAAAAACTGGATCCCAGTGTCAAGCACTGGGATGACAAGTTCTCGGCAACCCCTACGTCATACCATCACGGTATCTCTAGATCCCGCTAACAAGTAGCGGGATGACGGTTGTCAGGGTGTCATGAAAGTAGCTAACACTGGCTTCCATCCAAGAGGGCAGTGCCCTCTTCTTGTCATCCCAGTGCTTGACACTGGGATCCAGGAAAAAGAATGGTGTCATCCGAGTAGCTTGACACTGGCATCCAGGAAACTTAATTGCAAGTAATGCATTGAGTTTGGTGAGTATGGGTTTTGCGTTATAGAATGAAGCACTTTTGGTGAATTTGTAAAGAAAGCTGGATCCCAGTGTCAAGCACTGGGATGACAAGAAAGGGAGCACTGGAATTTTTATTTCAGTATTGTACATTAGCCATGCATCTGAACAGGTACGAGCTTTCTGCTTTTTTTGGGTAAGGTCAGTCAAAAAGGTTTTACAACAACCATAATAACTATAACTATTATCAATACTGTAACTGCTTCATTTAAAACGCGAAAATAAATATGTGACTTCTTATTCGAACCCATTGCAAAATTTTTCCTATATTTTGCAAGTAGCATATGAATAATTAACATCAAAAGTATTGCAAATGCTTTTACATGAAACCATCCTTCACGATATGCTTCCCTAATAACCATTAGTGTAATTCCAAGACCAAGTGAGAAAAGCATTGCAGGGTTTATGATATATCTAAGTAGCCTCTTTTCCATTGTTTGAAGCAAGCTATCATTTTCCGATCCCGGTTTTACAGTTGCATGGTAGACATAAAGCCTGGGTAAATAAAGCATACCTGCCATCCACATGATAACAGAGATAACGTGAAAAGCCTCAAGCCAGTGGTAATAGTTCATTAGCAAAAATTTAAAATTCCTGGTATTGTGTTAGTTTAATGAAAAAGAAATCGATATGAAAGCAGAAAATTTCACTAAAGAACAGATAATTGGATTCTACAGGAAAATGCTACTCATACGCAGATTTGAGGAAAAAGCAGGACAATTATATGGGATGGGATTAATAGGCGGGTTCTGTCACCTATCAATAGGACAAGAAGCAGTTGCAGTTGGAACTCAAGCTGCATCAAAATTAGGTGACGCTTTTATCACAAGTTATAGAGACCATGGCTTAATGCTCGCATGTGATTCTGATCCAAATGTTGTAATGGCAGAGCTTACCGGCAAAGAAACAGGATGCTCGAAAGGTAAAGGTGGTTCGATGCACGTATTTGACGTTGAAAAAAAATTCTTCGGCGGGCATGGAATAGTGGGAGCACAAGTTCCAATTGGCACAGGAATAGCATTTGCTAATAAATATAAGAAAAAAGATAATGTGGTATTTACATATTTTGGCGACGGTGCTGCAAATCAAGGACAAGTATATGAATCGTTTAATATGGCATCTTTGTGGGAGTTGCCTGTGGTTTACATCATAGAAAATAATGAATACGCAATGGGAACCTCCGTGCAAAGATCAACTTTAGTAACAGAGTTATATAAAAGAGGAGAAAGTTTTGGTATTCCTGGAAAACAAGTTGATGGAATGGATTTTTTCTCTGTTTATGAGGCTACAAGCGAAGCAGCGGAACACACACGCAGCGGAAAAGGGCCTATCCTGCTTGAAATGAAGACATATCGATATCGCGGTCACTCAATGTCAGATCCTGCTACTTATCGCTTAAAAGAAGAAGTTGAAGATATGAAGCAAAATCATGACCCTATAAGCACTTTAAAGAAATACATGACAGATAATAAAATGGCTTCAGAAGAAGAGTGCAAAGTAATTGATAAGGAAATACGTGATTTAGTAAAAAAGTCGGAAGATTTTGCCAAAAATAGTAAAGAACCAAGCGTTGATGAGCTGTATACTGATATTTATAAATTTGTTAGCTAATTTTTTTATCCAGAACTGTACAAACATTGTATAGTAAACGATGTCATCCAAATAGCTCCTTCTCCCGTCATCCAAGTGCCCTCCTTTTTTTGTCATCCCAGTGCTCTGACTACTTGGATCCAGCTGAGTTGGTGAGTATAAAAGTATAGCTAACGCAAGCTCTACGTCATGCCGCCGCGAACCGTCATACCGCGATTCATTCGCGGTATCTCTAGATCCCGCTAACAAGCAGCGGGATGACGGTTGTCAGGCTAGCTGTCATCTCAGTAGTCTCCTTCTCCTGTCATCCGAGTAGCTGACACTGGTTCCTTTATGACGGCAGTAGCCCCTTCGGTGTCATTCCAGTGCTTGACACTGGAATGACACCAATAATTGACATTTCACTAGATATTCATTATAAATAATGGAATGCTACAAAGTATAAAAACCATATTAATAGAAGACGATAACGTTAGGCTGGATAGGTACATCAGAAGAATCTTTCCTGATTTAAAGCAATCTGTAATTGAAAAATCTTTAAGGAAAGGATTAATCAAAGTTGATGATTGCAAAGCAAAGTCCAGTGATAGAGTAAATTCTGGGCAAACTATAACGCTGAAGCACTTGAATTATATTGAAAACGCTAATTCTGATCGCAAATATAATGAAAAGTTAGTGAATCTACTAAGAGAGAACATATTATATGAAGACGAATATATACTAGCTATAAACAAACCCGCAGGGGTCATCGTTCAAGGTGGCGTAAAAGTAAAGATTAGCATGAGTGATTTGCTTGACCAAATAAGAGAGGGAGAAACATTTAAAATTGTCCATAGGCTAGATAGAGATACGAGTGGAGTGATAATATTCGCACGCAACGCTAATGTTGCCAGATACCTTATGGAAGAATTTAAAGGACGAAGAGTAAAAAAAACTTATTTAGCATTAACTTCTGGCATACTGAGCAAGGATAGTGGAACAATAGACTATCCATTGGTGAAAAAATATGTTTCAGGTCAAGAAAAAGTGGTCGTTGATGAAAATTCACCTCAGAATGCCACTACGCATTTTTCAATTATAGCAAAATCCAAACACAATGTTGCTTATTTAAAATTACAACCAATTACCGGCAGAACCCATCAGTTACGTGCACATTTAGCTCATATAAATTGCCCTATTCTTGGTGACGGTAAATATGGTGGTAAAAAAGCTTTTATTGATGGGATAGCAAATAAAATTCACCTTCATTCGCATTCTTTATCTTTAAAACTGCCAAACAATAAAGAAATCACTATCACCGCTCCTATCACTAAACACATCGAAAAATCCATTGAAGCGCTATTTTTCGACTGAAACGATTTCACCAATCAACTTTTCTGTCTTTGGCTTTAATTTGAAGCACAGATATTAGGCTAATTAATGCGCAGGCAGTAAGATAAATGCCTGCTGCAAGTTTTGTTTCGGTTTTTTCTATAAGCCACATGCATATGGATGGAGAAAGGCCACCAAATATTCCTGCAGATATGTTATGTGCGAGGCTAAAGCCCGTGCACCTAACTTTCGTTGGAAATAACTCGCAAGCAAGAGAATTATATATTCCAAAAGATGCACTTATTGGTATGGTTATTAGCCAATAAGTGGGCGTTATAACATAGTGGTTATCATAGGACAGTAGCGAAAATGCCGGTAAGCTAGCGCAAGCTAATACTATTAGTACAGGAACCATCACGTTTTTCCTCCCAACTTTATCAGATAACGTTGCGAACAACACTGCAGATGTTCCAAATATAATTTCGCTTATAATTCTTACTACATTTTTAATATCGATGCCTGACAGGGTAAATTCTTTTACAGATATGTTGTAAAACATGATTGCTGAATAAACGATTGCATTTTGAGCAATACCAAGTCCAATTGCTATCACAAATGCTTTTTTATAGTCCCTGATTAACTCTAAAAATGGAGAATTAGATAAGCTTTTATTTTGATCGTGCACTTTATATGCTAAGCTCTCTTCCATTATATATCTTGTTAAAAAGCCTATTATGCCCATAATGAAGCAGAAATAGAAGGGCAACCTCCAGCCCCAAATTTCATAATTTTCACCTGTAAACTTTTTGCAAACAGCTATCATTACAAAGCATGTAATAGAACCAAGAGCACCACTAAAAGCTTTCATGCTACCTAAAAAGCCTAGATTTTTTTTATCGCTTGAATGCTCTATTAAAAAAGCTGAATTGATACTTGTTTCTCCACCTGCTGCCATTCCTTGTGTTATTCTACAAAGCAGAAGCAGTATAGGAGAAAATATTCCTATTTCTTTAAAGCTTGGTATAATCGCAATTGCAGTAGATGATATCGAAGCTAATATTACGGAAGTCAGCAAAATTTTCCTTCTGCCGTATTTATCTCCAATGTAACCAAAAATAAATGCACCAAGTGGTCTAAATCCAAATCCAATTGCAAAACTACCAAGAAATTTGATTGTGCTTAAATAATCGCTTTCTGAAGGAAAAAAAACATTGCTTATTATATGTGTTAAAACTCCAAATAGAGTTAATTCATACCATATAATCATGTTGCAGATTATGCCCGATAGTATTGCCTTTTGGATGTTAGTCATAATCTTTCGATTTAACATAACCTAATATATCATTAACCGGTGCTCCTTGCTATAAGATTTTTCACTCAATGATCTGCAAAGACAACTCACGTAAATGCTTATCCTCCACCTTGGAAGGAGCACCCATTAGAACATCTTCACCTTGCTGGTTCATAGGAAAACAGATTACTTCACGAATATTTGGCTCATCAGCAAGCAGCATAACTATTCTATCAACTCCTGGTGCTATTCCACCATGAGGAGGAACACCAAATCTGAATGCACGTACAAGTGCACCGAATCTTGTATCAACTTCTCCCCGGCTATAACCTGCAATGGCAAAAGCTTTATACATGATATCCAGTTTGTTATTACGAATCGCCCCACTTGACAGTTCTATTCCATTGCAAACAAGATCATATTGGTAAGCAAGGATATCCAGTGGATTTTTGTCCTCTAAATCTTTCAGACCACCGTGTGGCATGGAGAATGGGTTATGAAAGAAATCGATTTTTTTACTTTTATCGTCATATACAAAATATGGAAAATCAATGATCCAACAAAACTTGAAGATATTATCATCTATAAGACTGAGTTCTGACCCTAAAAGAGTGCGTACTTTTCCTGCAATGTTTGCCGCCTCATTCTCTTTGTCAGAAGCAAAAAATACACTATCTCCTGGCTCTATGTTTGTTGCTTCTCTTATGTGGTTTAGCCTATTTTCATCAAGAAATTTAGCAATTGGGCCTTTCGCAGTTCCATCTTTATCAAACGTTATATATCCGAGACCCTTAGCACCGAATTCTTTTTGCGCATGTTCTATCTTTTTATCAAATAAGCTGCGTGGTTCCTCTGCTGTTTTAGGTGCAGGGATGGCTCTCACTACCATACCACGCTCAATATTGCTTTTGAAAATATTGAACCCTGAATCACGGAAAATTTCTGTAACATCGCTGATTAATAGTGGATTACGCAAATCTGGCTTGTCAGAACCATACTTAAGCATTGCCTCTTTGTATGTAATGCGTGGAAAATCTTTATCGACAGACTTGCGAGAAAATTTGGCGAACACTTTATATAAGGTAGACTCAATAATCTGAAAGATGTCTTCTTGAGTTACAAAAGACATTTCAAGATCTAGCTGATAAAACTCTCCCGGAGAACGGTCAGCCCTTGCGTCTTCATCACGAAAACACGGTGCAATTTGAAAATATTTATCAAACCCTGAGACCATGAGCAATTGCTTGAAAATCTGCGGAGCTTGCGGCAATGCATAGAATTTACCAGGGTTTAGTCTGCTTGGCACCAAATAATCACGTGCACCTTCAGGAGACGAAGCAGTAAGTATTGGAGTCTGAATTTCCAACAACCCTTGCTCTATCATGAGCTTGCGGAGTTCTGCAATAATTTGTGAGCGCAAAATAATATTGTTGCGGACTTTTTCACGTCTTAAGTCAAGAAATCGATATTTAAATCTCATGTTTTCTGGGTATTCTTGCTCGCCGGTAATGCTTGCCAATATACTTCTTTCTTCTTTTGCTATTTCTTCATCAAAGTGGAACTCAACTTCCGACTCAACGCGCAAATTGTTGACTATCACCTCGATTTCTCCGGTAGAAATAGAGCTGTTTACCGTATCTTCAGTTCTAGCTTCAACTATTCCTGTAACAGTAATTACACTCTCCAATTTTAAATTTGATATCTCATCAAAAAAGTCTTTGTCATTATTAAATACTAGCTGAGTGATTCCGTAGAAGTCTCTTAAATCAACAAAAATTAG
Organism: Wolbachia endosymbiont (group A) of Brachyopa scutellaris; assembly: GCF_964026995.1. Taxonomy (NCBI): domain Bacteria; kingdom Pseudomonadati; phylum Pseudomonadota; class Alphaproteobacteria; order Rickettsiales; family Anaplasmataceae; genus Wolbachia; species Wolbachia endosymbiont (group A) of Brachyopa scutellaris. Next base: position 698,231 of record NZ_OZ034720.1, on the reverse strand, counting down.
GTTACCATGGTCGCGCTTACGATATAACCATCCAGAAAGGGTAACTTCCTTTTCTACGTCGTTCTTCCTCAGTTCATTGCACGTATGAGTTTTACAGCAGTTCATATTTGTTTCACTTCTAAATTCTTTAAGAAGTATAGAAATAAACCTTATTACATACAAGCCCGTTCGTCAGATATTTGCGCAATTTTCGAAATAGAGCAGTACTGCTTTTATATTGTCTTTACCCGCAAAAAAATTGCACAATTTCTATAATTATGGTATAATAGCAAGGGTATTTTTAATGAATTAGATACAGGAAATGCCACTTACACAGATCATATTATATAGCGTAACATTACTTGCTGTAGCTGCAGTATTTCTCTTTTTGAGAAAAATATACAAAAATCGCATTAGAAAAATCATATTTCCTAGAAAAGTTTTTAAAGAAGAGTGGGAAGAAGACAGAAAATTCAATGAATTATATCAAAAAAATAAGCAAAAAGAGTTGATGAAACAACAAGAAACGCTACGCGAGAAACAAAAAGATGTGCAAGTTTATAAAGAAGATCCAGAAATAGTTGACATAGCAAAACCGGTAGGTAAATGGACAAAGATGGTTATGATGGGTAATGGTTTAATGCAGCGTTTTGCACAATTGATACATAGAGAAGGCGGACAGAAAGGATTTTGGGAGCTGTTTGTAAAAGCTCAGGCTTCAACTCAAGGTAAACATAAGGGGAAGGGCAGATAATCCATGCTTGAATGTGAAAATTTATCCTGCGCTCGTAATAATAAGGTACTATTTAAGAATCTCAGTTTTAAAGCTGAGCTAAAATCAAAGATTCTAATCACTGGTCCAAATGGTAGTGGTAAAACCAGCTTAATTAGAAGTTTATCTGGACTTTTACCGCCGGTATCAGGCAATATAAGGCACTGCGGAAAAGATATATATGATGATCCAAAATCCTATATACCTTCTATGGTCTATATAGGCCATAAGAATGCCTGTAAAGATAGCTTAACTGTTGCTCAAAACGTAGAATTTTGGGCAGGAATACGAAATACTAGAGAATTGATTGTGGCAGCTATTTGTTGCTTGCAGTTGCAACCTGTACTTAATATTAGATATGGCGAACTTTCTGCAGGCTGGAAAAGGAGAGTTGCGCTTGCTCGCCTCTTGATTTCTAATGCAAACGTTTGGCTGATAGATGAACCATTTTGTAATCTTGATAGTGCAACGTGTGAATTAGTGCTGAACTTAATCTCAATACGCTCTGAGCAAAATGGTATAGTAATTATTACAGGGCATAGCTCTACAGAGCAATTGTGTGATTTTACAACGATTGATATACGCGATTTCAATAGACTTCTTGCATAGTTTTTGGCAGCACGTTAACAACCATTAGAAACGAAAAAACTTCCTTGACACCCTTCGCCAGTCCCCTTATCATGATATGTATAACAATGTTACAAAAAATAATATCATAGAATTCAAGAAGATAATTCCTAGAGGGTTACTCATCTATAAAAGGCCGAATTTTGTTAGCTATTTAGATGTAAAAGGTAAGCTAAATTTTTATAAGGAAAAAACAATAATTAACTAAAAGAGAGCGCTGGACGAAGCAACTTAATTGGTTTGCTATTTCAACCACCATAACTCAATTAACAAATTTTGGAAAAAAACACCGTGTTTTGAGAACCTTATTTATCGACATATAAAATTTTTCTTGCCTCTTTTCAAAGAATAAAACATCTTAAATTAAGAATATTGATAATTCTTTATAGGGGGTATTATGCACGTAGGAAATTCTAATAGTCAGCAGGTAAGTCAGAATTTGCTGTCTTTTTCAGCTAATTCCTCTGATGAGGAGTACTGTGATGCTAGTGATAAGGTTGAGAGATCTTCTATATCTTGTGAAAGTGATTCTGACCTGGAGTCTATTCCTACTGTATCACATTTTAAGCAGCATACTTGGAAAGACGGCAAATCTAAAAAAGTTGGCCAAAGTAGCTTTAATGAAAATAAGGGAACAAGGAAGTCATTTGGTGAAAATGGATATATAGAGGGACAATGGAAGAACAATCATTTGATAGAACTAGATTCGTGTCAATTTACTCATCCACATAATAATAAAACAGTTTATATTAGGAAGCAAAGTCCAGGTTATTTATTTACTTTTGATCAGGAAAACTTTATTGCAAGAGTAAGCTTCAACAAGATTGAAGAGTTAGATTTTGCTGGGCATCCTATAGATATAAAACGAAATTTTCTTGAAAAGCTTAAAATTACTAAAATTATAGAAGATGAATTATTAAATAACAGGGATAAAGCTTATGAACAATTTAAACAGTTTTTGCAGGATAGAAGTGGTAAAACTGCAGATAATCTTGAGTATGCAGAGGATCTTTTTCAGTTTTCTAAAAGATTAGAAGATTGGAGAAAGTTCTCTAGTAATATATCGATATTAGATGATGTAGTTAATAATCAGAACATTTCACGCGAGACAAATAGTAGTAGTCAACAATTGCTTAATAGAGAAAGAGCTCTGGATATAAGAAAGAAAGAGTTTTCTCGAGTTGATCAATTTTATACAAGGGATTTGCTGACAGGATTACAACAAATCTGTAAAGATGGAATAAATAATCACGGAAGTATCTTATATGACAAATATCTTTGGTCTATTTCTGTAATGGCTCCATCTGTTATGGTAGATCATTTATCTGACTTGCATGATAAATCGGTATTTTATATCAGTAATAAAGATATGGAGTTGTTTGCAGATCTTGTTGATATGATGAGTGAGCAACCTTTCCTGGATCTTGTAGGTGATTCATGGAATGCTTTATTTAAAAGGATAAAGGAAATGAGGGGAGAAGCACTAGGGAAACTTGCTTCTTCACAAAGTTTTACACCTTTAACTCATCCTATGTATTTTTATCTTTGTAAGAGCTTTCAGGAGCTAATTTTAGAGATTAGTAGTAAAACAGATATTTCTGTTAATGATCTACTGAAAAAAGACGGTCAAGGAAAATGGGGCTTAATACAAACTATAAATTGGCCATTAACTTCCTCTCTAAACCGCTCTCTCGAACAGCAATATCACTTTATCTTTACACTAATGAAACATTTTGAGCCCGGTTATTATTCTGACAAAAAAGAATTTGAATACAAACTTAAATCGTTACAGGACCCTGGTGATGAAACGTGGTTGCAACGTATAAAAAACTCTGTTTCCAATTTATTTGGCAATAATGAGTTATCATCCATATCTCAAGAGCGCTTAGCATGGATATATATTATTGACAGTGCAATTACTAATCTGCTTTCCGAAAAAGAATTAAAGTTATTTGAACCTCTCATACAAGGCTATATGGATTTTATTAAAAACACAGAAGGTGATCATTATGAGTCATTTCGAATAGCAACACATAATGTTATAAGATTTATAGCACAAACAAGTCCTTATCTTTCAAAAGAGATTTCAGTAATTGATCAAACTATTCTAACAAAACAAATAGAATCTATTAAGAAGGCGTTTTTAGATAAACAATCTGGTGATTTTAGAGATTTGGTAGATGTATATAATGAGTATTGGAAGAATAGGGAATCTATTTTAGAAAAAATTCCTGATAAATTTCCTTATGGGAAGTTCAAGCAAGACATGGAAGAAATACGTCAAACATTACTTAATATTGCAAGTACTGTACTTGATCAAAAAGCAAAATCACAAGAGTTAATTAAGTACTTTAGATCATTTAATGAGTTTTTAGAGGATTTAAATAGTATAGAATTCAGTTGGTTTATTAAAGGAACTAATAATGACTTAACTGAAGTAGAAGTAGCCAATAAAGATAAAAATTCATATAAGGTTTTAGATCCTGAAAATTTCATCAAAAAATATAAGGATAATATCCCTAATCACTACTTAATTGAAATCACTCAAGATCTATTAAATAGTGTAAGTAATTTACTTGAGCAAAAAAAATGGTCTGATGACGATAATTTGAGTGCAGCAAGTGAGTTACTGTCAGCAATTAAGAAATCTTTTCTTTATCTAAAGGAGCAACCTAACTACGTGTCTTTCGATATATTCAAAGAAGAAAGTACAAAGCCGTTTATTTCTGTAGTAGAGAATAGCATATCTTATGAGGATTTTAAAAAACGAATTGGTATCATAGGGGAATCTTTTTGGTATTTAAGAAAACAAGATGAGATTGATATAGACAAAGCTTTAGAGCTATATAGAAAAGAAAACAATAATAGCACAGTAGAAACACTAAGAGATTGCTATAACAGATACTTAAAAGAATTTAACTCCTATATACAAGAGACTTCTGACAAAAATTACCAAGATAAAATTAAATTTATTACTGAAAAGGTACGGGAGCAATCAAAACAAATTAAAATTGATGAATGGAACACAAAATTCAAGAGAGAAACTTTACCTGATCTTCTTGCTGGATTAGCTGCTGTGTGGTCTATACAAGAATCAAAGGATATTGCAAGTACAGGAAAAAGCTTAAAGCCACATTGTATTCAAATATTATGCATTTTGCGATTGTTAAGTGTTGATAAAGACTCTAAAGGTGTTGATAAGCATCTTGCGCAAGTCTTAACAGGGCAAGGGAAATCGCTTGTACTAGGTTTACTCTCTTCACTATTAGTATTGACAGGTCATAAGGTCAGAACTGTTTGTTATAGTGAATACTTAGCAACTCGAGATCAACAAGATTTTAACGGCTTTTTTAAGGAGTTTGGTATTGGTGACAAGATAACTTATGGTACATTTGAGAAGATGGCAAATGAAGTGATAAAGCCTGAGGTAAATGGCAAGAAGCAAGGTTTAAGAGAATTAGTTGAAGGTCTTATTTTAAATCACAGTGCGGAGCAATCTGGACAGATAAAGCAAGAGGATATTAGTAATACTACTCTTTTAATAGATGAAGTGGATGTTTTCTTTTCTGATCAATTCTATGGGAATACTTATGGTGCATGTAACACTATAGGTATTCCAGGACTAGCTAGTATTCAAGAAGAAATATGGGGAATGGCCAGCAAAAATTATGAAAAAAGTACTATTTTGAAAGCGGTAGAAGAATTCATTAAGAAAAAGATAGGAGAAAGAAATCAAAATTTTAAAGAATTTAGTAAATTTTTATTTAAACCTGGAAAATACTATCTTTTGAAAGAAGAAGATAATGTGGTTATTAAAAAAGAATATACTAATCATTCTCTCTATCAAGAACATCTAGAGAAAATGATTGATGCTGCAATAAAGGTTGCAAAAGGAAGTGATAAAGACTGGTACATTAACAACTATAAAATTAACGATAAAGGAATCATAAGTTATAGAAGAGACGATGGATTTTATTCCACTTTCACTTATTGCAGCTATTACAACGTATTTAATTACTTTAGGTTAAAGAAAAAAGACTTTGATTGTAAAAATTATGGGTATTTGAATATAGACTGTGGCAAAGTGTCTTATGCAGAATTGCCTAAGGAATATCCTCTTATCTTAGGAGTAAGTGGTACCTTGACTACGCTAGATGAGCATGAAAAAAAAGCGGTAAGAAAATCTTATAACATCAGAGAAAATTCCATCATGCCATCTTTTTTTGGTGATTCTCATTTGAAATTTAATTCAAGTGAAAATTTTACATCTCAGAATTCAGAAGAAGAATGGCTCAGTAAAATTTTTAATCGTGCAAACTCTAAGGTTGGTTCAGGACAATCAGTGTTAATATTTTTTGATACAGATGTAGAAATAAGAAAGTTTAAAGAAAAATTCTTCGGTAAATTTGATCGCTTACACATATTAACAGAAAATACGGAAGAGCATACCAAAGAAAAGTACATCGATGAGGCAGGTATTGCAAAAACAGTAACGCTAGCAACAAGAGGTATGGGTCGTGGTGTTGATTTTAAGTCTAGTGTTGCTGTAGAAAATAGCGGCGGGGTGCATGTTATACAGACATTCTTTTCACTTGATATAAAAGAAGAAACACAGATTAAGGGTAGAACTGCACGTAAAGATAATAAGGGTAGTTATGAGTTGATACTCTGTAAAGAACATTTGGTAAATGCTGGGTTTCTAAAAGAAGAAGAAAAAGAAATTACTATAAATTATGAAAGCTTGAATAAATCCAGAGAACAAAAAGTAAAAGAAAAAGGCTCAAACAATGAAAAAAGAATTAGAGAGTCAGAAAGTAATCATAAGACAACGATGGATTTTCTTGAATCTTTTTTTCAAAAAGAATGTAGCACTAATATAGATCAGCCATCTGTGGAACCAGCAGTAAGTAGACAACAAAATAGGTAGGAGTTATGTATGTTTAATGTTCAAAATCAACAGATTAGTGACAGTGGAAGAAATGTAAGCTCTGTTTTGAATATTGAGCAAGCTATTCAGTATTTAAATTCTTTGGGGAGTTGGGTAGGAAATGAGCCTTGGCTAGCAAACGTGTCAGAAGAATTAAATAAACGGTATAGAGAGCTAAGGAAGGACATAAGAGAAAATACTAATTCTTGGTCTTATTCACAGTATTATGAGCGTTTAGCTTACCACTATTATAACCTTGCGTGCTACTATAATGATGAGCTGTTTAATAAATATAAGGTTAACTTAGAAAGCGTAAAACAATGTTTAGAAAAATGTTTAGAGAAGCTTGCTGAAGTTTCTGGAGAAGGCTATTCAGACAGGACAAAAGAATTAAAGAATGATGCTGAAAAGTTTTTGACAAAAGTAAAGAAAATACATGAGCAGCAAGAAGATCTGCTGACAAAATATAGCACTTTTAATAAATTCAAAAAGTACACAAAATTATGTATTGTTTTAGGTAGTATAAATCAGGTTCCTTTGCAACAATGCTCTGCTGAGAATAGACAGCGGATTCAAAATATTCAGCTGTTAAAAGTCATTAATATGCTAGAAGATGCAATTACTGTACCTGAGTACAAAAATACTTTCATTACTGCAGAGCAGTCTGACTATTTAGGTCAAGTGTATCAATTGGCTGGCCAACCTGCACTGAGTATACGATATAAGAGAACTAGTGACAATCTCAAAAAAACTGTAAATGCAACGAAGGAACATAGTGATAAGAAACAGGAGATAAAAGATATTATTAGCAAAGAAGTTAAAGAGTATAGAAGTAATTTAGTACAAGTTAAAGATTATATAGAAGAAAGGCTTCATAGATCGCTTAGCACTATTGACAATGCTTATATTGAGAGAAAATATATAAAATATTGCGCAAGGCTTTGGCTACAAGAAACAACAAATTTACTAAAAGAACTGACTGAAAGTAAAAGCCGTACTGTTATTCAAGAAATTTTTAATTCACTAGATGACATACAGGGTTTTAGCCAGATTCCTAATCCTTTAAACCAACTTGAGTATTACACCCTTTTAATGGAGCACTATAAATTGGTTAGGAAAGAAGATGAAAAAGTTTTCATAAGTCGGTTTAAAAAAGAGTGCTTGGAACAAATAGTTGCCTATATTGATTCTGCTGAAAAAGAATTAGTTTTTCTAGAAACTTTTGTTGACTTTTTAAGTTCCTCTAAAAATCTTCAATCAATTATTGTTGAACTAGAATTAGAAGACTTTTGTCGTGGTGATTTATCGTTTGATAAGTTGATCAATAATATTATGAAGCTTGAAGTAGATACTTATGGTGAAAATCTTATAGTTTTGAAAAAAGTGACAGAAGGCTTAAAGGAGAAAGAAGATCTTTTTTTAATAGACAAGTTTAAGGAGGTTATAGGTGCTTATATAAAACCAGTAGAAGTACAAGAAAGAAGAATAGATGGTCGATTAGTTGTTGAAGTAACAGGTAAGAACATTGTTGTCAGTGAAATTTTATGGCAATTAGAAAATACACTTTCAGAGAATTCAAATATAGAGGAAGTACGCTTTGTTGGCGCTGATGTTATACATATTGATGCAGATTTTAAAAATAAAGTTTGGTACGGAAAGAATGTAGTTGTTTTAACCAAAACAATAAAAGTACATGATAAAGTAACCTGGAATGTATCTGGGAAAGATAACAATCATACCTATTCTGATAATGCAGGTACTGGAAAAGATGGTCATGGTAAACAAGGGGCAGATGGTTATCCTGGGGAAAGTGGTGGCAATGTCTTGATTCTAGTAGAGAAAATAGAAAATCCGGAAAATTTTACCATTATTTCAAATGGTGGTAAGGGTAGTAAAGGACAAGATGGTGGAAATGGAAGAGATGGTAAGGATGGAGTAGGTATTACAAAAACAGACTTTGATAATGAATTTCCTTCAGTTGTTAAGCTTGCTGCTCCACCAGGAGTTAGAAAGGAATTAGTCTCAAAAACTATTAAGAACATAAAGAAAAATTCCTTGATGATAAAAAACGAATTGTATAAAAACAGTGAAGACAGTTCAGCAGGTAATATTTTTATAGAAGTAACAAAAAATCAAGGAAATGAGGTAATTTTTTCTTATTGTCATGGTAGCCTTTCATTGCGCTATCAAGCTTTTCTTCTCTATAAAGGATCATTAGGGCAACCTGGAGGACATGGTGGAGAATATGGTTTAGGTGGTCAAGGAGGATATGCCGGAGAGATAATAGTAAGAAATCTAGAAAATAGCAGCAAGGAATTTGGCATTGTAAAAAATGCTACGCAAGTAGAAGAAGGAGAAAAAGGACAGGGAGGTCTACATGGTATCCATGGGAAAAATGGTTGGGATATGGGTTACTTGGACTATCAATCGTGGAAAGAATTTAAGTTTCGTGGTGGAGATCAAAACAGTAAATGTACACTAGAATATTATGATAAAGATAATGATCCAAGTGATCGAGTATGGTGTCCATATAAGGACAAATATGCTGGCATCAAGGCTACCAGTATTGAAAATAAAAAGCAAAAAAGGTGTGAAGAAAGAAAAAATACCAGACAAAACAATGACCGACAACATCACGCACAAGCTGTAAGGAAAAAAAACATTTCACAAAGTAGCATTTTAGCTAACTATTCTCATCATTTGAGCTCTATAGAAAGAAGTACGTTGCAGAATTTACAATCCGATTTAGAGAGTACTAAACAACATGCTTTGCAAGCAATTGTTGAAAATCAAGAGCAGCAGGAAAAGCAAACTACAGAATTAGGAATTAAGCGTCATTCTCCTTACAAGAACAAAAGTAAGCATCATAATGATATCTTTATTACAACATCTAGTACCACTTACAGAGAGACTATTGATGTTGAAAGTTTTATTGATAAGCTAAAAAAAGAACCATTGCTGCTAGACAATTGGTTTCAGTTAAAAAAGGCAGAACTTAATTTATCTCAGCTTAGTCAGTTATTTTTAGTTTTTGAAACCTTAAAAGGTAGCCCTCCTGAAACGAGTAGCTTACAAAATAATACAGAGCTACAAGACATAGAGAAGCTTTTGATTGATAAGTATAGACTTGCTACATTGCAAGAAATTGTAAAGCAATTACCACCTTATCAGGAGGTTACAAATAATGTAGAATTAACACCTGAAAATGCAGCAAGATATCTCATTGAAGCAAAAGGAAATGATAACAATATTTCTCACCATATTTTAGGAACTCTGAATCAATATCTTTATAAAAATAGTACAGAACAACATGAGAAAATTTCTAAATTCGGTAAAGAAGAATTACAGAATACAGAGAATAAAGCTTTAAAATACTCAATTAGAGCGTTTGTTTTAGAAGTAGGAAAATTAGAAGAGGAACATACAGATGTTAAAAAATATTATAACAAACATAAAAAATTTCTAAAAGATCAAGAACACAGTTTGAATATATTCTTTGAGGCGTTTAAAAGAGAGCTATCCCAGCCAAGACATGCAGAAGTATTTAGTTTATGGATTGAAAGTATTAAAGATAAATCTCTAAGAAGTAAGCTAGAAGAAAAAATACAAAAAGACGATTTTTTGAAGGCTCTTTATAATCGTTTTAATAATCAACTTAGACAAGAATATGATTGGAAAGAGTGTTGCAAAGATCAAGCTGTTCTTCAGAAATACGATGATTATATTCAAGAAAAAGGCTTATTATCAGAAAGCTATAGGGAATTATTAGCCTACATTTTCGATGTTAATATTAGATTATACGCTGAAAATCAAGATAATAAATTGTTTCTGCAAGGTGATCACAATCCTTCATCTAAGCAAATTATTCACATATTATGTAGAGATAATGAATTTATACAATTAAATATAGATGGAAACTACTTAAAGTTAGAGCAAGAGCGTAAGAAAAAAGATAATTTTTACGCAAGGATTCTTATAGAAATTGACCCATTTAAACAAAAACAAGAATTTGATAATTACTTAAAGAATAAAGCTTTTTTATCTAATAACAGTCCTTCAGAAGATGAACAATATTTTAATGAAGAGGAAGATATAGAAAAAATTATAGAATACTTTCCTGAAGGGGAAAAACAACAGTTAAAAGAGCGATTGAACAAAATTACATCTCAATATATTGGGCAGCAAGGAATTTTGCATAACATGTTGAAAAGCTTTTCTAGCGAAGGAAGACATGTATCCTCTCAAGAATTATATTGTTTAGTGAACTCAATTCTAACTTCTGTTATTGAAGATAAAAAAGAATTGAATATCTTTTGTTGGATAGTTGCAGCTTATCCTCAAAAGAGTTGGATAGATGAATTGATGTTATTACAACTCGAAGATTATTTCAAAAAAACATTAATAGAGAAACCTGAATGGAGAAAGTACTTATCGAAAATAGAAAGTAAGGACGTTTTACTGTTATTTAAAGTAAAGTTGGATCAACATAAATCAAGCAATCCTATTTCTACTCAATGCATTGAAGATATTCTGCATTTATTAAGTAATATTCCAAATGAAACAGTTAGTTTAGAAGGACTAGAGTTATCTGAGTGGCCTTATGCACTGAAAGAAAAATACTGGACATGCAAGCTATCAAAATTAGTAGATTGGCAAAAGGATGACTTACCAACAGCTTCTTACTATCTTTTATCTATAGAGAATATTTTTGGTGCTCTTTTATCGGAGAAATTTATAGAGGCTCTAGAAAAGAAAAAACAAGAATTGTCATCTGATAAGCTTACTAACATTTTATCTAATTTTCATAATGAAAAATGGAACTTAAGTACAGAAGAGTTAAATACCCTTAACAGTTGTAGAATTGATGATTGGGCACAGAAAATGCAGGAGAAGTTTACTGCTAATAAAGAAGAACGGAAGATAACTCAGTTAGTTGAACTAATTAAAAGTAATGCTAATACTTCGAAAGAAATTTTAAACAAATTGCCAAAAATTAAGAATTATATTGAAAGTATTGATAAGTATATAACTGCTGAAAAACCTATAGGTAGTTTTACGGAAGATGATATTAAAAATTGGGTAAAAGAATTTCAGAGCAATATGGGTGAAGGAAAGCAAGATGTAAAAGAGGAAATGCTTGCTGTAATATATAGAGCAATAGAGTTAAAAAAAGAATTAGAACTAAAAAGAGTATTTAAGCTTCGTGATACTCAAAAATTAACTGTATTGGCGTTATTGACAAATGATCGCAGCACCCTAGCACAAGTGTCTACTGGAGAGGGAAAATCATTAATTGTAGTAGCAGCATCAATTATGAAAGCACTTTGTGGAGAGAAAGTAGATGTTATAACTAGTTCTTCTGTATTGGCAAAACGTGATGCTGAGGATAATAGAGATATCTATAGTTTATTTGGTATTAATGTATCACATAACTGTAGTGAAGATATTGAAAAAAGAAAGGAAGCATATTCAGGTAATCAAGTGGTATATGGTGATTTATCTAATTTCCAGCGCGATTATTTATTAGATAAATTTTATGGGAAAAATATTTTAGGAGATCGTAATTTTAACAATGTAATTGTTGATGAAGTAGATAGTATGTTGCTCGATAAAGGTAACAATATGTTGTACTTATCTCATGATCTGGCAGGACTAGATAAGCTGGAATCTGTTTACATTTACATTTGGCAGTGGATTAATAGACCAGCTAGAGATAATAAAGAACTTTGCTATGCTTTTGATGCTAAAGCAATTAAAGAAGCAGTGATAAGTGACTTATATGGATTGGTGAAAAAAGAAGATATTGGAAAGCTTGGGTCTGAATTAAGCGAGCAGCAAAAAAATATTATGTGGGAACGTTTAATCAAAACTGAGATATTAGATGATCAGGGCAAATTGTTAAAAGGAAACATTAATGACAATGAACTTAATAAAGTACTTTCACCTGAATTTAATTGTTACAAAGATCGTTTTCTTTACCTTTTAAAAGAGTGCATTGAAAGAGAAAAATTTATACATGTTCCCAATAATCTCAGACCGTTTATTGAACAGCACTTAGAATCTTGGATTAATAATGCTATAACCGCGTTCTTCATGAAAGCAGGAGAGGATTATGTAGTGGATGTAGATAAAACCGGAAGTAGTCCAGATCGCAATCCTAATATTACAATTCTTGATAGAGATACAGGAACAGATCAAGCTAATTCTCAATGGGATGAAGCATTACACCAATTTTTACAACTCAAACATGGATGTAAATTATCTTTACAAAGCTTAAAAGCTGTTTTTATCTCTAATGTTTCTTTCTTTAAATTGTACAGTAACTTATATGGATTAACAGGCACCTTAGGGTCACAGAGAGAAAGAGATTTATTGCAGGAGATACATGAGGTAGACTTTGTAACTATCCCTACAGCCAAGTCTAAGCAATTTCGTGAGGAAAAACCTATTCTTTGTACTGGCAAAGATGAATGGATAAAGCGCATATGTAATGAAACAAAAAGGCTAACTGAGGAAAAAAAACGATCTGTTTTAATCATCTGTGAAACAGTAAATGATGTAGAGACTTTATACAAAGCTTTTGGAGGAAAGGATGCAAAACATGTTCATACATATACAAGAGATTACGAAGAGTTTGATAAAGGGTTTGAAATTGTTCAAGGTAACAAAGAGCTGGGGCAAGGACAGATTATTATTGCAACGAACTTAGCTGGCCGTGGAACTGACATAAAAATTACAGAAGAATTGAGGAAAGCAGAAGGATTACATGTTTGTTTAACTTACCTACCTAGCAATATTCGAGTTGAACAGCAAGCATTTGGGCGAGCAGCAAGAAGTGGAGACCAGGGTTCTGGTCAGTTAATCATCATGGATTCAAAAGGACAAGAATATAGTAACTCAAAAATACTTGATTTAAAGAAAGAGCGTGATGTGGAAGAATTACATCGTATATCTGACATTAAAGCTTACTATGATACTCAGATTACTATGGAAGAAAGCTGTTTTAAAGCATTCAAAGAGCAGTACGAACAATTGAAGAAAGACCTTGATGATAAAAAAGTACCTACTGAAGTTAAAGAAATTTTATTGCAGAGTTGCTTGGACAAATGGGCTTTCTGGTTAGATGAACACACTAAATATGTAAGAAATTTGACAGGTGAACAGGATAAAAGAAATCTTTACAACCTACTGGACAAATTTATCTCACGATTAAAGAATTTAGACACTGGGTATAGCGAAAAGTGGTTACCTTCGTATGAAGGACCTCCAACTCTAATTATTGAATATGATAGCACAAACTGGTTAGCCTGGGTTAAAGAAAATCCAATTCAAATGATTAAACTTGGAAAGTATCTCTCTCAAAATGAGGAACATAAAAATGCTCATAAAAATGCCCTTGAGCTGTTTGATGAGGTGATTAAAAAAGAGCCATATTTTTCTGAAGCAGCACGTTATTACAAGGCATTTGCATTAGTAAAGAAGGTTGATTTAGAACAAAAGCCTTTAAAAGAAGAAGATGAGAAAGTTTTGAAAGAATTTAAGCAAGAATTGCGAGAAGCTGCAAGGCTTTTAGATGAGCATAGTAAATTTGCTATCAATGCAGCAGGTATTATTGGTAAGATTAAGAAGAATAATAACGAAAGTATCATTCAAATCGACGCTTATGAAGAACAGCAAAAGAGCTTGGCTAACCTTTATTATATGTTTTCACGGTCTATAGATGATATTTTTGGACACACTATTACTCCACAATCTTTTGCTAATAATGATATTAAGGAAGAGCTGGCTGAAAGTCTATATAAGGATCTTCTTGAAAAGGGCATGCTAAAAAAGCCGAGAGTAAAAAAGAGCATTTCTGAAGAAGAGCTAAAAGTGATCAGTGCTGGCTATGGAGTATCAGTTGAAACATTAAAAATTTTTCTTTCCAAATATGAAGGGAAGGAAATTAATGAGAAAGAATTTCAAAAAGAATTAAAAAAAGAAGTACAATTGCCTAGCAGAGAAGCATTTTGGAAGTCATTGATTAAACAAAAAATCTTAAATGAAGAAGTTAAGTGTGTTGTAGTTAATAATGAAAAATTGAAAGAAACAGATCCTTCATTATTGGATCATCTGACTGGAAAAATAAACCAAAAAGAGTTAGAAAAGCAAACTCTAGAGCTCAATAATGAACAGATTCTTTTAAATGTAGAATGGGTTACACAACAGAAAAATAAAGGTAATATTTTTAAAAAAGATGATTTTATAAAGATTGTAGGCAAAGACAAATATAAAATATTGAAAGAGAGAGGAGTACTTTCATTTAACAGAAAAGCGCATATAGACCAAAGTAAAATTGAATCTATGACTTTTCCTTGTTACGATTCCATTACTCTGGAAGACTTTACTAAAGTAAATATCACTAAAAGTGAAGCTGAAAAAATTTTAGCAGAACTAGCTAAACAAAAGGTCATTGAAAAAAAGGATGGCTCAGAAAATAGTGCTTATGGACTAAAGATCAAATTTGATGAAATCAAACAAGTTCAGCTTTCTTTCTGTCCAGTTTATGAGAATGTCCTAAAAGGACTATTATCTACATGTTTTACCTATAGAATAGCCCTTCAAAAAATTGCAGTGCAGCTAGAAGAAAAAAACTTTCCTGTTCGTCTGCAATTAATAACAAAACCACATCAAAGTTTAGTCTTGGAATTATTAGAACAGAAAATTATCAGACCTACTATGGTAGCAACTAAAGATGAAGACTTAGAGGAAAAGTTGAAGAGTATATATAGTCAAAAAATGACTAAAGATAATTTTAAATGTATACTTTCTAAAAGTACACTCATTCAAGAAGAGTGTATAGAAAAGCTTTTTGGCTTCTTGGTTGAGAAAGGATGGATTACCCAGTACGATCCAATGCAGTCTATACAAGATGAGGGTATTAGCAAGGAAAACATTAAAAATGCTGGCAAATCTTTAGTACAAGATCTTTATTATATTAATAGCCCTGACAAAAGACAAAAACCTTTAAACTTTTTTCCCGAAGGAAGCCATGAAAACGTACTGACCAAGTTGCAAAGTATTGATAAAATAGTGGAAAAAGTTTTAGACAATCAATTACAACTAGCGAAAAAAGATACAATTAAAAATATTGTTAGCACCTTGAAAAGATCAAGAAGTTCATTGAAAGCTTTAAAGGTTCCTGATAGTAAACTAAAATCTCTAACTGAGTTTTGTGGTCAAGGTGAATTTGCAAATATAGAGGAAGTGCATGTCTTTTTTCTCAATGGATTAGATCAACTTTTACAATTAGAAGAGAAGAAATGGACACAAGAAATGCTTATCAACACTGTAGCAGTAACTGCTATGGGAGTAAGCCAAATAGCTGTAGGTACTGCTATAGAGTTATATTCAGTGGGTATTATGACCCATGTTGGTGCTGCATTTGTTAGCGAGGGTGTAAATGATCTCTTCTTTGCAGCAGGTGCTTTAAAATCAGGCCATTTTAGTTGGGAAGATTATAGACAACATAAGCTTGAAAGTTTAATGATGACAGCTGTTACTGTTGGTATAGGAGCTTATCTTTCAAGAGGTGCTAAGGTATCACGTTTTGGTCATAAACTAGCTGGACCTAATTTTGAATTTGGTAAGAAAGTAGCAGAAATGTCCGGAACTCGGCTGATTCAAACTGCAGGTTGGAAAGTAGTAGGAAAAGAAGTTGCAAAGCGTATTACATTAAAAACTATAGAAGGGTTAGCGCTTGGCTTAGCTAATGCAGGAGTTGATACACTCGTTGAAAATTACCTTCAAGCACTATGTGAAGGCATAGCCTCTGATATTTTGTCAGATATTGAACGCGAAGTAGAAGAACATAATATCTCTATAAGTTTAGAAAAAGCCTATAAAGTATTAGGAAGAGAAAGAGCAGAAAAAGTTATAGGTGACTTAACTAAGAGTGTCTTTACTAGGCAAAGTTATGTGGAAGAGTTTTTACCTATTGCCAACAAGATAGCTAGTAGTGTAACTCAAGGAATTGCAGAAGCTGTTAAAAAAAGAAGCAAAACAAGTAATAAGCTGGTATTACCTATTCATGCTATTAGTAAGATAATGGTTTGGTCAGAACGTTCTGTTCAGATTGCCAATATAATAGTGATTACTAATAATCTTTTAGGTAACTTAGATCAGGAAATAAAAGGTAGACTAAATAAGCTGGAAAAAGACTTAGAACGCAATCAAAAACAAGAAGTGGAGAAAGATTATGAGAGTTTTAAAAAAGGAGTAATTGATCAGTGGAAATCATTGCTTCGCGAAAAGGCTGGGCAAATTATAGCACGGCATATTGTGAGCCCTGTCCTTAAAGAAGGCGCTAATCATCTGGTTAGATGTATTGGAAAAAAAGTGCAAGAAGCATATCAGTCTTACAAAGAAAGTGGGTATTTTGAGCGCTTTGAAGGATTGAAACAGGAGCACAAGGAAAAGCTACAGAGTGAACAACAATGTGACAATACATCTAAAACAGAAAACCATATTACGGAAAAATATCATAAAGATTTGCGAAAGTTGATGATTAAAACTAGAAATCCTGACTTGCTCGCAGATATAGTCCGAGAAAACATTCCAATGGATATGATATGTGTTAGTGCGTGTACTCAAGTAGTATATAAGATACTAAAAGAGCAGAGAGTTGTAATTTCAGGACTAACCATTATTGTCGAAGGAGATGGTGGTATAAGACAAGAATTTTCCTCTATGTCTGAAGGATCAGAAAGGATAATTATTCCACTTGAGCTCAAAGATAATCATTTTGAGTTTTGTGGAAGCATCACATCAGAAAACAATAGAAGTAGTGAATCAAAAAATAATTGCTTATATGAGGCTTTATCAGAAGCTATACCTGAATTAAAAAATATAATATCACCAGAAGGATTCAGAGATAAGGTAGCTGATTGTATTAAACATGATAAAGGAATACGGTATCACATTCAGCAAGGCTGGCACCGGCTTCCTATATCTCTTGGTGCGTTTGGTGGTGCATCTGCAAGAAAGCGTTCGAAGGTAATACATGATTTTGAATCGTCATCCTTTGATAATGAAGAGTTTCTTGGTTACGAAGAATATCAATATAGGGAACGTAACGTATCTGATCACCTAGAAGACCGTTTTACACGCTTTTTTCGTATTGGTGGAATAATACAAAGAGCTTCTGAACAAACAAATATACTAAGGAATCAAGTAGTCAAAAGTGGATCAAGTAAATCTCAAGATCAGAGTAGCAACAAAGGAAGAGAAATTCATGCAGCGCATGTAGTCAGACTTGGTGAGATTAATCACGAGATGGTAAAACAATCTGAACAGCTTTATAATGAATTCGTAAATTTTCTAGGTCATACACAAAATGTTCCAAAGTATGCAAACGAGTGGCATGGAATAGGTGGAGATATAGATAAGTTTCAATCAAGGAATCTAAAAGAATTAGGTAAGATAAATTTTAGAGAAAGCCTTACCGTAGAAGATGCAAGTATAATAAAAAGCGTAAAGGAGGATTTTATAGCCGTACTAGATACCCGAATTAATGGAGGAAAGCTTGATAGTGGAAAGAAGTCGGAGCTCATAAAGGTAAAGACAGCTTTAACTAATACTACAATTGAAGCAGTGTTTGAAAAAGGAAAAAAAGGTTATTTAGGTGAAGGCATGAATGCGTATCGATAGGCAACTACTTGCTATTGAATTTTAACGAATATTGCAAGATTAATCGGGGATTATTCTATCTATCGTTCTCTACATTTTTATTACGGAAAGTTCAAATTCTAAATTAGGAGGAAATAGAGAAGCAAGTAAGAGAAGTTCCACAATTTTTAATCCACAGCTAAATGAGGAGTTATAGCTTTTTACCCAATAGTGAGAACATCTCATAAAAAAGCAGAATCGACAGCTTGACGAAAAGATTTGAACAGAGGTACATTATTTCTGGCTCGGTTTTTTATAGTAAACCAATAATGCTCAATTTTATTAAAATCTGGAGAATAAGGAGGAAGATACAGAATCTCTGCACCAATACCTTTGGCAAATTCACTTGTTTTCTTGGATTTATGAAAAGTTGCATTATCCAAAATCACTGTTTGCTCAGACTGTAATATTGGTACCAAAAATTGCTCGAATCAGCCATTAAAAACCTCTGTATCACAATACCCTTCAAAGGTCATAGGTGCAAAGATTTTTCCCTTACTTAAAGCTGCAATCATGCTGAGTTTTCTTACCTGATTTTAGTGTATGAAACCTTTCTCCCTTTCTGCAATATCCGTATATTCTGTATTCTCTATACCAGATTCATCAATATATCAAATTTTTAGGGGACTCTGCCGATATGACTTTCAAAAATTCAGCACGTTTTTCTTCATTTCTTTCTTTATATCAATAAGTCTTTTTTTGCGTTTAAATCCACTTTTTTTAGAGCTGTATGAATCGTTTGATGACTATATATTGCCTCAGCACCTCTGATTGTGTTTTACCGCCGTGTTTTTTTATAAATTCTGCAAACGCATTCCAATCGGTGATTTTATGATTATAGCCTCTACTTCTCAGTTTCTTCGATTCCTGTTTCTTTCCGCCTTTTCTCCCATTTGTACAATGTTACTCTACCGATTTTGAACCTCTTTGCTACTGCTGTTTTACTCTCTCCTTCATCTAACGCCTGAATGGCTTTTTTCCTTAAGTCATAACTGTACGCTGCTGGCACTTTTACCTTCTTATTACCCTAAATCTCTATTTTATTCTGTTGCCACTATTATTAGAAGGGCTATAATTCAGTAAAATTTAAGAATTTTAATAGTTTAGCAGCATGAAACACGCAATAAACTGCCACTTTTAAATTTGATCAGACTTAATTAAAAAAGACAAGATTTTCAATAATTTGCCAAAATCTAATCCAGAATTCGGGTTGAAAACATGGCAAAAATTAGATGAAACTGCTTTACAACATAGTATAAGCTTACAATGGGTAATATGTATAATTAGAAAGCAAGCTATAGGAAGAAAACTAAAATACAGAAATCAGAGACACCAAAAAAGAGATATAAATTTTAGACAAAGTAAGTCATGAAGGGTATATTTTACTTTCAATCAAAGCTTCTATGGCAATAATTCTTTTAGATACAAAAACAATAAACCGTATAGCAGCGGGTGAAGTAATCGAAAGGCCAGCAAGTGTAGTAAAGGAATTAGTAGAAAATGCAATAGATGCTGGAAGTTCAAAAATAGAGATCAAAATAGAAAGTGGTGGGCGCAATCTTATAACTGTGACAGATAATGGAAATGGAATAGAAAAGGAAGATTTGGAACTTGCGTTTATGCGCCACGCTACTTCAAAATTAAGCGATAGTGAGTTAATAGAAATCAAGCACCTTGGGTTTAGAGGAGAAGCTTTGCCTTCAATTGCAGCAGTAAGTAGAATGAAATTATCGTCTAAGGCAAGTGGAGCAAAGGAAGCATGGTCTATAAGGTATGAAGGAGGAGAAAAAGTAGGAGAAGTTATCCCTTGTTCTCTATTGGAAGGTACATATATTGAAGTTCGTGACTTATTTTTTGCGACTCCAAATAGACTAAAATTTCTAAAAACCGAAAGGGCAGAAACACAAAGTATTGTTGATATTGTGAATAACTTAGCGATGATTAATTATAGTATTGGGTTTACTCTCACTTCCGGTAATAAAAAGCTCTTAAAATATGTTAAGCAAACTTCATTATTTAACAGATTATGTGAAGTAGAAGAAGAATTTCAGAGCAATTCGTTGGAAGTTAAAGAGGAAGAAGAAGGCATCAAACTTAAGGGACACATCTGTAAACCTAATGTCAATCGTAGCAACTCAACTCAGATTTATACGTTTGTTAATGGGAGGCCAAAAAAAGACAATCTACTTGTTGGTGCAATTAGATATGCGTATCACGATTTTATTCCAGACAATAGGTATCCTTTTGCAGTGTTGCATTTAGAAGTACCATATGACCAAGTAGATGTAAATGTGCATCCAAATAAATCGGAAGTAAGATTTCAAAATAAGAGGTTAATATATGAAATAGTGAGAAGAGGGCTAATAAAAGCGTTGTCAATGAGAATAGGTACCTCTTCAGTGAGTGATATTGATGGATCTAGGTGTCAAGGTATTGGAGAAGAACTGGGTGGTTCGCCTCTTGATGTTAGTGAAAGTCAAAGGAATAATGAGCGTGTTAATAATGGAAAAAGCAGAGAAGTAAAGGGTCGAAAAGAATTTTACGAAAGGAGGCCAAATCTTTTAGAAAATCGTCTAATGAAAGAATTCAATGCACCAGATGAAAGAAGGCAAAGCTTACCAGAAACGTTTAAATATGGAGAATCTCCACCCCAAAAGGGAACGATGGTTTTAGAAAGGAAGCAAATTGATTTAATAGCGGATCATCCTCTAGGATATGCACGCTGTCAGGTCTACAATACTTACATTATTGCTGAGGCTAAAGGCAAATTAATTATAGTAGACCAGCACGCAGCTCATGAGAGGTTGATCTATGAGTGCTTAAAACAAAAATCAAGCATAAAAAGGCAAAAGCTTCTTCTTCCTGAAATAGTCGAGATTAAAAACCAAGCAGGAATGGAGATGGTTGAAATGTATAAAGATAAGCTTTTCGAAATGGGTTTTGGTATTGAAATAGAATCAGAAGATAAAGTAAGGGTGAAAGAAATACCTGCAATTTTAGGAACAATAAATGTGAAAGAGATGGTGATGAATATAGTTGATAGATTAATGGAGATAGGAGATACGCTACCTATAGAAGAAAAAGTGAACAAGATACTAGCTACCATTGCGTGCCATGGGTCAATTAGAGCTGGAAGGGAAATGAAGTTGGAGGAGATGAATGAGTTGATGAGACAAATGGAGGAAACACCTTATGCTGGGCAATGCAATCACGGAAGACCAACGTATATAGAAATGAAACTAAGTGATATAGAAAAATTGTTTGAAAGGAGATGAGTTCAGTTTGTCAAAAAGGTTCCCAATTAAGTATACGTAACAGCTCTTCTGGTTATGGAGTATAAAATGTGAAAAAAGAGAATAAATGCTCTAATTTTTTAGATTACAAAGTAATAGGACAGGAAGTAAGAAATCGTAGGTTAGCAAAGGGATATACTCAAAAAGATTTAGCAAAAAAAATCGATACAACATATCAGGTAATACTGCAATATGAAAAAGGAACACGCAGAATTTCAATTAAGAAGTTATATGAATTAGCAGAAGCATTATCAACAACTGCTAGAGATCTAGCTTGCGGACAAGAAGTATCAAATGAGGAAAGGTATGAGGAAGAAGAGATATTAAATCTAGTAAGAAGACATAAAGAGATTAAGGACCAAGAATTACGTGAAACGTTTTATTTATTAACTAAATTCATCCGTATTAGTGAGGAAGAAAGTGGAAAGGCAGTAAAAGTAGAGGTGGCAAAGGGTTTAGTTAAGGAAGGAGTTTCTGCTCATGTTATCTCTCAAACGACCAGTTTATCTATTGATGAATATGATAATGATGAGAAAAAAATTTCTATTCCGTATAAAGTAGGTCAAAGAATAAAAGAATGGAGGTTGAGAAGAGGATACACTCAAGAAGATTTAGCAAGTAAAGTAGGCATAATAAATCAAAGAATATATGAATATGAACAAGGACGAGCTGCTGTTTCACTTGAAATGTTAGATGAAATAGCAAAGGTACTATTAATTAATATTACAGGTCTGCTTCCAGAAACAAGAGAAAATGAGAATAGTGAAGTGGAACTATCAAGGTTAATAGAAGAATACAAAAAGATTAAAAGCCAAGAATTACGTCATGTACTAATAAAATCTCTGTTTGAAAGCATACAAGTTTGCAAAGAGAAAGTGAAGAGAGTAGAAAAGATGAAAATTGCAAAGAATTTAGTTAAGGAAGGAATTTCTATCAATATTATTTTAAAAACAGTGGGCATCTCTTTAGACGAAATTCAACAAATTTAAAATAAAAAAATCAGTATCTATTAACATTTTTACTTTTTAATGAAAAAATAAATAAAAAAGATTTAAAAATTGATTTGACTTCACTCAAAAGCTATGGCTTTATGCCAATGCTGACAAAAAACAGCAGTAAATATATAAAAACATTTTGTTATTAGTGAAGGGTAATTTTTATGAATAATAAGAAAAGTAGTAAGGATCGTAGAGAAGAAATAGAATTCAGAGCATTAGAAAGCAACGGTAAAGCTCTACTTGATCGTGAAGTAATAGAAACGTTTCTAAGTGCAGTGCATGACAGGGAAGAAGCTCGAATTATTGCTAGAAAGCTAATAGATAGTTTTGGAATAGGAGGAGTTTTAGGCCAGGAAATAGATGATTTGAAAACTGTAGAAGGGATAACTGACTCTACAGTAGCAGTAATTTTATGCCTAAAGGAAGCTGCAAAAAGAGTACCAAGAGAAGAGTTAAAAAAAGGACCTGTAATGGATAACTTGGAAACCATCGTAAAATATTTAAGGGTGAGTATTGGTTATTCAGAGGAGGAAAAGATGAAAATAATATATTTTGATCAAAAGTGCCGTTTAAAGGGGGAAGAAGTGTTTACTGGTACAGTGGATAAGGTACCTTTTTACATAAGAGAAGTAACAAGAAAAGCATTAATAAGAAAAGCGACGTCAATAATAATATCGCATAACCACCCAGAAGGAAGGTTAAAGCCATCTGATGAGGATGAAGCTGTAACTAAAGACTTGGCTAAAGCTTGTCAGACTATAGGGATTAGGTTGCTGGATCACATTATCATCACAAGTGTTGGGTATTTTAGCTTTAAAGAGCAAGGACTGTTATAAAGCAGATGTTTGAAGATTTTCATGAGTTGTTTAACTACTTGAATGAAGAAAGTATTTGCAATCACATTAATTATTGCTTATAATTAATGAGAAAGTATATATTGAATTAATAATAAAGTAATAAAGTCGGTTATAGACTTAGTAAAGTATATTTAATAGCGGAGGCTAATATGAGTAATAAAATAATTGTACCTTTTGATGATCAAGAAGGAGGTACTTACGAGTTAAACATTGATCTTATCAAAAGGTGAGGTGTTAAATGCTATTGTAGGAATTGGTCGTACTAAGGAGCAATCCACCTTTGTAAGCAAAATTAATAAGGCTAAAAAGCCTGAAGAAATAGCACCTTTCCCTGGTAGAGAAGTTCGCGAAAACAAAATCAACTATGGGAAAGGATTTGACTATGTTTATGGCACAAAACCTGTAAGTGATCAAGAAGATAAAAATCCATTTGCTTCAGCTTTGAAAAAAATAAAGCCGAGTGCAGAAACTTTGAGCTGGTTAAAAAGTGAAGTGGTAGAGGCAAAGAATGTAAATGAATTGCACAAAGTTATAGACAAAGTACTAGCCTCAGGAGCAAGAATAAATGCATGTGATGACGGGGAATGGAGTTTTGCAGAGTATGTAGTATTAGGTACACATTTTCATAAATTTGATAAGGTTGATCGTAAAAAGCTAATACGTAAATTAATGCTAAGCGGTGCAGAGTTTCATGATACTTTATTGGAGAATAAATTGATAGGTGAAATCTATAATGAGCTACAGCAAGAAGTTCAGCCACAGATAGATGAGAGACTAGAAGAACTAGAGAAAGCTGGCGAAAGTGCTCTTCAAGAAGGAGAATTAATAGATATTGAGATAGACAATACAACATCGTATATAGAGTTCTCTGAAAATAGTAAGATAGAAGTAGCCAAAATACTGAGAGATTTAGGAAGTAATATTTTAAAAATTGGCAATGATGCAGTTGAGGTTAAAAGTGAGAAGGGAGGTATAAGAAACTATATCGATATGTCAGATGAAAGCTCTATTATATTAGAATTTCCTACAAGCATTGGTCAGCTAAATATTATATTGTACCACGATGTAAAAAAATATGATCAAGTACAAGTGAGAGTAGAAAACAAAGAAATGTGGGCTGAGTTACAAAAAAGAGGCGAAGAAATAGGAAAAAACTGCCTTTTTGGAGGAGTGAAACTTCAAGAAGCAGTAGAGAAAGGTAATTTCACTAGATGTGGCATATGGAGTGAAAAGTATGCTATAAAAGAGGTTAGCAATAATGAAGTATTGTCTCCGTGGGTAAATAGAATACGTGAAGGTAGTAAAGAAACCTTT
This sequence comes from Wolbachia endosymbiont (group A) of Brachyopa scutellaris, assembly GCF_964026995.1. Taxonomy (NCBI): domain Bacteria; kingdom Pseudomonadati; phylum Pseudomonadota; class Alphaproteobacteria; order Rickettsiales; family Anaplasmataceae; genus Wolbachia; species Wolbachia endosymbiont (group A) of Brachyopa scutellaris. The sequence goes on along the minus strand of NZ_OZ034720.1, from coordinate 673,758 downwards.
AGAGAACTTTAATGCGTCTACAGGCAACTTTAAGGTTCCAGAGGTTTTTTCTTGCCGTTATATCTGGAGCCTTTGAGCTATAGTAGAAGATATTATATGTATGGTTCTTTGTATGGAAAAAAATCTAGACTGTGAAGTAGGGCAAAAAGTGAAAAGTTGGAGGTTAGAGAGAGGGTATACTCAAAAGGATTTAGCGGAGAAGGTTGGTGTAAAGTACTGGGCAATACTGCAATATGAAAAAGGGAGTCGTAAAATTCCAATTAAGAAGTTATATGCCATAGCAGAAGCATTATCAGTGAATGTTAAAGGTCTAGTTTGTGGAGAGACACTACCAAATGAAAAAAGATATTTTGAAGATGAAGAAATATTAAATTTAGTAAAGGGGTATAAGGATGAAGAATTAAGCGAGGTATTTTATTTATTAACCAAATTTATTCGTTTGAGCGAGGAAAGAAGCAGAAAAGCGGTAAAAATAGAAGTAGCAAGGGGTTTGATGAAAGTAGGAGTTTCTGCTCATGTTATCTCTCGAACAACTAACCTATCTATTGGTGAGTATGAGGAGAACAAAATTTCGGTTCCATACAAAGTAGGGCAAAGGATAAAAGAGTGGAGATTGATACGAGGATATACACAAAAAGATTTAGCGAATAAAGTTGGCATAACAAATCAAGGAATATACGAATATGAACAAGGGAGAGCTGCTGTTTCACTTGAAATGTTAGATGAAATAGCAAAGGTATTATCAATCAGTATCATAGATCTACTTCCCGAATCAGATGAAGAAGTGGAAGAAAAGCTATCAAATTTGATAGAAGAATACAAAAAGATTGAGAGTCGGGAATTACGCGATATGCTAATCAAGTCTTTATTTAAAGGTATACATGTTTGTAGAGAAAAGGTCAGAGAGGAAAAGAAGATTGAAGTTGCAAGGAATTTAGTGAAAGAAGGAATTTCTGTTGATATTATCTTGCAAACGACAGGCTTATCAAATTATATGATTGAGAAATTTTTGTGATTTCATAAAAACTTAGCCAATAGTGGATTTTTTTGTGATAGAATATATGTTTGCTTCTGTAGGAAAAACAGCTTTTAGAGGATTTATCTATGATAATTCAGAGCATATTGAGCTACGAGCTAGGGAAAAAAATAGAAGGTTGTAGGATAGTACAAGGGTATACTCAGGCAAAATTAGCAAGCAAAATTGGTTTAACACATAAGGAAATACATAACTTTGAACTAGGGTGCAAGGCTATTACAATCAAAGAATCGTATATAATAGCAGGAGCATTGTCAGTTAGTGTTGTAGATCTACTTCCAGGACCAACAGTACTAAGAGAAAACGGTTGGTACGAAGATGAGGATAAAGAAATAGTCTATCTAACAAAAATACATAGAGAAATTAAGGATCAGGAATTACGCAAGAAGCTGTATCCATTAGTAAGGTTTGTATATATTAGCGAGAAAATTAGCCAAGAAGAAGCGAAAATAGAAGTAGCAAAGAATCTAGTGAAAGAAGGAGTTTCAGTTGATATTATTTCCCAAGTGACTCGCTTATCTACTTATGAGTATGATGATATAGAGAAAGAAATTTGTACTGATTCTATACTCTACAAAGTGGGGAAAAGGATAAAAGAGGAGAGATTAATACGGGAATACACTCAGGAGGACTTGGCAAATAAAATCGGTTCAACACCTAAAGAAATACACGACTATGAACGAGGATATACAGATATTCCAATTGAAATATTATATAAGATAGCAAAGACATTATCAGTTAACATTAAAGCTCTTGGACTAACAGAATATGAAAATGAGCCAGTTTTTGGGTTTATAGGTAAATGCGAAAAAATTGAGGATCAAGAATTACTGGATACGGTAGCCAGATCTTTATCTGAAGGAATGCAAACTGGTAAAGAAAAGGTTAAAAAAGCAGAGAAAATCAAGATTGCAAAAGATCTAGTTAAGGAAGGTGTTGCTATTGATATTATTGTGCGAGCAAGTGGCCTAACTGCTGATGAGTTGGGTGAGTGTGAAAATTGAATGTGTTTAAGATATAAGTAAAGTTAGTTAATGATTTAACCAGCAGAATTTGCTAACCAACTTTTTTGGCTCAGTTGAATTTTGCTTGGTATAAATTAAGATATGAAATCGCAAAGTTTATCTATTAATTTCTGGTTGTCCTCTATCATTGCATTTGCCTCTTGCTGAAGAGATTTGATATTTTTGAGTGTAATATTGTCCATCTCAGTCGATGCTACTTTCAATTGCGATTGTATTCTTATATATTTATCGTCTATTACTTGTTCTAGTTGATAATCAACGCAATCCAATCCAGAGGCAAACATCACATTCAGTAGTGGCTTGATCCACCCTATTTTGCCAAATTTCCTTGAGTTAGCATACTTTATACTTCTATCTGTTCCACCAGTGCCTATTGATAGCAGTATAATCTCATCATTTGGAAATAACCTCTTACCACTTGCATATGCACAAGCCGCTGGATTATTTGCAAACACTCCACCATCTATCAATACTCTCTCTGTTTGGCTAATTTTCAGACGTTTTGGTGTGAAGTACGTTGGAGCAGCTGTTGTAGCTCTGAGTGCATCTTTCAACTTAATGTTTTTTTCTTTCCAACTTTTGAAGAAAAATTCACAACTATTGTGAATGTCATAACTGGTGAGTAGTAGATTACTCGCAACATCGGCCATAGTACTTTCACCAAAGTATTTGTTGAGAATAAATTCCATATTTCTATATGAGTACTGAGAACCACTCAGCCAAGAAGCAATTGATTTTCTCCAAAATGATGATTGAAAGATATATGCTCCATACTCTTGGTAAAGTTCAACCAAATCATTGGCAGAGTATTGAAGTTTATTGCTTTTACAAAGTCCAGCAACAATAATCCCACCGGTTGAGGTTCCTGCCATTAAATCAAAAATCTGGGAAATTGGCTTTTTTGTCCTAGATTCAATTTCTGCTAGAATAATGGCAGGTATTATCCCTCTAATGCCACCTCCATCTACAGATATAGCATTTCTCATAATAGTCCGAACAGGTCATAGGAAGGCAGAATCAACAGCACGACGAAAGGATTCGAATAGAGGAATGTTTTTCCTGGCTCTGTTTTTTATAGCAAACCAATGATGCTCAATTTTGTTGAAATCTGGAGAATAAGGCGGCAGATACAAAATTTCTGCACCAACCCCTTTAGCAAGCTCGATAATCTTATCAGACTTATGAAAAGTAGCATTGTCAAGAATGACAGTCTGTCCAGGTTCCAAGATCGGTGTCAAAAATTGCTCAAACCATCCATTAAAAACATCCATATTACAGTGGCCTTCAAAGGTTAACGGAACAACTATCTTTCTTCCACTTAAGGCTGCAACCATACTGATTCGTTGAGTTTTCTTTCCAGATTTTAAGGCATAAAACCGCTGTCCTTTCTGGCAATATCCGTAGGGGTAGTCTTCGGTGTTATCAATGCCAGACTCATCTATATACACTAAGTTTTTAGGTTCTTTTGTCGCTATAATTTTCAAAAATTCAGCACGTTTTTCTTCGTTTCTTTCCTTGTATCCATATGTCTTTTTTTGCGCGTAAATCCAATTTTTTTAAGGGCTCGATAGATCGTTTGGATACTAACGTTGTTCCAAAGTTTAGCCATTTCCGATAGAGTCTTTCCTCCGTGTTCTCTGGCAAATTTGGCAAAGGTATCCCAGTCGGTAATTTTGTGATTGTAACCCCCATTTCCAAGTTTTTTTGATTGAAAGTCTCCTGTTTCTTTTCTTCTTTGCTGCCACTCCCATAAAGTAGTTCGTCCAATCTTAAATCTTGCTGCCACTGTTTCTCTGCTTTCTCCTTCGTCTAGCACTTCCATTGCTTTTTTTCTTAAATCATAACTATATGCTGCTGGCATTCAACCTCCTTATCATCATCTATCCTTATCCTATCACATCCGGACTTTTATGAAAAGAGCTATAAAATGTACTTTGTCACTGTAAAATTTATTTGTGTTTGTGAATAGCTTCAAGTTCGTTGACTTCTTCAGTGAGGTTTTTCACTCTCTCTTCAAGTCGATAGACTATTTCGATTAGTCCTTGGTTTTTTTCTATAAATTTATCATGGATGTGTACACGTAAGTCAAGTTTTGCCAACCACCATATGAATCCTACAGTCTGTAGAACTATTGTTATTATTACCGCTATTGGGATTTTTTGCTTTTTCATGTGAAAATATTAACTTGTTATGGATAGTTTTGGAAATTTATATGCAGATTATAGAAAACTTACAGCTTTAGTGATTACTTTTTGTTATCGGTCCTCTGCTTCTGCAAGTAGCTTAATGATTTCATCATAAGGTTTGTCCTTATTATGCCGTGATCTTAATACAGCAATTTTCCTTGGTGTTTTTCCATCTGTATCTCTAATGGTAGGGTCTGAACCTTTGTCTAATAAAAATCTAATTATCTCCAATTTGCCTTCATATGTAGCTGCATGTAAAGGTGTCCATCTTTCATATTTCGTAGCATTTATATCAACTCCTTTTTCTACTAGGAATTTTACAACCTCTGCACATCCCTCTTCTGCAGCATAATGTAGTGCTGTTAATTTAGGGATCTGCACATTAATATCTAATAGATTTTCTACTAAGAATTTTACAGTCTCTAAGTTACAATTTTGAGAAGCAATGCGTAATATCGTTTTATAATTATCTGCAGCCTTTGCCTTCATGTAGGAATAGGTAGCAATAATACATACTATTACTGTTATAAGCCACCAAAAATGCAGCTTGTTTTTTGTATCTTGACCCAATTTATCCATATTCAACATCTTTTTAATATTAAATAGATCATTTACTCATTTTTTATTAACATTACTTACTCAAAGATGCTGACAACATAGTAAGGTAACCTGAGCTATTTAAAGTATGCTCCGCTCTATTAACTATCCATTCACCATCTACCGCTTGGTTAAAGTCTATAAGATTAAGTTTAGCTTCTGCAAAAATTTGAGGATTACCAGGCATAGTTATATCTAAAGCTTCATTGTTACGCTTCAATTGTTTCAACTTGGCATTTGCTGCACTCAGCGCTGACTCTGCATTAGAGTAAAGTTCCAGCATAATATAACTTGGCTCGCTACTACCAACTGTTTCTTTAATAGTTTCGCCCTTTTCATAGCTATGCCACTTTGCCACTACTGAATTATACTTATCACGTACGGTAAAATGTACTTTCCAGTTAATTGTATCTTGAGGTCTAATAGTCGTTGTTCCTAAAGCTTTTCCTGTGGCTGATTTTGCCATATTCTTTGAAATAAACAATATATACCCACCAGCTAATTTTGCCATTGCTTCACGCTCTGTTGCGATCTTTGTTAACAGACTTATATCACTTTCATCTGCCTGATTAATGTGGGGTATCAATACATTCTTAAATTCCTTAGCGACTTTGTATCCATATCCATGTTTTTGGGCTATTTCTTTTACTAAGTTTTCTATGGTAATTTGGCGCCATTCTTTTGATACTTTTGCCTTCAAAGATATTCTTAAATTTGTTGCATGAGCTTTGATTAGTAGAGTCTTAGGTGGACCCTGTATAGTCACTTCGTTGACTGTATATATACCCATTGGAAAGATTCCAAATTCCTTATAACCTAGTGCTATGTTCAATTCATTCGGAATATCTATGTCTTCATCCCTGTAATCAACACACACTTCAACTACATCATCTATTATTCCTGATTCATCTGTAAGGTGCAATGATATAACTCTACCTTTAATTGATTCACATTTATCTATTATAAAATCTGGCTGCATTTATTCCCAGACCTTTAATTTTGACTTTTGTACTATTTTCTTAATAGTAGGAAGCTTTATCCTTAATCCTGCAGGCAAAAAGCTTCCGTATTCTGCCAAACCTAAGTTCTCTGCTAGTACTAATTCCACTACTCCATCAGTAAATCCGTAATGTTTCCAGCAAATCAGATCTAACATCTCATTTTCTTTACTCACATAGTATACAGTCATCTATAGCTTTTTAAACTCAAACTAAATTCAACTTTTCTTGGTAGTCCATTAGGTAAAAAATACATCTGCTTTTCTTCTAACCTAGTAATTACGAATTGTCCTAAAATATTACCTAAACTATCTACTAAAATATGTGGTTTTTCAGCTTCTTTCACACTCTTTAATTGATTTAGCCCGTTGAGATTATGCAGATAAATCATTCCTTCTAAATCTATATTTTCTACACCTTGACCGATATTTTGTAATAGTGGCATATTTTCAATACACTCAATCGTGCTCCAACGATTTTCTCTGCTATACTTTAAACTTGTGGGAGCAAACTTATACGGACCAAGAGATACCGTCTTGTTAGTCAACATAAAAATTTCCTAAATTGCATCATAAAACCAAAAAAAATACTTCCAATTCACAATCTGTGTAGCAGTACACAGATTATAGTTAGTGTATATGTTGATAAGTAAATTTCTGCTGTTGTGTATATGTAAAATCAATTTACTTATCAACATACACACTAACCAGCAACATTAAATAAATTTGTGTAAGATACTATTTCACATAAGATGTGATGGAGCACTTTTTGACTTTAAACTTCAGCTAATCTTCTAGCCTTATAATTCTTGATATGATCTGGATCAAAAGCCTTCCTTGAACTTAAAACACCAAAAACTATATGGAGTAACTTGCGCATTGCAGCTCCTACAATGGCCATGTTATGCTTGCCTTTCTCTTTTAACCTCTTACAAAAAGTCATAATAATAGGATTATGCTTTTTAGATACTATAGCAGGAAAATACATTGCCTTACGTAATGTTTGTGAACCTGATTTACTTAATCTGGGCTTGGCATATACAGATGAACCTGATGTTATATTCCGTGGTATAGTTCCAGCATATGATGCCAATTGCCTGGCATTTATAAAAACTTTTATATCAGAAATTTCAGCTAAAATAGCTACTGCTGATTCCTTTCCTATGCCTGGAACAGTTAATAGTAGCTGAAAATCTTCCAACAATTCTTTGTGTTGTTTTAATAGTTCATGTATGGAGTTTTTTATTGTTTCTATTGATTGCTCTATGTTCACTGAAAGATTTTCCCAAACATTTACAACTTTTTCAGGCAGTCTCTCTTTCTTTTCTAAATGATTATTTACTAATGTTAATTCATTTTTTAACGCAGCTGAACAACGATAAAGATGTTTTAATTTTTTCTTTTCAGAAGAAGGTGGTGTCCAACGTGTAGGTTCCTGTCTTTGACAATAATCTGCTATAATCTCTGCATCGCTCTGATCATTCTTTTGTCGCACAAGCTTACTCCTTGCATAAGATTTTATGCAATAAGGATTTACTACACTAACAAAATATCCAGCATTGTGTAGAAATTCAGCCAAAGCTTCACTATAACAACCTGTAGCTTCCATACAGATTGTTACTTGCTCCACATTATGTTTTTGTAAAAAATCAAGTAGACCTTGAAACCCAGAATCATCGTTTTTAAAATTCCTTTTCTTAGTTTCGCGTTTCCCTTTTTTACTTATGAAAGAAAGAAAAACATCAAAGCGATCTTTTGATATGTCTATACCTAAAAAGTTGTTGATCATTTATAACTCCATACGTTACCATTTAAAATGAAAAGTAAGGCTAACCTTGTGCATACAGAATTAGAACCATTTAGGTCTTTCTAAGATACCGTCCAACCTCTACTTTTGAGAAGGGAACTCTTTTCTCTTGGACAGATTTTATATCTAAGATAACATCCAGAGTTCTTCCCTTCTCCACCTAATGCTTAAGCTTAAAACATTAGATGCTTTTTTCAAGATACAAGATAGCATCAATAAAATGTCTCTACCGTATCAAATAAAACATCACGTGACTTTTCTCTTATCCTTTTTATTACTTCATCTGCAAGACTACGAACATCTTGGTTAGGTTCTGCTTTAATGCTGATAGTGTAATTATTAGTGATGTTCTGAGTTTTATTTTGTTCTTTATTTTCAAACTTACTCCTTGCAAATATCTTATCGCTCTCTGTCTCCTCAATAAGGCTTTTGACTCTGAAGCTATTTTTATTTCTCTTTGAAAATTCTTTAATTATACTGTTACCTAGCACAGGATTTCCACTGTTGAGAATATTACTCTTTATGGGAGTATGGACTGCTTTTATTTCAGTTTTTCTTTTTTCAAATTCTTTCAGTGGGCTATTTTCCAATACTTTTCCAAATACACTTTCCCCTATCCATGAAAAAGCTTTTCCTATAGGTTCAATGAGTGATTTCCACAAGCTAGAGAAAAAGTCTTTCACCTTTTGCCAGTTAGCTATAACAAGAGCTGCACCAGTAACAAGTCCAGCAACTAAAAGTCCTATAGGGTTAGCGAGTGTTATTGCTCTTAGTCCTGTTACTACTGCAGGAAAAACTGTAGCTGATAAAAATGAAAATACTCCAAGTAGGTTTGCTTTCAGACTAAAAATCGTACTTCCTAGCAATGTAAATCCGTATCCTAGTCCTACTGCTACAATTTTTAAACTTATCAAGGCTGCTACAGTACCCATGATCGCCGTGGTTAAAGTTGGATATTTTTCTGCAAACTCTGCTATATATCTAGTTTTTTCTTGTAAAAATTCAGCTATAGATTTTAAAGTAGGCAACATCACTGAGCCCAGGTTCATACCAACTTCAGCTATTGCATTTCGAAGAAGTCGTAATTTATTAGCTGTAGTGTCTGCACGATTTTTGAATTCTTCTTGTAGAGAGCTCTTGTACTTTTCTGTATTAGCCAATAACTTTATTGCATCCTCATACTTATTAAAACTTCCAGCTAATAATGCAATATCATCTTGATATTCCTGACCGAAAAGTTTCATAAGGATTGTAGAACGTTCCTGGTTATCCATTTTCTTTAGAGTTTGAAAAAAATAGAGTAATGCTTCTTCGCCGTTTTCGCTTATTCTTTGTACTATTTCTTCTGCAGTTATTCCCATTTGCTCTAATGCTGCTTTAAAATCCCCTCCTTGTTCTTCAGCAGTCTGAAGTTTACTAAGTAGAGCATTTATAGCAGTTGCAGCTTTTGCTGGTTGTTTACCTAAACTAACGAAGGCATTTACTAAACTACTTGTTTCCTTGATGTCAAGACCAAATTGTTTTGCAGTACCACCAACTATTGCTAGAGCTTCAACCATATCTTTTGCTTTGGCAGCAGTGTTATCTGATAAGTGATTGATTACATTACCAACGTATTCCATTTTACTAACATCAATTCCATAAACGTTAGAGAGTTTAGCTATAGAATCACCTGCTTGCTCTGCAGACATATCAAATGCTGTAGACATTTTTGCCACTGTTTCTGTAAACATAAAAAGATCTTCTTTCTTGATACCAAGTTGACCACCACTTGCAGCTATTTGTGCCAGTTCTGCGGCTGATAATGGTATAGTACGTGACATCTCTTTTAACTTCTTTGCAAATTTAGTTGCTTCATCCGTCCCTTTTTTAAAATCTACCACTTTTGTAACATCAGCCATAGCACTTTCAAAGTCAATTGCAACTTTAACTGGAGCTGCAAGCGTTAGCCCTAGCCCAATAGTCTCTATAATTTGTGACTTAAAATGTGCTTTGCTTGCTAAAAAACTTTGGTGACTACGTATTGCAGATCCAAGCTTACCATACTTACCTTTTAATACTTCAATAGAAGAGCCAAGTTTATGTTGGTCACTTACTAAGTACTTAATATTTCTTCCACTTTTTCTTACTTCTTCATTAAATGAATGCAAAGCATCTCTCTTTTTCAAATATGCTTCTTTTGCTTTTATTGCAGAGGTTTTGGCCTTGTCAAATTCTGCTTTTAAAGTTTTGCTCGGTTTCTCTATTGCCTTCATTTGTTTAGCTAAAGATTTTACTTGATCTTCAAAGCCTTTCCATGACCTCTTGCTAGTCAAAACATCATGACCTAACTGCTTAAACTTTGATACTGATTTTAAAGATGAGTCAAGCTTTCTTATATTCTCACCAAGATGAGTAAGTTGACTGCTACTTCCTTTTATTACAGTACTGAAACTGCCATCTAAAACTGCTCCGATTTTTATAGATAATGTTGACATTGTACCTTCCTCGCTGCTTTATGCCATAAGATAAATTCATTAATCTCCATATCAAGTATTTGTTCAACCCCGCCTCCTACAACAGAGCTGAACATTAATACTTCTAATCTCAAGTTTTTTGGATAATCGGTGAAAAAAAATCCTTTAATACCTCTTGAATTTTCACATAATCAGCAATATCTAACTCTTCAATTGCTTCTTTTGCAACTGATGTCAAATTGGCAGTCAAAGTTACTTCTTTACTAAGGTCACTACCATTTAAGCGTTCAATTGCAAGATAGTCTCTAACTTTTGGACGTCTAACAGTAAGTTCTGAGACAGAAATTCCATCAACTGTTATTGGGTTATTAAGTGTTATAGCTTGCATGTTCCTCCTTAAAAAGTTAATTAAATAAAAGTCTATATCGGCTTTTACATAACTAATTTCTTTGTATGGTGCTATAAATAGGATTAGCTTTGATAAGAATCTTTTCTGTGTTCAATTGAAGTAATAACTACTGTATGTTCTGGTACATCTATATAATAAAGTATACCTCACCCGTAGACTACGTTGTCCACTTAAGTTATGCTTTAATGGCTTTCCAAGTCCAATTGGATCAACTGTTAGACGCTCCATTATTGCCTTCTTAATCATTAACTTTACTTTTGCTGGAAGAGCCGGAATGTCTTTCTTTATAACAGATTCTGAATAGTCTATATTGTAAGGCTTAATCCCAGAAGGCATCTTGATGTTTAACCCTCTTTTCTTTATAGCGTTCGTCAGCAATCTTAGATAATTCCATATCTTCAATTTCTTCTTCCATTAATTCAGTTAATAACTTTAAAACGGACTTGTCTTGAGATTGTGCTACACTAACAAGTAAACCAGTTAGCTGCTCTATGGAATTTGTATGAGCTTTAGAATCCATATTAACTATATACCTACAACTTCTTATATTTTAACATTTTTATGTAATTTTGTCAACCATATTAGATCCCTAGAATCGTTTGTAGCAAGGCCATTTGATCAACGCCATTTATCTTTCTAATCATATTTTCAGCATCGATTTCTATCAGCTCATTACCGCCTATAGTAAGTTTATAGTAATGGGCAGCTACAGTACATTTCAGCGTTGCTTTCTCAGCAGGTTTCCAGTTACCAAAATCAAATTCTTTAAAAATGCCTCTTAAATTGATTATTACTGCTCCAATATCATTACTTCCACTACCTTGCATTCCACCTCTGAGCGTCAAAGATACCGAATTTCCATTTATCAACCCAAATAGCCGAAAGAGCTCTGTATCGTATTCAGCAAAAGTGAAATCTGCTTCAAGCTTTTCCATGCCCATGTCAATATTTATTGGAATATCCATACCACCAGCACGGTACTCTTCTGTTTTTATGGTAAGCTTTGGTAGCGTAATTTCATCTATTTTTCCTGCATAACCACGACCATCTACAAATACGTTAAAATTTCTCAGTATTTTGGGTAACACTTCGCTTTCTCCTAACTTATTACACTATTATTTACAAGATGGGATCTGAATATTATTTGCTCAGCTGGATATGGCGGTGTAAACTCAAAATCAAAAGACACTTTTCCGCTTGCAATATTTGCCGGTGTATTGAGTTCGGGAGTTGCATAACATTTTCCACTGATAATTGCTCCTTGCGCTTTTAAACTTGCAAGGTAAGAATTCACCCCCTCAATCACATCATCTATATAAGTTTTTGTGATATTGCGATCAACTGCCCAGAGATGAGCTCGAAGTAAACTATCGTTAATTAAATCTGCAGTGCGCCTTACTGATAGAAAAGCCCATTTCGAATCGTTTGAACATGTTCTATTTCCCCAAAGCCTATAGCCATTTTGATGAATTATCGTTGTTACTTCATTTTCATTTAAATGGTTTGCTCTACAATTTGTATTACCGAGCGTAAAATCAATAGGCCTGCTTGTTCCAACAATACCATTTATCTCTTTATTTGAAGGTGAGTGCCAAAATCCTTGTTCGCTATCTACTTTTGCTATTAAACCAGCTACAAATGGGCTTGCTGGCAAGGTTCCTTCTTTTCCTTCAATAAATACCTTAACCCAAGGGTCAACTACGTAAACTCTTGAGCTGCCTACACTTTTTCTCCATTTTATTGCTTCTTCATCATTAGTATTTGGTCCATCTGCAACAATAATTGCTCTTAATTTTTCTGCTATGGAAATTAAAGCACTCACTACTGGATTTACTCCATCTATTTCAGGTAACTGATGAGTAAACTGAGGTGCAATTAATATTCTTGGAGCAATATGAACTATGCTTTCACTACTGAGGAATGCCTCTATCCCTTGATACTCTCCAGTCTCTTTATCAACACCGCCAATTATATTTTGGATAGTTTCACTTTCTTTGAGCTTTGAATCGCTGTTTTCACTTTCTTTAACTCGAATAACTACTACTGTTGCACCAATCTGGGAAAATATTCCGTTTGTTGCAGAAGGTAAACTGCCACTCTTTCCAAGTCTTGCTGCTTCTTTTAAGCTTCCTGCAATTAACACTGGTTTATTTAGCGGAAACTTTTGCTCATCAGCTTCAGGTGCAGTACCAATTACACCTATCACTGATGATTTAGCTGTACGTACTGTCTTTGCTCCTGAGGTTACCTCAATAACATTTACTCCGTGTAAAAATTCTTCAGCCATTTCTTTGTATCTTTTGTTTAAAATCGTTTAGTAAGTTCTCTAGCTCATTTTTACTTTTGGCTTCTGCAATTTTCTTCTTGGTAATGTCTTCCAACTCTTCACATTTAATTATTTCTTTTACTGCTTTTTTTGCTTTTTCTTCAATTATTCTTGCCATTTCAATAACTGTAATACCACGGACTTTTGCTAATGGTTCTATAATTTCTGTATCCTTTTTACTTATAGACTCTGGTGCTGCTAGAATGCTTTTTGCGGCTTTTTCTTGTATTTGATACGATTTAGCTTTTTGGTGAGAATTTCCAGCGTATTCGTTAGTATAGTTATTAAAATAAAAACGAAGTGCAGAAAGTTTCGCATTTTCCAATAACTCCAGCTCAATATCTTCCTTATTCCTTTCAACAATTTTCTCTCCTTCTGTTAAACAATAACTTTTTTGCCAGTCAAAATTCTTTGGTGCTTCATACCAATCATTTCCAGTTGGCTTGTTTTCAAGTGTTGTTGTTTCAATCTGCTTGTGGTTTTCAAAACGTATATAAATAGTCACAAATTCCTCCTCATTGCCATATTTGATCAGTTCGTTCTAACCCTGGACATTGCCAACCCCTGAGCGTCCTTTCCACATCTACCTCAAGCCCTGTGGTGAGAAAATTGCTACGTATGTTATAAATCCCCCACTGAATAAATTGACCATAGTTGTGTACATAATTTGATGCAAGCATACCTTGACTAACTTGTGTTCTGGAATACAGATAAGATGATGTGTAAAGTAATATTGCAACTGTTTTTCCTGCTGGAATCTCCACATTACCAGATCCGGCTAACTTGCTATCAGAACTCGTGTATTGGTAAACATTTTTCCATACTATTTTTGAAATACTTGATTTATTAGAATTAGTGTTATCAGGAGTTCCCACAAATAATCCTGCTCCCCCATACTCCGTACTCGAATACGATGATCCAACAAATTCCATTGTCTTATTTATGTTCACATTGGTTGTATTTTTTACAAATACTACTCCAAGTGCAGCATACGGGTAATAGTATATCTCATCATAACTACCCGAAAAACTTTTTGTGCATAACTCTCCGTAAATAAATGTTCCTTTACTTCCCTCTATAAAACTTAGTTGTCTTGGCCGATAAAAACTAACGTAATCTGTATTGTACGTATGGCTACCTGCTAGTAGTTGTAACATATAGTCAGTTTTTGTTATATCACTACTCCACTTTCCAAGCTCTGTCGTAAAAGTTCCGTGGCCAAAATAATTATTTTTTCTGCCAAGTACACCAAATAAGAAAGGTAATGACCCTGGTTCAACCATGTTGCGCTTTCTTATTTCATTTATAAGAGACACTTTTAACTGTTCATCCCGAGTTTTTACCTCATTCAGGATGTTTTCAATTCGAGTTTCTATTTCCCTAATAATTGATGAGCCACTTGGCACATCATTAACAGTACGGAAGTTATTCACTAAACCTTTAAGACCATCTTTATGACTATTACTAATGCTATTTATTGCTGCAATATTGGCATTCTTTCTCGTATCAAGTAGCGATAAATTTGTTGTTCCTTTTTCATCAATTCTCTTTAATAACTGCTTCTCTGATTCAGAGATCACTGCTAAAGAACTAGCTTTTTTATTATCCAGATCAGTTAAGTGTTTTTTTGCACTATCAAGAAGTTCTTTTAGCTTACCATCTGTCATCTGTACAATTTCAGAAACTGCACTTTTGTCGACTATTGATTCCAATGCTTTAGCAAGATATGCTAATTGATCTGGTGTACTGTTTTCTGCTAAATCCTTAAGCCTCTTTTGTAGTGCATCAATTATCTCTTTTACCTCAGTCATCTGCACAATGTCAGCAATAGCTTTTTTATCTGCTATCAATTCCAGCGATTTTGCAAGATATGCCAGTTGATCAGGTGTGCTGTTTGCTGCTAAATCCTTTATCCTTTGGTATATTGCTTCTTTCATTTCCAAAAATTTAAAAAAGTCTCAAAATTAAACCGCTCAAAATTACTCTTAAGTTGATTATGCTCATCTTCTCTTTCGGTAATATCTTCATCTATTTTCTTAATTGTGGTACGGATACGAACAACATCTTGCACAGCAATGTTTTCTGGATGAGGCAAAGAGTATCCTCTACTTGTTTTATCATCTGACATTCTGCTAAGTGATAATGATTCGTAGATTTTTGACTTTTGGACGATAGACAACCGTTCCACTTAAAACCAATTTTATCCTTGTATCATTACCATTAAAATTTGATAGCACATGAGTTCTCTCTACCAAATTTTCTCCAATTGGTTTTCCTGATGTTAAATTTACTAATTGCCAATCCACGTTTTTTTGTACATATGCTTTAACATCTGCAGTGCCAGGTATCAGCGCATCATATGTTATGGTAATCTTAGTGTTAGCTCCTGCTGTAATGCTTCTTGTAACATAATCTCCGAACTCTGAAAGATTACCCAGAACTAGCTGTAACCCAGGATAGAGAACAGGACTTTTTTCTCGCCCTCCTTTTAGGCTTGCTTTTACCGTTAATTCCCCATTTATTCTTTCACGCAGCGCGAGCGGCAAATTATCAGACAAAAAGTTTTCTCTTCCCTCTTCATCTGTTAAGATAAATTCTACATTGGTATCAAATGCTACTTTTTCGACGTTCGTCAAAACAATTAAATCTGATACATTATTTACAGTAACTTTGCCCAGGTCAACAACATGAGAAACTTCACTAAATTTTGCAGCTAGTAGTCGAAACGTTAAATCTAAATTTTGATGTGGAGTCCAGGTGCTTGCATTGCTAGATGACAGTAATACTCCTACTTGATATGGTTGACTTGTTACCCAACGGCTATTTACTGCATCATACTTGCCAAGCTCTGCTATTTTTACTGCAGTATCTGCATCATCAGTAAGTAGTACTATCGCATACTCCTCTCCTGCATGGCAAAACATTGGTGACCATTCTATACGTGTTGCTGTGCCATCTATCTTTATATCTTTTGGCTCAATATAACTTTCAGCAATGACAGTCTGCGAGGGCATTCCCACTGCTGTTTCTCTAATCTGCACAACAACACGTTTTTTGCCTTTATTTATAAACCATAACTCTAGACCTCCTATGTGTCTGCTCTCATTTAAAGTAAATGTTTGCGCTAAAGGATCAACTCTTCTTGCTGCGATAACTCTTCTTCTCTCTTCTATGGTAATAGTTTTTTTACCAGTGTACGTTGCTTCTCCATAGCTTCCTTTATCACCATAAAACTGTACTAATTTAGTACCTGCTGGAATATTTGCTGGGATTTTTATTTTTCCACTTATTTGTCCTTGATTGTTAACTATTAACATATTTTTATGCTATAGGTTGAATAATTATTCCGTCAAATTTTATCTCTTTAAGCTTCTCACTTGGCTCAAAACCTTCAATTTCAAAATTCTGTACTGCTTCTCTCATAAATTCAGTTTCGTATGAGGTACTTGACAGCAGCTCTGTTGTTTCTTTAACATTAAATACTCTGGTTACTGGACTTTTCCAATTCGTGGTAACCTCTGTCCAGTGGTCAATGTTTTTATTTAGAGTAATTTGTGCCGGAACTGGATCAAAAGCTTGATATGGATTGATCTTTTCTCCTTTAGTCTGTAAAAGCTGCTCCAGTACCGGTTCAAGTTTATAAGGTAAAAGATAAGGTTCTTTACCTCTTTCAACATCAATAATTTCCACATCTATAGGTAAAATTAATTCTTTGTTTACTATTGCTGCAGACTGCGAAATTCCTTGATCACGCATATCATCATCAAAAAACGAATCAACAAATACTCCTTTTTTCGTTGTAGGTTCTCTTGAATTTGCATCACTGCGTAAACGTTCCTGTGCAACCAGCTCATAAAGATCATTTATTCCTTTTTTCATTGCTTCAAGCTCATTCATCGGTACAGCATGAATAGCATTATTCACTATTTTTACCCCTTCTTTTTCTCCGTTTTTCCATGTCTGATGAATGTAGCAGAGCAAAAGTTGTCCGCTAGGTGCTTTAGGCATCGATGGTCTCCAAGAGTGGGAAATTCCTTTTATTCTTCTTACCACCCCTTTGCTATCGATAGTAATTAAATCATAGCGGGGCATTTTCCAGGTGTAATCAATCAAAACCAAGCTGTTATCAACTGCTCCTTTTACTTTGCATCCCTGTTCACTTATATCTTCAGGACTTACATGAGTACGACAGCGGTAAGTTATTTGATAACTACTTCCAGGAGCTGGTTCTTTACCTGGTAATGACCAATCAACATTTCCTGCGTTTAATTTGTAATCTATACTATTTTCATAAATAACATTGCCTTGTTTAACTTGAATAATCTCAAGTACTGCAGAGTCAGGTATTGGATCAACAGCTCCTGAATATGAACCATGAGTAATGGTAATGGTTTTTTGAACGGTTATATCTACTTTTTTAATTTCACTTATTGGAAAATCATTAACTTTAAGTTCCATTACTCTTTGGCTATTTGGCTGAAAAGTATGTGGTTCTGATTCAACTGATTTTATATCCGGATCTTCATCAAAAGAAACACGAATACTGTGAGGAAGTTCAATCTCATAGCCATCAACATGAGCTTTGCCCTCATTAATCACAAATATTTTTTTTCCTCCTTCTCCCTCTTCCTTTTGCAGGAACATTACTTCAAGACCATTTACGACGTAGGAACCATTGGCTTCTTTGTCATAACGAGCAAGAGCAGTAGTTACTATATTTGCTTGTGGTGGCGGTGAATGTTCTATCAATACTCCATTTTCAATGTTATAAATTGGATAAAATTCGCCATTTACAGAAAAAGTGGAAGAAACACCTTCTGCTTGATAACCCCAAATGGTGGAAACTTTAAGTCTTGCAGCTCCTACTTCTTGATAATTACGTGTACCAACAGCAGGATCACGAAGATTTTCGTCCTCAAGTTCTGTAATCGTAGATTCTAGATAATAAACACCGATACGCACTGTGGTACTCAGTGGAATAACAAACTCTTTTGCTTCTACTTTTCTAACTGCTCCACGAAGATAGATTTTTCCTGACTCAAGTGTAACTTTACCAGTTTCCCCATCTATAATATAATTGCTTCCTGTTATAACATCGCCATCACGAAATATTGCATCGCCTATGCCTTTAAGCTTAGAGAGAGCATACTCCTGAGTCTCGTTTAATTCTGCAGACTGTAGACCTCTTCCTGCAAGAAACAAGCTTTTTTCGTATTCTTTGTCAGGATTAAAGCGGTTATAATAGCTATTTAAGGTCATCTTTTTTCTCTTTTTCTAAAATGTCACTACAAACGAAAAAGTTTCCCGGGTTGCTGAAGTCCTAATGAGCGGTACTGTATGCTCTAAAACTAATAAGATCCCTGGGTCTTCTATATCTTGTGGTTCAAAATATCTCTGTCCTATAGGTAATTCTTCTTTTACTTTAGTACCAACCATAACCCCTAATTCCCGTATAACTTGATTTGCTGCGTTTGTGAAATCGAAAGTAAATTTGAGATAGAGATTATTAGTTGGTACATTTGAGGGCCTAAACCTTCCAGATGGAGTTATAAGTTCACCGTTTTCATCACCTGTGCAGAATAGCACTTCGTCTGCAGTACGTCTGCCAAGTTCATTGAGCAGCTTTTCAGAAGTTATCAGCTCTGGTGGTGTGCTTTCACTATACTCTACAGTAACTTTATCACTTACTGGAATAGAGCTATTTTCCGTAAGTTTTATTACACCAGTACTGCCATTAACTGTATAGTCAATACTTGGCTGATAAGTTGTTTGCCCTGTAAAAACCTTCACATCTTTAATAGGTTGATGATCAAATTTTATTTCACCCTTAACGAAAGTTTTTTCTACTTTGTGGCTACTTTCCCAACTTGAATCACCTGTTCCCCAAGCAAGATGGATAGATTGCTTTTTGATGCTGGCTGCTATTGCTGCTCTTCCTGACTGTGTGAGTATTGACATTTTCCCCCTATATTATATATGTACGGTGAGTTCAAAATTCGTCCGCAAAAATCAAAATATTTTTTTATATCAGGAAAATTTTTTAGGAGAATAGCTCAGCTCCACAGCTAAACTTTCCAACACCGCGAGCAAATGGTCCGCTAGGAATGTCAAGCCATTTATCTTCTTTTGAACCAGTAGCCATTCCTTTAACCAACTTCCGTGCTTGTAACAGCTCTTGAACTATACGCTCCATTCTATCTCTTCCTATACTGTGAAACTCCTCAGGTAGTCTATGCCGCTGTTTATACACTCCTGTACTTCCTGTATGGGTAAATGGATGTCCAGAAATTGCTGCTCGTGTAATTGCAGTTATAAGATGCTGCTTTGAATCTTTTTCGTTCATATTTTTTATTCTTAATCTTTCAGTTATGTCCTCTAACAATCCTGTTTCTTCATTTCTTAAATAAGTGCGTAAAGTGCGATCAGCCAAACCGTTTGCTTTAACAATTGCTCCATAAAATAATGCGTTCTGTCTTACAGATTCTCCTATTGATTTAAAAATTGTCGGTTTAGCTGTATCTTCCACAGACCAAAAAGCGTATGAACACCTAACACCATTAACAAGAGCAGATGTACCTCTAATGGCATCACGTGCTTGCTCAACAGTCGATATAGGTTTTTCACTTTTTGGCTTTCTCATATGATGAGCAGTAATTATTGATGCTCCAGTGCTACCTGCTAAATCAGATAATAAAGACATCAAATAATCGCCTACGGCTGGGTCAGTATTTAAATCAGCATGCACGAATGATGCAAGTGGATCAAATACGATTAATTTTAAGTCTTTTATTTTATTAAGTTGTTTTGTTATCGATTCAAATTCAGGAGAAGTCTCTATAACTTTACCTGAAACACTCTTTATGATTGTAAGTGATCCACTAACATTTGGTAATGGTACAATAAAGAGCCTATCCTTATATTTTAATCTCTCGCATTGTGAGTCAAGACGCTCTAAACGACGATGTATTTCACTCATATCATCTTCTGCAGAGAATATTACAACAGATCCATGTTCAGTAACTAAAGGACCAAAACCACATGGCTGATCTTTTCTACTCGCAACTTTCAGTGCTAAATCAAGCAGAAGCATACCTTTACCAGTATCTCCCATTGCAGCTAGAATAGATGTCACTCCTAAAGGAAATAACCCTTCAACAAGAAACTTTTGCTCTGGTACTGGACCTATAAAACGTTCCACACTCCATTCTTGAATATTAAGAAATTGCTTAACGATGATTTTTTTCGAGTTATTTTCAATGGATTCAGGAATATTCATCTTTTCTTCTATACCATCAGCTGAATCCCATCCTTTTGGTTTATTCTCCGGTATTTCAAGAAGAGTAAGTGATAAAACACCAAGAAAAGTAAGCTTTTTCACAACTTTCTCAGCATATTGTTTGCCTGGTTCATCATTGTCTGGCCAAATAATAACATGCTTACCCTTAAGTGGTGACCAGTCTGTTTTCTCTATTTGTGCATTTGCTCCTAACATTGCAGTTGTGGCAGTTATACCTTGCTCTATCAGAGCATCTGCACACTTTTCACCTTCAACTAAAATCACCTTATCAGATTTCATGATACCTGGAATATTATATAAAGGCCTGGTCTCTGGTAGAGTAAAACTAGACCTTTTTACATCAAAAGGAAGATATCTTTTTCCTGAATCAGTGTTATAACGATAAACTGTAACAATCACTTGATCACTTTTATCGTAATAGTTCCATGATGCCGTTGGTTGCCCCAGAGTGTTATTTTTTTCCGAATAACCAATCCACTTAGCAATATCTTCTATCGTATCAGTAAATTGATTTTTTCCAGTAACAGCAGCCCAAAGATCAAAAATATCTCCTCCTTCTCCGGTAGAAAAATCATGCCATAATCCGGCTTTACTGCCAGTTAACTCCACTATCATACTTTGTCCTTTATTGCCTTGTAGATCACCTACATAGAACTTATCACCACGAAAAGTTCCTCTTGGCAGTAAATAAGAAAGACATGACCTTATATTTGATAGGAGTTGAGTTCTTAACTGTTCTTTCTTCCCTAATAATTTATAATGTCCATTTCTTTGTGAACAATAAATATCCATACCTACCTGAAGAATTTTTATGTTCTAGCTATAACGTTAGCAGATTTCCAACATCCATTAATCTTGTTGATGAATTTTGTTGGTATAGATCTACCGTTTCTAAGTTCATATACTACTTGCAAGATATTTGTACGTTTATTGGGTTGAAATATTACTATTCCAGATGTATAAAAACTTCTTAAAGCATTAGCACCAACGAGAGCTTGAAATGGATTCTTTTCCAATATAGAGGTAGGTACTTTTTTGGTGTGATTTGTGATGATTATTCCAGCCATAGGATTAATCTTGGAACGTAGTTTTTCTATTGCATGCTGTAGACCATAGTTAACGGAATTATAAGGAGAATCAATCACAACTAAATCAAACTTTTCCTCTACCATATTTTTTATTTTTTCTATACCTTCTTCATTTAAGGTCAAATTCATCTTGTTCGTCACAACTAAGTTTTCTGTTGCTAAATGAGGAAGTTTATTGAGTTGTTGTATACGTTCTCTAATATAATCATATTCCATTTCATTTTGTAGATAGAATATTTTTAGCGGTCTTGTAGGTTTCATGCCAAGAAATGATCTTCCTGCTGCCAGATGTACTAATAGAGAAAGAAGAAAATGACTTTTGCCAATCTTTGGAGTACCACCTATGACCAAAAGACCACCTGGTGTCAAAATTCTTGGGCCTATTATATCTTGTGGCATTGGTGATTTGTCATTTAAGTAATGATTTACAGAAAATGCTTTTCCTTCGTTTTGTTTTTCTTGTAATATGGAACTTCTTTCATCTTTACCGTTCAACCATGTTTCAGCAGAATCTATATTACCTTTAACTAAAGTCCAAAGGTCTATTATATTTCCTTTCTTTTCTTCGATCAGGTTGTACCAATTTCCTGCATTTTCTCCTTCCATTTCAACTATTATCTTATTTCCATTTCTACTTCCAATATAGAATTTATCTTGGTAAGATTTGCCATCAGGCAACAAATAAGATAAACAATCTTTGATATTATTAATTAATAACGATTTTATTTTCAAAGCATTTTTAGATGAAAAATCCATAAAGTTCTCCTTGTTTATTCCAAATTTGTTCAACATATTTTTTAGACGTTTAAAGTCAAGATTAGCCAGCTCACAAACAGTTTCAAAAGATCGTGAGCGAATCCATTGACAAGCCTCTTTTTTAAGTTTAGGGTTTTTTCCTGCTGCATCCTGAATAGCTCTAGTAATAACAGCAGCCCACAACTTTCCTTCGTCATACTTCAAAATGGCAACCAATCATCTTGAAAACTTTTTTGTAATTCTGGAGTAATAACTGTAGTAATCCTATTTCTATCTCCGTATGTATTATTAGTTTCAACGCCTACTTTTGCTGTAAACTCTAAATCGTTGAAATCAGCTATAGAGTTTATTCTTCTAGCAGTCACTGCTTTCTCTGAAGTGTCATTTGCATGAATATTTCTGGATGATTCCAAAATACTACGCAGCATAGAACGTCCAGATTCTCCCCAGATGTCTTCTTCACCTTCTGCTTTGCCATTTTTGATACCTATAATCTGAAAAATCTTGCGTTTTGCATATGAGCCTTCAGTGAAGGTAAATTCTACATTTAAATAGATACTGCCAGTAGTGTAGTTTTTAGTGAACCAATTTTCATAACCTCCAGGCTTTATTGCCATTTTTACCTTGACTATTGTACCTTTCGGTATTAAACTGTTCTGCAGTTTTGCATTATTAAAATCAGTTAAAAAATCTTGTAGCATACGCTCTCCTATAAGTTGACTTTAAAGTGAAAGTTAGCTATTCCATTAGCTGCCAATGACCATTTATCTTATCGACAAGTTTGTTTGGCACGCGTTCACCATTGCGAAGCTCAAATACTATCTGGCGTGCACTGCTTTCTTCATCATGAGCAAACATCACCATACCAGTACTGTAAAATCCACGTAAAGATCCAGCACCACTTAGGCCTTGAAATGGATCTTCTTCGAGCATCTTTTTCGATAATTTTTTTGTATGATGAGTGAGTACAATACAAGCATCTGGATTGACAGCACTGCGTAGCTTCTCAAGAGTCTTTTGCAGAAAGAACAGCATAGCACTATTATCATTTTCATTCCCATATTCACTGCTAAAGATGTTACGTAATGGATCTATGGCCAAAACATCAGGTTTAAAGCGTTCATTTACAATCTCCTTAATTTCACTTATTTCATCATGATTAAATGATAAGTGCACTTTTGGCGTAATGATTAAGTTGTTAGCAGCTACATTCAAAAGTTCATTATCAAGTTGTTGCAAACGTTCTTTCATATATTCATATTCAATTTCAGTTTGCATGTAGAAAATTTTTAAAGGTCTATTTGAAGCCATACCAAGAAAAGAAACACCTGCAGCCATATGAACGAGCCATGAAATCAAAAAGTCGCTTTTGCCGATTTTAGGTGGGCCACCCAGTACCAATAAGCCTCTTTTTGTTAAAATTCTTGGTGAGATTATATCCTCTGGTGTTGGCGATCGATCGTCCAAGTATTCTTTCACACTGAAAAAAGGAATTTTTTGACCAATAGTTAAAAAGTTTTGTAGCATATAATAACCTCCTATATGTTGGGCGTGACAGGTTGAATTGCAAAAGCTTTAGTTTTAATTTTTGTAAGAAGTTTTCCTAGATGCGGTTCTTCAACCATATTAAGGCAACCACTTCGATCTTTAGCAGGATATCCCCAAGAATTAATCGTCTGACAGACAAATGAACGAACCTCTGTACCATCATCTTTCTTGATTCCAACCATACTAATTACTTCGTCAACTATCCCAGGAATTTCACTTGCAGTTTTAGCTCCTTCACATTGAGGTAGCCAAGTTGAGCGATTGAAATCATCGAGGTATTGTCCAAGAGTTCCAACTGTAATGATGTCTTTATTTGGAATATGTTGAAACTGATTGAGCCAAGCCATCATTTCTTGAGCAAGTAACCCGTAAGCAGCTCTCATATCTTGTTTTCCTGATCTTTCAGAAAAAGCTTCAGGTTGCATTTTTGACCATAAAAGACATAAACGCGAGGCTACTGTAATACTATCGATAAAAACACATCGATACTTGAGAAACTCCGAAGCAAGCTCTTTGTATTTACTGGATACATGCTCATAGTGTCTTTGGCTATATGCTGAGTCAGATTTTAACGCAGGATTAGGACCACCTATGAGACATGCAATATCTCTTGCCTCATTCCAAGTACGAATACTTACAGAATCCCCTTGCCAATCTTGAACAGCAAGTAAACCTGCCTCAAAATCAAGACAAAGTGTTGGTTCATTTATGGTCTTTAAGAGACTAGTTTTACCTATACCATAAGGACCAAAGATGACCATTTTTATACCTGTTTGAACTTTTAGCCGTTCATTGCTGTTCATTATTTTCATTTTTCTCCCAGTACCTAAATATATATGTACGATGACCTAGGCAATTCGTCCGCAATTTGCAAAAAAAAAATTTTGAGCAAATATAATCGAGAGCTTATAACTTCTCTAAAACTGAGAATTTATTGCGTATTCGTTCTAGTGTGCGATAGATAGTTGTCTTTGGTATTTTGGTTATTACAGAAACTTCAGTAATAGTAAATACCTTAAGTAATTGACATAAATTACTATCTTTTTCAGACAAAGTTGAAATTATATTATTTATATCAGTGCGAATTATCGCTTCGATTTCCGAGTTCCTATGATCTGGAATATCGTCGTTTATATCATCAAAAGTTATATTACGTTTTAGACATAACTGATTGCGTAACATATTGCGAGCACAATAATTAGCTAATCTAGCAACGAAAGTACTAAAACTACTTCTTTTCTCATCGTGCTGGTTAAGATATTGCCAAACCTGACAAAAAAGCTCTTGTTCTATATCTTCGAGACTTTCGTTAATAAAACAGCTTTTGGATTTAAGGCGCGAAGCTTGAAATCTCACATGTTTAACAATTGTAGAATCGATTCCTTGATAAGAATTCTTCATAAAAACTCCAAAAGTTTCATGAATAGAGATTTTTACCAAGACTTTGTATGACTAATTTATTATAAAAAAGTAGTAATAATTTTTTTATCTAAAAGAATAAAATCTTTAAAAATTAAAATAAGATTTAAACGTTTTGATACACTACTGAAGCTACTTTTTCATAGGTAAAAAACTACCAATTTCGTACCTAATTTCTGAGTTACTAATTAGTATTTCAGAAAGCAGTAATCGTTAAGTTATTGATAATATTGTCTTTTTTATGTTCTATTCCTAAAAGCCGTTTCTAAAGTTAAGTGGCTAAAATCGGCCAGTAAAGAGGGTTTACGGATTACTGAAGTCTTATATATATTATATATATATTTAAATACAGGTAAAATATAATATATGATAATATAATAATATAAATATTGGCGTAATATAAGTTATGTAAAATAGTTATTAAGATAAGTAAAAACTCAAATGGCAGGATATGAAATTTTTTTTAATTTTTTTTCAAAATTGCGGACGAATTTGCGAGTCATCGTACATATATATTATACAGGGCATTGAACTTTAATTACACAAAGGAGTTTTTGTACGTCAATCTTAACGCTAGATCTCGGCAAGCAAACCGGCTGGGCAATTCTAACAGATGGAGTAATTGAAAGTGGAAGCAAAAGCTTTCATGGTAGCCGTTTCAGTGGAGGTGGAATGTGTTTTTTAAGTTTTCACAATTGGCTTAATTCTTTGAAACATGAGTTCACTGCAGTGTATTTTGAGGAAGTAAGAAGACATCTAGGAACTGATGCAGCGCATTGCTATGGCGGTTTTCTCGCAGTTCTGTCTGCTTGGTGTGAAGAGAACAATATTCCCTACCAAGGTGTTAATGTTAAAACTATAAAACGCTTTATAACAGGCAAAGGCAATGCAAGTAAGAGTGAAGTTATTGAAGCGATACGTGAAAAAAGTTTTTCACCTAGAGATGATAATGAGGCCGATGCTTTGGCATTAATGTTCTATATTAGTAAAGATATTAATA
Source organism: Wolbachia endosymbiont (group A) of Brachyopa scutellaris (assembly GCF_964026995.1). Classification (NCBI taxonomy): domain Bacteria; kingdom Pseudomonadati; phylum Pseudomonadota; class Alphaproteobacteria; order Rickettsiales; family Anaplasmataceae; genus Wolbachia; species Wolbachia endosymbiont (group A) of Brachyopa scutellaris. The sequence goes on along the minus strand of NZ_OZ034720.1, from coordinate 647,811 downwards.
AGACAAAAAACCCATAAAAAGTGGGTCCTTTCGGCCATAATGGCGGGTTTGGTGGGTTCGACCCCAGGCCTTCTCTAGCGTCAGATATATTTTGAATATTAACTTTTTAATTATTAAGGATTTAAATTATATGAATTTAGCAATCCACTACTATCCTATTCGAAATCTAGTTGAATATGAGCGTAATCCTCGTAAAAATGACGATGTAATAAACAGAATGTGTGCTTCAATCAGGGAATTCGGCTTTCGTATACCAATAGTTGCAAAAAGTGATGGCACTGTGGTTGATGGTCATTTAAGACTTAAAGCAGCAAGAAAACTCGGTATGGAGAGTATTCCAGTGGTCTTAAGTGATAATTTAAACGAACCACAAACCAAAGCTTTTCGATTACTTGCCAATCAATCAGCTAATTGGGCAAAGTGGGATGATGAGCTTTTAAAAGTGGAAATTCAAGAGTTAGAAGATTTACAGTTTGATCTTAAAATGACTGGATTTGAATTAGAAAAAGTTCAACATTTCCTTGATGATTTAGATAGTGAAAAAGAAGATCTTTCTGACTTAGCTATTGATGACAAACAAGTAACAAAACCAGGTGATCTATGGATTTTAGGTGATCATAGAATCTATTGTGGTGATAGCTCTGTAGTTGAATCATATAAAGCGCTGTTAGATGATAAAATGGCAGACATTACTGTTTGTGATCCTCCATATAACGTTGATTATGGTAATAGCCAAGACAAAAAGATATTAAATGATAATCAAGGTGAAAAGTATGAGCTTTTTCTCTATGACATCTGTTCCCATATTTTAGCATATACGAAAGGAGCAATTTACATCTGCATATCATCATCAGAGTTTTCAACGCTGCAAAGAGCATTTGAGGAAGCAGGAGGAAAATGGTCAACATTTATCATTTGGGCAAAGAATCACTTTACGCTAGGCAGGTCTGATTATCAAAGACAATACGAAGCAATGCTCTATGGATGGAAAAGCGGCAATAAACGTGAGTGGCATGGAGGTAGAAATCAAAGTGATCTGTGGTTTTATGATAAGCCAACACACAATACACTACATCCAACGATGAAGCCAGTAGAGCTAATGGAAAAAGCAATAGTAAACAGCAGCAGATCAGGAGACATAGTACTTGATCCATTTAGTGGTTCTGGCAGCACACTAATTGCATGTGAGAGAACAGGAAGAATTTGCAGAACAATAGAGCTAGATTCAAAATTTGTAGATGTCACCATAAAACGTTGGCAAATATACACAGGTAGGGAGGCAATTCTTTCTGGTACTGGTAAAACTTTTGCAGAAATTCAAGAAGAAAATTCGTAAAAAGGAGCAAAAAGAGAGGAGGAAAAGAGTGGAAAAAATCACACAAACGGAATGGGCAAGAGAGATAGGAGTTTCAAAGCAATATGTCTGTTATTTAGTAAAAAAAGGAATAGTTGAGTTGGAGGATGGTTTGATCAATAGAGAACAAGCAAATGAAGCGGTAGCAGCAATAAGAGATCCAAGTCAGCCACTGAGGAGGAAAAATCCAGAAAACGAAAATACAAGTAACCTTTCCACGATGTTGCTAAAAACGCGAATAAAAAATGAAATGGAACGTGGTAAACTGCTTGAGGCAAAAGCTAAGGCTGAGATAGGAGAACTTGTAGCAGTAGAGGAAGTGAAAAACGAAGCATTTAATGTAGCAAGAGTTGTCCGTAATAATTTGCTTAATATTCCAAATAGAGTTTCAGCACTACTTGCATCACTGAGTGACACTGAAAAGATTCATAAGACGCTAACTGAAGAGATTACAAACTCACTCCAAGAATTATCTAACGCTAAATTTTTATAATGTCTGTTTTAGAATTAATAAAGTGTCTCATTAATCAACCTGGAGTGGATGTTAATGTCAGAGGGTTAAACGGAAAAACACCATTACATTATGCAGTAGAAATTAACGAGCTTAGCATGGTTGCGCTCTTACTGAACAGGAAAAATATTAATCCACTAATTACTGATGATGATGGTAAAAGTGCGCTCTCTTGTGCAAGAGAAGAAATATTACAAGCACTAATCAATCACAAATACGGATCAGAGAAAGATAGCTTACTTCATTTAGCTGCGATGTTGAATGAAGCAAATGCTGTAAGGTTTTTACTCGACAAAGGGGTTAATGTTAATGAACAGAATGCTCTACTACATACCCCATTACACTTAGCAGCAGGAGCTGGACATGAAGAAATAGTAGAAATTTTAATTAGAGAAGGAAATGCGGATAAAGATGTTCTTGACGTGAGAAATCATGCAGCAATGCATTATGCAGTAAACAACAAGAAGCTAGAAGTAGTAAAATTACTTTCAAATCTTGGTGCGAATGTCAATATAGCTGGTAGCGGCAGAAATGCAATGAAATTATCTCCTTTGCACGTAGCTATAAGTGGCAGTAATTACGACGAAAGAGACTTATGTTTAGATATTGTAAGATGCTTAATAAATGTTCCTAATGCTGGAGTTAATTTACAAGACTATGAAAATAAAACACCACTACATTACGCTGAAAGACTTAAAACAATAGAGGTCTTACTAACGCGAGAAGATATAGATCCTCTGGTAAAAGACGATAGCGGCAAGACACCATTTTGTTATGCGAAAGAAGAGAAAAAATCTGAAATAGTAAAAGCTTTAATAAGTAATAGGTATGGAGTAGAGAAGAACAATTTACTTCACTTAGCAGCAAGAAAAGGATATGGAGAGCTTCTAGGAGAGATTTTGGAAGAGGGAATAGAAGTAGATGCTGTAAATGAGAAAGGGGAGTCAGCGATATATCTTGCGGCGATAAATAGGCATTTTAATATAGTAAAATTACTGCTAAAGAAAAGAGCAGATGCTACAGATGTTTTTCAGTACGCAATAACAACAAATAACGTAAAACTGATAAAGTTACTAAGCAAAGAAAAAGATATAGTTTTATTTGGAAAAAATGACAACTTTCCAACATTTCATTTATTGAGCAATAAATATTTTGAAGAAAGGAAAATAGCAGACAAAAAAATAAAGAAATGCATCAATATCATCTGTGTTTCTATAACAGTATGTGCAATAGCGATAGTGGGAATTTACCCTAACATTATAGCTGCGGTAATGGTGGGAATAGTTGCACTCATAGCTGCAATAATGATGAGTAATTTAACTCAGAAATACGTAGAAGAAGCGCTTGAAAAGAAAATGTTTACTGAACTCGAAAGTGAGAAAACAAGTAGTCCTAATTTAAGTGATGTTGAAGTATCATCTACTGATGGTGAAGAGCTAGAGATATGATATACGCCACATCATTTTCTGAAGGTTTAAGACCAGATCCAGAGCTTAAAGTATCAGAGTGGGCGAATGAGTATCGAGTTTTAGCGCCAACTGCAGCATCAGAGCCAGGAAAATGGAGAACAGAGAGAACGCCATACCTTAAAGAAATCATGGATTCACTTTCTCCGTCCTCACCAGCAGAAAAAGTAGTATTCATGAAAGGAGCGCAGATTGGGGGAACAGAAGCAGGTAACAATTGGATTGGCTATATTATAGATCAGACTCCTGGTCCAATGTTAGTTGTGCAGCCAACAGTTGAAATGGGAAAACGTTGGTCAAAAGGAAGATTTGCGCCGTTAATAGAGAGTACACCATGTTTAAAAAGTAAAGTAAAAGACCCAAGGTCAAGAGATTCAGGGAATACTGTACAAAGTAAGGAGTTTCCAGGTGGAATAGTAGTAATAACTGGAGCGAATAGTAGTGTAGGACTGAGATCTATGCCAGTAAAATATCTCTTTCTTGATGAAATAGATGCCTACCCAGGAGATTCAGGTGGTGAAGGAGATCCAGTACTGCTCAGTATTGCTCGAACTAATACATTTGCAAGGCGAAAGATTTTTTTAGTATCGACACCAACGATTCATGGAATAAGCAGAATTGAGAAAGAATTTGAAGCAACAGATAAGAGATATTTTTTTGTTCCCTGTCCGTATTGTAATTACTATCAAGTTCTAAAATGGTCACAAATAAAATGGGAAGATAAAAATCCAAGTACAGCACACTATATATGTATAGAATGTGGTGAAAAGATAGAAAATCATCAAAAGACAGAGATGCTTGAACGTGGAGAATGGAGAGCTACAAATCAAGTACACAATAGCAAAGTAATAGGATTTCACCTTTCAAGTCTTTATAGCCCAGTTGGGTGGTATAGTTGGCAACAAGCAGTAGAGGATTTTCTGCATGCAAAGGAAAGTGAACAATTACTGAAAGTTTGGATCAACACAACGCTTGGAGAAACCTGGGTAGATAAAGGAGAAGTACCTGATTGGAAGCAATTATTTAACAGGAGAGAATTTTTTCAGATTGGCACAGTACCAAGGAGAGAAGTGGTACTTACTGCAGGAGTAGATGTCCAAAAAGATCGTCTAGAGGTGGAAGTTGTAGCATGGGGAAAAAGTCGTGAAAGTTGGTCAATAGACTACCGAGTATTTGAAGGAGATACAGGAAGTAGAGAAGTATGGAAAAAGCTTTCGGAGCTCCTCAATCATCATTTTATTGGTGAAAATGGGCTTGAATATATGATAAGTATGATGGCGGTTGATGCAGGGTATGCAACGCAGGAAGTTTACAACTGGGTGAGAAGTCATCAAGGGTCTGGAAGAGTAATGGCAGTGAAAGGTGTAAATAAAGCACTAGTGCCGCTGAGCAGCCCAAGTAGAGTAGATATAACAGTTGGAGGGCAAAAGCTGAAAAGAGGAATAAAGCTCTGGCCAGTCGGAGTATCGATATTAAAGTCAGAGCTTTTTCAATTACTTAATATTTTAAAAGAAGGTGAAGAAACACCGCCAGGGTATTGTCATTTTCCCGAGTATGCACCTGAGTATTTTAAGCAACTAACGGCAGAGCAATTAGTCAGCAAAGTAGTAAAAGGATATACCAAACAAGAGTGGCAAAAGGTAAGAGAAAGAAATGAAGTACTAGATTGCCGAATTTATGCAAGAGCAGCATCGATAGCACTGGGAATAGACAGATGGCCAGAGAGTAAATGGAATAGTTTAAGTGAAAAACCGGAAAGTAAAAAATCAAAGAAAATAGTCAAAAGCAAATGGATCAGCAAGTAATAAATGTATAACGAAGATTATTTAATTCAAGTCGAAGAAGCGATAAAGAAGCTGCAAAACGGAGAGCGAGTAGTATCAATTGCATATGGTGATCATGTGGTAAGATATGCAGAAGTAGATATAAATGATTTACTAAACTTAAGACAACGAATTAAAGCTGAGCTAAAGATTGCTGGAGTGGAGCCAAAGAGGAAAATTATTTTTTCAACGAGTAAAGGAATTTTATAAATGCTACTAAAAACCTTCAAACAATTATTCAACAAGCCAAAAATCAAAAGTTCAGCCTGGGATGCAGCAGGCTCAGGAAGAAGATTTTTTCACTTTCAACCAGAGTTAGGAAGTATAAACAATTTGCTGTCTCAAAGCCTTGAAACTTTACGTAGTAGATCACGTGATATGGTGAGAAAAAATCCTTACGCTGCAAATATAATTGATACGATAGTAAGTAACTCTATTGGAACAGGAATAAAACCACAATCAAAAGCAAGAGATGGAGAATTTCGAAAGAAGGTGCAAGAATTATGGCTAAGATGGACAGATGAAGCAGACAGTAGTGGAGTAAGTGATTTTTATGGATTACAAGCTCTAGTATGCAGAAGTATGATAGAGGGAGGAGAATGTTTTGTACGTTTAAGAACGAGAAAGCTGGAAGATAGATTTTCTGTACCACTACAACTGCAAGTACTTGAGTCTGAACATTTAGACAATAAAACAAATCAAACTTTAGCAAATGGTAATGTAATAAGAAACGGGATTGAGTTTAACAAGCTTGGGCAAAGAGAAGCATATTACTTATTTAGAGAACATCCAGGCGAAGGCTCATTTGGAGAATCAGTAAGAGTACCAGCAAATGATGTTTTACATATTTATAGACCACTAAGACCTGGGCAAATTAGAGGAGAGCCATGGCTTTCGAGTATACTGCTAAAGCTCTATGAACTTGATCAATATGATGATGCAGAATTAGTACGAAAAAAGACTGCAGCAATGTTTGCGGGATTTATTACGAGACTTGATCCAGAAGCAAATATCATGGGAGAAGGTGAAGCAAGTGAGCAAGGAGTAGCACTATCTGGCCTGGAACCTGGAACAATGCAGCTTTTAGACCCAGGAGAGGACATAAAATTTTCAGAGCCATCAGATGTTGGAGGAAGTTATGAAGCGTTTATGAGACAGCAACTGAGGGCAATAGCAATAGGTACAGGAATAACATATGAGCAGCTAACAGGAGATTTAACAAGCGTTAATTATTCATCCATTCGGGCAGGGTTGATAGAGTTTCGCAGAAGGTGCGCAATGTTACAGCATAACGTGATAGTGTTCCAGTTTTGTAGACCTATTTGGAATAGATGGCTAGAATTAGCAGTGTTTTGTGGAGAACTGAGTATAGATGAAAAAGTAGTAAAAGCAGCGAAAGAAGAAGTAAAATGGATACCACAGGGATTTGATTGGGTGGATCCACTGAAAGACCAGCAATCGCAGCAAATGGCAGTAAGGAATGGATTTAAGAGTCGATCGGAAGTAGTATCAGAAATGGGTTACGATGTTGAAGAAATAGATCAAGAAATAGCAGAAGATCAAAAACGTGCAAATAGTCTCAACTTAATGTTTGACTCTGATTGTAAAGGATTATGATGCTCTTAGGAAAACCATTAATGCTTGAACCAAGGAGTTTTGAGCTATTGTCATTAAACAATCAAAAACATCCCACGTTTAAAAACATAAAGCACTCCATCAAAAGTAACGTAGAAAGAACTGCAATTATAGCAATACATGGAATCTTGACTAAAAAACCAGGTGCGTTTGATGAAATGCTCGGGATGACATCATATGAGCAAATAGAAGAACAAATCAAACAAGCATTAGCAGATAGTAGCATAGAGACAATTATGCTGGAAATAGATAGCCCCGGAGGAGAGGTAAACGGTATATTTGACCTAGCTGACTTTATTTATGAATCAAGAGCAAAAAAGAGGATAATAGCGATAGCAAATGATGATGCATACTCTGCTGCATATGCTATAGCTTCAAGCGCTGAGAAGGTATTTGTGAGCAGAACTTCTGGTGTTGGCAGTATTGGAGTAATAGCAAGTCATATAGATCAAAGTAGATTTGATGAAAAGCAAGGTGTTAAGTACACCACAATCTTTGCTGGTAGTCGAAAGAATGATTTAAACCCACATGAGCCAATGACGTCTGAAAGTCTGGGAAGCTTACAAAAAGAAGTAGACCGACTATATGAAATGTTTTTGCAGCTAATAGCAAGGAACAGAGGTCTTTCAATTGAAAAGATTCGATCAACAGAGGCAGGGCTATATTTTGGGGAGAAAGCAGTAGAAATAGGCCTTGCAGACGGAATGACAATTCTTTCATCTATTAATAAAAACAGGAGTATTACTATGAATGAACAAACTACAAATGACCTAGAAACTGATAATTTAACCAAGTATCGTACTGAAGTTCTTGAATTAATACGTTTATGTAATTTATCGAAGATGCCAGAAAAGATAGGAGAATTTATTGAGCAAAGTGTAAGTGTTGAGCAAGCTAGGGAAGTTTTAATGGAATTACTTGCAGAGAGAACAAAGAAGACAGAGATACTGAGTGCAATACCACAGAATTCAGGAGAAGAATTGATGATGCAGGTAGCGAAAAGTCGTAGGAGTTAAAGTATTTTTACAACCGCCGTATATAGCATTGATAAAAGCGGCGGTAAGCAGTTAAGGAGAGAAATTTATGAGTTGTATAAGCGAACAAAATAATCTGGGTGACTTATTAAAGTATGAGGCATCAAGTCTATATTCAAGAGATCAGATAACAGTAGCAAAAGGGCAGAACCTAAAGCTTGGTACAGTAGTGGCTCTCGATAAAGATAGCATGGTTAAGATAATAAATCCAACTGCCACAGATGGTACACAAACAGCGATAGGTGCAGTAGTAAGTGATGTAAATGCGACAGAAAATGCTAAAGCAGTAATTATTACTCGTTGTGCAATACTAGCAGATCATGCGGTTGTGTGGCCAGCAAATATCACTGAAGAGGAGAAAGCTGCAGCAATAAAGCAACTTGAAGCACGAGGGATCATTGTCCGCAAGGGAATTTAACTAAAATTAATAGGAAAAAAAGGAGAGAAAAAATGCAAAATCCATTTACAAATACAGCATTTAGCATGACGGCACTAACAAATGCGATAAATATATTGCCGATAAATTATGGACGAGTTGAAAATCTAAATTTGTTTCCAAGTAGGTCAGTAAGATTTAGACATATTACCATAGAAGAACACAACGGAGTATTAAGTTTATTACCAACGCAAGTACCAGGGGCGCCAGCAACAGTAGGAAAAAGAGGAAAAAGAAAGGTAAGAACATTTACGATTCCACATATTCCGCATGATGATGTAGTGTTACCAGAGGAAGTACAGGGAATAAGGGCATTTGGATCAGAAAGTGAACTTAAAGCGCTAGCAGACGTAATAACTGACCATTTACAGCTAATGAGAAACAAACATGCAATAACATTAGAGCATTTGCGAATGGGAGCGCTGAAGGGAATAATTTTAGATGCTGATGGGTCAGAATTATTAAATCTGTACAACGAATTTGAAATAACACCAAAAGTAGTAAATTTTGCCCTTGGAACAGCAACAACTGATGTAAAACGTAAGTGTCTGGAAGTATTGCGGCATATAGAAGATAACCTAAGTGGTGAATATATGACTGGAATTCATGCCTTGGTAAGCCCTGAGTTTTTTGATGCACTAACTTCTCATGCAAAAGTAAAAGAAGCATATGAAAGATGGCAAGAAGGAGCAGCACTTCGAAATGATATGAGGTCAGGGTTTACATTTTGTGGCATAACGTTTGAGGAATATAGAGGGCAAGCAACTGACCCTGAAGGAACGGTTAGAAGATTTATTGAGAAAGATACAGGGCACTGTTTTCCACTAGGAACAGCAAGCACGTTTACAACATATTTTGCACCAGCAGACTTTAATGAGACGGTGAATACTCTCGGACAGCCACTCTATGCAAAACAAGAGCCAAGAAGATTTGATAGAGGGACCGATTTACATACGCAGTCAAATCCTCTACCAATGTGCCACCGCCCGGCCGTTTTGGTCAAGATCGTTGCAGCATAACAATACTGGTAGAGTAACTACAAGGTGGTGAGGCACAGAACGACTCTACCGGTATGCGCTTTCTTAGCATGTAAAGGTTAGTATATCAAAAAGAAATATGCAAGAGAATATTAAGCGATTATTAGAAGATTGTTTTGCCCATTTAGGAGAAGTGGCTTTATATAAATCAAAGGATAAGTCATATATGGTACAGGTGTTAAAGCAAGAGCCAGATAAATTATACGAGATTGGTGAAGGGCAATTTGTAGGAGAAACTTTAGTGTTGGAAATAAGTGCGTTTGATGTACTGCAGCCAATTGTAGGAGATATTTTTGTTATAGGTGACCGTAAATATAAAGTATATTCTCCACCACTGCAAGATAATTCAGGAATGGTATGGAAAATTCGAGCGTCAGGAGTATAAATGCGTATTAACACCGGTAGTATTATACAAAGTATAGATGCTGAAAGGAAAAAAGTGGAAAAAGTGACGGTGAGTGCATTAAACAAAACAGCAATATGGCTAAAATCAAAAGCAGCTAAGGAAATTAGTGAGGAAAAGAGAATAAAATTAAGTTTGATAAGAAAGAGATTAAGAATTTTTAAAGCAAAAACAAGCAGATTAGAAGTGTTAATTAGAGCAAATCTCTACGACATTAGAGCATCGACAATTGGCAAAATACAAAAAACAAGAAGAGGATCGAAAGTAGGAAAGCATGAGTTTATAGGAGGATTTGCAGCAGTTATGCCAAAAGGAAATAGCGGTATGTTTAAACGTGAAGGAAGGGCAGCATTGCCAATAAAGGAAGTTAAGTTGCCACTCGAACCTGAGGCTTCAAGGATAATAGGGAATCTTGTTAATTATGAAGTTGAAAAGGTATTTGAAAAATATTTTATACATTACATGAGTTAAATTATATGCATGACAAAGTTCTGGAAAGATTTACATAAAGCAATTTGCAGCACACTGAAGGAAGAAATACTGGCTATACAGACATGTGAAATTTATCCAGCAATAAGGAAAGAATTAGTAGCGCCAGCGGTGTTTGTAGAACTAACAAGTTTAGAACCAGGTAAAGATGCAGGTACTGATGAATTAGCATTGAAAGCCAGGTTTGAGGCGAGGATTGTAGTTGATGGAACAGTAGAGGATTCCTCGGTAGTTGTTAGAACATTAGCTGCTGAGGTTGCGAGAGTAGTAAATAAAAATACTTGGAATGTGGAAAATGTTTCACCAGGAGAATTTATCTCTGCGGAAATTGACGGATTTAGGCCAGAGCTCGATGCATATTTAGTGTGGATGGTTGATTGGAGTCATCAGCTTCATTTAGGTAAATCAGTATGGGAAGAGGGGAAAATTAAACCACATACAATAAACGTAGGAAATATAAATGTTGGATCATAGTTTTGCGATTTCAGAGCTGAATAGGAAGCTAGCAAACGTTATTCGTATAGGAATTGTAAAAGAAATAGATTATGAAAAAGCAAAAGTAAGAGTGAAAATAGGAGAATTTTTAACAGATTATTTACCGTGGATAACAAGTAAAGCAGGAAAAGATAGAGATTGGTCTCCGCCAGATATTGATGAACAGGTTATGATATTTTCTCCTCTTGGTGAACTATCATTAGGAGTGGTATTAGGAGGAATATATCAGGAAAAATACCCTGCACCAGAGAATAAAAAAGAAATAAATAGTGTGAAGTTTCAAGATGGAACAAGATTGTTATATGATAAGGAAAAACATCATTTAGAGATTGAAGTAGTAGATAAAATAACACTGAAAGCTGGGGAATCGAGCATAGAAATGACAAAAAGTGGAATAAAACTGAAAGCAGAAAGGATCGACTTAAATTGAACAAAGGAATAGTGAGGTTAGGAGACTACTGTGGAGAAGCTATACCACATTTCTGCATTAGCGGAAGTAATAATGTTTTTGTAAACGGTAAGTCAATGTGTAGACAAGGAGACAGTTTTAGTGAAGGAAGAGCATTAACTGAAGGATCAAAAACAGTGTTTGCAAATGGTCTTGGTGTAGGAAGAGTAGGAGATATAGTTTCATGTGGGTTTAAAGTAATAAAAGGCAGTGAAAGCGTCTTTGCAAAATAGAAATGAAGGGTATGGATGCTAAAACAGGAAAAACGTTAGAAGGAATAGAGCACTTAAAGCAGTCGATAATTGATATACTGACCACTCCTATTAACAGTAGAATAATGAGGAGAGATTATGGCTCAAGATTATTTGAATTAGTGGATAAACCAATCAGTAGAGATTTTACTTTGAAGATCTATGCAGCAACAGCAGAAGCACTGGGGAAATTTGAGAAGAGATTTAAGTTAGAAAAAGTAAAGATTGCTGAAGCTAAAGAAGGAAAAATGACTCTTGTACTTGAAGGTATGTATCTTTCAGAAGGCAAGTTCATAAATATTAGTGGAGTAGTTGTTTAGAAATGCAAACATCTAATATTATTGAAAAACTAAGCTATGAGGAAATATTTTCGAGAATGAAAGAAGAGTTAGTAAATCGAGACACAAGTTTTACAGCATTAGTTGAAAGTGATCCAGCGATAAAGATTCTGGAGGTGGCAGCATGGAGAGAGTTGTTACTCAGAGAAAGAATAAATGAAGCTGTAAAAAGTAATTTACTAAAATTTGCAACGGGAGAAGATCTTGGTAATTTAGCTGAATTTTATGGAGTAGAGAGAGAAAAAGAAGAAGAGGACGAACGATTTAGAAAAAGAATAAAAGCAAAAATAAAAGGCTGGAGTACAGGAGGAAGTAAAGAGTATTATCGTTATCAGGCACTGTCAGCAGATAGTAGAGTAAAAGATGCATTAGTAGAATCACCTATACCAGGGAAAGTACAAATTTCAATCTTATCAACACAATTATCCACAACTGGCATAGTGTCAGAAGAACTACTAGAAATTGTAAAAAAGCAGGTTACTAGAGATGATATAAGGGTTTTAACAGATACGATAACAGTAATTGGTTGCAATATTACGGAAATAGATATTCACAGCAGAATGAGCATGAGTCCTGTAATATCAGAGGAAGAAATCAAGAAGCAGTTTATTAAGAAGTTTGAATTAGCAAAAAGATTAGGGTGGAGTGTAACAAGATCATGGATAATAGCGAATCTATTTGTAGATGGTGTAGAAAATGTGGAATTGATCGAGCCAAGAGAGGATGTTGTGGTTCTGGGAAATGAATCTGCAAATTTGAAAAATTTAAAGATTGAGTTGAATTAATGTTATTGCCACCAAATGCAACAAAACAGGAAAAAGCGCTAGTAGATGCGATAGATTATAAGGTTGATCCAAGCTGTATTAGAGGATTTAAATTTAGATTGGAAGAAGAAACATTGCCGTGGATAATAGAAGAATATGGTTTAGAAGAAATACTACGCTGGGTAAAAGATAGAAGAAAAGCAGTAGTAGAAGGAGTAAAATTTCAAAGACTGCGAGGAACACCTAAATCACTTAAAATAGCACTCAAGTGGGCAAATATAGAAGACATTACAATCATCGAAGAACCACCCGGTAAACACTTTTTTGAGTTGCAAGTAGGGATAAAAGAGGTACCAAATGACTTCTTCGTAGATGCAGTAGTAGAGCTGGCAAAACTATCACTGCCTGTAAGATCGAGGTTGATGAGGATTTTTAACGATTATTATAATGTGCAGAGATTTATATTGGATGAGAGTTTATTTGGAGATCTTCTTTCTGATTATTCAGGGGTAAAAATAGAAAAAGATGGACCAGTGTTATCATTTGGAAGAGTAAATTTTTTCAGGTCTAGTGGTCCAGTTATTAGGATTATAGAAAACTATCTACGCGATCATTATGAACGAGCTTTAAGCAATGATATATATCGCCTAGATGTAGCAATCCTTGGAGAAACAGAGCCTCACACAAAGAATTATAACGGTATTTATGAAAGAAATCATTTGTGGTACAACTTAAAAGCACTATATCCATTACCACAGAGTTTATTACCATCGATTAAATTTGCAAAAGCGCAGATAGTATTATCAGACAGTTGGGATTTAGGAGACATAAATACGTGCTTTCCAGTTAGTAGCGTAGAAGAAAGAGGAAATAAATTTGTATTGGGAAGCGATAAACTTTCAGGGCAATATTGGAATTTAAAACACAAGCCAATTTTAGAAAGATTTAGCGTTACTCACAACTATAAAGTAGAAAATTATACAGATCAGAAGGTCAGAAAATATGTTTTAGCAGAACACAACGTTTACTATAAAAACGATTTAGATTCAGAGCAAAAAGACTCAATACACGAATTAGAAAAGCACATTTTAGTATTTTACCCGGGAGTACTGAAGTGGCACGAACATCGACATTTGCACAGAAGTTGGAAAGATAGTCGAATAATATCTCTAATAAGTTAAGCACTTATATTTAGATCCTCATATATTATATTAATAATAGGTAAAAGTGTATGAAATAAAAAGAAAAGGACTTGCTTTCTCATGCTAAAAAGGACATGACTTGAATAGCAGCAGGTAAATATAAGAAATTTGTCTGGCGCTAGAAAAGCTAATTTTGTGAGGTATGAAATGAGTTTTAGCAAGAGTAAGTTTTTTAAAGAAGTATCAAGTAACGGGTTTAAAAACATTAATAAAAGAAATGAAGAAGGAGAGACGATCTTGCATCAAGCGTTAGAAATCTCCGATTACACAACAGTGAGGTTATTAATAAAAAAAGGGGCAGAGGTAAATGCAAGAGATAAAAATGGTTATACACCACTACACTGTGCAGTATTTGCAAAAAGCTTAGAAAATGTAAAAGTGCTGCTAAGGGAAGGAGCAGAAGTAAATGCCACTCAATATGTCAGTGGATGTACGCCATTGCACTCTGCATGCAAAATAGGAGGAGCAGGAGTTGAAATAATAAAAGAGCTAGTAAAAGCGGGAGCTGAAGTTAATCAACTGAATAAATATGGTGCAACACCAATGTATTACATCTGGGAAAGTGAAAAGTATTCTCTGTGTGATAGCAAAGAAAGTGAAAAGGCAAGCAAATTTTTGAGAGAAAAAGGAGGAGTAATAAAAAATAGAGAACTGACATGCTATGGAATAGAGAGGCTAGTGGGAGAAATAGCAGACATGTTGAATGGGAGTTATTTGCCGGAGTTAAAAATAATAGAGATAGAAGAAATAAGGAAGAGAGACAAATCACTGATAAAGGAAGAATGTAAAAATTTAGCAAGCAAAATAATGAGCCAAGTGAACGAAATGATAGATGAGGTAGCGAAAAGGAAGGTTTAAAAGAGGGATTTAAATTTAAAGAAAAGGTGAGGTGGATTATGTTAAAGCTTGGCAAATTTAATAAGTCAGCAAAAGAATTATTAGAGAACTCATATGAAAATATTTATGAAAGAGACGAGAAGGAAAGAACAGCTCTGCATTATGCAGTAGACGCAAAAACAGTGAAGTTATTAGTTGAAAAAGGAGTGAATGTGAATGCAGCAGATGTGAAAGGATACACAGCACTGCACCTAGCGGTAACGGAGAAACGTCTAGAAATCGTGAGGGAATTGATAAAATCAGGAGCAGACGTAAATGCTGAGGAATATGGAAATAAATGCATACCTCTACACCTTGCGTGCATGGTAGGTGAAAAAGAAATAGTGGAGGAGCTGGTAAAAGCTGGAGGAGAAATAGAGCAAGCGGATAAATTTGGAATGATAGCGATGGATTATGCGAAAAATAGCAAAGAAATAGCCGAGGTATTAAAGAAAGAAACAGAGAAAATGGAAAGTTTGTTAAAAAAATAAGAGTCGTATCAGAAAGCGCAACAGCAGTTGGTAAAGGAAGGGCTAGACCAAATTTGAAGGCTGTAGCTGATAAAAGTTGGTCTTTTTCATAAGAGTAAATGGATTGATGGAAAAAAGGAGTGGTAAGGCTCCTTGCACTACAAAAACATTTGCAGGAGAAACTATGAGAAAAAGAACATTAACTTGCCGATACGAGCCAGATGAATTAGCGGAACAACATCTAGCAGACGCCTATGAGCTGTTACTAAGGTATGCGGTAAAAAGAAACAATGAAAAGGAGATAAAGAAAAATGATAACAGTGGCCTTATATGCAAGAGTTTCATCGAAGAGTCAAGCGCAGAACAATACAATAGAGAGTCAAATTGCCGAGCTCAAGCATAGAATTGCTGCAGATAAGCATGAGTTATTGAATGAGTATGAATTTAAGGATGATGGGCTTAGTGGGTGGAGTTTAGAACGTGAAGGTTTAGATGCATTACGTGATAAAGTAGGAGAAGATCAAATTGATAAAATTTATATTCATTCACCTGACCGACTATCAAGAAAATCTGCACATCAAATGATACTACTTGATGAATTTGAAAAAGCAGGAGTAGAAGTAATATTCTTAAATCATAAGACTGAAAATAATCCAGAGTCTAAATTGTTATTGGGAATGCAAGGATTAGTGGCAGAATATGAGTGTACAAAGATTATGGAACGTAGTCGTAGGGGAAAACTCCATAGAGCAAAAAAAGGCTGTGTAAGTGTAATTGGCATTGCACCTTTTGGTTATAATCGTATAAAGCATGTAGATAGAGAAAAGACAAAGTTTGAAATAAATGAAGAGGAAGCAAAAATAGTAAAGCAGATATTCATGTGGGTAGGGCAAGAGAGAATAAGTATAAGGGAAGTGATACGTAGACTAAGAGATAAGTCAATTAGAACAAGAACTGGAAAGAAGGTGTGGTGTCCAATAATAATTTGGAAGGTGTTAAGAAATCCAGCATATAAAGGACAAGCAGCGTTTGGTAAATTAAAGAGGGTTGAAAAAAGAGAAAGAAATAAACAAAAGATTTCTATCTGTCGCACAGATGAGGACAGCTGGATTTATATACCAGTACCAAAAATAGTTGATGAAGGGTTATTTAATAAAGTACAAAAGCAACTGGATGAAAATAGAAAAAGAGCAAGGATGCAGAGAGAGGGAGGAAAAAAGAAATACCTATTACAAGGTCTAGTTGTGTGTCAAAACTGTGGATATGCGTATAGTGGTGCACAATGTGGAGTTGAGGGAAAAAAGTTTAGCTATTATCGCTGTAGTAGTACTATACGTATTACTGATGGTAGGGAGAAGTGTACTAATAAATTGGTCCGTACAGATATGTTAGAAACAGCTATATGGGAAAAGGTGAAAAATTTACTAAAAAACCCAGAGATAATAAAAAATGAGTATCACCGTAGAATTGCAGAAAATAAAAATGATGAATCATCAGATAAGAAGCTTGCAAGAAGAGAAAATCAAATAAAACAAGGCATCGAAAAGTTAATGGAAGACTATTATAGTCAAGAAAATGTAGGAGATAAAGGATATATAAGTGAGGAAGAATTTAAACAGACGATGAAAAGAATGAGGGAACGCTTAAGAGGGATAGAAGAAGAGAAGAAAAAGGTAGTTGATCAAAAAGCGATAGAGAAGGGAATGAACCTTATCATCAACAGTATAAAGAGTCTTTATTCCAGTGTAAAATCTAATTTGGAACAGCTAGATTGGCAAACTAAGCGTGGCATCATTAAAGCATTAGTAGAACGAATTCAGATTGGTTATGACCAGGTAGAAGTGGCGTTTAGAATCGAAGAACCAGCACAGGATGGAGAGATTTTTAATTTGCAACATTGTACTGGACGTCATGAAACTGAAGCTATTTATTTATCTTCAGTCTGTGCAGATAAAACGACAAAAAAACTTAGTATATCTGGCGTGTCATGTTTAATTTTTTGCACTATGTGCACCTTATGTCTTTATAAAACTTCTAGGTTTTTACCTATACAAGCTGAAACGCGCTGTTCAAGACATCACCCAACGTCAAATTTTAAAATAGAGAGTGAATAACTAGCACGGGTTTTCTTTGCCTTTTTTTCATTTAGTAAATTTCTTAAATATTTATGGCTAAACGACAACCGTCATCCCGCTACTTGTTAGCGGGATCTAGAGATACCGCGAATGAATCGCGGTATGACGGTTCGCAACGGCATGACGGTTCGCGGTGGCATGACGATAAGCTCGTCATCCCGCTGCTTGTTAGCGGCTAAGGGATACCGCGAAGGGATACTGCGAATGAATCGCGGTATGACGGTTAATTATTCTGCGGCGGTATGACGTAAAGCTCGCGTTAGCTATACTTTTATACTCACCAACTCAGTATCCAATCTGGATCCAAGTAGTCAGCTACTTGGATGACACCCTGTTGAGGCTGCGCTTACACATTCCACTTTCTATGCTCACCAAACAAATTTGCTTACTCGCAGCAAAATTTTCTGGATCCAAGTAGTCAGCTACTCGGATGACATCTTTGTGTTTGAGGCAAAACCAGCTATAACATTTCTTCGCAAACAAATGTTCGTACAGTTGTGCGCGTGATGCTGGAATCTAGACAACAATTAGATCCTATTGTCAAGCAATAAGCTACATGTGCTATTTATTTAGTAGATTAAATATGAAGTTTAAAACTCTGCTATTGACTTCCTGTAGAACTAGTGAAAACCAAACTTGCTTAAAACCACTTAATTAGTTATAGTTATAACTTTAGGTACAGTAAAATGACAGCTTTTGTCCCCTTGATTATTTTTTTAATCTTGTATCTTGGAAGTGGTGCTTATTTTTCTTTTATCGGAACTGATAATCCACTTCATCAGGTTTCACCAGTAATCTGCTTATTACCAGCACTATTTTTTGCTGTCTCACGTGGTACAAATAAAATTCAGCATAACATCGATACTGTTATCAAGGGCATGGGTGACAAAAACACCCTTACTATGTGTTTAATTTTTTTATTTTCTGGAGCATTTTCTGCGGTGACTCAATCAATCGGTAGCGCAGACACTGTTGCTAATTTAATTCTTAATTTCCTTCCAGCAAGATTACTGCTGCCTGGAGTATTTTTGGCTTCTGCTTTTATTTCAACTGCAATTGGCACATCTATGGGAGTTGTTGCGCTGATGGTACCTATAGCTGTTAATCTGGCAAAAAGTGGAGCTTTTGGTCTCGAAATAGGAACTGCAACTGTAGTAGGTGGTGCCGTGTTTGGCGATAACCTTTCGATGATATCTGATACCACCATTGCATCTGTTTCTTCACAGGAAGCTTCAGCAAAAGATAAACTTAAAATGAACTCTAAAGTTGCACTTATTGCCAGCATTATAACACTCATCTACCTAGCAGTTGCCTCAAATAGTACAAAAATTATTTCTATATCAAATTTAGATTATTATTCTATAATAAAAATTATTCCTTACATTTTTTTAATAATCATGGGGCTGCTTGAAGTCGCCACTTTAGTAACAATAACTATAAACATAATTATTGCTGGTGTGCTAGGAATAACTTTTTTTGACTATGCTATCATTCAATTTCCTCATGACGTGTATGACGGTTTCAAAAAAGTAAACGAAATAGTGATATTTGCTCTATTTATCGGTGGATTGAGCCATATAATGTACAAGCAAGGTCAAAAAGCGTTGCATAAACTCATCGATGAAAGCAATATCACAAAAACTAAAGCTGAATTTGTGATAGCAGGAATTGCGTCTATGTTTACTACCTTAGTTGCCAATAATACCATTGCTATTTTACTAAGTGGTGGCATTGCAAAAAGGCTTGCACAAAAACACAGTATTGCGCCACATCGCAGCGCATACTTATTAGATGTTTTTGCTTGTGCTACAAAAGGTATCTTACCTTATGGTTCCCAACTATTGCTAGCAGGTAGCATCGCCTCTGTATCACCTATTTCTTTATTAACACAGGTATATTATTGCTTTATTCTAGCGGCAGTTACAATAGGCGAAATAATCATCAACAGCAGAAAAGAGAAATATTGTGCGGCTGCAACTTAGAGTTTCTCTTTTTTTACCCATAAGGAACGGAATTACTTGACACCCTTCGCCAACCCCCTTATCATGAAACTGAAGCTATTTATTTATCTTCTCTGTACAGATTAAATGACAAAAAAACTCAACGTATTTGGCGTCTCATGTTTAATTTTTTGCACTATGTGCACCTCATGTCTTTATAAAACTTCTAGCTATACAAGCCGAAACGCGCTGTTCAAGACATCAAAAGACGTCAAATAGAACAAGGGAGAATTTGAATACTGGCTACCCTGGGGATTCTTTGCCTTTTTTCCTGCTTAGTAAATTTCTCAAACACTTGCGGTGTAGGTTAGTTGCAAGTTATAGCATTTCTCATAATAGTCCGAACAGGTCATAGGAAGGCAGAATCAACAGCACGACGAAAGGATTCGAATAGAGGAATGTTTTTCCTGGCTCTGTTTTTTATAGCAAACCAATGATGCTCAATTTTGTTGAAATCTGGAGAATAAGGCGGCAGATACAAAATTTCTGCACCAACCCCTTTAGCAAGCTCGATAATCTTATCAGACTTATGAAAAGTAGCATTGTCAAGAATGACAGTCTGTCCAGGTTCCAAGATCGGTGTCAAAAATTGCTCAAACCATCCATTAAAAACATCCATATTACAGTGGCCTTCAAAGGTTAACGGAACAACTATCTTTCTTCCACTTAAGGCTGCAACCATACTGATTCGTTGAGTTTTCTTTCCAGATTTTAAGGCATAAAACCGCTGTCCTTTCTGGCAATATCCGTAGGGGTAGTCTTCGGTGTTATCAATGCCAGACTCATCTATATACACTAAGTTTTTAGGTTCTTTTGTCGCTATAATTTTCAAAAATTCAGCACGTTTTTCTTCGTTTCTTTCCTTGTATCCATATGTCTTTTTTTGCGCGTAAATCCAATTTTTTTAAGGGCTCGATAGATCGTTTGGATACTAACGTTGTTCCAAAGTTTAGCCATTTCCGATAGAGTCTTTCCTCCGTGTTCTCTGGCAAATTTGGCAAAGGTATCCCAGTCGGTAATTTTGTGATTGTAACCCCCATTTCCAAGTTTTTTTGATTGAAAGTCTCCTGTTTCTTTTCTTCTTTGCTGCCACTCCCATAAAGTAGTTCGTCCAATCTTAAATCTTGCTGCCACTGTTTCTCTGCTTTCTCCTTCGTCTAGCGCTTCCATTCCTTTTTTTCTTAAATCATAACTATATGCTGCTGGCATTCAACCTCCTTATCATCATCTATCCTTATCCTATCACATCCGGACTTTTATGGAAAGAGCTATAAAAGCAGCTAAATCGCTCTTAATCAAGCGTTTTAGAATAAAAAAAACGCCGATATTTTAGTACATAGTAAATAGCCAACCACCATGGGGCTTCTTTTGCCTTTTTTTTCATTTGGTAAATTTCTTAAACATTTATAGTTGCAATTTAAGAGCCCGTAAAGGGTGTCATTCCAGTGCCCCTGTGATGTATTCCAGTGCTTGACACTGGAATACAGTTTTCCATATAATCTCATCGAAAATGTTGTAACCACTTTCCATGCTAGTTTGCTTGTTCACAAGCAAACTTTTCTGGATCCCAGTGTCTGGGCACTGGGATGACAAGAGAAGGTACTAGCCTGACACCCTGACAACCGTCATCCCGCTGCTTGTTAGCGGGATCTATGCTAATGCCCTTTTATTCTTTCAATTATGTTATTTCCATTTAAATCTGTCTGTTCCGCAACTTCAGTGAATACAGTTGAATACTCCCTAAAACTGATCGTCATAACTTTACCCTACTTTGAATAATATTTTGATCATTACATATTGTAACAAAAAAAAATCAACTCATTTCTTCTAACGGCTCTATATTAAAGATAGAAAGTCCAGAAGCAATGACGTGTGCTAAGGCTTGGACAAGTTGCAGCGGTGAGATCTTTCTTATATTTTTAATTGTGTAATCTTCTGTGTTTGTAAATGTTTTTTCTATACCCCACTGCAGTAATAAGTACTTTACGTTCTGAATGATTTATGATGTAAATTATACGGTAGTTGCTAACCCTTATCCTATATTGCCCTCTAAAGCTATGACATAAAGGCTTTCCTAGATTAAAAGGATCAACTGTAAGGCGTTTCTTTATGGCCTCCTGAACCATTAATTTAATCTTTGCCGGAAGAGCTGGAATTTCTTTTTCAACAACATTTTTTAAGAATTTTATAGTGTAAGTTTTATTTCCAGATGTTTTCATCATCCTCTACTTCTTCTTCACCTTCAGAGAGGCGATCGTCAGCTATTTTGGATAGCTCTACATCTTCTTCGAACTCTTCTTCCACTAAATCTACTAAAACTTCAGGAATAGTTTTATTTTGAGTCTCTGCCATTTCTGTAAGATACTGAGCCAATTTACTGTCAAAACTTACATTAACATTGAGCTTTTTTTGACTGTGAGCCATATATTAACCAGAAAATACTACTATAAACTATAACATTTTTACTTAATTTTGTCAACTTCTCTATTCGTTGAAAAAACAATCTTGCATAAAAAAATCAACTCATCTCTTCCAAAGGCTCTATATTGAAGATAGAAAGTCCAGAAGCGATGACGTGTGCTAAGGCCTGCACGAGAAACATTCTTGCAGCGGTGAGGTTTAAGTTGTCTTCCAGTATGAAACGCATGTTTAAATCACTCTTGCCATACCCCCATAAAACGTGAAACGCTTCTGCAACTTCAAGTAAGTAGAAAGTAATTCTGTGTGGCTCACAAAGCCTTGCTGCAATTTCTACCACATCTGGCCACTTTGCTAAGGTTTTTATGAGGAAGAACTCTCCACCTGTCCTTAAAAGTGAAGGATCTGCTGTTGGGAGCTCTTTTGGAGCATTACGCATTAACGAATGAGCACGAGCATGCGCATATTGCACGTAAAAAATAGGGTTGTCTTTTGACTGTTCTTTAACTTTAGCAAAATCAAAGTCCAAGACCATATCATTCTTGCGTGTTAGCATTATAAAACGAGTTATGTCCCTGCCAACTTCTTCCACTACATCTCTTGCTGTTAGGAAGTTTCCTGATCTTTTGGACATCTTAACAGGTTTGCCGTTCTCGAAAAAATTCACAATATTATGCAGTTTTACCTCTATTTTTGCTTGATCATCACTGAGCGCAGAGACGACTGCTTTGAGTCTTTTGACATAACCGCCGTGGTCACTACCAAGCTCTACGATCATATTGTTAAAACCACGCGATATCTTATCAAAATGGTAAGCGATATCCGAGGCAAAATAAGTCCAACTGCCGTCCTCTTTCTTCAATGCACGGTCAACGTCATCACCAAATTTTGTAGAGCGAAATAGCATCTCTTTTCTGGAAGTCCAATTTTCGCTTTCTTTGCCTTTTGGTTTCTCCAGGTACCCTTCATACACTAGACCCTTGTCAGACAATATCTTTATACTCTCTTCAATTTTGCCACTTCTTTGTAGCTCATACTCTGAAGTAAAAACATCATGATTTACTCCAAGTAAGTTCATGTCTTCCTTTATGATTTCTAAGATAGAACTTAAAGTATAGTCTCTAATCACTTGATTATCTTGCTTTTCTAGAAGCTCTGCGCCATATTTTTTGGCCAGCCCAGTCCCTATTGGTTTTAAATATTCACCTGGGTATAAACCTTTTTCGATGCTGATTTTTTCTCCCAGAGCTTCCTTATACCGCAAATATACTGACCGAATTAGCGTATCTATCTGCGCTCCAGCATCATTAATATAGTATTCCTTAGTAACTTTATAACCAACTTTTTTCAATAAATTTGCCAAAACGTCACCAAATACTGCCCCTCTTGCATGACCAATATGCAGTGGACCAGTTGGATTTGCAGATACAAATTCAACATTAATGGCCTGATTGTTCCCTATATCTAGGGTGCCAAACTCTGTTTTTAGCTCATTTATTTGTTTTAAAATTCCATGCCACACTTCTATTTTTAAGTGCATGTTGATGAAACCAGGGCCTGCTATTTCCACTTTTGCAACTTCATCAAAAGATTTAAATTCTCCTGCTAAGATCCCTGCAATCTCAACTGAATTCTTCTTTTCATGCTTTGCAAGTACCATGGCAATGTTTGTGTAAATATCTCCATGCGCTCTATTGCTTGGAGGCTCTACGATAAAGTTTGTTGCATTCGTGCTTATAATACCCCTTTGCTTCAACTCGTTTAATTTGCTGGAAATTAGAGAGGAAACCTGCTTGAAAATGTTCATCAACTAGAAAAACTATGAAAATCTCCAACAATATAGCGAATAAGTGGGACTAGTTGAAGGTTTATCTTAACTATTTTATCTTCCTGGATCAGAGTTTATATTAAGTCGTTGCCGTAACCATGGTAAGAGAAAGCCATACCTTCGCTGTAACCATCATTACCAGCATCAGGTTCTTTAACATCATCAGGTTCTTTAACACCATCAGGTTCTTTAACATCATCAGGCTCTTTCTCTTTCTTTAGTTCATTCTTAATATTTTCTTTCAGTTCATTCTTAGTCTTATCACTAATCTCAAACTTAAGACTTTTCTCCAGTTCATTCCTAATATTTTCTTTTAGTTCATTCTTAGTCTTGTCATCAATTTCACACTTAAGACTTTTCTCCAGTTCATTCTTAATATTTTCTTTTAGTTCATTCTTAGTCTTATCACCAATCTCAAATTTAAGACCTTTCTCTAGTTCATTCTTAATATTTTCTTTCAGTTCATTCTTAGTCTTATCGTCAATCTCAAACTTAAGACCTTTCTCTAGTTCATTCTTAATATTTTCTTTCAGTTCATTCTTAGTCTTATCGTCAATCTCAAACTTAAGACCTTTCTCTAGTTCATTCTTAATATTTTCTTTCAGTTCATTCTTATTCTTATCATCAATCTCAAACTTAAGACCTTTCTCCAGTTCATTCTTAATATTTTCTTTCAGTTCATTTTTAGTCTTATCATCAATCTCAAACTTAAAACATTTTTTCAGTTCATTCATAGTCTTATCATCAATCTTACACTTAAGATCTTTACCACATTTATCATAAATCAACTTACTCTTATTGACTTTACAATCATCCAACTTTGTGAACAAATTAATTTTCAACATATCACTGACATAGCACGTATCAAGTGGCAATATACGTACATGATTTGCATTTTTTTGATTCGGACAAGAAAAAGTATTCGTTGGCATAAAATATCTCCATTAGTAAATAAAATTATTAAAAAATTAACCATAAGATGGAAGTGTGTACTAACAATGTACACACTGTATTACTTTTATATAATATGAACAGTGCCTTCTAACACTGACATATTGTGGGTAGAAAAAAAGGCTTCAGCACTTTTTGCATCTAATATAGAAGAGTTTATTACTTCTACACATTTATCACATACAGAATTGTTTTCACAACTGCCCACAAGTTTACCATCTATAACCTGAAGGTTGTTTTTAGCATTCTGAATAATTTCTGCACATTCTTTAAACTTGTAGCCTGTTGGCTTTTGGGTCTCAATATCAATAATATCATCAGTTATTGGATTGACCGTTGTTACAAGCTTTGAAAGATCAACGATTGTTTTAGATTCAGGTTCAGGCTTAACTTGTGGACAAGGGGGACAAGCAGGACAAGCAGGAGCAGGGGGACAAACAGTATCAGGACAAGCAGGACAAGGTGGTATATTTAAATCGAATTCGGGGAGCTGTATATTTATAGCTCTTTCCATAAAAGTCCGGATGTGATAGGATAAGGATAGATGATGATAAGGAGGTTGAATGCCAGCAGCATATAGTTATGATTTAAGAAAAAAAGCAATGGAAGCGCTAGACGAAGGAGAAAGCAGAGAAACAGTGGCAGCAAGATTTAAGATTGGACGAACTACTTTATGGGAGTGGCAGCAAAGAAGAAAAGAAACAGGAGACTTTCAATCAAAAAAACTTGGAAATGGGGGTTACAATCACAAAATTACCGACTGGGATACCTTTGCCAAATTTGCCAGAGAACACGGAGGAAAGACTCTATCGGAAATGGCTAAACTTTGGAACAACGTTAGTATCCAAACGATCTATCGAGCCCTTAAAAAAATTGGATTTACGCGCAAAAAAAGACATATGGATACAAGGAAAGAAACGAAGAAAAACGTGCTGAATTTTTGAAAATTATAGCGACAAAAGAACCTAAAAACTTAGTGTATATAGATGAGTCTGGCATTGATAACACCGAAGACTACCCCTACGGATATTGCCAGAAAGGACAGCGGTTTTATGCCTTAAAATCTGGAAAGAAAACTCAACGAATCAGTATGGTTGCAGCCTTAAGTGGAAGAAAGATAATTGTTCCGTTAACCTTTGAAGGCCACTGTAATATGGATGTTTTTAATGGATGGTTTGAGCAATTTTTGACACCGATCTTGGAACCTGGACAGACTGTCATTCTTGACAATGCTACTTTTCATAAGTCTGATAAGATTATCGAGCTTGCTAAAGGGGTTGGTGCAGAAATTTTGTATCTGCCGCCTTATTCTCCAGATTTCAACAAAATTGAGCATCATTGGTTTGCTATAAAAAACAGAGCCAGGAAAAACATTCCTCTATTCGAATCCTTTCGTCGTGCTGTTGATTCTGCCTTCCTATGACCTGTTCGGACTATTATGAGAAATGCTATAATTCGAGTCCATCATGCCGCGAGTCAAAGCGGTTATGGCAACGTGGGTCAAAGTTATGATGGTACCGTGGGTCAGTTATGCAAGCTGTGCGTACAGGAGTACATGAATCCATACGTGGATACGAAGAAAAATTGTAAGTCATAAAAATCCTTTAAAAAGCAACTATTGGATTATTATAGGATAAAAAAGTTAATGATTTAATAATTTTAAGGCTAAAATTAGCATATACAAAATCCTTAACTTACAGTACATTTCAAAATACGACTTTAATGTAGCAGGTATTAGAGTTAAAAGTTTTACTATGGTAGAATAATGATAAGATTCCAAGAAGAAGCTGTCAGTAGTCAAATTAGTCGTGTTGCTGAAATAAATTGTAATATATGGTTACTGTGAATAACAATTGCTTATCTTCTCAAACAAAATATGAAACACATGGGTTGAATAACACCCATGTGCTCTTGGAAGCACGTATAGCTAGACGTGCGTTTATGAGTTGTTTAAAAACAATCTTCTAATAAAGAAACCCAAATTCATCACAAGGATTATGACATGTGTCATAATAGTTATGATATGAGTTAAAATGATTGTGGCACGAATTAGTAGCACAAGGTGCGTATGCAGGTGCACAAGCTTGTGCACAGTTCGATACTGGTGCTGGTGAAACTGATGCTGGCGAATTAAAAGCCGTACATGGTAGTTTTGGTAAATGACTATAATTATAAACCATAATGATCCTTTAAAAAATACTATGAGATTATTATAAATTAAAATGATTAAAAATTTAATAATTTTAATTATAAATCTAGCATATCAACTAACGGTATGATTTAAATTTTCTTTCAATTCCACTGTATCTTCGCCAGTTTTGCATACAGCCCGTCTTTACTCATTAGAGAGTCATGAGTTCCTACTTCTTCTACTTTTCCATGATTAATTACTATAATCTTGTCAGTCTTGAGTGCGGTTGATAGCCTGTGTGTAATTACGATTGTTGTTCTGTTTTGCATTAACTTGCTCAATGCTTTTTGCACGAGGTTCTCACTTTTGTAATCAAGGGCAGAGGTTGCTTCATCCAGTATTAAAACCTGAGGGTTTTTGAGTATGGCTCTTGCTATTATAATACGCTGTTTTTGTCCTTCAGAAAGTTTTAATCCTCTTTTTCCTACAAATGTATCAAATTTGTCAGGCAGCTTATCAATAAATTCCATTGCATAAGCGCTGATGGCTGCTTGCTTCACTTCCTCATATTCGGCACCTGGTTTGCCATATAGTATATTTTCCATTATTGAGCAAGAAAATATCATGTGATCTTGTGGCACTAAGCCAAACAACGATCTGAGGTCATTTAGCGCAATTGACTTAATATTGTGCCCATCGATAGTAATGCTACCTTTGTTTGGATCATGAAAACGGAGCAGAAGCTTTAAAATGGTGCTTTTACCACTGCCAGATGGTCCAACAATTGATACTGCTTGACCTGCCTCTATAGAAAATGATACGTTATCTAATGCTGGCTTATCAGCATAAAAAAATGTTACACCATTAAACGAAATTCCCTTTTGAACACTACAAATTTTTATAGGATCATCGGGATCTGCTATAGAGCTTTTCATATTTTTAAATTCAAATAAACGCTCTACTATTCCAAGACCTCGTTGTAAATCACTGATATTACCGCTCAAATTATTTATAGCTCCTGCTGCGAGCGCTGAATAAAACGCAAATGAGGAGAGTTTTCCAATAGTTATATTATTGCTTAAGACTTCTTTAATACCAAAAAAGAGCAAAACAACTAGTGAACCTATCACACACGTGATAACTAGAGTTACTAGAATAGCACGCAAGAGTACTAATTTTACGTATGATTTTGATACTGAGTTTAAATACTCCTTAAAACGGGTTTTTTCATTTTCTTCGAGTACAAACGATTTGATAGTCACTATAGATCTAAAATTTTCCTCACTAAATGACGCAAGCTCACTTAATTTATCCTGGGCAAAGCGTGCATAGCTACGCACTTTTTTTCCAAGTGAGGTCATGATAATGAGTAGTATAGGTATTATTGCGGCTGCATACGCAGTTAGTTGTATATTTGTATACAATAACATAGCAACACTACCAATCAGAATCACAAAATTTCGTAATATGGTTAGTAAGCTGCTGTTTATTATTGATTGCAACACAGATGTATCAGTAACTAACGCTGAGATAACATCTTGTACGCCTGTGTTCTCAAAGAAACTTGGTTGCAAGTTAGTGATACTGCTATATAAGTCATATCTGATTCTTGCGATAACTTTCTCGCTGCCAATGCCAATGAAATATAACCGAGTAAATGCAGTGAGAGAAATGGCTAAAACTATAAGTATTGCAACTAATAGTTTGGTAGTAAAATCGTGCTCTGTGACAGAATCAATTATATCGTTTAAGCCTCTGCCAAAGAGGAGGATCGTTAAGGCTGAAAATAAAACTGCAATAAAAGCTATGATGAAATAAGATAGATTAGGCTTTATATAGTAAAATAACTGCCTAATATTAGATCGCATCGTATTTTAAAGTTTCTAAAGTTAAGTATATAGATTCTAGTTTCAGGGGAAAGGGAAAAGGTATGGCATTAGTCTACAGCATGTCTTCCAAGCATAACACGCTCACGAAACTTTAATGCGATAGCTTCGTTTCTACTGAAAGACAGCATTATGCCAAGTGCGATGCTCGAAGATAAAAGAGAAGAACCACCATAGCTAAGTAACGGCAGGGTTATGCCGGTGGTAGGAAAAACACTCAATGTTACCCCTATGTTTATTATGAATTGTGTGATGAATTGCATTGAGATACCGAGAATCACTAACAGATTAAATAATTCATTTTCCCTATATGCAACGTAAAGCAAGCGGGCAGAAATGATACCAAATAACATCAATGTGGCTAAGCACGTAATCAAACCAAATTCTTCTGCTAAAACAGAAAACACAAAATCTGTATGACAATCAGGAAGAGAGGTTTTTACGCTACCTTCACCAGGTCCAACTCCAGTTAATTGACCTCTTTTGAATGCTTCTAATGATTTTGTGACTTGAAAGTTATCGCGCTGCGTAAAAAAGACAAAATTGTAAATCCTTTGCTTTATATGTGGGAGGCATAAGTAAGCTATTGTAGTTCCAGTTGTGGCCATTCCTATTATGCATAGAAAGTATAAAAATGGTATACATGCAATAAACATTTGACCAATAAAAGAATATGTTAAAAGCATGGACATACTGAAATCAGGTTGCAAAAGTAACAACACAAAAACTAACAGAAATATTATGATTGATATGTGCATTTTAAACCTCATTTCGCTGGCCAAGATACTAGCTATAACAACAGAAAAAAATGGCCTTACGAACTCAGATGGTTGAACAGAAATTTTGACAATATGTAACCATCGTTTCGCACCTTTTACCTCTATACCAAGTATTATCGCAATTGCTACTAGAATAGTAAATAAAATGAAACCTGCGAACGAGAGGTTAAGTATAGTTCTTGTGTTGAGAAAAGAAAATGTCACCAAGGTAATTAGTGACAGGACTATATAAATTGTATGGCGCCGTATAAAATAATCCTGTGGTAGAAAAAGACGCTGCGCAATTACAGGGCTTGCTGAATAAACAAGAATGAAGCTTATAGTGAGCAAAAAAAACACTGGAAGGATGAGATAATAATCCAGCGTTCTATACCAGAGTTTAATATTCATTTTGTTCCAATGTGTAATGCCACTATTCCATAGCTCATATTATGAAACTCAACATTCTTAAAGCCTACCTCTTCAATTTCCATTTTAAAATCAGCCTGAGTTGGAAACTCTCTAATGCTCTTCACTAAATATTCATAAGAACTCTTGTCTTTAGCAACTATGCTGCCAATTTTAGGAATTACTTTAAATGAATATAAGTCATAAAGTTTGGTAAATATCTCATTTTGATAGTGCATAGGGGCAAATTCTAAGCAGATAAATTTCCCATGTGGTTTTAATACCCTGTGCGCCTCATTTAAAGCCTTCTTGCGGTCAGAAACGTTTCGAATGCCAAAAGCTATTGTGCAATAATCAAATTCGGAGTCTTCAAATGGTAAACTTTCTGCATTCGCACATACCCAATCAAAATTAATTTGGTTTGAATTTATAGCTTTATCACGTCCTCTGCTTAGCATATTTTGATTTATGTCACATACTGTAACCTTAGCACTTGGCTCTTTTCTTACTATTCTTATTGCTATATCTCCAGTTCCTCCAGCAACATCTAAAACCTTAGAGTTTTTTGTAAAATGCACACTATTTACCATTTTATCTTTCCACAATCTGTGCATTCCGAGGCTCATTATATCATTCATGGTGTCGTAGCGATTTGCTACGGAGTCGAATACCTCTTTAACTAATTGCGATTTCTTCTTGATTTTTATAGTAGACATTACGTAAAGTCGCTCAACTCCTTTATAATTAGTAAAAATTAATTTGAATTAACGCAAATGTCAACGACAAGCCTTAAGCCTGTTAAAATCTTCTTCAGCGTGGTATGATGACCGAGTTAGTGGGCTTGATGCAACCACTAAGAAACCTTTGGAGTAAGCAACGTATTTATAATGCTCAAATTCCTCTGGGGTAACATACCTATCAAGTTTTGCATGTTTTGGAGTTGGCTGTAGATATTGACCAATTGTAATAAAATCAACCTCAGCACTGCGCAAATCGTCCATAACCTGAAATATTTCCTCTTTTGTTTCTCCAAGACCAACCATAAGCCCTGACTTTGTGAAAACTTTAGGATTAATCTGCTTTACCATCTTCAGCAAATATAGTGAATGAAAATAGCGAGCTCGTGGTCTTATTTTTGCATACAATCTCGGCACTGTTTCAATATTGTGGTTATAGACATCAGGTGATGCAACAGCAATTGCTTCAAATGCTCCTTTCTTATTCAAAAAATCAGGAGTTAAAATCTCTATTGTTGTTTCTGAAGTTATCTTTCTAATTTCTTCTATGCACTGTATAAACTGATTTGCGCCACCATCTGGTAAATCATCACGATCAACAGAAGTAATAACAACATGCTTCAAGTTCAACTTTTTTATCGCTTTTGCTAAATTTTCTGGCTCATGAGGGTCTAACTTATCAGGAATGCCAGTTGCAACGTTGCAAAATGCACAAGCACGAGTGCAAACAGAACCGAGAATCATCACAGTAGCGTGACGTTTATTCCAACATTCACCAATATTTGGACATGCAGCTTCTTCACATACCGTATGTAAGTTATGCAGTTTAACGATGTTTAAGGTCTCATTGAATACTTCACCGGTCGGAGCTTTTGCTCTGAGCCATGGAGGCTTACTATGCATCTGAAACGGCTAACTCTACCTCTTGCTTTACTAAAACTTTTTTCAACCTTCTTTTTATCTTCTGCGCTTTCTCACTTAGTTTAATCGTTCTTGTGTTGAGCAAAAAAGCATCTAAATCACCTTTGTAATCTATAGTTCTCAAAGTTCTTGTTGCTACACGAAATCTAAACTTTTTATTTAATATATCACTTGTTAACGTAACCTTATGCAAATTTAAAAGAAAGGTACGCTTTGTTTTACGATTTGAATGTGATACCTTATTACCAAAAGATTTTTTTCTATTTGTTAATTCACAAACTCTACTCACTTCAATATACCAAATTATTCTATGTACTTAGATTACCTTATATAGTCAAATAGTCAATACTCTCTTGCTTAATTTTTATACCATATACTGCTTTATAACCAAAAAATATCGTAATTTTTTCTATTATAAGAGAAATCATATGCTGAATTTCCAATGCTTTACTGCCATTTGTTACTACCAGATGCAACACACCCGAATTTATATTCTGTGCATATGAGATCTTTTTCGGTTTTGTACACTCTGCTATTTCTTTCCCTACTATATTTCGCCAGTTTAAAATCAGACGTATTTCATTTTTACTAATCTTATTTTTCATGCATTTTAATGCATAGTTTTCAATTATAGACTTTAATTTTTTTGGACCGCTGTGTTTGAGCATTTTTCTGTTTTGTTTCTAGTATAACTAAATAAGTAAGGTTTACCACTACATTGGATTTCTTAAAGCCCTGTCATTCCAGTGCGTACTGCACGAACATTGTAATTTGAGTCCACCAGGGAGGATGTCATCCCAGTGCTCAGACACATAGCTGTACGAACATTCATTTTTGAAGGTAAATTGCACAGCAAATGGTGTCATTCCAGTCTGGAATCCAGAAATTTTGCTTATAACTGAGCTGATGAGCTAAAGGTAGTTGTCTTACGCTAAAATAAACGTTTTTAATTAAGTTGCATAGAAGCTGGATCCCAGTGTCTGGGCACTGGGATGACACCCCACTGGTGGGAATTGCTCCCAAACTACAACGTTCGTACAGTTGTGTGCTCAGACACTGGGATCCAGAAAAATTGATTGTGCACTATACAACATTTTCGATCAAAAGCTGGATGCCAGTGTCAAGCACTGGCATGACACCATTTGCTGTGTTTAACAAAAATAAATGTTCGTACAGTTGTGTAGCTGACACTGGGATGACAACCTTCTAACTGCTTTACAAACCTCTAGCCTCACACCATAAAAGCAGTATTTTTATGTAAAATTTATCTCAACGTAGCACTTGTCAAGTAAGTCGTTCCATTCAAAAATTTTTGTTTTGCCTCATAATTAACCTTATAGCTGTTTTAATTGTAATTGGTTAAATTATTATTAACTTGCCAGGCTAGATCCAAAAAATAGCATAATCAATATGCAAATTGTAATAGAAATCACGTTTGCGTATGGTTTATTGCTATGCGGTTAATCTTTCCTCAATCCAAGCTGCTTGAATAGCTTCGAGTATTTTTTCGTTACAGCGTTTTTCATCATCATCAAATTCCTCTAAACTCAAGACCTTTTTTTTAAGCTCAGTGAATCTGACACTAATTATATTCTCATCTGGAAATTTTTCCTCCAGAGCTTCTACAATATCTTCTATATCAAGCCATTTCATACTTTTTTGTATTTATCTGCTAAGTTAAATTGGTGCCCATGGGGAGACTTGAACTCCCAAGGTCGCAAAACCCACGGATTTTAAGTCCGCTGCGTCTACCGATTCCGCCACACGGGCTTTTTTTATCTATCTAGAGTAAAACTCTACTACTAAATTGACTTCCATGTCTGCTGAATAAGGAACCTCAGAATATTGAGGTGACCTCAAATACTTCACTGAATGCTCTTTACTATCTGCTTCTAAATAATCCGGAGCCTTGCGCTCTTGTTTTTGTTCAGCCTCTACTACTACAGGGATTTTTGCTGCCCTTTCTCTTATTTTTATTATATCACCTGGCTTCACTCGATAACTCGATATGTTAACCACCTTATCATTAACTGTAACGTGCTTATGAGATATGAGCTGCTTTGCTGAGTAAATTGTTGGAACAAGACCAGAGTGGTATAAAACAGAACTTAATCTCGATTCTAAGATACCGATAAAATTATCAGCCGTATAACCCTTTCTGTTATAAGCATCTAAAAATGTACGTCTGAGCTGCTTACTTGAAATCGCATAGTAAAACTTAAATTTCTTATGTGCAGCAAACTGCTTACCAAAGTCAGATAACTTCTTGAATCCAAGAATACCATGTTGACCTGGAGGGTATTTCCTTTTGTTTACTGGGTCTTTAGCTCTACCCCATAAATTTACACCAAGTCTACGGCTAATCCTATACTTTCTAGTGATAACAGTTGTCATATAAAAACTCTCACGATTCAACTCTAGATTATTAAGGATTTTAGCACTCAGTGTCAACTTGTTTTTGCTGGTATAATCTTTTATACTTTATTTTTAAGTTTTTCTATGAATCATCTACCTTTGGAATCTATGGCAAACGCCATCCGTTTTTTATCAATTGATGCAGTACAAAAAGCAAACTCTGGGCACCCAGGTATGCCACTTGGCATGGCAGATGTTGCAACTGTTTTGTTTGCTAAATATCTGAATCATAATCCTGATGATTCTAAATGGTTCAATAGAGATCGCTTTGTTTTATCAAACGGCCATGGGTCAATGTTACTATACTCAATATTATATTTGACAGGTTATATTAGCATAGATGAGCTAAAAAACTTCAGGCAAATGGGATCCAAGACCCCAGGTCATCCAGAGTTCGGCTTGACTTCCGGGGTAGAGGCAACAACAGGCCCGCTCGGTCAGGGGTTTGCCGCTGCTGTTGGCATGGCACTTGCTGAATCAATCCTTAAAAAGCAATTCAGAATCAATCACTACACTTACGTGATGCTAGGGGATGGCTGTCTTATGGAAGGAATAAGCCATGAGGTAGCATCACTTGCTGGGCATCTTAAATTGAATAAGCTCATAGCTCTTTTTGATGATAATGATATCTCTATAGATGGCGCTACTTGCCTTTCCTGCTCTGATGATGTAGAGAAACGCTTCTTAGCGTATGGATGGAATGTTGACAAAATTGATGGCCACGATTTTGATGCCATATCCTTTGCAATAGAGCAAGCAAAAAAGTCTGGTAAACCTACAATGATCTGCTGCAAAACCATTATCGGAAAATTTTCAAGCCGTGCTGGCACATCCTCTGCTCACAGTGGTGCTTTTTCGGAGGAAGACATAAAACAGATGAGAGAGAAATTAAACTGGAATTATGAACCATTCCATGTACCAGAAGATGTGAAAAATGCCTGGAACAAAACTGTTGAGAGAGCAAAACAAAACTACACGATGTCATTCCAGCGCGTGACGCTGGAATCCAGGAAAGAAGAAAAAGAATGGATCCCAGTGTCAAGCACTGGGATGACAAGAGAGAGTACTGGGATGACAGAAGAGAATGCTGGGATGACAGGGTATCATGCAGAACTTCAAAGACGGTTAGATAAACATCTACCAGATAATATCGCTGGTGTTTTAGCTGACCTGAAGAAACAAATACACGAGACAATGCCAAACGAAGCTACTCGATCTTCTTTCGGCAGAGTAATGGAACTTTTAACTGAGTCTATGCCGGAATTAATCGGCGGTTCTGCTGATCTTACTGGGTCAAATTGCACTAAATATAAGCACATGCAGGTAATAAATAGCAATAATTATAGTGGCTCTTATGTCCACTATGGAGTGAGAGAGCACGCTATGGCAGCATGTATGAATGGTATGGCACTTCACGGCGCGATTCTTCCTTATGGCGGCACTTTTTTGGTATTTTCCGACTATTGTCGTCCTGCTATACGTCTTTCAGCTCTGATGAGGCAGCAGGTTATGTATGTCATGACTCACGACTCAATTGGAGTGGGAGAAGATGGCCCAACTCATCAGCCAATAGAGCATTTAGCCTCTTTGCGTGCTATACCAAATCTATATGTTTTTAGGCCAGCCGATGCAGTTGAAACTCTGGAGTGTGTTAGCATTGCACTCGAAAAGAAAGAATCTCCAGCACTGTTTGCGCTCTCAAGGCAAAACGTAAGTTACATGCGCAAGTTCTACTCTGATATCGATCAATCTGCTAATTTATCGAAGTTTGGTGCATATATTTTGTGTGAATGTTCAAAAGAATTAAAAGTGACGATATTTGCTACGGGGTCCGAGGTTGAAATTGCAGTTGAAGCAAGGGAGAAATTGCAGGAAAAGGGTATAGGTACAAGGATTGTTTCTATGCCATGCTGGAGGCTTTTTGACGAGCAAAGCGATGAATATAAAGCGGCAATATTAAATAATGACAGCATTAAAGTTGCAATTGAAGCCGGAAGTGAAATGGGTTGGCATAAATACATAGGTTCAAACGGTATATTTATTGGCATGAAAAGCTTCGGAGAATCAGCACCTTATAAAACACTTTATGAGCATTTTAATATCAGCGCCGATCATGTGGTAAAATGTGTGTGTGAGAAACTGGTTTACATTCAGTAGACTTCTTGCATAACCATATGAAAGCCCACTCTTCTTTGTCATTCCAGCGCGTGACGTTATCCAATGATGTCATTCCAGTGCTTGACACTGGTTCCTTTATGACGACAGTGCCCAGAGGTGTCATCCCAGTGCCCAGAGACTGGGATCCAGGAATTTTATTGAGTTGGTAAGCATAAAAGTAGCCGTTTTATGTTAAAATACAACGTTTTGATGATTATGAAAAAGCTGGATCCCAGTGCTTGACACTGGGATGACATCATATAGGCTACTTAGAAGACCCAAAAAGGGTGTCATTCCAGTGCTTGACACTGGAATCTAGTCTTTATTATGCAGCCACTTATTTAAAGTTAAGTTTCCTGGATCCCAGTCTCTGGGCACTGGGATGACAGGGGAAGATACTAGGATGACAGCGTCATAAAGGAACCAGTGTCAGCTACTTGAATACATACCACCATGTCATTCCAGCGCGTGACGCTGGAATCTAGTAAACCTCTGGCTATATTATGTCATTGCCTTCTGAACTACTTGGTGATTCTAATACAACTGGTTGGTCAGATTCAGATGATGATTGTGTTGGCTCATCAAAACAAAATAACCATGAAAAAAACCCACCAAAAAATGATGCAACTAATGAAAAAGGCTTCATAAGTATACTAAACAAACTACCAAAAAAAGAGCTCGGCTGTTCTTCTGTTTGTGCAGGTTCTGTGGAAGCAACAGGACCTACATCGTTGTCTTGTACATCAGTTCCTTGTTCTGCACTGGTGGTGCTGGTTTGTCCTCCCTTATTTTGTGTAGATCCCGTAGGTTGACTACCGTTGCTTACACCAGTTCCTTGTTCTGCACTGGTGGTGCTGGTTTTTTCCCCTTCTTTGCTATTATCTGATTGTAGTTCAGTATCATCACCTACTCGTTTTTCTTCCTCTTGACCCCCTTCACTATCTGTCGATGATCCACCCGCTGAACCATCATCAGATTTTTCTGCTGGTTGCAATAGAGTTTTTATTCCTTCATCAGTGGCTAATTTGAAAGGAGTATTTCCATCTTCATTTTCTATATTAACATCTGCTCCTTTTTTTATTAAGAATTTTACTGTTTCCGCAGAGGCGTTTGCTGGACGATCTGCATAACCCATAAACACTTTATTTTTTGTAGCAAAATGTAAAGGAGTCCATAGATCGTTATCTTGTATATTAACATTCGCTCCTTTTTCTAATAAAAGTTCTGCTATATCCGTATAACCTTCTCTAGCAGCCCAATGCAAAAGAGTATGTCCATATGAATCTACTGCATCAGCATTTGCTCCCTTGTTTAATAAAGCTTTAACTATATCTTTATGGCTACTATTGTAATTATATTCCATCATACTCTGAAGAAGTGATTCCATTACTGTATCAACATTTGCTCCATTATTTAATAAAACTTCAGTTGCATCTTTATGACCATAGAAAGCAGCTTCAAATAAAGGAACCCTTCCATTTTTATCTGCTATATTAACATCTGCCCCTGTTTGTATTAGAGCTCTTACTATTTCTACATTGCCCTTTATAGCAGCAAAATGTAAAAGAGTTTTTCCATCGTTGTCTATTGAATTAACGTTTACTTTTTTACTTAATAGACTTTGAACTTCCTCATAATTATCACTTTTAACGGCTGAATACAAAGCTTCGATGTCCTTTTGCGTTTCTTCTAGAATTTTTACTATATGTTGCCTGCCTTGTTGAGAGGCAAGATTTAAAGGAGTGCTGCGAGTATTATCTAGTGGAGTAACATAAATTCCTTTTGCTTCTAATAGAACTGTTACTATTTGCTGATTGTAACTTTTAGCAGCTTCATGTAAAGGAGTCTTTCTATCTTTATCTACTGCATTAACGTTGATTCCTTCTACTTTTAATAGAGCTTCTATTATGCTTGTATCGAGTGGTTGCGTTTTGTTGGCTTCGTCAACAGCAACATGTAAAAGAGCGCGTCCAGTTTCAGACTGTGCATTAACATCTGCTTTGTTATCAATTAAAAGCGAGACCATATCTTTGTCTCCTTTGACAATAGCATGCCGTAAAGGAGTAAATCGGTTTCCATCTAATGCATTAACATCTGCTCCTTCGCTTATTAGACGCTTTACTTCATTAATATTATCTCCTTTAATAGCCTCAAATAAATCAGCATTTTGTGAAACTTGGCTTTCTTCTTCATCATCTTGCAATACTGGATTAACATCATCAGTTTTTTCTGCGTTTTGCAATAGAGTTTTTATTTCTTCATCAGCGGCTAAACCTAAAGGAGTATTTCCATTATCATCCTCTGCATTAACATTTGCCCCTTTGTCCAATAGATCTTTTACTATCTCTGCATGGCCCTTTTCAGCAGCAAAATGTAGAGGAGTTCTGTTACGTTCATCTATTGCATTAACATTTGCTCCTTTGCCCAATAGATCCTTTACTATCTCTGCATCGCCATTTTCAGCAGCAAAATGTAGAGGAATCAGATTTGTAGGTCCTACTGCATTAACATTTGCTCCTTTGCCCAATAGATCCTTTACTATCTCTGCATCGCCATTTATAGCAGCCCAATGTAAAGGAGTGTTTCCATTTTCATCTACTGCATTAACATCTGCTCCTTCACTTATTAGACGCTTTACTTCATTAGTACTACCTTTTATAAGAGCAGAAAACAAATCAGCATTTATATCTCTGTTTGAATTGCTCATCCCATACCTCCTGTAAAACTATATTGTTATGATAAAGTCGTTAATAATCTATGAGCTCTCACCCCCTGTAAAATTATATTATCATGATAAAGTCATTAATAACCCATGAGCTCTATGTTCCTGGATCACGTAAATAATGGCTATTCCCCATGTTTTCAGTATATTTGAGCCGGCTGTACATAAGAATTGCAATTGTAGAGCATGCTATTGTTAATAGTAAATTTGGTAAAATACCATAGCGAAAAAATTTTCCTACTATATATATTCCAATAGCCCCAAACATCATATTGCAGAATGAGAGGACTGCACTACCAAGCCCTATACCTTTGATCGTTTCTAAAGCAGAAGTTACGTTATTGCTTATTATTAATGCAAGTCCGATATTAGCTGGAATCCAAACAGTTTGAAGAATTAATATATTTAACTTGTCCGCGAAATAAAAATATACCAATAAACTATCGGATATTATCGGTAACACCAAACCTATTATTAGCATTTTGCTAACCCCTACTTTTGGTACATACCTTCTATTAATTAAATTTCCAATTATGTAAAATATGACTATGATCGATATGAGGTAGCCAAAATACTGTACTTCAATGCCCATCGATTCAAATATGAACGGGTAGTTAGCAATGTATGCCCAAAGCCACATGAAAGTTAATCCATGAATGGCTGAAAACCCAAGGAAACGATAATTTCTAAATATTGATATATATTGCTTGAAGATATTAGTAGTTATGTTAGTTATACTGGTTTCATTTTTACTTACAGTGAGTGTTTCTTGTAACTTAAAGTAGATAAAAATAAGTATAGCAATTGCTGCGAGTGACATAATAAAAAACAAAAATTTCCAATGATAACCATGTGAAATTATATAACTGCCCACCACTGGAGCTATTCCAGGTGAGAGTGCCACAACCATATTTAATTTTGAAATTACTCTCGAGTATTCACTACCCGAGTACATATCCCTTATTGCTGCATACCCAACAACACCTGCAACACCAGCCCCTGTTCCTTGTATGAAGCGAATTAGTATCAAGAGCGCAATACTGTCGGCTATATAACACATGACACTTGCCAAAGTAAAAATTGTCATACCAATCAGCATCATTGGACGCCTACCATAATGGTCCGATAATGGACCATAAATTAATCCAGACACCGCAAATCCAACTAGATTCAAGCTAATTGTAAGCTGCACTACACTGCCTTCTACTTTAAAATAATTGGCAATGCTTGGTAGTGCAACTGAGTATAGGTCAGTTGCCATATCGACAATTGCTACAGACAATATCATAATAAGAGAGATGATATTTTGCGAAAGAGCTGTTTTCACTTAATGATTTACTGGATTAAATATACTTAATTATAATGTATTTTTTTCATTAGTATATTAATTTAACTACTGAAATTAAGAGTAGCTATTCGAGAAAAAGCCTGTGAAGGCTCTATCCAGTAGGGTGTCATCCCAGTGCCATGACTACTTGGATCTAGTTTCCATTATACAATTTCATCAAAGCAGTTTACTTACTTGCAATTAAGTTTCTGGATCCAAGTAGTCATGGCACTGGGATGACAGGAGAAGGAGGCTACTTAGATGACACCCTCCTAGTGGATTCAAATCACAATGTTCGTACAGTTATGTGCTTTGACACTGGAATCTTAAGCTCAAATCATAAAAAGCACGAATTTCAATATCTTATCTTTGATTATTCACTTTAAGCTTTAAGTCTTCAACAGAAGATACATTTGCCTCACTTACTACCTTTAGTGGTTCACCAAGGCTATGTTCCACTTTTGTCTCAAATTTAAAGCCCAATTTTTCGCAAAGCTTCTGAAAATATTCAACAATAACATCAAACAAATTCTTACCACTTACTTTGTAGTTTTTTAGCTCTTTAGGAATGGTAAGAAGTACTTTACCATCTTCATATGTTACATTTTTATCTTCACATTTCAGTTTAAACTCCGCTGAACTGCAAAAACCTGGTGTTTCGATATATGTACAATCATCATAGTTAAGCATTTTTGTATATTTCATGCTAAAACTAAGCTTTATACAATTGGGTTCACGACAATCCATAATATACTCTCCTGTCATACAGCTGCTTTGCGTTGACAAATGAAAAGATCCAAGAGCTTGACTCATATCATTAGGAAGAAAATGAGTATATCCGCCCTGATAATAGTTATTTATTAACTCCTCAATAATAGAGTTATTGGGAATTGTTGCACCAACGTGTTTAAACATTTCTGTAAAAATTTGTCTGAGAAATGGACGATAATTCCCTTTTCCGTTTTCATCCCGTAGAATTAGATTTTTATGTTTTGAATACAGATTGTTAATAAATTCATTAGTTATTTTTTGTCCGTTAATAGCAAGGCCGTGTGTTCTATTAAGATCCTTATATGTTCCCTCACCAGAAATTACTTCGTCCCAAGTGTTAGCTTTGAAATCAGCATATTTGAGCTTCTTCACTTCAGCTTTCAACGCATTGACCATTTCCTTTGACATGTTATATCTCTACCATTAATACCTGTATATTAATTCTAGCACTTACTTTATTAAATTTCAATTACTAAATGAATTTATCACTTTCACTTCCGTATTTTCCAGCGAGTCACCGTAAGTCACTGCTTTTAGGTAAAACTTTTTCCCCATTTGCACTTCGAAAGATATTATTGAATCATCAAGTAGAACAAATTTTTCACCTGTGGCATGATCATATTCTTTAGTATCTTCTTGTCCTCTGATTAGGTTGCTAAGCTTATATTTATTTTTATCTATTAGTTCAGCACTATGGAATTTCACTATCTCTTTTCCGATTAATGCTGAATTTGAATCGATAATTCCTCGCAGCTTACCAAAACGCAACACTACTGTAATTCCCTCATTTGTTAATTCCATTACATATCCGTAAGTAGACTGCTTATTTGTGCTTGCGATAGGCTTATAATCCTTATCGTTGTACGAAATAAAGAGCGTTGCTCCCTTCCAATTCTTTTCCTCACTAATTAAAGTAAAGCTTGCGTTATTACCTTTAATATGCGGTAAATCTATCATTTCTATGATGGTTTTGCTGATGTGAGAAGGAGGGTATTCCTTCAGCATAAGTGACCTTGTTGAAGGAAAAGAGAGCTTATATATAGAGCGATCATAACCAACACCGCTTACTTGAATGGACATGCTTTCAAATTTTGTTTTTATAATTCTCACCGTATGCTTTTTCTCACCGTCTAAAATCGTTATTACATCACTTGGCACAAGCCACGCATATTTTATCGGCAGCTTGAAATTGTATATATTTCTCTCTTGCCACGAAGAATAAAGTAAAACCTCAGCGATATTTTGCGCCTCCCCCTCCTCCATAATCAGCGGTATTTCAACTGTTATAGCAGTGCCTTGCTTTGGCAACTCAGCGTATTTAACATCAATTGGATAGCCAAAATTGCGGTTAAAGTAAACGATGTTAACTTTATTGTTTAAATCTAATTGACTGATATTAGCAAGTTTTGAATTGTTACTGAAAACCGTTTCACCAATTGGCACTACAGTTATAACTCCCCTGCCCTTTTGGACAAATTTCAGTTTAGAGTCCTGTTCAACCACATCAAAAAAATAGCAACTTTGCAGCATTTTAATAATTGAACGTACCGATTGCTGGTCGTTTATCACATACCCAGACAATAACCCTTTGACGTTGCTTGTATCGAACTGATCGCTTTTTA
Organism: Wolbachia endosymbiont (group A) of Brachyopa scutellaris; assembly: GCF_964026995.1. Classification (NCBI taxonomy): domain Bacteria; kingdom Pseudomonadati; phylum Pseudomonadota; class Alphaproteobacteria; order Rickettsiales; family Anaplasmataceae; genus Wolbachia; species Wolbachia endosymbiont (group A) of Brachyopa scutellaris. Next base: position 605,592 of record NZ_OZ034720.1, on the reverse strand, counting down.
AACCTGTTTTTTGTAACAGATCCGATAAAACATCGGAAATATTAAGCTGTGAAAGCTTTCCCTGAATCCAATGTCCTGTCTGCCAATTATGGCAGTCAGTCCACATATCACACAAATTGGGGAAATAAGGAAATGGCCTTGCATCCCACGCCCAGAGAAACATTTTTTCTACCATTTCCGAGCTTTGCCACTTCTTTAGCGTTCCTTCAATTGCAATTTTTTGCGAAAGAAAGCTCACCTCTCCGTTTGAATATCGTGGATATTTGCTCTCTATGCTGCCTTTATCAACAAACACATTTGGCTCATTAGTGCAGCCGTTCATACTGGGAAATCCATACTCAGTAAACCATATTTTTTTCATTTTTGGTTGCCATTTCGTTTTACTACCACCTGGATTTATGTGAGTTTCACTCCACCATTTTGCTATGTTTTTCCACGCATACCTGCTGTCGTTATACTTTACTCTTTCAGGCTCACCCTTTGAGTAATCATAGAAATAATCATACCCCACTCCACTGCTCCAACCACCCATTACATCTTCCGCAGAATAGCCAAAAGGAGGCTCTGGACCATCAGTCAGTGGAAAATAAGCATCTATGCCAACAACGTCGATGTACTCTGAAGACCACAGTTCATCCATATTATACCAACCATCATATGAATGGTATTCACTCCAATCAGCAGCGTAAGTTACCGTTACTTCTTTTCCAAGCTGAAGTTTTATTCGCTTTGCAAGCTTAACTAGCTCTATAACGGCAGGGTAATTACCTTGTTCATCTCTAATTTTGGTAAGCCGCACAAGTTCAGAACCGATGATAAACCCTTCCACTTTAGTTTGTTTGGCAATGCTTGCATAATGCTCTATAAATTTGTTATATTGATTCTCAAAAAAATCACTTATATCCCCAGGAGTCCCGCTCAATTTTCCTCGCCACTCTTTGTTCTTTGTGTCAAGCAAGGGCATCGGATAGAGCATCACCTTGTAGCCTCTGCTATGCAGCTCTTCTATATATCTTATTAGCGCTGCATCACTAACTGTGCCACCATACCTTGGGTTTCCACTCGCATCTTTTGAAATTAGCTGAGCATTATTTCTGGTTACATCCCCTACTTGCCAATCATCAGGTAATATTGCGGAATCATCTTGAAATTCAACTGCAGGATATATTTTACAATCTTTAATGTTCAGATCATTCACAAACCAATTGACTACTACCGATACCCACTCAACATTTGGTAAATCTCCCTTTAATTGATCCAAAGAAAGCACTGCATCGCTCTTTTTAGTGTGGTTGTTGTGATTTACCCTTTGCGCCAGTCCATACGGGATATATTGGTTGCTGCTTATTTTCTCTTGCGCGATTTTCTTCTGTATTTTTGTATCATATACAAACTCTCCTGAGCCTGGTATTATATTGATATTCCGAATATTTTCTGCTATTGAAAATCCACTGGGTTTTAATGCAGTTCGCACTTCAAATGTAAATATCGGGACGCGATTGTTATAGTCTGCTAAAGGAAAATTCTTGATAACTATGTAAGATATTCCCCTATAAGCTGGTACATTCTTCTCACCTTCAATTGATGATATGAATGGATCAGGATTTTGGTCTTCTCTGCCGCTGTAAAAAGTATAATCTATTTCATCAAAGCTAAGTGATGTTGTATCTGCCCAGATTCTGTTTAATTTTTCTACTTTCCCCTTGCAGATCGCAATTGCAAGCGTTGCATAGTAATTATATGTAACGTTCATACCTCTTCCAATTTTACTTTTGGTGGTTATCGCCTCTTCTTTTATTGGCTGTGCCCAAATAATATTCCCTGCAACACGAGCAGTGCCATAGATAATTGGGATCGTTCTGCCGTAGGTTGAGGTTTGAACTTGCAGATTTTTTAGCCTTGCCCCATGCGTTACTTTTTGCTCGGCTTCAAGGCCGAACATTGCCCCATCTAGCTGTGCACCAAGAAGAGCACCAAGTTCTGAGCCGATAATCCGGCCAATTGGCCCAAAAATGCTGCCTGCTTGACCAAAAATTGATGATAAAATTATTGTGGACATGATAATCCTCCTTTTTGATAGATTTTTTTGAAATTGTTGAGAAAAGATCCAAGTGTCACGCTACTTGGATGACACCTATAACCTTGTCATCCCAGTGCTTCCTCCTTTGTCATCCCAGTGCTTGACACTGGGATCCAGGAATTTTAATTGTAAACAAGCACACTGAGTTGATAAGTATAAAAATGGCTGAAAAATAAACATTTTTGATGAGGTCACATAGAAAGCTGGATCCAAGTAGTCAAGGCACTGGGATGACAAGAAAGGGGCTACTTGGATGACAGATGCTATGATAAGAAATTCAGTAACTTACAATTAATAATTGAAGTTTTTAATTAAGAAAAGCACATGGTGTAGCTATAATTATTGTAAGCAACAATGAAAAAGTGCGGAAGTGAAAAATTACCACTCTCATGGCAATCACTTCACCAGCGGCAAAGTGATACCATGCTGATTCATATATTTTCCTTTCATATCATCATATGATTTCTCACACTCACTTTCGCCGCTTAAAAATACGAATTGGCATGCGCCTTCATTAGCGTAAATTTTTGCAGGAAGTGGAGTGGTGTTTGAGAATTCGAGTGTGACATGACCTTCCCATCCAGGTTCTAAGGGAGTAACGTTTACTATAATTCCACACCTTGCGTAAGTTGATTTACCAACACAAATGACCAGTACATTCCTTGGTATACGAAAATATTCCACTGTGCTTGCAAGCACAAAGCTATTTGGTGGAATTATGCATACGTCTGTTTCTTTATCTATAAAACTATTCTCAGAAAAATTTTTAGGGTCCACGATAGCTGAATTAACGTTAGTAAAAATTTTAAATTTATTATCCACTCTTGCATCGTAACCATAAGATGATAGTCCGAAAGATATAACACCTTTGCTGCTTTTGTGATTCACAAAAGGTTCTATCATTCCAAAATTTTCAGCTTTTTCTCTTATCCATTTATCTGGCATAACTGCCATAACTGTTCCTTAAAGTTGTGTAATACTTACAATAATATAAAATAAAATTTAAATGTAAACTGTAGCTTTTGTCATGCAAGTAGCTTGTATCAAATCACAATGTTCGTACAGTTATGCGCATGGCGCTGGGATGACAATGGATTATTAACTAACAAATTGTACATGGTAAACGATGTCATTCCAGTCTGGAATCCAGAAAACTTACCAGGTAATAAGAACTGGATCCCAGTGTCTGGGCACTGGGATGACATCCTCCTAGTGGAAATTGCTCTCAAATCACAATGTTCGTACAGTTATGCGCATGACGCTGGGATGACAATGGATTATTAACTAACAAATTGTACATGGTAAACGATGTCATTCCAGTCTGGAATCCAGAAAACTTACCAGGTAATAAGAACTGGATCCCAGTGTCTGGGCACTGGGATGACATCCTCCTAGTGAAAATTGCTCTCAAATCACAATGTTCGTACAGTAAGCTGCTTGCAGACACCATTGTTACAATGTTCATGCAATTGAAATAGCGGTCAATTGGATTAGCTATAGGTCAATCACAAGAGAAAATTAAAGCTTTTCAGTTTGATTTTTTGTTACAATAATTAGATTTATGTTCTTAACTAAAAATAATGCTTAGAAACTTTCTCCTGATTTTTGTATTCGTATTATTCACGCCGCTATCAAATGCTGATGCCAGGAAATACATCAGAATTGTTGGATCTTCAACTGTTTTTCCTTTTATCTCGTTTATAGCCGAGGAGTTCAATCGTGTATTCCCTTTTAAGACTCCAGTTGTGGAATCAATAGGAAGTGGATCAGGGTTCAAAATGTTTTGCTCAGGAATAGGGGAAGACACGCCAGACATCACCACTTCATCTCGCCCTATGAAGGAAGTAGAAAGAGAACTATGTAAAAGAAATAAAATTAATGAAGTGATAGAGATCATCATTGGCTATGATGGAATTGTCATTGCAAATTCAAATCAAAGCCATAGATTTGATTTCACAAAGAAGGACTTATTTGAAACTTTATCTGCATATTCTCAAGAAAATGATAAATTAGTAAAAAATAATAAGAAGTTTTGGTCTGATGTAAATCAAGCCTTACCAAAAACAGAAATTGAAATTTATGGTCCACATCAAAATACAGGCACATACGAAACTTTGGTTAATTCTATTATGCTTGATCAATATTCATGCATGAACTCAAGAATTTTCAAAGAGAATTACAAAAATCAGGAAGAAAGAAAGAAAGCATGTGGTAATATAAGGGATGACGGAAGGTATATAGAAGTTGGAATTAATGAAAACATAATAATACAAAAATTGAAAAGTAACAAGAATGCCTTAGGGATATTTAGTTTTAGCTTTTTAATGAGGAATCAAGATAAAATACAAGGGAGCACAATTGCAGGAATTGAGCCAACTTACGAAAATATATCATCGGGAAAATATATATTAGCAAGACCTCTATACCTTTACATAAAGAAAGAACACCTGGATACTGTTGATGGATTAAGAGAATTCATAAAAGAAATTATAGATTCGATCGGCATTGAAGATGGGTACCTATCTAGGCTTGGTCTAATTCCACTTTCAAGTGAAGATATAAAGAAAGCTTCAGCAAAGGTTTATGATATCACGTGACGGCAACGTTTCTTTTATATTCTTTGTTCTAGCGTAGTCAGACCCAGCGCGGCGCGCTGGGATGACAATGGATTACTGATTAGGCAGTTCTGCGTTGTTGCAACACCCAGAAACAACCGGGTTCAAACTTTTCGTATTTGGACTTTCTGATTTCTCACAAACTCCTCCAATATAAGCTAGTACAGCCAATGCTGAAACTGCTGAAACTTCTAAAACTAATGCAACTACAGGATATGCCAGCACATAGGCTGCAATAGCACCAACTACGCATAGTCCAACAACGCCTAGAGCAATTTTCCCTTTGTGTTTACTCAAGAAGTTTGTATCGTTCTTTTCTGGGGTTCCGGTTTCTTGTTCTTTTAATTTCCGTATATACTCTGCATCTTCTCTTGCTTGTTCTTTTATAAGCTTTTCGGACACATGTTCATTGAGGTCATTGTCAACTTTTTGAATAAAGTCGTTGAACAATTTGTATAATTCCGGTTGGTCTTTAAAATTTTCTAGGCCATTGCGAAGCAAAAACGTAAAACCACCTGTGTTGTTATCAGAAAGCCCAAAAAGGGATTGACGAAACTTCTCAGGAGTTTTTTGGTAGAAAAGTTCAAGGAATTTTATCACTTTTACTACTTCTGCTTCTTCTACTTCTTCAGAATCCGAGAATACATTTTCCCTCAAGAGATTTTTATTAGAGCTTTGTCCCACTAAACGTGTAAAAACTTTCTCCTGATCGTCACCATAGTCGAATGCTTCTTCAATGTGTTTCCAGTTAATATTGCCATTAGAATCAAGAGATGTACATACTACATGGAAGTTATTTACATAATCCATTACCCTCTTGTGCTCTTCCATTTCTTGAATAACTGTTTTAAGAGCAGGTATGTTATAACTGCCAAATCTTCGAAAATTATCTATTGTACTACAACACAAAAAATCACGAGTTTTTTGATCAGCTTTCTGCCAAATTAGTTCAATGATCCCTACTTTAGTGTTAACGCTAGTTTTAGTACAGCCAATAACATCATTTAAAATGGTACCTTTGTCACTAGTCAAAGTCTCCTCGTGGCTCAAAACTGCTTGTATATCATTATGTTCATTATTGTCGAGTACGTTCTGGACTTCTTGAAAATTGCCATTCCAGACTGCCTGTCTTAATGAACCTAGAATTTCTTCTTGTGCATTAGTTAATTCAACCATATCTTACCTCTAATAAAAATTTAATTATCACATATATTTACAAGTAAATCAAGTATATTGTTAATAACTGTTAATAAAGGCCAACAAAATGCTTGACGTTAGAGTAGCTTTTATGGCTTTGTATAGCGAGGAAGTAACTCTATGAAAAATCATCAACGTTTACAAAATTTGCGTTCAATTGTATTTATTGTGGGAATATTCCTATTGCTGTTTAGCTTAGCAATGCTTATTCCTGCTATTACTAATAAATGTCTCAGCTACAAATGGAAAAATTTCCTCACTGGATTCATAATTACCTGCACATCTGGCGTAACTTTTATTTTGTTCGGTAAATTGAGTAGATTGCATGGAATGCCAGCAATTTTTGCGATTACTAGTTGCACCTGGATTGCCTTGTCTCTGTTTGCAGCTATTCCTTTCTATTTTGATAATCTGAGCTATGTTGATGCATTATTTGAAACGATATCTGGCATCACAACCACAGGAGCAACTATATTTAATGATATTGAAAAGCAATCTCCGGGAATACTGCTGTGGAGAGCAATGCTGCATGGCATGGGGGGTTTTGGTGTAATAACTATAGGAATTGCAGTGTTTCCTATGCTCAAGATTCTCAGCCTAAATAATTTACTTTATTCTGAATATTCAGATGCTACCAAAAGGAAGTTGCCGAACACGCGAAGCGTAGTAATTCATGTTACGGCAATATATTATGGCTTAATTTTGTTATGCATATTTTCCTATTATCTAGCTGGTATGCCACTATTTGATGCAATATGTCACGGAATGTCCGCTGTATCAACTGGTGGATTTGCTAACTATAATGATTCTATAGGGCACTATAATAATCCCATACTAGAAGCCATAACGATCGTTTTTATGATTTTGGGTTCTCTGCCTTTTCTTAGCTATTTAAAAATCATAAGACGGTTAGACATTTGCTATGATGAGCAGGTCTCTTACTTTTTTAAGATAGCTATTGTTTCATCTTTATTTGCTTGTTTTTGGTTGTATAAAAATGTTGATTTAGGAGTGTCATTATCATTTAGATGCAGCACATTTACCATCACCTCTTTAATTACGTCAACTGGTTATGCAATCTGTAATCATATAGATTGGAGTTTCATTTCAGTCTTAGCTTTTTTTCTCACCTTTGTTGGTGGATGTAGTGGTTCTTCAAGTGGTGGTGTCAAAATCTTCCGCTTGATTGTTCTTTTAAGGTCTATAAGAAATTACTTTTACCTTTTATTAAACCCTGATGCAGACAATGGAGTAAAATTCAATGGAAAAATTCTGGAGAATGATGAAGTTCATTCTGTCTTTATATTTTTTGCAATTTTCATGTTAACGTTTACCATTTCATCAATAGTGATGTCTTACTTAAGCAATGCAGACTTTATAACTAGCACCAGCTCAGTCTCTGCAACGCTTACAAACTCTGGCCCGGGATTTAGTAATTTAATAGGTCCTTCGGGTAATTATTCCTCTTTCAGTAATGAAGTAAAATTATTTCTATCGTTTTTAATGCTGCTTGGCAGACTTGAAATATTGCCAATCTATTTTTGTATAGGCAATTTATTCTTATTTAATAGAAAGAAATAGTTGGTGAAGTTGTGAAATTTGATATTATAGCTAAACTGACTTACGACAATTTGAAAAACCGTCATTCCGCTACTCGTTAGCGGAATCTATACCGCGAATAAATCTACAACTGTACAAACATTGCAATATGGCACATAGTAAACGATGTCATTCCAGTGCTTGACACTGGAATCCAGCTTCTATGCAACCTCATCAAAAACATTCATTTAGTGTAAGATCAGCTACTTTCCATACTAGTTTGCTTGTTCACAAGCAAACTTTTCTGGATCCCAGTGTCAAGCACTGGGATGACAAAAAAAGGAGCACTGGAATGACACCATTCGCTGTACAGTTTACCTTTAAAAATGAATGTTCGTACAGCTATGGAATAAATCGCGGTATAGCTATAGATAGTGTCAACTGTTTAATAAAAAGATCGTAGCTAAACCAAGAAATATAAAAGCTGAGAGAATATCAGTTGTTGCCGATGTTAGGATTGAAGAAGAAACGGCAGGGTCAGACTTTAAGCGATGAAGCATTATAGGAATGAAAGTTCCGATGAACGTTGCAATAATTGACATCATAATCATGGAGACCACAAAAATCATCTCCACTTTGAAGTTGTGAAACCTTATTGCTAACACTACTAATGAAATAGTAGATAAGATCACCCCGTTTATAAGACCTATTAAAAATTCTTTCATCAGTATTCTTTTTGCATTTTGCTCAGTTAGATATTTTGTTGCGATTGCCCGGATGGTTAGCGTTACTGTTTGGGATCCTGCATTTCCGCTCATTGATGCAATTATCGGCATGATTATTGGTAGTACTATAAAACTTTTTATTACATCATCGAAAAAGCCAACTACTATGGAACACATTGTTGCAGCTAAGAGGTTAAACAGTAACCAAGGTAGCCTTTTAATTATAGTTTTATGTATAGGGGCATTTATATCGGCTTTAGAAGATACACCGCTTATTTTGAGTACATCCTCTTCTGTTTCTTGTTGAACAACTTTTATCACATCTTCAATTAAGATCACACCAATAATTTTACCATTCTTATTTACTACCGGAGCCGATAATAGAGAGTAATCTTTAAATATTCTTGCTACTTCCTCTTGGTCTATTCCAGTTTTAATGATTTTTATGTCATGATCCATTATCTCTTTTATTATTGTGTCTCCTGAGTGAGATATTACCTTATTTAAATTAACACTGCCTATAGGCTCTAATTTTGAGTTGATAATGAATATCTGGTGAAATTTTTCTGGTATTTTTTTATAGTTGCACACAAATTCTGTCAGTTGATTTATTGTCCAATAATATGGAGCTATAACCATATCTTTATGTATTAACCTTCCTGCACTTTCTTCTGGATATGATAGCAACTCCTCTACCGATTTCTGAGTTTTGCTGGGCAAATAGTAAAGTATATTTTCTACAGACTTTCTATCTAAATCTTTCACTATGGTTACTATATCTTCTACATCAAGGAGCATTAGTAACTTTGCTGTATTTTCTATTCCCAATGTTTCTATGATCTCTACTTGTAAATCTGGCACTACATGCACTAGGGCATCACTTAACAAATGTTGATCGAGGATATTAACTAATTTCTCCCTGTGATCACTGATTGAAGTAGATAAAAAATAAGCTAACTGAACGCTATCTATCGTTTTTACAATATTACGAACATTCTCTAGCTCATCGTTATCAAGTGACTCTATTAAGTCATCAATAGCCTTTTTGTCTAAACCATAATGAGAACTTATTTTAATATTCATTACTTTACCTTATTTTTTAATAAATATACGCGCTTGATTTCCTTAAACATTAAAGTATAATGAAATTATTTAAATTAACTATCATATGGTTAAATTTCTATTTTGTTTACTGTTATTGTTATTGATAGTAAATATATTAAAATCTAAAGTATAATGAAAACTTATCCAGAAATTCTTGAACACTTTCAAAGCTTAAATAAAAGTATTTCTCTTATCAGGAGGTGTCTTTGACATAGAAAAATTAAAGTTGCGCCTTGAAGAGCTTGACTCCCAAGCGTCCAATGATGACCTATGGCAAGATAACCAAAAAGCACAAGAAGTTTTAAAAGAACGTTCTAAAATTAAGAATGACGTAGAGTCGTTTTTAAAGCTGGAAAGCGATTACAACGATGCCATCAGCTTAATGAAGTCTGCTATTGATGAAAATGATGAAGAATTTTTCTCTGAAGTTGAAAATGAATTAGCTAAGCTAGAGAAATTAATCAAGTATAAAGAAACAGAGTCCTTATTTACTGGTGAAGCAGATAATAATAACTGCTTTTTAGAAATCCACTCAGGAGCTGGCGGAACCGAGAGCAATGATTGGGCTGAAATGCTGATGCGCATGTATATAAGGTGGGCAGAAATTTATCACAACTTTAAAGTTGAAGTTGTAGAAAAATTAGAAGGAGAGTCAGTTGGTATAAAGTCTGCAATGATAAAAATCGTTGGAGAAAAAGCTTATGGGTGGGCAAAAAGTGAAAGTGGAATTCACAGGCTGGTTAGAATATCGCCATTTGATGCAAATGGTAAACGTCATACCAGTTTTGCAAGTGTAGGAGTAACTCCAGTGATCGAAGATTCAATTGATATTGCTGTGGATGAAAAGGATCTAAAGATCGACACCTACCGTGCTTCCGGAGCAGGCGGTCAGCATGTGAACAAAACTGAAAGTGCAGTACGCATTACGCATATTCCAACTGGTGTTGTAGTTCAATGCCAAAATGGTCGTTCTCAACACAGAAATAAAGATGAGGCGTTAAAATTACTTAAAGGACGTTTATACCAAATTGAACTGGAAAAAAAAGAACAGAAAATGGCTGAAGAATATGGTAAAAAATGCGATATAGGCTGGGGCAATCAGATCAGATCGTACGTTATGCATCCATATCAAATGGTGAAGGATTTAAGAACTGGACATGAAGTGGGCAATATAAATTCTGTTTTTGATGGTAATATAGATTGTTTCATAGTTAGTGTGCTCACTAAGCAAAATTAGGTAGGGTTGACTTTCTTGCCATAATATATGATAATTAAAATATTGTTAAAGTAGGAGTAAAGTTATGGCGATTAAATATGATCAGTGGAAAAGTGACCTTACCCAGAAAAAGTGGAGAGAAAGTTTGGAATGTTTTTTACAAAAAGAATGATGCATCAAATTGTTCTGGAATGCAATAGTTAATAGTGACGTTGTTTGTTATAAAAAATTTCTATGTATTCAAATATTGCAGTTCTAGTTTGTTGAGCAGAGTGTTGTGAAGTATCAATAAGTATTTCTCTTTTCAATGAGCTAAAGAAGCTTTCTGCAACAGAATTGTCGTAACAACAGCCTTTATTACTCATCTATATTCTTTACAGCTAAGAGATATTGATACCCTTGCGCAGTATATTGTGAACCTTGGTCACTGTGCAGCAGTAGATTTTTAACAGGTTTACGCCTATTAATGGCCATTAATAAAGAGTTCATAACCAATTGTTTATTTATTGCACTACTCATTAACTACCATACGTGAGAATTATTGCTGCCAAATATAGCCATCCCTCCTTGGTTTTGATGTAAGTAATCCCATACTTTATTTGGTTGATCAACAATAAAGTTTTGATCTAGTACATTGGGAGCTACAGCTCTATTATCTGTTTGTTGTTTTTTAATTTTAAACTTTCTTCTCAGTATAGCCCTGATGTCATTTTTCTGCATAATACTTTGCACCGTTTTCAAATTGCAACTTTTACCCAAAGCCTTCAATTCAGCATGAATTTTAGGAGCTCCATATCTACATTTAGAAACTTGATATATTTTTTGAATAGCTGCGAGTAGCTCTTTATTTGCTGATTCTCTACTGCTTATTTTTCTTGTGGTCCACTTATAGTAGCCACTAGCAGAAAATCCTACATAATTCCTGTACTTTATAGCAGTTACTATGCTCTTTTATAAAAAAATATTTTACTCTTTTTGACTGGCCAGGGCTTTTTTTTTAATGTCTCTTTCCCTTGTTACTCTTGCTAACTCTCTTTGTAAATCAAACCTCTCTTTGTCGTAAGGAGCCATGTTACCTCTACCTGGAAATGCATCTGCTGCCGACTTTTTTTCGTTGTGTTTCTTTATCCATTTTCCTAATAAACCACCCTTTATTCCTAAATCCTTTGCTATTTTTGTAATTGTTTGACCTGCCTTTCTTTGTTCATTTGCCAGTTTAACAGCTTCCAATTTGAATTCTGCTGTATATTCTCTTACCATTTCTAATCCTCCAAAATTTTATTTTACCCAAAAAAACTCTTTTCTTTCTCTCCACTTTTTCTGGGTAAGGTCAGAAATTTAATGATCCAGGATATACTCCTTTGTTAAGGGAGATTGAGCATTTTCGAATATTTCTTGAGTGCTTCCAGACTCAACAATTCTGCCATTATGAAAGAAAATTACACTATCAGATAACTTTTTAGCTTGCTTCATTGAATGAGTCACCATAATTATAGTAAATCTTAATTTCAGCTCTTGTATAAGATTTTCGATTGCATTGGTTGCCATTGGATCAAGAGCAGAGCACGGTTCATCCATTAATAAAATAGTTGGCTTCACTGCAATTGCGCGAGCGATGCATAGCCTCTGTTGTTGGCCACCGGATAAATTGAGTGCGCTATCTTGCAATCTGTCCTTCAATTCTTCCCATAAACCAACCTTGGTTAAACTATTTTCCACCATCTCATTCAATTTTTGCTTATCCTTCGCCATACCATGCAATTTTGGCCCACAAGCAACATTATCATATATTGATTTTGGAAAAGGATTTGGCTTTTGAAATACCATACCAACTTTTGCTCTAAGTAGTACAACATCCATATCGCGTGAATATATATCACCCAGCCCATCGATATCTAATTCACCAACAGTTTTGCAACCTGGTACATAGTCATTCATACGATTAAAACAACGCAAAAATGTTGATTTACCGCACCCGGATGGTCCGATAAAAGTAGTAACTTTTCTTTTATAAATATTCAAATTTATATCGAATAAAACTTGCTTAGAGCCGTACCAGAGATTTAAATCTTTAACAGAGGCACGTGTATTGCTCATATCACATCCTGCATTGAATAGAGCCCCGGAATTTCTCTTTTATTTTCGTATAGCCATACTGCTGCTTGAACAGCTCCTCTAGCAAATGTTGTGCGATCAATTGCTTTGTGGTTTAGTTCTATCCGTTCATCAGAATTAACAAACATCACGCTGTGATCTCCTATTACTCCACCTCCACGAGATACTGCAAAACCTATTCCCCCCTTTTTCCTTATGTTTGAACCACTATGTAAATATTGATTGGACTGAAAATCCACTTTTGAAGCGTTAGCAATTGTTTTGCCAAGTTCTATAGCTGTTCCAGATGGTGAATCCTTTTTTAAGTTATGATGCATTTCCCAAATCTCAACGTCATATTCATTACCTAAAAGCTCAGCAGCTTTTTTTACCAATTTCAGCAACACATTAACCCCAACACTCATATTTGCTGACCATAATATTGGAACTTCAGCAGCATATTCTTTCAAATCGACACCTTCTATTCCAGTTGTGCCACTAACCAGCGGTGTTTTAAATTTTACAGCTGCTTTAAGGCAGTCTAACATACATTCTTTAGTTGTAAAATCTATTACAACGTCAGATGACTCAAATATGCCACTAATAGAACTTGTAACTTTAATTCCTAGATTGGCTATAATTGGTCCAATATCTGAATCTATGTACTTACTGCCTGAACGGGCAACAGCACCTGCTATTTCCACTTTGGTATTTGTAATTAATTCATTGAGTATTTTTTTGCCCATTCTGCCTAAGCAGCCTATTACTCCAACTCTGATTTTCATAAAGCTTTTTACGTTTATTAAGAATGTTAGGCCTTTTTTTAAGCTCTGTCACTTCTGATCTATATTCTATAGCTGTACGAACACTGCAATTTGGGTCTACCAGATCCCAGTGCCTTGACCACAACTATTGCAATATGGTACATAGTGAACGATGTCATTCCAGTCTGGAATCTAGCCTTTCTGCAATCTCATCGAAAACGTTGTAACCACTTTCTATGCTAGTTTGCTTGCTTACAAGCAAACTTTTCTGGATCCCAGTGTCTGGGCACTGGGATGACAGGAGAAGGTACTGGGATGACAAGAATAGGGCACTGGGATCTAGTGGGCTCAAACTACAATGTTTGTACAGCTGTGATCTATATTCTATAGCTGAATAATTTAACAATTCAAAATGAATACATATCCTATTGAGCTCTATATTACATACCAGGTTGCTTTGCCTTTTCCATGCTGAGTGATGTGATTACTCTTTACGAGATTAGATACGTGCTTCTTTAAGGTATTGCAGTTTGCTTTAGTAATATTTTCCAAATCCTTAATTGTAAGACGTCCATGTTTGCTGAGTAGTGCTAATACTTTAGCAGAAAGTGGTGGTAAATAGAGATTTAACACTTTTTCATGTGACACCTTTTGTTCAAGATGAAATTTTTGCTTTTGTAGTGACCTTAAAAAGAATATAAGCCATGGATTAAAATCATAGCTGCTCGTCTTCAAGGATTGTTGAGTACGACGCAAAGCTAAGTAGTAACTCTCCTTATTACTTTCAAGGGAACTGTAAGGTACATAGATATACCCTAACTTTAGTAACAAGAAAGTTGTGAGAATGCGTGATAATCTGCCATTTCCATCCTGGAAGGGATGAATAGCTAAAAAAGTAACTATAAAAATGCCAATAATTAATAGAGGGTGTAACGATTTCACCTCTAATTGCTGGCTAGTCCAATAAATAAGTTCTTGCATTTGTGTTGCTGTCTCAAATGGAGAGGCTGTTTCAAAAACTATGCCCAAGCTTTTTCCAGATTCATCAAACGCTTCAACATGATTGGGGAATTTTTTATATTCTCCCATGTGCCTTTGATCTTTATATGAAAATTGTAAAAGCCAGATGTGAAACTGTTTTATAGTGTTTTCTGTAAATGGCATCTTGTTAAAGTTTTGAAATACTTCTTCACACACATACGCATATCCGGCTATTTCTCGTTCATCTAGAGAACGAAATGAGCGTGTATCAAGTTTGGATAGTAATTGCTCAACTTCACGGTCTGATAATCTTGCCCCTTCAATACGAGTAGAAGAACCAATACTTTCAATTGTTGCAATTTTCTTGAGCATTTGTAAACGTTCTGGAGCTAAATTACCAAACAATTGCCATGCTCCTTTAAATTCATCAATTTCAGCAACTAATTTTAACATTTCAGGTGTTATTACAATTTTTGAAATGTCAAACATATCTGTATTTTTATCTAGTTATATTCAATTATATTCGAAAATATCCTATTAGCAAAGAATACTTGTGAGACACACACTAAAGAATGAATTTTGGTAGGCATAAAAGCAGCTATTTTATGTTAAAATACAACATTTTGATGAAATTATAAGAAAGGCTGGATCCGAGTAGTCAGCTACCCGTCAGTGCATGTTGAAAAATCATTTTATGATCTAAATCAGTTTTTTTACAGGTAACTTCTAAGCTTATCAATTTTTCCAAGATCTTCTTAAGTTCTGAAAGTTGCAAACTTTTCAAATGAGATTTAAAACTCTGCAATTGTTTAAAAAACAATGGAGGGCTTAGCTGATCAATCGCAGCCTGCTCACTCATTCCACCTTGCACTGACAGCAAAACGGTTTCAAGGCGTAGGAAATAATTTGATATAATGCGAATTAGTGCTATCGGTGAAAAATTTTCTTGCGATATCAATGCATCAGAAATTCTAATGAAACGCGACATATCTTTACTTGCTATGGCAGAGCATAGATCATCAAGTGTAGCATAGTCGTTGCCGGAAGTTGAAAAGCATAATTCTATATCAGTAAGTTTTAGGTCTTTTCTCTCCCCTAAGTATAAAACTAACTTCTCAAGTTCTGAACATATAGGCAGCTTGCTATGATTAAAGTAAGATTGCAAATGGTAGATTATCTCATTTGTGCATTTTATATCATTTTGTTTTAAGTAACTTGATATAATGTCATAAAGATTGCTGTTGCTGTCCTTATAGCAAGCAATCACACCAAAAATTTTTGAACTCTCCATATAACTTTTAGTCGCAGAATTATATGGAAGATCACTTGCTACCATCATTACATAGTGACCACTTGCGTTATAATCCAATACGTTTTTTAACTCTTTGGATATACCTCCACTCACATTTATCAGCTTAATTAATTTTTTGCTGGTAAACATCGAAATGTTTGCCAATTCAGAAAACAGTAAACTGGGTGACTTATTCACTATTGCAAAATCCATCACCTGAACTGAATACTCATCCAAATTAGCAATTATTTCTTGTACATAAAAACCAACCCTACTGTTATCACTTCCATGAATTAACACACCACTTAAAGCATCAGGTTTCTCTAGGAATTTTTTAACTTTGGATGGTGTGACCCTCATGCTATCTATATGATATCATTCTCATTTGACTGTACATGAGTATCCAAAGACTCTGAGCTTTCTTGTACAATATTATGCGCATCACCTGCTACATCATCTGACGCATCCTTCCTCCAAAAAGAAGCACACTTATTGTAAAAATTTTTCATAGGTTGTATTATATATTTAGAAAAAAATCCTTCTTCGCTCATATTGCTTACTCCATAAAACTAACAGCTTATCATTAGCACATAAACAATAATATAGCAAATTGTGCTAAGATAGTGATGTTTTATAATGAGTATATTACAAAATTATTAACATTCGAGATTAAAATTAAGCCAACCTGCTTAATACTAGCCTTATAAAATAAGCGATAATTAAATATACGGCTGCAACAAGTATAATTGCAGGTCCAGTTAACAAATCAAAACTTGCAGATAACATGAGACCCGATATCCCAGAGATTACAGAAAAAACTGTTGCAACAATAATCATCTGCATTGGAGTTTTCGAGATGAGCCTTGCAGATGCTGCTGGTATTAGCAAAAATGCAGCAATGAGTAATATTCCTATTAGTTGGGCAGCAATTGCTATAAATATAGCAAGAGTGATTAAAAATTCTAGTCTAACAAAGGTAACATTAATTTTTTCAACTACTGCTAAATCTTGATTAATTGAAATCATTAACCAATAACGCCATCTAAATATTAATATCAAAGTAACTACTGCAGAGGTTAAAAAAATCAATACTATATCACTTTGATCGAGCGTTAATATATCACCAAACAGTGAGCTAATAATACTATTATTGCCAGATGGAAGAAAAGACATAAGTATTAAACTCGATGATAAAACTACATTGGTAACAATGTTCAATATCGTATCAGCAGAATATAATCTGTTAAAATTAAGAGAAAGTAGTATAGCAAATGTAATTGCAATGAGCATTATGCTAAGCGATGGGCTAATCTTAAAGATCAAAGCAAGTGCAATACCAAGCAATGAAGAATGGGACAAACTATCACCAAGATAAGATAACCTTTGCCATATCATAAACGATCCTAAAGCGCCTGTTACTAGGCTAATTACGACTACTGCAACTAGACTGTTGATGAAAAAATCCTGGGTAAACATTTCAAACATGCTATATGGCTATTAGATAACTGACAACAAATCTATCTTCGGATATCAGAATATTATGGGTTCTGCATGCAGAACCTGTTGTCATAAATTCAAAATTTAAACCTTTTTGTTCCATAAGATAGGACTTCACTGAAGAACTTAGTATATTGCGTGTTTTACCAGTACCTATTAACAAAATTTCTATTTCCTCTGTTAAAAAAGATTCAAAATACTCCTTGCTGTTTATATCACTTTCTTTCAATTTTATCACCTTTTCAGGAAAAATTATAATTGAGCCATAATATTCTTGATTGTTTACCAAAAATTTTCCTTCCCTGTAACCATTTATAAGATTTTTATTCTCGGAAATTAAGGGCATAAAGTCAAACTATTAATTGAGTGTCACATACCCACCATTCTGGTTGCTTTTTTCCGATATTAACTGCAGCAGCTTTTGCATTTTCCTCACTATCGAATATTCCAAAACATGCTACACCACTGCCTGACATGCGAGAAAGTATAGAGCCTTCTTGTGACTCAAGTGTTGATATCACATCCTTAATTTCAGGTACAAGGCTTATTGCTATTTCTTGAAGATCGTTTCTCGTCTCTTTAAGAAGCTTCAACAAATCCTTTTCAGCGTCATCGCTCCATTTAATTGGCTCAGAAAATTTTCCTTCATGTTTGGAAAATACCTCTGGTGTACTCAAAAACTTTTTTTTCGGTTTCACAAGCACCACATTCGTGGGTAAAGAGAACTTTTTTATGTGGCACAATTCTTCACCAATACCTCTAACAAAAACAGGCTTGCTATCTACACTTGCGGGAACATCAGCGCCAACGTTTAAGGCTATTTCATTTAAAATCGTCCTATCAATCTTCCACAGCTTCCCTAGCGTACGTACCACAGCTCCAGCATCTGAGGATCCGCTACCAAGTCCTGCAGCAATTGGTATGTTTTTTACAACCTTTACAGTGACTTTAGTGCGTACAGGAGCATGCCTAAGCAGCAGATTAACCGCTTTCATTACAGTGTTATATTGGTTATTTATTTTAGACTCGGAGTTTATAAATTCAACTGTAGAGTTATCGTATCTAGAATCCTTCTCACCTACTTTTATTTCCAAAAAATTAGAGAGATTAGCAAAGACAAATAAACCTTCAATCAAGTGATACCCTGTTTCTTTTTTGTCTACAACATGCAAAAAAAGATTGATTTTTGCAGGCGCCTTTACACAAAAACTTTTCATTATATATCTTCACTAAGATTATTTTTACATTATATGTATAATGCTATTCTAGTCAACTTTTATAAGGTTTTCGCACTTCTGATGAGATCAAATGCCATAAATCCTAATTTCTCTGTGTGGGTAAATGCATCTGCTGGTACAGGCAAAACAAAAATCTTAATAGACAGGGTATTGAGACTTTTATTAGAAAACAAAAGAAATATTCTCTGCTTAACGTTCACCAATGCTGCAGCAAACGAGATGGAGAATCGCATTCACAGCATACTCAGTAAGTGGGCAATATGCTCAGAGAGTGTGTTGGCAGCAGATCTAGAACAACTAGATTTCTTTCCGATGTCATTCCAGTGCGTGACGCTGGAATCCAGTAAAAAAAAAGAATGGATCCCAGTGTCAAGCACTGGGATGACAAAGGAGAGTGCTGGGATAACGGAGGGATCCAGAAAAAATGAAGCACTTGATCGTCACTTAACAAGAGCAAGAAGGCTTTTCTCTGAACTGGAAAATCTTGGTCTAACTATACAAACCATACACGCTTTCTGTTACAAATTAATTTCCAGCTTTCCCATAGAAGCTGGCATCGCCCCAAATTGCACGCTGAGCGAATGCAAAGAATTACATCCCATCATATTCAATAAAGTGCTTCATAACGAAACTGTGCAGGATGATATCAATCTTATTGCAACTGAAATTGATGAAAATAAATTACGCGATTTGCTTTATACTTTATGTGTAAAAAGATCGATGTCAGCAAATGATTCGAAATATATCAAAGATAAATTGAGCTCCCCAGATGAAATTCATGACTTACAGAGTGAAACAATTGAGCACGTGGGAAGACTAGCCGAGATATTAAGTGAAGGCAGTAAAAGAGATCAGAGTTATAGTGAAATACTTTATTCTACTGTCATTCCAGTGCTTGACACTGGAATCCAGAAAAAAAGAACCAGTGTCAGCTATTCGGATGACACCGGAATAAAGTGGAATGACACCAAAATAGAAAACCTAGCCAAGGTATTTCTCAAATCAGAATCGCACGAAAAAAAGAGCATATCATCCATTGCAACAAAAAGTATTTTGGAGAAATTCAAAGATGCAGAGCAAATAATAGAGAACGTTCAGAATGTAGTGTTTACTCATATAAGAGACATGAACTCTTATCAAATATTCAAGAGAACCAGTAGCTTACTTGGTATATTTAAAGTATATGTTGATCTATACAGTAGCGAAAAATCAAAAAATGCACTGCTTGACTACAATGATATAATTGACTTAGCAACAAATCTTCTCAGCGACCCAGATCATAAAGATTGGGTATTGTTTAACTTAGATCAAAAAATAGATCACATCCTTGTTGACGAGGCACAAGACAATAGCATCAGTCAGTGGAAAATTATAACAAATCTCTGCGATGAATTTTTTGCCGGTAATGATGAAAAGCGAACCTTATTTGTTGTTGGTGACGTAAAACAATCCATATACAGATTTCAAGGAGCAAATCCCCATCTATTCAACTATATGCAACAATACTTTCATACGAAAACTGGTGGTAGAAATTGGATATCATGCCAACTTGAAAAGTCATTTCGTTCAACTCCAGAAGTTTTGATGCTTGTAGATAGAATATTTAATAACTTCCGCGCAGAAATATCTTTTAATGATAATGAAATAAAACATGTTCCACATAGAGAAAATGACCAAGGATATATTGAAATTTGGCCAGCGTTACCAAGGCGCAAAGAGAAAGAACAGCAAGCTTTACAAATTCCTCTGACATGCAAGGAAGGTTATACAATAGCAGATCGATTACTTGCTCAAACAATAGCCAACAGAATTCACAATTGGTTAAACGAAGGGCGGATTTTAGTTGCTAAAGATCGCCATATAGAACCAAGAGACATTATGGTTCTGGTACGACAACGAAACGTGTTAGTTGATTACATAATAAGCGAACTTAAAAAAGCAAACGTGCCAGTTGTAGGCCGAGATTATTTTAGAATTATGGACTATATAGCCGTGCAGGACTTAATAGCTTTGGCTGAGTTTTTGCTCCTTCCAGCAAATGATTTAGCTCTTGCAAATGCTTTAAAATCACCGTTATTCAATTTTACCGAGGATGATTTATTTAACATTGCATATGACCGTAAAGAGCATTCACTATGGGAAAGAATTCACGATTATTCTGTGGTTATCTACAGTGAATTAAACTATCTTATTAACTTATCTCGCACAGAATCCCCTCTTACATTATTCACGCATGTACTGCGTACAGGTAAGAAAAAATTTGCTGCAAGGCTAGGTCTTGAGTGCTTCGAGGTTCTAGACGAATTTATGAACCTTATGTTGCAATTTGAAAACCCATCTCTTCAAGCGTTTGTTCAGTGGATCAAGGAGAATAACCCGGAGATTAAGAATGATATGCAATCAGAACGCAATGCTGTGCGAATAATGACAATTCATAAATCAAAAGGTCTGCAAGCTCCCATAGTATTTTTGGTTGATACAAACACAGTGCCAAGAAACAGTGAAAGCATTATCTTTGATGGAACAGAAGTGCCATTTTGGTGTGGAAAAAACAACAACGCTTATTGCGATCAAGTAAAAAGAGAGAAAAAACTAGAGGATTATAATGAATATTTGCGTTTATTATACGTAGCACTCACGCGTGCTGAAGATGAGTTATACATCTTAAGTAAAGAGCCAGTGCAAAAGGGCTCTTGGTATGATCTAATCACTCAGTATGGAACATCATATGAAAAGAAACAAGCATACTTACAGCCAATATTTAAAGAAAAAGTTGAAGTGCTATGTGTGAACGCAAACTACCCTTACATTTATAAAAAACGTGATTACTTTGACGTTCCGGTCATTTCCCTTCCACCAGCTTTAGCCCACTCTTCGGTGTCATCCCAGCGTCCTCTTTCGTCATTCCAACACCCTTTCCTGTCATCCCAGCGTCCTCCCCTGTCATCCCAGCGTCCTCCCCTGTCATCCCAGCGTCCTCCCCTGTCATCCCAGTGCTTGACACTGGGATCCAGTAAAAAAGAAGGAGAACAAGTGTCAGCTCACTCTTCGGTATCATTTCAGCACTCTCTTTCGTCATTCCAGCGCGTGACGCTGGAACCTGGAGAAAAAAAGGCCTGGATCCCAGTGTCAAGCACTGGAATGACAAATAGGGGTATTAGAATGACAGATAGGGGTATTGGAATGACAGATGAGAGTGCTGGAATGACAACAAGGAGCATTGGGATGACAGATGGTTATGCAAGAGGCCTGATTATTCACAGCATATTGCAGTATATGCCCAAGATAGAAAAAGAAAGGAGAAAAAATTGGGTCAGAAAATACCTTGATAACATCAGTGAAGATAAGGATGAAATTTACAGTAAAATATTAGCCTTTAATGAAAAATATGGCTATTTGTTTGACTTGGAAGGCAAATCAGAGATTACACTGAGTGGAACAATTGATGGTAAGTCAGTATTAGTACGACTAGATAGGCTATGCATAACGCAAGATAAAGCAATCATAATTGACTACAAGTCACACCGTAACGTTTCTGTTTCCTCATTAAATGAAATAAAAAAGCAAATGTTGACCTATAAAACCTTAGTACAAGAAATATATCCAAACAAGCAAGTAGAGTGCGTGGTTATTTGGGTGGAAGATTTAACTCTGCAATCTGACTTTTGATGAAACTTGATTGCAAGAGTGCGGTAAAAGAATCTACAGCTAAAGTAATTCTGGTTTAGCAACCAATTTAAAAAACGACAAATTCGTCATTCCAGTGCCTTCTTCTCCTGTTATTCCAGTGCCCTCTTTCTTGTCATCCCAGTGCGTGGCACTGGGATCCAGAAAACTTAATTGCAAGTAATACATTGAGTTTGGTGAGTATGGGTTTTGCGTTATAGAATGAAGCACTTTTGGTGAATTTGTAAAGAAAACTGGATTCCAGTGTCAAGCACTGGAATGACAAGTTCTCGGCAACCCCTACGTCATCCCGTCACGGTATCTCTTAGCCGCTAACACGTAGCGGAATGACGATTGTCGGTAAATCTAAGTTACTGTAGCTATAAAGGCTTTCACAACAACCTATTTTCCTTGAAACTAAAATAGCTACTGAATGTAATAATAATGTGATCTATTAATTCTATTCCTATACTTTGGCAAGCTTCTGCTAGTTGTCTAGTGAGAGATATATCGCTATTTGAAGGTTGTGTATCTCCGCTTGGATGATTGTGCGATTATACATATTGATACTCCTATAAAAAATTTGGGTTGTTGAGTTTACCATTTTTAAAATCCATAAGGGTTCTAACAGTTTCTGGTGTATCTTCAAATAAATACTTGCCTCTGGTTTTGCTATAGTCTTTTTGTATTTTTATTTTACCTCTCCTTATTCTATCGTAAAGCCACTGCCTGGAAACTTCAAGGATCTTTGCAATTTGTGAAATAGTAAGGTAGCCAGGCACTTTAATGGGGTGTGATTGCTCCTTTTTTCGCATAATATTATTTTTTAACCGAATATTTTTTACTGTATTTTCTAAAACAATATTCTTTGATTGTGAGGGAGAACGATACCCTTGTGTTTCTAAGTACTTGGCAATTTCTATATCCGTTTTACCCTCTTTACTTAACTTTATTATAGATTGCTCCATTTCTGTTGCAGTAGTTAATGCACGAAAGGAGCTTACTGGAATAGGAACATGGAAAGTGGTAGTTTCTCTACCATGCCATACAATACGTATCTGCAAGCAATCACGCCTGATTCGGTGTGCTACTACCTTATCAATCAGACAACGAATAAAAGATTTTCTTTGCTGACGTGACAGAACCGACTTATGCCAAATTTCAGGTAGTTTCTTACCTACATCTAAAAATATTGTTTTCAGTTCCTCGGATAATTGAGGAGTCGGTTTACTTGGATACTGACATTCAAATGTAATTTCCGCTTGCTTGAGTTCATTCAATGCCTGTTCCCAACGTCTTTCAAGTTCTGCAGCTACAAGACGATTGTCAGGATCAACTTGATTAAATTGTCGTTCTGCCAATCTTACTTGGTATCTTAAGCGTTCTAATTGTTGTAAATGAGCTTTATTAATTTCTTGTTCAGATTGTAGCTGCGAGTTAATAGCCTTAGTATAAGCATCTAGCTCAATTTGACTAAGTGCTGCAAAAAATTTAGGAACTACTTCATTATCAATAATATCAGCCGGTAAAAACTGACATGAAGGGGAAAGATCACGTTGGTGTTGGTAACTGCATTTATAATGGTTTCCTCCTTTATACTGTACTATCATTTTGTGTCCACATTCTCCACAATAGATTATTCCATGTAATAATGCTGCACCTGGTCTAGCTATTCCACGTGTTCTACAGCGACGGTAGTCCGCATGATTATCTTTAAGTATGATCTGAATCTTTGTAAAGGTTTCCCAATCTATGTAAGCTGGGTATTTATCTTTAATTAGAACTTTCCATTCTTCCATTGGTAGTCTTTTTGTTGTTTTATTAGCAGAAGATAGTTTTTGACGCGTAGTACAAGAACGACCATAAGCAAATGCTCCAGCATAAGCAGGGTTTTTGAGCATTGAGATAATTGCGTCAAAAGTTGGCTTTTTCCAATGCACTTCTTTAAAATTGTCATACCTAGGAATGGTAAGTTGGTTATTGTTAAAATACCTTACAACTTGTGCTGCTGTTCGTTTTTCTAGAAAAGTGTCAAAAACAAGCTTAATATGCTGCTGAACTTCAAGGTTAGGATCCTTACTCACGGAATCATCAATGTTACGAACGAAACCCACTGGAAGAGATAAGGCTAAATCTCCTCTGGTTGCCTTATTTACTAGTCCAGCATTTAGTCTGGCTCTTATAGTAGATAACTCCATTTCAGCAAGCTGACCTTTCAGACCAAGTAATAACCGACCATTAATAGTACCAGGGTCATACACACCATCCCGATCAGCTATCAAACACTGTTTATAGCCACATATATCCAATAACGGATACCAATCAGAACAATTACGTGACAAACGAGTCACATCATATGATAGGATAATCCCTACCTTTGATAAAGTGACTTTAGCGAGAATCTCTTTATACCCTTCACGCTTTTCAGCACTAGCACCTGTTAAGCCGAGATCATTATCAATAACAACAATATTATCAGCTTTCCACCCAAGATCAATTGCTCTTTGTTTCAGCGCATACTGTAACTCCAAACTTTCTTGATTGCTCAGTGCTTGATGAGGTGTTGATTGTCTTATGTAAATTATCGCTTCGCGTGTTAAATGTTGTGCTGTAATTAGCTCTGATGTATTCATGGATGACCTCTTTGGACACTAATAATATGTTTTCTAAAATTTCTGATTTGAGACATTGCGGCATTTTTTTCCACACTCTATTTGGTTTACATGGCATAATTTATACTCCTTTGCTAAAGAAACAAATTCGTATAATGAATCCCATGTTAATTTACTTGTGAGAAAATCTTGCTTACTGGCTAAGTTGGTAGCAAGAAACGGGATACGCAGAATTATGTTATTACGATGAATAACATATACATTACTACTACAATGGGCTCTTGAACTGATAAAGGATATAGGAAAAGTTCTGCCAAATAGCGGATGAGTTGGATCTGTAACTGTAATCTCTTTTTGGTTGTTGAATGGGGTATTAAGGTGGTTGATCGTGAGATATTACAATGGATGTTGAACCAATCAAAAGTGCGCGCTTGATGATCTCTCTGACATAAAGAGGAGTTTGATCTACTGTACCAATATTTTGCAGGTCTTCCGCTATTAGACGATACTTTTTATTCATATAGATGACACGAAAATTTTCCTTATTGAGGCTTCCTATACTTATTCTTAAATAATCAAGCAATTTTTCCCAGTTATCGATTACAGGCAGGTTTTTTATTTCTTCTCTTGCAGAATGAACAAAGGCTTGTTTTACACAAAAGATGGCAGATATCGCTGCATTGCTGACACCATCAACGTTTTGCAGCGCTTCCAGGTCAGCATTAAAAACTTTATTTAAGCTGCCAAAACTTTCTATCAAACTCTTTGCCACCGGTTTTACATCAATTCTACTATATGCTGAATATAAAATGTGCTCTAAAACTTCATAATCAAGTAATGATTGTCCATTATCTAAAATAATTTTCTCTCTTAGGCGCTTTCTATGCCCCTTTTTGTAATTTTTCATCATCAATGAATTGCTTATCTCTTGTATAATAAGAAATTAGATTTTTAAGTAAAATATTTAATAAAGCGCATGACACACAATTGTAAGAACATTCATTTTTAAAGACAGCAAATGGTGTCATGAAAGTAGCTGAGACACTGTCCTCCTTTGTCATCCGAGTAGCTGACACTGGTTCCTTTACGACGGCAGTGCCCAGAGGTGTCATCCCAGTGCGTGCACATAGTGCAAAAAATTAAAAATAAGACGCCAATACGTAATACTGTTGTCGTTTAATCTGCACAGATTGAAGATAAATGAATACCTTCAGTATCATGATAAAGGGGCTGGCGAAGGGTGTCAAGTAGTTTTTAGCTCTGCCTTCTAAGGCTTTTACTCGTGACAACCACTGTGCCTGCGATCTTATCGTGCCAAGTTTGACAGCGTTTGTTGAAATTTGACCATAAAAAGCCCAAGAATAATGGTGCAACTGACAATATAAAGGAAAAAAATCTCTTTGTTGCTTGTCTTAAAGTTATCTTTTCGAAAGTTTGTGCATCCACAACTCTAAGCCCAAGTAATAGTTTTCCAGGTGTAGCAGCAAACCTTAACCACATATATATTACATAGCAAAAGAGCATAATAAACTGGACTATTTGATTTAGGATTAGTAATTTTATAAGTCTACTCTGCGTTGTCTTTTCTTCCGCAGACAGTGGTGCTTGCATTGGGGATTTTGCAGCAATTTGACTTAATATTTTGCTATCCTCTGAGTTCATAAAGAGCTGATTTAAGGCTTGGCTGCAAAACTGCAAGAACAAAACGATAATAATTAAATCAAGCAATACTGATATATAGCGCCTGAGGCCCGTTACATAACATATCCCATTTTCATCTTTCTTTACCTTTTGAATAACATTTATAGAAGAAAAAATAGAAAATAAACGATCAAAAAATTTATGTAACATATATACACTTTCCAATATTTAACGTGCCCCTGGCCGGACTTGAACCAGCATGCTTTTGCAAGCAACAGATTTTGAGTCTGCCGTGTCTACCATTCCACCACAGGGGCATTAAGTTTTAATGCTATAGGCAACACGGAATTAGTCAAATTTTTTTGCCTTTACATCTTTCAAATGAGGACTAAATATTCTACAATAATCAACAGTTACTCTCAAAACTTAAAATGAATGAATTAGCTAGTCTCTTGGGTTCAAGAAGTGTAGACAAGGAAATATGTAAATTACCGCATAATCTAGAAGCTGAACAGATGCTTATTGGTGCAATGATTCGTGATAATAGAATCTGTGATGCGGTTGAAGACACAATCACAGCGGAGAATTTCTATGATCCATTACATCAAAGTATTTTTACGCAAATATCCAAAACCAGGAAACATGGCATAATTGCCAATGAACTGAGCCTCAAGATGTTTTTTGAGCACGACAAAGCATTTACCGAATGTGGTGGGGTAGAGTACTTAGCAAAGCTTGCAGCAAAGGCAAGTATTGCGCTTGATATCTATAGTTTGACTAGAATAATCCGTGATACTTACTTAAGGAGATGTTTAATTAAGCTCGGGCAAGAAATAGTTGGTGATAGCTACAACTACGATATTGAAAATCCTGCACAGGCGCAAATTGAACAAGCAATGACAAAATTGTTCAATTTGGCAGTAAAAAAACAAGGTGAGAAAACATATATAAAACTTGCAAGTTCAATTAAAGATGTAGTTGAGAAGATCAGCACACTGAAAAATAATCCAGAAGCGCTAGGCGTTACAACCGGACTTCAAGATCTAAATCAGCTTCTTGGTGGTCTACAAAAATCTGATTTATTAATTTTAGCTGCAAGGCCTTCTATGGGAAAAACAGCATTGGCGCTAAACATCGCACTTAATGCTTGTAAGATGTTGCAAAAAAGAGCAGATAAGCAACACTATGTAGCGTTTTTCTCGCTTGAAATGTCAGCAGAGCAATTAACTGCAAGGCTGATCACTATAGATTCAGGGATTAGTTATTATAAGGCATTAACCGGGAGAATTAGTGATTTTGAATTGCATGAATTTATCAATACTAGTACAGAATTATCTGAACTGCCTTTCATCATAGATGACACCCCTGCGCTATCAATTAGTGCCCTTCGCACCAGAATACGCTTGCTGTATCAATTATATAATGTAGAAGTGGTATTCATTGATTATTTGCAGCTAATCAGAGGAACAACAAAAAGGAGTAATGAAAATAGAGTGCAAGAAATCTCGGAAGTGACGCAGGGTTTGAAAGCAATTGCAAAGGAGCTAAATATTCCCATTGTTGCACTATCTCAGCTCTCTCGTTCTGTTGAGCAGAGGGATGATAAAAAACCACAACTTTCTGATTTACGTGATTCAGGGAGCATAGAGCAAGACGCAGATATAGTAATGTTTCTCTATAGAGAAGAGTATTATGAACTAAGAAAACAGCCAAATGAAGGAAACAATAAACATCGGGAATGGCAAGAGAAAATGGAAAAAATTAGAAACATTGCAGAGCTCATTATTGCAAAGCAGAGAAATGGACCAATTGGCAGTGTGAAGCTATATTTTGACTCTAACAGAGGTGCATTTAAAGATTACACGGAAAGGCATAGTTCATAGCTTGGCAGCAATCTTCTTGTTCCCAAGTTTATCAATTATTTTTTTTATGTAAAGACAGCTTGACAACTTCTTAAAAATCCTTTTATAATGGTATTATATTTTATAATACGTGAGATGATGAATAAAAACAATGTACCCTATTATATAGCTGGAACTCTGGCTACTTTCACTTTATTAGCATCTGGAGTGTTTGCTGCAGCTCCTTATATTGGTTTCTTAGCTCCAGTTGCAGCATTAAGTGTTGGCCTGCCATTTATTATTGGTTATGCTGTGTTTTCTGTTGTAACTATTGCACTTTCGTATAAAGCAATTAGTGAGAACAAAACAAATTCTGAGTTAAAAAATAAAATGAAAGCTCAAGAGCAAACAATTTCTGGGCAAAAAACTCAACTAGCTAAAAAAGAAGCGGAAGTAAAAGCTAAAGAGGAAGAAAATTCTAAGTTAAAAAATAAAGTAGAAGCTCAAGAGGAAGAAAATTCTAAGTTAAAAGATCAAGTACGCACTCAAAAGCAGAAAAGTTCTGAGCAAAAAACTCAACTAGCTGAAAAAAATAAAAAGATAGAAGAAGACAAATTAAAAGTGGCAATTGCTGATGGCACTGTTCAGCTTGCAAAAGGAACAGTTAATAGCGCTGTTTGGTTTGCAAAAGAAGCAGTTAATGGTGTCTTGTATTCTGGCAAATATGCTTACGATAATTATGTGCCATCAACTGAGTCTACAAAAGGAACACTTAGTGGTATTGGAGGTGGCTTGAAAAATACTTATGATGCGTCAATTGCATCTGTAAGAGGAGCACTTAACAGCGTTGGAAGCAGCTTGTACAGTAGGATTTATGGTACTAAGGTTTCTAGTCCGGAAGAGCAGTTTAAGCGTGAAGATGGATCTAAACCTAGCATGCAAGAACTAACTCGTTTGGATTATTTAAATCTTGAGGTTCTTTCCAGTGAGCAAAAGCAACGAGCTAATAGTTTGGATTATTTAAATATTGATAACGTTCCTAAGCAACCTGATCATTTAAATGTTGATGCTGCTAAAAGTTATTTAATGAGTCTTTCTGAGGATCAGGATGTATTTTATGATGCAGAATCTGGTGATGAAAAAGGTACTGAGATTTCTAGCCCAGAAAGTCAGCCAACTAAAGAAGAAAATGGTCAAGGCTGGTTTGCATGGAGCCTAGGAAAGGTTAAGTCGGCAATGACTGAAGTAGTAGTGATAGATGCTGATGTTACTAAACCATATTTTGCTAAAGTAACTAAGGCACTTGCCACCTAACTTGAATATGTAGACAGCGGTGTGCACCGTTGTTAACTAAAGATAATCCCATCCAGGAGAAATAGTTTTTACACTATTTCTCCTCTTTAGCATCAACCCTCAAAAAAACCGGCGTAGGTTTAGGCAGCGTAATGCCTAAGCTTACGCATGCGTTGCACAGAGATTTTAAATCTTGTTGCTCTTTCGGGATTTGCAGTTGATCAAGTATCATTTCCGCTGACCTCGGGACAATTGGCTGCAATAAAATGCCTATTATCCTGATATATTCCAGTAACTTGTAAATTACTAAATTCATGCGCTCTCTGTCAGTTTTGCTTAGTGTCCAGGGTGCACTTTTGTCTATGTAGGCATTTGCTTCAGAAGAGATGTTGATGATTAGAAGTATGATATGGTTAAATTCATACTTTGATAGGTGATTCATCACTTGATCGAGTATAGCTTTGCAACCTGGAAGACTTTCTTCACCTTTAAGTAGGCTTTGATCGATTGTTGGTACAATTCCAGAACATTGCTTGTGTAAAAATGAAATTGTTCTTTGTACTAAATTGCCTATGTTGTTTGCCAGTTCTGAATTTATCCGGCTGATCATATTTT
Organism: Wolbachia endosymbiont (group A) of Brachyopa scutellaris; assembly: GCF_964026995.1. NCBI lineage: Bacteria > Pseudomonadati > Pseudomonadota > Alphaproteobacteria > Rickettsiales > Anaplasmataceae > Wolbachia > Wolbachia endosymbiont (group A) of Brachyopa scutellaris. The sequence continues at coordinate 575,583 of NZ_OZ034720.1, read as the reverse complement.
TCTTACTAAAGTTGCCATCTTGGCCGAAGCTTGCTTCCCTGAGGAGAAAATAGCGTAGCTGATCAACACCAAACTCTTGAGCGAGGCCAATTGGATCTATGACATTACCAAGGGACTTGGATATTTTCTCTCCCTCGTTCAACCACCAACCATGAACTGCAATTTGTTTTGGCAGTGGCAGGTCTGCTGCAAGGAGAATCGCTGGCCAATATACAGCATGAAAGCGCAATATGTCTTTACCGATTACATGAACGTTGAAAGAGTTGTCAGCTAGGTTTGCAGCGCTTGACACTGGAATCTGCGTTTTCCCTTGGTTTGGTGTCATTCCAGTGCTTGACACTGGAATCTGTGTTTCTGGTTCTGCCCAAAACCTCTTATATTCCTCACCTTCAGTACTAGGGAAACCTATTGATGTAAGATAATTGGTTAATGCATCTATCCAGACATAGATTACGTGTTTGTCATTACCTGGTACTTTTATTCCCCAGTTAAAACTAGTGCGAGAGATTGAGAGGTCAATGAGCCCTGATCTTACAAACGATATCACTTCATTTCTTCTGCTCTCAGGAAAGATAAAACTTGGCTGATTTTTATAGAGTTCCAGTAATTTTTCTTGCCAGTTTGATAAGCGAAAAAAGTAACTCTCTTCTTTTATCCACTGGACCTCAGCACCTGTTGGTGCTTTGCCATCTATCAGCTCTGACTCCTGATAAAATGCTTCATCACGAACTGAATACCAACCCGAATAGGAATCCAAATATATTTGTCCTCTCTCTTCAAGTCTATTCCATAAAGCTATCACTGCTTTTTTGTGACGTTCCTCCGTAGTGCGAATAAAATCGTCATACTCAAAATTCATGAACTTAGCCAATTCTTTAAATGAAACGCTCACTTCATCTGTAAATTCTTTTGGCTGCATTTCCTTTGCTTTAGCTGCTTTTTCTATTTTTTGTCCATGTTCATCTGTACCGGTGGTAAATTTGACATTTTTCCCAGCTAGTTTCATGAACCTTGCCACCACGTCACACAAGAGAGAAGTGTATGCATGACCAATATGGGGCTTATCGTTTACGTAATATACTGGCGTGGTGATGTAAAAGTTCTCGAATTGTTCCATGGTTTAGCATTTTGATAAAAATCAACTGAGTTAATTATAGTATTAAAAAGGCAGTAATAAATAAATATTGATTGGGTTAAGCATAATTTTTGAAAAAAGCTATTTACTGAAATTTTATTAAAATAAGAAACAATCAGGCATGATTATTGAAAGAACAATGAGAAATTTTCTTGTAATTCTATTTATAGTTTTCTATGCATTTGATGCACACGCTGATGGAGCAACAGATGTAATGTGTAATGTAATAGGTTACGTTCATGGAATAGGTGGACCAATGATTACAGTGGTAATAATTGGTTCAAGCTTACTTGCAATATTTGGCAGAATGCCTTGGCCTGCACTTTTCGCACTGGGTATGTTTGTTGCTGTGTTTTTTGGTGCTCCTCAAATTGTAACAAAGGTAACAGAAAAAGAAGTTTGTTGTCTTGATGAGAGACAAACATTGAATAATGGAAAGTGTGTTGCTGCTCCTGGATATGAATACATAGGTCGTGATCGTTGTGGCCCTAGGAGAAACGGGATTCAAGGATGTTGTCCTAATGGCTGGGTGGTCAATAGTTGGGGCACATGTAGTAAACCTGGTCAGGATCCTTCAAAGTATTGGAAGTGAAAATGGTGCTTTTATAGAGTTAAATCTAACAAACCACAGAGTATATAATTAACATCCACGCCTTTAGTTAAATTCCACTCACGTTTTATTACGTTATACTCCATGCCAGCCATGTTTTGCAGCGTTACATTATTTTCTCTTAAGTGATTTGCAATTTCTGACGGCTTGAGAAATTTATTCCAGTTATGTGTACCTTTTGGCAGCCAATTTAATATGTACTCTGCACCAATTATTGCAAGACAAAAGGATTTAATAGTTCTATTTATTGTGGATATAAAGATTAACCCCTCCGGTTTTAGCAGTTCTATCGCTTTTTTCATGAAAAGCTCTAAATTATCCACATGTTCAACTACTTCCATCAACAGAACCACGTCGTACTTCTTGTCATTGCTTAGCTCTTCAATGCTGGTGTGTATATATTCTATATTTAACCCTACTTTTTTTGCATGTGAATGCGCTACTTTTATGTTTTCTTCACATACATCTATTCCCACAACGTTAATGCCAACGCGTGCCATTGACTCTGACAAAATGCCACCACCGCATCCAACATCAAGCAATGATAATTCTTTTAAATCGCATTTTTTTAACTCTTTTATTTTCTCAATAATGTAAGATACTCTAACAGGATTCATCATGTGCAATGGTTTGAATTTGCCGTTCTCATCCCACCACTGGCCTGCCATTTTAGCGAATTTTGATATTTCATCTTCGTTATAAGTTTTTGTTTTTTTTTTCTTAGAGGTTATATTACTGAGTTTATCAAGGCGTTTTTTATGTCTGCTTTCTTTTGAAAATTCTGTTTCGAGGAATTGTTTGACTATGTCTTTTGCTAATCCACTCGCAGTAAACCCTGCACCAAGACACAGTACATTTGCGTTGCCATGCTCGCGAGCTAATTTTGCGATCTCAACACTGTTACATAAAGCAGCGTAGATTCCTTCAAAACGATTTGCCACAGTACTCATGCCCAAACCTGTACCACAAATTAATATCCCATAATTTGCTTTTTTGCTTGTTATATCTTCTACAACTTTAACAGCATAGTTTGGGTAATCTACACACTTTTGCTTAGCAGTGCAGCCTTGATCTACCACTCTATAACCTAGGGTTTCCAGGTAGGATTTTATTTCTGATTTTAATTCATAACCAGCATGATCTGAAGCAATTGATATTACATCTAACATATAAGAAATAAGGACATTTTATATGGGTTTGAACTTTCTGTCAAGTCATTCAATGCTTCTGACCTTTTGGGAGTTCTAAAGCTATAGCTAAGGTTTTCCTACGTCATACCGCAATTCATTCCACAACTGTACGAACATTGTGATTTGAGAATAATCTCCGCCAGGAAGGGTGTCATCCCAGTGCTTTGGCACTGAGATCCAGAAAACTTAATTTTAAATAAGTACACCAGATAGCTGTATAATAAGAACTGGATTCCAGTGTCACGCACTGGAATGACATCATTTATTATGCAACATCGTGTCACATTGCAACGTTCGTACAGTTGTGGAATGAATTGCGGTATGACGGTTAAGTAGGGTGTCATCCCAGTGCCCAGACACTGGGATCCAGGAAAATTGATTGTAAACGAGCAAACATTTTCGATAAAATTACCGAAAAGCTGGATTCCAGTGTCAGCTACTTGCATGACACCATTCGCTGTACAGTTTACCTTTAAAAATGAATGTTCGTACAGTTATGAATTCATTCGCGGTATCTCAGCATAGATTCCGCTAACATGCAGCGGAATGACGAGTTCATAGCTTACCAAATTATCGGTAAATCTGAATTGCTTTAGTTATAGAAATAAATTTCGAGTCAGATGTGTATAAATTCTATATAATTTTTATCCTGCTACTAATTTAACAAGATGGATCATATAGATATTATAAAATCAAAATTATTATTATCTGACATAGTAGGTAAAAAAGTCAGGCTAATAAAAAGAGGAGATAGTTTTTTTGGGCTCTGTCCATTTCATAACGAAAAAACCCCATCTTTTTCGGTGAGCAATACTAAGGGGTTATATTACTGTTTTGGTTGCTTAGCTAGTGGTGATGCATTTGAATTTATTTCACAAACTGAAGGATTAAGCTTTAAAGAAGCATTGGAAAGATTAGCATCGGTTACAGGTGTTGAACTGCCCAAAAGTCTTAGTATTACAAAAGAGGACAATAAACTATTTTTAGCGCTTGATTTAGCTGCAAATTGGTTTGCACAAAAAAATCAAAATGTTGTAGATTATTTAAAGCAGCGTAAGATTTCACCTAAAATCATAGATAAATTTAAGATAGGTTATGCACCAAGCTCTGGTTTGAAAGAGTATTTAAACTCTTCAGGTATTGAAGACAAAATTTTAATTGATATTGGATTAGTAAACAAAAATTTTCATGATTATTTTTATGACCGGCTGATATTTCCTATATACAACATTGCAGGGAAAGTTATTGGTTTTGGCGGACGTGCGCTGAATTCTGAGCAACAGCCGAAATATTTAAATAGCCCAGAGAGTCAGCTCTTCAAGAAGAGGGAGAATTTATACGGATTAAACTTTGCTTTAAGCGAAATACGTAAAAAACAGCACATACTCGTTGTTGAAGGATATATGGACGCTATAGCGCTACATCAAGCAGGAATTAGTAATGCAGTTGCTCCGCTTGGTACCGCAATTTCTGCAGAACAGATAAAAAATCTATGGAGATTTGCTAAAGAAATCTCCATCTGTATGGATGGCGATAGTGCTGGACGTCATGCTGCTACTCGAGTTGCAGAACTTGCTCTGCCAATATTAGAGCCTGGATACACGTTAAAGTTTGTGACTTTGCCAAGTAATAAAGATCCATACGATATATGTAACGAACTGGCATACAAGAAAGAAGACGTGTTGACTGCTCTTGACCATTCAACAAAACTGCATTCTGAATATTTATGGCATCACATAATCGATAGCAATTTGCAAAATTATGAAAAACTTGCTCCGGAAAAATATTCAATTCTTGAGCACAAGTTCATGGAATATGTAAATACTATTAGCAACAGCAGTATTAGAAGGTATTACAGAGATTATTTTTACAATAAGGCTAGTGAACTAAGAAGTAGCTTCAAAAAACAGATTTTTAATAGTAAAACTGGAGCAACAAAAGGTGAGTATCTTCATAATAAATCTCCAGAGCTAATTGAAGCAGAGCAAAATCAGGCCATAATTTTGCGTATAGCCGTAGAATTTCCTGAAATCTTGAACCGTCCTATATTTTTTGAGCAATTTTCTCATTTTGAATTTACCAATGAGATGAAAAGATTACAACAGCGTATAATTGATGTAACAAATAATAGAAGCAAACTCGATAAAGAGCAAGAATTGAAGCAGTTTAACGTTATAAAGTATGTATTTGAAAAAACTAGCGTACTAAATAGCCAACTGAACGAGAGAAAATCTGCAGAAATTGTGTGGAATAATATAGTGTTACTAAAAGAATTAAATGCATTACGAAAAGAAAGAACCGAAGCGAGGCTGAGCGGTAATCTTGACTTAGAAGAAAGGTTAATAGAACAAATAGAGCAAATAGAAAGTAGTATACAAGAAATGCAAATGGAGTTTATTGAAAAGTAGATATCGTCTCGTTAGTCAACAAGAAAATTACAAAATAAGACAATATTTTACATAAGATTGAAATTTTTAACTAATTAAGCCTTCCTCCAACAGCTTTGCCCTGTAGTTTTTGATATGGTTAGGATCACTTGAAAATGTATAATTTTTGTAGTTAGCTCTGCTATGCATATAAAGCTTACTATTGACTTTTATCACATTATCTCACATTATCTCACATAATATGCATGTGAGAAGAATATGAACTGGAAGAATTTTCGTCTTAGTACACGTCTCAACCTAGAAGGACCTGTAATTGAGCAAGTGTACGAGTTAATTACTGCAGTTGATAGTGTTAAAAATAGCTGGCAGATAACGAAAAAACTACTACCACAAACAATTGAAAGATTAACTCATTCAGTTATTGTTACATCTTCTGGCGCTTCTAACCGTATTGAAGGAAATCGTCTAACCGATAAAGAAGTTGAGGATCTATATAAAAACCTACGTGTCAAAAAATTTAAAAATAGAGATGAGCAAGAAATTGCTGGCTACTTAGAAATGCTTAAACTAATATTTCATGATTATACGGATATTCCAATTAGTAAGTCATCAATATTGCACATTAACAACCAGATGCTACTTTATAGTGAAAAAGATTTGTATCATAGAGGAAAATACAAAGCAAGTTCTAATAGAGTTGAGGCAAAAGATCAGAATGGAAAAGTTGTTGGTATAATTTTTGATCCCACACCACCTTACCTTGTTAGAAAGGAAGTACAAGAGCTTATTGATTGGTATCACTGGTCCTTAAATAATAAATTTAAGCATCCTCTTATTATTGTTGCTAACTTTGTTTTTGAGTATCTGGCAATACACCCTTTTCAAGATGGGAATGGCAGAACTAGTAGATTGATGACTAATTTAATGCTGTTGCAGCAGGGTTATGATTTTGTATCTATTGTATCGCATGAAAAGATAATTGAAACTAACAAACTTGATTGCTATTTAGCGCTTAATAAAACACAAAGTAGCTGGAAAAGTGGCAAAGAAGATATTTCCCTATGGTTAATATTTTTTCTTAATGTGCTCAAAACGCAAGCAAATGAGGCGCATTATATTCTTGAGAGGGAGAATACTGAATATTTATTATCAAGAAAACAATTATTCTTCTGGGAGTGGGCACTTAGCCTTGCAGATAAAGAATTTAGTAGAAAAGATGCTATAGAAGCTCTAGGATTTCCTCCAAGAACAGTAGAGGCAATTACAAAGAAACTGCTAGGGATGAAATACTTACAGCGTCTTGGAGAAGGCAAAGCCACTAGATATAAAGTTATTATTTAAAAGTTTTAGTATGTTTTTCGAGATTTTTTTAAATCCAGTTTTATGCACAACTTTATTTGCAATTTTACATTTTTATTCGATTAAAAATTGCATTTTTGCAATAAAAAACTTACTTATTGTAGGAAAATCTTGTGTTTGTTCTCATATAAAATTATTTATGGAGTGACAATGGTGCATGTATTATACTTACATTTCTGATTCGAAAATTTATGCAGTTGTTTCTAACAAAATTAGTTAACAAATTCTATTGTTTAAAGATGAGAAATAAAGTAATCATCATTTCCAGTATTGCTTTTATTCTACTGTTTTTTATCAGCAGTGCATTTTTAAAAAAAGATCAGGCGGTTCATAGTGATAATGCAACTAGTAGCTTTTCAGTAAAAACTCAAGAATGTGCGCCGCAAAACCGCACTATATATTTAAATTTTTCTGGTACAGTAAATCCCTTACATAGAGCTAGCCTTGTCTCAAAAATAAGTGGTAAGATTATTGCTATTTATTTACCTGATGGTGAAAAGGTAAAAAGAGATGATGTAGTGTTAAAGATAGAAGATTATGACAGGATTGAGCAAGCTCAGAAAGCCAAAGCTTTATTAAAGCAGCGTGAAATTGAGTATGATTCCTCTCACAAACTGAATAAAAAAGGCTATGGGGCACAAATACAAGTAGAAGCAGCTTTTACTGCGTTACAAAGTGCAAAAGCTGACCTAAAAAGGCTAGAATTGGATTTAGAAAATACTGCAGTCACATCTCCTATAGATGGTTATATTGATAAAATCAATGCAAACGAAGGGGATTTTGTTAATGCTGGGCAAAAAATAGCTGACGTGGTTAATTTCGATCAAATTCTTGTAGTGTTATACGTTTCGGAAAATGAAGTAAATAAAATAGAGCTAGGCAGCACAGCTCAAATTAATTTGCTGGACGGAAAAGAATTGGCAGGTGAAGTAAGTTTTATTAGTAAAATTGCTGAGCCTAAAACTGGGTCTTATAGGGTAGAAGTAAAGGTAACTAATAATAAAATGATATCCTTGCAGGGACTAACTGCCAACGTAAGGCTACCTTCAGGCGAAAGATTTGCATATAAAGTTCCTTCTTCAGCCCTGAGCTTAAGTGACGAAGGTGCTCTTGGAATAAAGATTGTTGATGATAATAATTATGTAGTATTTGCACCAATAGAAATTGTTGATCATGAGAGCGATGGGGTTTGGATAGTAGCAAATAACGAAGGTAAATCCATAAAGTTAATAGTATTGGGCCACCTATTTGTTAAGCCTGGTGATAAGGTTTAAGACATAAGATCCTTTGTATCCGTTCAGCAGAGTGGTTTAAGAAACGATAGATAGGAGATTGTGAAAAGGCCCTTTGTTTCCATGTCAAGTATAACGAAATTATCCGTTCAAGGAATGCATTTCCCCGCTTCGATTGGGTAAAATATGAATTTTTGCGATAAACGACATAATGCCAAATTTGCCGTTCAGCGTGGTTATTTGTCAGCGGAATATTTTCTGGGTCATCTAAAAATTTCCACATCATTCTTTCAGATTTCAAAATATTTTTTGCAACTCGAGAAGCTCCAATTGCTTCAGGTAAGTGGAATATCTCCTTCAAGTAATACCATGTACGTTTTCGCAATTTTCTGGCACGTCTGGCAAATCTAAAAACATCTATTTCATTTTTTAGCAAAGCCTTTTTTAGTGCAAATAATTCAGTAGCTACATTTCTTAAGTAACAGCCGAGAACTTTAACTTCAATATTCCAACTATGCGCTAATCTTTCAAAATCTCTTGATAAATGCGCCCAACAGATTTGCCTGTTTTTATCAGCAAAGTAATTGTATGCTGCATACCTGTCAGTTATAGCTCTTTCCATAAAAGTCCGGATGTGATAGGATAAGGATAGATGATGATAAGGAGGTTGAATGCCAGCAGCATATAGTTATGATTTAAGAAAAAAAGCAATGGAAGCGCTAGACGAAGGAGAAAGCAGAGAAACAGTGGCAGCAAGATTTAAGATTGGACGAACTACTTTATGGGAGTGGCAGCAAAGAAGAAAAGAAACAGGAGACTTTCAATCAAAAAAACTTGGAAATGGGGGTTACAATCACAAAATTACCGACTGGGATACCTTTGCCAAATTTGCCAGAGAACACGGAGGAAAGACTCTATCGGAAATGGCTAAACTTTGGAACAACGTTAGTATCCAAACGATCTATCGAGCCCTTAAAAAAATTGGATTTACGCGCAAAAAAAGACATATGGATACAAGGAAAGAAACGAAGAAAAACGTGCTGAATTTTTGAAAATTATAGCGACAAAAGAACCTAAAAACTTAGTGTATATAGATGAGTCTGGCATTGATAACACCGAAGACTACCCCTACGGATATTGCCAGAAAGGACAGCGGTTTTATGCCTTAAAATCTGGAAAGAAAACTCAACGAATCAGTATGGTTGCAGCCTTAAGTGGAAGAAAGATAGTTGTTCCGTTAACCTTTGAAGGCCACTGTAATATGGATGTTTTTAATGGATGGTTTGAGCAATTTTTGACACCGATCTTGGAACCTGGACAGACTGTCATTCTTGACAATGCTACTTTTCATAAGTCTGATAAGATTATCGAGCTTGCTAAAGGGGTTGGTGCAGAAATTTTGTATCTGCCGCCTTATTCTCCAGATTTCAACAAAATTGAGCATCATTGGTTTGCTATAAAAAACAGAGCCAGGAAAAACATTCCTCTATTCGAATCCTTTCGTCGTGCTGTTGATTCTGCCTTCCTATGACCTGTTCGGACTATTATGAGAAATGCTATACTACCAAACTATTACGATTGCAAAACGCACTATTTTTTAAAACTTTCATTCCTCTTGAGTCCGTTAATTTTATAAAACTAGCTTCATTGCTAGCAAACATCCAACACCAACCGAGTTTACCTTTATTATAGTGACTGGTTTCGTCAACATGCAGAACCTTACTTGTACTTACTTCTTGCTCTATTTTCTCATACATTTCCTTACATTTTGATGCAACTCTATGTTCACTATTTGATATCTTACTATTACCCACAAATATAAATGTACTTATAAATAAAGTATTACAATATTAGAGTTTGCAAATATTGAGGGTATAAAAATGGCAAACGAGAGTAATGAATGGGCTAAAAATGAATTTGGAGATGCTGTACTTGGAGATAAAAGATTAACTGACCGATTAGTAAATATTGCTGACAGTTTGATAAGTTTACCTGAAAGCTCAATTAATGAGGCATGCGGAAGTTGGTCAGAAGCAAAAGCAGCATATCGTTTTTTTCAAAATGAGAACGTAAAAGAAGTCGATATTCTAGCTTCACACATTGATAAAACAGTTGAAAGAACAAAAGCTCATAAAAGAATTCTTGTGATTCAAGATACAACTTATATTTCATACTCAAGCCATAAGCGGATTGGGAACTATTGCTGGAAAAGGAGCAGTAATGCATACAGCCCTTGCTGTTAGTACGGAAGCTGGGAATACTGGATCAAAAGATTTACTCGAGGCAACTCATTTCTGAAGAAGAAAAAAGACTAAAGAGCCATCGTAACAATGTTCATATTGAGGATAAAGAAAGTATGAAATGGCTAGAAAGTTTAAAGAAAACAAATAATATTATAGATCTGGCCCAAACCGAAGCTATAACTGTATGTGACAGAGAAGCAGATATGCATGATTTTTTTGAACTTGCACATAATCTTAACTCAGAAATTTTAGTAAGAGCTTGCCACAACAGAAATGTAAATAAAAAATTCATGCATACCAGGAACAAGCAAAAATTATGGTCATTTATCCAAGGTCTCCCTTGCGCTGGAAAAGTAGAAGTTGAAATCCCTGCTAGAGATAACAAGCAAAAAAGGACAGCGTTTTTAGAAATTAGATTCGGAAAATTTATCACATGAAGGCCATATAAAATGTAAAGAAGGTCACATAAAATATAAACCGACAGCATTATTCAGTCTACAACTTCACGCAATTCATGTTGTTGAAAAAAACTCTCCTCCCGAAGCAAGTCCTCTAGAGTGGATGCTTTTTTCCGGTCAGTATAGCATTTCTCATAATAGTCCGAACAGGTCATAGGAAGGCAGAATCAACAGCACGACGAAAGGATTCGAATAGAGGAATGTTTTTCCTGGCTCTGTTTTTTATAGCAAACCAATGATGCTCAATTTTGTTGAAATCTGGAGAATAAGGCGGCAGATACAAAATTTCTGCACCAACCCCTTTAGCAAGCTCGATAATCTTATCAGACTTATGAAAAGTAGCATTGTCAAGAATGACAGTCTGTCCAGGTTCCAAGATCGGTGTCAAAAATTGCTCAAACCATCCATTAAAAACATCCATATTACAGTGGCCTTCAAAGGTTAACGGAACAACTATCTTTCTTCCACTTAAGGCTGCAACCATACTGATTCGTTGAGTTTTCTTTCCAGATTTTAAGGCATAAAACCGCTGTCCTTTCTGGCAATATCCGTAGGGGTAGTCTTCGGTGTTATCAATGCCAGACTCATCTATATACACTAAGTTTTTAGGTTCTTTTGTCGCTATAATTTTCAAAAATTCAGCACGTTTTTCTTCGTTTCTTTCCTTGTATCCATATGTCTTTTTTTGCGCGTAAATCCAATTTTTTTAAGGGCTCGATAGATCGTTTGGATACTAACGTTGTTCCAAAGTTTAGCCATTTCCGATAGAGTCTTTCCTCCGTGTTCTCTGGCAAATTTGGCAAAGGTATCCCAGTCGGTAATTTTGTGATTGTAACCCCCATTTCCAAGTTTTTTTGATTGAAAGTCTCCTGTTTCTTTTCTTCTTTGCTGCCACTCCCATAAAGTAGTTCGTCCAATCTTAAATCTTGCTGCCACTGTTTCTCTGCTTTCTCCTTCGTCTAGCGCTTCCATTCCTTTTTTTCTTAAATCATAACTATATGCTGCTGGCATTCAACCTCCTTATCATCATCTATCCTTATCCTATCACATCCGGACTTTTATGGAAAGAGCTATACTTTTGAAGAAGCTGTTGAAAAAGTTAGTTGGTATTGTTTGAGATGGAAAATAGAGATATTGCATAAGATTTTAAAATCTGGTCTCAAAGTTGAGGAATGTAGACTTGGAACAGCAGAAAGATTAATGAGGTATTTAACAGTCATGAGCATTATTGACCTTACCCAGAAAAAGTGGAGAGAAAGAAAGGAGTTTTCTTGTTCGTGTAAAACTCAACACAATGGATTTTCTGAAAAGTTTTCGAGTATATTGCATTTTTAATTTGTAAGATAAGATCTTTTCCTTTTTGCATGCCTCACCTAAAAAAGACACATTTTAAACTTTTTTGTTGCAATAAAATAGAAACAAAAGTGCTGTCCCTTGCACTCTTTGGATAATTTAATGATAAAAAATTTAGAGAGAAATTTTATACACTATCGCTGATATTTTTCCTTAAGTTGACGCCATTGTCTGTTCAGCTAAGCGGTGTGAGAGACAATATAGCTAAACTGACTTAGATTTACCAACAATTTGAAAAACCGTCATCCCGCTACGTGTTAGCGCCGCGGCGGTATGACGTAGGGAGATCTCTACTGCTATTCCACGTCAAGAACAACCATAAGTTCATTAGGGTTCACATAACCTAAAGCATTTTTTGCTTGCTCATCAAGCAGATCTAAATCTAAACTTTTTTCATATAAGCCAAATACTTTGTTGTCCAACTTTTCCTTTTCAGAAGAGACATCCTTTAGCAAAAGTTTATTGTACTCGATTTCTTTTTTTAAATCGATTAACGTCAATAAGCCACGTTTACCTGTAATTGTGCTAATGCTGAAATATAATGTAAGGGAAGAAATGAGTAAGGCTGCGCTTAAACACAGTAACTTTTGCTTCTTTTTAGATATAAGCACCGTACTTTCACATATAAAAAATATATAACATGAAAAGGTGAACAAAAAGCTAAGAACCTTGACGCGCTTTATACCTTGGCTTTACCTTATTTATAATGTAAATCTTACCACCCCTTTTCACAACTTTACAATTTTTATCTCTGTTACGATGAGATTTTAGCGACCCTTTGACTTTCATATCTATAGTAAGAATTAAATTACTTTACATTATAATCACTTATCAAGAGTTAGTCAATTGATAACATTTTATTAAAATACTGTATAATTGTTGCTGATACTTCTTCGATTGACTTTTGCGTGACATCAATAATTGGCCAGTTATTCTGCTTAAATAGTTCCTCTGCTTCTTTAATTTCCTTTTCTACTTTCTCAGGGTTAGCATATATATTGTTATCTTCGTTGTTAATTGAAGTAAGTCTATTTTTGCGTATTTCTATTAGCCTACTTACGTCTATTGTTACCCCTATCGTTAGTTTATTTTTTAATTTTGCCAAGTCAACATAAAAGGGTACTCCACTAACAAAAGGAATATTTGCAACTTTATAGCCTCGGTAAGCTAAATACGTACTGGTGGGAGATTTTGATGTACGTGAAACTCCAACCAAAATTATATCTGCTTTATCAATATCTTGAATATTTTGTCCATCATCATGATTAATAGTGTAGTTTATTGCCTCAATGCGCTGAAAATATTCGTTATTTATCTCAGTATGCAAGTCAAGCTTTTCGTCTTTTTCAATTTCAAGATAGGACGAAATTTCTCTAATAATATGTGATAATATTGCTCTATAGGGAATTTTCAACTTTATACAGTTATCTTTTAAATATTTTCTTAGCTCATCATCAGTAATAGTGCATATAACAAAATTATGCTCATCACTTTTCCTATTAATTTCCTCCAGAATTTTGTCAATCTGCTCCTCTTTTTTCACAAAAGACCAAACATATTCGATCGTTTCTATAGAACGAAAGTGTTTCAGAGCTGATTTTGCAACTGATATAACAGTTTCACCACTTGAATCTGATACTAAGTGTAGATTAAGCTTTTTAATGGTCATGTTTTATATAGTGTTATACTAAAAATAATGGCTAGCAATCTGCTACTGAAATTATGCTAATTTGTTGACCTACGTAAATATAGAAAAACTATCCTGTTGATAAAACTCAAACTAATTGGTAAATTCTTAACACAATTATTCTCAAAACGAATGTTTTTATTAAAGCCTACAAATTTCTCTTATTTTTCTAAGAAAGCTCTACCTTGGCTTGGGGTTATTTGTTTCGCATGTTTTTTAATTGGAATGTCTTTGGCGTTATTCTTCTCTCCAGAAGATTATAAACAAGGAGAAATTGTACGAATCATGTACATTCATGTGCCTTCTGCATGGCTTGCTCTTGGAATATATGGATTAATTGCATCACTCAGTTTCATTTCATTGGTATGGAACAATAGCATTGCTAGTGTCTTGGCACATGCTGCTGCTCCTGCAGGGACAGTCTTTTCGGCAATATGTTTAATCACAGGCAGCATCTGGGGAAAAGGAACCTGGGGCACTTGGTGGGTATGGGATGCAAGACTTACTTCAATGCTGATTTTACTTTTCCTATATGTTGGCTACCTTTCATTGTGGAGCGCTTTTGATAATGAAGCGAGGGCAGAAAAATCAGCAGCAGTATTTGCCATCTTTAGTGCTATAAATATTCCTATAGTAAAATTTTCCGTGAATTTATGGTCCACTCTCCATCAGCCAGCAAGCATTTTGAGAAAAGGTGGAATAGCAATAGAAAGTTCCCTGCTGTTGCCACTGGTTGCAATGTTTATGTTTTGTGCCACATTTTTTTTAGTAGTGTGGATACTGTATTCACTTTACTTAATTAATTTATATAAGATAAAGAGAGAAATCAGTATGCGGTATTAGGTAGCTTTGTAAGTATACAGGTAAATATGCTAGAGAAAATTAGGCAAAATATCTTTGGTCACTTTAAATACTTGCCTGCTGAAACTGAAGAACGTGCTATGTTATGTGATCTAACTAATTTTAAAAGCAGCAATGACCAACTAACTAGAATAGATCAGGTATTGAATCGAGATCAACTTGAACATTTTACCAACGTTCTTGAAACATATGATGCAACGGCACGTAGTTTTTACGATGAGGTGCGCTGTAAAATAGCAACCGTTGCAACCATGAACTCTAAAATATTTAAAGAGCCTACTAATATCTTTAAGGTAAATGTTCATGTGATTCCGCAGAATAATTCTGTTTTTTGATTCTATCTGTCCATTTATCATTTTCTATATCTTGTTTGTTGGTTGCTTTTTTTTCTTGCTCAACAATTGCCTTATCTATCTCCTTATGAATTGCATCAATTGCATTAATCGCACCTCCTTTTTTGTATACTTCGCTTTTCCCTTCAATAATTATAGCATTTCTCATAATAGTCCGAACAGGTCATAGGAAGGCAGAATCAACAGCACGACGAAAGGATTCGAATAGAGGAATGTTTTTCCTGGCTCTTTTTTTTATAGCAAACCAATTATGCTCAATTTTGTTGAAATCTGGAGAATAAGGCAGCAGATACAAAATTTCTGCACCAACCCCTTTAGCAAGCTCGATAATCTTATCAGACTTATGAAAAGTAGCATTGTCAAGAATGACAGTCTGTCCAGGTTCCAAGATCGGTGTCAAAAATTGCTCAAACCATCCATTAAAAACATCCATATTACAGTGGCCTTCAAAGGTTAACGGAACAACTATCTTTCTTCCACTTAAGGCTGCAACCATACTGATTCGTTGAGTTTTCTTTCCAGATTTTAAGGCATAAAACCGCTGTCCTTTCTGGCAATATCCGTAGGGGTAGTCTTCGGTGTTATCAATGCCAGACTCATCTATATACACTAAGTTTTTAGGTTCTTTTGTCGCTATAATTTTCAAAAATTCAGCACGTTTTTCTTCGTTTCTTTCCTTGTATCCATATGTCTTTTTTTGCGCGTAAATCCAATTTTTTTAAGGGCTCGATAGATCGTTTGGATACTAACGTTGTTCCAAAGTTTAGCCATTTCCGATAGAGTCTTTCCTCCGTGTTCTCTGGCAAATTTGGCAAAGGTATCCCAGTCGGTAATTTTGTGATTGTAACCCCCATTTCCAAGTTTTTTTGATTGAAAGTCTCCTGTTTCTTTTCTTCTTTGCTGCCACTCCCATAAAGTAGTTCGTCCAATCTTAAATCTTGCTGCCACTGTTTCTCTGCTTTCTCCTTCGTCTAGCGCTTCCATTCCTTTTTTTCTTAAATCATAACTATATGCTGCTGGCATTCAACCTCCTTATCATCATCTATCCTTATCCTATCACATCCGGACTTTTATGGAAAGAGCTATAACTTAATAAAAGTATTTACAACAGACTGCACTTGATTATGATTAACCTGACCTTTTATCAAAGAAGGTAAAGAGCCTAATTCCATCAATACTTCTGGTGCTGTTTTATCTTGAGTGGAAAGTCCTAAATTATCTGCTACTTTACTTATTAATAACTCTCTGTGTTCTTTATTATCTTCCAATTTAGCATAATCACTCAATAGATCTATAACGGTAGATACTCTGACTTCAACAATATCATCAACATCTTCATCTTCTAGAGCAACTCCTGACCCCAATAACCTCTTTCTGAGATTTTCGCTTAAAAGATTGATAAATTCTTCATTTGCATCTGATCCTGTGGTTGATATTGTACCATCTAAATAGTTACTTTGAGCACCGAAGCCATGCTCTATTTGTATTTTTGTCTCAGCTTTAAATCCTAATTTTGCACAGAATTTCTGAAAATATTCTTTAATAATGTCAAACAAGCTCTTGCCATTATCTTTATAATTTTTTAACTCTTTAGGAATAGTAAGTGACAATTTACCATCTCTGTATGTTACAAAGTCTTCACCATTGTGAGATTCAATTGTAAATTCCAATGAACTGGGCAGATTACATATCTTATCGCCATGCATAACTTGATTTTTAACAGAGAGTATTGGTAGCCTCATATCAGATCTAATTCTCACATTATTTTGGTTAGCACAATCAATGTTTATTACTTTTTTAGGATTTTCTACTATGAACGACTGTCCAAGTGCAAGTTGGGTTTGTATAAATGGAGCAGCCTCATACCCTGCTTGATTACAATTGGTAACTAGCTCTTCTAAAATAGCATCACTTGGAACTTCTGCCCCAGCGTATCTGAACATTTTTTTGAAAACTTCTTTTGCAAAGGAACGGTAATCCTTGTTTTCATCTTTCTCTGTTGGTAATAGATGGATATACCTTTGGCCAGCATTGTAAAATTCTTCAAATTCTTTCTTATATGAATCAGTTTTTTGATGATCAGTAGTTTTGGGATCTTCGCAGTGATTTTTCCACAGCTCACCCAATGCGTCACTTACAAGCTCTTTCTCAATATCTTCGAGTACTGAAGCAACAAAAGCTTTGCCACGATCCGTATCTATTTCTCTTGTTCCTTTTTTGTTAAATATTTCGTCATTATATATATCATCACTATTAAAAAGTTCGCTTCTGCGGTGCTTAGCTCCTTCCTTAAATGCAATAATAAGATTTTTATCTATTTCTTTTCCGTTAATAATAAAATTCATCCTTTGAAAATCTAAGAACATTGTTTCACCGGAATTCGCTAATTTATTATCTTGATCTGCTCTTAATTTACTAAAATTGAACTCTTTAGCTGTGGCCTTTAATCTAACTACTGGACTCTTATTATTTTTTCCTTTTGTCTCTTTCATAAATAACACCTTACTGTAAATATGCTGTAAGTTATAGCTCTTTCCATAAAAGTCCGGATGTGATAGGATAAGGATAGATGATGATAAGGAGGTTGAATGCCAGCAGCATATAGTTATGATTTAAGAAAAAAAGCAATGGAAGTGCTAGACGAAGGAGAAAGCAGAGAAACAGTGGCAGCAAGATTTAAGATTGGACGAACTACTTTATGGGAGTGGCAGCAAAGAAGAAAAGAAACAGGAGACTTTCAATCAAAAAAACTTGGAAATGGGGGTTACAATCACAAAATTACCGACTGGGATACCTTTGCCAAATTTGCCAGAGAACACGGAGGAAAGACTCTATCGGAAATGGCTAAACTTTGGAACAACGTTAGTATCCAAACGATCTATCGAGCCCTTAAAAAAATTGGATTTACGCGCAAAAAAAGACATATGGATACAAGGAAAGAAACGAAGAAAAACGTGCTGAATTTTTGAAAATTATAGCGACAAAAGAACCTAAAAACTTAGTGTATATAGATGAGTCTGGCATTGATAACACCGAAGACTACCCCTACGGATATTGCCAGAAAGGACAGCGGTTTTATGCCTTAAAATCTGGAAAGAAAACTCAACGAATCAGTATGGTTGCAGCCTTAAGTGGAAGAAAGATAGTTGTTCCGTTAACCTTTGAAGGCCACTGTAATATGGATGTTTTTAATGGATGGTTTGAGCAATTTTTGACACCGATCTTGGAACCTGGACAGACTGTCATTCTTGACAATGCTACTTTTCATAAGTCTGATAAGATTATCGAGCTTGCTAAAGGGGTTGGTGCAGAAATTTTGTATCTGCCGCCTTATTCTCCAGATTTCAACAAAATTGAGCATCATTGGTTTGCTATAAAAAACAGAGCCAGGAAAAACATTCCTCTATTCGAATCCTTTCGTCGTGCTGTTGATTCTGCCTTCCTATGACCTGTTCGGACTATTATGAGAAATGCTATATATCATATAATGATGAATAATTTGGTAATATATTAAGAAAATCGACAGTATATTTCTTTATTTAAGAGGTGTAGGAAAGGCGTAGATTTCTCTTTCCATTTGTAGCGTACTGCATTAATATTTATGTATTAATCTAGAAAATAATGATGAATAACATTGTAATTGTTGGTCTGCAATGGGGTGACGAAGGCAAGGGTAAAATAGTAGATTATCTTTCTGAGAATGCAGATGTAGTTGTGAGATTTCAGGGAGGAAATAATGCAGGGCACACTATAGTAGTAGATGATGAGGTTTATAAATTAAATTTACTGCCCTCTGCTGTTTTGAGGCCAGGCAAAATATCTATCATAGGAAATGGCGTTGCTCTTGATTCACACGCTCTAATCTCAGAAATAGAGTCATTGAAAGTTAAAGGAATAGACGTAAACTATAACAACTTGATGGTATCTGAGAGCTGTCCATTAATACTTAGCGTACATAAGGACAAGGAAAAGCTATTTGAAGATTTAAATGGAAATCACAAAATTGGTACAACAAATAAAGGGATAGGACCATGTTATGAAGATAAAGTTGGGAGGAGAGCTATACGCCTTTGTGACTTAGAAAACGCAGATGAGCTCAATAAAAGATTGGATACTCTTTTGAATTACCACAATGCTATCAGGAAAGGCCTTAACTACCAGGTAGTTAAAAAAGAAGAAATATTAAAGGAAATTCAAGAGATTTCAGAAAAAATTCTTTCATATAAAAAACCTGTGTGGAAGATATTAAATGACTTGATGAAAGAAGGTAAGAAAATAATATTTGAAGGTGCCCAAGGCGCATTTTTAGATATCGACCACGGAACTTACCCTTTTGTTACTTCAAGTAATACTGTAGCATCGCAAGCAATAACAGGCTCAGGGTTATCCTCCAATGCTTACATTATTGGTGTGATAAAAGCTTATACAACAAGAGTGGGCAATGGCCCATTTCCTACTGAGCAGAAAAATGAAGTAGGAGATAGCTTGTTTACTATAGGTAAGGAACTTGGAACAGTGAGCAATAGAAGAAGGCGCTGCGGATGGTTTGACGCAGTTCTAGTGCGCCAGGCTGCGCAACTTTCTGGAGTTTCAAGCATTGTATTAACCAAATTAGATGTGCTTGATTCTTTTGATACAATTAAAATATGCACTGATTACAAGTACAGCGGGAAAATGTATGATTATTTACCCGCATCACATTCAATACAAGAGAAATTAAAGCCAATATATGAAGAGTTTCCTGGCTGGAAAGAAAACACTCAAGGTAAAAGGTTGATTAAAGCATTGCCTACTAATTTAATAAAATATATAGACAGGTTAGAAAAATTAATAGGCGTACCAATTCATCTAATTTCAACTAGTCCAAATAGAGAAGATGTTATTAAGCTTAAAGATTTCTGAAAACGTCTTTGTATCTTAGAGCCTGTACGTAATCTCAAAAAAGAGATAAAGTGAGAGGATAAAGTATATAAAGTAGGATATGCGAAGTTTATAACCAAGTGACATAAGTCGAGAAAAGTTTGAGATTATTGTAGCAGATCTGGAATCTTGCAGAAAGAAGACAAAACCAAGAACACTTGATTTACATGATGTATTTTGTGGAGTGTTATACGTGTTAAAAAGTGGTTGCCAGTGGAGAATGGTATCAAAAGAGTTCCCAAAATGGCGCAATTGTTACGACTATTTTAAGAAGTGGAGTGAAAAACCAGATGCAAATAAAGAAAGTGTTCTGGAGCTGGTATTAAAAAAAAATAATTGCGACAAAACAATGGTCGGAAAAGCTTCTGCATAATTGATGCACAGAGTATAAAAAATGCAGATACTGCTGAAGCTATGATGCAGGCAAGAAGATTTCAGGGCCGTATTGCAGTAGATACGCAAGCATGCAATTTATACAACAACAGCAGAGATAACTGACCGTAGCAGTGCTGTGAGAATGGTCGAAAATGCAAAAGAAAACCTCTCGGGAGTTAAGAATGTACTGGTTGATGCAGGCTATACTGGAGAGAATTTTGTAACTCAAATAAAAACGATTATTGGTGCAACCGTTGAAGTGATCAAAAGAAATGAATTACGTTCCTTTGTTGTATTGCCCAAAAGATGGGTTGTGGAGCGATCTTTTGCTTGGTTAGAAAAATGTAGAAGATTGTGGAAAAATTGTGAGCGAAAACTCAATACTAGCCTACAAATGGTAGTTCTGGCTTTCACTGCCTTACTTCTGAAAAAATTATGAACAGGCTCTTACTAACTCTTATCTAATAAAAAAAATACTTGTGTAACTTCGAATAGTCTATTATGCAAGACAGCAGTATAAACATGTAGTAAGAAATGTATAATGAAAAATAAAAGCTCAAGTTTAACACTTGCAGTTATTTTTACACAATCAAGTAATCATAAAAGTTAGTGTAGAACGAGGTTATACAGTTTGATTTTTTTTAATATATGTTAATTAGTATAATATAAATATAGTTAAGGAGGCGTATTATGATTGGAAGTTTGGCTAAGGAAGAAAAAACAGCAGAGGCAGGAAAAACAAGTGATCAACTTGAAAAGTGTATTGGACCAACTTCACTGAATAGGGAGGTTTATTACTCTACGCTTATCTACTATACATTAAAAGAGTTATATTCACAATTAGGTGATATCTCTTATGCTAATAAAACAAGATCAGAAAAAGAAATAATCAATTTTTATGTTCTACCTCAATTTGCACGTTTTAAAGAAATTATTGATGAAGGTATAAAAAAAGATCCTTCGTTTGCAAATTCTGCTATTGTAAAGTTTTGCTCCTCAATTATAAAAAATAATAAATTACTTAAAGAATTAGAAGAAGTTAGTATTCCTGCCAAAAACTCTAGTGTAAAGGCAAGGGTAAGCTTTCAACTGAAAAATCTGAAAGAAAAGGTGTGGTTCTTAGGAAAACTAAAGGAAAAAAAGAATTTCACTTACGTGCAGAGGGCTTTTGGGGATAAGTGGAGTTTTTATGACCTAATAAATGATGGAGATTTTAAAAAAACGTACATAGATAAAGCAGTAACAGAGTCTGCTAATAAGAGCTTTAAGGAAGATATAGATAAATGCATAAAGTTGGCAGAGCAGGGAAAAGAAGCTGCAAGTAAATATCTTGGAGAGAAAGGCGTAGAGTTTCGAGCTTATTACACAGAAACTGATAACACTCATAGAGTTTTGAATATCAATCTTATTAATTACAATAGAAGTGAGCCAACCAGGATTAGTGATATTTTACGGCAAGAGAAAGATATTAAAGAGCTGAATATCTATTGCAATAAAAAATATGAAATACACGCTCATCGGAAAGGTAAGGAAAGATATTATGAATTTAAAGAGGGCGCATATTATGAAATGAAAAGCACTTGGCCTGTAAAGGATGGATCCGAAATGTGTACCATGATTATGAATGTGAGTAGCGATGGCATAACTGAAGTACTAAAATTTAATGATGAAGATTTTGTGCTATCGGATGAGATCTTAGAATTGATAAAGCAAAATGATGAATTATATATTCAAAGTCTCTCCTTATATGATGCTGTACTAGAAAAGGGTAAGGCTGCTGATGTTGTACCTACTGCTAATAATAATTTTCAAAATGAGTCTATAGCGGCCTATCGCGAGGAACCAGAGGGGGAATTAGACCCTAAAGTTGATGCTGACAATAGCCTTCCTCCTTCTATTAATAGCAATGCATCAACTCAAACGGAAGTCAATTTACAACACACTGAAACTCAAACAGAATTTGCTTCACAACAAATCGAAACTAAAACGGAAGTCAATTTACAGCACACTGGAACTCAGACAGAATTTGCTTCACAACAAATGGATGAATTGATTTTAAATAATCAGATGCTGTCCGAAAAAAACGTTGAATTGAAGCAAGAAATGTCAAATTTGAAAAAAGAAGCTGTTGAATTGAAGCAAGAAATAGAAGCAGGGTTGCAAGTGATAAATAAAAAGCATCATGAATTAATACAAGAAAATCAGCGACTACAGGAGAAACTAGAAACAACCCAAGCAGAAGCTAATCAAACAATTGTAAAGTTAGAGAAGCAGAATAGCAATTTACAAGACAGGTTTGAAAAAGAGGAGCAAAAAAACACGGAATTGCAAACTGAACTGGCACAAAAAAATGAAGAATTAGCAGGTGTGTTAAAAGAGCTACAAGGGAAAGTACAAGAACTTAAAAGTGTATATGAAGAAAAAAGAAAGCTAAAGGAAGAGCTGAAAATTGTTAATGCAGGAAAGAAGAATTTGGAAAAAGAGCTAAATCAAGCACGAGAAGATGCGGAACAGATAATGGTTGAACGACGCCAGCAGAAAGAGCGCTTGAAAGATCAGCTAAGAGAATTAGATCAGGAATATAAGGTACAAGTAGAAATTGAGCAAAAGATTAAAGAATCAGATAGGCAGGATAGCGATTTACAAGATACACTTGGAGAAGAGAGACTAAAACTCAACATTGAAGAGCTAGAAAACGAGTACGAGGAATTTCCAGGAGATAAGGTGCTTACACTTGAACTCACTAAAGATGAAGATAAAGTCGAAGAGTTAAGAAACGAGCTAGAGCGTGAGAAAGAAAAGTGTAAACAATTATTAGAAGAAGAAAATGAATGGGGTGATGAATTGGTAGGAATGCTTGATGGACTGGAAGAAAAAATTCGTGCTGATGAACAAAGGAGCTTCAACAATCAATTAACGGAAGAAATTTCTAATGAGTCTGGTAATGCTCCACGACAGAAGAAAAGGTTATCCAAATCTTCAAGCGTTGATAATGAGTCTTATGTTCCACTGAGAGAGAAGACAACATTACTCAGATCTTTAAGCGTTGATAGTGGACTTGATAGCGATGAAGAAAATTGTGATAATGATTTATCTTTCAACATAAGTCCTATAAGTTCTATTGAGAAGGTGGCAGAGAGTAGAAACGTAGGTAGGGTATCATTGTGAAGATGGTTGGGGTTAAGTTGCAACTTAAGTGGGGCGCAAAAGGTCTTTTGTGTTGATAATAATTTAAAATCTATAGTAGACTAAAAAAGATTATTAAATTATAATATAACATATGATAAAAGACGAGAAATCGAAAACAATTTTTGAAGTGGAAGGGGCAGTAACTGCTTTACTACCTGCAGCAGAATTTAGAGTGAAACTGGACAATGAACATGAGATTATCTGTCATGTATCAGGGAAAGTGAGAAGAAGTAAAATACGCATCATTATAGGGGATAGGGTGTTAGTTGAGATGAGCATCTACGATAGGAATGCGAGAAAGGGTAGGATCATTAGAAGGCTTAAAGGTACAAGTGACAGAACGATCTCTAAATAATCTTATTCTTGCTTCATCATCGAAAAGGCGTATAGCTTTACTAAAACAAATAAACATTGAGCCAGGTTTAATTTTGCCAGCAGATATAGATGAAGCCCCTTTAAAAAAGGAACTTCCGAAGGATTACTCAATCCGTATGGCAAAAAGTAAAGCGGAGAAAATACAAAGCTCAAATCCAAATTACTTTGTGCTTGGTGTTGATACAGTTGTTGCTTGTGGTAGAAGGATATTGCTCAAAGCTGAAAACGTTGAG
Organism: Wolbachia endosymbiont (group A) of Brachyopa scutellaris; assembly: GCF_964026995.1. Classification (NCBI taxonomy): domain Bacteria; kingdom Pseudomonadati; phylum Pseudomonadota; class Alphaproteobacteria; order Rickettsiales; family Anaplasmataceae; genus Wolbachia; species Wolbachia endosymbiont (group A) of Brachyopa scutellaris. Next base: position 551,623 of record NZ_OZ034720.1, on the reverse strand, counting down.
CAAGCAGAAAAATGTATCCGCTTGTTATCAGGAAGAAGGCATAGAGTATACACCAGTGTATGTCTATTAACTCCCGATCGATCTAAACAACATATCAGGACTGTGGTTACAATAGTGAAATTTAAACGTCTCAGTGAACAAGAAATTAAGTATTATTTAGCATCAGAAGAGTGGAAAAATAGGGCGGGGGGATGCAATATACAAGGCCTAGCTGGAGTGTTCGTATTGTTCTTACGCGGCTCCTACTCTTCCGTTATAGGGTTACCATTACATGAAACCTATTGTTTGCTAAGCAATTATTTTAACTTCAATTTATATTGAAATACCTTTATTAGTATCTTTTTTTTGTTGTGACTCAGCAACCTGTTTAGCCCAATCTAGTGGTCTTTTATTTCTGTTAGCTAATGCAATTCTATTGCGATCATAACCATCAGTGTGTTCTGTTAAAGTATCTCCTCTTTCTTCTTCTATTACTCCAGCTTTCAGTTGTGCTTCATCTTTCTCTAGTAATTTATATAGTTCGCTATTTTTATCTACAGTTGGATTAGTGTCATTATTTTCTCGTTCTGCCACTGTTTTTTCTAACCACTTACGTATAGGGTCATATTGTTTACCTTCTCCTATCTTTTCTAAAATGTTTTCTGAGAATGAATCTTTAGGAATATTTTCTTTAGTAGCCTGTTGTGCCGGTTCTCTTAACCCTTTATCCGGGTTTCCCAATGCTCCTTTTAACTCACTCGTATCTCCGATTTCTTTTGGTTCAATGTTTTCTAAGCTCTTCTTTAACTGTTCAGGATTTACTTGAGATTGTTCATGATTGGCATGAGTTGGAGATGAATAGCCCGAATCGTTTGCTTTTATGTCTGTTGAGCTGTCTTTTAGCAACCCAACTTCTCTCAAGCGTTTTTTAGTTTCTTCGCTAATCTGACTCTGATCAGCTGGTTTTAACCCGAGATTTTCTTGACCTAATGTATTTTTAAGTTCTTCAAATAGAGTTAGATTACTTTGTCTAATATGTTCTTCTAATTTCCTTCCTACCTGTTTTAAATCTGTTTGAGATTTACTATCACTATTAGTTGGAGATATATAGCCTGAATCACTTATACTATTTGGTGTTGAAGCAGAGACACTAACAGTTGGACCTTCCACTATTTTTACATCTGCTAAATCGTCTTTTTGCAATCCATCTTCTTTATCTTGTGACAGTTTATCAGTAGGATCAACTTGCCTTAATCCTCTATTATCCTGCTGTGATCTATCTCTGATTTCTTTAAGAAGATTTTCAGGTGGAGTTTGATCACTTTGTTCAATGTTCTCTAAGCTCTTCTTTAACTGTTCAGGATTTACTTGAGATTGTTCATTATTGTCATGAGTTGGAGATGAATAGCCCGAGTCACTTTTATTATTGAGTGCTGTAGCAGAGAGCGGCTGTTCACTTTCTTTCCACTTAGCATCACTAGCATCTTGGTTATCACTGTTATCTGGAGAAGATGAATAAGGAATTCTGTCCTTTAATGTCTCTAACGGTGATGGGTTATTTTTTCTACTTCCTGCAATTGATGCTTTTCTATCATCAACATCAATGTGCCGTAAGTTGTTTTTCTTGAAATTTCTGATGTCTTGTAACAGATCGCCTTTGCTATTTCCTTCTTGTTGCTGGGTTTTAGGTTGTTGCTGATCATTAGGTGTTTGCTCACTTCTATCTGGTTTTTGGCTTCCAGGTACAGCATGTCCAAATGTAGGATTGTCATACCGTTCATCTTCTTGCCTATTATCTTGATTGTGGCTTACAGACTTGGTGAAAGTAGAACTATCTGAAGAATCAGAAGTTGCACCTTTTTGCTGATTATTAGGTGTTTGCTCATTTTCGCGCAAGTCATCTGGTTTTTGGCTTCCAGATTTGGCTCCCCCTTGCTCATCGAAAACACCTTTTTCAGGTGGTAGTGAACTAGTTCTAGGTGGAAGTGGCGGAGGAGTTTTTTTGTTCTGAGGATTCTCCTCAAAAAGCGATTGTAGGTTATAAACTTGACCTCCCGAATTTGCTTCTCGTGCTGCTTGTCTAAGCTCACGCTTTTCTTTAGCCTCCTGAGAATTAATTTTATCGTCAAAATCTTTTCCAATTCCGCTATCGTAAGACTGCCTTCTGCTGTTAGATTGTAGTCCAAAATGTGAATGGTGGTCTTCTTTTTTTTGAGTTATATCAGTAGCTTGAACGCTAACACCTCTATTAACATCAATTCTTGTTGTAGTTTCAGATGATAGCTCGTTACTGTCTTTATTATGTTGCATCTCATTCGCTTTTCCTTGTCCTTTCTCCCTGAATTGTATTTCATGCAAGAATAAACCACCTATTTTTACATCTCTGTTTACTTCTAACCGTTCTAGAGAAAAATCATCACCTTTAACAAGGTCTACACCGTTAGCATCAATCTTAATTTTGATCTTACATTCCTTCCCCTCCGCATACCACTTTAAAGTCATTTCATATGAACCATCAGTTACGACATAATGTCTTATTTTTTTCCCTTCTTCCTCGGCAACAAAACCATGCATTCCGCTCTTTCCATCACTATGCAATGTTGAAAATCCCGAGATTTCATTCTTCTCACAAAAATCACTATTTAAAAATTCGCTAATTTTAAACTCTTTTTTGTTATCTCCCAGTGTAATACTTGCGTGATTACCGTATATTGAAACTCCTGCAACATCATCAACATACTCTTTCAACCTTTCTTTAACTTCACTTTCAAGCTCTTGTCCAGCTTTCTTTGTCTTGTCGCATTTCTGAAGAATAACTCCATATGCTTTATCTTTGTTTTCTTCTTCGTCCCAATTCCAGTTGGCGTGTTTTGTTAAAAACTTTACTGTGTTAAAATCAACTCTAGCATTATAAATTGGGTCGTCTTCCTTTTTTATTTTATCAAATAAAGGAAAAATTTCTTGAATGCGCTCATTATAAATGTGTTCTTGTTGTGTATCGTTAGTGCCCATATATCCCTCACTAATAACCCTCTGCCTTTAGTTCTAGCTAATACTAGCTAATATAATTATCACAAGCATTGGTTGAATTTTTATTAAGGAAGGTTGTGTTACTAATGTGATGACACAAGCTATTTTATGGTAACATCAAACGATTTAAGTTGTCATTCCAGTCTGGAATCCAGCCTTTCACGAACCCCATCAAAAATGTTGTGTTTTAACATAAGATTAGCTACTTTTATGCTCACTAACTTAGTGCCAATCAAGATTCCTGGATCCCAGTGTCTGGGCACTGGGATGACATCCTTCTTGGCGGAAATCACTCTTATATCACAACATCTGCATAGCCTAAATTGCTTTAGCTATAGCTCTGTTTTTGCAACTTCAAATATCTGCTACTCATAGTAAACACTTCTGGATCTTGAGAGGTTAGCTTGAGTATAGCGAGTATGTTGATAAACAACAAAGCAGCAATCGAGATATCAGCAACATCCCATAGCAACCGGACTTTACCTATCGCACCAAGCGGAATGATCATGGTAAAAATTACAATCCAGATTTTAGTGTATTTATTATCCATAGACACATAGCGTATTGTCTGTTTTGAGCAAAAAAACCAAGTAAAAATAGTAGTAAAAGCAAAACAAAACATTATGGCCATAATTAAATAGTCAATACAAGGCCAATTCATTGCCTTTCTAAAAGCAAATATGCACATGTTAGTGCTCTCTAAATCAGTGACCCAAGAATCTGTGACAAGCAGTACCATTGTTGTAATAAACACTATAAACGCAACTATAAAAGGCGATATTATCGTAATTAGACTCTGCTCAATAATAAATTTATTATTATTTTTCTTAGGAACAATTGAAGAATGTACGATTCCTTCAAGGCCAAGCCCTATATCTGTTGCAAAAATACCTCGCAAAGTTCCGACTTGAATAATAGTCAACATTTCTAGAATCAAACCTAGAGATAAACCAGAGTTAAAGCTACTGGTTGTAAAAAAACTGCTTGTTATTAGTTTTAGAGAAGGAAGAATATTTTCACTAAATTTAAATAATATGATACCGCAAAGTGTGAGGTAACTTACCGTCATTATCGGTATCATAGCCGATATAAAAATTTTAATTTTTTTTAAGCTGAGAGCTGCAACAACAAAAAATATTATGGCCATTACAATGCCACCAACAACTACAGGCACATCTATCATATTAAGTGGTATTGATAGAGAATTTACCTGAACAAGGTTACCAACTGTTATTGAAACCATCATCATGATAACTAGAAAGACAATTGTGGCCTTCCTAGAGTTAAACGCATCAGTCATGTAGGCTACAGGGCCACCTATAAACCGTTCGTTCTTTTCCTTTCTGGTTTTTATACTTAGATAACAAGTGACATATTTTATCACAGAAGTGATAACAATAATTATTGCCATCCATAAAATAGAGCCCGGTCCTCCGGTTTTTAGAGCAACAGCAGTTCCTGAAATATTTCCTACTCCTAAATTTCCCCCTAAAATTGTAAACAGAGCGGCTATAGAAGAAAATTTATTTTCTCCTTTTTTAGCTCCAAGGAGTGAAAGGGCGTATGGTAATCTAAATACCTGTAGCCATTTTAGTTTAATCGATAGGTAAACACCAGCAACTAGCATGAGTAATATTGTTGGCAGTAATAAAACAAACTTTACTGTATCCATCTGTAAAAGTGAGATTTTTATTTGAGTATACAACAAAAATTGAAAATACCTAACCTATTTTCTATGTATGACTTCGTTTCCGTCATTCTAGAAACCTTTTCTTGTCATCCCAGTGCGTGACACATAACTGTACGAACATTGTAATATGGTACAATGTTAAGACGATGTCATTCCAGTGCTTGACACTGGAATCCAGCTTTTAATGCAACCCCTCACCAAAAATATTGTGTTTTAACATAAGGTTAGCTACTTTTATACTCACCAACTTAGTGTCCAATCTGGATCCCAGTGTCTGGGCACTGGGATGACATCTTTTTTCTTGGTACAAATTACTCTTATATCTCAATGTTCGTACAGTTAGTGCGTGACACTGGGATCTAAATTTTTTATGCGAAACCATTATGTTTATATACTTGTAGGCCCAAGTTCCTCACATAGTGAACAAAAAAGTAAATGAGATTCCAGTGTCACGCGCTGGAATGACACCTACTCCATGAGAACTCTATTTTTCATACCACTCATTTATAAGTTTATTGATATCAGAATCTATAAAATCCTTTAATGGTTGCCTGATTTTTATCTCAACATTTTTAGGGATGCACCTATCTTTACATATCGCATAATTTATATGGAAGTTAAGGTCAATATACCCTTGATTTAAAAATATATTCATCTTAAAGGGAAATAATACCATATCCTCATATACGTTACTTACAAACGTCTCTCTCCCTACTTTATCTTTATGTTCCTTTGGAATAGGCCAGTGAATATTTATATCTGATGCATTACCTTTGTAACTAATAGACGTGGGAAGGCCAAAATCTCCAGGATCTTTATAATATATGTGTCAGCCTGGTTCTACTGTAACCTTTATTGCACCTTTAAGAGTGAAGCTTGCTTCATTTATCTCGCCAATAAGTAAATCAAATTTTGCAATTTCCTCGTCAGCATATAGTTGAGTGCAAGAAAAAAATAAAAACAATATTAAATATATATGTATTTTCATTAAGGTAAATTTCTCCTTTTATAGAGAAAGTAATTTAGATTTTAATTATTATATTTAATAGTATTATATAGATTATTTATTAATATAGCATTATGCTATAGCTAAACTGACTTACGACAATCTGAAAAACGACAAATTCGTCATTCCGCTACTTGTTAGCGGAATCTATGCCGAGATACCGCGAATGAATCCACAACTGTACGAACATTGTGATTTTGGCCCATAAGGAGGGTGTCATCCCAGTGCTTGACACTGGGATCCAGGAATTTTATTAAGTTGGCAAGCATAAAAATAGCTGTTTTTTGTTAAAATACAATGTTTTGATGATTATGGAAATGCTGGATTCCAGTGTCAAGCACTGGAATGACATCATCCTTTTTCCTGAATTCCAGTGTCAGCTACTTTCATGACATCGTTTACTATGTGCCATATTGTAATGTTCGTACAGTTGTGGAATGAATCGCGGTATGACGTGTTGCTTGGGTCAGCTATAGTATAAATATACTAGGGGTTATAGTTTTCTTATGCTGCCTTTTTGTTATTAGACAACCACAATATAAAGGAGTGAAACGGATGCAAACAGTAGTGCATTTCTGCACCAAACGTATTACCTTTAACGAATAGTAAAATGTGAGATTTTTTGGAACTACCGTGGAGCAATTGCTCCACGGTTTCATTCTACTTAGAATCCACCCATGCCACTCATTTCTCCTGGACCCATAGGAGATGAAGCATTTTCTTTGCTTGGTACATCAACTATCATAGATTCAGTAGTTATCAGCACACTCGCAACAGATACCGCTGTTTCAAAAGCGATACGAACCACTTTTGCTGGATCAATCACACCAGCTGTAAACGCATTAGCATAATTCATAGCCTCAACGTTGTATATAAGCTCTTTATCATTCTGCTTAATCAAATAGTCAATTATAACAGCAGATTCAAGACCAGCATTTTTGACTAACCTTCTAATTGGAGCACTGAGAACTTTCTTGATAATGTTTATGCCTATTTGTTCCTCGTCACTTGCACCTTTTAATTTGTCGAGAACAGATGAAGCATAAAGAAGCGCAACCCCACCACCTGGAACTATACCTTCTTCAATTGCAGCTCTTGTTGCATGCAGCGCATCTTCGACTCTATCTCTACGTTCTTTAACTTCCACTTCAGTTGCTCCACCAACTTTGAGCACAGCAACGCCACCTGATAATTTCGCTAAACGTTCTCTTAGCTTTTCTTTATCATAATCAGAAGTTGAAGTTTCAATTTGAGATTTAATCTGCTCGATTCTAGCTTTCACACTGTCAGAATCGCTATTTTCGCTGACAACTGTGGTATTATCTTTAGTAATTTTAACATTTTTAGCCGTACCAAGATCATCAAGCGTGAGATCTTCCATCTTGATTCCAAGTTCATCTTTTATGACGTACTTAGCACCAGTTAAAGTTGCTATGTCTTCGAGCATCTCCTTTCTTCTGTCACCAAAACCTGGAGCTTTTACTGCAGCAACTTTTAAACCACCACGCAATTTATTGATAACTAAAGTGCTTAATGCTTCACCTTCGATATCCTCTGCAATAATAACCAAAGGTTTACCAGATTTAACAATAGCTTCAAGAATAGGAAGTAAAGGCTGAATAATATTTAATTTTTTCTCTGTAATTAATAGATAAGGATTATCAAGCTCCACGATCATTTTTTCATTATTTGTAATAAAATACGGAGAGAGATAACCGCGATCAAATTGCATGCCAGTAGTCAGCTCAACTTCTAACTCTTTTGAACCTTTACTCTCTTCAACAGTTATTACACCCTCTTTTCCAACTTTTTTCACGGAATCAGCGATACTGTTACCTATATCCTTATCACCATTTGCAGAGATTATTGCAACTTGTGCCACTTCGTCTATTTTCTCTAGAGAAATTGTACGAGACATTGACGCAATTTCCTTTAATATTACATCTTTTGCCTTCTGTATTCCGTTTTTAATACCAACACGATCGTTTCCAGCAGCAATTGATTTTGAAGCTTCCATTATCATGTTGCTAGTTAGTATTGAGCACGTTGTTGTACCATCACCAACTTTGTCGTTACATTGAGAACAACTTTGTGCAAAGATGCTTGCTATCGCAGCGTTTAATGGTTTTTCAGGCTTGATACCCTTCATCACCTTATAACCATCTTTTGTAATTTCTGGTGCTCCATAGGGCTTATTAATCCCTACTGTTTTTCCTCTAGGTCCTGCAGTTATTGCTACCGTTGAATCCACTATTGCTGCAACTTCACGAAAGGCTTCTTGCAACTGCTCACCTGATACTACTACATTAGTCATTTTTATCACCTCTTGTTAATAAAAAACTTAGAAAACTATAATAAAATCATTTACAATGCGCTATGTTGCGCTTTGTTTCAGTTTAGTAAAATAAAGACTGCTACTTAATGACAGCAAGTATATCGGATTCCTTCATCACGATAAGCTTCTCATTATTATGTTCTATTTCTGTACCAGCCCATTGGCGATAGAACACTTTATCACCAGCTTTCACAGTTAAAGTTACGCGTTCGCCACTTGAATTGCGTGAACCTTCACCAATTGCTATAACTTCACCTTTAGTAGGTTTCTTTTCAGCACTTGATGGAAGCACAATTCCACCTTGCTTTTCTTCGCTAATAGGCTTGATCAGCACGCTATCATCTAATACATTTAAACTTATACTTGACATTTGTTTTTCCTCATCAACAAATTAACTTATAAGTTTATATATATATACTCGTAAGTTAGATTTCAAGGGCTGGAGCTTGTAAAATATGCACGCCAAAAGCAGTTTCTAAAAGAGCCTAATGTTATATAATAGAATTTAGATTTATTTATAGAGATTTCATGAGTTATATACCATTTTTAAGTCGTGGTGTGATAGTGCTATATGGTCCTGACACTAGAGATTTTCTGCAGGGTATTATAACCAATGATATTAATAAGTTGGATAGCCAAAAAGCCATTTACTCTTTATTGCTTAGCCCTCAGGGAAAATATCTATATGATTTTTTTCTTATTGAATATGGTAAATACACCCTCTTGGAGTGCGAAAACATGCACTTGCAGCAAATAATCGAGAAACTGGATTTGCTTAAAACTTATTTGAAAGTGAAAATTAAAGACATTAGTGCACTATATAAGGTTGGAGTTTTGTTTAATACTAAGTTGGCGGAGTGTAGTGGTAAGTCACAAGTTATTTTTCAAGATCCAAGGCACAAGCTGCTAGGAATGAGGATCATACATAAAGATGAAATAAAAGAGCCGGTTGGGGATTTTACTCAGTATGAAAAAGTCAGAATTCAAAATCTCGTTCCAGATGGAGCGAAAGATATGGTGCAGAATTCATCGTTTCCGCTGCAATTTTTAATCGATAAAGTAAACGGTATAAGCTTTAATAAGGGGTGTTATATAGGTCAGGAAGTCGTAAATCGAATGAGCAGACAAGAAATATTCAGAAGAAAACTTTACCTTGTTGAGGGGGATAACGCACTTCCAGATATTGGCACTAAAGTGACAAATGAAAACAATGAGGAAATAGGGGAACTGCGCTCTAGTGTAGACAACATTGGATTTGCATTGCTTAATACTGGAAAGAGCCATGCAAATTTATATGCAGATGGAGTTAGGTGCGTTAAGACGTTGAAGTCTTAAGGTAGCACATATAGAAACGAAAAACTTGCTTGACACCCTTCGCCAGCGCCCTTATCATAACAGTGAAGCTATTTCATTTAACTTCGCAATCTGTGCAGATTAAAACGACAAGGACTCCTGATATAATGTTGAACATTTTTTTTCTGCATTTCCGGGAATGTTCAAAAAAGTCTGTCAAACCGAAAAAAAAGTAATAAATTGATATAAAAAAATGGAGGTTTGACAATGAGTCAAAAAATAGTAAACAGAATTACCGGATTGGTAGATTATAAAGAATTAGAAACAAATATCCTGTCGTCTATACGAGAAGGAAGGCCGTTGACAGGAAGGGATGGAGCATTTACACCATTTATAAAAAAGCTGCTGGAGGCAAGTTTGGAAGGTGAAATAGAAAATCACTTATTAGCTGAAAGTGAAGAGAATAATCGAAGAAATGGGAGAAATGGAAAGACTTTACGGACAAGTGCAGGTTCATTTGAGCTTTTGACGCCTAGAGATAGGGAGGGAAGCTTTGAACCCCAAATAGTCAAAAAAAGGCAAACTGACCTTACCCAGAAAAAGTGGAGAGAAAGTTTGGAATGTTTTTCACAAAGAGAATGATGAATCAAAATGCTCAGGAATGCAATAGTTAATAGTGGAGTGTCTACGTTGTTTGTTATAAAAAATTTCTATATATTCAAATATAGCAGTTTTGATATGCTGTTTAGAGTGCCGAGAGGTGTCTATTGGTATAGCTCTTTCCATAAAAGTCCGGATGTGATAGGATAAGGATAGATGATGATAAGGAGGTTGAATGCCAGCAGCATATAGTTATGATTTAAGAAAAAAAGCAATGGAAGTGCTAGACGAAGGAGAAAGCAGAGAAACAGTGGCAGCAAGATTTAAGATTGGACGAACTACTTTATGGGAGTGGCAGCAAAGAAGAAAAGAAACAGGAGACTTTCAATCAAAAAAACTTGGAAATGGGGGTTACAATCACAAAATTACCGACTGGGATACCTTTGCCAAATTTGCCAGAGAACACGGAGGAAAGACTCTATCGGAAATGGCTAAACTTTGGAACAACGTTAGTATCCAAACGATCTATCGAGCCCTTAAAAAAATTGGATTTACGCGCAAAAAAAGACATATGGATACAAGGAAAGAAACGAAGAAAAACGTGCTGAATTTTTGAAAATTATAGCGACAAAAGAACCTAAAAACTTAGTGTATATAGATGAGTCTGGCATTGATAACACCGAAGACTACCCCTACGGATATTGCCAGAAAGGACAGCGGTTTTATGCCTTAAAATCTGGAAAGAAAACTCAACGAATCAGTATGGTTGCAGCCTTAAGTGGAAGAAAGATAATTGTTCCGTTAACCTTTGAAGGCCACTGTAATATGGATGTTTTTAATGGATGGTTTGAGCAATTTTTGACACCGATCTTGGAACCTGGACAGACTGTCATTCTTGACAATGCTACTTTTCATAAGTCTGATAAGATTATCGAGCTTGCTAAAGGGGTTGGTGCAGAAATTTTGTATCTGCCGCCTTATTCTCCAGATTTCAACAAAATTGAGCATCATTGGTTTGCTATAAAAAACAGAGCCAGGAAAAACATTCCTCTATTCGAATCCTTTCGTCGTGCTGTTGATTCTGCCTTCCTATGACCTGTTCGGACTATTATGAGAAATGCTATAACTCCCTTTTTAGAGAACTGAAGAAGCTTTCCACAACAGAATTGTCGTAACAACAACCTTTATGACTCATCTATGTTTTTTATGGATAAGAGATATTGATAACCTTGCGAAGTATATTGTGAACCTTGATCACTATGTAATAGTAGATTTTTGGCAGGTTTACGCTTGTTAACGGCCATTAATAAAGAGTTCATAACCAATTGTTTATTTATTGCACTACTCATTAACTACCATACGTGAGAATTATTGCTGCCAAATATAGCCATCCCTCCTTGGTTTTGATGTAAGTAATCCCATACTTTATTTGGTTGATCAACAACAAAGTTTTGATCTAGTATATTGGGAGCTACAGCTCTATTATCTATTTGTTGTTTTTTAATTTTAAACTTTCTTCTCAGTATAGCACTGATGTCATTTTTCTGCATAATACTTTGCACCGTTTTCAAATTGCAACTTTTACCCAAAGCCTTCAATTCAGCATGAATTTTAGGAGCTCCATATCTACATTTAGAAACTTGATATATTTTTTGAATAGCTGCGAGTAGCTCTTTATTTGCTGATTCTCTACTGCTTATTTTTCTTGTGGTCCACTTATAGTAGCCACTAGCAAAAAATCCTACATAATTCCTGTACTTTATAGCAGTTACTATGCTCTTTTATAAAAAAATATTTTACTCTTTTTGACTGGCCAGGGCTTTTTTTTTAATGTCTCTTTCCCTTGTTACTCTTGCTAACTCTCTTTGTAAATCAAACCTCTCTTTGTCGTAAGGAGCCATGTTACCTCTACCTGGAAATGCATCTGCTGCCGACTTTTTTTCGTTGTGTTTCTTTATCCATTTTCCTAATAAACCACCCTTTATTCCTAAATCCTTTGCTATTTTTGTAATTGTTTGACCTGCCTTTCTTTGTTCATTTGCCAGTTTAACAGCTTCCAATTTGAATTCTGCTGTATATTCTCTTACCATTTCTAATCCTCCAAAATTTTATTTTACCCAAAAAAACTCTTTTCTTTCTCTCCACTTTTTCTGGGTAAGGTCAGTTTATCTTGTCTACCTATTTTGCCACTCTGCTGAACAGATACACTCAACTAATGGTCAATACATCTTCTATTAAAAATTGTACAAATTCATTGCCATTCCAGTAATTCATAGAGATTTTACCCAAAATAGCTTTCACATTACCCTGCATGATAGCAGAGCCAAGATGAGTATTTGCAGAACGAAATGCAATAGCTCTTACCATAACATTATCATCAGCAATAAAACATTTTATATGGTCAACTCCTATAACTTCAGGCTTTCTTATCTTTGCTCCTTGGATAATAAACCTTGGTTCAGGATTTCCAACTCCAAATGGTCCCAAGCGTTGCAATTGATTCCATAAAGACAAATTTATTGCTTTAGCAGTTACTATACTATCAGCTTTTAAAGTTTTCTCATTTATAGAGTTTGAAAATCTTTCAGTAAAAAAATCATGCAAATCATTTATTTTGTCTTCTTTAATTGAAAATCCTGCCGCCATACTATGGCCACCACCTTCAATAATCAAATTTATAAACTTTGCGGAAAGGACTGCAGCACCGATATCAACTCCCAAAATTGATCTACAGCTTGCTTTTCCTATTCCATTATTTAAAGATATCACTACTGTTGGCAAGTGAAACTGCTCCTTTAGCCTTGATGCAATTATACCAATTATTCCCTGGTGCCAATTGCCACTTATCATTATAAAATTCGCACCTGATTGGGCAGACTTTTCCGCTTGTGCTGTAGCTTCCAAGAGAGCCTCATTTTCTAACACTTTTCTTGCATTATTCAAATCTATTAATTTTAGCGCGATTGAATGTGCCTCTTCATCATCATCGGTGGAAAGCAACCTTGCACCAAGCGATGCTTCTCCAATTCTTCCTCCAGCATTTATGCATGGCCCAATACTAAACCCTAATCGAGAAACACTTGATTTTTCAAGGATTCCCAAAGCATCAAATAAAACACGCAAGCCAACGTTTTTTCTTGTTGACATAACTTTTAATCCTTGTGAGACAAGTGCTCTATTGAGGCCTGTGATCTGCATAACATCACAGACAGTTCCCAGGGCAACCAAATCCAACAGATCAAATAAATCTGGTTCTTTTTTGTTGGTAAAAAATCCTTGCTCACGTAGGCTTTTATTAAGAGCAACAATTAGCAGAAATGACACTCCAACTGCTGCTAGGTTATTATAAGGAGAGCTCTCATCAAGGCGGTTTGGATTCACAACTGCTACGGCGCTTGGTAATTTTTCCGTACCAAGGTGATGGTCAACAACTATAATATCAAGACCAAAAGCCTTTGCATCTTCTATTGGTTGATATGCAAGCGTACCACAATCAACGGAAATACATAAATCAATTCCATTCTTTTTAAGTTGTAATAAAGCATCTGTGTTTAATCCATAGCCCTCATCAACACGATCTGGAATGTAGATTATAGAGTGTATATCGATTGCTCTCAGGTACCTGTTAATCAATGCTGACGACGTTGCACCATCAACATCATAGTCACCAAATATTGCAAGGTTTTCATCATTTTTTATTGCCCGTATTATACGAGAAACAGCTTTATCCATATCAAGAAGGTGAAAGGGATCTGGTAATAGCGATCTGATTAGTGGATATAAGAAGTCGCTTGCATTTTCTATGTTAACACCACGAGTAACCAATATTCTTGCTAATATTTCTGGTAACTCAAATCTCTGTGTAAGAGTTAAGATTTGCCTTTGATCTGCTTCTTGCAACTTCCACAATGCATTTGTTATGCTGCGCTTTTCAATTTCAAGTAGCATATTCTTTCTTTGTAAATAAAACTACTTTACCAGAATTTTTAAGCTTGTTCTATAATTGTATTAGACTTCTGCATAACCTAAACTAAGTAGAAAAAAGGTATCATCTAAGTAGCTGACACTGGTCTCCATCCAAGAGGGCAGTAGCCCCTTCGGTGTCATTCCAGCGCGTGACCAGGTCTTTTTAGCTATCATAGGATGACAGAAGCAGACACTCCACTTTGTCGTTCCAGTGCCTCCTTTTTTTGTCATTCCAGTGCCTTGACTATTTGGATCCAGGAAAAAGAATGGTGTCATCCCAGTGCCCCTATGATGTCATCCAAGTAGCCTCCCTATGATGTCATCCAAGTAGCCTCCCTCTCCTGTCATCCCAGTGCTCCTTTTTTTGTCATTCCAGTGCTTGACACTGGGATCCAGGAATTTTATTAAGTTGGTAAGCATAAAAGTGTTATGTAAAATACAACGTTCTTGATGGGATTGCGTGAAATGCTGGATCCCACTGTCTGGGCACTGGGATGACAAAGGAGGACAGTGTCAGCTACTCGGATGACAAAAAAAGGAGCACTGGAATGACAGCAGTCCTACGTCATACCGCCGCGGTATCTCTAGATCCCGCTAACAAGTAGCGGGATGACGATTGTCGTTTAGCCATAAATATTAAGAAATTTACCAAATGAAAAAAAAGGCAAAAGAAGCCCCGTGGTGGTTGGCTATTTACTATGTACTAAAATATCGGCGTTTTTTTTATTCTAAAACGCTTGATTAAGAGCGATTTAGCTGCTTTTAACTTGCAACTAACCTACACCGCAAGTGTTTAAGAAATTTACTAAGCAGGAAAAAAGGCAAAGAAACCCCGTAGTAGCTAGCATTCAAATTCTCCCTTATCAATTTGACGTTTTTTGCTGTCTTAAACGCTTTGTAAGCGCGTTTCGGCTTATATAGGTAAAAACCCAGAAATTTTTAAAGACATGCGATGCACGTAGTGCGAAAAATTAAACATGAGACGCCAAATACCCTAAGTTTTTTGTCATTAACCTGCACAGATTGCGAAGATAAATAAATAGCTTCAGTTTCATGATAAGGGGGCTGGCGGAGTTTGTCAAGTAAGTTTTTTCGTTTCTATGGGTCAGTTGGTACGCGCTTTGCCTTTTAACAGATGTAAAAGCACAATTATTACGAACAACATTCCACCAACAACTGATATAGCGCCACCTATAATGAAGCACGTGCGTGCTAACATTGATGAAATACTTGGCAGATCTGCAACCTTCCTTAAAGCACCATACCCACCAAGCCAAACAAGGGCAGTAATATGGAGAAAATGCCCTACACTGTAGGCATAAATCTGTAATCTTACCATGGAGTTTTTTACCTCTTTAAAGTTTAATTTGGGTAACAGCCAATAAATGAAATTCATAAAAGCTATAGTGATCCCAACTACAGAACCGTGATAATGAGCAGGAATGGTGACATTCCCTTCAATAGTCAACACTCCGAGCACATCTCCATAAGTGAACAACAAAAATGAATGTAATAAATAGTTGCTTTTATCATTAATAAAAGTTCTGATGTTGTAGCACACTAATATTATCAAAAAGCACGGCAAAACTGCTCCAGCAATCCTCATATGCCAAGTAAAAAACTGTATTAACTTGGCACTATCAACTGGATAAACAAAATATACAAACGGTGCACCTACAGCTAAAATCGTGTTTATAAATAGTGGTAAAATAGTAATTTTATTGCTTGAAGCTAAACTAACATCACTGATCATTAAATAGACTAAAAACATTCCTTGAGTAAAAGCAAACTGCAATAAATGTCCGCCTCCCCAAAAGAGATATTCGTAAAATAAATTATTATCTGAGTGATATAGACCTGGAGGCATATTATTATATGCTAAAACAAAGCAAAGAAATGACGATACAAGTATAATAACTAGCCCAATTTGCCCAACAGAGAGAAATGAAACCTCTTTTTTTGATGTGTATGCTAGCATTGTATTTACTAATATACTGGCAATAAATAAACTGAGTCCAAGTAAAAATAATTTGTTTTGTAATACGGGAATATAGTTACTTTTGATAACTTCAGTATTTGGAACGAATGCGGATATAAACATGAGCAGCATCGAAAGGGTTGATAGAACCCATGAAAAGTTAAACCAACTATTGGTATTTTGTAGGTTTATGATAAAGAGCAGAGATATTATAGAGCACATCCACACTAAAATTGACAAGTTCACGTGTATTACCAGCGCATTATCAAAAATATATTGTGCAGAAGGAACAAGAGAGGAGATAAAAGGCAATCGTAGAAAAATAACAATTATTGACAGTAACCCAGAGCAAGCAAGAGCACATACTGCCAAGAACATCCATTTTCTACAGAGCGGAGCGTTGTCTTGTATATTAAGCACAATCTTTTTTCTCAATTTTGTTCAATACAATATATAACACTGCAATAATACCTAAAACATAGCAATAGTATACGTGTGGCACGACTGCCAAAGGTGAAACTCCAGCAATAGTGCTAGCCAAAAGCAATTGAGCGCCATACGGTATTAATCCTTGAAATACACAAGAAAATATGCCTAGCCATGCTGCACTATAGTGAGGCGGTATTTCATATTTCTTAGCAATATCTCTAGCAATTTCACCGCTAAAAATTATAGCGATGGTATTATTTGCAAGTAAAATATCAAATATGCTGACTATTTTTGCAATAAATAATTGCGCAGTTTTTTGTCCACCACGTTGTATCATAACCCAAGATGAAAGTTTATCTGCAAACTCCTTAGAATTTTTACCTACCAGTCCTGAAAGCCCGCCAACCATCAATGACAGTAGCATAATTTCATGCATACTCATAAACCCCTTAGTGATGTTTTGGCTTAAAAACAATAAACCATAATTGTTGTTATTTATAAATCCAATGATTCCAGCAAAAGTTATGCTTAAAACCAATGCCGTCAATACATTTATTCCAAAGTTTGCAAGCAATATAAGTATTATGTAAGGAGTCACAAGCAATAAAGAATACTCCTTAACTGAAATAGCAGCACTATTGCTTGAGCTATAAAATAATATAATTATTGTGAATATAGAAGCAATTAGTGCCACTTTTGCATTCAGTTTTAATTTTTTCTTTATATCAGCCTTTTGAGACATCACAGATGCAATTGTAGTATCAGAGATAATAGATAAATTGTCACCAAACATTGCTCCTCCTACAACGGTTGCAACTCCTAAGGAAGGAGAAATCCCAGCTTGTGTCAGTTCAACTGCAATAGGAGCAATTGTTGCAATGGTGCCCATTGATGTACCAATAGCAGTGGAGATGAAAGCTGCTACAAAAAATAATCCTATGAGTAAAAATTGTGTTGGTATAAATGAAAGAGCCAAATTAACTGTGGCATCAGCACTACCGATTGCTTTAGTTACTTCACTGAATGCACCTGCAAGTAAGAAAATGATACACATAGTGATAATATTACGATCTCTTACCCCATCTAGAAAGGCATACATTTTTTCTTCAGTATTGCCCTTGTATAAAACCCAGCCCAGAGCTATGGCAGGAGCAATGGCTACCAGTGGAGATAACTGATAAAAAGCATTTGACACGCCAAGAACAGTAAAATATATACCACTTCCTACAAAAAGAAATAGGAACAGTAAAATAGGCAAAAAATTTGTAAGATAAAACATACCTCTACTCCAGCTCTGATAAACGCAAATCAACTATGATATGATTTATATTATTATAAACCACAGTTAGCACCTTGACCAAGGTTTTTCTAGAAAGCAATCTACCAGAAAAGGTTTCCATGAAAAGGACTATTATAATATATCATCTACTTGAATAAAACTGGGAGATAGAATAAGTAAAAAATATGAATGACATAACAACAAAGCAGGTTGTATCTTTCATCTTGAAAATGCTGCGTCCATTTCTGTTTCATATTGGGATAGTATTACTGACAGCATTAGTCTGGGCTATCGATATTTCCTTTAATCCATATTTAATAAAAGTTATTATAGATCGTATCAGTGCAGATGATCTTTTTCGTAGCATAGCAACTCCTGCTATATCCTATGTACTAATACTATTTTTACTTGAGTGTATGAATAGATTATACAACTATTTTTTTGAAATTAAGATGATCCCTAATCTCCGTAAAAACATTGTTGAATCGAGTATTGCCATATTATTAAATCAGGATAATAGCTACTATCAAAATAACTTCTCCGGCAGTCTTGCTAACAAGGTTAATGATTTACAAATTATATTCCAGATATCATGCAAATTATGGCTGACAGGGTCATGGGTCGTGCATTAGCGCTTAGTATCGCAATTTACTTTTTATGGCAAGTATAGCTCTTTTCATAAAAGTCCGGATGTGATAGGATAAGGATAGATGATGATAAGGAGGTTGAATGCCAGCAGCATATAGTTATGATTTAAGAAAAAAAGCAATGGAAGCGCTAGACGAAGGAGAAAGCAGAGAAACAGTGGCAGCAAGATTTAAGATTGGACGAACTACTTTATGGGAGTGGCAGCAAAGAAGAAAAGAAACAGGAGACTTTCAATCAAAAAAACTTGGAAATGGGGGTTACAATCACAAAATTACCGACTGGGATACCTTTGCCAAATTTGCCAGAGAACACGGAGGAAAGACTCTATCGGAAATGGCTAAACTTTGGAACAACGTTAGTATCCAAACGATCTATCGAGCCCTTAAAAAAATTGGATTTACGCGCAAAAAAAGACATATGGATACAAGGAAAGAAACGAAGAAAAACGTGCTGAATTTTTGAAAATTATAGCGACAAAAGAACCTAAAAACTTATTGTATATAGATGAGTCTGGCATTGATAACACCGAAGACTACCCCTACGGATATTGCCAGAAAGGACAGCGGTTTTATGCCTTAAAATCTGGAAAGAAAACTCAACGAATCAGTATGGTTGCAGCCTTAAGTGGAAGAAAGATAATTGTTCCGTTAACCTTTGAAGGCCACTGTAATATGGATGTTTTTAATGGATGGTTTGAGCAATTTTTGACACCGATCTTGGAACCTGGACAGACTGTCATTCTTGACAATGCTACTTTTCATAAGTCTGATAAGATTATCGAGCTTGCTAAAGGGGTTGGTGCAGAAATTTTGTATCTGCCGCCTTATTCTCCAGATTTCAACAAAATTGAGCATCATTGGTTTGCTATAAAAAACAGAGCCAGGAAAAACATTCCTCTATTCGAATCCTTTCGTCGTGCTGTTGATTCTGCCTTCCTATGACCTGTTCGGACTATTATGAGAAATGCTATAAATATTAATTTTGCTTTATTGATGTTGACTTGGTCTACATTATTTGTTCTGTCTTCCCTCTTACTTGCAGGAAAGGTAACGCGTCTTGCAGATGCATGGTCAGAGCTTGGCTCAAGCATTACTGGTAAAATGGTAGATGTCTTCTCAAATATCATGTCTGTAAGGTTATTTGCCAGCAAATACCAAGAAAGATTATCTTTGCGAGCTACTCATAGCGAGGCTGTTAAAGCAGAGCAAAGACTTCAGTGGCTGTATACGTGGATTTTTACTTTCTATGGCTTCTTATTTCTAATCATGCAAATACTTAATTTATATTTCCTAATTAAAGGAAGAGGGCAAGGGTCAATTACTGCTGGAGATTTTGCTTTTGTTCTTACTGTTAATATAGCAATAGCTAATTTTCTTTGGATGATAGCTAAAGATTTCTCACAATTCTCTAAGTCATGGGGAAGGATTACTCAAGCTTTGAGAACAATTACTTCAATCCCTGAAATCCAAGATCAGCCAAATGCAGCAGATCTGGTCGTTAAAAAGGGGGAAATTAGTTTTGATAAAGTTCATTTTCATTATAAAGATGCAGAACCAATATTTGAAAACAAATCCATAATAATTAAACCTGGTCAAAAAGTAGGACTTGTTGGTTATTCTGGTGGTGGTAAATCAACATTTGTAAACCTGATTCTTAGGCTTTATGACATAAAATCTGGAAAAATTTTAATTGATGGACAAGATATTCGCAATGTATAGCATTTCTCATAATAGTCCGAACAGGTCATAGGAAGGCAGAATCAACAGCACGACGAAAGGATTCGAATAGAGGAATGTTTTTCCTGGCTCTTTTTTTTATAGCAAACCAATGATGCTCAATTTTGTTGAAATCTGGAGAATAAGGCGGCAGATACAAAATTTCTGCACCAACCCCTTTAGCAAGCTCGATAATCTTATCAGACTTATGAAAAGTAGCATTGTCAAGAATGACAGTCTGTCCAGGTTCCAAGATCGGTGTCAAAAATTGCTCAAACCATCCATTAAAAACATCCATATTACAGTGGCCTTCAAAGGTTAACGGAACAACTATCTTTCTTCCACTTAAGGCTGCAACCATACTGATTCGTTGAGTTTTCTTTCCAGATTTTAAGGCATAAAACCGCTGTCCTTTCTGGCAATATCCGTAGGGGTAGTCTTCGGTGTTATCAATGCCAGACTCATCTATATACACTAAGTTTTTAGGTTCTTTTGTCGCTATAATTTTCAAAAATTCAGCACATTTTTCTTCGTTTCTTTCCTTGTATCCATATGTCTTTTTTTGCGCGTAAATCCAATTTTTTTAAGGGCTCGATAGATCGTTTGGATACTAACGTTGTTCCAAAGTTTAGCCATTTCCGATAGAGTCTTTCCTCCGTGTTCTCTGGCAAATTTGGCAAAGGTATCCCAGTCGGTAATTTTGTGATTGTAACCCCCATTTCCAAGTTTTTTTGATTGAAAGTCTCCTGTTTCTTTTCTTCTTTGCTGCCACTCCCATAAAGTAGTTCGTCCAATCTTAAATCTTGCTGCCACTGTTTCTCTGCTTTCTCCTTCGTCTAGCACTTCCATTGCTTTTTTTCTTAAATCATAACTATATGCTGCTGGCATTCAACCTCCTTATCATCATCTATCCTTATCCTATCACATCCGGACTTTTATGGAAAGAGCTATAACCCAGGATTCTTTACACAAAAATATTGGCATGATTCCGCAAGATCCATCGCTTTTTCATAGAACTTTGATGGAAAACATTCGCTATGGAAAAACAGATGCTAGCGATGATGAAGTAATTGAAGCGGCAAAAAAAGCACATGCTCATGAGTTTATTTCAAAATTACCCCAAGGTTATGAGTCTCTTGTTGGAGAAAGAGGTGTGAAACTTTCAGGAGGGCAAAGGCAGCGTATTGCAATTGCAAGAGCTATTTTAAAAAATGCTCCTATCTTAATTCTGGATGAAGCAACATCACAACTTGATTCTGTGACTGAAAGTAATATTCAAGAATCTCTATGGGAGTTGATGCAAGATAAAACTACAATAGTAATAGCCCACCGCCTATCTACGCTTTTGCATATGGATCGCATTTTAGTGTTTGATCAAGGTAAGATTTTAGAAGATGGCACGCATCAGGAACTTCTCGATAAAACGGAATGTATAAGGCCCTATGGAATGCGCAAGTTGGTGGATTTTTGCCGGATAAAAGAGAAATGGAGATTGATAATATTTTTTTAATCTAATGCTTCAATGTTTCCGACATAGGAAAAGTATCATCTTTACTTTCTATAGAGGAAGGCACACTATTTTGATTATCATCACCATCAATTGGAGTAGTAGGGTGCATTAAAGCAACTTTCATAACTTCATCAATATTCTTAGCAAAAACTACGTTGATCCCCTCTTTGATGCTTGCCGGAATCTCTTGCATATCTTTCTCATTTTCACTTGGTATAATCACAGTTTTGATTGATCCTCTGAGCGCTGCAAGCAATTTTTCTCTTAAGCCCCCAATAGCTAAAACTCTACCACGCAATGTCACTTCGCCTGTCATAGCAACATTTTTGTTAACTGGCATATTCGTCATAAGAGAAACAATAGACGTACATACCGCGCCGCCAGCAGAAGGGCCATCTTTTGGTACCGCACCCTCAGGTACATGTAAATGTATATCATTATTTTGGAATTTTTCGGGCTTTATACCAAAAAACAAACAATTTGATCGAATATAACTATACGCAGCTTTTATAGATTCTTGCATAACCTCTCCAAGCTTTCCTGTGTATTTTATTTCTCCCTTGCCCGGAATTAGGACTGATTCTATCATCAAAATATCACCACCTGTTTCAGTATAGGCGAGCCCAGTTACTATTCCTACTAAACTCTCATTTTCCGCAATGCCAAAGGTATATTTACGTACCCCTAAATAATCTTGTAAATTGTCAACCCCTACGGATATTTTCTTATTTTTATCAGTCAATATTTCTTTAACTGCCTTTCTCATGAGCTTTGCAAGCTCCCTTTCCATACTCCGCACACCACTTTCACGTGTATATAAACGTATCAACTCGTATAACGCCTCATTAGTTATGTCCCATTCCTTCTGATACAAACCATGCTCCTTCTTTAACTTCGGAATAAGGTGGTGTGTAGCAATACTGATTTTTTCATCTTCAGTATACCCGGACAATTGTATAATTTCCATCCTATCACGCAAAGGATGTGGTAAATTTAAGCTGTTTGCCGTAGCTACAAACATTACACTTGAAAGATCAAACTCAACTTCCAAGTAATGATCCGTAAAGTGTTTATTGTGCTCAGTATCTAAAACCTCAAGTAATGCAGATGCAGGATCGCCACGCGAATCAGAACCCATCTTATCTATTTCATCAAGCAGAAAAAGCGAGTTGCATGAATTAGCTTTTTTCATGTGTTGAATGATTTTACCAGGCATTGAGCCAATATAAGTTTTCCTATGCCCTCGTATCTCAGACTCATCACGCACACCACCAAGAGCTATGCGAACAAAATCTCTTCCTACTGCTCTTGCCATAGACTTAGCTAAAGAAGTTTTACCAACACCTGGCGGTCCAACTAAGCAAAGTATAGGACCTTTTATCTCTTTTACTCTTTTTAATACCGCTAAAAATTCTATTATTCTATCTTTTACTTTCTCTATGCCATAATGATTTTCATCTAAGATTTTCTTAGCTGCATTTAAGTTAATTTTTGCATCTTTGTACTTTCCCCATGGCAACTCAAGCAACCAATGCAAGTAACTAGATATAACTGTAGCTTCAGGAGAAATGGGATTCATTTTCTTGTATCTCTTCAAATCAGTTATAGCTTTCTCTCTTGCTTCCTGAGAAAGCTTTGTTTCATTTATCTTTTTTTCAAATTCATTGAGTATATTCCCTTCATCACCATTCTCAAATTCGCCTAATTCTTTCTGTATAGCTTTCAATTGCTCGTTAAGGTAGTAAACTTTCTGAGTGCTTTCAACTTGCGATTTAATTGTCTTATATAAACGGTTTTGTGCGTTCAAAATACTCATTTCTCTCTCAATAAAAGCAAAAGCTTTTTTTAAACGCTCTTCTGGGTCATAAGCCTCAAGTATACTTTGTTTATCTGATACTTTTATATTTAAATGTGAAGCTACTGTGTCTACAAGTTGATCAACTTCTTTGATTTGATCAATGGAGTTAATGGCAACCTCGGGTTGATTTTTCTTGTTTAGCTTACACCAGCTATCGAACGCGTCTACAACAGACCGCCTTAAAGCTTCTAAATCAATATTGTCTTCATCTTCTTTATAATGATTGTCTAACTCTACCCTGGCTTGTAATAAAGTATGAGAGCTAATATATTCTACAACTCTTCCCCTTCTTATCCCCCGGATTATAACTTTTACTGCATTGTCAGGTAATTTTATTAACGGTTGTACAATGCTTGCTAACACACCTACTTCATAAAGATCTTCAGGCTCTGGATTATCAACAGAGCCATCTTTCTGTGCTACAAGAAAAATCTCATTTTGGTGATTACTACTACTTATTGCATACTCTAGTACATTAACAGATTTTTCTCTGCCTATGAATAAAGGCACCATTATATTTGGAAAAATTACTACATCTCTTAAAGGTAATACTGGCAATGCAGTAAAACTAGAGCTTACAGCACGTTCAATGTTCATAATATATGCCTCAAATTAATCATTAACCGTTATAACATTGCCATTGTTATTATGATTAACCGTTGCTTTTCCTAATTCTACCATTTTCTTAGTGATTACTATAGTGCTACCTTCAAAGCCTCCGTTTCCAGATGTATACATAATGTCAAGCAAAAGTGACTCCAAGATAGCACGTAACATTCTTGCACCTGTCTTGTAGCTTATAGCCTTTTTAGCAATAGCTGATATTGCTTCATCTGAAAACTCGAGGTTTACTTTGCTAAACGCAAGCAATGCTTTGTACTGTTTTATTAGTGCATTCCTTGGCTCTGTCAACACATGTATTAAATCTTCATGATCCAGCTCATCTAAAACAGCAGTTATTGGAACCCGCCCTACAAATTCGGGTATTAAACCGAATTTGATTAAATCTTCAGGTTGAACATCATGTAAAGCATTCTTTTTCTTTTGCTCTTTAGACTGACTTATATCTGCTCCAAAGCCAACTGACGTTCCCTTTTTTCTCGCTTCAATAATTTTATCGAGGCCTTCAAAAGCTCCTCCACAAATAAACAGTATGTTACTAGTATCCACTTGTATAAACTCTTGTTGTGGGTGTTTTCGCCCTCCTTGTGGCGGAACATAAGCAACTGTACCCTCCATAATCTTAAGCAGAGCTTGCTGGACCCCTTCACCTGAAACGTCACGGGTTATTGAAGTGCTTTCAGATTTTCTTGTAATCTTGTCTATTTCATCTATAAACACTATACCACGCTGTGCTTTTACAACGTCATAATTTGCAGCTTGTAATAAACGCGACAACACGCTTTCTACATCATCACCCACATAACCTGCCTCAGTTAAAGTTGTCGCATCAGCCATAGCAAATGGCACATCTGAAACTTTAGCAAGTGTTTTGGCTAGCAAAGTCTTACCAGAACCAGTGGGACCAATAAGCATTATATTTGACTTCTCGATTTCAATATCACTTATAGCATGAAATTGTACCATGGATTGACAATGGTTATACATAGCTACAGATAAAACGTGTTGCGCGTGTTCTTGACCTACAACATGCTTGCTGAGAAAGTTTTTTATATCCTCAGGTTTCTTTAGTAATAGCTTCATATCAGATATATGATCTGAATTAAAAGATCTATCTTTCTTTTGACTTATTGCTTTATGGGATAATTCTATGCACTCATTACAAATAAACACCTTTAAACCATCCGAAGAGTTAGTAATCAATTTATCTACTTCATCTTGCGCCTTGTTGCAAAAAGAACAGTAGTGTAAATCATTATTGTTATCCATTAACCCACCTTTTGTTTAACTTTAATATTTTCAATTTCAATATCTGTACGCTCAGCTATCACCCTGTCAATTAAGCCAATTTTCCTTGCTTCTTCAGGATCCATGAATTTATCTCTTTCCATCATTCCTTCAATTTTCTTCAGTGAATTTCCAGTATGTTTTTCATAAATTTGATTTAGTTTTTTCTTAACCCGCAAAATTTCATTAGCATGTATTTCTATATCAGTTGCTTGACCATGATAACCACCAGATGGCTGATGTATCATAATTCTTGAATGAGGTAGAGAGTAGCGCTTACCTTTTGTACCAGCTGCAAGCAATAAAGAACCCATAGACGCAGCTTGACCTATACATAAAGTTGAAACGTCTGGGTTTATATACTGCATTGTATCGTAGATCGACAAACCAGCAGTTACAACACCACCTGGTGAGTTGATGTACATACAAATGTCTTTATCGGGATTTTCCGATTCTAAAAATAAAAGCTGTGCTACTATTACACTGGCCATATTGTCTTCAATAGGACCTGTTACAAAAATTATTCTTTCTTTCACTAGTCTTGAATATATGTCATAAGCGCGCTCACCGCGACTAGTTTGTTCAACTACAATTGGTATAAGAGTCATACCTTTTCCTATTAAATATTATCAAATAATTCCTTTAATTCTTTCACAGAAACAATCTGCTCTTCTTTACTAACTTTTTCTATTATATAATCTGTCACTTTATACTCAAGCGCTTGCCCTCTAACTAATTCTTGAAATTGTTTATTTGATTCAAAATGCTTAAGTACTCTGTCAAATTGCACATCTTTACTGACATATTGATTTACAATAACACTCAAAACATCATTTTGAGTTAATGATATTTTATGTTCTGCACTAAATTTCATAAATAACATAGCAAGCTTTACACGTTTTTCAGCTTCTTTACGAGAATCATTTTGAGCACCCAATTCTCCTTCCATTCTTTGTTGCTCCTGTTTTACTATGTCTGTGGGTAAATCAAAACTATAATTAGCATCCAAATAATCAAACAGCTCCTTTTTAATTAAGAGATTTCTCATTTCGGTGCACTGATCACCAATCATTTTTTTTGCATGATTTATTAGCAAAGAATAATCTTTAAACCCAATACTCCTAGCTATTTCATCATCATTTTCAAAATCTTTGGCAACTTGAATCTCATTAACTCGCACAGAAAAATCAGCTTCCTGTCCTGCAAGGGAAATGGCTTGGTAATTTTCAGGAAATTGCAACTTAAAGTCCTTTGTTTCTCCCTTTTTCATACCAGTTAATTGATCTTCAAAACCATTAATAAATGTGCCAGACCCTAAATTAACGGCAAAATTTTTGCTACTTCCACCCTGAAAGAGTTTATTCCTAATCCGCCCTTCAAAATCAATTATCAATTTATCCCCATCTTTCGCTTGATAAGAAGCATCATCAACAGAGGCGAAATTGGGGAACTTTGTTTTAATAGAATCAATAAATTCTTTTATATCTTCCTCTTCAATCTTTGCTTCAAATTTCTTTAAGTTTATTTTGTCAAGATCTATCATCGGTACTTCAGGCATCGACTCAAAAGATAGCTTGTATACAAAATTGCCCTCCTCATTTTCTTTGCCCAGATCTGGTAATGATATAACATCAACCTTAGGATAAATGTGAGACTTGACTTCAAATTTTTTCATCAAATCACTTGAGCAATAATCAATTGTATTATTTATCACATATTCCAAAGCCTCGTTTTTATAATTTGCAACAACAAGGTCATAGGGCATCTTTCCAGCCCTAAATCCAGGTGATTTTGCATTTTCTGCTATCTCTTGCAACCTGGAATTTACCTTTTGTTTTATATAATCACTACCAACTGTGATTTCATACTCATACTTTAGTTTATCTATACTAAGCTCTTTGTAGGTATATACGCTACTTACTTCGACTGTATTTTGAGGTATATTATTAGACATCATAATTCATTTATTAACATTTTAATTCATATCTTAATAGAGTCATTTTACCAGAATTTAAGTTAAACACAATCCTTAAGAACAGGTTTTTATACAAACAAAAGTGTATTTAGTGATTATAAATTTTCCCTTAAAACCTAAGTTACATGACTTTAAAGTGCGGATAGAGGGACTTGAACCCCCACGAGCAAGCTCACCAGGACCTAAACCTGGCACGTCTACCAATTCCGCCATATCCGCAAGAAATTTTCAGTACCCTATTATAGGTATTCCATTAAAAATATTCAAGGTTTAAAGTCTTACTTAATTTATGGTATTTACACAATCAAAAAAGCTTATTAACATTTCTTAATGAAAGCTCTAAACCATGAAAATCAATAATGAGATTAATAACAAGCTTCTTACTCGCAATTTTTTTGATTACACAAAGTGGTTGCACAACCCTTATAATAGGTGGTGTGGTGGCTACAGCGACAGCAACAGCAATAACAATGCAGGACAAATCCTTGGGAAATATCATTGATGATACGACTATGGTCATCAGAATTAATAAGGGGCTCTTAAAACATGGGCTATTTTCATCCATAAAGGTTAAAGTAAGTGAAGGAAGAGTATTGCTCATTGGAAGTGTTGACACTCCTGAAAAACAACTTACAGCAGAAAAAATAGCTTGGCAGCAAAAAGAAATTAAAGAAGTGATAAATGAAATAAGAGTAATACCAATTCAAATGGCTTCCATGCTAGACACCACTGTAGATGGCATGATAACAGCGGAAATAAGAACAAGACTCCTGGGAAAAAGAAATATTAAGTCAATTAATTATAGCGTTAATACGGTTGATAGAGTTGTTTATTTGATGGGTATAGCCCAAAATAAAGCGGAATTAAAAGCTGTAATAGCAATTGCAAGAAAAGTAAAGGGAGTAAAACAAGTTGTAAGTTATGTACGATACAGGTACAGTAAGTTACGCCATTAGGCAAAAATCGCTTTCAAATTATAACATTTGTACAGTTGTGACAATAGGTAGAGAACATAAATGAAAATTGCCTTTCAGATGGATGAAAATATAAATTTTGAAACTGACACTACATTCGTGCTAATAAAGGAAGCACAAAGGAGGAAGCACGAAGTTTTTGTCTATGCTCCTAACAATTTAGCACTAAAGCTAAACCATCCAATTGCTCTGGCTCAGAAAGTCAGCGTTGATGATTTTAGTTTTATCTCTAAAGAGGATGTAGCAATCAACTTGAATGAAATGGACATCATATTTATCAGACAGGATCCACCCTTTGATATGCGTTATATTACAACAACATATATCTTAGAAAAAACCAGCGCATTGGTAATTAACAATCCAACAGAAATAAGAAATTGTCCTGAAAAATTGATAACTTCATTATTTCCAGAGCTAATTCCGCCAACTTTGATTACTGAAAATATATCAATGATTAGAGATTTCTACTACAACTATCAAGATATTATTCTGAAGCCATTGTATAGTTATGGAGGAAACGATGTGATAAGAATACAAGATGAGAATAGTATTCAAGTAGTAGTGGATCTCATGATAGCAAAATACGAATGCCCTGTGATTGCACAATCATTTTGTAAAAACATAGATAAAGATAAAAGAATATTGCTACTTTATGGCCAACCAATTGGTGTAATGAAACGAATTCCAAAAATCAGTGGAGAGATCAGAACAAACATGCGACTTGGAGCAAGTTTTGAGCCCGCTCAAATGAACGATAGAAACAATGAAATATGTAACAAAATTGGTCCTGAATTAAAGAAAAGAGGGCTAATATTTGTTGGTATTGATATTATAGATGACTTCCTGCTCGAAATTAACACAACTTCACCCACGGGAGTAGTTTATATCAATAAATTGTATAATATATCGCTAGAAAAGGATCTTTGGGACATGTTTGAAGAAAAAGCAAGCAGCCTCAACTAAACCTGTGAACAATCACCTTAACAAACTCAGTAGTCCCATTCTTTATCCCTGTTTTTTCTGTACTATTGGTCATATCACGCAATTTTTGAGAATTATTTAATAGATCAAATAGTACCTCTGTTAGATTTTTTTTTGCTTCACTATTCTGCTCAACTATTATAGCTGCTCTCGAGTCTTCAATATATTTTGCGTTATAAAATTGGTGATTATCTTTTGAGTAAGGGTAAGGAATATATATAGCAGAACGCCTAGCAAGAGTGATCTCTGCTATTGAAGTTGCTCCTGCTCTGCTAATTACCAAGTGAGCATCGGCCAGTCTATTCTCCATATCATCAAAAAATTCACTCAATTCACAATCGATCTTTTCACTTTTGTATAGACTTTTGACCTTGTTTACATTTTTCTTCGTACATTGCTGCGTCACTCTAATTTTCTTTTTCATTTTAATAGGTAAATCACAAATTACGCTGCTTACTACATCATCAAAAAAATTTGCACCTTGGCTGCCTGCTATGACCAATATATTTAGGATTTTCTCAGTGCTAGAATGGCTCTGTGCTTTTATATCAACAAAATTTCCTGTAAAAATACATTTATTGCCCTCTGCATATTTAGTCTCCGGAAAGCTGGTTGCAATTAATTTTGCACTCTTGAAAAAGAATCTATTTACTCTCCCTAAAACTGTGTTTTGTTCATGTAAAATTATAGGTATAGAAAGAACTCTTGCTGCAAGAAGAGTTGGAAAAGAAGCATAGCTACCAAAACCAATGACCGATTTTGGTTTTAATTTTCTTACTTGATACAGTGCTAACATAGAGCTGTATATCAAGAAAAGGAAAAACTTAAATTTGTTGCTGCTTGGTCTACGTAATGGTAAGGTGTAGCTTTCTATGTCGGTATTTTTATTTGTTTTTTTATCAGTGAATAATATGCAATTGTATCCTTGTGTCTTTAGTGCTTTTGCTAAAGCTATGGCCGGAAAGATATGCCCACCTGTGCCACCTGTTGCTAAAATAATATCCATCTGTAAATAATAAATCCTAGATTGTTAACTGTTATTTAACAATTTGCACGTAGAATTTTATTAAGCGTTATGATAGTTGAGTTAAAAATGCCTAAAAGTAATAGTAAAAAAGAACCTAATGAGAAAAATAAACCTCAAGAACAAAGAGAAGGCAGAAGCGGAGGTTTTTTAGAACTGCTAAAAAATATAATAAAAATTCTTTTCAATTCGGTCGTTGACCTACCTGAGCACGAGCAGCATAATAAAATGAAAAGCACTAATCTACAACAAGGTTTGGATACTAAAGGAAAAGGCCCAGAAGATCTTCATCCAAAGGCAAAGCTTGAAGTTAAAGAAGCAGCTAAGGGATTGAAAGAAGAGTTACAGAATTCTGATGCTGGTGGTAATCAATCTATTGAAACTAAAGTGCCTAATCAAACTACTACTCAAGACATTGACAACTCTAAAACGATGGAACGTTAGTTCAACTATTTAACATCTGCAGCAAGCACTGATTCATGTATCATCTCTGAAATGGTTGGATGAGGAAAAATCGTAGATTTTATGTCGAAGTCTGTTCCTTCTAGTTGCTTTGCAAGAGCAAAATTGCTAATTAACTCCGTTACTTCTGCACCTATCATGTGGCTACCCAGAATTTCTCCGGTTTTTTTATCTATAATCGTTTTCACTAACCCTTCAGTTTCACTGAGTGCAACAGACTTACCATTAAAGTTAGAGTGAAATTTTCCTATTTTTATATCATACCCACCTTTTATTGCCTGTTCCTCAGTAAGGCCGATGCTCGCTATTTGTGGATGAGAATAAGTGCAATTTGGTATGCATTCTTTTTTTAACGCATGAGCATTTTTACCAGCAATCTTTTCAATGCAGATCACGGCTTCATGGCTCGCTTTATGTGCTAAACATGGTGGTCCAGCTACATCACCTATTGCATACACATTTGATTCACTAGTTTCATACCATTCATTCGTTTCAATAAAGCCAGAAGGGCTTAATTTAATTTTTGTATTTTCTAAACCTATATTTTCAATATTTGCTTGAATTCCAACCGCAACAATCACCCTCTCAAATTCTTTGCTCTCACCACTACTTAGTAGCACTTGAGCAGAGTCTTTACTTTTAGTAAGAGCTTTTACGCTACTGCTTGTATATATTTCTATCCCCTGTTTTGTGAATATTTCTTGTGCTAAATCTGAAATGTCCTTATCCTCCAGCGGCAAAATAGTGCTCTTTATCTCTATGATTGTTACATCAACCCCCAAAGTACTATAAAAACTTGCAAAT
This sequence comes from Wolbachia endosymbiont (group A) of Brachyopa scutellaris, assembly GCF_964026995.1. Taxonomy (NCBI): domain Bacteria; kingdom Pseudomonadati; phylum Pseudomonadota; class Alphaproteobacteria; order Rickettsiales; family Anaplasmataceae; genus Wolbachia; species Wolbachia endosymbiont (group A) of Brachyopa scutellaris. Next base: position 520,179 of record NZ_OZ034720.1, on the reverse strand, counting down.
TCTATTCCAATTGCACCAGACCCTACAATTAGTAGCGATTTTGGTAATCTCTCTGGAGTCATAGCGTGCTGCGCATTCCATATTAAATCTCCATCTGCCTCTATTCCAGGCAGATTCCGTGCCCTCACGCCTGTTGCTAAAATGATATGCTTGGAAACAATTTCTTGTTCTTCCTTATCGCTAACGACTTTTATAGTACTATTGCCTGCAAGTTTACCAAAACCTTGATGAACTTTGATATTATTTTTTTTCATCAAATATGCAACACCGCTTGACAATTTATCAACAACGTTTCTTGAGTATTTCACTATTGATTGTATATCAAAATTCGCTCCCTTTACTTCTATACCAAACTCTTTTGATCTTTTTATTAGCCTATAAACCTCAGATGCTCTAAGCAGTGATTTTGTTGGTATACATCCCCAATTTAAGCATATACCGCCTAAATTTTTTTCTTTTTCCACAATTGCAGTTTTAAACCCAAGCTGTGCCGCCCTAATTGCCGCTATATAACCACCAGGACCGCTACCTATAACCGTAATATCATACTCATTCATCAGTTTTCTTCGTATTCAAAAAGATTATATATAACAGATGGAACCCATACAATCAATGGTCTGTCATCTACCGTCTTAAGAGTCAAGATAAAAGTTGTTATTTTTTATCATGGCATTTAAACAAACGATAATTTTTCTCATGACAGCAACTAATGCAACCTTAGCAGCTTTGCCAGAATCAACCAAACGCTGATAAAACGCTTTCATTTTTCTGTTGTGGCGCATAGCAACAAGAGCTGACATGTATAGTGCTTTCCTTGCATAAAACCTGCCTCCTTTGATTTGAGCTTTGCCAACTTTTCTTCCACTTTCACTAGTTTTAGGTGCAACTCCAACTAAGCATGCAATTTCTCTATTCTCTAATCTACCAAGCTCAGGCACCTCTGTCAGTAGAATGCTCGCCGTCTTTGACCCAATACCTTTATAGCTGATTAAAAGCTCATTTTTTCCTTTCAATTCAGGGTCAGAATCTATTGTGTCTTCTATGTCTTGCCTAATTTCTTTCAATTGTTTTTCAGCAAACCCTATCTGTCTTTCTATGTATTCTCTAGCTTTTCCCGTCGCACTTTGCAGGCGACACTTGTTTGCATGAATTGCATCATTTAAATTACGCTCAACTGCCCCCAGCTCCTTTAATTCCTCTTGCTTTTGTGAAATTATACATCCTTTTACTTCACCGTCTTTACTGACAAATTCAGCGTATTTTTCCAGTAATTTAGCATCTAACTTGTCAGTTTTTGCAAAATGATTGCAAGCTTTGGCAAATGCATATACCCGATTCGGGTGAGCTTTATGGACAGTTATCTTGCAACAATTTTATAATGAGCTTTTCATAGCCACCAGTTTACACATAACTTGACGGGTAAATCGACTATATTTGTTTCTATAAACTTAGATATAGCATCACTCACGTTTGCTATGCGCTTATGCTTGCTATTAATTGAGATGTCCAATGCTTCCTTGGAAACATCTACTCCCATGAAAATTATTCTAGCCATTTTTGTACCTATAAATATAATCAAACAATAATGCAAAATGCTGTATACAGAATTGTAATTCGATCTTTTAGATCCACTTACCGTTCGTACTACATTTTGCTTTAAGCCTTACTATTACCCACAAATAAAAACATAGTATTGTATTTACTCAAATAATTTAATTTTATTAACCTGAAAGCTTATTAGATTAAAATTATTAAACTAAGAGTTATAATTTTAGCAACTAAAAGCTGTAAATTGCACCATATAAACAGTTATTTCAAGCAAAAGTTATGCCATTAAGAGCTATGCAACAAACATTTATATTTGTGGGTAATAGTAAGATCTAAATCCGATAGAGCATTGTTGGCACACCATCAAAAGTCGCCTCAGACCTCTAATGCATCAATGTACAGACTTACACCTTTTAGTTGGTAATACCATTTTAGACGTTTATCATTCGTTTTAGAAAATACTATAGTAGCGGAATGACGAATTTTTGTTTTTCAAATTGTCAGTAAATCTAAGTCAGTTTAGCTATATAAAACATAGTATAAAAAGAGCTATTTTAGCAAAATTTTAAACAAATAAAGTTAATTACTTCACAATTGACACCTTACGAGAAAAGCACATTTGATACAGATTTAAAATACAAGTTAACGAATTATTATGATTTTTACCAAGATAATAATATAGTAAGGTTTGGTAGTGAGGTATCAAAATGGGAAAATACACTAATGCATGGTTTTATAAGAAGACTGACCCAAATCATCACGATTGTGCAAATGATGGCACTTGCGGGCAATCTATAAAGGATTTTAGGATTGGTGATTCTGATATTTTCTTCTATGATAGTAATGGAACAGCGATTGCGCAGATACCTAATTTGCCTAACGGAAACTCTATTACATACCGTAATAATTTATATAAAACTGCACAATCAAAAAACTTTGGTGAGAATACAAAATACGTAGGATTACAAGATGTATTACCTAATCAATTCAATTTTGAATATGGAAAGTTGAATTGCGTAATACATTATGACAATGTATCGCAACGGGAGCAAGATCAAATAAAGCTTGATATTCAAAATGCCTATGAGGCATATAAAGCAAAGTTTTGTATGGATAGTGATACTCAAGTGACTGTGCATACCTATGTTTTTAATAATAGATATGATTATAAGGGATATGGCACTTTGGTTCCTGGGTTTTCATGGAATCAATCTTCGCTCAATATTTCTGGTGGGATGACAAATGGAGAAAGCGTATTGCTCTATAAAAACGCTTATACGGACAACGTTTTAGCCCATGAATTTGGTCACGTATTTCAATTCAAGTTTTCCCCAACAAAAGTAAGAGAATTGGACTATAAAAATAGTCAGCTGATGGCAAATGCAATTGGACTTGAGGTAGAAGAAAAAAATTATAAAGCTATTTGCAAGCAGATGGGTGTAGATGAATATAAAGACCGTGGATCGATGTTTAAATTTAAATATAAAGATACAACTGGTAGTATATACCGTGAAGATCTTTCAGAAGAAGAAAAATTTCAAATTATACAACGTATCAAGAACTCTGGATTAGATGAATATGAAGACCGTGGATCGATGTTTAAATTTAAATATAAAGGTACACTTTATAAATATCACAAGAACCTTTCAGAAGAAGAAAAATTTAAAGCTATACAAAATGTCAAGAGTATTCATGAACTAGTAGATGAATATGAAGACCATGGATCAATGTTTAGTTTTAAATACAAAGGCACCACTTATAGAGCAGAACACAGAGATTATCTTTCAGCAGAAGAAGAAAAACTTCAATTTATCAAAGACATTAAGAACTCTCATGAATCGCTCGTTAGTGAATGTGATGGACTGGGGAACGAGAATACAACTTTAGTGATTTACATTGATGAAAATAAGGAGATAAGTCGAATGTATTTTCAAAACTCCGACAAAAATATATTCAAACAGCTAGATAAGACACTCATAAGCAGAGGTAACCCTGAACAAGATGTGGATGAAGTAGAGCATACAGAAGGAAAAGAACCCGAAGAGGATACTCAGCAACCCAGTAATTTCTTATCCAATATTTTTTCAACAATTAAATCTATTATTGATTCTATCTCATCACTCTTTTCATGGTTATTTGGGTCGAAAGAGAAAGAGTCTAATCAACAATCTGATGATAATCCTTCTTTGTTTAAGCTCGATGCTAATGAGTTAGATCACGAAGTTAAGCCTGATGCGAATGAGTTAGGTCACGATGTTAGAGATCACTTATCAGACAATTATAACCATTACAACTCATCTGATGGGCTAATGTAATATAGCTAATTTACAGTATCTGTTCAGATGAATGGCTAATGTACAAATATTGAAACAAAAATTCCAGTGCCCCTGTGATGTCATTCCAGTGCTTGACACTGGAATCCAGCTTTTAATCGAAAATGTTGTATAGTACACAATCAAATTTTCTGGATCCCAGTGTCTGGGCACTGGGATGACACCCATTTGTTCCTATAGTTGTCTTTTCTCGTCTACCTTATTTTGCCACTCTGCTGAACAGATACAATTTACAACCACCCCCCTACCCTTTTTAGTTGTTCAGCAAATATAGAGAGGTTAAAGGGAGTGGTATTACTTAAACAACTAAATAAAAAACCAGGTAGATCATTCTGAAATTCTTGCATTTTTGTCCATAATTTTGTTAAATAACTTCCCTTTTGGTCATATCGAACCAAATTTCTTTTTCACACCACCTTTTAAGCCACTTTCGTTAGTTTTTGTCATAATGCGATCAAACACTCCCAATAACCTCTTTAATAGGTTTGGAGTTAGCGAAGAGATAAGATCAACAGATACGTTATTGTTTTTGTCATCACCACTTGCTTTATAGTCTATTGAAACGATTCCCCTACTTTTCCCACCAGTAAGAAGTTTTCCAATTATAGGAATTTTTAACAAAGATTTATTAATTGAATATGCTGGTATTACTTGTCCTGCAACCTGGAATTTATAATTTCTAATATCGAGCTTACCACCAGTGCTAATACCTAACTCCGCCCCTTCAAGCCAAGATTCTTCAATTTCAATAGTGCCATCTTTGTATGAAAAAGGTGCATTACATTTGTAAAAGTATACACCTTCATTTTTTATGGCATTTACAATGCCAGGCAATGAAGACATCGACAATAAAGTAGTAAGTAGTGGAGCATCTTTGATGTAGAAATTGCTAATGGATAACGTACCATAATGTTCTCCACTTTCTCTCTGAGGAGAGAGATAAAAAGACAATTTGCCGTTTTTAATTGATTTACTAATGCCTAAGGAACGCAAAAGCATACCTGAATTATCCGCATATATTTCGAGCCCTATTCCACTGTATTCTGCTAGTATGTTGCTGCTATCTTCCAGAAACTGCCCTGTAAATTGACTTCCATTGCAATTACCTTTAGTACAGGTTACATTCAGCTTAGCATTTTTGATAACGATGCCTTCTTTCATAATTACATTGTCAACATTCATACTAATCTCTATATCTTTATTTAATCCATTACTGTTTTTGCCAAGCAAGCCTAAAATATCACTTAAGTTAATTTCCTCACCATAAATAGTTATGGCATTTTTCTCCTTACCTGATTCAATTTCTATACTAAAATCATTATCAGGCAATTTAAAGCTACTAGAATTTAAATATAAATTTCCATTTTCTACTCTTCCGCTGAATTTTATATCTAGGTCATTTCCTACAATGTCTAATTTATCTACTAACAATTCACCTGCTCCTTTTAACCTTGTAGAAAACAAAATTTTATTGTGATCTTCAAAGCGATTTTTCCACCCTAAGTAGCTTGAATGTGATTCAAATTCTGATAAATCTATATCACCATTAACATACCCCGTCTTATCTTGATTTATCACTGACTCTAAATTTGCACTGACATAGCCACTATCAAAATTAAATATTTGAGCAGGTAAATCTCCGGTCAAATTCCAGGCGAAACTTTCATTCCTATTGCTACTTTTCAGGTCAAATAATAGCTGTGTGTTATTCACCATACCACTACCATTTAAATCTATAAAGTCACTGCCAAAACTAAGCTTAATATCATATTTACCAAGACTTGCATTATAGATAGCCAAATTGTCAATTTCAGAATGAAAATTGGCCGAAAAATCTACTTTTTTGTCATCAGCATTTAGATTCAAAATGCGAAAACTGAATACAGATTTTGCCATTCCACTTACTTTATCCCTTTCAACCTTCACTACATCATCCAGCTTAAATCTTATAGGCTCATATAAACCATAAGCATCACTTACAGCTTGGCCATTAATGGTTAGAACTGAATTTTCCTTATTGAGAGATTTCATTTCAATATCACCGCCATTAATAGTGAAATTCTGAAACTTAGCACTATTTACAGTAATTTTAAGATCGTTATTCTTGATGATCAAATCACCCTTTAATTCCTTTACTTGCTCAAAATCTTCATCAAATTTTACGCTACCGTTTTCTATATCAGCAACAATTACAATGTCTGACAGATCGTCATCAACCAAATTGTTAATTTTGCCATTGAAACTTACAATGGTATTTAAAACATCCCCTTCGATATTATCACAATACCAGCTTTTAAATTTACTATTTACTACACTATCTGGTATATAAGTACATAAATCCTTTGCAGCAAACTTACTAATATTAATTCTAAGCAAAGCATGACTTGTACTAAAGTTCATTTTGCCTATCAAAGAGAGATACGTGTCATTTAATTTAAAATGGAAGTTTTTTACACTAATAATTCCATCACTATATGTTAAATTTATATTTACATTAGTTAAGGCTAAATTTTTGTTCAAATAATTTTCTGTATTCAATACGTATATATTTCCATCTACAATTTCATCCTTTTTATTAATTTTCACTGAGAAGCTTCCTTTGAATCCTATATTTTTGTCCAAATTGTAGCTTTTAACTAATGTAGAAAACTTGCTCAATAGTCCCAATTTTAGATCATAAAATGTCCCGTACACATTTAACAAATTGTTGCGATTTTTTATCGTAATTGATAAATCATCCAACAATCCCTTTCCATCTTTTGTATTCACATGAATATCTAAAACATTAAAATCTTCCCCCTTCCCTATATATAATTTATCAATAAAAAATTCATCTTCCGTGCCTTTATTAATAGCGATGTTAGTAAATTCAAATTTTGAATCCGCATTTAAGTCAAAAAAAAATTCCCTTATTGTTTTTAATAGATTTTTTGCACTACTTTCTGTCATCTTGAAATTCTTCCCTGTCATCCCAGTATCTTTTTTGCCTGTCATCCCAGCACTCGTCCTTGTCATCCAAGTAGCTTGACTACTTGTTTCTTTTTTTCTAGATTCCAGCGTCACGCGCTGGAATGACACCGAAGGAAGGCGGTTACTACTTAAATAATGATTATCCAAAAGGTCTAATGAGTTTTGCGGATTAACATTAGTTTCTTCTCTCTTGATACATACATGCACATTATCAGCTGAAACCTGAGAGAGATTTGTGCTAGCTTTAAATAAGGAACTTAACTTAAAATGTACAAAAAGCTCAGGAACTTTTATAGTAAAATTAGGGTTTGCTATTGCCAAATCTGTAATGACTAAATACGCATCTTTCTGCCAAACAACTGAGGTATTCTCCATATTAACGCTTGAGCCAACAAATATTTTTGATATTTTATGTTTAACATAAAAATTAATATAATTAATATTGATTTCTAAAGGACTCTCACCCTTAAAAAAGACAAATAAGCAGAATACAAACAATAGAACTATGGAAAGTGATATAGTAATTTTTTTAAGCATCGATTATTGCTTTTCTTGCTAAACTATCAGCCTCCTCATTATACTTATCGCCACTGTGTGCTTTAACCCACTTCCAATCAATTTCGTGTTGTGAAGCAACGTCGTCTAGCTCTTTCCACAATTCCATATTTTTTACTGATTTTTTATTACTTGTTTTCCAGCCATTCATTTTCCACTTATTTATCCACTCTGTTATGCCATGTTTAACATAAAGACTATCCGTATATAAATTAATATTACAAGAAAATTTCAATACTTTCAGCCCATTGATCACCGCTGTTAACTCCATTTTATTGTTTGTGGTATTTTCTTCTCTACCATAAATGTCTTTTCTATAATCTTGAAATAATATGATAGCTGCCCATCCTCCTGCTCCAGGATTACCAGAACATGCCCCATCTGTATATATTGTCACTTCTTTTTTACTCATCTTTGTTTATATCGGTTAACAAAGTATATAGTTGCTTTTATGAAAGCACAATTTCTAAAGGTAGTTTAAGCTGCACCTTTAAATTTTATTATAGAAACAAAAAAAAGTGTGACAACGAGCATTACCAAAAGGAAAAGGAAAAAATAGTTTTTATGTTTCTGCCGTTCTTTCATAACTAAAATAAATCAATAGAACAAAAAATAATACTGGCGAATAGGGAAAATAGATAAGAAATTGAGTAAGAAAACATTTGTTTCTGTGAGTTGTGGTTCTTGAATCTGAGAATTGATATAGCGTACCAAATAAAGATGCAACCTGCAAAAATTGCCATGCTTAGATAAAGTAAAGCCTTTTTCAAGAATAGAGCTGGAAGCAAGCTAGTTAGCACCAGCAAGACACTATAAATTAATATATATTTTCTTGTTTTTTCCGGACCATAAACAATATTGAACATTGGAATCGATGCCTTTGTATAGTCTTCAGACTTATTTAAAGATAGGGCCCAAAAGTGTGGTGGAGTCCACATAAAAATTACTAAAAATAAAATGAAACTTTCCCAACTTACAGAATTAGTCACAGCTGCCCAGCCAATCATTGGAGGGAAAGCACCTGCTGCACCACCGATAACGATATTCTGCGGAGTACGCCTTTTTAGCCAAATTGTATATATGAAAACGTAAAATAATATGCTAACAGCAAGCAAAGCAGCAGAAATATAGTTTACTGCTATTGCCATGATAAATACTGACAATATTCCAAGAGTTATACCAAATTCAAGCGCACTTTCTGCAGAAACTCTACCTGAGGGTATAGGGCGGTTTTTTGTCCTTTCCATGAGCAGATCTATGTCTTTGTCATACCACATATTTATAGCACCTGCAGATCCTGAGCCAAGAGCAACACATATAAGAGATATTAGTGCTAGAAAAGGGTGTATACTACCTGGTGCAGTAACCATACCAGCAACTGCAGTAAATACCACAAGATACATTATCCTTGGCTTCAGCAAACGCCAAAAATCCAGTATTGTTGATTCAACATTTAGCAAAACACTTGTGTACATTCTATTTTACCACTGGTGGCTTTTCGAAAGTATGAAAAGGCGGTGGTGAAGATACCGTCCATTCCAAGGTGTCACCTTCCCAAGGATTATCTCCAGCTTTCTTGCCCCATTTAAAAAGATGTATAACTATAAACACAAAAAACATAACTGAAACAAAGGACATATACGAACCAATTGAGGATATATAATTCCAAGGGATAAACGCATCAGGATAATCAGGTATACGCCTTGGCATACCAGCTAATCCTAAGAAATGTTGAGGTAAAAAAGTGATATTGGTGCTAATAAAAGTAAGCCAAAAGTGGATTTGACCTAAGCGCTCATTATATTGTTTACCCGACATTTTACCAATCCAATAATAAAAGCCAGCAAAAGCTCCAAATAATGCAGCAAGTGACATGACATAATGGAAGTGAGCAACAACATAATAGGTGTCGTGCAGGAGCTTATCTATTCCACCATGAGAAAGAATTATTCCCGTTATGCCACCGCCAACAAACATACAAATAAAACCTAGTGCAAATAGCATAGGGGTCTTAAACTCAATTGCTCCACCCCACATAGTTGCAATCCAGCTAAAGACTTTTACACCAGTTATAACACCGATAAAAATTGTGGTAGTGCTAAAAAATGCAGCAGCGTCAGCACTAAGCCCAACAGTGAACATATGATGAGCCCAAACCATAAAGCCAAATACTGCTATACCTATCATTGCATAAACCATCCCTATGTAACCAAATACAGGTCTGTGAGAAAAAGTTGATACAACCTGACTTATGATGCCAAATGCAGGAAAAATAATTACGTAAACTTCTGGATGACCAAAAAACCAAAATAAATGTTGAAATAACACAGGGTCACCACCACCTGCAGGATCAAAAAAGGAAGTACCAACATTGCGATCAGTAAGAAGCATAGTTATAGCACCGGCAAGCACTGGTAAGGCAACAATCAACATAAATGCTGTTAGCAAGACAGACCAAACAAACAGTGGCATCTTAGTTAATGACATTCCTTTTGTGCGCATGTTAAATATAGTAACTATAAAGTTGATCGCCCCAACAATTGACGACATACCAGCAACGTGGAGTGCAAGTATAGCAAGGTCAACTCCTGCACTTGGATGGGACATTACCTGTGATAAAGGTGGATATAAAGTCCAACCTGTACCTGGACCTTCACCAATAAACACTGAGAGAATGAGCAAAATAAAAGATGACACTAACAACCAAAAACTTAAATTATTCATACGAGGAAATGCCATATCTGGTGCGCCAATCATGAGAGGTACAAACCAGTTACCAAATCCCCCCATGAGGGCTGGCATTATCATAAAAAACACCATTATCAACGCATGCCCTGTAACCATTACGTTATATAATTGATAATTATTGTTAAGTATATTAATGTGCATTAGCTGAGTGCGAATAATCACCGATAATAATCCACCAATAATTCCAGCTAATATGGAAAAAATAATGTACAGTGTCCCTATGTCTTTATGGTTGGTGGAAAACAACCAACGCTTTATGCCCTTTGGTGCGTCACTCATATCTATACTCCAAATTTAACTCACTAATTTTCTATTTTCAATCCACTTATTAAAATCTTCTTTGCTTACTGCTTCAACAACAATTGGCATAAATCCATGGCCTTGACCACACAATTCGTAGCACTGCCCATAATAAACACCAGGCTTTTTGATATTAAACCACGCCTCATTCAGCCTACCTGGTATCGCATCAATTTTTACACCGAAAGCCGGTACTCCCCAACTGTGTATCACATCTCCTGCTGTAACTTGTAAACGAACGTTAGTATTAACGGGTAAAATGATGTTGTTATCAACAGAGAATAGCTTTAAATCTCCTTCGATAAAGTCTTCTTTTCCCTTAATATAACTATCAAATGACACACCTTGATATTCTGGATATTGGTAGCTCCAATACCATTGATGGCCAATAACTTTTAGTGTTATATCAGCTTTCGGTATTTCTCCCTGTAGCTTCAGTAATTTAGCGTTTTCAAAGGCTGATATTCCAACAATAATCGTTGGTATAACAAACCAAACAATTTCTAAAAGAACATTGTGATTAGTTTGGCTTACGTTTGCCACTTTGCTTTTACGAAAGCGAAATACTACATAAGCAAGCAGCGCCCACACAAAGAGCATTATTGCAACCATCACAAGCATCACAAACGAATGTGACCTAACTACAGCCTCCATTACTTCAGTTGCAGGAGCAGGAAATCCAAATTGCCAGGAAGTAGGAGCAGAGGCAACAGATATATTTGAGTAAAATATTATCAATAGTGCAAATAACTTCACCATATCTTTTGTTTGTTTGCTATAAAACTAAGTGATATACTGTATAATAGTATATATAAACTTACTATGCAAATAGAGATTAGTGATGGTTAATAATTTTTTAGCATTCAACAAGTATAATAGTACAATACTAATTTGAGGAAAAAAGCATTTACATAAATCTATTGTAAGTAAAAATATTATAATATTTTAAATTAAGTATTTACTTTAAGTAAATTCTATAATAAGTTTAATAGTGTCTGTTACTGCTAATAACCCTCTAGCCTCACACCTAAAAGCAGTAACAGACACTATTAAACTTTATGATAAGTTTATGATTTGCAAGATCAAAATCTTGCAAGTGTCTTTATTTCATTATACATTGCAGTTTGTTAATTAACTTTTAATGCCTATGGTAGCATTTACTGAACCAAAGGTTTGCGTATTATAGAAAATAATTACAAAAAAAACACACTATTTATATACCATACAAACTTTTTTCATTCTGCATAGCTGAGTTACTAGATTCTGTAAACGAAATCTTTAGAGAAGCCAAATGGGCAAAGTTTCATGAAGGTCTTTGGCATCTCTTAGCATAGATCCCTTACTTAACCGTCATACCGCGATTCATTCGCAGTATCTCAAAGCATAGATCCCGCTAACAAGTAGCGGGATGACGGTTGTCAGGGTGTCATCCCAGTGCCCTGACTACTTGGATCCAGAAAAAAGAATGGTGTCATGAAAGTAGCTGACACTGATTCCTTTATGATGGTGTCATCCCAGTGCTTGACACTGGGATCCAGGAAAGTTTGCTTGTAAGCAAGCAAACTAGCACAGAAAGTGGTTACAACATTTTCGATGAGATTATATGGAAAACTGGATCCCAGTGTCAAGCACTGGGATGACAAGGTATAAACCTTATCGTCATACCGCCACGAACCGTCATACCGCGATTCATTCGCGGTATCTCTAGATCCCGCTAACAAGTAGCGGGATGACGATTGTCGTTTAGCCATAAACATTAAGAAATCTACCAAATAAAAAAAAAGGCAAAAGAAGCCCCGTGGTAGTTGGCTATTTACTATGTACTAAAATATCGGCGTTTTTTTTATTCTAAAACGCTTGATTAAGAGCGATTTAGCTGCTTTTAACTTGCAACTAACCTACATCGCAAGTGTTTAAGAAATTTACTAAGCAGGAAAAAAGGCAAAGAAACCCCGTAGTAGCTAGCATTCAAATTCTCCCTTGTCAATTTGACGTTTTTTGCTGTCTTAAACGCTTTGTAAGCGCGTTTCGGCTTATATAGGTAAAAACCTAGAAATTTTTAAAGACATGCGATGCACGTAGTGCGAAAAATTAAACATGAGACGCCAAATACCCTAAGTTTGACTCGCGACATAATGTTGAACATTTTTTTTTTGCATTTCCAGAGCAAGTTCTTGAAACCTAAACATTATATGTACATCATCATGATCAATTCTAATGCATCTAACTAATGCTATGATGACCTTACCCAGAAAAAGTGGAGAGAAAGTTTGGAATGTTTTTCACAAAGAGAATGATGAATCAAAATGCTCAGGAATGCAATAGTTAATAGTGGAGTGTCTACGTTGTTTGTTATAAAAAATTTCTATATATTCAAATATAGCAGTTTTGATATGCTGTTTAGAGTGCCGAGAGGTGTCTATTGGTAACTCCCTTTTTAGAGAACTGAAGAAGCTTTCCACAACAGAATTGTCGTAACAACAACCTTTATGACTCATCTATGTTTTTTATGGATAAGAGATATTGATAACCTTGCGAAGTATATTGTGAACCTTGATCACTATGTAATAGTAGATTTTTGGCAGGTTTACGCTTGTTAACGGCCATTAATAAAGAGTCCATAACCAATTGTTTATTTATTGAACTGCTCATTGACCAGCCAACTACCATGCGTGAATATAGATCGATTATTGTTGCCAAATATAGCCATCCTTCTTTGGTTTTTATATAAGTAATATCAGTTACCCATACTTTATTTGGTTGATCGACAATAAAGTTTTGGTCTAATATATTGGGAGCTACGACTCTACTGTCCGTTTGTTGTTTCTTAATTTTAAATTTTCTTCTCAATATAGCCTGAATACCATTTTTCTGCATAATACTTTGCACTGTTTTTAAGTTGCAACTTTTACCCAAAGCCTTTAATTCAGCATGAATTTTAGGAGCTCCATATCTACATTTAGAAGCTTGATATATTTTTTGAATATCTGCTAATAACTCTTTATTTGCTGATTCTCTACTGCTTATTTTCCTTGTAGTCCACTTATAGTAGCCACTAGCAGAAAACCCTACATAATTCCTGCACTTTATAGTGTTTACTATGCTCTTTTATGAAAAAATATTTTACTCTTTTTGACTGGCAAAATATCCCAGGGCTTTTTTTAAAATGTCTCTTTCTCTTGTTACTTTTGCTAACTCTTTCTGTAAATCAAATCTCTCTTTGTCATAAGGTGCTACATCTGGAAATGCATTTGCCGCTGACTTTTTTTCGTTATTTTTCTTCATCCATTTTCCTAATACACTATCCCTTATTCCTAGATCTCTTGCTACTTTTGCAACTGGTTGACCTACCTTTCTTTGTTCATTTGCCAGCTTAACAGCTTCCAATTTGAATTCTGCCGTATATTCTCTTGCCATTTCTAATCCTCCAAAATTTTATTTTACCCGAAAAAACTCCTTTCTTTCTCTCCACTTTTTCTGGGTAAGGTCAATTCGGAACTCTATTTCTTTTTTACGATCTTTACTTTTATTCTTATTGTTCATATAATATACCCTTCACTAATAATAAATTATTTTTAAATGTTTACTGTTATTTTCTTAGCAGTATTGGCATAAAGCCATAGCTTTTGGGTGAAGTCAAATCAAATTTTCAATTTTTTTTTGTTTATTTTTTTATGAAAAGGTAGAAGATATTAATAGCTGCTAATTTCTTTAAACGATGTTGTCGTAGATTCGTATTTTTATACACCAAAAAGGGTATCTTTGATGTCTCCTACAGCTCCAAACTCATAGCATCCATTTGCCGGCCTTTTAAGGCGCTTTATAGAAGGGTTAATAAAAGATATACAAAAGGACGTCTAAGGTGCGTAGTAGCATTCTAAAGCCATCTATGGGAGACATTTTTTTCATCAACGCATTCAAAACTTAAAAAAATAAAAAACTTGAACATTTCTTCAGAATTGTGTATAATTATTAATGCTTTTTAAGGTTCTTTCTTATGACTTTTTCTAAGTTTCTTGATCCCAAAAATGATGTATCGTTTAAGCGTATCTTCGGTACTGAAAAAAATAGAGATATCCTTATTCACTTCCTCAATGATATTCTTGGCTTTACTGGTAAAAATGAAATAAAGGATATAGAGTTTTTAAGTACTATTCAAGACCCCGATATCGCCGCTAAAAAGCAAAGTATTGTTGATGTTCTCTGTAGAGATTCTACAGGTGCTCAATACATTTGCGAGATGGTGCGACCTGAAAGTCTTCGGTCATATTGTTTAAAAGGAGAAGATTTCCTTCAGAAAGAAACTGAAAGGGTTCTAAAACTTATTAAACCAGATGTTTTGCCATCTGAGTCTATGCATCAGTGCGAATCGGGCAACCGGTTGGTGCCAAACGATGCGGACAATGAACCTCCTCTTGAAAAAGAAGATGCTCAATCGTGAGAGGGGCATAAACTGCAAGCATCATGTGGTTGGAGGGCTAGGTTTAGTGGTATGGTGAACGTAAGTGAAGCTTTATAAGTACCGATACGATGAAAGAGCTAAAGATGCTGATAAGCTCTGACCAAAAGGTAATGTGGATAAGTTACATTCTTCATTTCTGGATGTACGCAAATAACAATTCCACCGGTATAGAGAAGTCACCTAACCCACTGTTGTATGATAGAAGGAACAGGGTAAGCCTGTATTTTCGCCTACATGGCAAGCAAACCGCAAGGAATGCTGATGGAAGTGCAGGTAAAGGAGAATGGAGAAAGCGAATGCCATTTTGTAACGAAATGGATAGAATTTGTAACATTAATTCTCGTGAAAACGAGCAGACTTCCATTTGGTCCCTCGTGACAAGAAACTTTGTTAACCACTTAAGGTAGGAAAGCAGATGATTACAAGTAAAACTGTAAGTGCATCTACCGAAAGCATGGAAGCAATTGCCATGGAAGAAATGCCAGAAAGTTATTGTGAGGCTACAAAGACGTATTGTTAAGGCTGTCCAAGAAGGAAGATGGGGTAAGGTAAAAGCTTTACAACATCTTCTCACACGCTCTTTTAGCGGAAAAGCTTTGGCTGTTAAGAGAGTAACTGAAAACCAAGGAAAAACCACAGCAGGTGTAGATCGTCAACTATGGTCAACTTGCAATGCTAAATTTCAAGGAATAAAGCTGTTAAAACAAAGAGGATATAAACCTTCTCCGCTCAAACGAATTTATATCAGTAAATCTAATGGCAAAAGAAGGCCTCTTGGTATACCCACGATAAAAGATAGAGCGATGCAAGCATTGTATCTGCTCGCGTTGGAACCGGTAGCTGAAACAATCAGTGATCGTCACTCTTACGGCTTTAGACCTAAAAGATCCTGCGCAGACGCTACTGTGGCTTGCCACTTATTACTGGCAAGTCGTAATCAACTACAATGGATACTCGAAGGTGATATCAAAGGCTGTTTTGATAACATTAACCATGAATGGCTCATGAAGCATATTCCTATGGAGAAGAAAATTCTTCATAGATGGTTAAAAGCTGGTTTCCTAGAATCAAAAACTCTGTATCCCACAACTGCTGGCACTCCGCAAGGAAGTATAATTTCTCCAATACTAGCTAACTTTACCTTAGATGGTCTTGAACAGTTATTAGAAAGTCGCTTTGGTAAATTAGGTAGCAAAAGAAGAGGAAAAATCAGAAGTGGAGTGAATGTAATCAGGTACGCAGACGACTTTATTATTTCAGGTTTCACACATGAAGTACTGGAAAATGAAGTTAAGCCTTTAGTATCATCTTTTCTTCATGAGCGAGGTTTAATTCTGTCAGAAGAGAAGACAAAGATTACATCTATCACAACAGGGTTTGACTTTCTTGGTTGTAATGTACGTAGATATAATAAGAAGTTAATTATTAAACCTTCGAAAGAAAGTATTAAAAGACTTCTGAATAAAGCACGTACATTGATAAAAGCAAATATAGCGAACACTCAGGCTATAGTAATTAAGTCACTCAATTCTCTACTGAGAGGATGGGGAAATTACTATCACCATGTGTGTGCTAAAAAAGCGTTTAGAAAGATCGACAATGAAATTTGGCATAGTTTATGGAAATGGGCAAAGAAAAGACATCCTCGTAAAGGATTACGTTGGATAAAGAATCGTTACTTCAAAGTAATGGGTCAACGACAATGGGTCTTTGCTGCACCCATATGCAAGAACAAACCAAAAGAGATACGGTATTTAAGACTGCTTAAGCTGATTGATATACCTATCAGACGACATGTTAAAATCAGAGCGGATGCAAATCCCCTTGACTTAAAATGGAAAAAGTATTTTGATGAGAGAGTAAAACGAACAAGAATGTTGGCAAGCTCCTTTTCAAGAGAAGGCTCTCTACTGTTAGTGTCACCACTAAAGTTGATGTATTCTGAGGATTTATGAAAGACAAGCCGGTTCGACAAAAGAAGAATTTAGATAAGGGGCTCAAGCGTAGTGTGGGGAAACCTGCATGCTGCGTTTCTAAGGGAGGGAGTAGTAGTAATATTGCTTCCTTACCTAACCAACTCGCTCGTGATAAAGGCTTCGAAAAACGGGCTCAATTATATGCTGCTAAGGCTTACTCAAGGCAGGCTGATAAAGGTGGTAAGTACATTGATTTAAAGAAGGTTTTCTTTATTGCTATTTCTAATTGTAATTTATTTCCTGATAAGCTTGATTATATATAGCTCTTTCCATAAAAGTCCGGATGTGATAGGATAAGGATAGATGATGATAAGGAGGTTGAATGCCAGCAGCATATAGTTATGATTTAAGAAAAAAAGGAATGGAAGCGCTAGACGAAGGAGAAAGCAGAGAAACAGTGGCAGCAAGATTTAAGATTGGACGAACTACTTTATGGGAGTGGCAGCAAAGAAGAAAAGAAACAGGAGACTTTCAATCAAAAAAACTTGGAAATGGGGGTTACAATCACAAAATTACCGACTGGGATACCTTTGCCAAATTTGCCAGAGAACACGGAGGAAAGACTCTATCGGAAATGGCTAAACTTTGGAACAACGTTAGTATCCAAACGATCTATCGAGCCCTTAAAAAAATTGGATTTACGCGCAAAAAAAGACATATGGATACAAGGAAAGAAACGAAGAAAAACGTGCTGAATTTTTGAAAATTATAGCGACAAAAGAACCTAAAAACTTAGTGTATATAGATGAGTCTGGCATTGATAACACCGAAGACTACCCCTACGGATATTGCCAGAAAGGACAGCGGTTTTATGCCTTAAAATCTGGAAAGAAAACTCAACGAATCAGTATGGTTGCAGCCTTAAGTGGAAGAAAGATAGTTGTTCCGTTAACCTTTGAAGGCCACTGTAATATGGATGTTTTTAATGGATGGTTTGAGCAATTTTTGACACCGATCTTGGAACCTGGACAGACTGTCATTCTTGACAATGCTACTTTTCATAAGTCTGATAAGATTATCGAGCTTGCTAAAGGGGTTGGTGCAGAAATTTTGTATCTGCCGCCTTATTCTCCAGATTTCAACAAAATTGAGCATCATTGGTTTGCTATAAAAAACAGAGCCAGGAAAAACATTCCTCTATTCGAATCCTTTCGTCGTGCTGTTGATTCTGCCTTCCTATGACCTGTTCGGACTATTATGAGAAATGCTATAACTTCGAAATTAATATCCTTACCATTATTAATAACAAATAAGTATTTAAAAAATTTCTTGACTTCCGCCAAAATAGATGGCTTTATGCCAATACTGCTAAGAAAACAGTAGTAAACATTTGGAAGAATTCAGTCTTTAATGAGTGGGAATTTGTATGAATAATAATAACAATAAACGTAAAAAATTAGAATCAGGAAGCAACAATATAATAGAACGGCTTCTATTGAGGACCCCTGAGCAGCTAAAACAATATTGTGAACTACTGAGCAATGAGAAAAAGCAAGATCTTTATGAAAAGGTTCTGAAGGCAATGCATAAAAACCAGGAAATCAATCAGGTGAAGAAACTGAACGAAATAGCTGCTGTCATAGAAGAGGCTATTATTGCCCATAAAGATGGAGACAAGAGGGAAGAAAGTTAGATTAAAATCAGTCCAACTAGCCTACAAGATCTTAAAGCTAGTGGCATGCTTGAAAGACCATAAATATCAAGAAGCAAGATAACTTTTTTAGAATAATCTTTAAGCTATTAACTCAATATCACCATCTGTCCTTACTATATACAACGGTTTACTGTTTCTTTGAAACTTAAGGCTCCTCTTATTTCGTCAAGCTTTGTCAAAGGACCAGTTTTTCCATTAGATTGACTGATTGCTTCAGAACGCATCAATTTTCCAGACCTTTCAAAATATCCCTTTTCAATAGCATTGTAGACCAGATACCCACCAAGCGAGCAATTCTTACCTAATTCCTCTTTACAATCTTTGAACTTTTCCAGTATTTCCTTTTTATTACTCACTTCTACTATTATTTTATCTTTATCTTTCTTGTCAGGAGACAAATTAACTTCTAATTCTCCTAAACTACTAGAGAAAGTTAATACTATATCGCTACCATCTGCAAGATCAGTATAATACCTTATGCCTTTTTGCGTTATAATCTCTACCTCGCTTTTACCGATCTTTATTATATTTCTTCCGTATTCTATTTCTCCTTGAGTTAGTCCTAAATCCCTTGCCCCATCTGTAATCTTCGCAACATCTATTTTGCTGTTCTCAGAATATTCTAAGTAAAAAGTAGAGTTATCTATTTTTGCATTTTTTACTTTACCATTAGCTGCACTTTTAACAATTTCCATAAACTTTAAAGTATTATTGACATATTCTTCATGAGCTTTTTTCATATTAGTTTTGTGATCTTTAAATTCTGATTCCAGTGTATCGATTACATCTATACTACTTAAGTTATGCAACACCGCTCCTTTTGATACCAATTTACATACTATACCACTAGCAACTTCTATATCATTTTCAACTTTAGAACTCTTTTTTAATGCACTAATGTTTTTCATTACACAATCTGTAAAATTATATGTATCTTGGTACATCATTTTACCTGGATGAATAAGAAAATTAAATCTTACTCCAGACTCTATAGCTTTGTTTACAACTTGTTCTAGTTTCTTCATATCTTGAGCTGCACCTACTTCACCTAAAAACATTTTCAACTTCTGCTGCTGGTTTAATATTAAATTATCCCATAAAGTTCCAGATTCAGGCGAATGTTCTTTTCTATCTAATCTTTCATAGTCAATCGCTTCCGCTTCTAACAGCAGTCTTTTTGCTTCTTCATAAGGAGCTTCACAATCACGAAAATGTCTTGAATAAAAAACGATTCTGAGATTTAGAAGAATTTCTGATTTTCCTTGATAATCACGAAGGTTCAAAATCCTTTTAAGATCTTGAGTACTCCTGTATTTACTCAAAAACCCTTTTAGTTCAGTAAAGTCTGTGAAAAAGTCTTCTGCATCAACAATACGACCAAGCTCTGTGCACAATCTTTTTTGATTGTCAGTTAAAAAGTGCCTTTCAACATGGTAGTTATGATTATCAGTTGCAACTTGTAGCGGAGTTTTTTCCTGTTTATCCTTTTTACTAGAGTCAGCCCCGTGCTCTAGGAGAACATTTACACTTTTCTCATCACCAATACCAGCAGCACAATGCAAAGGCGTTCTCTTCTCACTATCCTGCGCATTAGGATCAGCCCCTGCTTTTATGAGAGACCCTATATTATTATACGAAGCATAATGTAATGGTGTTTTTCCTCTATCGTCCTTTTTATTAGGATCAGCTCCAGCCTCTAAGAGTAAATTCACATATTTTTCTGCTAACTTACCATCCATACTTGATATTACATGCAATATTGTTAACCAAGATTCTCCTCTTGGAAGATTAAGGATGTATTTTAGATCGTCATCATCTTTATTCTCTCGTAAAAAATTACGTAAAATATTTTCATCACGATCACTCAAATATGAAAGATCTTTAAGAATACTTAACAATTTTTTATTCAACTCCTTTTGCTCTTGTGTTAAACCAGATACGTCAGCAAACCACGTACATAATAAATTATCAAATGCATCTCTTCTAACATTATCAATTAATGGATAACCATTACGAAACAGCAATGAATATTTAAGCAATTCATATTCATCATCCACTTGCTCCCCTGTTGTTGTTTTCTCTGCTTTTTTCGGAAGATGATTATTTTTGATTAATTCAGTTAAACGCTTGAGAGTTCTATAACTTTTATTTTCCAATAAAGGATTTGCCCCTTTTTTCATTAAAGCCTTAACTGTTTCTGCATGACCATTTTGAACAGCAAGGTATAATGGAGTCACCTTATCAGATTCACTCAACACGTTAACATTTGCCACGTTTTCTATGAGTACATTTACTATCTCTGTATGACCCATTTGAGCAGCAAAGTGTAATGGAGTATATCTATGTCCATTTATATCCACTACTTCAACAATTGCCCCTTTTTCTATGAGGGCCTTTACTACCTCTGTGTGGCCATTTTTAGCAGCAAAATGTAATGAAGTATATCCCATAATGTCCACTGCATTAACATTTACCCCTTTTTCTATGAGAGCCTTTACTATCTCTGTATGACCCATTTGAGCAGCAAAGTGTAATGGAGTCCAACCGTTTTGATTTACTGCATTAACATCTGCCCCTTTTTCTATGAGAGCCTTTACCACCTCTGTACGACCTATTTTAGCAGCAAAGCGTAACAGAGCACACTTATCAACTGCATTAACATCTGCCCCTTTTTCTATAAGGGCCTTTATTACTTCTGTGTGGCCATTTTCAACTGCAAGGTATAATGGAGTATAGTTATCTTCTCCCACTGCATTAACATCTGCCCCTTTTTCTATAAGGGCCTTTATTATCTCTATGTGGCCACCTACAGCAGCAAAGTGTAATGGAGTGGACCCGTTTTGATTCACTGCACTAACATTTGCTCCTTTTTCTATGAGGGTCTTTACTATCTCTGTATGGCCTTCTACAGCAGCGTGATGTAATGGAGTCCACTTATCTTCTCCTGCTGCATTAACAATTGCCCCTTTTTCTATGAGAGCTTTTACTATTTCTGTACGGCCATCTGCAGCAGCACAATGTAATGGAGCCCATCCGTATTGATTTGCTTTATTAACGTCAGCCCCTTTTTTTATTAGAAGCTCTGTTACCTTTGCAAGGCCATTTGCGGCAGCTATATGCAACAACGTAAGTTGACTATCTAATAATGTATAATTTACGCCACATTGATTATCCTGCCACTCTTGATATGTGTCTGGATTTTCTTTTTCTAACTTCTCTCCTATTTTTTTTATTATATTGCTCTCATTTAAATCATTGTCAGCATTTATTGAAGTTAATATGCCTAACCACTGCTCATATTCCATAATCCACACCTCAAATTATTTATTTTATAACTAGAAAAACGGTCAATCCATAATGAAATGACTAAAGACATTATGTATAACACATAAAAAACTAATGCAAGCATAATTTTTCTAACTTTATTATTTTTTACTACCATAAACTTCACTGACATTGATGTGCACACCTCTGAGCCTACTATGCTTCTGTTTGTTAATTAGTTATGCTTGCTAGATTAACGACATTGCGATTTACTAATTACTTCAATATCATTATCATCAGAATGCAAAGAGTTCAGTGACTGGCTACGCGATATTGGCGGTACTTCACTTAAATTGCTACTTGGACATGGCTGATCATTATTGCTACCGCCAGGACTTGACAGACTTGACGACCTACTACGGGATACACTTGAGTCATTGGTAACTTGAGCAGGTGAATTACAACGACTACCATAACCCTCATCTAAGTGTAATAAAGGATTAGTTGGCACTTGATTATTGCTTTGCATGTTATTATACTGCTTACTCGACATACTTTTACGAGACTTCGCGAAATTTCTACATTCAGTTATAAACTTAGTCAGTAAAAGTTCTTTACTTTCAATTGCAAGTTGTATCAAACCATTCATATCTGCTATTGACAAACCTACAAAATTACGACATTCGTTCTTAGGTGATCTAAGATGTGCGGGTTTTAATGTACCATTCAGACCCTGTATCAGTTTTCTACATGTGCTTTCTTCTTCTAGTGTAGGAAAATTAATGCATGACAAACGACCGTGCCTAGTAGGCGCAGAATCTAAAACACCTGGACGATTAGTTGCACCAAGCACTGTCATACCTTCCATAGTGTTAAGTCCATCTAATTTCTCTAATAAATAATTTAAAGATCTTGAATATTTTCCATCATCAAAATCATTAGGGCGCTTTGCGCCAATACTGTCAATTTCATCTATAAAAACTATACAAGGAGCGTTCTTCTCTGCTTTCTCAAAAACCTGACGCATATTTGATGTATTAGTCAAATTAGAGGCAGAAACGCTTATAAATGCAGATGTAAATCTAGTTTCATATGCAATCACCTTAGCAGCCGTAGTCTTACCAGTTCCTGGTTGACCGCACAAGATGTATCCTTGTCTTTTTTTTAGAGCATTTGGTTCACAAATCCTTCTCAACTTTTGTTTTATATCGTTTGAAAGTATAACATCATCAAGTGTTATTATCTCTTCTCTTTCCTGACCTTTTTCATAGAAGCCCATCTGCAGCTCTTCTTCACATTTTATTGCAACACCATCGAGCTCTTTCCTTAGCTCTTTATCAAATGTTGTTTTGAAACTACTAAGTTCATTCCTTAGCTCTTCCTTTGCAGTACTAAGCTCTTTTCTTAGCTCTTCCATTTTATCACATTGAATACTAA
The DNA here is from genome assembly GCF_964026995.1 of Wolbachia endosymbiont (group A) of Brachyopa scutellaris. Lineage (NCBI taxonomy): Bacteria > Pseudomonadati > Pseudomonadota > Alphaproteobacteria > Rickettsiales > Anaplasmataceae > Wolbachia > Wolbachia endosymbiont (group A) of Brachyopa scutellaris. The sequence goes on along the minus strand of NZ_OZ034720.1, from coordinate 496,932 downwards.
GCTTCTTATCTAGCTCTTCCATATTTAGCCCTTTGATTTGATGCGTATTTGTAGCTAATTTAATTTTTTCATTAAATTCTGCTTCTTTGACATCTAATTTTTTATTCTGACTGATTATTTTGTATGAAAGTGCAATTACTGCTGTAGAAAGCGCAAATAAAATCAAAATAACGGGAAGGGATATACCTATGGCTGCAATTGAAGATAAGAATGCAACATAGAGAGCTATAGCAAAAACCCCAGACGCAAGTAACGTAAGAGTAGCAAGGGTACCAGCTATAAAAGAAGGTGTATTAGTTCTATTAAACACACTTTTCATTGTACCACCTCACAAACCAACCAAAAAAGTACTATATAATTTCCTGAATCAGATAAGCCTGATGATGGATTTATGTATAAAATCCTTTTAGCTTATCTTGAGCTTGTAAACATATGAAACGATACCTAATGCAATGTTTTGAAGTTTATATAGTAAAGTTAGGCGTTTGTATACTACCTCCTAATATAACAAAAACCCAATTTTAATTATAATGTGGGGTTTTCATAAGTCAACCACTTTTTAAAAAAATATTTTCAATAAAAATGTAAGCCAATTAGCACCACAAAAAATCTAATTATTGACTTTTTCCAAAAAGCACAAAAAAGTACCTACCTTTGCGAGAACAATTTAAATAAAAGCGGCGTTGTAAAAATAAAAACGTAAAATTGTTGCAACAAAGCTAAGCAAATTGGTTCGTATGTAAATGTGGTAAAAGTAGGCTAATATAGCTAGTTTTAAGATATAGTAGAATTATTATATAGAAAAGTTTGAACGTATCACTTGGTAGACCATCCCATCCCAAAGAAAAATGTTCTCACGGGTAGCGGTTTTTGTTGCTGGAAATGGTTGGATTATTTAAGTTATTAGCAATATATAATACTAAATTAATAGTAATTCATTTGAGAACAAAAAGAAAAATTTATGATAATTTTACATTTCAAATGGATATTGTTCTTTTTATAAAAAATATTCCTATACTATGTAAGGTCAAGTTCTAATCACATCAATTTTTCTTCCAAATTAAATCTTATCTTTTACAGTGGATCTTACGTTTAAATTATTTTATATCCAAAATTAAGGAAGTTATTCTAAACGGTACACAACTTCAGCATCTAAAGCTAGCTGATTTTAAGAAAATATCGCTCTCATGAATGTGCTTTACGGACAAAAGCTTTATTAATATCTTCTATATTATTGTTAATAAACAACCCCCCAAAAAAAATATGCAGAAATAAATTAAAAGACCCATTACAACCAACGCGTAAATATGGAGTAAAGAAATACTTCATTCACCTATTAACCTCTACCTACTGCCTCTACCATTGCTATGATCATAAACTCTATTCACTCCATCAATTTCATCCAATACAGATTGCGGACCAAAATCAATTGATATCACTCTTTCTCCGCCTAATTGCAATGCTCCCCCACCTCCACGCTGTGGATATTGGAGTTCTAAAAATTGTAATAGTAATGGATCAATTTCATGTTGAATTCCTGGACGACCTTGAATCAATCTACCCCTAGGAGAAGATAGAGAATCATTTTGGAATAATTGTGAAATATTTCTTCTCCGATTTCTAAAGTATTGTTCATTTCTTTGAGGTTGTCTAGTGTCATTTCCAATTCCTGCACTAAGAAGACCACGTATATAACCTATAATACCTTCACCTTTCTCTCCAAAGTTACTATTTCCCTGTAAAGCTTGATCAATAGCTTGGTTAATATCCCTAGCATTTTCGTATGCCCATATGCCACAATTATGGCCATCTGTTTGCTGATGAACGGAAACATCATGGACATTATCATCGCTAATATCACATTCTCTTAAAGCTCCTCGAATATTATTGTCAATACGACTATCTGGACCAAGTGAATCAGCATAATACCCATAATAATTTCCATTTTGGTGGACAATAACTAATGTAACCCAATGACGATTACCTACATTAATAATAGCAGTTAATCTATCTTTTTCACCCGAATCTACTTTTTGTTTAAAGTTATCTATGTTACTACTTAATAAGTCCCTACCTGTTGGATCATTTTGATTTCCATCGACTCCTACTGAAGTTATTGCAAAATCATGACGATCATTAGTTGGATTAGATCGATCATCATGGAAAGTATATTGTCGTGCAGCGAAAAACATGTCATGAGTTTGTAGCCAATAACGGAAATTTTGATTTTCTGTTGCAAAGTCTAGTGCAAGTAGATTATGCACATCTTCTATTTCACGAGCGTTGTTTCTACGAAGGATAGTGTTTATTTGTTGTAATATTCCTTGTGCTGTAGAAGTACCACCTCCCCTTATTCTTGACCTTAATGTTTCTATTGCCTGTGCTCTAGTACCTTGCAAGTAACTAAATGGAACGTGCAGATTATCATCTATATCAAGCAAAAAAATCGAGTTCTGTCCTGGTCTTTTTTCCATGTAAAAGCGCCTGAAATTTTCACGAGTTTGATCTGACAATAGATTTTCTGGTGGATTTTCATCAATAACACTTTCAGGTCCCACTAATACTTCTGGTCTTGAGTCATGACCACGACGATCAAGTCTATGTACATACACTGCTTGTTGTGGAAGAGATATAAAGTCTTCTGCTCTCTGTGCACCTCTATTAAATACAGCATAAGACAAAACCACCTCATTTCCAGAAGTAATAGGCAAATATCCCCTTTGTTTGCTCATCAATTCTGTTATTTTGTACCTTGCCTCGTCTTGCTCCTGTTCTACTTCTTCTGCATTATCAGCAAATCCTAATACATATCCAATTGGGTGAGTATCTGCTGTAGGTTGTCTTAATAATAGAAGACCTAGTCTCTGTTCTGTAACTCTTGTAAGTATTACCCTTTCTCCTTCTTCTTCCTGCCACCTTTTTAAACTATATGTTTGACCAACTTTATACATAGCAAGCACTTTATAAGGATTATCACTAGCATAAAATGTACCATGTAGTATAGAGCGAAACTTATCTTTGCTATTTACATCTATTATCATATTGCCATGCGTATCTTCTGGCATTAATACTGCAGAAATGTTTCTAAATAATTCTTGATGCTGAAATCTATCTTGCCAGCCATCATTCATAACTTGATTTAAAGCATTATGCACATTTCCAGCATTAGGCACTTGCACAAGATTACCACCAAGAAAATTATTTGCATTATTATTTTGGTAATTGTGATATAAACCAAGGTTATCTGTATGAATATTAAGGCCAAGTTGATTATTAAGTGTGCATGAAACTTCCCGTACATGAACATTATTTCCGTCAACATTAAGATCTTGTAAATTGATGGCTCCTTGTTGTACAGCGTTGTTATCTCTAATATGAAGTATAACTATATCAGAACCTTGAGTATGGAAGACCATGGTTAAAGCATGATTCTCATCACCATATCTAAATATATACTTTCTTACACGTTGTTGAACTGCGTTTACTAATCTGAACTCTTCTAAAATACTATTCCCAAAAGCAAAACCAGTTATGCAATCAAATATTCTGTTATAATTCTCTGCATTTCTTGGTATTTCGTTAGGAAGATGTTGAAGCAAGAAATCTCTAATATTTTCTCTAATTCCTTCATCCTCCAAACACTCAAATAATCTTTGTACCAAAGGAAATCTATTCTCTAAAAACTCTACTGTATCAATACTAAAAGGATCTATATTCAGATTAAAATTTAATCCAATACAAACAGCATTTCTTGATTCAGTGTGAATAGATATAAATGAAGAAGCATGTAATCTTTTAGCATCAGCTCTAGCGCGGTTTAATGCAATATCAGACGATGTCCTCCATCTAGTAACATTAATAACGATAGGAATGTTTTCTCTCTCTGCCTGATGACATATAAGAAAAGCAACATATGAATTTCCAGGAGACAAGTCAAGGTCAATATCTATTGTGTAGAGATGAATAAAATTTGCCAACAAACCTAAGAAAAATCCGTGACTCTCAAACTTTTGACTGCGATTTTGAATGTCATTTTGTAGGCTGCCTAGGTAACTACGATAGATTCGAGTTATGTATGGCAAAATTCCTTCATTTATTCCACGTTCTATATTTATTCTTTGGTTACTTGCTAGCACTTCCATAAAACTGAAAATCCCTTGCTGACCCGGTGCAACTTGCACAAAATTGACCAAATGACCAAGCTGTACTCTCTGATCTTGATTGAGTCGTATACTTCCTATTTCCTTAACTGTCAACAAACTGCGTGGCGCAGGCGCATTAATCCCATTAAGCCTATTGCGTTCTATATGCCTAAGAAGGCTAATCTCAGACGCTGAATATTTAGCAAATCTATCTCTACCTTGAGAATCTTTTTCACGAATCACCTCGAATACTGTTGCAATCGCCTCTCCCTGACTCTTGCCCTTTCCATGCATGCATACTTTGTATTGCTCAAAATTTAGGTCTTCTTCCCTTAAATTTGGATTTTGCCCTCTAATCTCTCGCACTAGAGCATTTCTTTCCCTTGTACTGAACCTTAACCCATCACTATTAAGACGATCAGAAATACTGTAGCATCTGACAACTTGCTGTCCGTCACGATAAACAGCGACTTTTAGGTTCCCTGTATTTCTATTTCTACCACCTGTATCAATACCATGATTATCAAAACGAAAATACACTCTCTCATTTGCTTTTAAGATATTAGCATCATGAGCAGTAGCAAACATACTGAAAAAGAATACAGGAAGGAAACGTCCTGTACTTACATGATACAAGAAAAATGGACATTGATCTAAAAAGGATTCAAACTCTTGTCTAAAACCATCAAGATCTCCATCCACTAAACTTCTTATTAAAGACACAAAGCACCTCTCTATTTGCTAAGACCAGAAAAACCACTCACATTAATGAGTAGACTAGATTCTTCTTTTCTTATGAGAACCAGAAATACCACTCACACTAGGAGCTTCAAACTCAGACTGTGGGCCATCACCAGAACCATCAAGTGGCAAAGATACCTTAGATTGAGACCGCAAATTATTCCAAGGACCATCACCTACAGAAGGTAAAGTTACTTTCTCTAACTGAAGAAATAACTCTTCTGCAAACTTGCCGTAATCTACACCTTTCCTCTTTCCTTCCCTACCACATATTCTAAGATTTTCTATCATGACTTCTTTAAAAAGGTCAAACTTTTCAGGAAAGCAACCTTTGGCAAATGAAATCATATCTAATATTTCTTCTTTCTCTATTTCCCTATCGGGCTTACAAACATCTTCTCGTTTCCAATTAATGATTAATCCCCCAAGTACACTCTTTATAGGAACTGTATAATTAGAAGTATTAACAGAGGTCTCTCTGTATTCAGCAAAGCGTTCACATTTCCAAATCTCCATAATAAGGGATCTAGCTTGAACACTTAACTCAGGATTTTTCAACATCACATTTGAAAGTGAATAAAGAAAAAGTTCATAGTCTTGCTGTGAGAATATCTTGTCCGAACAGTCTCCTCCTGCTGAAACGCCTTTATAACACCAGCACTGTACCAAATCATGAACCGTATCAAAAAAACATGACTCTATTAATTCAGCAAGAAGGGAATATACTCCCTTATCTTTCTGCAATAATTTCTGTAAAAGAGTATCTTTATCGCCTATATTCCTTACACAAAAATCTAAAATAGGAGCGTCTTTCTCAACAGATTGAGGACGAGAAAGAGCAACAATAGCTTCTGTAAGCTTCTTCTCCTTATCTTTTTCCTCTAACTGATTATAAAAATACTCTACCCCTTCGCTCCACTTAAGTTTTACAGCACTGTCAAAACCTTCTACTGCATCATACTTCTTTAATTCCCCAGATTCTCTATCGATCCAGAAATCAAACACAGGACCATTTCTCTTCATGGATGATAGCAGAATGTTTCTTACATATTGATCACTGATCGGATTACCTTGACTATCTACCTCTTCTGAAGTAAATTGACCTCTAGAGAGTACAAACTGTTTGTTGAAAAAATCACCTATCTTGCCCGTTATACAGTACCTAGATGCCATACCATACCTTGGTAGTGGGTTATCGATTTCTCCTATTTTCTCTTCAGTCAATTTCTGACCTAAAACAGTATTATTTAACCTTGTACCTAACCAACAACCTTCATCTCGAAAAACATTATATAAGAATTCCAGCTTATCATCCTTAAAAAGTTTGATATACTCTATATAGGTCTTGACCCACCTTTTAATAGCTAACTTTCTTCCAGCCGCAATGTCACGATCTGTATGTTTTATCACATCTTGTAGCTTTTTAAGCACTTCAGCCTGACGTTTTGTTTCTATTGGCATTTAAACCTCCCTATATCATGAAAACAACGCTATGGTACTAAATTTGTAACTAAGTTACAACACCTAATTACTCCAGAAAGACCTATTTGATACCCAAACGTTCTGGTCAGGCCTAGAGAAATCTGTCTGGAATTATTGAGTATTTTCTAGAAATCTTAATTTGACAGCTAACACCAGGTTTTCTGGAGACTATAGGTGATGCACTTTTTCTATTTATATTCCCAAGAATAAGGTCAGTAGATATGTTGTTTTCCAGAAGAATATTAGTAAGATTAATTGGAGAAGTGCTTATGACTTTAACTAAGTGTGTTTTAACTTCGCCCTTAAGTTCTGTTCAGCAGTATCTGTTAGTGTTAGGTAAGGTTATGGTTGTAAATACAAAATCCGATCAGCAGAGGGCTGAAGATGATCTATATACTGTTTTGAGATTCAAAGAAAAAGGAGATTTTGAAAGACGGATAAGAGAACTGCTTGTTAACGATTATAAGAAACTTAAAAAACCACTGAGCAAACTCCTTGGTAAGTTAGAAAGTAAAATAAGGACTGATAAAGAGAATAACCAAGCAGCCAGAAACGTTTATGATCAAATCAAAAAATCTAAAACTAATGAAGATAAATTAAGTAATTTATTGAACTTTAAAAAACAGCTAAAAGCTTTCCTAAAAAATCAAGATGATTGTAGTATTGTGTTAAATGCGATTGACTCTGCAAGTGTTATCCCTGTTATTGAAGTTAATGGTGTGCATCCAAAAGATAGTGAGATCAAAAAGTTAAAAAAAGCTCAACCTCTCACCTCTAACAGACAAGACTTTGAAGAAGCTCTAGGATACATAGAATCACAAGAAAAAGTTATGGGGATTACATTAGAGGAAATTATGGAATACAAGCAACACTCTGTTAAGATTTTTCTACTGAACCGTGTTCATTCATGCAAAAATGGGCATTCTCAATTGCATCCTGATGTAAAAGAAGCTATAGCAATATTATCAAATGATAAGCTGAGAGCTTTCTACGATGAAGAAGTAAAGAAGAAGACGCTACAACCAATATTGTCCTACAAAGAATGTGAACAATTATATGATAAAATTAACTATGAAAAAAATGAATCTCGTATTATAATCGAAAGAGAAGAACTTGGAGAGAATGTTAGGAGGGTAATGGGAGTGAAGCGCTTTACGAATGAAAGCAGTAGAGAAGATCAGAAAAATGGTACTAGTCCAACAGGAACTTCTACAAATTATAGACAAGAGCAAGTTGCCTCTAGTGGTGATAGAACACTTTATAATAGTGATATACCTTCACTAGGTAGATCGATTAAGAGCAGCCGAAGTGCACTGTTTATGCCATTTGGAGCTTCTGTTGATACGAGTACCCCGATTAAACCTGCCAATCCATCTAACCTAGTTACCACTGGTGAGAATTATACTAGTAATGCAGATCTGAGTGATGAATTGAACGTAAGTGAAGTAACTAAAATTGTTGAACGAATGGAGCTATTATCCAATAGTTTAAAAAAAATCCAAGAAATTGTGGAAAAGCTGGGTAATACTACACTAAGTGAAGAAGTGATAGTTCATGAGAGACATTTCAAAAAGTTTATGGATTTTGTAGGAGAAATTCTCGTAGATATTGGTACAAGATTACCACAAAGTGATTCTAAAAGCATGTATCTTGAACAAAAATTGAAGGGATTGGAAAAGATGAATGAATCCTTAGATAACAGTGTTCAAGAGTTAGAGAAAAAAGTAGATAAACTTGAAAAAGAGAATAAAGATTTTCTAGCAGAAAATGATGAACTTAAGGAAAAACTTGCTACAGCGAAAGAAGAAAAGGAATTGCTATTTAATAAAAAAGAAAAGATGCAGGAAGTTATAAATGGGCTGAATGAGAACAATCAACGATTAATGCAAAAAATAAATGGGTTAGAAGATGATTATGAGTATTTGTTAAGAGCGGAAAAGACAAAAAGAGAAACCGAAGATTCGTGTATACAAGTGGAGGATGCAGATATACCGGAAGGAAAAGCTGAGTTATGTAAAGACTATGAAATTAAACTAGTAAAGCTGGAACAAGAGATAGATGCAAAAGGGAAACAATGTGAGGAATTGCTATTAGAAAATAGTATATTACGAGGAAATATAGAACGATTAAAGGAAGAGAATAAACGATTAGAAGGCATTGAAGAAAGCTTTAGTATCGATCCCTCACATTTTTGCTCTGTAAAAAATTTGCATGATGAGCTTATTCTAGCTAATGAACAGCCGGAAAATATTGATATATCAATCCAGGATGAGATGGATTCAAAAGTTGCCACTGAGTCTGTGGGTGTTAATGTAAAACAAGGTTATAGTAAAAGGACTAGCAACCTATCTCGAGTCTCTGAACAAAGTTCAGCAGTAAAATCTCAATTCTCAGAAGCAAGAGCTCAGAGTAGAAAGCAAATAATTTATGCCTCTGCTTCTCTTATATTATCTGGAGTATTTGCTGTTGGCACAAGTTTAACAATGTCTCATTTAGGAATATCTATTTCACTTGCTTTGACTGCATTAACTTTCCTTACATTGGGATGTTATTGTTCATATAAGGCAAGTACAACGCTTAGGAATATTGAACTTGATCGAACTTTTAAAATGGCTGATCATGAAGCTGTTTTTATGGTTCCCAGCTTATAACTATGTGGAAAAATATATTGTTTTACTCACCCCAAGAAAAGAGATAATGGGAAAGATAAAAAGGTCTATCAGTTCTCGGTGCGGCAGATTAATTTCTGACGGTGATATAGAGCATTACTTATTTCTCTAGAGAATAGGGAATTGGCGAATAGAGTTCTAGGTGTAGAAGGAGATATAGATGAAGAAAAGACCAGATTTAGTAGAAAAATATAAGGGCTTCTTTGTAAATGATAGTAAGGGAACAGCAAAGTAGTTATATTAAGGGACTGGTTTTATGTTCTGAACTCAGATTTTCGTTAGGTTATAAAAGAAGTAATATCGAGACCTTACTTTGAAATTCCAGATTATCAGAGTACTTTGCTCTTCTGAAGTGAGTGATGTTGGAATACCTCTGGATCGCAGTACTAATAACCAAAATTAAAGAGTAAATAGTTTATAATTTAAGTATTTATAATAGAGAAATTAGCATGTATCTAAATTTGAGCAGCAAATACCTTGAAATTACCATCAATTCAGTAAAATTGAAGAGTTTTAATGGTTTAATCATGTAAAGTATTCAATAAACTGCCGTTTTTAAATTTTATCAGACTCAGTTAAAAGAGTGGAGATTTTAATGATTTACCTCAAATCTAATTAAGAGTTAAAGTGAGAAGATGTTTTAGTTTTTATGCACCTTCCTCTCTACTAATTAAGGCGTTCTTTTTATTTGCGGCTTTTCAGACGTACGATTCTGCTTAGCAACCAATCCGGTACTTCTCTACCCTTTTCCCACTTAGCAAACCTCATCTTTTCTTTTAGGTAGTACTCTCTGTAAGCTTTTACTGAATGACTAGACTTATATTGATCTGGTAACGCCTGTACAAAAGGCTTTATATCGGTTGATTGAAAAACAAGCAAATTCTTATTACTATCACACCAATCTATAACTTCTTCTGATCTATGTTTTCTTTTATATCGCCAAGTATACTCTTTGCACAGCTCCCTTCCGTATTTTATTAACCAGAAAAAGTTCCCTTTGGATTGTCTAGCCCATAGAGAACAAGGGTGGTTTTTGTGAGTAAGTTTATATGGAACTTCTATATTCTGGTCTGTGATGCTGACTAAAGGATTTGGCACTTTTAATGCTATTGAAAAAACATTACTCAGTAACTGAGCAGTTTCTAATAGCATTTTTACTATATGCTTATCACATAACATTTTTGCCGCAATCTCTGGGTTTTCATCTAGTACAAAGATGTTCATCTAAACATCCAAAGAGCTTAAGTCTTTAATTTCATTAGCTGTAAGACCAGTAGTTTGAGCTATGATATCAATAGAAACTCCTGCTTTAAGTAGATTCTTTGCAACTTCAATTTCCCTCTCTTTTCTGCCTTTTTCATGTCCGATGAGGATGCCTTTTGCAGTAGCATCATCAAGTTTTTGAGCAAGGACAGCCTGTTCATCAAGAATACGTTTTATTTCCTGTTCATAGGCAATAAATTCTTTTTCTGACCAGTTGAACCTATTTAGTTCTTCATAGGCCTTTTTAATTATTAGATCACTACCTATTATTTTTTCCAGCTCTTCTTCACTAGTCTCATCTGCATATTTAAAGAAGTAGACCCATTTCTCAACAATACTTGAAAGCTGATCTTCTTTGGTTTTTGGAAATTTAGGCAACTCAATAAATATAAAGTAAAAATCTTTTAGATCATGTTCATTAGTATCTTCATCGCGAATGGTATGCTTTGACTTATACTCAGACTTATCAGGAAATAAAATACAGTCTGCTATAGCAATAAAGATAATTTCCTTAAGGTCATGATATTGATCGCCTTTGTCATCCTGTCTTGAATAGGCTTTAGCAGCATAGTATTGAGCACGTTTTTCAAAGCCCTTAGTTTTAGCGACCTGCATTTCGACTATCACTTGCAGCCCATTTTTATCTCTACAAAGAACATCAACAATGCTTTGTTTTTTAGAAGCAATATCAGGATCTTGAATAGTACTTAAAAACTCTATATCCTGTATTGCATTTGTTCCAGCAAAGCCGAGAATATCATTAAGAAAGTGAATAAGGATATCTTTATTTTTTTCAGTACCAAAGATGCGCTTGAACGATATATCATTCTTGGGATCGAGAAACTTCGAAAGAGCCATAGGAAATCCACTTAAAAAGCATTAATAATTATACACAATTGTGAAGAAATATTCAACTAAAATTCAAACATAGAAAGAAGCATCCCTTTTGTATATCTTTATTTGGTAGTATTAACCTGTATAATATTTATGGCAAATATCTCGATAAGGTACAAAATAGCACAAAAAGTAAGGAGCTGGAGGTTAAAGCGAGGTTATACTCAAAAAGATTTAGCGGGAAAAATTGGCGTAACGTATCAAGTAGTACTACAATATGAAAAAGGAACACGTAAAATTTCGATTGAGAAATTGTATGCTATAGCAGAAGTGTTATCGGTTGGCATCATAGATCTTATTCCTGTATCAAGTGAAAAAATTTGCCTTAAAAACGAAGAAGAGGAAATATTAAATCTAGTAAGAAAATATAAAACGATTAATGATCAAGAGTTGCGCAAGGTGTTTTACTTGCTAACAAAATTTACCCGAGTTGGTGAGAAAAGTAGTAAAAAAGCAGAGAAGGTAAAAATTGCAAAGGGTATGGTTAAAGCAGGAATTTCTGTTGATATTGTTTCACAAGCAATTGGCCTCTCTGCTAATGAGTGTGTTGAAGAAAAAACAGGTTCTATCTACTACCAAATAGGAAAAAAGATAAAAGAATGGAGGCTAGTGAGAGAGTATACTCAAAAGGATTTGGCTGAGAAAATGGATACAACACGTGATGAAATAAGCAACTATGAGCAAGGACGTGTGGCCATTTCACTGGAAAAATTATATGCAATAGCAGAAACATTATCAATTAGCATTACAGATCTGCTCATAGAGGAAGATGAGATAGTAGAAAGTGAGCTACCTGATTTAATAAAAGAATACAAAAAAATTGAGAGTCAAGAATTACGCTATGCGCTAATAAAATCTCTGTTTGAAAGCATACAAATTTGCGAAGAAAAAGTGAAAAGAGCAGAAAAGATGAAAATTGCAAAGGATTTAGTGAAAGGAGGAATTTCTACCGATATTATTTTGCAAATAACAGGCCTCTCTTTAGGCGAAATTCAACAGATTTAAAATAAAAAATCAGTATATATTAATATCTTTACTCTTAGATGAAAAAATAAGTAAAAAAGATTGAGAAATTGATTTGACTTCACTCGAAAGCTATGGCTTTATGCCAATGCTGATAAAAAACAGCAGTAAATATCTAAAAAAAGTTTGTTGTTAGTGAAAGGTAAATTATATGAATAAAAGTAAAGAAGAAATCGAATTCAGAATATTAGAAAGCAAAGGCAAAGCACTACTTGATCGTGAAATAATGGAAACGTTTCTAAGTGCAGTACATGAAAGCCCACAGGCTCAAGAAATTGCTAAAAATTTGGTGAATACTTATACAGGAGTAGGAAGGATTTTAGGTAGAGAAATGGATGACCTGAAAGTTATAGAAGGAGTAACTGATTCTGCAGTAGCAATGATTATGTGTGTTAAGGAAACACTAGAAAGGGTACTGAAAGAAAAGCTTAAGAGTGAGCCAATCATGGACTTACAAGGGATAGTAGAGTACTTAAACGTAAGTATAGGCCACTCAGAAAGGGAATGTGTAAAAATACTGTACTTGAATAAAAGGCGTCAACTAATTGGAGAAGAATCCTATATTGGTGAAATGGAAAAAGCACCAGTATACATAAAGGAAATTACAAGAAAGGCATTAATGAAAAATGCAACATCAATAATAATGTCACATAACCATCCTGGAGGGAGCTTAGAGCCATCAGAAGAAGATCAAGCAGTAACGAAGAGCTTAGCAGCAGCATGTAGTACTGTAAGCGTAAAATTGTTTGACCATATTATCATCACAAGTGGAGGCTATTTCAGCTTTCGAGAAAATGGATTGTTATAGTAGAAAGTATTTGCAAATCTACTCATTATAATTTACAATGAGTAGTAAGATGTATAAAGTTTATTGTACGCTTAAAAAGTATTTTTAATATGAGGTTTATATGACTAGTAAAGATCGGAATAAAAAGACTAATGTTAATCACAAGAAAATATTTGGTGCTCTTGAAGGCGTTGATATAAAGCAGTCTAAATTTGTGAGTAAAATTAATAACCAGAAGGAGATAAACCGGGAGGCCTCCCCTAGCAGAAACATTCGCGAAAACAAAATCAACTACGGGAAAAGCCTTGACTATGTTTATGGCACAAAACCTTTAAATGATCAAGCAGAAGATTTAAATCCATTTGCTTCAAATTTGCAAAAAATAAAACCAAGTGCAAGCGAAAGTGAAAAGTTGAGCTGGTTTAAGAGTGCTGTAGTAGAGACAAAAAACGTAAATGCATTGCATAAAGTTATAGAGCAAGTATTAGCCTCTGGAGCAAGAGTAAATGCATGTAATGATGGGGAGTGGAGCTTCGCAGAATACATGATATTGGGCACACACTTTCACAGATTAGAAAAAAGTGATCGAAAAAAGATAATGCGTAAGCTAATGCTAAGTGGTGCAGAGTTTCATGATACTCTACTACAGAATAAACTGATAGGTGAAATCTATAATGAGCTACAACCAGAAGTTCAGCCACAGATAGATGAGAGACTAGAAGAACTAGAGAAAGCTGGCGAAAGTGCTGTGCAAGAAGGAGAATTAATAGATGTTGAGATAGATAATACAACATCGTACATAGAGTTTTCTGGGAATAGCAAGGTAGAGGTAGCCAAAATACTGAGAGAGTTAGGGAGTAACATTTTAAAAATGGGTAATAATGCAGTTGAGATCAGAAGGGAGGAAGGAGGTGCAAGAAATTACGTTGATGTATCAGATGGTAGCTCCGTTGTGTTAGAATTTCCTACAAGCCTTGGTAAGCTAAATATTGTATTGTACCAGGACGTAAAAAACTGCAGTCAGGTACAAGTAAAAGTAGCGGATAAGGAAATGTGGGCTGAATTACAAAAAAGAGGAGAAGAAATTGGAAAAAATTGCCTTTTTGGGGGAGTGAAACTTAAGAAAGTGGTAGAAAGAGGTAATTTCACTAGGTGCGGCATATGGAGTGAAAAGCAGAAGGAAGTAAGTGAAAAATTGTTTTCATGGGCAGACAAAGTACGTGAAAATAGTAAAGAAACTTGTAGGGCACTTTAATTCATCAATTTAAAGGTTCCAGAGTCTGGCTATTATATCTGGAGCCTTTGAGCTATAGTATAAAATATTATATGTATGGTTCTTTTTGTGGAAAAAAGTCTAGATTATAAAGTGGGAGAAAAATTAAAAAGTTGGAGGTTAGAGAGAGGGTATACTCAGAAAGATTTAGCAGAGAAACTTGGTGTAAAGTACTGGGTAATACTTCAATATGAAAAAGGGAATCGTAGAATTTCAATTGAAAGGTTATATGCTATAACTGAGGCACTATCAATCAGTATTACGGATCTAATTCCTATATCAAAAAGCTGTCTTGAAGATGAGGGAGAAGAAATCTTAAATCTAGTAAGAGAATATAAAAAGATTAATGACCAGGAGTTACGTAAGATGTTTTGTTTACTAACCAATTTTGTCCAAGTTAGTGAAAAAAGTAGTAAAAAAGCAGAGAAAATAAAGATTGCAAAAGGTTTGGTTAAAGCAGGAGTTTCTGTTGATATTGTTGCAAAAACAATTGGCCTCTCTGCTGATGAATGCGTTGAAGAAAAAGGAGGTTCTATTTACTGCCAAATAGGAAAGAAGATAAAAGAATGGAGGCTAGTGAGAGAGTATACTCAAAAAGATTTAGTAGAAAAAATGAGTACAACACGTGACGAAATAAGCAACTATGAGCAAGGAAGGACTGCTGTTCCACTTGATAAATTATATGAAATGGCAGAAGCATTATCGATTAATATTACGGATCTACTAATAGAGGAAGGGAGTAAAGTGAAAAATGAGCTACCTGATTTGATTAAAGAATACAAAGAAATTGAGAGCCAAGAACTACGGCATGCACTAATAAAGTCTTTGTTTGAAGGGATACGGATTTGTGAGGAGAAAGTGAGAGAGATAGAAAGGATTAAAGTTGCAAAGGATTTAGTAAAAGGGGGAATTTCTATTGATATTATTTTGCAAATAATCGGTTTATCCGTTGATCAAATTGCATGAAAATTTATTTCTAAGTAAGGTATATATGTTTGTTTCTGTAAGCGATATTAGTTCTATAAGCTACAAAATAGGACAAAAAATAGAAGATAGCAGGTTAATGCGAGGGCATACTCAAGTAGAATTGGCAAGTGAAATAGGTTTAACATACCAAGAAGTAAACAGCTATGAAAATGGGTATATTCCTATTCCAATTGAAGTACTATATGTAATAGCAAGAGTATTGTCAGTTAATGCTATAGATTTATTACCCGAACCAGTAATAGTAAGGGAAGACAGCTATGAAGACGAGGAAATACTCTATCTAACGAAAATATATGAGAATCAAAAGTTAGGCAAAATAGTACCTTCATTAGTCAGGTTTGTTCATATTAGCGAAAAAATTAATCAAGAAGAGGCAAGGTTGGAAATAGCAAAAAATCTAGTGAAAGAAGGAGTTTCAGTTGACATAATTTCCCAGGCAACCGGCTTATCTATTTACGAGTATGATAATACAGAGAGAGAAATCTGCACTGATTCTATATACTACAGAATAGGGCAAAGAATAAGAGAGTGGAGGCTAATAAGAAGATATACTCAAAAAGATTTGGCAGATAAAGTTGGTGTAACACTCAAGGAAATACACGAGTATGAAATAGGATACACCGCCATATCATTTGACAAATTATATGAAATAGCAGGAGGATTATCAGTGAATATTAAAGTTCTGCTGCCTAAAACAAATGAGGATAATAAAGAAGAAAATAAGCTACTGAGTTTAATCAGAGAAGATGAAAATCAAGAATCACTAGTCAAATCTCTAACTGAAGGTATGAAAAGTAGCAAAGAAAAAGTTAAAAAAACAGAGAAAATCAAGGTTGCAAAAAATCTAGTTAGGGCGGGTGTTTCTACTGATGTTATTTTGCGAGCAAGTGGCCTAACTGCTGATGAGTGTGAAAATTGAATTGTGTTAAATAATATATTAAGATATAAGTAAAAATAGTTATATATTTAATATTTCTATACAGAATTTCTCTATCAGTTCCTGATTGTCCTCTATCATTGCCTTTGCCTCTTGCTGAAGAGATTTGATATTTTTTGATGTAATGTTATCCATGTCAGCCGACGCTAGCTTCAATTGCGATTGTATTCTTACGTATCTATTGCCTATTACTTGATTCATCTGATAATTTACGCAGTCCAGTCCAGAGGCAAACATCACATTTAACAAGGGTTTTATCCATCCTATTTTTCCGAATCTCTTTGAATTGGCTATGCTTCTATCTGTTCTGCCAGTACCTATCGATAACAGTAGAATATCATCATTTGGAAATAACCTCTTACCACTTGCATATGCACAAGCCGCTGGATTATTGGCAAACACCCCGCCATCCACTAATACTCTGTTTATCTGGTCAATTTTTAGATGTTTTGGTATAAAATAAGTAGGTGCAGCCGTTGCAGCTCTTAACACATCCCTTAATTTAATAAAATTTCTATCCTCTTTCCAGCTTTTAAAGAAAAATGGGCAGTTATTCTGAATATCGTAACTGGTAAGCAGTACATTATTTAAAGTGTTTTGTAGAGTATCATCACCAAAATATTTTTCTAATATCGATTCGATGTTTTTGTGTGGATATTGTGCACAGTTAAACCAAGATAGTATTGATTGTCTAAAAAACGAAGACTTGAAAATATATGGTCCATATTCCCGATAGAACTCAACCAAATCATTGGCTGAATATTGAGGGCTTCCTTGTTTATCTTTTTTACATAATCCAACTACAACAATTCCACCGGTTGAAGTACCTGCCATAAGATCAAAGATTTCAGCTACCCTCTTTCTTGTTCTTTTTTCTATTTCTGCGAGAATAATGGCTGGTATGATGCCTCTAATTCCACCTCCATCAACGGATAAAATATATTTAATCAATTGTAAATTTAGGTAAAGATATTAAGATTTAATTTTTCCGTTTAAAACCTGCAATTTAAACTCATCTAATTCTTCAGAAAGATTTTTTACCCTTTCCTCAAGTACTAACACTTTTTCCATTAAACCATATTCCATGAGCTTATCGTGAAGTTGTACTCTTGAGTCTAACTTGGATAACCACCATATCAATGCTACGGTTTGGATTAATATGGTGATAATTACCGTAATTGGGATTTTTTGATTTTGCATAATGATTTAAAATGTGAATTTATTATGGATAGCTAATTTGGTAACTACTATTTTGATTTATGCTGTTCCTCTGCATTTGCAAGTAGCTTAATAATTTCTCTGTAAGGTTTATTTTTATCGTGTCGCGATGCCATTACAGCCATTTTTCTAGCTCCTTTTCCGTCGTTATCTTTTATGTTAGGATTCGCACCTTTTTCTAATAAGAATCTTACAATCCCTAAATGCCCTTCACCTGCAGCATGATGTAAAGCTGTCCTTTTAAAGGCATTTCTGTCGATTACATTTATATTTACTTTCTCTTCTAATATTAGAAATTTGATAATATCTAAACATCCTTTTCTTGCCGCATAATGTAACGCTGTTTCACTCAAGTTTTGCGCCATATCCTTTACTAAAAGTTTTACTATTTCTAAGTTACAATTACTAGTAGCCGCTCGTAATGTTTTGTTATAATTATCTGTAGCTTTGGATTTTTGATAGCAATATGTAATAACAACACATACCATTAATATTATAAACCATACAAAATGTATTTTTTCCTTTTCATTATATTTTAGTTGACTCATATTCAGTAGTTTCTTTACATTGAACAGACTATATACTTATTTTTCCTTAACATCGTTTTCATTTACTTAAAGATGCTGATAATATAGTAAGATAACCTGAGCTATTTAAAGTATGCTCCGCTCTATTAATTATCCATTCACCATCTACCGCTTGATTAAAACCTATAAGACTAAGTTTAGCTTCTGCAAATAACTCCGGATTACCAGGCATAGTTATATCTAAAGTTTCATTGTTACGCTTCAATTGTTTTAATTTGGCATTTGCTGCACTTAGTGCTGACTCTGCATTTGAGTAAAGTTCCAGCATAATATAACTTGGCTCACTGCTACCAACTGTTTCTTTAATAGTTTCGCCCTTTTCATAGCTATGCCATTTTGCTACTACTGAATTGTATTTATCACGTACGGTAAAATGCACTTTCCAATTAATTGTGTCTTGAGGTCTAATAGTAGTTGTTCCTAAAGCTTTTCCTGTGGCTGATTTTGCCATATTTTTTGAAATAAATAATATGTACCCACCAGCTAATTTTGCCATTGCTTCGCGTTCTACTGCTATTTTAGTTAACAAACTGATATCACTTTCATCTATTTGGTTAATGTGGGGTATCAATATATCCTTAAATTCTTCAGCAACTTTATATCCATATCCATGTTTTTGAGCTATTTCTTTCACTAAGTTTTCTATGGTAATTTGATGCCATTCTTTTGATACCTTTGCTTTTAAAGATATTCTTAAATTTGTTGCATGAGCTTTTATTAGTAGAGTTTTAGGTGGACCCTGTATAGTCACTTCGTTGACTGTATATATACCCATTGGAAAGATTCCCGTTTCCTTATAACCTAATGATATGTTCAATTCATTTGGAACTTCTACATTTTCATTGTCATAGTTAACACATATCTCTGCAACATCGTCTATGGTACCAGATTCATCAGTAAGATGTACCGATATTACATGATCTTTTATTCCTTCAATGCTGAATTCAGGTTTCATTTACTCCCATACTTTTAACTTCGATTTTTTTAATTGCTTTTGTATTATAGGTAACCTGATCTTTAATCCTGCAGGCAAAAAACTTCCATATTCTGCAAGGCCTGGATTTTCAAGCAATAGTTCCTCTACTGTTCCAGAGCTATGTCCATAGTGTTTAAAACATATGTAATCTAACATTTCTTTTTCTCGGGTTATATAATGTACTGTCATACATAACTCCTTAAACTTAAGCTAAATTCAACCTTTTTTGGTAATCCACAGGGAAAATACGACGTTTGCTTTTCTTCTAACCGCACAATAACAAATCTTCCCAAAACATTTCCTAAACTGTCTACTAAGATACTTGGTTCCTGATTTTTCTCAGCTTCTTTCATACTTTTTAATCGATTTAAATCATTAAGATTATGGAAATAAATTACTCCTTCTAAGTCTATATTTTCTGTACCTTGGCCAATATTTTGTAATGAAGGTGTTTTACCAATACACTCAATAGTACTCCAACGATTTTCTTTACTATACCTTACACTTGTTGGAGAAAGCTTATGTTGACCAAGTGATAGCATTAGTAAATCGGCTCTATTGAATCAAACAGAACGTCACGCGATTTTTCTCTTATTCTTTTTATCACTGCATCGGCAAGACTACGTACATCTTGGTTAGGTTCTGCTTTTATACTTATATTAAATGTAAAAGTTTGATTGAAAATTTTTTGTTCACACTTTTCACAGTCTTTTAAAACTTTCTCTGAATTATCTGCTACTGAACTTTTTTCTGTAATTACACTAGCACTTTCAATCATATTCGTTCTACTATTCGAAATTCCACTAAAAGCATTATTGTGCAGTAAAGGATTTTCTTTACTAAAAACATTATTTTTACTGATTATCTTAGTTGTACCGCCTATTTTTGCTTTTACTGGTTTCTCTAATGCTTTTATTGGACTATCATTAAACAATTTTCCCAAACCAATCCAATTTTCTATAGGTTTTGCAATTGATTTCCAGATACTTGAGAAAAAGTCCTTTACCTTTTGCCAATTAGCGATTACAAGCGCTGCACCAGCTGATAGTCCAGCAACAGCAGCTCCTATAGGATTGGTAGCCACAGCTAGCGTTAAAGTTTTCAGTCCCATGATTACTGCTGGAATTACTCGAGCTGATAATGAAGTTAATACTGGCAAAAGTGTTCCCTGCAAAATAGCCTTAAAAGTTAATATTCCACCTCCAGCCAATGCAAATGCATAACCAAAACCTACCACTGCAATCTTACCAATAATAAGAGCTGAAATTATGCTCATAACTCCTGTAGTTAAAATTGGACACTTCTCTGCGAACCAAGCTATACCTGTAGATATAGACCTCAAAATCTTACTTATCCAATTTAAAGGAGGTAGCATAACTGACCCTAAGTTCATTCCTAGTTCTGCTATTGTATTTTTGAGTAGCTGCAAATTATTTGCTGTAGTCCTTGCGCGATTGTCAAATTCTTCTTGCATGGAATGTTTATACTTTTCTTTGTCAGCTACAAAAGCTATGGCATCTTCATATTTTTTTAGGCTTCCAACTATCAATGCAATATCATCTTGATATTCTTGACCAAAGAGATTGAGAAGGATTTGTGAACGTTCTTGTTTATCTACTTTCTCTAAAGTTTTAAAAAAGTAGAGTAATGCTTCTTGACCATTTTGAGCGATTTTTTGTGACATCTCTTCTGCAGTTATGCCTATGGATTCCAATGCTGCTTTAAATTCTTTGCCTTGTCCTTCAGCAGTTTGAAGTTTGCTAAGTAGAGCATTTATAGCAGTTGCAGCTTTTGCTGGTTGTTTACCTAAACTAACGAAGGCATTTACTAAACTACTTGTTTCCTTGATATCAAGACCAAATTGTTTTGCAGTACCACCAACTATTGCTAGAGCTTCAACCATATCTTTTGCTTTTGCAGCACTGTTATCTGACAAGTGGTTGATCACATTACCAACATGTTCCATTTCACTAACATCAATTCCATAAACGTTAGAAAGTTTAGCTATGGAATCACCAGCTTGTTCGGCAGACATGTCAAATGCTGTGGCCATTTTAGCTACTGTTGTGGTAAATCCAAGTAGCTTATTTTTGTCAATACCAAGTTGTCCACCACTTGCAGCTATTTGTGCTAACTCTGCAGCTGATAGCGGTATTTCACGGGATAATTTTTTTATATTCTCACTGAATTCGTTCATTTCTTCATCATACTGAAACTTTACAACTTTCTTAACATCAGCCATGGCAGATTCAAAGTCAATCGCAACTTTAATTGGTGCTGCAAGTGAAAGACCTAGTCCTATAGTCTCCATTACTTGTGATCTATAATGCGCTTTTTTTGCCAAAGCATTTTGCTGTTTTTGTATTACAGATCCTAATTTACTGTATTTTCCTTTAAGTACTTCAATAGATGAACCAAGTTTAGTTTGATCCCTCACTAAAGATTTAATATCCTTTCCACTTTTCCTGATTTCTTCATTTAATGTGTGAAGTGCATCTCTCTTTTTAATATAAGCCTCTTTTGCCTTTGATGCCGATACTTTCAATTTTTCGAATTCATTTCTCAGTGCTTTGCTTGGCTCTTTTTTTTCCTTCTTCTCTTTAGCAATTGCTGCGGCTGATTCTTTTGCTTTCTTCTCCGCTTCCTTCCAATTCTTCATAGCTTCAAGGGCATCATGATTTAGTTGCTTAAATTTGGAAACAGATTTCATTGACGAATCAAGCTGCTTTATACTATCGCCCAACTTAGAAAGCTTTGCTGCACTACCTGTCATTGCATTGTTAAAACTACCATCTAACGTCGCACCTATTTTTATTGAAAGCATTGACATTTTTTTGTTACTCCTTCACTTACTTCTAACCACTTTAGAAACTCTTTTATACTCATATTAATAATTTGCTCAATTCCACTTCCTGTTGTTGAGCTAAGTTTTAAAATATTGAATCTTAACTCCTCTGTTCCAGCGGCGACAAAAAATCTTTTAGCACCTTCTGTATTTCTACATAATCTTTAATACATAAATCTTCAACTACTTCTTTTGGTACGGATGCTAGATTAGCAATTAAAGCTACTTCTTTTAAAGCTTCGCCTTCTATGCGTTCTATAGCAAGTAAATCTCTTACTTTAGGTTCACGCATCGATAATTCTGAGACAGAAATCCCGTCAATTGTTATTGGGTTATTAAGTGTTATAGTGTGCATTATCGCCTCCTTAAAAATAAAATTTCAAATATGTTTTTTATATGCCTAAAACCATCTGAAGTAGTGCCATTTGATCAACACCATTTATCTTTCTAATCATATTTTCAGCATCGATTTCTATTAATTCATTACCACCTATAGTAAGTTTATAGTAATGGACAGCTACAGTGCATTTGAGCGTTGCTTTTTCAGCAGGTTTCCAGCTACCAAAGTCAAACTCTTTAAAAATGCCTCTTAAATTGATTATTACTCCTTCAATATCATTACCTTGCATTCCACCACGGAGCGTCAAAGAAACTGAATTCCCATTTATTAGACCAAATAGCCTAAACAGCTCTGTATCGTATTCAGAAAAAGTGAAATCTGCTTCAAGCTTCTCCATGCCCATATCAATATTTATTGGAATATCCATACCACCAGCTCTGTACTCTTCTGTTTTTATGGTAAGCTTCGGTAAGGTTATCTCATCTATTTTTCCTGCATAACCACGACCATCTACGAATACATTAAAATTCTTTAAAATCTTCGGTAACATCTCTTTCTCCCATTTTTATAATATTGTACCACTCACAAGATGTGACCTGAAAGTAATCTGTTCTGCTGGATATGGTGGTGTAAACTCAAAGTCAAAATACACTTTCCCGCTTGCAATATTCGCAGGCGTATTGAGTTCTGGAGTTGCATAACATTTTCCGCTAATAATCGCTCCTTGTGCTTTTAAACTTGATAGGTATGAATTCACCCCCTCAATCACATCATCTATATAAGTTTTGGTAATATTGCGATCAACTGCCCAGAGGTGAGCTCTAAGTAAACTATCATTGATTAAATCTGCAGTCCTTCTCACTGACAAAAAAGCCCATTTTGAGTCATTTGAACATGTTCTATTTCCCCAAAGCCTGTAGCCATTTTGATGAATTATCGTTGTTACTTCATTTTCATTTAAATGATTTGCTCTACAATTTGTATTACCGGGCGTAAAATCAATAGGCCTGCTTGTGCCAACAATACCGTTTATCTCTTTATTTGAAGGTGAGTACCAGAAGCCTTGCTCGCTGTCTATCTTAGCTATTAAACCAGCTACAAATGGACTCGATGGCAAGATTTCTTCTTTTCCTTCAATAAATACCTTAACCCAAGGATCAACTACGTAAACTCTTGAGCTGCCTACACTTTTTCTCCATTTTATTGCTTCTTCATCATTAGTATTTGGCCCATCTGTTACTATTATGCTTCTCAGCTTTTCTGCTATAGAAATTAATGCTGCAACTACTGGATTTTTGCCATCTTCTGGTAGTTGGTGAGTAAATTGAGGTGCAATTAATATTCTTGGAGCAACATGAACTATGCTTTCACTACTGAGGAATGCTTGAATCCCTTGATACTCTCCAGTCTCTTTATCAACACCGCCAATTATATTTTTCAGCGTCTCTTCTTCTTTTAATTTTGGATCGCTGTTTTCACTTTCTTTAACTCGAATAACTACTACTGTTGCACCAACTTGTGTCAAGATAGAGCTTACTGCTTGTGGAAGGGTACCTGTTTTACCAAGCTTTACAGCCTCTTTTAAGCTTCCTGCAATTAACACTGGTTTATTTAGCGGAAATTTTTGCTCATCAGCTTCAGGTGCAGTACCAATTACACCTATCACTGATGATTTAGCTGTACGTACTGTTTTTGCCCCTGAGGTTACCTCAATAACATTTACTCCGTGTAAAAATTCTTCAGCCATTTCTTTGTATTTTTTTCCTGAAATCATCTAGCAAAGTCTGTAGCTCATTTTCACTTTTGGCTTCTTCAATCTTTCTTTTGGCTAAATCTTCAAGCTCTTCACATTTAATTATTGCTTTTACTGCTTTTTTCACTTTTTCCTCGATTATTCCTGCCATTTCAATAACCGTAATACCACGTACTTTTGCTAGAGGTTCAATAACTTCTACATCTTTATCATTTAGTTGTGCTTCTTTAGTTGCTAAAATATTCTCCGCGGCTTTCGCTTGTATCGCATACGATTTGGATTTCTGATGAGAAGATCCTGCGTATTTGTTAGCATAATTATTAAAATAAACACGGATGCTATCAAGTGTAGAAAGCTTCGCATTTTCCAATAATTCCAGCTCAATATCTTCCTTATTCCTTTCAACAATTTTCTCTCCTTCTGTTAAACAATAACTTTTTTGCCAGTCAAAATTCTTTGGTGCTTCATACCAATCATTTCCAGTTGGCTTGTTTTCAAGTGTTGTTGTTTCAATCTGCTTGTGGTTTTCAAAACGTATATAAATAGTCATAAATTCCTCCTCATTGCCATATTTGATTAGTTCGTTCTAATCCTGGACATTGCCAAGCTTTTAGCGTTCTCTCCACATCTACTTCAAGTCCTGTAGTTAGAACATTGCTACGTATGTTATAAATCCCCCACTGAATAAATTGACCATAGTTGTGTACATAATTTGATGCAAGCATACCTTGACTAACTTGTGTTCTGGAATACAGATAAGATGATGTGTAAAGTAATATTGCAACTGTTTTTCCTGCTGGAATCTCCACATTACCAGATCCAGCTAATTTGCTATCAGAACTCGTGTATTGGTAAACATTTTTCCATACTATTTTTGAAATACTTGATTTATTAGAATTAGTATTATCAGGAGTTCCCACAAATAATCCTGCTCCCCCATACTCCGTACTCGAATACGATGATCCAACAAATTCCATTGTCTTATTTATGTTCACATTGGTTGTATTTTTTACAAATACTACTCCAAGTGCAGCATATGGGTAATAGTATATCTCATCATAACTACCAGAAAAACTTTTTGTGCATAACTCTCCGTAAATAAATGTTCCTTTACTTCCCTCTATAAAACTGAGTTGTCTTGGCCGATAAAAACTAACGTAATCTGTATCGTATGTATGGCTACCTGCTAGTAGTTGTAACATATAGTCAGTTTTTGTTATATCACTACTCCACTTTCCAAGCTCTGTCGTAAAAGTTCCGTGGCCAAAGTAATTATTTTTTCTTCCAAGTACACCAAATAATAAAGGTAATGACCCTGGTTCAACCATATTGCGCTTTCTTATTTCTTGTGTAAGCGACACTTTCAGCTCATCATCTCTAGTTTTTATCTCGTTTGTAAGGGATGTTTTTAATTGGTTATCACGAGTTTCTATTTCCCTAATAATTGATGAGCCAGATGGTACATTATTAACAGCACGAAAATCTTCTACTAAACCTTTAAGACCATCTTTATGACTGTTACTAATGCTATTTATTGCTGCAATATTGGCATTCTTTCTCGTATCAAGTAGCGATAAATTTGTTGTTCCTTTTTCATCAATTCTCTTTAATAACTGCTTCTCTGATTCAGAGATCACTGCTAAAGAACTAGCTTTTTTATTATCCAGATCAGTTAAGTGTTTTTTTGCACTATCAAGAAGTTCTTTTAGCTTACCATCAGTCATCTGTACAATTTCAGAAACTGCACTTTTGTCGACTATTGATTCCAATGCTTTAGCAAGATATGCTAATTGATCTGGTGTACTGTTTTCTGCTAAATCCTTAAGCCTCTTTTCTAGTGCATCAATTATCTCTTTTACCTCAGTCATCTGCACAATGTCAGCAATAGCTTTTTTATCTGCTATCAACTCCAGCGATTTTGCAAGATATGCCAGTTGATCAGGTGTGCTGTTTGCTGCTAAATCCTTTATCCTTTGATGTAACGCTTCTATTGCTTCTTTCATTCCCAAAAATTCAAAAAAGTTTCAAATCTAAATCGTTTAAAATTATTTTTTAGTTGATTATGCTCATCTTCTCTTTCGGTAATATCTTCATCTATTTTTTCTATAGCTCTTCGAATACGTACTACATCTTCCACTGCAATGTTTTCTGGATGTGGTAGTGTATATCCTCGTTTGCTTTGTTCATTTGGCATTGATTCAAGTAATAATCACTCGCAAATTTTTTACTTTAGGACGATAGATAACCGTTCCACTTAAAACTAATTTTATCCTTGTCTCATTGCCATTAAAGTTTGTCAGCACATGAGTTCTCTCTACCCAATTTTCTCCAATTGGTTTTCCTGATGTTAAATTCACTAATTGCCAATCCACATTTTTTTGCACATATGCTTTAACATCTGCAGTGCCAGGTATTAGCGCATCATATGTTATGGTAATCTTAGTGTTAGCTCCTGCTGTAATACTTCTTGTAACATAATCTCCAGACTCTGAAAGATTACCCATAACTAGCTGTAACCCAGGATATAGCACTGGACTTTTCTCTCGCCCTCCTTTTAGGCTTGCTTTTACCGTTAATTCCCCATTTATTCTTTCACGCAGTGCAAGCGGCAAATTATCAGACAAAAAGTTTTCTCTTCCCTCTTCATCTGTTAAGATAAATTCTACATTAGTATCAAATGCTACTTTTTCGACGTTCGTCAAAACAATTAAATCTGATACATTATTTGCAGTAACCTTGCCAAGATCAATAATGTGAGAAACTTCGCTAAATTTTGCAGCCAAAAGCCGAAACGTTAAATCTAAGTTCTGATGTGGAGTCCACGTACTTGCATTGCTTGATGATAGTAATACTCCTACTTGATATGGCTGACTCGTTACCCAGCGGCTATTTACTGCATCATATTTGCCAAGTTCTGCTATTTTGACTGTTGTCTCTGAATCATCGGTAAGTAAAACTATTGCATATTCTTGCCCTGCATGGCAAAACACTGGTGACCAAGTAATACGTGTTGCTGTGCCATCTATCTTTATATCTTTTGGCTCAATATAGCTTTCAGCAATGACAGTCTGCGAGGGCATTCCTACTGCCGTTTCTCTAATCTGCACAACAACACGTTTTTTGCCTTTATTTACAAACCATAGCTCCACACCTCCTATGTGTCTGCTTTCATTTAGAGTAAATGTTTGCGCTAAAGGATCAACTCGTCTTGCTGCAATAACTCTTCTTCTTTCTTCTATGGTAATTGTTTTTTTACCAGTATACGTTGCTTCTCCATAGCTTCCTTTATCTCCATAAAATTGCACCAATTTAGTACCTGCTGTAATATTTGCCGGCACTTTCACCTTTCCTTTTAATTTTCCCTGATTGTTAGCTTCCACTTTTTTTTCCTCTATGCCATAGGTGTAATAGAAATGCCATCAAATTTTACTTCTTTAAGTTTTTCATTTGGCTCAAAACCTTCAATTTCAAAATCTTGTATTGCTTCTCGCATAAATTCAGCTTCATACGAAGTACTTGACAGCAGCTCTGTTGTTTCTTTAACATTAAATACTCTGGTTACTGGACTTTTCCAATTTGTTTTTACCTCCGTCCAGTGATCTATATTTTTATTTAGAGTAATTTGTGCCGGGACTGGATCAAAAGCTTGATATGGATTGATCTTTTCTCCTTTGGTCTGTAAAAGCTGCTCCAGTACCGGTTCAAGTTCATACGGCAACAAATGAGGTTCTTTACCTCTTTCAACATCAATAACTTCCACGTCTATCGGCAATATCAGTTCCTTGTTTACTATCGCTGCAGACTGTGAGATTCCTTGATCACGCATATCATCATCAAAGAATGGATCTACAAATACTCCTTTTTTGGTAGTAGGTTCTCTTGAATTTGCATCACTGCGTAGACGCTCCTCTGCAACCAGCGCATAAAGATCATTTATTCCTTTTTTCATTGCTTCAAGCTCATTCATCGGTACAGCATGAATAGCACTATTCACTATTTTCACCCCTTCTTTTTCTCCGTTTTTCCACGTCTGATGAATATAGCAGAGCAAAAGTTGTCCAGAAGGTGCTTTAGGCATCGATGGTCGCCAAGGGTGAGCTATGCCTTTTATCCTTCTTATTGCGCCTTTTGCATCTATAGTAATTAAATCAAAACGGGGCATTTTCCAGGTATAATCTATCAAAATCAAGCTGTTATCAACTGCTCCTTTCACTTTACATCCCTTTTCATTTATATCTTCAGGGCTTACATGAGTGCGGCAGCGATAGGTTATTAGGTAACTACTCCCAGGAGCTGGTTCTTTGCCAGGTAATGACCAATCAATATTTCCTACGTTTAGTTTATAATCTACACTATTTTCATAAATAACATTACCTTGTTTAATTTGAATAATTTCAAGTACTGCAGAGTCAGGTATTGGATCAACAGCTCCTGAATATGAACCATGAGTAATGGTAATGGTTTTTTGAACAGTTATATCTACTTTTTTGATTTCACTGATTGGAAAATCATTAACTTTAAGTTCCATTACTCTTTGGCTATTTGGCTGAAAAGTATGTGGTTCTGATTCAACTGATTTTATATTCGGATCTTCATCAAAAGAAACACGAATGCTGTGAGGTAACTCAATTTCATAACCATCAACATGAGCTTTGCCCTCATTAATCACGAATACTTCTTTTCCACCTTCTTTATGTAGGAACATAACTTCCAAGCCATTTACGACGTAGGAACCATTTGCCTCTTTGTCATAACGAGCAAGAGCAGTAGTTACTATATTTGCTTGTGGTGGCGGTGAATGTTCTATCAATACTCCATTTTCAATATTGTAAATTGGGTAAAATTCGCCATTTGTAGAGTTAACAGTAACACTTTCTACTTGGTATCCCCAAATGGTGGAAACTTTAAGTCTTGCAGCTCCTACTTCCTGATAGTTTCTTGTACCAACAGCAGGATCACGAAGGTTTTCATCCTCAAGTTCTGTAATCGTAGATTCTACGTAATAAACACCGATACGAACTGTAGTATTCAGCGGAATAACAAACTCTTTTGCCTCTACCTTTCTCACCGCTCCACGCAGATAGATTTTTCCTGATTCAAGCGTAACTTTACCAGTTTCTCTATCTATAATACAATTGCTTCCTGTTATAACATCACCATCACGAAATATTGCATCGCCTATGCCTTTAAGCTTAGAGAGAGCATACTCCTGAGTCTCGTTTAGTTCTGCTGACTGTAGACCTCTTCCTGCCAAAAATAAGCTTTTTTCGTATTCTTTGTCAGGATTAAAGCGGTTATAATAGGCGTTTAAAGTCATTTTATTCTAAAAGGTTACAACAAATGAAAAAGTTTCCCGAGTTGCAGCAGTTCTGATAAGTGGTACAGTGTGTTCTAAAACTAACAAAATTCCCGGATCTTCTATGTCTTGTGGCTCAAAATATCTCTGTCCTATAGGTAACCCTTCTTTTACTTTAGTACCAACCATAACCCCTAATTCCCGTATAACTTGATTTGCTGCGTCCATGAAATCGAAAGTAAATTTAAGATAGAGATTATTAGTTGGTACATTAGAGGGTTTAAACCTTCCAGAAGGAGTTATAAGTTCGCCGTTTTCATCACCTATGCAGAATAGTACTTCATCTGCAGTACGTCTGCCAAGTTCATTCAAGAGCTTTATAGAATTTATAGGTTCAGGTGGTGTGCTTTCAGTATACTCTACAGTAACTGCACTATTTGCCCTGATAGAGCTATTTTCCGTACGTTTTATTACACCACTACTGCTATCAACTATATAATCTATACTTGGCTGATAAGTTGTTTGTCCTGTAAAAACCCTTACATCTTTAATAGTATGGTGATCTAGAGCTATTTCACCCTCAACAAAAACTTTTTCGACCTGATGGATACTTCCCCAATTTGTATCACCACTGCCCCAGGCAAGATGTATAACTCGCTCTTTTATACTTGCTGCTATTGCTGCTCTTCCTGACTCTGTGAGTATTGACATTTGAAAATTTGACTCCTGTATATATATTCACCAAAATTACAAAAACTGTTCAGTTTTTTTAGGAAAATTCTTCTTTTTTTTCATAATAAATTTTTGTTGACTAATCTTTAATCTATTTTAGACATAATATATTTACTTTTAGATATATGATAGCTAGTGAGGAGTTTTGGAAAAGCAGTTTAGAAATGCCAGTATCCTTTCTGCTTAAGGACTTTCAAAATCCAAGTTTACGTGAAAGTTGGCTTAATTCTCTTTCTGGTAGACAATTAAGTGTGATTTTTAACCACTATTTTCAGAATAAACAAAATAGGCAATTATTTAAAGACCACGAAAAATGCGATGATATTTCAACTCAGCAAAAGCGTAAGATGCTTATTAAAATTTCTGAAGCTCTGTTTGATTATTACTTAGTCAATCGTTTTAGTCGTGCAAAATCAGAAACAACTATAGCTGAAGTAGCACGGTCTGTGTTAAGCCACGATCTTCTGAAATCATTTCTGTTGCAAAATAGCAAATATGACAAAAAGTCCTTGTTGTTTACTCTCTTTATAACTAATCATAACTTGCTGAAACAAATCTTCTGCTTTAATCAAGTACAAAAAAAAGGGTTTTTACCTTTCATATTAAAAAATCCTCCAAGACAAAAGCCCACTTCATTTAAGGATTTTTTATCAGAAAGTACAATACAGGAAATATTAAAACAGCATGATCTCTCGGAAAATGATAGTTTTGAAAGTCAGTTTCAAGAACTCTTTTACTACCAAAATAGTATTTACTTATTTATACGACGTGCTAGTAAAGATGAGGATTTATTAATCAGTTCAAATAAGGTAATACACGGTTATAAACCTAGTAGAATTATTATTGACTTTGCTTTAAACGCTAACCAAGTAAACCTATCTATTCAAAGTTTTGATCAAGGATTAAAAATAGCAAATAGAATAGTAAGCTGTTATTTTCAGCGAGAATGTTCATTTACTAACATGCGCCATCAAAATACAACAGCACAAGTGAGGACTTTTTTGAATGACTGTGTAAAACAACATGTACCTGATATTCACCTATTTGAATTAAAGTTTGGTCCATCTAAATCTAAAACTAATCTTACGTTAAACACGGATAATATTGAAGAGTGGTTGCAGAAAATAGAGCCTTCGGTTGGTAGTGTACTGCATGATGTTTCGCTTGTTCAGCATATCAAAGTATTGTTCAAAAGTAAAAAAGTTACTTTATCCTTTCAGACAGACACGCAATACGCAAATTATATAGAAATTGATTACTCAGAATATGTTCTCAATAGAAAAGAACGAGATGATTTTAAGTCTTTAATTAGAGATAGCTATGGAATTACCGTTTTGTCGAAAACACTCTCAAGATATTGATACTATGTTAGTAAATAGGTCCTGGGTAAATCCTGACGAGAACTATATAAAGGCTGCAGAGTATCTCAGTCAGCTTGATTTTGTTAAGCTTGAGAAGTATTATTTCGTTGTTTGCGCTAATGATTTAGATCTTGATTTTCCAAATATACAAAATCCTTATTGCAAAAACGAGGTTATCATTCCTCATGGTTTTGATGAAGGTTGTGATGATCTAGCTTGCGAGGATTGTGGTCGTGATATTTTTCCTGATACTTATAAAAAACAGCGTTATCTTGTGCTTTCAATTAAACTCAATACGCAAAAAATTATAAGTTGGTTTGAAAAACTATTGATAGGACTCATATGGGAAAAGGCGGCAAATGGGATATATCACATAAGCTTTAAAAGTAAAATAGTAAGCATTATTATACCAACTTTATGTACTGATAAGTCATATTTAACTGTAGATAGGTTAAGAACTAATGTTGCTGTTCTTATAACTTTTGGAAAGGCAGACCTAAAAATATTGTTAACCCTATACACTGTTCCCATGGCTGATTTAATTTGTAAACATCAAACTCTAAATCAAATACTAAGCGAAGCAGTTGAAAAAGGAGTACCAGAATTATTACCTAACGTTTCCTTTCGAGCATTCCCTTATATTCCACTGCAAGAAACAACTCTCCCAGAAAAAAAGATACTGCGATTAAAGGTTGAAGATAATACTATTTATGTTAATGACGTTGAAATTATAGGCAAACAAGCAACTTCAAGTATCCGCATCTTTAGAGTGTTACTTAAACAGTTTTTATGTGATTTAGAAGCAGCTAAAGAATGTAAATTTCTTAGTATCATTCAAATAGCAGATAGTTTAGGTATTGAAGACCCAGAACAGCAAGTACGCAGACCTCTTAATAGAATGCAAAAAACAATAGCAGAAAAGCTAGCTAGCACCTTGGGACTAAATATAAGACGAGATGATGTGATACAAGCATGTAACTGGTCAGGCTACCGGCTTAATCCATCTACCATTAACTTAAGTGCTAGCTAAGCTCCTTAGTCAATGTTGGACAGAAAACGCAGAAGGATACTTCTCTAAAATATACCGATACAATTCTTCAGCGCTTTTTTTGTCACCTGCAATGAAAGTAAAAAATTCAACTACGTCTCCTTTAATTTTGGCTAGTTTATACCAATCTCCTGCTCTTTCTCCTGTTGTCTCAACTATTATTTTATCTCCACGTAAATCTCCAATGTAAAACTTACTTTTGTAAAATTCACCACCAGGTAGTAAATGGAGTAGGTATTCTTCAATTCTATCAATTACTAACGCTTTTATTTCTTCTGGAGATCTATTCATAAAAGGTGCCCTCCAATAATTTATGATAAAAATATGATTCTTTTATTTGCTTAGAAAGGTATCCAATCAAGCTCAGTATTTTGATGTTGCTCTTGAGTAATAACCGTAGCAATCTTGTTTTTCTCTCCATATCGATCAGCTTCAATACCAACTTTTGCAGTAAACTCTAACCCGTTGAAATCAGCTATAGAGTTGACTTTTCTAGCAATAACTGCTTTTTCTGAAGTGTCATTTGAATGAATATTCCGTGCTGATTCCAAAATACTTCTAAGCATAGAATGACCAGATTTTCCCCAAACATCTTCTCCTTCAATACTTGCTTTGCCACTTTTGACACCTATAATCTGAAAAATCTTGCGTTTTGCATATGGACCTTCAGTGACAGTAAATTCAGCGTTTAAATAGATGCTGCCAGTAGTGTAGCTTTTAGTGAACCAATTTTCATAACCTCCAGGTTTAATGGCCATTTTGACTTTCACCGTTGTACCTTTTGGTATTAAATTACTTTGTGATTTTGCAGTATTAAAATCAGTTAAAAAATCTGATAGCATATTGTCCTCCTATAAATTAATTGCAAAACGAAAAAAAAGAATCAACTCCACTCATCTACGAGTTGCCAATTGCCATTTAGTTTATCGACAAGTTTGTTTGGCACGCGTTCACCATTACGAAGCTCAAATACTATCTGACGTACGGTACTTTCTTCATCATGAGCAAACATCACCATGCCAGTGCTATAAAATCCACGTAAAGATCCAGCACCGCTTAGGCCTTGAAATGGATCTTCTTCCAGCATCTTTTTCGATAATTTTTTTGTATGATGAGTGAGTACAATACAAGCATCTGGATTGACAGCACTGCGTAGCTTTTCAAGAGTCTTTTGCAAAAAGAACAGCATAGCACTATTATCATTTTCATTTCCATACTCACTGCTAAAGATGTTACGCAATGGATCTATGGCCAAAACATCAGGTTTAAAGCGTTCATTCACAATTTCCTTGATTTCACTTATTTCATCATGATTAAATGATAAGTGCACTTTTGGCGTAATGATTAAGTTGTTAGCAGCTACATTCAAAAGTTCATTATCAAGTTGAAGTTGTTGCAAACGTTCTTTCATATATTCATATTCAATTTCAGTTTGCATGTAGAAGATTTTCAAAGGTCTACTTGGTGTCATACCGAGAAATGATCTACCAGCAGCCATGTGGACAAGCCAAGAGATCAAAAAGTCACTTTTGCCGATTTTAGGTGGGCCACCCAGTACCAATAGACCTCTTTTTGTTAAAATTCTTGGTGAGATTATATCTTCTGGTATTGGCGTTTGATCACTTAAATACTCCTTTACGCTGTAAAAAGGGATTTTTTGACCGATATTGAAAAAGCTTTGTTCCATATTACTCCTTTTAAAATTAAATTTAGGCAACAGAAGCCAAGGTTTTGGCTTTAATTTTCGTAAGTAATTTTCCCAGATGCGGTTCTTCAACCATATTGAGGCATCCACTGCGATCTTTAGCAGGGTATCCCCAAGTATTAATAGTCTGACAGACAAATGAACGTTTCTCTGTTCCATCATCTTTCTTGATTCCAACCATGCTGATTACCTCATCAACTATCCCTGGAATTTCACTAGCAGTTTTTGCTCCTTCACATTGAGGCAGCCAAGTTGGACGATTGCAGTCATCAAGATATTGACCTAATGTGCCAACTATGATGATGTCTTTGTCTCTGATATGTTGAAACTGATTGAGCCAGGCCATCATTTCTTGTGCGAGTAATCCGTAAGCAGCTCTTTTATCTTCTCTCCCCGATCTATCTGAAAAAGCTTCAGGTTGCATTCTGGCCCATGAAAAACATAAACGTGATGCAACAGTTATGCTATCAATAAAAATAGAGCGGTATTTAGAAACCTCAGAAAGAAGATCTTTGTGCTTGCTACAGACATGCTCATAATGTTTTTGACTATACGCCTGATCAGACCTTAATGCAGGATTAGGACCACCAATAAGACAAGCAATGTCTCTGGCCTCATTCCAAGTGCGAATCTCAGTTGAATCTCCTTTCCAGTCTTGTACAGCTAGAAGTCCTGCTTCAAAATCAAGGCAAAGTGTTGTTGATTCATCGAGGGTTTTAAGTAGGCTAGTCTTGCCGATTCCATAAGGTCCAAAGATTACTATCTTCACACCTGTGACCATTTTTGCTCTTTCTTTGCTGTTTATTATTTTCATGCTTTTACCTTAATTTGCCACTATATATAAATTCACCAAATTTCAAAAAACTGTTCAATTTTTCTTATGCTTTTTTCCGTAAACAGGTGCAAATTTAGATCGCATTTTCTTGAGAATGTTGTACAAAGTAGTCCGTGACATATTGTTTATGTCTGCAACTTCAGCAATGCTGTGGTGTTTTAATTGTTCACATAAAACTTGCCACTTCTTTGGTAATTTTGAAATAATTTGCTCAACATCAATACGTAGTATCGCTTCATCTTCAAAACAGTAACTTTCCTGTTGCACATTATTTTCAAGTTTAGGAGTAGTACGTGAGTGTTTACGGACTAGATTATTAATACGATTTTTAACAACTTGCTTAGCAAAAGTTGAAAGACTGCCCTTAGTTTTATCATAGTGATCTATGCATGAAAGAAACTCACAGAAGAGGTCTTGTTCTATGTCTTCAATATCTTGATCAGTAAGCGATTTGTAATATTTTGCATAAAATTTTATTAAATTAACAACTTTAGGATCAATACCTGAATAAGAGTTTCGAGATTTCATAAGATGTATCCTTAAATGAAAGACTTAAGGATGAAACTTTCTTAGTAAATATTGTAGGACATGAAAAAAATACTTCAGACAATCGTGAATTTTTTACCCTCTGAAAGTCTAGAATCTTTTCTAAATCTCAGACACTCAAAACTTTGATCAGACAATGCACCTACGAACTGAACAGTTTTTGTAAATCCGGTGAATATATAGAACAAGACTCCGAATTTATAGTTTAAAGGTTAATTATGAGTGTTTCATACAATGTTCCAGAGATTAAAGCACAACTATTGTTGAATTTAAGATCTTGTCTTTCTTACCTTTTCCCCAATGGTACCTTCCATGGTGATGAATTTCGAATAGGTGATGTGCATGGTAACAAAGGAAAAAGTTTAAGAGTAGAACTAAGTGGCAGTAGAGCTGGGTTATGGAATGATTTTGCAACTGGAGAAGGTGGTGACATTATCGACCTTTGGGCAGCTGTGCATAGAAAGAATGCAAGGACAGAGTTTCCTGAGGTAATGGCTTCTATAGCTGAGTGGCTTGGTCATTTCAAAAATTCAAGTAATCCAACTGCATATTGGGATTATTACGATGAAAAAGGCCAAGCTCTTGTTAGAGTCTATCGTTATGATGACGGTAATGGAAAGCGATATCTTCCTTTTGATATTAAAAAATCCGACTTTGGTGCGCCAGAGATAAGGCCACTCTATAATATCCCAGGTATTTTGAAGTCCGATAAAGTTATTCTTGTTGAGGGAGAAAAATGTGCAGAAGCGCTAATAAAACAAGGTATTACAGCAACAACAATAATGTCTGGAGCAAATGCAGATGTTAAAAAGACTGATTGGTCACAGCTTAAGGGCAAGCATATTATTATATGGCCAGATAATGATGAAGCAGGTGCAAAGTATGCTAAAAATGTTGGAAATAAGCTTTTAGAAATTGGAGTTGCATCACTTGCTGTGCTTGAAATTCCTCGAGGTAAGCCTAAGAAATGGGATGCTGCTGATTGTGTGGAAGAAGGTATAAATGTTGAAAAGTTTTTAGCTTTAACCACATGTATAAATTTATCTGCTACTGATATTTTAAATACAAAAAGGTTTGTTGGATTTCCTGCAAGACAATATTTGAGTGACAAATCACCAATGCCAGAAGATATAATCGCACCAAGAATTTTAACTCCAAGTGGGCTTTTAGTTTTTGCTGGCGCACCCAAAGTAGGAAAAAGTGACTTTCTAATTTCCTGGCTTTTTCATATGGCAGCAGGAGTTTCATTTCTTGATATGATACCTAAGAGGCATTTAAGGATCTTTTACCTTCAAACAGAGATAGGTTACCATTATATGCGTGAACGGACACAACAACTAAAACTTAGCGATGAGCTCATAGAGCTTGCTGCAGATAATTTGGTAATTACGCCACAAGTAAAGATGCTTTTAAACGACGATAGTATGGATGAGGTTGTTGCTGAAATAGAAAAGTCATTTGGTTCAAACACAGTTGATGTTATTGCTATTGATCCACTGCGTAATATTTTTGATGCTGGTGATAATGGTAGTGAAAATGACAATAATGCAATGCTCTTTTTCTTACAAGAGAGAGTTGAAAAGCTAAGGACATTAGTCAATCCAGATGCAGGAGTTATTCTAGTGCATCACACGAAAAAGATACAAAAGAAATCATTAGAAGAAGATCCTTTTCAGAGTTTCAGTGGTGCTGGTTCATTAAGAAGCTTTTATACTACAGGAATGATAATGTTTAAGCCAGATGAACGGCAGAGTAGTCGTCAACTGATGTTTGAATTACGTAATGGTCATGCTATTCCATCAAAATATATAGATAAAATCAATAACTGCTGGCATATGATTGATTATGAATCACAGAGGCTTATAAATAAAGATTATGGTAAAAAGTTAGATGCAGAACGTTCTCGTAGACATGATGTTATTTTGCAGTTGATTTATGAAGAAGCACGAGAAAAAGGAAAAGTATATACAATTAATTCATTCTGTCAGATATTTGAAGGTAAAGCAGGTCTTGGTAGTCAGCATTCTATTCGTAACCGTATCGATGTGCTTGCTGCAAAAGGTTATATAAAATTTAACAGAAAAGGTAAAAATGCTGCAAGAACCAAATATGGAATACTTTGTGTTGAAGGTATGGAAAAAAGAGTAACAAAGTTTGATAATCAACTAAACAAGAATGTTATAGT
Organism: Wolbachia endosymbiont (group A) of Brachyopa scutellaris; assembly: GCF_964026995.1. Classification (NCBI taxonomy): domain Bacteria; kingdom Pseudomonadati; phylum Pseudomonadota; class Alphaproteobacteria; order Rickettsiales; family Anaplasmataceae; genus Wolbachia; species Wolbachia endosymbiont (group A) of Brachyopa scutellaris. The sequence continues at coordinate 459,307 of NZ_OZ034720.1, read as the reverse complement.
CTATGAAAAGATTTTACCTACTGATTACAAATCATCGGAATGTGAGGATGTTGTTCCAGAAGAAAATCCAAATATTTGGGTTTATAACGATCAAATTTTAGATATCTAGAACTTTTTCACCAAAATTCTCTATTACTTAAATATTTCAGTTTTCAGTCTTGGCCAGTTTTTGTCAGAATGCGTTCAGTCTACGAAGTCAGAATTTGTTAATAATTAAAAAGTACTAGATTTTCAATAGTTTAAGAAATCGTCAGACTGTGAAATCGTAGACTGAAAAAAGAGATAAAAAGCTAGAAATATAGAGGGTTTTGTCCGATTTTCAGTTTTCAAAATAACTCCTATTATTATAAATAATAATATTAAGTAGTATGAATTAACACATACTACCTTTAGCTTTTAGCTTACTAAAAAATCTCAATAGACAAAAACATGAAAAACCTACTATTGCATTTTGGATAACCTAAAAAAAGATGAAAGATAAATGCTTACAAAAGACGAAATTGCTAATAATAGCGTTTCAAAAAGATTCTATGACTTCAGGGTACAATCGTACAATCAAGATCTAAGTTACTCATGTAGGGTGGCTTAAAACTTGATTACAAGGCATTTCTAAGTTATCCCTTGCTTTAAAGTTTTACTTATTATAAAAAACCCTCATTTTACTTTATCACGCTTTTTATTCCTTGTAAAATATTTTTTCAAAAAAGTGAACAGTTTTTGTAATTTAGGTGAATATATAACAAGAGCTGGTTATTTTGGAGGTCCTATTGAAATACAACTATTTTTATCTAGAACTCTTAAGTTGGGTCTTTAGGTAATCTATATAAATAATTTGTAGATGAAGCTAAAGGAAAAAAGTTTGGAGTTGCTGCTATGGAAGAAGAAACAGAAGCTACAAAACCCGCTTAAAATAGAGACAAAGATCTAAATTTATTTATTTACGTCTCCAATTTTATCACGTACAATGGAGACAAAGATTTATATTTTGTGTTTTATGTCTCCATCATTTATTGGTAGGCAAACTGAGTTAAAGCAACTACTGGAACTTACAGAAAAAAATACTGCATCTTTTGTAGTAGTCAAAGGAAGGCGCCGTATAGGAAAAAGTCGTTTAATTCAAGAATTTGGTAAGTATTTTGAACAATATTACTCCTTTATAGGTTTGCCACCAGAAAGGCATACTACAACGTCCTACCAACTTAATGAATTTTCTAGACAAGTTGCTAGACAATTTAATACATCTTTTGCTAGGTATGATGACTGGAGCGATTTACTATGGGCAGTTGGTGAACGTCTACTATCAGGAAAAACATTATTGCTGTTTGATGAAATTTCTTGGATGGGCTCAAAAGATCCAACCTTTTTAGGCAAAATAAAAAACTTTTGGGATACGCAGCTAAAAAATAATAACAAGCTAATTTTCGTTGTTTGTGGATCAGCTTCATCCTGGATCGAGAAGAATATACTTAGTAGTACTGGTTTTGTAGGAAGAATATCGTTAACTTTGACACTCGGAGAATTATCACTTTCTGATTGCAACAAATTTTGGCCAAAAAATATTTCAGCATATGAAAAGTTTAAGGTGCTTGCAGTAACTGGAGGAATTCCAAAGTATTTAGAGGAGATAAATTTTAAACATAGCGCTGAAGAAAATATTAAAAGGCTTTGTTTTACAAAAGGTGGGTTTTTAGTTGAAGAATTTAATCAAATATTCTCAGATTTATTCATGCGAAAAACGGCTTTTTATAAGCAAATAGTCAGAGCTCTTTCTACTGGAGCTAAAGAACAAGAAGAAATTTGTGCTACTTTAAATATCGTAAGACATGGACGCATTTCTGAGTATCTACATGAGCTCGAACTTGCTGGTTTTATCGCAAAAGATCATACTTGGAGTATAAAAACTGGTACTGATTCACGGCTCAGGAGGTACAGACTTCAAGATAATTATTTAAGGTTTTATCTAAAATATATCGAAAAAGATCTAGGAAAAATTAGTCGTGACACCTACTCTATAGGATTCCTACCAGAGTGGCATACAATTATTGGGCTTCAATTTGAAAATTTGGTGCTGAACAATAGAAAGAGTATACGTAATATCTTAGGAATTGATGGAATAATAAGCGAGAATCCATTTTTTCAGAAAAGAACGCGTAATAGTGCAGGTTGTCAAATTGATTATATGATTCAAACGAAGTTTAACACTCTCTATATTTGCGAAATCAAATTTTCAAAAGATAAAATTGGTCATTCAATAATACAAGAGGTACAAAAGAAAATAGATGCACTAAATCGTCCAAAAGGCTTTTCATGTCGTCCAGTCCTTATCCACGTCAATGATGTAAGTGATGATGTTATAGATAGTGGTTACTTTTCACACATAATTGATTTTGGAAAATTATTGAATTGTAAGTAATGGTTTTTCTGACTTAAAAATAATGTCTTTTTAGTTTTTACGTTTATTCTTAACTTATAGAGGTTGCTTATGACTGATACTTTAACTTTAAAAGAAGGAGATATTGAAACTACTGCTTTTGATAATAGCAGTTTTACTAGAGTACTACATGATGGAGAGTGGTGGTATGTAATAACAGAAGTAATAGCTTTTCTGACAGGTAGTAAGACCCCATCTGACTATCTAAAAAAGATAAAAAGCAGAGATATAGGGCTTTCTGAAGGATGAGGACACCCCCCTTGAAATTAAAACAAAAGGTGGTAAACAGAATGTTAATTGTACAAATGTTGAGGGGTTGTTTCGTATTTTGCAGTCTATTCCTTCCAAAAGAGTTGAGCAATTTAAACGTTGGCTTGCAAAAGTTGGGTATGAAAGACTACAAGAATATGAAAACCCTGAACTTGCACTCAAAAGAATCTATGCCGATTATGCTGCAAAACTCAAGAATGGATACAAAAGAGAATAGAATCAATAGCTGTCAGAAATCAACTAACAAAAGAATGGGGTAATAGAAATATATCTGACCACAATAACAAGTATATTGAAGGTAGGGAATACGCAATATTGACAGACGTAATTTCTGAGGGAACATTTGGAGTAAAAACAAAGCATCATAAGGAAATAAAAGGCTTAACCTTTAAGAGATCATATGACACCGATTGAGCTAATTTTCAATATGCTAGGAGAACAAGCTACCATTGATGAGATAAAGGATAAAGATGCACAGGGCTAATAAAAATTTAGAAGCGGCAAAGGAAGGTGGTAAAAATGCAGGCACAGCAAGAGAGGCATTTGAAAAAGCAAGAGGTATGAAAGTCGTTTCTTCAGACAACTTTTTAAAGAGGATTAAAGATTAAAGTTCTCACTATGAGAAATCTCTGAATTTTATGGTTTAAAACGTTTTAGAAGGCTATTATAGTGTTATTGATGATATAGATAGTGAATTTTGCTTTTACCAAAAACTCATGTAATTTCTTCTCAGCTCAAATAGTAAGGTGTCTAGGAGTTCCGTTTAGCTGGTTCTTAAAGTTTAGGCTCTCTTTAGTTTCTTAGCTGTCTTAAAATTATTTTAACTTTTTTTGAAAAAATCCCGAAAAAAGTAGTAAGAAATCCGGTATATATTAGTGTAGGGGCATTGAGTGTAGATGTGCTTCAAACAGAAAAGTTGGAAAACAGAAAGCAAAAGAAATATAGGCTTTTGGCAAGTTACGTAATTGAGAATTTATATTTTTTTAAATAAGGCAAAAACTGTGTTTTAAAGCTAGATGTGACTTTAGGGAAAAAAAACATCACTACTTACTAAAGAACGTCTATAATAGCCTCTAAACTCAAATAAAAGCTATCCTTAGTAATCTTATTGTTACAAAACAAACTTGCAAGCAAGTTTAACACGGTTTTTATCCTTTGCAAAAAAAAGTGAACAGTTTTCGTAATTTTGGTGAATATATATAACAAGAAAACAACTTTCTGCAGTAGCACATAATTCTCGAATTTCCGTTGTTGGCCTACAAAAACCTATGAATTGCTAGTGTATTTTGCAGAAACCAAACGATATTTTGGAATCAGTGCTACTTATAGTTTTAAATAATGTCAATCCTAACACTGGACCTCGGCAAACAGAAAGGCTGGGCAATTCTAACAGATGGAGTAATTGAAAGTGGAAGCAAAAGTTTTCATGGTAGCCGTTTTAGCGGAGGTGGCATGTGCTTCTTGAATTTTCGTAATTGGCTTAATTCTTTGAAACATGAGTTCACTGCAGTGTATTTTGAAGAAGTGAGAAGACATCTAGGAACTGATGCAGCTCATTGCTACGGTGGGTTTTTGGCTGTTCTCTCTGCTTGGTGTGAAGAACATCATGTGCCGTACAAAGGTGTTAATGTTAAAACTATAAAACGCTTTATAGCAGGCAAAGGTAATGCAAGTAAGAGTGAAGTTATTGAAGCTGTAAAGAAAAAAGGGGGTTCACCCAGAGATGATAATGAGGGGGATGCTTTGGCATTAATGTTCTATGTTATGAATTTCAGTAAAGATATTAATAAGCTGAGAAATCCATAAAAAGTGGGTCCTTTCGGCCATACTGGAGGGTTTGGTGGGTCAGACCCCAGGCCTTCTTTAGCGTCAGAGATATTTTAAATATTAACTTTTTAATTATTAAGAATTTAAACATAGTAATTATATGAATTTAGCAATCCACTACTATCCTACTCAAAATCTGGTCGAATATGAGCGTAATCCTCGTAAAAATGACGATGTAGTAAACAGAATGTGTGCTTCTATTCGAGAATTTGGCTTTCGTATTCCAATAGTTGTAAAAAGCGATGGAACTGTGGTTGATGGTCATTTAAGACTTAAAGCAGCAAGAAAACTTGGTATGGAGAGTATTCCCGTAGTCTTAAGTGATAATCTAAATGAACCACAAACCAAAGCTTTTCGATTACTGGCAAATCAATCAGCTAATTGGGCAAAGTGGGATGATGATCTTTTGAAGGTGGAAATTCAAGAATTAGAAGATTTACAGTTTGATCTTAAAATGACTGGATTTGAGCTAGAAAAAGTTCAAAACTTTCTTGATGATTTAGATGGTGAAGAAGAAGATCTTTCTGACTTAGCTATTGATGACAAAAAAGTAACAAAACCAGGTGATTTATGGATTTTAGGTGATCATAGAATCTATTGTGGTGATAGCTCTGTGGTTGAATCATATAAAGCGCTGTTAGATGATAAAATGGCAGATATTACTGTTTGTGATCCTCCATATAACGTTGATTATGGTAGCAGTCAAGAAAGAGAAGATAAAAAAATATTAAACGATAATCAAGGTGAAAAGTATGAGCTTTTTCTCTACGACATCTGTTCCAATATTTTAGCATATACTAAAGGTGCAATTTACATCTGCATATCATCATCAGAGTTTTCAACGTTGCAAAAAGCATTTGAGGAAGCAGGAGGGAAATGGTCAACATTTATCATTTGGGCAAAGAATCACTTTACGCTAGGAAGGTCTGATTATCAGAGACAATACGAAGCAATGCTCTATGGATGGAAAAGCGGTAATAAACGTGAGTGGCATGGAGGAAGAAATCAAAGTGATTTGTGGTTTTATGATAAGCCAACGCACAATACACTACATCCAACGATGAAGCCAGTAGAGCTAATGGAGAAAGCAATAGTAAACAGCAGCAGATCAGGAGACATAGTACTTGATCCATTTAGCGGTTCTGGAAGTACACTGATTGCATGTGAGAGAACAGGAAGAATTTGTAGGACAATAGAGCTAGATTCAAAATTTGTAGATGTAACCATAAAACGTTGGCAAATATATACCGGAAGAGATGCCCTTTTAGCCAGTACTGGTAAAACTTTTGCAGAAATTCAAGAAGAAAATTCGTAAAAAGGAGCAAAAAGAGAGGAGGAAAAGAGTGGAAAAAATCACGCAGACGGAATGGGCAAAAGAACTAGGAGTTTCAAAGCAATATGTCTGTTATTTAGTAAAAAAAGGAATAGTTGAGTTGGAGGATGGTTTGGTCAATAGAGAACAAGCAAATGAAGCGGTGGCAGCAATAAGAGATCCAAGCCAGCCGCTGAGGAGGAAAAATCCAGAAAGTACAAGTAACCTTTCTACGATGTTGCTAAAAACGCGAATAAAAAATGAAATGGAACGAGGTAAACTGCTTGAGGCAAAAGCAAAAGCTGAGATTGGTGAACTTGTAGCAGTAGAGGAAGTAAAGCGCGATGCATTTAATGTAGCAAGAGTTGTCCGTAATAATTTGCTTAATATTCCAAATAGAGTTTCAGCGCTGCTTGCATCACTGAGTGACACTGAAAAGATTCATCAGACGCTAACTGAAGAGATTACAAACTCACTCCAAGAATTATCTAACGCTAAATTTCAAATATAAAAAAGATTTTGAATATAAAATGGCTAAGTTTAGAATTAATAAAGTGTCTCATTAATCAACCTGGATTAGATGTTAATGTTAGAGGATTAAATGGAAAGACACCACTACATTGCGCTATAGAATTTGACGAATTAAGCATGGTGGATTTATTACTCACGAAGAAGAACATTAATCCTTTTGTTGAGGACAATGAAGGCAAAACCTCCTTAGATTATGCCAAAGAAGGTAAAAAAGCAGAAATATTACAAGCGCTAATTAATAACAAATACGGATCAGAACAAGATAACTTACTTCATTTAGCTGCAATGATAGGTGAAGTTAATGCAGTTAGATATTTGATAGGAAAAGGTGTTGACGTTAATGTACGAAATGCTCTGCATCATACGCCATTACATCTAGCAGCAGGCATAGGACATGCAGAAGTTGTAAAGATTTTGATAAGAGAAGGAAAAGCTGAAATAGATGTCTTTGATGCACGAAATCAGACACCAATGCACTATGCAGTTAATAATAAAAAGTTGGAGATAGTAAAGTTACTGCTGAAGCTAGGAGCAGATGTAAATAGTGCACGCATAGGACAAAACTCAATGAAATTATCACCTATTCATATAGCTGTAAGTAATACTAATTACGATGAAAGAGACTTATGTCTTGATATCCTCAAATGCTTAATAAAGGAGCCTAATGCTCAAGTGAATCTACAAGACTACGAAAATAAAACACCTCTACATTACGCTGAAAGACTTAAAACAATAGAGGTCTTACTAACGCGAGAAGATATAGATCCTCTGGTAAAAGACGATAGCGGCAAGACACCATTTGATTACGCTAAAAATAGGCCTGAAATAAAGAAGGCTTTGGTGAGTAATAAATACGGTTCTGAAAAGAATAGTCTACTCCATTTAGCTGTACAAATGGGAGAAGTTGAGCTTGTAGAGTCTATTTTAAAAGAAGAAATTGATATTGATATTTCAAATAATAAAGGTCTATCACCGATTTACCTTGCTGCAGAAAAAGAACATTTACATGTAGTAAAATTACTACTGAAAAAAGGAGCAAACTATACACCTGTTTTGCACTTAGCAATCAAGTCAAATAATTTAGAATTACTTAAAGTTTTATTTAATGAAAAAAATGGAGCGTTACTCTGCAGAGATACCGTTGTTAATTTTCCAACCCTTCATAATAAATATATAGCACAGAAAGAAATAGCAAATAAAAGGATGAAAAAACATAATAATATTATCTGCATCTATACTACAGCCAGTGCAATAGCAGTAGCGGCATATATAGGTTTAACAGCAACAACAATAAGCAGTGCAATCATTTTTGCAATAATAACAGGGATATTTGCGCTTGTTATAGCAATAATGATAAGTGAGATGAGCAAAAGATATATAGAAAACGAATTTCAGAAAAAGATGTTTATGGAACTGGAGGAGTGTAGTTCTATTGTTAATGATATTGAGATAGAACCAATTATGAGTAGATGCAGACAATGATATACGCAACATCTTTTTCTGAAGGTTTAAGACCAGACCCGCAACTTAAAGTATCAGAGTGGGCGAATGAGTATCGAGTTTTAGCTCCAACTGCAGCATCAGAGCCAGGGAAATGGAGAACGGAAAGAACTCCTTATTTAAAAGAAATCATGGATTCACTTTCTCCGTCTTCACCTGCTGAAAAAGTAGTATTCATGAAAGGAGCACAGATTGGGGGAACAGAAGCTGGTAACAATTGGATAGGCTACATCATTGATCAAACACCAGGGCCAATGTTAGTAGTACAGCCAACAGTTGAAATGGGAAAGCGTTGGTCAAAGGGGAGATTTGCACCGTTAATAGAGAGTACACCATGTTTAAAGAGTAAAGTAAAAGACCCAAGGTCAAGAGATTCAGGCAATACTGTGCAAAGTAAGGAATTTCCAGGTGGAATTGTAGTAATAACCGGAGCGAACAGCAGTGTAGGACTGAGATCTATGCCAGTAAAATACCTCTTTCTTGATGAAATAGATGCCTATCCAGGAGACTCAGGAGGAGAAGGAGATCCAGTACTGCTCAGTATTGCTCGAACTAACACTTTTGCACGGCGAAAGATTTTTTTAGTATCAACACCAACTATTCATGGAATAAGCAGAATTGAGAAGGAATTTGAAGCAACAGATAAGAGATATTTTTTTGTACCATGTCCGTATTGTAATTATTACCAAATATTAAAATGGTCACAAATTAAATGGGAAGATAAAAATCCAAATACAGCACACTATATATGTATAGAATGTGGTGAAAAGATAGAAAATCATCAAAAGACAGAGATGCTTGAGCGTGGAGAATGGAGACCTACTAATAGAGTAAAAGGTGAGAAAAAAGGATTTCATCTTTCAAGTCTTTATAGTCCAGTAGGCTGGTATAGCTGGACTCAAGCAGTAGAAGATTTTCTGCATGCAAAAGAAAGTGAACAATTACTGAAAGTTTGGATAAATACTACACTTGGAGAAACCTGGGTAGACAAAGGAGAAGTACCAGACTGGAAACAATTATTTAACAGGAGAGAATTTTTTCCCGTAGGCACAGTACCTAGGAGAGAAGTGGTACTTACTGCAGGAGTAGATGTCCAAAAAGATCGTTTAGAAGTAGAAGTTGTAGCATGGGGAAAAAGCCGTGAAAGTTGGTCAATAGATTATCGAGTATTTGAAGGAGATACAGGAAGTGGAGAAGTGTGGAAAAAGCTTTCAGAGTTACTCAATCATCATTTTATCGGTGAAAATGGACTTGAATATATGATAAGCATGATGGCAGTAGATGCTGGATATGCAACGCAAGAAGTATACAACTGGGTAAGAGGTCATCAAGGATCTGGAAGAGTAATGGCAGTAAAAGGTGTAAATAAAGCCCTAGTGCCACTTAGCAGCCCAAGTAGAGTAGATATAACAGTTGGAGGGCAAAAGCTGAAAAGAGGAATAAAGCTCTGGCCAGTAGGAGTATCAATATTAAAGTCAGAGCTTTTTTAATTACTTAATATTTTAAAAGAAGAAGAGAAAGTGCCAGCAGGATATTGTCATTTTCCCGAGTATGCACCTGAATATTTTAAGCAGTTAACGGCAGAGCAATTAGTCAGCAAAGTGGTGAAAGGATATACCAAACAAGAGTGGCAAAAGGTAAGAGAAAGAAACGAAGTGCTGGATTGCCGAATTTATGCGAGAGCAGCATCTATTGCGCTTGGAATTGATCGTTGGCCAGAGAGTAAATGGAATAGTTTGAGTGGAAAAATAGAAAGTAAAAAACCTAAAAAAGTGAGACAGAGTAAGTGGTTGAAAAATGTATAACGAAGAGTATTTAGTTCAAGTCGAAGAAGCGATAAAGAAGCTGCAAAACGGAGAGCGAGTAGTATCAATTGCATATGGTGACCATGTTGTGAGATATGCTGAAGTTCAGATAAAGGATCTACTGAGCTTAAGACAACGTATTAAAGCTGAACTGAAAACCGTAGCCAAAAGAAAGATTATTTTTTCAACGAGTAAAGGAATTTTATAAATGCTACTAAAAACCTTCAAACAATTATTCAACAAGCCAAAAATCAAAAGTTCAGCCTGGGATGCATCAGGCTCAGGGAGAAGGGTAATGTATTGGCAAGGAGAAACAGGAAGCATAAATAATTTACTTTCTCAGAGCCTTGAGCACTTACGTAGCCGTTCTCGGGATATGGTGAGAAAAAACCCATATGCAGCAAATATCATTGATACAATAGTAAGTAACTCTATTGGAACAGGAATAAAACCGCAATCAAAAGCAAGGGATGGAGAATTTCGAAAGAAAGTACAAGAATTATGGCTGAAATGGACAGATGAAGCAGACAGTAATGGGATAAGTGATTTTTACGGATTACAAGCTCTAGTATGCAGAAGTATGATAGAGGGAGGAGAATGTTTTGTACGGCTGAGATACGAAGATGGTCTTTGTGTACCTCTGCAATTACAAGTACTTGAATCTGAACATTTAGACAATAAAACAAATCAAACTTTAGCAAATGGTAATGTAATAAGAAACGGGATTGAGTTTAACAGGGTTGGGCAAAGAGAGGCATATTACTTATTTAGAGAACATCCAGGAGAAGGCTCATTTGGAGAGTCAGTGAGAGTGCCAGCAAATGATGTTTTACATATTTATAGACCACTAAGACCTGGTCAGATCCGAGGAGAGCCATGGCTTTCTAATATACTGCTAAAGCTCTATGAGCTTGATCAATACGACGATGCAGAGCTGGTAAGAAAGAAAACAGCAGCGATGTTTGCAGGGTTTATTACGAGACTTGATCCTGAAGCAAATATCATGGGAGAAGGTGAAAGTAATGAGCAAGGAATAGCACTATCTGGCCTAGAACCTGGAACAATGCAGCTTTTAGACCCAGGAGAAGATATAAAATTTTCAGAGCCGTCAGATGTAGGAGGAAGTTATGAAGCGTTTATGAGACAGCAACTCAGGGCAATAGCGATTGGTACAGGGATAACATATGAGCAACTAACAGGAGATTTAACAGGTGTTAATTATTCATCAATTAGAGCAGGATTAATAGAGTTTCGTAGGAGATGTACAATGTTACAGCATAACATAATGGTATTTCAGTTTTGCCGTCCTGTATGGGATAGATGGTTAGAGTTAGCACTACTTTCTGGAGAACTAGACATAGGTGAAGAATGGACAAAGGGAAAAGAAGGAGCAAAAAAAGAAGTAAAATGGATAGCACAAGGGTTTGATTGGGTGGATCCACTAAAAGACCAGCAAGCACAACAGATGGCAGTAAGGAATGGCTTCAAGAGTAGAGCAGAAGTAGTTTCGGAGCTCGGTTATGATGTAGAAGAAATTGATCAAGAAATTGCTGAAGATCAAAGACGTGCAAGTGAACTGGGCTTAAGTTTTGATTCTGACGTTACGGCCAATCAAGAGGTGATATGAAACAACAATGGCTAAACAGATGTGTAATGGTAGAACCAAGGAGTTTTGAATTACTGTCACTACAAACAGGAAAGCAGCCTATCTTTAAAAATATAAAACATGCAGTAAGAAATAGTGAAAGAGGAATAATACCGATACATGGAATCTTGACAAAAAAGTCAGAAACTTTTGATGATATTTTTGGAATGACTTCCTATAATCAAATAGAAGCACAAATTACACAAGCAATAGAAGATAGTGATATAGAAACAATCCTGTTGGATATAGACAGTCCTGGAGGAGAGGTCAATGGAGTGTTTGACCTTGCTGATTTTATTTACAGTGCAAGGGGAAAAAAGAGGATAATAGCGATAGCAAATGATGATGCATATTCTGCAGCGTACGCTATAGCTTCTAGCGCTGAAAAGGTATTTGTGAGTAGAACTTCAGGAGTAGGAAGCATAGGAGTAATAGCAAGTCATATAGATCAAAGTGGGTTTGATGAAAAACAGGGAATAAAATATACGACAGTATTTGCAGGAAGTAGAAAAAATGATTTAAATCCGCATAAGCCTATTAACTCTGAAGGTTTAGAAAGTTTGAGAGAGGAAATAGATCGTTTATATGAGATGTTTGTCCAGCTAATAGCACGTAATCGAAATCTTTCTATAGAAGCAATCAAATCAACAGAAGCAGGGCTATATTTTGGCAAGAACGCTGTGGATATTGGCCTTGCAGAGGGAATTACAATTCTTTCAGAGTTTAAATCTATTAATAAAAACAGGAGTATTACTATGAACGAACAAACTATAACTGACCTAGAAACTGATAATTCAACTAAGTATCGTACTGAAGTTCTTGAATTAATACGTTTATGTAACTTATCACGAATGCCAGAGAAAATAGGAGAATTTATTGAGCAGGGCGTAAGTGTTGAGCAAGCAAGGGAGGTTTTAATGGAATTACTTGCAGAGCGAACGAAAAAGACAGAGATACTGAGTGCAATACCACAGAATTCAGGAGAAGAGTTGATGATGCAGGTAGCGAAAAGTCGTGCGTAATCAGGCATTTAAAATATATAACAAAAGGAGAAAAGCAAAATGAGTACTATAACCGAACAAAATAATCTAGGTGACTTATTAAAGTATGAGGCATCAAGCCTGTATTCAAGAGACTCAATAGCAGTAGCTAAAGGTCAAAATCTTAAACTTGGTACAGTTGTTGGTCGTGATAAAGACAACATGATTAAGGTGATAAATCCAACTGCCACAGATGACACACAAACAGCGATAGGTGTAATAACAAGCGATGTAAATAGCAAAGATGGAGATACTAAAGCAATAATAATTACTCGCATTGCTCTTCTTGCCGATCATGCAGTTGTATGGCCAGCAAATATCACTGAAGAGCAGAAAGCTGTAGCAATAAAGCAACTTGAAGAACGAGGGATCATTGTCCGCAAGGGAGTGTAACTTAAATTAATAAGGGGGAGAAAAAAATGCAAAATCCATTTACAAATACAGCATTTAGCATGACGGCACTAACAAATGCGATAAATATATTGCCGATAAATTATGGACGCGTTGAAAATTTAAATTTATTTCCAAGTAGGTCAGTAAGATTTAGACATATTACCATAGAAGAACACAACGGAGTATTGAGTTTACTGCCAACACAAGTTCCAGGAGCGCCAGCAACAGTAGGAAAAAGAGGAAAAAGAAAGGTAAGAACATTTACGATTCCGCATATTCCGCATGATGATGTAGTGTTACCAGAAGAAGTGCAAGGAATAAGAGCATTTGGATCAGAGAGTGAGCTGAAAGCGCTGGCAGATGTAATAACCGACCATTTACAGCTAATGAGGAACAAACACGCAATAACATTAGAGCATTTGCGAATGGGAGCGCTAAAGGGAATAATTTTGGATGCTGATGGCAGTGAATTATTAAATTTGTACAACGAATTTGAAATTACACCAAAAGTAGTAAATTTTGCACTGGGAACAGCAACAACAGATGTAAAACGTAAGTGTCTGGAAGTATTGAGGCACATAGAAGATAATCTAAGTGGTGAATATATGACTGGAATTCATGCACTGGTAAGCCCTGAGTTTTTTGATGCACTCACTTCTCATACTAAAGTAAAAGAAGCATATGAAAGATGGCAAGAAGGAGCAGCGCTAAGAAATGATATGAGATCAGGATTTACGTTCTGTGGAATAACGTTTGAGGAATATAGAGGACAAGCAACTGATCCTGAAGGAACTGTGAGAAGATTTATTGAGAAAGATACAGGGCACTGTTTTCCAGTAGGAACAGCAAGCACATTTACAACATACTTTGCACCAGCAGATTTTAATGAAACAGTAAATACTCTTGGACAGCCACTATATGCAAAACAAGAGCCAAGAAGATTTGATAGAGGGACTGATTTGCATACACAGTCAAATCCTCTGCCAATGTGCCATAGACCTGGGGTATTAGTAAAAGTCGCTATAGCGTAACATACTGGTAGAGTAACTACAAGGTGGTGAGGCACAGAACGACTCTACCGGTATGCGCTTTCTTAGCATGTAAAGGTTAGTATATCAAAAAGAAATATGCAAGAGAATATTAAGCGATTATTGGAGGATTGTTTTAAGCATCTAGGAGTGGAAGCCATATATTGTAATCGAAATAAGGAGGGTATTCGTAGAATAAAAGTGCTAATAAAACGTCCTGAGACTACGTACTCTCTAGGTGCAGATGGAGCATTAACTCAGCAAATTGCTTCTATAGAAATACGTGATCAGGACGTTACTTCCTTTAGCATAGGTGATTATATCAAGATTGAAAAAAGGTTCTACAAGATTTTTGAACCACCGTTAAAAGATTCTTCGAGTGAAATATGGAAAATTGAGGCAATAGAAAGTGTTTGATATTAAAATTAGTAACAATATTAATGAAATAATCTACAATATTGACGAAAAAGAGCAGAAAGTAAAACTGGCAGCTATAAAAGCACTAAATAGAACAGCACTATGGTTAAAAGCGCAAGCAGCTAAGGAAATCAGTGAGGAAAAGAAGATAAAATTAAGTTTGATAAGAAAGAGATTAAGAATTTTTAAGGCGAAAACTAGCAGATTAGACGTGTTAATTAGAGCAAATCTCTATGACATTAGAGCATCGACAATTGGTAAAATACAAAAAACAAGAAGAGGATCGAAAGTAGGAAAGCATGAGTTTATAGGAGGATTTGCAGCAGTGATGCCAAAAGGAAATAGCGGTATTTTTAAACGTGAAGGAAGAGCAGCATTGCCAATAAAGGAAGTTATAGAATTTCTCATAATAGTCCGAACAGGTCATAGGAAGGCAGAATCAACAGCACGACGAAAGGATTCGAATAGAGGAATGTTTTTCCTGGCTCTTTTTTTTATAGCAAACCAATGATGCTCAATTTTGTTGAAATCTGGAGAATAAGGCGGCAGATACAAAATTTCTGCACCAACCCCTTTAGCAAGCTCGATAATCTTATCAGACTTATGAAAAGTAGCATTGTCAAGAATGACAGTCTGTCCAGGTTCCAAGATCGGTGTCAAAAATTGCTCAAACCATCCATTAAAAACATCCATATTACAGTGGCCTTCAAAGGTTAACGGAACAACTATCTTTCTTCCACTTAAGGCTGCAACCATACTGATTCGTTGAGTTTTCTTTCCAGATTTTAAGGCATAAAACCGCTGTCCTTTCTGGCAATATCCGTAGGGGTAGTCTTCGGTGTTATCAATGCCAGACTCATCTATATACACTAAGTTTTTAGGTTCTTTTGTCGCTATAATTTTCAAAAATTCAGCACGTTTTTCTTCGTTTCTTTCCTTGTATCCATATGTCTTTTTTTGCGCGTAAATCCAATTTTTTTAAGGGCTCGATAGATCGTTTGGATACTAACGTTGTTCCAAAGTTTAGCCATTTCCGATAGAGTCTTTCCTCCGTGTTCTCTGGCAAATTTGGCAAAGGTATCCCAGTCGGTAATTTTGTGATTGTAACCCCCATTTCCAAGTTTTTTTGATTGAAAGTCTCCTGTTTCTTTTCTTCTTTGCTGCCACTCCCATAAAGTAGTTCGTCCAATCTTAAATCTTGCTGCCACTGTTTCTCTGCTTTCTCCTTCGTCTAGCGCTTCCATTCCTTTTTTTCTTAAATCATAACTATATGCTGCTGGCATTCAACCTCCTTATCATCATCTATCCTTATCCTATCACATCCGGACTTTTATGGAAAGAGCTATAAATTGTCACTGAAACCAGAGGCTTCAAGGATAATGGGGAATCTTGTTAATTATGAAGTTGAAGAAGTCTTTACAAAGTTTTTTGAACGTCAATTGAGCTATAAAGGATGAATTTGAAAGATTTACATGATAAAATTTGTACCACGCTGAAGAAAGAAATTTCTGCGATACAAACATGCGAAGTATATCCAGCAATAAGGAAAGAATTGATAGCACCAGCGGTATTTGTGGAACTTAGTAGCTTTGAAAAAGGACATGATCCTGGAACAGAGGAATTAGCGCTGAAAGCAAGATTTGAAGCACGAATTGTGATTGATAGCGTAATAGAAAATGCCCCTATTATTGTCAGAACATTAGCTGCTGAGGTTGCGAAAGTAGTAAATAAAAATACTTGGAACGTGAAAAATGTTTCACCAGGAGAATTTATATCAGGAGGAGGAGATGACTTTAGACCAGAGCTCGATGCATATTTAGTGTGGATGGTTGAATGGGTGCATACAATACACGTAGGGCGATCTATTTGGAAAGAAGGAAAATTTATGCCACACAAAATAGAAATCGGTGAAATAAATGTTAGAAAATAATTTTGCAATTTCGGAACTACAGAGGAAAATGGCCAACATTGTTCGTATAGGAGTTGTAAAAGAAATAGATTATGAAAAAGCAAAAGTAAGAGTTAAAATAGGAGAATTTTTAACAGATTGGTTGCCATGGATAACAAGCAAAGCAGGAAAAGATAGAGATTGGTCTCCGCCAGATATCGATGAACAAGTTGTGGTATTTTCTCCTCGTGGTGAACTATCATTAGGAGTAGTATTACCAGGAATATATCAGGAAAAGTACGCTGCACTAGAAAATAAAAAAGAAATAAATAGTGTAAAATTTCAAGATGGGACAAAGTTTACATATGATAAAGAGAAGCATCATTTAGAGATTGAAGTAGTAGATAAAATAACACTGAAAGCTGGGGAATCGAGCATAGAGATGACGAAGAGCGAAATAAAACTGAAAGCAGATAGAATAAACCTTAATTAAATGAATAAATCGGTTGTACGAGTAGGAGATTATTGTGTAGAAGTAACACCGCATTTTTGCATTAGTGGGAGTAACAATGTTTTTGTAAATGGTAAGCCAATGTGCAGACAAGGAGAAAGTTTTAGTGAAGGAAAGGTAATGATTCAAGGATCAAAAACAGTGTTTGCAAATGGTCTTGGTGTAGGAAGAGTAGGAGATATAGTTTCATGTGGGTTTAAAGTAATAAAAGGCAGTGAAGACGTGTTTGCAGGCTAAAAATGAAAGGGATGGATGCTAAAACAGGAAAAGTGTTAGAAGGTTTGGAACACTTAAAACAATCAATAATTGATATATTAACCACTCCTATTAACAGTAGAATCATGAGAAGGGATTATGGGTCAAGATTATTTGAGTTAGTGGATAAGCCAATAAATAGAGATTTAACTTTGGAAATCTATGCAGCGACTGCAGAAGCTTTAGGGAAATGGGAAAAGAGGTTTAAACTGGAAAAAGTAAAAATGAAAGAAGTAAAGGAGGGAAAGGTAATACTTGATCTAGAAGGATTGTACTTACCAAACGGGAAAGACATTCATCTTGAAGGAATTGTAGTGTAAAGATGCAGCAGCTAAATATTGTAGAAAAGCCAAATTTCGAGGAAATATTTTCAAGAATGAAGGAAGAGTTAGTCTGTAGAGATGAAACCTTTTCAGCATTAGTAGAATCCGATCCAGCAATGAAGGTTCTGGAAGTAGCAGCGTGGAGAGAACTTTTGCTCAGACAAAGGATAAACGAAGCTGTAAAGGGTAATTTACTTAAATTTGCAACGGGAGAAGATCTTGATAATTTAGCTGAGTTTTACGGAGTGGAGAGGCAGAAAGAAGAAGATGACGAACGATTTAGAAAAAGAATTAAAGCAAAAATAGTGGGCTCAAGCAGGTGTGGAAGCAAAGAACACTATCGATATCATGCACTGTCAGCAGATAGTAGAGTAAAGGATGCGTTAGTAGAATCGCCTATACCAGGGAAAGTACAAATTTCAATCTTATCAACAGAATTATCCACAATTAGCATAGAGTCAGAAGAACTACTTTATATTGTAAGAAAGCGAGTTACCAGGGATGATATAAGGGTTTTAACAGATACAGTAACAGTAATTGGTTGCAATATTACGGAAATAGATATTCACAGCAAAATGAGCATAAGTTCTGTAATATCGAAGGAGGAAATTAAGGAACAGTTCATTAAGAAGTTTGAAGCAAGTAGAAGGCTGGGATGGAATGTTACAAGATCGTGGATAATAGCGAATCTATTTGTAGATGGTGTAGAGAACGTAGAATTAATCGAGCCAAAAGAGGATATTGTGATACTAGGGAACGAGTGTGCAAATTTGCGAAAATTAAAGATTGAGTAATGCTATTACCACCAAATGCAACAAAACAGGAAAAAGCGCTAGTAGATGCGATAGATTATAAAGTAGATCCAGGCTGTATCAGAGGGTTTAAGTTCAACCTAAAAGAAGAAACATTGCCGTGGTTGATTGAGGAATATGAATTGGGGGAAATTTTACGTTGGATAAGGGATAAAAGAAAAGCCGTAGTAGAAGGAGTAAAATTTCAAAGACTGAGAGGAACTCCAGCATCACTAAAAATAGCACTAAAATGGGCAAATATAGAAGATATTACAATTATTGAAGAGCCACCAGGTAGACATTTTTTTGAGCTGCAGATAGGGATAAGGAATGTTCCAAATAACTTTTTTGTAGATGCAGTTGTGGAACTTGCGAAACTATCGTTACCCGTAAGATCGCGGCTAATGAGGATTTTCAATGATCACTATAATATTAGCAGGTTTATATTAGATGAAAGTTTATTTGGAAGTTTGTTATCGGATTACTCAGGTAAAAAAGTTGAAAAAGACGGACCAGTATTATCGTTTGGTAGAAAGAACGCATTTGAGCTAAAAATCTTAAATCCAAGTTTTAAGTTTAGTACTTTTCGTGTTCATTATGAGCAAGCATTTAGTAATGATGTATATCGCTTAGATGTAGCAGTATTTGGGGAAACAGAGACTCACACAAGGGATTATAAAGGCATCTATGAAAGAAATCATCAGTGGTACAATTTAAAAGCACTATATCCACTACCACAGAGCTTATTGCCGGAAATTAAGTTTGCGAAAGCGCAAGTTATATTATCGGATAGTTGGAGGTTAGGAGAAATAAATTCGTGCTTTTCAGTTAGTAGTGTAGAGGAAAGAGGGGATAAATTTTTACTAGGGAGTAGCAAACTATCTGAGCAACATTGGAATTTAAAACACAAGCCAATTTTAGAAAGGTTTAGCGTTACTCACCATTACAAGGTAGAGGACTTTACCAATCAAAAAGTTATAAGATTTGGTGTAGGAGAACACAACGTTTACTATAAAAATGATTTAGAGCAAAAAGACTCAATACACGAATTAGAAAAGCACATTTTAGTATTTTACCCGGGAGTACTGAAATGGCACGAACATCGACATTTGCACAGAAGTTGGAAAAATAGTCAAGTAATATCTATAATAAGTTAAGTACTTATATTTAGATCCTCATATATTATATTAACAATAGGTTAAAGTATATGAAATAAAAAGAAAAGGACTTGCTTTCTTATGCTAAAACGGACATGACTTGAATAGCAGCAGGTAAATATAAGAAATTTGTCTGGCGCTAGAAAAGCTAATTTTGTGAGGTATGAAATGAGTTTTAGCAAGGGGTCTTTTAGTAAGTTTTTTAAAGAAGTATCAAGTAACGGATTTAAAGATATTAATAAAAGAAATGAAGAAGGAGAGACGATATTACACCAAGCAGTAGAAATCTCTGATTACAAAACAGCGAGGTTATTAATAAAAAAAGGGGCAGAGGTAAATGCAAGAGATAAAAATGGTTATACACCACTACACTGTGCAGTATTTGCGAAAAGCTTAGAAAATGTAAAAGTGCTGCTAAGGTCGGGAGCAGAAGTAAATGCTACTCAATATGTCACTGGATGTACGCCACTGCACTCTGCATGCAAAATAGGAGGAGCAGGAGTTGAAATAATAAAAGAGCTAGTAAAAGCAGGAGCTGAAGTTAATCAACTGAATAAGTATGGTGCAACACCAATGTATTACATATGGGAAAGTGAAAAGTATTCTCTGTGTGATAGCAAAGAAAGTGAAAAGGCAAGTAAATTTTTGAGAGAAAAAGGAGGAATAACAAAAAGTAGAGAACTGACATGCTATGGAATAGAGAGGCTAGTGGGAGAAATAGCAGACATGTTGAATAGGAGTTATTTACCGGAGTTAAAAATAATAGAGATAGAAGAAATAAGGAAGAGAGACAAATCACTAATAAAGGAAGAATGTAAAAATTTAGCAAGCAAAATAATGAGCCAAGTGAACGAAATGATAGATGAGGTGGTGAGAAAGAAGGCTTAGGTTTAAAGAAAAGGTGAGGTAGATTATGAGTAAAAAAGAAAAAGAGGAGTTACTATTAGAGAACTCGTTTAAAAATATTTATGAAAGAGACGAAAAGGGAAGAACAGCTCTGCATTATGCAATAGACGCAAAAACAGTGAGGTTATTAGTCGAAAAAGGAGCAAATGTGAATGCAGCAGATGTAGAAGGATACACAGCACTGCACCTAGCGGTAACTGAGAAACGTCTAGAAATCGTGAGAGAATTGATAAAATCAGGAGCGAATGTAAATGCGGAAGAATATGGAAATAAATGCACTCCATTGCACCTTGCATGTATGGTGGGGAAAGTGGAAATAGTGGAGGATCTAGTAAAAGCAGGGGCTGAAATAGAACAAGCAGATACGTTTGGAATGACAGCGATGGATTATGCGAAAAACAGCAAAGAGATCACTGAAATATTGAAGAAAGAAACAGACAGAATTGAAAAGTTATTTATGAAAGGCTAAAAATATGGAGGAAGAAACAGAAAAGAAAGTATTGAATTTAGAGAAAAAATCGCTGGTAGAGCTGAGGAAAATATGGAAAAAGGTATTCGTGGAAGAAGCACCTAGACATTCAAAAAAGTATTTGATACCGAGATTAGCATATAGAATACAGGAGAAAGCGTATGGAGAAATGTCAAGAAAAGTAGCAAAAAGACTAGAGTATCTGGCAGATCGGCTAGAGAAGGGAAAAAGGATAAGTAGCGATAAACTGCCAGCAGCAGGAACAGAGCTAATATTAGAGAGAGGGGAAGAAACGCATGCAGTGATGGTAACAGATAAGGGTTTGATCTACAAAGAAGAGTTTTATACATCATTGTCAGCAGTAGCAGGAAAAATAATGGGAATGAGCTACAACGGACCTTTATTATTCGGGATGCGTGATAAAAGTGGAAATTGAGGAGAGAGAATGCTAAAAGAGGTAAGATGTGCGATATATACAAGAAAATCAAATGAAGATGGACTAGAACAAAAGTTTAATAGTCTTGATGCGCAGCGAGTAGCATGTGAAAAGTATATAAAGAGTCGAGAAGGGTGGGTAGCATTAGCAAAAAAGTACGATGATGGAGGGTTCTCAGGGAGTAATTTAAATAGACCAGCGATAAAGGAACTATTCGAGGATGTCAAAGCCGGAGAAGTGGACTGTGTGGTAGTATATACATTAGATAGACTATCAAGGGAAACAAAAGATAGTATAGAAGTGACATCATTTTTTAGGAGGCATCGAGTAAATTTTATAGCAGTAACACAAATATTTGATAATAACACACCAATGGGAAAATTTGTACAAACAGTGTTATCAGGAGCAGCACAACTAGAAAGAGAAATGATAGTAGAGAGAGTAAAAAATAAAATAGCAACATCGAAAGAACAAGGGTTATGGATGGGAGGAACTTTGCCGCTAGGGTATGATGTAAAAGATAAAGAATTAATAATAAATGAGAAAGAAGCAAAAGTGGTAAAGCGCATATTTGAAAGATATTTGGAGCTGAAGTCAATGGCAGGGTTGGCAAGGGAGTTAAACAGAGAAGGGTACCGAACAAAGAAGTTTGAAGCAAAATCGGGAAAAGTACAAGGAGGAGAGATATTTAAGAAAGCGACGGTAAGAAGAATAATAACAAATCCAACGTATATGGGAAAAATCAAGCATTATGAGAAGCAATATGAGGGAAAGCATGAAGCAATAATAGAAGAAGAAAAATGGAAAAAAGCGCAGGAATTGATAAGGAATCAGCCATATAGAAAAGCAAAATATGAAGAAGCATTGCTAAAGGGAATAATAAAGTGCAAGAGCTGTAATGCAAATATGACGCTGACGTACGCAAAAAAAGAGAATAAAAGGTATAGATATTACGTATGCAACAATCATTTAAGGGGAAAAGGTTGTGAATCAGAAAACCGAAATGTAATAGCAGGAGAAGTAGAAAAAGAAGTAATGAGAAAGACAGAGCAGCTATATGAAAAATGGGGAGAAAATGCGAAAGAGTGGAGTTTTGGAAAACAGAAAGAAGCAGTGAAAAAGTTAATAAAAGGAGTAATGATAAGAGAAGATGGAATAGAGATGAGTTTAGAGGATAAGGTGGAATTTATACCAATAAAAAAGAAAGGAAACAAATGTACAGTAATAGAGCCAGAAGGTAAAACAAATAATGCGTTACTCAAAGCAGTGGTAAGAGCTCACCTATGGAAACGACAACTGGAGGCAGGAAAATATAGAAGTGTGAAGGAGCTGAGCACTAAAATTAAGATAAGCATGAGAAGAATACAGCAAATTTTAAGGTTAAATTATTTAGCACCAAAAATTAAAGAAGACATAGTAAATGGGAGACAGCCAAGTAATTTGCGGTTAGTTGATTTAAGGGAAATACCGATGCTGTGGAGTGAACAGTTGAAGAAGTTCTACGGTTAAATTACGCACATTAAATACAACAAATTTTAATAGAGAGAAAAACATTATGAAAACGTCAAAACTGACATTAGTATGTGATATATATGAGTTAACAAATAAAGATGGAAGGAATATTCAAAAGCTAGTAAGAGAAATAGAGGAAGGAAAAGGTATTGTTGGAAGGTTCAGAAATAGAATATTCAAAAGGTCCAGCTATAACGCAAGCACGATTCTTTTAACGAAAATAACTTATAAATATCAGAGTAGAGAGGAGACATTATCACTACTACATTATGCTATAAGTTATAAAAATAATCAAGCTGTAAAAGATCTTTTAGAAGAAGCCAAAAAACAAAAACTATTAAAGGAAGTTCTGAATGAAGAAATGACCACAAAACATTCAGATGGTCGGGAAGAAACTCATACAATACTTACAGATGCTATATCACGTAGAGACAATGACATTATGAGAGTAGTGTTAAAAATCTCTGAGGAAAATGGTATTTTGAAAGATATTCTAAAAAAGAGAATAATTATAAAACATTCAAATGGCAAGGAAACAACTTACATCCCATTCACTTATGCTGAAGCGTGTGAAAATAGTGAAGCTGTAGAAGAAATCTTAAAATTCTCCGGAGAACTTGTTAATAGGAGAGCAACCCAGCAGCCCACTGTTGTAACAGCCAAAACTACTACAGCTAAAGATGAAAATAGTAAGGAAGTGCATGAAGTATGTAAATATAGTGTAACAAATAAAGGTATAGCTCTTTCCATAAAAGTCCGGATGTGATAGGATAAGGATAGATGATGATAAGGAGGTTGAATGCCAGCAGCATATAGTTATGATTTAAGAAAAAAAGGAATGGAAGCGCTAGACGAAGGAGAAAGCAGAGAAACAGTGGCAGCAAGATTTAAGATTGGACGAACTACTTTATGGGAGTGGCAGCAAAGAAGAAAAGAAACAGGAGACTTTCAATCAAAAAAACTTGGAAATGGGGGTTACAATCACAAAATTACCGACTGGGATACCTTTGCCAAATTTGCCAGAGAACACGGAGGAAAGACTCTATCGGAAATGGCTAAACTTTGGAACAACGTTAGTATCCAAACGATCTATCGAGCCCTTAAAAAAATTGGATTTACGCGCAAAAAAAGACATATGGATACAAGGAAAGAAACGAAGAAAAACGTGCTGAATTTTTGAAAATTATAGCGACAAAAGAACCTAAAAACTTAGTGTATATAGATGAGTCTGGCATTGATAACACCGAAGACTACCCCTACGGATATTGCCAGAAAGGACAGCGGTTTTATGCCTTAAAATCTGGAAAGAAAACTCAACGAATCAGTATGGTTGCAGCCTTAAGTGGAAGAAAGATAGTTGTTCCGTTAACCTTTGAAGGCCACTGTAATATGGATGTTTTTAATGGATGGTTTGAGCAATTTTTGACACCGATCTTGGAACCTGGACAGACTGTCATTCTTGACAATGCTACTTTTCATAAGTCTGATAAGATTATCGAGCTTGCTAAAGGGGTTGGTGCAGAAATTTTGTATCTGCCGCCTTATTCTCCAGATTTCAACAAAATTGAGCATCATTGGTTTGCTATAAAAAACAGAGCCAGGAAAAACATTCCTCTATTCGAATCCTTTCGTCGTGCTGTTGATTCTGCCTTCCTATGACCTGTTCGGACTATTATGAGAAATGCTATACTACTCACGCAATTGATAAAGCTACAGAAACTGACACCAAATTATGTGAAAGTGAAGACCTTCAACCTATATGTGAAAGCAGCGAAGAAGCGCAAAATGATTCAACTACTGTAGAGCCAACTCCTGAATTGTGTTTGATAGAGAGCAAGAGTGTTGATAGAGAAACTAATCCTGAAAGCCCCTCTTCTACTGAACCATGTTTTGATAGCGATGATGCAGAAGAAAAACCATCAACACGACAAAGACAGGCAATCGTAGCAGGTATTGTTGGTGCAGTGTTATTAGTGGGTAGCGTTGTATTTTACGCCTTGAAAATCGATGTCACAGTAGCATTGGTTGTGGGAATAGTTGGGTTAGTTTGTGTAAGTTTTGCGCTGTATAATATCATAAATCCCAACACCAAGCTCGAGAAAGTAAAAAGTGTCAGCCCAAATACCACCGATCTTGCTTTTTATAGCTCTTTCCATAAAAGTCCGGATGTGATAGGATAAGGATAGATGATGATAAGGAGGTTGAATGCCAGCAGCATATAGTTATGATTTAAGAAAAAAAGCAATGGAAGCGCTAGACGAAGGAGAAAGCAGAGAAACAGTGGCAGCAAGATTTAAGATTGGACGAACTACTTTATGGGAGTGGCAGCAAAGAAGAAAAGAAACAGGAGACTTTCAATCAAAAAAACTTGGAAATGGGGGTTACAATCACAAAATTACCGACTGGGATACCTTTGCCAAATTTGCCAGAGAACACGGAGGAAAGACTCTATCGGAAATGGCTAAACTTTGGAACAACGTTAGTATCCAAACGATCTATCGAGCCCTTAAAAAAATTGGATTTACGCGCAAAAAAAGACATATGGATACAAGGAAAGAAACGAAGAAAAATGTGCTGAATTTTTGAAAATTATAGCGACAAAAGAACCTAAAAACTTAGTGTATATAGATGAGTCTGGCATTGATAACACCGAAGACTACCCCTACGGATATTGCCAGAAAGGACAGCGGTTTTATGCCTTAAAATCTGGAAAGAAAACTCAACGAATCAGTATGGTTGCAGCCTTAAGTGGAAGAAAGATAGTTGTTCCGTTAACCTTTGAAGGCCACTGTAATATGGATGTTTTTAATGGATGGTTTGAGCAATTTTTGACACCGATCTTGGAACCTGGACAGACTGTCATTCTTGACAATGCTACTTTTCATAAGTCTGATAAGATTATCGAGCTTGCTAAAGGGGTTGGTGCAGAAATTTTGTATCTGCCGCCTTATTCTCCAGATTTCAACAAAATTGAGCATCATTGGTTTGCTATAAAAAACAGAGCCAGGAAAAACATTCCTCTATTCGAATCCTTTCGTCGTGCTGTTGATTCTGCCTTCCTATGACCTGTTCGGACTATTATGAGAAATGCTATATCTAGCCATACCATAAGAGATGAAAAAACTAATGAGCATGATTTAAAAGATTTTCAATTTATTTTCATTGAGTTGCCAAAGTTTCCTAAGAGTAGAGAAGAGCAGCTAGAAAATGTAGTAGATCGTTGGCTATTTTTCTTCAAATATGCAGAAGAAACAAACGAGAAGGACCTAGATAAAATAGTTGGTAGTGACGTAATAATAAAACGAGCTTATGAAGAGATGAATAAGTTTAATTGGTCAGAAGAAGAGTTACTAGCATATGAACAAATGAAAAAACGCATAATGGATGAGATTGATGCTTTTGCTCAAAAGTTTGATGAGGGTGTTAGAGTAGGTCATGAAAAAGGTAGACAAGAAGGTAGACAAGAAGGCATCTACCGTCTTAAACATCAAGATAAAAATTATTGTTTTTTATCATAGCATTTAAACAAATGATGATTTTTCTCATTACAGCAACTAAAGCGACTTTAGCGGCTTTGCCAGAGTCAACTAAACGCTGCTTTCATTTTTTTATTATGACGCATTGCAACCACAGCAGACATGTATAATGCTTTTCGAGCATAAAATCTGCCACCTATGATCTGGGCTTTGCTCACTTTCCTTCCGCTTTCACTAGTTTTTGGTGCAACTCCAACTAGACAAGCTATTTCCTTATTATCTAACCTGCCAAGTTCAGGTACCTCTATGAGTAGGATACTTGCGGTTTTCCGTCCAACACCTTTATAGCTAGTTAGCAGTTTGCTTTTTTCCTTCAAATCAGGATCAGAGTTTATTATATCTTCTATGTCTTGCCTAATTTGCTCTAATTGTTTTTTTGCAAATTCTATCTGTTTTTCTATATATTCCCTGGCTTTTCCTGTAACCTTATGCAAACGACACTTATTTGCGTGAACTTCATCGTTTAGATTGCGCTCAACTGCTCTTAGCTCTCTTAGCTCTTTTAGTTCTTCTTGCTTTTGTGAAACTATGTATTCTACTACCTCGTCATTTTTTGTGATAAATTCAGCATATTTTTCTAGTAATTTTGCATCTAATTTATCTGTTTTTGCAAAGTGGTTGCAGGCTTTTGCAAATGCATATACCCGATTTGGGTGAGCTCTGTGAACAGCTATGTTATGTTCCCGTAACAACTTTATGACAAGTTTTTCATAACCACCTGTTTACACATAACTTAACAAATACGTTAGCCATTTTTGACTTTATAAACTCAGATATAGCTGTCTCTACATTTTCTATACGCTGATGTTTATTGTTGATTGAGATATCAAGTGTTTCTTTTGAAACATCAATACCAATGAAAACTGTTCTAGCCATTTTTGTACCTATAAATATAATCAAATAATAATGTAACAGGATTGTGATTCGATCTTTTAGATCCCCCTACCGTTCGTACTCCATTTTTTAAAGCTAGGAGTGTACTGAGATGCCTACGATTTCTATCAATCAATCCAATTGACAGCTAGCTCATTATAGTCTTGCGACTTTGACTTAATATACAATCCAAATCGGTCATGAAAAAGGCAGAGCTGAAGGTTGCAAAGAAAGGAACATTGAAGTTGCAAAAAACCTACTTAAGGCTGGTGTTTCTATTGATATCATCTCCCAAACAACCAGCCTTCCTAAAGCTGAAATAAAACAATTTCAGGAAGAAATTGTCTGACATGATTCTTGTAGCTGCTCGTCCACTGTTGGATCATTTAAATAAGTTTCAGGGTTATCATCTATTCCATCAGTAGTTTCTTGCCTGTTTTCGCCCCGATTTAAGGTACCCTTCCGGATTTTTCTCTTAATTTTAGAATCACCTTGTTGTAAACTACCCAAGTTTTGTTCTTGCTCCGTTCTACCGGATACGCTACTCGGGTTAAGACCTGGATTGGTTATTTTATCTTCTTCGCTAATATTCTGCTCATCTAAGAAAGCAGAAGGAGCTTTTTTAACTTTTTCTACTTTTTTATATAGTGTATCAAGTATCGTATTCGGTGAGTTATTTTTGATAAGATTATTTAAATAATCGGTTTTGCTTCCTGCTTTATCAAAACAAAAACCATGCAATTTTTCAAAGGCAGAACAAATACTAAGTCCTACTCTATGTAACACCCTAGATAAATTTTTTGGTGTAAAAAGTTTTTTCTCGGCTAAGAAGTGATTTAAATAATTCCTTTCATTAAAACATGATTTGTGGAAATTTTTTAAGATAGAAGCTGAATTATTTCCTGCCATGCCTAATATTGTGGATAAGTGACTTGCCCTAAACCCTACGCTATAGAAATCATTCAAAAGCTGCGTATTGTTCCCTTGCTCATCAAAACAAACATTGTGAAAATCCTTCAGAGCAGAACAAATGCTAGCCCTTGCTCCATGCAGTATATTAGATAATTTTTTAATAGTAAAACCTGCCTGTGAGAAATGGATTAAATACGCTTTTGCTTTTTCTGTGTAACAAAAATCATGAAACTGACCTAAACTACTTACTGATGCGCTTAATATACTGCACAGACTCTGAGGATTAAAACCTATCTTACGAAAATCACTTAAAAGTCCTGTTTCCTTTCCTTTATCGTCAAAAAGAGTATTATGAAATTTTTTTAATCTATGAGAAGCATGAGATCCTGATCCACATAACATAGAGGATAAGTTACCTGGATCAAAGCCTACATCATAGAAATTATTTAAAAGTTCTGTCTCTTCTCCATTGTCGTTAAAACAAACGTTATGTAATTCTTTAAAAGCATTGCTAGCTTTAGCTCCTGCCCCACTAAAAATACCAGACAAGTTACTTATAGTAAAATTCCTTTCCTTATTCCTTTTTTCAGTAAAATGTTTTAAATACTGTTTTTTATTTCCTTGCACATCAAACCAAAGATCATATAAGTCTTTAAAAGCTTTTGTAGTATTCGCTCCTGCTCCACTTAAAATACTGGACATATTAGGTAAATTTATTCCTTCTTTTTTTAGAGTTTTTAAATATTGTGTTTTATTTCCTTCTTCATCAAACCACAGATCGTATAAGTCTTTAAAAGCTTTTGCAGCACTAGCTCCTGTTCCATGTAAGATACTGGACATGCTAGCAAAACTTGCTCCTTCTTTTTCTATAGTTCTCAAATATTGAGTTTTATTTCCTTCTTCATCAAACCAAAGATCATATGAGTCTTTAAAAGCTTTTGCACCATTGGCTCCTGCTCCATTCAAAATACTAGATATGCTAGATAGATCTATTCCTTCCTTTTCTAGAGTTTTTAAATATTGTGTTTTATTTCCTTTTTCATCAAACCACAGATCGTATAAGTCTTTAAAAGCTTTTGTAGCGTTAACTCCTGCTCCAGATAAAACACTAGACATATTAATAAGATTTACTCCTCTTTCTTCTAGAGTTTTTAAATATTGTGTTTTATTTCCTTGTTTATCAAACCACAGGTCATACAAGTCTTTAAAAGCCTTTGCACCATTAGCTCCTACTCCGTGCAAAATACTGGACATATTAGTTAGATTTATTTTTTCTTTTTTTAAGGTTTTTAAGTATTGTGTTTCATTTCCTTGCTTATCAAACCATAGATCATATAAGTCTTTAAACGCTTTGGGAGCTTTAGCTCCTGCTTTACTTAAAATACCGGGCACATCAGCTAGATTTACTTTTTCTTTTTTTAGAGTTTTTAAATATTGAGTTTTATTTCCTTGCTTATCAAACCACAGATCATATAAGTCTTTAAAAGCCTTTGCACCATTAGCTCCTGCTCCATTCAGAATACTGGATACATTAGTAAGATTTATTCTGCTTTCTTTTAAAGTTTTTAAATATTGTGTTTTATTTCCTTCTTCATCAAACCACAGGTCATACAAGTCTTTAAAAGCCTTTGCAGCATTAGCTCCTGCACCATGCAAGATACTGGATATACTAGCAAGACTTATTCCTTCTTTTTCTAGAGTTCTCAAATATTGTGTTTTATTTCCTTGCTCATCAAGAAAAGTATTATATAGCTCTTTAAAAGCTTTTGCACCATTAGCTCCTACTCTATGCAAAATACTGGATACATTAGTAAGACCCATTCCGCTTTCTTCTAGAGTTTTTAAATATTGTGTTTTATTTCCTTTTTCATCAAACCACAGATCATATAAGTCTTTAAAAGCTTTTGCACCATTAGCTCCTGCTCCACCTAAAATACTAGACACATTAGTAAGATTTATTTCTTCTTTTTCCAGGGTTTTTAAATATTGTGTTTTATTTCCTTCTTCATCAAACCACAGATTATATAAGTCTTTAAACGCTTTGGGAGCTTTAGCTCCTGCTTTACTTAAAATACCGGATACATTAGTAAGACCCATTCCGCTTTCTTCTAGAGTTTTTAAATATTGTGTTTTATTTCCTTTTTCATCAAACCACAGATCATATAAGTCTTTAAAAGCTTTTGCACCATTAGCTCCTGCTCCACCTAAAATACTAGACACATTAGTAAGATTTATTTCTTCTTTTTCCAGGGTTTTTAAATATTGTGTTTTATTTCCTTCTTCATCAAACCACAGATTATATAAGTCTTTAAACGCTTTGGGAGCTTTAGCTCCTGCTTTACTTAAAATACCGGATACATTAGTAAGATTTATTTCTTCTTTTCCCAGGGTTTTTAAATATTGAGTTTTATTTCCTTGCTCATCAAACCACAGATCATATAAGCCTTTAAAAGTCTTTGCAGCATTAGCTCTTGCTTTACTTAAAATACTAGAAACACTAGCTAGATTTATTCTTTCTTTTTCTAGAGTTTTTAAATATCGTGTTTTATTTCCTTGCTCATCAAACCACAGATCATATAAGCCTTTAAAAGCTTTTGTAGCATCAGCTCCTGATCCACTTAAAATGCTGGACATACTGGATAGGTTTATTCCTTTTCCTTTCAGAACTTCTAGACATTCTTTTCCTTCCCCTTCAATTAAAAAATCTAAGAACTGATTAAATCTAGGTGTCCCTTCTTTACCGGCAACACTTTTAGCAAATCTAATTTCTTCATTAATATTGTGTACATCCACACGCGACCTCTTCAATACTATATCATCTTTGTCTGTAACAGAACGTTTTCGTTTTCTACTCGTTTTATGATTTTCCTTACCTGTACTCCTTGAATGGTCGCTTTGCTCGTGTGAGGAATTTTCAATATCTTGTAATGGTGTAGAAATGTAAGATTGAGAAATATTGTTTGAATTTGAACCTACCACATTACCGTAAGCTTCCTCTCTAGAAACTTTTATGCTTCTCTTTATATCTTTTTCAATATTACTAAGAAGTGGTACAAAATGGTTCCTGTAATTCACTATGTAAATAATATTATTACCTGTACCTACCTTACCTTTAGTAACATGTAATCCATCTATCTCTTTATCTCTCAATTCTATAGTCCTAACTTTCACGCCATACTTTTCGCATATCATTTTTCCTTCAACTTCAGGTCTTCCCCATATAGCGTTTTCCAACTTTAGAATTTTTATTTCTGAATCAGAGCTTGTATTTTCAATGTCTTCTGCAGTAAATTCAATACGCGGAATATATTCACAAAGTTTTTCACCTTCTCCTTTTAAAGCACTACCCAACCATGAACCTTTTTTTGATTGATTAACCTGTTGTGCATATTGCTTACAATTTTCCCGCAAAGACTTTACACTAAATCCTTTACTACCTGCAATCAGACCTTTATCTTTTAGCTCGTTCAATCCTTGAGCTATGGAATCAAAGAAACAATCCCCTTCACCTATAGCAGCTCCTATCTTAAAGCCCTCAGGCAATTTCTCCCTTAGTTTCTCTAAAAGTTGATTAAGCTTCTTTTTTTCCTCTTCATTCTTTGCCTTTTTTATCCCACTGAAAATGGAAATAGGTTCTCTAGTAACAAAATCCGACTTTTCTAGAGTGCTCTTACTATTAGGTGGTTTACCGGACTCTTTATTCTCTGCTAACATATTGACTCACTATACTACACTATTCACATGATAGTTGAAAAAATCAACAAAGTAAAGTTATCTTTCTATGACTAATAACATTATTTCAATAGGTATATATTTCAATATTTTTTGTCATTAAATTAATAATATGGTCGCTTTTGTTTAATTAAAAATAATAACCGTGAGAACATTTTTCTTTGGGATGGGATGGATTACCAAATGATCTGTGCGAACTTTTTTATATGGTAACTTTACTATGCGCTAAACCAGCTATATTGGATTACTTTCGCTAAATTTACATACGAACTGTTTTGCCTAACTTTGTTGTAAAAATTTCAATCTTTTATTTTCATAACCTATTTTTACTCGGCTTGTTCTCACAAAGATACGATCTTTTTGGGATCTTTGAAGAAGTAAATAATTGAAATCTTTGTAATACTTGGTTGCAATGTTTTTTAGAGACAAAAGGTATTTTCCTATATCTGAATACAATAAATTTGTAATTCTGAAAAAATATAAAACTATTGCTAATTATAATAATTGTGTAATAATTAAAACATAAGTTTTTAAGTTAAGGTAGTGTTATGGGTAATCAATTGGAAGAAGTATCTAATCCAATAAATATTCAAGCAGATTTAGAAGAGAACAGTATGGTTGATGGAATAGAAAAGCGGTCAAAAGAACAAGGTTTTTATGCAACACAGACAATACCAATTTATCAAGTTAATCAAAATATTACGTATTCATATTTAGCTACGCTCGATAGTCACTTAAAAACAGATGAGCATTGTGTACACGAAAGTAATATACATACTGACTTACTTAATTTTGCTTTTCATGGTTCCTTAGAGAAAGTTCAAGATCTATTAAACAAAGGAGCTAGCGTTGAGACAGAAGACAACGATGGTAACACGCTTTTGCATTTTGCTGCTAGCAAGGGCCACTTCGTAATCGTTGAAGCCCTGTTAGAAAAAGGAGCTACTGTTGAGGTAAAAAACAATGAAGGCGCTACTACGCTGCATATTGCTGCTCAGATGGGTCACTTAAACGTAGTTCAATTTCTGCTAGATAATGGTACTGATGTTGATGCGCAAAAATATAATGGTGACACTGCCTTACATATTGCTGCTGAAGCAGGCAAATTAGAAGTAGTTCAATTTCTGTTAAAAAGAGGTGCTAGTTTTAAGGTAATAGACGATGAAGGCGCTACTGCGCTGCATGTCGCTGCTCAGATGGGTCACTTAAACGTAGTTCAATTTCTGCTAGATAATGGTACTGATGTTGATGCGCAAAAATATAATGGTGACACTGCCTTACATATTGCTGCTGAAGCAGGCAAATTAGAAGTAGTTCAATTTCTGTTAAAAAGAGGTGCTAGTTTTGAGATACGAGGTTATCAAGACTGCACTGCTTTGCATTGTGCTGCTATAGGGGGGCACTTAGAAATATTTCAATTTCTGTTAGACAGAGGTGCTAGCGTTAATGTGGGAGAAGGCATAGAACCCATTGCTTTGCGGTGTGCTGTTGAAGGGGGAAACTTGAAAATAGTTCAGTTTTTATTGGGCAAAATGAATAATGCTGACATACGAAAGAATAGTTTCAAATGTGTCTTGCATATTGCTGCTCGAAAGGGTTACTTAGAAATCGTTAAAGCTCTATTAGACAAAGGTACTGATATTAATGCAACAAACTATGAAGGCGATACTGCTTTAAATGAAGCTGCTGGATGTGGTCATTTGGAAGTAGTTCAATTTCTGTTAGAAAAAGGAGCTAGTTTTGAAGCACGAAACAAAGAAGGATGCACTGCTTTGCATATTGCTTGTGAGGTGGGCTGTTTAGGCATAGTTAAAGCTCTGTTAGAAAAGGGATCTGATGTTAATGTAGTAAGCGAAAAAAATGGCGATACTCCATTACATGAAGCTGCTAGAATGAATCGCTACGATATAGTTGAATATCTTGTAGAGGAAGAAAAGGCTACTATTGATGTAAAAAACTTTAGAGGTGAGACTCCTTCCGATTTGGCGGATTCTAATGGTTACAAAGATATAGTTAAGTATCTTAGTCTTCGAGTAAGGGAGTGTCCCAAAACCTCGGGAAGTCTGGCTGACGATAAAAATGTGATACAGTATCAAAAAGTGACAGAAAATAAACACCTAACTATAACTAATAGAGCAATAAAGATCAGTTTCTGTGTAGGCATAATGACCATGTTGACAAGTGTAGCTATTGGATGTATTGCTATTCATCTTAGTTTATCAATATCAGCTACTGCTGCATTGATTGTTGGGGCCATTGCTGGTGGCATTACATATGCAGTATTAAAGCCTAGTAGTAGGCTAAATGAATGTGAAGTGAATAGGCAAAGCTTACCTCAAATGCCTAAGGACGAATGTTGCATGTCATATTAGTTCTTGCATTTTATGTCATGCGTGTGAAAATGGTGCGTAGTATTTTTAACCGAGGTGAAGTTATGGAATTGAATAAATTGCAGGAAGTATTAAGTACTGCTAACGCTGATGTTGGTTTAAGTAAGAGTAATGTAGTTAGTAAAATAGAAGAGAGATTAAAACAAGTAGATCCAGGTACATTGTGCCAATTAAGTTTTGCTGTTTTAAAAAACAATAAACAAATGGTAGAAACCCTTATAAAAGGAGGAGCTGATGTTAACACAATTGATGCTTACAATCGTGATCCATTATATTACGCTATCTCGCAAGGGAACACAAGAATGGTAGAGATCCTAATAAAAAATGGAGCAAGTGTTAATAAGAAGTATAATGACGGAAGCACTCCTCTACATCATGCTGTCTTGAGCCAAAAAATAAAAATAGTAGAGTATCTTATAAACAATGGGGCTGATGTTAATGCGTTAGATGAAAAACGGCGCACTCCATTATACTTAGCTGGACGAAGTACAAAAATGGTCTCGATTCTCATGAAGAAGGGAGCATTCCCTTTACTGGAAAACAGAGATATTGAATTTTTAAAGGATCTAGTTAAACGCATTAAAGATGATGATACAGAGTATTTTAAGGAGGTAAAGGTGGAACAGAAGGAGGGACGGGTAGATGATAAGTATGCGTCAATTAAATACTCGTTGCTGCTTAGTGATAACAGCTCTTTGACCTCTATTATTAAAAGGGAAGAATTCAAAAATTTAATATCTGATTGGTCTTTCAACGTACCTGATTTAAAAGATAACCAAAAAAATTTGAATAAGGCACTGTTAAATCTTCTTACAGACTTTCCATTTTGTGACATTACAAGATTTGAGGACTTTTTACACGATAACAAAGGTGACGATCTAAAAGCTGTTCTCAATCTTCAAAGGGGAGAATCCAAATTGACAATACTACATGTAATACAAGGTATGGAATATTTAGCAGTGGAAAAAGACATAGGTTGTGCAGTTAGTGCATTTATGACTTTACTTTTAAAATCTGGTGCTGATCCTAACATAGTTGACAGTGAAGGGCAAACACCTTTGCACTATGCTGCTTATTATAATACTTTAAATATACCTTTGCTTCTGAAAAAAGGAGCACGTAGTCAACCTGACAGACAAGGAAAAACTCCTCTAGACATTGTAATTATTAACAAAAAACCTTTTGAAGTGAATCTTTTAGAACAGATCTTTTTAACTCAGGAGCAATTGGAAGCAAAAAATGATTTAGAAGGTATTTGCGGTCATAGCTTTAACACTAATCGACTAAGAAAGTTTTTCAATCAGCACAAAGGAAATGAAGGTCTTAAAGAGATTCTCAATCTTCGTGATTGCGAAGGAAAGTCTCGAGTTTTTCAAAAGATTAGGGAGGCTTGTTATGGTAATGAAACTCATTTCAAAGAAGCAAAAAAGTTGCTGCTAGAGGCAGGAGCGATTGATTACGAAGAGTGGAAGGACAAAAAACATTTACCTAAGCCTAAAACTCTATGGGATAATTTAATATTAGATCAGTCAGAAAAGTTGAAAATATTTTTGGGTAGGGTAAATAAATCTAAAGATATAGATGAGTTAAAACGCATTGTAAATGAAGCTATAGAATTTGGAGTAAGGCTGAATTTTCCTAGCCAGGGTAGTATATACGGAAAGGTATATGAAAAGGAATATAGTTTTACAGATTTTGTGATAAGAAAGATTGGTGAAT
Organism: Wolbachia endosymbiont (group A) of Brachyopa scutellaris; assembly: GCF_964026995.1. Lineage (NCBI taxonomy): Bacteria > Pseudomonadati > Pseudomonadota > Alphaproteobacteria > Rickettsiales > Anaplasmataceae > Wolbachia > Wolbachia endosymbiont (group A) of Brachyopa scutellaris. Next base: position 423,698 of record NZ_OZ034720.1, on the reverse strand, counting down.
TAAAAAAGAGTTCCGAAGGTGCAAGCAATATAGAGGTTGCTAGTGGTATAGTATGTCAATTGATATCAAAAGGGGCAATTTTGTACAACATAAGCAGTATATATGTAATTGACGAACTGGAAGAGTTTGAAAGCCACAAAGCTAATATGAAAAACGCTTATGCAGATTATGAGAATCGTGCTTTAGATTTCATAACAATCGTTCAAAGCGCAACAAGTGGTAAGGTAAGAGACGTAAAAATCGACAACTCTACTCTCTGTCTTGAATATTCAGAGGATAGTAAAATAGATGTTGCAAAGATTACAAATGGAGCAAGGAGTTTAGGTATCACTCAGGAAGGTGTACAATACGAAAGAAATATAATAAAGATAGGTAAGAGTGAGGTAGAAATTATAACGGAAAACGCTATAAGGAATTACGTAGACCTAGCAAATGATAGCAATATAGTATTGACTTTCGATACTAGCTTGGGAGAGTTAGGAGTGAGATTATACCCTAATAAGCAAAATCTAATAAAGGTAGAAGTAGAAGATCAAGAAAAGTGGAAAAAATTACAGAATTGTGAGGAACGAATAGGGGAAAAATGTTTGCTTGGTGGGTGTTCAGTACGTGATGCTATTGAACGCGGTTTTTTTACTAGATCTGGAGAGTTGATTCGTTCTGAAACAATTAGTCAATCTGATGCAACAAAAGTGGGCCCTTGGACAAAGCGCGAAAAAATGAGAAAAGCTTCAAGTCTTGAAGAAACAGTAGGCCGTTTTCTATAATGAAGTGATGGTGATGTTAAGTTAACATTTTAGAGGATTTTTTGAGAAATTTGTCTTATTTGTATCTGTTCAGCCAGTGGTATCGACTTAAGAGCTTCAATTGACGTCCAAAAGGATTTTGAAGGTTATAATATATGTATGGTATAGCAGAAAAGAATGTGATTTTTAACACTCCCATGCCAACTTATAAAATTTCTCCAACTGCTCACTCCAAAGCATTGGTATTTCCCTCAATTCAGCTAACTTCAAACCCTTTGGCTGCCTCCCATTCACTATGTCTTCTTTGATCTTTGGTGGGAACGTTCAAAGAAGTGTGTCAAACCGAAAAAAAGTAATAAATTGATATAAAAAAATGGAGGTTTGACAATGAGTCAGAAAGTATAGCATTTCTCATAATAGTCCGAACAGGTCATAGGAAGGCAGAATCAACAGCACGACGAAAGGATTCGAATAGAGGAATGTTTTTCCTGGCTCTTTTTTTTATAGCAAACCAATGATGCTCAATTTTGTTGAAATCTGGAGAATAAGGCGGCAGATACAAAATTTCTGCACCAACCCCTTTAGCAAGCTCGATAATCTTATCAGACTTATGAAAAGTAGCATTGTCAAGAATGACAGTCTGTCCAGGTTCCAAGATCGGTGTCAAAAATTGCTCAAACCATCCATTAAAAACATCCATATTACAGTGGCCTTCAAAGGTTAACGGAACAATTATCTTTCTTCCACTTAAGGCTGCAACCATACTGATTCGTTGAGTTTTCTTTCCAGATTTTAAGGCATAAAACCGCTGTCCTTTCTGGCAATATCCGTAGGGGTAGTCTTCGGTGTTATCAATGCCAGACTCATCTATATACACTAAGTTTTTAGGTTCTTTTGTCGCTATAATTTTCAAAAATTCAGCACGTTTTTCTTCGTTTCTTTCCTTGTATCCATATGTCTTTTTTTGCGCGTAAATCCAATTTTTTTAAGGGCTCGATAGATCGTTTGGATACTAACGTTGTTCCAAAGTTTAGCCATTTCCGATAGAGTCTTTCCTCCGTGTTCTCTGGCAAATTTGGCAAAGGTATCCCAGTCGGTAATTTTGTGATTGTAACCCCCATTTCCAAGTTTTTTTGATTGAAAGTCTCCTGTTTCTTTTCTTCTTTGCTGCCACTCCCATAAAGTAGTTCGTCCAATCTTAAATCTTGCTGCCACTGTTTCTCTGCTTTCTCCTTCGTCTAGCACTTCCATTGCTTTTTTTCTTAAATCATAACTATATGCTGCTGGCATTCAACCTCCTTATCATCATCTATCCTTATCCTATCACATCCGGACTTTTATGGAAAGAGCTATAGTAAACAGAACTACCGGTTTGGTAGATTATAAAGAATTAGAAACAAATATCCTGTCATCTATACGAGAAGGAAGACCATTGACAGGAAGAGATGGAGCATTAACACCGTTTATAAAAAGGCTGCTAGAGGCAAGTCTGGAAGGTGAAATAGAAAGCCACATGTCAGCTAAAAGTGAAGAAAATAACCGAAGAAATGGGAGAAACGCAAAAACTTTACCCACGAGTGGAGGCTCATTTGAGCTGCTAACACCAAGAGATAGGGAGGGAAGTTTTGAGCCGCAAATAGTCAAAAAAAGGCAAACAAGCCTACATCCAGAACTTGAAGCAAAGGTCTTAAGCACATATGCCAGCGGCATGGGGTATAGAGATATAGTATCACATATAGAAGAAATCTATGATCATAAAACATCGCTAGCAGAAATATCAAACATTACTGACAAGTTACTGCCAGTAATCAATGAATGGCGTAGTCGTCCGCTGCAATCTGTATATCCAATAGTGTTTATGGATGGCATGTTTTTTAAGGTCAAGGAGGACGGGCATTGCGTAAGTAAATGCATGTATAATATATTAGGTATAGATCAAAATGGTAGAAAAGAAGTTTTGGGTTTTTATTTGGCTGAAAGCGAAGGAGCTAACTTTTGGTTGGGAGTGCTAAATGACCTTAAAGAGAGAGGAGTAGAGGATATTTTGATTGCATGTATTAATGGACTAAAAAGCTTTCCTACAGCTATAAATAGTGTATTTCCTAAAGCAGAAGTACAGCTATATATAGTGCATCAGATAAGGAATTCACTGAAATATGTATCTAGCAAAGATGTAAAAGTTTTCATGAATGATTTGAAAAAAATATATCGTGCTTCAAGTAAAGAGATTGCTGAGAATTATTTGCTTGAGCTGGAAGAAAAATGGAGTGAAAAATATCCCTTGGTTACAAAATCGTGGCAAAACAATTGGGAAAATTTATCTGGTTATTTTAAGTATTCTGGGCCAGTTAGAAAGCTGATTTACACTACCAATCCAATTGAGGGATTGCATAGACAAATTAGGAAATTTACTAAAACTAAGGGCTCATTTACTAGTACAAATGCCTTGTACAAACAGGTATATTGTGCTATAAAAAAGGTAGAGCAAAAATGGACTACAGCTTTGCCTAATTGGGCTTTAACTATGTCTCAACTTGATATCTTTTTTCCTGGTAGGTTAAAAATTGAGTTGAATTAAAAATGTGGTTTGACACACTTCTTTGAACGTTCCCTGCTAATCCATAAAATTTCTCTAATTGCTCGCTCCACAACATCGGTATTTCTCTTAAATTAACTAATCTCAAATCTCTTGGCTGCCTGCCATTTACTATGTCTTCTTTAATTTTTGGAGCTAAATAATTCAACCTCAAAATTTGCTGTATTCGTCTTGTACCTATATTAATTTTGGCACTCAGCTCTCCTACGCTTGCATATTTTCCCTCTTCTAGCTGACGTTTCCACAGATGAGCCCTTACCACTGCTTTCAGTAGCGCATTATTTGTTTTTCCTTCTGGCTCTACTACTGTACATTTGTTTCCTTTCTTCTTCATTGGTATAAATTTTTCCTCTGATTCAGAATGCACCTCTATTCCATCCTCTCTCACCATCACTCCCTTTATTAACTTTTTCACTATTTCTTTCTGCTTTCCAAAACTTAAATTTTTCCATTCTTCTGCTTTTTCTCCCCATTTTTCATATAGCTGTTCAGCTTTCTTCATCACTTCTTTTTCCACTTCTCCAGCAACTATTGTTCGATTTACTGATTCACAATTCTTTCCCCTTAAATGATTGTTGCACACATAATATCGATACCTTTTATTCTCTTTTTTTGAGTATGTCAGAGTCATGTTTACATCACAGCCCTTGCACTTAATTATTCCCTTTAGCAACGCTTCCTCGTATTTCGCCTTTCTATATGGTTGATTCTTTATCAATTCTTGTGCTTTTTGCCATTTTTCTTCCTCTATTATCGCCTCATGCTTTCCCTCATACTCTTTCTCGTAATGTCTGATTTTTCCCGTATATATAGGATTTGTTATTATTCTCCTTACCGTCGCTTTTTTAAAGATATCTGATTTTGTTCGGTATCCTTCTCTATTTAACTCTCTTGCCAACTCTGCCATTGATTTTAGCTCCAAATATCTTTCAAATATGTGCCCTACTATTTTCGCTTCTTTTTCATTTATTATTAATTCTTTATCTTTTACATCATATCCAAGCGGCAAAGTTCCCCCCATCCACAATCCCTGCTCCTTTGATGTTGCTATTTTATTTTTTACCCTTTCTACGATCATTTCTCTTTCTAGTTGTGCTGCTCCTGACAATACCGTTTGTACAAATTTTCCCATTGGCGTATTATTGTCAAATATCTGCGTTACTGCTACAAAATTTACTCTATGTCTTCTAAAAAATGATGTTACTTCGATGCTGTCTTTTGTTTCTCTTGATAGTCTGTCTAGTGTGTACACTACTACACAATCTACCTCTCCTTTTTTTACATCTTCAAACAATTCCTTTATTGCTGGTCTTTCTAAATTCTTTCCTGAGAAACCTCCATCATCGTACCTTTTGGCCAATGCTACCCAGCCTTCTCTGCTCTTTATGTACTTTTCACATGCTACTCGCTGGGCATCAAGACTGTTAAACTTTTGTTCTAGTACGTCTTCATTTGATTTTCTCGTATATATCGCACATCTTACTTCTTTTAGCATTTTCAACTTCCATTTTTATCACGCATCCCAAATAATAAAGGTCCGTTGTAGCTCATTCCCATTATTTTTCCGGCTACTGCTGATAATGATGTGTAAAATTCTTCTCTGTAGATTAAACCCTTATCTGTTACCATTACCGCATGCGTTTCCTCACCTCTCTCTAGTATTAATTCTGTACCTTCTACTGGTAATTTATCGCTACTTATTCTTTTTCCCTTCTCTATCCGATCTGCCAGATACTCTAGTCTTTTTGTCCCCTTTCTTGACATTTCTCCATACGCTTTTTCCTGCATTCTATAAGCTAATCTTGGTATCAGATATTTCTTTGAGTATCTAGGCGCTTCTTCTCCATATACCTTCTTCCATACTTTTCTCAGCTCATCCAAAGGTTTTCTCTCTAAATTCATTACTTTCTTTTCTGTTTCTTCCTCCATATTTTCAGCCTCTCATAGAAGGTTCTATTTGTTCAAATAACTTTTCAATTCTGTCCGTTTCTTTCTTCAATACTTCAGTTACTTCTTTACTATTTTTTGCATAATCTATTGCTGTCATCCCACATTCATCCTCTTGTTCTATTTCTCCTCCAGCTTTTACCAGCTCCTCCACTATTTCTTTTTCTCCTACCATGCACGCAAGGTGTAGAGGTATGCATTTATTTCCATATTCCTCAGCATTTACGTCTGCTCCTGATTTTATCAATTCCCTCACGATTTCTAGACGTTTTTCCGTTACCGCTAGGTGCAGTGCTGTGTATCCTTTCACATCTGCTGCATTCACATTCGCTCCTTTTTCGACTAATAACCTCACTGTTTTTGCGTCTACTGCATAATGTAGAACTGTTCTTCCATTCTCGTCTCTTTCATAAATATTTTTACATGAGTTCTCTAATAATTCTTTTGCTGACTTCTCTTTCTCTTTTTTACTCATAATTTACCTCACCTTTTCTTTAAATTTAAACCCCTAAGCCTTCCTTCTCACCACCTCATCTATCATTTCATTCACTTGGCTCATTATCTTGCTCGCTAAATTTTTACACTCTTCCCTTATTAGCCCCTTATCTCTCTTTCTTATTTCTTCTATCTCTATTATTTTTAACTCAGGTAAATAGCTCCTATCCAACATATCTGCTATTTCTCCCACTAGACCCTCTATTCCATAGCACGTCAGTTTTCTACTTTTTGTTATTCCACCTTGCTTTCCCAGAAATTTCCTCGCCTTTTCATTCTCTCCATTATCCCATAGGCCATACCTTTCACTCTCCCATATATAATACATTGGTGTTGCACCATATTTATCCAGTTGATTAACTGCAGCTCCCGCTTTTACTAGCTCTTTTATTATTGCAATACCTGCCCCTAGCCTACATGCAGAGTGCAGTGGCGTACATCCGTTGATATATTTAGTGGCATTTATTTCTCCTCCTCCCCTGATCAGCACTTTTACATTTTCTAAACTTCTCGCAAATACTGCGCAGTGCAGTGATGTATAACCCTTTTTATCTCTTGCATTGATGTCCGCTCCTTTTGTTATTAATAACTTCACTGTTTTGCAATCGGAGATTTCTACTGCATGGTGCAATACTGTTTCCCCTTTTTCATCTTTTTCATTAATATTCTTAAACGAGTTCTCTAATAATTCATAAAATGACTTATTAAAAGCTTCTCTCTTTTCCTTGCTAAACCTCATTACATACCTCACTATAAAAACATACGCCAATTTGGCTCTCTTTAGTGCAAGATCAATTTTTTTTGTTTACTTGCTACTATTTAAGTTATGTGCGTTTTGGCATGAAAAAGCAAGTCTTTTTCTGTTTATTTCATACACTTTAACCTATTATTAATATAATATATGAGGATATAAATATAAGTACTTAACTTATTATAGATATTACTTGGCTATTTTTCCAACTTCTGTTCAAATGTCGATGTTCGTGCCATGTTAGTACACCTGGGTAAAACACTAAAATGTAATTTTCTAACTCCTGTATTGCATCCTTTTGCTTTGAATCCAATTCGTTTTCAAAATGAATGTAGTGTTCTGCTACGCTAAATCTTATTATTTTGGGGGTAGAGAAATTCTTTACTTGATAGTGGTGAACGGCAAAAAATCTTTCTAAAATTGGCTTGTATTTTAAATTCCACAGTTCTTCAGATAGTTTGCTACTTCCCAATACAAATTTATTTCCTCTTTCTTCTACGCTACTAACTGGAAAGCACGCATTTATGTCTCCTAAATCCCAACTATCCGATAATATAACTTGCGCTTTCGCAAACTTAATTGCCGGTAATAAGCTCTGTGGTAGCGGATATAGCGCTTTGAAGTTATACCACACATGATTTCTTTCATAAATACCGTTATAATTCTTTGTGTGAGGTTCGGTTTCTCCAAGTATTGCTACATCTAGCCTATACAGATCATTACTTAATGCTTGCTCATAATGAACACGAAAAGTACTAAACTTAAAACTTGGATTTAAGATTTTTAGCTCAAATGCGTTCTTCCGACCAAATGACAGTACTGGTCCATCTTTTTCTATTTTTACCCCTGAATAGTCAGAAAGAAGATCTCCAAATAAACTCTCATCCAATATAAATCTCTGCGCATTATAATAATCGTTAAAAATCCTCATTAGCCTCGATCTTGCTGGCAATGATAGTTTTGCTAGTTCTACTACTGCATCTACAAAAAAGTCATTTGGAACATCTCTTATTCCTATTTGCAACTCGAAAAAATGTTTACCAGGTGGTTCTTCGATAATTGTAATGTCTTCTATATTTGCCCATTTGAGCGCTATTTTGAGTGATGCTGGGGTTCCTCTTAAACGCTGAAATTTTACTCCTTCTACTATAGCTCTTCTTTTATTTTTTACCCAACGCAGTATCTCTTCTAAACCATATTCTTCTATTATCCACTGCAGTATTTCATCTTTAAGACTAAATTTAAATTCCTTGATGCAACTTGGATTAACTTTGTAGTCGATTGCTTCTACTAGCGCTTTTTCTTGTTTGGTTGCATTTGGTGGCAGTAACATTACTCAACCTTTAAATTTCTCAAACTTGCACACTCATTACCTAGCACCACAACATCCTCTTTTGGCTCGATTAATTCCACGTTTTCTACACCATCTACAAATAAATTCGCTATTATCCAAGATTTTGTAACGTTCCATCCCAACCTTTTACTTGCTTCAAACTTCTTAATAAACTGCTTCTTGATTTCTTCCTCTGATGTTATATAATTCGTGCTCATTCTGCTGTGGATATCTATTTCCATAATATTGCAGCCAATTACTGTTACTGTATCGGTTAAAACTCTTATATCATCTCTAGTAACCTGCTTTTTTACAATTTCAAGTAGCTCTTCTAACGCCATGCCAGTTGTGGATAATTGTGTTGATAAAATCGAGATCTGTACTTTCCCTGGTATAGGTGATTCTACTAATGCATCCTTTACTCTACTATCTGCTGATAGTGCGTGATATCGATAATGCTCTTTGCTTCCTCCAGTGCTCCAACCTACTATTTTTGCTTTTACCCTCTTTCCAAATCTTTCATCCTCTTCTTCTTTCTGCCTCTCCACTCCATAAAACTCAGCTAAGTTATCAAGATCTTCTCCTATCGCAAATTTAAATAAATTACTCTTTACTGCTTCATTTATTCTTTCTCTAAGCAAAAGTTCTCGCCATGCTGCTACTTCCAGAATTTTCATTGCTGGATCGGATTCTACTAATGCTGAAAAGGTTTCATCTCTACGCACTAACTCTTCTTTCATTCGTGAAAAGATTTCCTCAAAGTTCAGTGGTTCGATAATATTTGGCTGCTGCATTTTTAAACAACTACTCCATTAATATTTATGAACTTACCTTCTGAAAGATAGACACCTTCTAAATTCAATGTTACTCTCCCTTCTTTTACTCCTTCAACTTTTACTTTTTCTAACTTAAATCTCTTTTCCCATTTTTCCAAAGCTTCTGCAGTTGCTGCATATATCTCAAGTGTTAAATCTCTATTTATTGGCTTATCCACCAATTCAAATAATCTTGAGCCATAATCTCTCCTCATTATTCTACTGTTAATAGGAGTAGTTAATATATCAATTATTGATTGTTTCAGATGTTCTATTCCCTCTAATTCTTTACCTGTTTTAGCGTCCATTCCTTTCATTTTTCGACTATTTTAATTTTTTTATTTTGAAAACACACTTTGATTTTTACTTACTATTTGAAAACTACAGGATGCCACATCACCTGTTCTCGCTACACCAATACCATTTACAAATACGTTGTTTGATCCTTGCGTTAGTGTTTCCCCAATACTCAAGATATCACCCTTACGACAAGCAGGTCTACCATTAACAAATACATCTTCACTCCCGCTCACACAGACATGAATCGGCATACCTGTACAATGATCTCCTATGCAAACAACTGCTTTACTCATATATATCAATTTAAATCTACTCTTCTTGCTTTTAATTTAATACTATCTTTTGTCATTTCTATACTCGATTCCCCAGCCTTCAGTGTTATTTTGTCCACTACTTCAATCTCTAAATGATGCTTCCCTTTATCATATGTAAACTTTGTCCCATCCTGAAATTTTACACTATTTATTTCCTTTTTATTCTCTGGTGCAGCATACTTCTGTTGATATATTCCAGCTAGTACTACTCCTAATGATAACTCTCCCAATGGTGACAATATTACTACCTGTTCATTTATGCTTGGTGGTAGCCAGCTTCTTTCCTCTCCTGCTCTAGAAGTTATCCATGGAAGAAAATCTGTTAAAAGTTCACCTATTTTTACTCTTACTTTTGCTTTTTCATAATCTATTTCTTTTACAACTCCTATACGAATGATATTCGCTACTTTTCTATTTAGCTCTGAAATTGCAAAACTATGGTCTAACATGCACTTCACCTATATCAATAACATGTGGCATTATGCCAGTTGACCATACTGATTTACCCGCATGCACTTCATGAGTCCACTCTACTAACCACACTAAATATGCATCAAGCTCTGGCCTAAAATCATCTCCTCCTCCTGATATAAATTCTCCTGGCGAAACATTTTCCACATTCCAAGTATTTTTATTTACTACTTTTGCAACTTCGCTAGCTAAAGATCTGACAATAATAGCTGCATTTTCTATTGTGCTATCAATCACAATTCGTGCCTCAAATCTTGCTTTCAGCGCTAATTCTTCTGTTCCTGGATCATGTCCTTTTTCAAAGCCACTAAGTTCCACAAATACTGCCGGTGCTACTAATTCTTTCCTTATTGCTGGATATACTTCGCATGTTTGTATCGCAGAAATTTCTTTCTTCAGCGTGGTACAAATTTTATCATGTAAATCTTTCAAATTCATCCTTTATAGCTCAATTGACGTTCAAAAAATTTTGTAAAGACTTTCTCAACCTCATAATTAACAAGACTCCCTATTATCCTTGAAGCCTCTGGTTTCAGTGACAATTTAACTTCCTTTATTGGCAATGCTGCTCTTCCTTCACGTTTAAAAATACCGCTATTTCCTTTTGGCATAACTGCTGCAAATCCTCCTATAAATTGGTGCTTTCCTACTTTCGATCCCCTTCTTGTTTTTTGTATTTTACCAATTGTCGATGCTCTAATGTCATAGAGATTTGCTCTAATTAACACGTCTAATCTGCTAGTTTTCGCCTTAAAAATTCTTAATCTCTTTCTTATCAAACTTAATTTTATCTTCTTTTCCTCACTGATTTCCTTAGCTGCTTGCGCTTTTAACCATAGTGCCGTTTTGTTTAATGCCTTTACCGTTGCTAATTCTACTTTTCTTCTTTTAGCATTTACACTTTCTATTACCTCAACTTCTATATGAACAGACATTTTACACCCCAGACGCTTTTATTTTCCACGTTATTCCAGACTTGTCTCTAAGTGGCGGTGAGTGTACTTTATATCTTCGATCACCTATAACAAAAACATCTCCCACTATTGGCTTTAACACATCAAACGCACTTACTTCTAACGCTAAAGTTTCTTCCACAAATTGTCCTTCACCAATCTCGTATAATTTATCTGGCTGTTGCTTTAATACTTGTACCATGTACGCCTTATTTTTCGACTCATACAAAGCTACTTCTCCTAAATGGGCAAAACAATCTTCTAATAATCGCTTAATATTCTCTTGCATATTTCTTTTTGATATACTAACCTTTACATGCTAAGAAAGCGCATACCGGTAGAGTCTTTCTGTGCCTCACCAACTTGTAATTACTCTACCAGTATGTTAAGCTATAGCGACTTTTACTAATACGCCAGGTCTATGGCACATTGGCAATGGATTTGACTGCGTATGTAAATCTGTTCCTCTATCAAACCTCCTTGGTTCTTGTTTTGCATATAGTGGCTGTCCAAGAGTATTTACTGTCTCATTAAAATCTGCTGGTGCAAAATATGTTGTAAATGTACTTGCTGTTCCTAGTGGAAAACAGTGCCCTGTATCTTTCTCAATAAATCTTCTCACCGTTCCTTCAGGATCAGTTGCTTGTCCTCTGTATTCCTCAAATGTTATTCCACAAAACGTAAATCCTGATCTCATATCGTTCCTTAGCGCTGCTCCTTCTTGCCATCTTTCATATGCTTCTTTTACTTTAGCATGAGAAGTTAGTGCATCAAAAAACTCAGGGCTTACCAAGGCATGAACTCCTGTCATATATTCACCACTTAGATTATCTTCTATATGCCGGAGTACTTCCAGACACTTACGTTTTACATCTGTTGTTGCTGTTCCTAGTGCAAAATTTACTACTTTTGGTGTGATTTCAAATTCGTTGTACAGATTTAATAATTCACTGCCATCAGCATCTAAAATTATTCCTTTCAGCGCTCCCATCCGCAAATGTTCTAATGTTATCGCATGTTTGTTTCTCATTAGCTGCAAATGATCAGTTATTACATCTGCCAGCGCTTTAAGTTCACTCTCTGATCCAAATGCCCTTATTCCCTGTACTTCCTCTGGTAACACTACATCATCATGTGGAATATGTGGAATCGTAAATGTTCTTACCTTTCTTTTTCCTCTTTTTCCTACTGTTGCTGGCTCCCCTGGTACTTGCGTTGGTAATAAACTCAATACTCCGTTGTGTTCTTCTATGGTAATATGTCTAAATCTTACTGACCTACTTGGAAACAAATTTAAATTTTCAACTCGTCCATAATTTATCGGCAATATATTCATCGCATTTGTTAGTGCCGTCATGCTAAATGCTGTATTTGTAAATGGATTTTGCATTTTTTCTCTCCTTTTTTTCCTATTAATTTTAGTTAAATTCCCTTGCGGACAATGATCCCTCGTGCTTCAAGTTGCTTTATTGCTGCAGCTTTCTGCTCTTCAGTGATATTTGCTGGCCACACAACTGCATGATCTGCTAGCATTGCACTGCGAGTAATAATTACTCCTTTCATATCAGAATCTTTGCTATGTATATCGGTTGTAATTACTCCTACTGCTGTTTGTGTGCCGTCTGTTCCAGTGGGGTTCAGCACTCTAATAAAACCATCATCTGTCTTCTTGGCAACTACTGTACCAAGTTTAATATTTTGACCTTTCGCTACAGTTATTTGGTCTCTTGAATATAGACTTGATGCCTCATACTTTAATAAGTCACCTAGATTATTTTGTTCGATTATACAACTCATAAATTTCTCTCCTTAACTACTTACCGCCGCTTTTATCAATGCTATATACGGCGGTTATAAAAATACTTTAACTCCTACGACTTCTTGCTACCTGTATCATTAAATCTTCTCCTGAATTCTGTGGTATTGCACTCAGTATTTCTGTCTTCTTCGTTCGCTCTGCTAGCAGTTCCATTAAAACTTCCCTGGCTTGCTCAACACTTACGCTTTGCTCAATAAATTCTCCTATCTTTTCTGGCATCTTCGATAAATTACATAAACGTATTAATTCAAGAACTTCAGTACGATACTTGGTTAAATTATCAGTTTCTAGGTCATTTGTAGTTTGTTCATTCATAGTAATACTCCTGTTTTTATTAATAGATGAAAGAATTGTCATTCCGTCTGCAAGGCCTATTTCTACTGCTTTCTCCCCAAAATATAGCCCTGCCTCTGTTGATCGAATCTTTTCAATTGAAAGACCTCTGTTCCTTGCTATCAGCTGCACAAACATTTCATATAGTCGGTCTACTTCTTTTTGTAAGCTTTCCAGACTTTCAGATGTCATTGGCTCATGCGGGTTTAAATCATTTTTTCTACTTCCTGCAAATACTGTGGTATATTTTATTCCACATTTTTCATTAAATCCACTTTGATCTATATGACTTGCTATTACTCCAATACTTCCTACTCCTGAGGTTCTGCTCACAAATACCTTCTCAGCGCTAGAGGCTATAGCGTATGCAGCAGAATATGCATCATCATTTGCTATCGCTATTATCCTCTTTTTTGCTCTTGATTCATAAATAAAATCAACTAGGTCAAATATACCGTTTACTTCTCCTCCTGGACTGTCTATATCCAACAGGATTGTTTCTATATCACTATCTTCTATTGCTTGTGTAATTTGTACTTCTATTTGATTATATGATGTCATTCCGAGCATTTCATCAAAAGCTTCTGACTTTTTTGTCAAGATTCCATGTATTGCTATAATTGCAGTTCTTTCTACGTTACTTTTGATGGAGTGCTTTAGATTTTTGAAAATTGGCTGTTTTTCTTTGTATAGCGATAGTAGCTCAAAACTCCTTGGTTCAAGCATTAATGCTTTTCCTAAGAGCATCATAACCCTTTACAATCAGAGTCAAACATTAAGTTGAGACTATTTGCACGCTTTTGATCTTCTGCTATTTCTTGATCAATTTCTTCTACATCATAACCCATTTCTGATACTACCTCTGATCGACTTTTGAAGCCATTTCTTACTGCCATTTGCTGTGCTTGCTGATCTTTCAGTGGATCCACCCAATCAAATCCCTGTGGTATCCATTTTACTTCTTCTTTCGCTGCTTTTACTACTTTTTCATCTATACGGAGTTCTCCACACAGTACTGCTAATTCCAGCCATCTATTCCAAATAGGTCTACAAAACTGGAACACTATCACGTTATGCTGTAACATTGCACACCTTCTGCGAAACTCTATCAGCCCTGCTCGAATGGATGAATAATTAACACCTGTTAAATCTCCTGTTAGCTGCTCATATGTTATTCCTGTACCTATTGCTATTGCCCTCAGTTGCTGTCTCATGAATGCTTCATAACTTCCTCCAACATCTGATGGCTCTGAAAATTTTATGTCCTCTCCTGGGTCTAAAAGCTGCATTGTTCCAGGCTCTAAACCTGATAGTGCTACTCCTTGCTCATTACTTTCACCTTCTCCTAAAATATTTGCTTCAGGATCGAGCCTTGTAATAAACCCTGCAAACATCGCTGCTGTCTTTTTTCTCACCAGCTCCGCATCATCGTATTGATCAAGCTCATAGAGCTTTAGTAGTATATTAGAAAGCCATGGCTCTCCTCTAATTTGCCCAGGTCTTAGTGGTTTATAGATATGTAAAACATCGTTTGCTGGTACTCTCACTGATTCTCCAAATGAGCCTTCGCCTGGATGTTCTCTAAATAAGTAATATGCCTCTCTTTGCCCAAGCTTGTTAAACTCAATCCCGTTTCTTATTACATTACCATTTGCTAAAGTTTGATTTGTTTTATTGTCTAAATGTTCAGACTCAAGTACTTGCAATTGCAGAGGTACAGAAAATCTATCCTCTAGCTTTCTTGTTCTTAAACGTACAAAACATTCTCCTCCCTCTATCATACTTCTGCATACTAGAGCTTGTAATCCATAAAAATCACTTATTCCGTTACTGTCTGCTTCATCTGTCCATCTTAGCCATAATTCTTGCACCTTCTTTCGAAATTCTCCATCTCTTGCTTTTGATTGTGGTTTTATTCCTGTTCCAATAGAGTTACTTACTATCGTATCAATGATATTTGCTGCATATGGATTTTTTCTCACCATATCACGTGATCTACTACGCAAGTGCTCAAGGCTTTGAGAAAGTAGGCTATTTATACTTCCTAACTCTGGTTGAAAGTGAAAAAATCTTCTTCCTGAACCTGCTCCATCCCAGGCTGAACTTTTGATTTTTGGCTTACTAAATAGTTGTTTGAACGATTTTAATAGCATTACTTTTCCTTATCTGAAATTTTCAATAATTCAGCCTCTAGCTCTTCTATTGTTGGTAGCGCTGTTTTTATCTCTTCTGGTAGGTTTTCAGTTATTCGATATTCAGCAAGGCCTATCGGTTTATTTATATCACGTAATGCGTACTCGGCTATAACACCAACTTTAGAGCGGTAGAGAATAAGACCAATTGATGGATTATCACCTGATTGTCTTAATAAATCGTCAACTGCTGAGAGATAAAAATTCATCTTTCCAGTATACTCTGGCCTAAATTTACCTGCCTTTAACTCAATTACAATATAGCAGCGAAGCTTAATATGATAAAAGAGCAAGTCCAAATAGAAATCTCTGTCTCCAACCCTTAAATGGTACTGCCTTCCTAAAAATGCAAACCCTTCACCAAGCTCTAAAAGAAAACGTTCTATGTGAGCTACAAGAGCTTTTTCTACCTCCCGTTCATGAGCTTTCTTACCAAGACTCAAAAAATCAAATACATAAGGATTCTTCAGTGTTTGCTGCGCTAAATCTGATTGAGGTGACGGAAGCTTATCACCAAAATTTGTGATTGCTTTTCCTTCGCGTTTATACAAGTTTGTTTCAATTTGCATGGATAAGATATTCCGAGACCATCCGCATTCACATGATTTTTTAATATACCAAAATCTTTCCTCTTTATTTTTTATTTCGTACATTATTACGATATTGTGTCCCCAAGGTAATTGGTCAACAGCTTGTTGACGAATCTCGTTTTCTCTATATTCTTCTGCAAATCTCCTCATATATTTTAGATTTTGAATGCTAAATCCCTTCATGTCAGGAAAAGCATCTCTTAAATCACGACTGAGTTGATCAATGATCTTTGCACCCCAGCCATGTTCTTTTTGCCGCTTTAAGATCTCTGTACCAATATGGTGGTAAAGCACAATAAGCTTGCTATTTACTGCTAGTGCTGCTTTATAACGACTAGTAGCAATCTGTTCTTTGAGCTGCTCTAAAAATTCTGTATATTCTTTTGCTATAATTTTTGTCATACGGTTCCTTTCAACGATTTTTATCATTATATGATCCCTTTACTCGTTGAAAAAATAATCTTTCTTTTGGCTACGGTTTTCAGTTCAGCTTTAATACGTTGTCTTAAGCTTAGCAAGTCATTTATCTGAACTTCAGCATATCTCACAACATGGTCACCATATGCAATTGATACTACTCGCTCTCCGTTTTGCAGCTTCTTTATCGCTTCTTCGACTTGAACTAAATACTCTTCGTTATACATTTTCCAACCACTTACTCTGTCTTACTTTTTTAGGTTTTTTACTTTCTATTTTTCCACTCAAACTATTCCATTTACTCTCTGGCCAACGATCAATTCCAAGTGCAATAGATGCTGCTCTCGCATAAATTCGGCAATCTAGTACTTCATTTCTTTCTCTTACCTTCTGCCACTCTTGTTTAGTGTATCCTTTTACTACTCTGCTGACTAATTGCTCTGCCGTTAGCTGCTTAAAATATTCAGGTGCATACTCAGGAAAATGACAATATCCTGGCGGTGTTTCTTCACCATCTTTTAAAATATTAAGTAATTGAAAAAGCTCTGACTTTAATATCGATACTCCTACTGGCCAGAGCTTTATTCCTCTTTTCAGCTTTTGACCACCAACTGTTATATCAACTCTACTTGGGCTACTAAGTGGTACTAGAGCTTTATTTACACCTTTTACTGCCATTACTCTTCCAGAGCCCTGATGACCTCTTACCCAGTTGTATACTTCTTGTGTCGCATACCCTGCATCAACCGCCATCATGCTTATCATGTATTCAAGACCATTTTCACCGATAAAATGATGATTGAGTAACTCTGAAAGCTTTTTCCATACTTCTCCACCTCCTGTATCACCTTCAAATACTAGGTAGTCTATTGACCAACTTTCACGACTTTTTCCCCATGCTACGACTTCTACTTCTAAACGATCTTTTTGTACATCAACACCTGCTGTGAGAACTACTTCGCCTTTTGGTACTGTGCCAATTTGATAAAATTCTCTTCTGTTAAATAATTGCTTCCAATCTGGTACTTCTCCTTTATCTACCCAGGTTTCTCCTAAAGTGGTATTTATCCAAACCTTCAGTAATTGTTCACTTTCTTTTGCATGAAGAAAATCTTCTACTGCTTGTTGCCAACTATACCAGCCAACTGGACTATAAAGACTTGAAAGATGAAATCCTTTTTTCTCACCTTTCATTGGATTAGTAGGCCTCCATTCTCCACGGTTTAGCATCTCTGTCTTTTGATGATTTTCTATCTTTTCACCACATTCTATACATATATAGTGTGCTGTATTTGGATTTTTATCTTCCCATTTTATTTGTGACCACTTTAGAACTTGATAGTAATTACAATGCGGACATGGTACAAAAAAATATCTCTTATCTGTAGCTTCAAATTCTTTCTCAATTCTGCTTATTCCATGAATCGTTGGTGTTGATACTAAAAAAATCTTTCGCCGTGCAAATGTATTAGTTCGAGCAATACTAAGCAGTACTGGATCTCCTTCTCCTCCTGAATCTCCTGGATAGGCATCTATTTCATCAAGAAAGAGATATTTTACTGGCATAGACCTGAGACCTACACTGCTGTTTGCTCCAGTAATCACAACTATTCCACCTGGAAACTCCTTACTTTGTACAGTATTGCCTGAATCTCTTGACCTTGGGTCTTTTACTTTACTTTTTAAACATGGCGTACTCTCTATTAACGGTGCAAATCTTCCCTTTGACCAACGTTTTCCCATTTCAACTGTCGGCTGTACTACTAACATTGGACCTGGTGTTTGATCTATGATATAGCCAATCCAATTGTTACCAGCTTCTGTTCCTCCAATCTGTGCTCCTTTCATGAATACTACTTTTTCTGCAGGTGAAGATGGAGATAGTGAATCCATGATTTCTTTCAGATAAGGGGTTCTTTCTGTTCTCCATTTTCCTGGCTCTGATGCTGCAGTTGGTGCTAAAACTCGATACTCATTCGCCCACTCTGATACTTTAAGCTGCGGATCTGGCCTTAAACCTTCAGAAAAAGATGTAGCGTATATCATTGTCTGCATCTACTCATAACTGGTTCTATCTCAACATCATTAACAGTAGAACTACACTCCTCCAATTCCATAAACATCTTTTTCTGAAATTCGTTTTCTATATATCTTTTGCTCATCTCACTTATCATTATTGCTATAACAAGCGCAAATACCCCTGTTATTGTTGCAAAAATGATTGCACTGCTTATTGTTGTTGTTATCAACCCTATATATACTGCTACTGCTATTGCGCTGACTGTAGTATAGATGCAGATAATATTATTGTGTTTTTTCGTCCTTTTATCTGCTATTTCTCTCTGTGCTATATATTTATTATGAAGGGTTGGAAAATTAACAACGGTATCTCTGCAGAGCAAAGACCCATTTTTTTCAGTAAACAAAACTTTAAATAACTCTAAATTGTTTGATTTGATTGCTAAGTGCAAAACAGGTGTATAATTTGCTCCTTTTTTCAGCAATAACTTTACTACATGTAAATGCCCTTTTTCTGCAGCAAGATAAATCGGTGATAGACCTTTATTATTTACAATATCAATATTGATTTCTTCTTTTAAAATTGCATCTACAATCTCAATTTCTCCTCTTTGTGCAGCTAAATGGAGTAGACTATTCTTTTCAGAACCGTATTTATTACTCATCAAAGCCTTCTTTATCTCAGGTTTAGCGTAATCAAATGGTGTTTTACCGCTATCGTCTTTTACCAGAGGGTCTATATCTTCTCGCGTTAGTAAAACTTCTATTGTTTTAAGTCTTTCAGCGTAATGTAGTGGTGTTTTATTTTCATAGTCTTGCAAATTGACTTGAGCATTAGGCTCCTTTATTAAGGATTTGAGGATATCAAGACATAAGTCTCTTTCATCGTAATTAGTATTACTTACAGCTATATGCACAGGTGACAATTTCATTGAGTTTTGTCCCATGCGTGCACTATTCACATCTGCTCCAAGCTTCAGCAGTAACTTTACTATCTCCAACTTTTTATTATTAACTGCATAGTGCATTGGTGTCTGATTTCGTGCATCAAAGACATCTATTTCAGCTTTTCCTTCTCTTATCAAAATCTTTACAACTTCTGCATGTCCTATCCCTGCTGCTAGATGTAATGGCGTATGATGCAAAGCATTTCGTACATTAACGTCAATACCTTTTCTGATCAAATATCTCACTGCATTAATTTCACCTATCATTGCAGCTAAATGAAGTAAGCTATCTTGTTCTGACCCGTACTTGTTATTAATTAGTGCTTGTAATATTTCTGCTTTTTTCCCTTCTTTGGCGTAATCAAGAGATGTTTTACCTTCATTATCTTCCACAAAAGGATTAATGTTCTTCTTCGTGAGTAACAAATCTACCATGCTTAATTCATCAAACTCTATAGCGCAATGCAGTGGAGTTTTTCCGTTTAACCCTCTGACATTAACATCTAATCCAGGTTGATTGATTAAACACTTTATTAACTCTAAACTTAAGTTATCAGCCATTTTGTATTCAAAATCTTTTTATATTTTAAATTTAGCGTTAGATAATTCTTCAAGTGAGTTTGTAATCTCTTCAGTTAGCGTCTCGTGAATTTTTTCAGTGTCACTCAGTGATGCAAGCAGTGCTGAAACTCTATTTGGAATATTAAGCAAATTATTACGTACAACTCTTGCTACGTTAAATGCCTCACTTTTTACTTCCTCTACTGCTACAAGTTCTCCTATTTCAGCTTTTGCCTTTGCTTCTAGCAACCTTCCTCGCTCCATTTCATTTTTTATTCGCGTTTTTAGCAACATTGTAGAAAGGTTATTTGTATTTTCGTTTTCTGGATTTTTCCTCCTAAGTGGCTGACTTGGATCTCTTATTGCTGCCACCGCTTCATTTGCTTGTTCTCTATTGATCAAACCATCCTCCAACTCAACTATTCCTTTTTTTACTAAATAACAGACATATTGCTTTGATACTCCTATCTCTCTTGCCCATTCTGTTTGTGTGATTTTCACTTTTTTTTCTCCTCTCTCTTGTTTCTACGAATTTTCTTCTTGAATCTCTGAAAAGGTTTTGCCAGTATCAGCAATTCCCTACCTGTTTATACTTGCCGGCGTCTTAGAGATATTTTACTAATATAGAGCGAAGTACTCCGGTTTATAGCTGCTTTCTTTTTACATAGTGAAATTTGGCTATTTTCAACTAATACTATAAATTGCATCTTTGTAGTTATGAGATTCAACCACTACTTGCTCTAGCGTTAAACTGCTGCATTTGGCATCTTTACTATGGTTTTCTTCAAGCACTTTTGTCCTTGCTTCCTTTATTTCCTCAATGAACTTTCCATTAACTTTTTCTGGTTCAATTCTTTCCTCACAATATACAAGATTTGTGCAATTTGTTTTTCTGTAGTAATGTACTCCAAGGAATATCACTGATAGTGCAAGTATACTCGAGCCTATAAGTAGTGATAACCCTACGTTATTAATCAAAGCGTTCTGGTAAAACTTCTGTACACTATTAATACCACCTTCTACATACAGTAATAAAGGCAATACTATATTTGCAGCAACCAAACTGCTTAATAATGCTGTAAATAATGGCCTATCTTTGATTACTGATTCTACTTTATTTCTTCTACTAATGACTTTGTCGTCAATATTAATGAAGTTGTTCTTACCCTCCCAAGCGTTAAGTGTAAAATGCGAATGAGTACCATTGCCGTATTCCAGTTTGACTGATTTTATTACTTTATCTTTTGGTTGATACTTTAGCACCTGATTCAAAGTTTCATTCGCATTCTTTCCCCCTATTTGACACTCTTCAGTATCTCTAAATTGCTTTATTCCACAAAATATCGGACTAATTGCAACCAATAATGCAACAGCTAGAATTGGTATAGTTACATAGATGACACTGTTTGCAAAAAATGCAATAAATTGTGCTTTATCCTGTAAATATACCAAAGCTGCAGAAACGCTAAGTGCAACAGCAGCTATACCGAAAATTATAAATTCCTTCTGCTGCACTGCATATTTTACTCTTGGCAAAATTCTATTTGTTTTCTTTTCTTTTTTAATTAACGGGGTTTCTTCATTATCACTTTTTTCTGATGAGCTAGTTGAAAGTGTAACTGGACTATCATGATTTAATGACATATTCTCCCATCCTTGATTGCCACAAGACTCACTCATTTCTGTTACTTGAGAATTTGATCTTGTCATCTCTGCACTTCTATTGTCTATTCCACTATCACTTCCTTCCAAACTCTTTTTTAAAAATTTTGTATTCAGATCTACAGGTTCATCAATTATATCTTCTGATCCTTTCTTAATTGATGTTTCTTCAGAATTTAACTTTTCCATCTCCGGACTTTGATCGTTTATTTCACCATCTAAACCTCTTTTCGAGAATCTTTTACTTTGGTTTATAGTTGCATACATAGGTTCTCCTATAGCTTCTTGCTCATCACATTTTTCTCCATTTAATTGGAAAGAAGAATGTGGTAGCTTTGGTGGTGCAATATCCTGAATAATACTCAACCGATGATTTTCTGCTGTTCTAGGTGAAGGTGGAGCTACATTTCTAATATTGTCCTTCTCCAACATTCCATTCCTAGGTAACGGCTTTGGTTTATCTCCTAATTCTTTATCCTCTTCCTCTTTTTGCATTTCTTTTGTATTGTCTATTTTGGGGTTGGAAGATGTGTTGGATGCTGCCTCAAACTGATCAAGAGAATACGGACGGTTATATTCTATTCCATTTGCCTCACAAACTGCATTAAATTCGTCCTCTATGTCTTTACCATCATCCAATACTAAAGAAGAACAACTCACTGAAAAATCAGCACCTGCTTCGTCTATTTTTGCTGTAATACTGCTATCGCTACTATTGCTAATCACATTTAAAGAAGCTAGTTTGCATTCAGTGTTCAGGTCAGGTTCTTGCTTCGTACCTTTTTCAAACAATTCAATTCTCTCCTTAACAGATAGTGTAGAATTTGAAACATTATTTTCTACTTCTTCAGAAAACGATGCTTCATTATTTGTTTGCGACGTTACTACTCCAGCTAACGTCTTTGCTTGATTCATTGAGTACATCACATTTAATCCAAAGTTATTTGTTACGCTAAACTCATTAAAATACGGTATATACCAGTAAATTAATATTACAACTACCAAGGCTTACTAAATTTCTGTTTGCGTTATCTTTTCCACTTTTTTCTTACTGTTTTTCTTCTTGAATCTCTGAAAAAGTTTTACCAGTACCAGAAAGAATTGCTTCCCTACCTGTGTACACTTGCCAACGTTTTATGGTTACATCTACAAATTTTGAATCTAGCTCTATTGTCCTACAAATTCTTCCTGTTCTCTCACATGCAATCAGTGTACTTCCAGAACCGCTAAATGGATCAAGTACTATGTCTCCTGATCTGCTGCTGTTTACTATTGCTCTCTCCATTAGCTCTACTGGCTTCATTGTTGGATGTAGTGTATTATGTGTTGGCTTATCATAAAACCACAGATCACTTTGATTTCTTTCTCCATGCCACTCACGTTTATTGCCGCTTTTCCATCCATAGAGCATTGCTTCGTATTGTCTTTGATAATCAGACCTGCCTAGCGTAAAATGATTCTTTGCCCAAATGATAAATGTTGACCATTTTCCTCCTGCCTCCTCAAATGCTTTTTGCAACGTTGAAAACTCTGATGATGATATGCAGATGTAAATTGCACCTTTCGTATATGCTAAAATATGGGAACAGATGTCATAGAGAAAAAGTTCGTACTTTTCACCTTGATTATCATTTAATATCTTTTTGTCTTGGCTATTACCATAATCAACGTTATATGGAGGATCACAAACAGTAATGTCTGCCATTTTATCATCTAACAGCGCTTTATATGATTCAACTACAGAGCTATCACCACAATAGATTCGATGATCACCTAAAATCCAAAGATCACCTGGCTTTGTTATTTCTACCTTTTTGTCATCAACAACTAAGTCAGAAAGATCTTCTTTTTCACCATCTAAATCATCAAGAAAGTTTTGAACTTTTTCCAATTCAAATCCAGTCATTTTAAGATCAAACTGCAAATCTTCTAACTCTTGAATTTCCACTCTCAAAAGATCATCGTCCCACTTTGCCCAATTAGCTGATTGATTTGCCAGTAATCGAAAAGCTTTGGTTTGTGGTTCATTTAGATTATCACTTAAGACCACTGGAATACTCTCCATACCAAGTTTTCTTGCTGCTTTAAGTCTTAAATGACCATCAACCACAGTTCCATCGCTTTTTGCAACTATTGGAATACGAAAGCCAAATTCCCGAATAGAAGCACACATTCTGTTGACTACATCGTCATTTTTACGTGGATTACGCTCATATTCGACCAGATTTCGAGTAGGATAGTAGTGGATTGCTAAATTCATATAATTTCAATCCTTAATAATTAAAAAGTTAATATTCAAAATATATCTGACGCTAAAGAAGGCTTGGGGTCTGACCCACCAAACCCGCCAATATGGACGAAAGGACCCACTTTTTATGGATTTTTCGTCTTATTAATATCTTTACTAATATAGAACATTAATGCCAAAGCATCGGCCTCATTATCATCTCTAGGTGAAAAACTTTTTTCACGTATCGCTTCAATAACTTCACTCTTACTTGCATTGCCTTTGCCTGTTATAAAGCGTTTTATAGTTTTAACATTAACACCTTGGTAGGGAATATTGTTCTCTTCACACCAAGCAGACAGAACTGCGAGAAAACCGCCATAGCAATGCGCTGCATCAGTTCCTAGATGTCTTCTTACTTCCTCAAAATACACTGCAGTGAACTCATGTTTCAAAGAATTAAGCCAATTGTGAAAACTTAAAAAACACATTCCACCTCCACTGAAACGGCTACCATGAAAGCTTTTGCTTCCACTTTCAATTACTCCATCTGTTAGAATTGCCCAGCCGGTTTGCTTGCCGAGATCTAGCGTTAAGATTGACGTACAAAAACTCCTTTGTGTAATTAAAGTTCAATGCCCTGTATAATATATATGTACGATGACTCGCAAATTCGTCCGCAATTTTGAAAAAAAATTAAAAAAAATTTCATATCCTGCCATTTGAGTTTTTACTTATCTTAATAACTATTTTACATAACTTATATTACGCCAATATTTATATTATTATATTATCATATATTATATTTTACCTGTATTTAAATATATATATAATATATATAAGACTTCAGTAATCCGTAAACCCTCTTTACTGGCCGATTTTAGCCACTTAACTTTAGAAACGGCTTTTAGGAATAGAACATAAAAAAGACAATATTATCAATAACTTAACGATTACTGCTTTCTGAAATACTAATTAGTAACTCAGAAATTAGGTACGAAATTGGTAGTTTTTTACCTATGAAAAAGTAGCTTCAGTAGTGTATCAAAACGTTTAAATCTTATTTTAATTTTTAAAGATTTTATTCTTTTAGATAAAAAAATTATTACTACTTTTTTATAATAAATTAGTCATACAAAGTCTTGGTAAAAATCTCTATTCATGAAACTTTTGGAGTTTTTATGAAGAATTCTTATCAAGGAATCGATTCTACAATTGTTAAACATGTGAGATTTCAAGCTTCGCGCCTTAAATCCAAAAGCTGTTTTATTAACGAAAGTCTCGAAGATATAGAACAAGAGCTTTTTTGTCAGGTTTGGCAATATCTTAACCAGCACGATGAGAAAAGAAGTAGTTTTAGTACTTTCGTTGCTAGATTAGCTAATTATTGTGCTCGCAATATGTTACGCAATCAGTTATGTCTAAAACGTAATATAACTTTTGATGATATAAACGACGATATTCCAGATCATAGGAACTCGGAAATCGAAGCGATAATTCGCACTGATATAAATAATATAATTTCAACTTTGTCTGAAAAAGATAGTAATTTATGTCAATTACTTAAGGTATTTACTATTACTGAAGTTTCTGTAATAACCAAAATACCAAAGACAACTATCTATCGCACACTAGAACGAATACGCAATAAATTCTCAGTTTTAGAGAAGTTATAAGCTCTCGATTATATTTGCTCAAAATTTTTTTTTTGCAAATTGCGGACGAATTGCCTAGGTCATCGTACATATATATTTAGGTACTGGGAGAAAAATGAAAATAATGAACAGCAATGAACGGCTAAAAGTTCAAACAGGTATAAAAATGGTCATCTTTGGTCCTTATGGTATAGGTAAAACTAGTCTCTTAAAGACCATAAATGAACCAACACTTTGTCTTGATTTTGAGGCAGGTTTACTTGCTGTTCAAGATTGGCAAGGGGATTCTGTAAGTATTCGTACTTGGAATGAGGCAAGAGATATTGCATGTCTCATAGGTGGTCCTAATCCTGCGTTAAAATCTGACTCAGCATATAGCCAAAAACACTATGAGCATGTATCCAGTAAATACAAAGAGCTTGCTTCAGAGTTTCTCAAGTATCGATGTATTTTTATCGATAGTATTACAGTAGCCTCGCGTTTATGTCTATTGTGGGCAAAAATGCAACCTGAAGCTTTTTCTGAAAGATCAGGAAAACAAGATATGAGAGCTGCTTACGGGTTACTTGCTCAAGAAATGATGGCTTGGCTCAATCAGTTTCAACATATTCCAAATAAAGACATCATTACAGTTGGAACTCTTGGACAATACCTCGATGATTTCAATCGCTCAACTTGGCTACCTCAATGTGAAGGAGCTAAAACTGCAAGTGAAATTCCTGGGATAGTTGACGAAGTAATTAGTATGGTTGGAATCAAGAAAGATGATGGTACAGAGGTTCGTTCATTTGTCTGTCAGACGATTAATTCTTGGGGATATCCTGCTAAAGATCGAAGTGGTTGCCTTAATATGGTTGAAGAACCGCATCTAGGAAAACTTCTTACAAAAATTAAAACTAAAGCTTTTGCAATTCAATCTGTCACGCCTAACATATAGGAGGTTATTATATGCTACAAAACTTTTTAACTATTGGTCAAAAAATTCCTTTTTTCAGTGTGAAAGAATACTTGGACGATCGATCGCCAATACCAGAGGATATAATCTCACCAAGAATTTTAACAAAAAGAGGCTTATTGGTGCTGGGTGGCCCACCTAAAATCGGCAAAAGTGACTTTTTGATTTCATGGCTCGTTCATATGGCTGCAGGTGTTTCTTTTCTTGGTATGGCTTCAAATAGACCTTTAAAAATCTTCTACATGCAAACTGAAATTGAATATGAATATATGAAAGAACGTTTGCAACAACTTGATAATGAACTTTTGAATGTAGCTGCTAACAACTTAATCATTACGCCAAAAGTGCACTTATCATTTAATCATGATGAAATAAGTGAAATCAAGGAAATTGTGAATGAACGCTTTAAACCTGATGTTTTGGCCATAGATCCATTACGTAACATCTTTAGCAGTGAATATGGAAATGAAAATGATAATAGTGCTATGCTGTTTTTTCTGCAAAAGACTCTTGAAAAGCTACGCAGTGCTGTCAATCCAGATGCTTGTATTGTACTTACTCATCATACAAAAAAATTATCAAAAAAGATGCTCGAAGAAGATCCATTTCAAGGCCTAAGTGGTGCTGGATCTTTACGTGGATTTTACAGTACTGGTATGGTGATGTTTGCTCATGATGAAGAAAGTAGTGTACGCCAGATAGTATTTGAGCTTCGTAATGGTGAACGCGTGCAAAATAAACTTGTCGATAAGATAAATGGTCATTGGCAGCTAATGGAATAGCTAATTTTCACTTTAAAATCAACTTATAGGAGAGCGTATGCTACAAGATTTTTTAACTGATTTTAATAACGCAAAACTGCGGAGCAGTTTAATACCGAAAGGTACAATAGTCAAGGTAAAAATGGCAATAAAGCCTGGAGGTTATGAAAATTGGTTCACTAAAAACTACACTACTGGCAGTATCTATTTAAATGTAGAATTTACCGTCACTGAAGGCCCATATGCAAAACGCAAGATTTTTCAGATTATAGGTATCAAAAATGGCAAAGCAGAAGGTGAAGAAGACATCTGGGGAGAATCTGGACGTTCTATGCTGCGTAGTATTTTGGAATCATCCAGAAATATTCATGCAAATGACACTTCAGAGAAAGCAGTTACCGCTAGAAGAATAAACTCTATAGCTGATTTCAACGATTTAGAGTTTACAGCAAAAGTAGGCGTTGAAACTAATAATACATACGGAGATAGAAATAGGATTACTACAGTTATTACTCCAGAATTACAAAAAAGTTTTCAAGATGATTGGTTGCCATTTTGAAGTATGACGAAGGAAAGTTGTGGGCTGCTGTTATTACTAGAGCTATTCAGGATGCAGCAGGAAAAAACCCTAAACTTAAAAAAGAGGCTTGTCAATGGATTCGCTCACGATCTTTTGAAACTGTTTGTGAGCTGGCTAATCTTGACTTTAAACGTCTAAAAAATATGTTGAACAAATTTGGAATAAACAAGGAGAATTTTATGGATTTTTCATCTAAAAATGCTTTGAAAATAAAATCATTATTAATTAATAACATCAAAGATTGTTTATCTTATTTGTTACCTGAAGGCAAATCTTACCAAGATAAATTCTATATTGGAAGTAGAAATGGAAATAAGATAATAGTTGAAATGGAAGGAGAAAATGCAGGAAATTGGTACAACCTGATCGAAGAAAAGAAAGGAAGTATAATAGACCTTTGGACTTTAGTTAAAGGTAATATAGATTCTGCTGAAACATGGTTGAACGGTAAAGATGAAAGAAGTTCCATATTACAAGAAAAACAAAACGAAGGAAAAGCATTTTCTGTAAATCATTACTTAAATGACAAATCACCAATGCCACAAGATATAATAGGCTCAAGAATTTTGACACCTGGTGGTCTTTTGGTCATAGGTGGTACTCCAAAGATTGGCAAAAGTCATTTTCTTCTTTCTCTATTGGTACATCTGGCAGCAGGAAGATCATTTCTTGGTATGAAGCCTACAAGACCGCTAAAAATATTCTATCTACAAAACGAAATGGAATATGATTACATTAGAGAACGTATACAACAACTCAACAAACTTCCTCATTTAGCAACAGAAAACTTAGTTGTGACGAACAAGATGAATTTGACCTTAAATGAAGAAGGTATAGAAAAAATAAAAAATATGGTAGAGGAAAAGTTTGATTTAGTTGTGATTGATTCTCCTTATAATTACGTTAACTATGGTCTGCAGCATGCAATAGAAAAACTACGTTCCAAGATTAATCCTATGGCTGGAATAATCATCACAAATCACACCAAAAAAGTATCTACCTCTATATTGGAAAAGAATCCATTTCAAGCTCTCGTTGGTGCTAATGCTTTAAGAAGTTTTTATACATCTGGAATAGTAATATTTCAACCCAATAAACGTACAAATATCTTGCAAGTAGTATATGAACTTAGAAACGGTAGATCTATACCAACAAAATTCATCAACAAGATTAATGGATG
Source organism: Wolbachia endosymbiont (group A) of Brachyopa scutellaris (assembly GCF_964026995.1). Classification (NCBI taxonomy): domain Bacteria; kingdom Pseudomonadati; phylum Pseudomonadota; class Alphaproteobacteria; order Rickettsiales; family Anaplasmataceae; genus Wolbachia; species Wolbachia endosymbiont (group A) of Brachyopa scutellaris. Next base: position 395,079 of record NZ_OZ034720.1, on the reverse strand, counting down.
TTGGAAATCTGCTAACGTTATAGCTAGAACATAAAAATTCTTCAGGTAGGTATGGATATTTATTGTTCACAAAGAAATGGACATTATAAATTATTAGGGAAGAAAGAACAGTTAAGAACTCAACTCCTATCAAATATAAGGTCATGTCTTTCTTATTTACTGCCAAGAGGAACTTTTCGTGGTGATAAGTTCTATGTAGGTGATCTAAAAGGCAATCAAGGAAAAAGTATGATAGTGGAGTTAACTGGCAGTAAAGCCGGATTATGGCATGATTTTTCTACCGGAGAAGGAGGAGATATTTTTGATCTTTGGGCTGCTGTTACTGGAAAAAATCAATTTACTGATACGATAGAAGATATTGCTAAGTGGATTGGTTATTCGGAAAAAAATAACACTCTGGGGCAACCAACGGCATCATGGAACTATTACGATGAAAGTGATCAAGTGATTGCTACAGTTTATCGTTATAACACTGATTCAGGAAAAAGATATCTTCCTTTTGATGTAAAAAGGTCTAGTTTTACTCCACCACAGATCAGGCCTTTATATAATATTTCAGGTATTATGAAATCTGATAAGGTGATTTTAGTTGAAGGTGAAAAGTGTGCAGATGCTCTGATAGAGCAAGGTATAACTGCCACAACTGCAATGTTAGGAGCAAATGCACAAATAGAGAAAACAGACTGGTCACCACTTAAGGGTAAGCATGTTATTATTTGGCCAGACAATGATGAACCAGGCAAACAATATGCTGAGAAAGTTGTGAAAAAGCTTACTTTTCTTGGTGTTTTATCACTTACTCTTCTTGAAATACCGGAGAATAAACCAAAAGGATGGGATTCAGCTGATGGTATAGAAGAAAAGATGAATATTCCTGAATCCATTGAAAATAACTCGAAAAAAATCATCGTTAAGCAATTTCTTAATATTCAAGAATGGAGTGTGGAACGTTTTATAGGTCCAGTACCAGAGCAAAAGTTTCTTGTTGAAGGGTTATTTCCTTTAGGAGTGACATCTATTCTAGCTGCAATGGGAGATACTGGTAAAGGTATGCTTCTGCTTGATTTAGCACTGAAAGTTGCGAGTAGAAAAGATCAGCCATGTGGTTTTGGTCCTTTAGTTACTGAACATGGATCTGTTGTAATATTCTCTGCAGAAGATGATATGAGTGAAATACATCGTCGTTTAGAGCGTCTTGACTCACAATGCGAGAGATTAAAATATAAGGATAGGCTCTTTATTGTACCATTACCAAATGTTAGTGGATCACTTACAATCATAAAGAGTGTTTCAGGTAAAGTTATAGAGACTTCTCCTGAATTTGAATCGATAACAAAACAACTTAATAAAATAAAAGACTTAAAATTAATCGTATTTGATCCACTTGCATCATTCGTGCATGCTGATTTAAATACTGACCCAGCCGTAGGTGATTATCTGATGTCTTTATTATCTGATTTAGCAGGTAGCACTGGAGCATCAATAATTACTGCCCATCATATGAGAAAGGCAAAAAGTGAAAAACCTATATCGACTGTTGAGCAAGCACGTGATGCCATTAGAGGTACATCTGCTCTTGTTAATGGTGTTAGGTGTTCATACGCTTTTTGGTCTGTGGAAGATACAGCTAAACCGACAATTTTTAAATCAATAGGAGAATCTGTAAGACAGAATGCATTATTTTATGGAGCAATTGTTAAAGCAAACGGTTTGGCTGATCGCACTTTACGCACTTATTTAAGAAATGAAGAAACAGGATTGTTAGAGGACATAACTGAAAGATTAAGAATAAAAAATATGAACGAAAAAGATTCAAAGCAGCATCTTATAACTGCAATTACACGAGCAGCAATTTCTGGACATCCATTTACCCATACAGGAAGTACAGGAGTGTATAAACAGCGGCATAGACTACCTGAGGAGTTTTACAGTATAGGAAGAGATAGAATGGAGCGTATAGTTCAAGAGCTGTTACAAACACGGAAGCTGGTTAAGGGAATGGCTACTGGTTCAAAAGAAGATAAATGGCTTGACATTCCTAGCGGACCATTTGCTCGTGGTGTTGGAAAATTTAGCTGTGGAGCTGAGCTATTCTCCTAAAAATTTTTTCTGATATAAAAAAATATTTTGATTTTTGCGGACGAATTTTGAAGTCATCGTACATATATAATATAGGGGTCAAACTTTCGAATGTCAATACTCACACAATCAGGAAGAGCAGCAATAGCAGCCAGCATAAAAAAGCAATCTATCCATCTTGCTTGGGGAACAGGTGATTCAAGCTCTGGAAGTAGCCATCAGGTCGAAAAAGTTTTTGTTGAGGGTGAAATAGCTCTAGATCACCACACTATTAAAGATGTAAGGGTTTTTACAGGACAAACAACTTATCAGCCAAGTATAGATTATATAGTTGATAGCAGTAGTGGTGTAATAAAACGTACGGAAAATAGCTCTATCAGGGCAAATAGTGCAGTTACTGTAGAATATAGTGAAAGCACACCACCAGAGCTGATAACTTCTGAAAAACTGCTCAATGAGCTTGGCAGACGTACTGCGGATGAAGTGCTTTTCTGCACAGGTGATGAGAATGGAGAGCTTTTGACTCCAACAGGGAGGTTTAACCCTTCTAATGTACCAACCAATAACCTTTATCTCAAGTTTACCTTTGATTTCACGGACGCAGCAAATCAAGTTATCAGGGAGCTAGGAGTTATGGTTGGTAATAAAATAAAAGAAGGATTACCTGAAGGACAGAGATATTTCGAGCCAAAAGACGTGGAAAATCCTGGAATTTTGTTAGTTTTGGAACACACCGTACCACTTATCAGAACATCTGCAACTCGGGAAACTTTTTCATTTATTGTAACTTTTTGAAACAAAATGACCTTAAATAGTTATTATAACCGCTTTAATCCTGACAAAGAATATGAGAAAAGCTTATTTCTTGCTGGAAGAGGTCTACAGTCTGCAGAATTAAATGAGACTCAGGAGTATGCTCTTTCTAAGCTTAAAGGCATAGGTGATGCAATATTTCGTGATGGTGATGTTATAACAGGAAGCAATTGTATTATAGATAGAGAAACTGGTAAAGTTACACTTGAAGGAGGAAAAATCTATCTGCGTGGTGCAGTTAGAAAAGTCGAAAAAGAAGAGTTTGTTGTTCCTCTTAATACTATAGTTCGTATCGGTGTTTATTACGTAGAATCTACCATTACAGAACTTGAGGATGAAAATCTTCGTGATCCTGCTGTTGGTACACGTAATTATCAAGAAGTAGGGGCAGCAAGGCTTAAAGTTTCCACCATTTGGGGATACCAAGCAGAGAGTGTTACTGTTAACTCTACAAATGGGGAATTTTATCCAATTTATAACATTGAAAATGGGATGCTGATAGAACATTCACCACCTCCACAAGCAAATATAGTAACCACAGCTCTTGCCCGTTATGACAAAGAGGCAAATGGTTCCTACGTTGTAAATGGCCTTGAAGTAATGTTTTTGCAAAAGGAAGAAGAGGGCAAAAAGCAAGTATTCGTGATTAATGAGGGTAAAGCTCATGTTGATGGTTATGAGATTGAACTTCCTCACAGCATTCGTGTTTCTTTTGATGAAGATCCGAATATAAAATCAGTTGAATCAGAACCACACACTTTTCAGCCAAATAGCCAAAGAGTAATGGAACTTAAAGTTAATGATTTTCCAATCAGTGAAATTAAAAAAGTAGATATCACTGTTCAAAAAACCATTACCATTACTCATGGTTCATATTCTGGAGCTATTGATCCGATACCTGACTCTGCAGTACTTGAGATTATTCAAATTAAACAAGGCAATGTTATTTATGAAAACAGTATAGATTACAAACTAAACGCAGGAAATGTTGATTGGTCACTACCAGGAAAAGAACCAGCACCTGGAAGTAGTTACCTGATAACCTATCGCTGTCGCACTCATGTAAGCCCTGAAGATATAAGTGAAGAAGGGTGTAAAGTAAAAGGAGCAGTTGATAATAGTCTGGTTTTGATTGATTATACCTGGAAAATGCCACGCTATGATTTAATTACTATCGATAGCAAAGGAGTGGTAAGGAGAATAAAAGGAATTTCCCACTCTTGGAAACCATCGATGCCTCAAGCACCTTCTGGACAACTTTTGCTCTGCTACATTCATCAGACATGGAAAAACGGAGAAAAAGAAGGGGTAAAAATAGTGAATAATGCTATTCATGCTGTACCGATGAATGAGCTTGAAGCAATGAAAAAAGGAATAAATGATCTTTATGCGCTGGTTGCACAGGAACGTCTACGCAGTGATGCAAATTCAAGAGAACCTACTACCAAAAAAGGAGTATTTGTTGACCCATTCTTTGATGATGATATGCGTGATCAAGGAATTTCGCAGTCTGCAGCGATAGTAAACAAAGAATTAATTTTACCTATAGATGTGGAAATTATTGATGTTGAAAGAGGTAAAGAACCTTATCTTTTACCTTATAAACTTGAACCGGTACTGGAGCAGCTTTTACAGACTAAAGGAGAAAAGATTAATCCATATCAAGCTTTTGATCCAGTTCCGGCACAAATTACTCTAAATAAAAACATTGACCACTGGACAGAGGTTACCACTAATTGGAAAAGTCCAGTAACCAGAGTATTTAATGTTAAAGAAACAACAGAATTGCTGTCAAGTACTTCATACGAAGCTGAATTTATGAGAGAAGCAGTACAAGATTTTGAAATTGAAGGTTTTGAGCTAGGTGAAAGGCTTAAAGAAGTAAAATTTGACGGCATCATTATCCAACCTATGTAAAAATAAAAAGAAAAAAAATGGAAAATCAAGGACAAATAAGTGGAAAAATAAAAATCCCAGCAAATATTCCAGCAGGTACTAAATTAGTACAGTTTTACGGGGATAAAGGAAGCTATGGAGAAGCAACTTATACTGGTAAAAAAACTATTACCATAGAAGAAAGAAGAAGAGTGATCGCAGCAAGAAGAGTTGATCCTTTAGCGCAAACATTTACACTAAATGAAAGTAGGCACATAGGGGGTCTAGACTTATGGTTCACAAATAGCGGCAAAAAACGTGTTGTTGTGCAGATTAGAGAAACAGCAGTGGGAATGCCCTCGCAGACTGTCATTGCTGAAAGCTATATTGAGCCAAAAGATATAAAGATAGATGGCACAGCAACACGTATAGAGTGGTTACCAGTGTTTTGCCATGCAGGACAAGAGTATGCAATAGTGCTACTCACTGATGATGCAGATACTGCAGTAAAAATAGCAGAACTTGGCAAATATGATGCAGTAAATAGCCGTTGGGTAACAAGCCAGCCATATCAAGTAGGAGTATTACTTTCATCTAGCAATGCAAGCACCTGGACTCCACATCAAAATTTAGATTTAACGTTTCGATTACTAGCTGCAAAATTTAGCGAAGTTTCTCACATTATTGATCTTGGTAAAGTTACCGCAAACAATACTTCAGATTTAATTGTTTTGACAAACGTCGAAAAAGTAGCATTTGACACCAATGTGGAATTTACCTTAACAGATGAAGAGGGAAGAGAAAACTTTTTGTCTGATAATTTGCCGCTCGCACTGCGTGAAAGACTATCTGGAGAGCTAACGGTAAAAGCAAGCCTAAAAGGAGGGCAAGAAAAAAGTCCTGTTCTCTATCCTGGGTTACAGCTAGTTCTAGGTAATCTTTCAGAGTCTGGAGATTATGTTACAAGAAGCATTACAGCAGGAGCTAACACTAAGATTACCATAACATATGATGCGCTAATACCTGGCACTGCAGATGTTAAAGCATATGTGCAGAAAAGCGTCGAAGAATGGCAGCTAGTAAATTTAACCTCGGGAAAACCAATAGGGGAAAATTGGGTAGAGAGAACTCATGTGCTATCAAATTTTAACGCCAATGAGACAAGGATAAAATTGGTTTTAAATGGAACGGTTATTTATCGGCCAAAGGTAAAAAACTTGCGGATTGTTATAACATAAGAAAAATGCCAAATGATAAAACAAGCAGAGGATATCCACTGCCTCATCCAGAAAATATTGCAGTTCAAGATGTGGTACGTATCCGTACTACAATTGAGAAAATAGATGAAGATATCGCTAAAAGAGAGAATGAGCACAATCAGCTTAAAAAAGCATTTGAACGACTGAATTTTGAAACTTTTTTAAATTTGCGGAGTAATAACAGATGACTATCGCCAAAGAAGTAGTTTATGCATTGCATCAGAGACTGAAAGATCTATCTGTAAATGCTACCCCTGATCAACTTGCCTATCTTGCAAAATCTCTAGAATCTATTGCTGGGCAAAGTACAGTACTTGATATTGTACAGATAACTGATGAAAAACTCAAAGAACTCCTCAATGCAGCAACAAAACACTTAAGTGATCTGGATACTAGAAAAGCTAGTTCTTTAGCAGCAATTTCGGAATCAGAGAAGCAATTGTTAAAGAGAATTGATGAAAAAGGAACTACAAATTTATCACTACTTGATAGCAGAAAAGATTCACATGTTGCCGCCATCAATAATGCCGGAGATCTAAATAGCATAAGAAACACATTAAATAGCCTTAAAGCCATAAGCGATATACCAACTGGTTCATCAATTATGAAAGAAATAAAAACTAGAGAAGACCAATTAAAAACTCTTACAACTAAATTTAACTCGATTAATGATGTACCAAATGGGTCATCAATTATAAAAGAGATAAGAAAGCGCAATATGGTTGAACCTGAATCATTACCTTTTCTGTTTGGCATTCTTAATCGATATAATGACTATGGTTGGTCTGATGATAATGGCTATTTCAAAACAGAATTAGGGCAGTGGTATAAAGATACAGCAAAAACCGACTATATGCTGCAGCTCCTTGCAGGTAGTAATACTTATGATTGTACGTATTCTAGTTTTTATCATCCACCACAGTTGTACTTCTTACAAGGAAGTAACGGTAAATTTCTGTACAGAAAAGCATTTTTACGTCGTAGTCACAGCTCAGATCAATACAGTTACCCATATGCACTACTTGGAGTAATATTTGTAAAAAACACTACAAACAGCGATAAAACACGAACGCTTCATTTTAGTGGTTCATCACGTTGGAGTTCAGGATATGAAGGAGCAGGGTTATTCGTAGGAACACCTAGTCACGTTAATACTAATAAATCGGCAATCTCAGGAATAACTTGGACAAATATTTACAACTACTCAACTAATTCTGCAGTATTTAGTAGTTCAAATAATATTACTGTGCCAGCAAATAAGACAGTAGCAATTTTATTTTACGCATCGCCATATTTTTACACATCTGATTATCACCATTACAGTTGGTTTATGAGGTGGAGTATTTATAACTTTCGGAGCAATTTTTTAACTACAGGGCTTGAGATAGATGTAGAGAGAACGCTAAGGGCTTGGCAATGTCCAGGATTATCTAACACGCATGAGATTTGGAGGTAACAAACAATGTCTATCTACATTAGATTTGAAAATGATAAACAAGTAGAAACAACAATACTTGAAAGCAAGCCAAAAGGTAAAAATTGGTATGAAGCGCCAAAAGATTTTGATTGGCAAAAAAGCTATTGTTTAACAGAAGGAGGCAAAATTGCTCAGCGGAATCAAGAAGATATTGAATTGGAGTTATTGCAAAATGCGAAATTTTCTGCACTTTCTAATCTTCGTGCTTATTATGATAACTATACTAACCAATACACAGGACATTCTCACCAGAAGTCTAAGTCGTATGCGATACAAGCGAAAGCCGCAAAAAGCATTCTAGCAGCACCAGAATCTATAGATGAAAAGGATAAAGAAATTATAGAACCTTTAGCAAAAGTCCGTGGTATTACAGTTATCGAAATGGCAAGGATAATCGAGGAAAAAGTGAAAAAAGCAGTAAAAGCGATAGTGAAATGCGAGGAGTTGGAAGACATGGCGAAGAGGAAAATTGAAGAAGCTAAAAGTGAAGTAGAGCTACAGGCTTTGCTCAATGATTTTAAACAAAGAATGCAAAAAAAATGACAGAGCAATTTTTACATGGTGTAAATGTTATTGAGGTAACCTCAGGGGCCAAGGTAGTACGCACAGCTAAATCATCAGTGATAGGTGTAATTGGTACTGCACCTGAAGCAGATGGGCAAAAATTTCCACTGAATAAGCCAGTACTGATAGCAGGAAGCTTAAAAGAAGCGGTAAAACTTGGCAAAAAGGGGACTCTTTTTTCAGCAGTAAATGGAGTATTTTCCCAAATTGGTGCAACAGTAGTGGTTATTCGAGTTAAAGAAAGTGACAACAGTGATCCAAAGCTCAAAGAAAGTGAAACTATTCAAAATATAATTGGTGGAGTTGATAAAGAAACCGGAGAATATCAGGGAATTGAGGCATTTCTCAGCAGTGAAAGCATAGTTCATGTTGCGCCAAGAATATTAATTGCACCTCAGTTTACTCATCAGTTACCTGAAATAGATGGAGTAAATTCAGTAGTGAGTGCTTTAATTTCCATAGCAAAAAAATTAAGAGCAATTATTGTTGCAGATGGACCAAATACTAATGATGAAGAAGCAATAAAATGGAGAAAAAGTATAGGCAGCTCAAGAGTTTACGTAGTTGATCCTTGGGTTAAGGTATTTATTGAAGGAAAAGAAGAAATCTTGCCATCGAGTCCATTTGTAGCTGGTTTAATAGCTAAGATAGACAGCGAGCAAGGCTTCTGGCACTCACCTTCAAATAAAGAGATAAATGGTATTGTTGGAACAAGCAGGCCTATTGATTTTACGCTCGGTAATACAAATTGTAGAGCAAACCATTTAAATGAAAATGAAGTAACAACGATAATTCATCAAAATGGCTATAGGCTTTGGGGAAATAGAACATGTTCAAATGACTCAAAATGGGCTTTTCTGTCAGTGAGAAGGACTGCAGATTTAATTAATGATAGTTTACTTCGAGCTCATTTATGGGCAGTTGATCGCAATATTACCAAAACTTATATAGATGATGTGATTGAGGGGGTGAATTCTTATTTGGCCAATTTAAAAACGCAAGGGGCGATTATTAGCGGAAAATGTTATGCAACACCAGAGCTCAATACACCGGCAAATATTGCAAGCGGAAAAGTGTATTTTGATTTTGAGTTCATGCCACCATATCCAGCAGAGCAGATTACTTTCAGGTCACATCTTGTGAGTGGCGCAATATTGTAAAAAGGAGAAAGAGATGTTACCGAAGATTTTAAAGAATTTTAATGTATTCGTAGATGGTCGGGGTTATGCAGGAAAAATTGATGAGATAACGCTACCAAAGCTTACCATAAAAACAGAAGAGTACCGTGCTGGTGGTATGGATATTCCAATAAATATTGACATGGGCATGGAAAAGCTTGAAGCAGATTTCACTTTTGCTGAATACGATACAGAGCTCTTTCGGCTATTTGGGTTGATAAATGGAAATTCGGTATCTTTGACGCTCAGAGGTGGAATGCAAGGTAGTGGAAGTAATGATATTGAAGCAGTAATAATCAATTTAAGGGGCATATTCAAAGAATTTGACTTTGGTAGCTGGAAACCTGCTGAAAAAGCAACGCTGAAGTGTACTGTAGCTGCTCATTACTATAAACTTACTATAGGTGGTAATGAGTTAATAGAAATCGATGCTGAAAATATGATTAGAAAGATAAATGGTGTTGATCAAATGGCTTTGTTACAAGCGGTTTTAGGAATATAAAAACTTATTTGAAATTTTATTTTTTATAGGAGAATTTTATGCAAACTATAACACTAAACAACCCAATTACAGTTGATGGAATTTCTGTTTCAGAACTTACCGTTAGACGTCCAAAAGTTAGGGATTATCTTGCCATAGATCGTCTAAATGGTAGTGATTTAAGTAAAGAAGTCACTCTGACAGCGAACTTAACATCAGTGGCAAAAGAATCAATTGAGGAGTTAGATATTGCTGATTATGTTAAAGTACAAGAGGTGCTCAAGGATTTTTTTTCACCAGTTATTCAAAGAACTTGAGGTCAGAAGTATTAATGTTCAGCTCTGTTGTAGGAGGCGGAGTTGAACAAATACTTGATATGGAGATTAGTGAATTTATTTTATGGAGCAAATTAGCTAGGGAGTTCAAATGTCAGTATTATCGATAAAAATAGGTGCGGTACTTGATGGCAGTTTTAATACTGTAATAAAGGGAAGTAGTAGTCAACTTACCCGTCTTGGTGAGAATATAAGAAAGCTTGACTCATCTTTAAAATCAGTATCAAAATTTAAGCAGTTGGGTAGTGATGTTTTGACTAGCAGGAGGTCGTGGAAGGGCTTTGAAGATCAAGTAAAATCTTTAGCTAAACAAATGAAAGAGGTGGAGAAACCAAGCAAAACTTTAAAAGCTGAGTTTGATAAAGCTAAATTTTCTGCAACAAAAGCAAAAGAAGCATATTTGAAAAAGAGAGATGCTTTGCATTCATTTAATGAAGAAGTAAGAAAAAGTGGAAGAAATATTAAGTCATTAGTAAGTGATCAATATAAACTTGGTTCATCTATTGAAGTACTAAAAGGTAAGTATGGTAAGCTTGGATCTGCAATACGTAGTCACCAAAGTTTTTTAGCAACCAAAGCACATTTTAAGTCACAAATTATAGAGACTATTGGGCTAGGGTTAACGCTTGCAGCGCCAATTAAAGTTGCTGTTGATTTTGAATCGGCTATGGCTGATGTAAAGAAAGTAGTAAGGTTTGATAGTAAAAAAGATGAAGCTAATAAATTTGCTCAAGAGCTCAAAAAGTTGTCTCGTGAAATACCCTTGTCAGCTGCAGAGTTAGCACAAATAGCTGCAAGTGGTGGTCAACTTGGTATTGACAAAAATGATCTTATGAAGTTTACAACAGTAGTTGCTAAAATGACCACAGCGTTTGATATGTCGGCAGAAGAAGCTGGTAATGCTATTGCGAAAATATCCAATGTCTACGGAATTAAAGTTGATGGCATGGAAAATGTAGGTAACATAATAAACCATCTTTCAGATAATACTGCTGCCAAAGCTAAGGAAATGGTTCTTACACTGAATAGAATTGGTGGTAATGCTAAACAGTTTGGTTTAGAAATTGATCAAGCAAGTAGCTTAGCAAGTGCGTTCATAAGTTTAGGTAAACAACCTGAAAAAGCAGCAACTGCTATAAATAACTTTCTTAGTAAACTACAGACCGCAAGAGAGCAAAGTCCTGAATTTCACGATGCATTAGATGAGATGGGAACAAGTATAGAAGAGCTCGAACAAACTATTAAAAAAAATCCTCAAGAGGCAATATTGCAATTTCTTGAAACTTTAAAAAAAATAGATGACCAAGAGCGTGCCGGTATTCTTATGAATCTATTTGGTGCTGGGTTTCAAGATGACATTGCTCTTTTAGTAGGAAGCTTAGACATTTACAAGAAAGCTATTGAACATTTAGCTGATAAAGAAAAATATAACGCTTCAATGCAGGACGAATTTAACAATCGGGCAAATACTACAGCTAATAAATTACAATTACTTAAAAATGCAGTATTTGAAGCTGGCATGAATCTAGGGTCAGTAATGTTGCCTACTTTAAATTATGTAGCTGGAAGTTTGAAAGCAATAACAGAGCGTATAGCTTCTTTTGCAGAAAAATATCCAACTTTAACTACGGCAATCATGAGTACTTTAGCAGCTTTGATAAGTTTGAAAGTCTTAGTAGTGGGAGTAGGCTATGGAATTACTTTATTAGGAAGTACAATTTTTGGTCTTAAAGCAACGATACTGACAACATTTTCATCTTTATCAAGTATAGTTTTTCCTGCAGTAATAACAGGGCTAAGAGCAATAACACTCGCTGCAATGAGTAACCCAATTGGACTTTTAATAGCGAGTCTTGTTTCTGGTGCAGCTCTTGTTATCACTAACTGGCAAAAGGTAAAAGACTTTTTCTCTAACTTTTGGGAATACATAAAATCACTCATTAAACCCATAGGAGAAACTTTTTCATGGATAGGAAATAAAGTTAGTAGCATATTTGCTGAGAATAGCCCGATTAGAAAATTTGAAAATAATGGAAACGTTGTTAATAGGCTTTCTAAAAATAGCATTTTCAGTAATGGAAACCCATTGATAAATAATAGTGCTGTTAAACAATTTTTAGAAAATAGTAAAGGCAATTTTGAGAGTTTTAAAGTAAAAAGTGTTATAGAAGAAAAAAGAGCTATGGAACAAGAAGAAGTTGAGAAAGCATTCAAGAAAAGTAGATATGAAAATAGGGAATCTAAAGTATATAACCAAGCATTCTATCAAACGTTTAATATCAACATTAAGTCTGAAGATGTCCGCAGCGTTGCTGATGCAGTAATAGAAAGATTTAGAGAACAAGCACGTGGGGCACTTTTTGATATAGTTGAAGAGTTGCATTAATGTTGCTTGGAAAATGTAAGCTTGAACCAATAAGCCTAAGATACAGTAAAGAAAAAAGGTGGTATACGATTGAGTGTATTGAAAAAAAGTTGCTACAAAACATTGGCTCAGGAATTGAATGTATTGATCTGACAGGAGTGATTTATCCACGTTATCAGAGTAATGGCTTAGAACAGCTAAAAAATATACGTGATACTCAAGAACCGAACGTTCTGGTTGATAATTCAGGAAGTATACTTGGGAATTTTGTCATTACTAATGTAGAAGAAAAACAGATGTTATTTTTTCCTGATGGAAAACCGAGAAAAGTTGAGTTTATTTTGAAGTTAAAAAGTTACAGTAAGTGATTTATTATTACACGAAAGAAAACGAAATGTTAGATGAAATTTGCTGGAAACATTATGGATACAGTAGTGGAGCAGTGGAGGAAGTATTGCTTGAAAATCCAGGCCTTGCAGAACATGGAAGTTTTTTGCCCGCTGGATTAAGAATTAAGCTTCCTAAAATTCAAAAAATACCGAAAGAATCTGTTATAAACATTTTAGATGAATGACACCAGATTTTGATATAGTAGCAAAAAATAACCCAGTAACAGAGGTTTTAAAAAAGAGTTTAATATTACTACGTGTCACTGATGGATCAGGTACTACAAGTGACGAAGCTGAGATATGTATTAATTATAGCTCTAGCGCTTTAGAACTTAAGGGTAATTTACAGGTTTTTCTAGGATATAAAGAAACAGGTTTATTACCTATGGGGGTATATAAGGCAAATCAAATTACAATACAAAGTCCACCACAAACTTTAAGAATAAAATGTGACGCTGCAAGTTTAAGAGGATCATTAAAGGAAAGAAAATCAAAGGAATGGAAAGACATTACCTTGGGAGATTTGATTAAAGAAATAGCACAAGAACATGGGTATGAAGGTAAAGTTGCTGAAAGATTTGAAAATATATTTATACCACATACCATTCAAGCAGATGAAAGCGACATGAGTTTTTTGGAAGGATTAGGCAAAAAATATGATGCACTAGTAAAACCAGCAGGAGGATATATAATTTTTATTCCGAAGGGAGAAGCAAGATCAGCGACTGGAAAGATGTTAGGTACAACAGTATTGACACCTAAAGATATTATAAATTGGGAGGTAAATTTTAATGTGCGTAACAAATATGGATCTGTTATTGCAAAATGGCACAGTTATGAAAAGGGAGAAACTATAGAAGAGAAAGTGGGAAATGAGGGTCCAAGTTATACCCTGCAAACGCTTTACTCTAGCGCAGAATCAGCAATTAGTGCAGCAGCAGCCAAGTTAAAACAACTAAAACGTAGTACATCAAATTTAAATGTAACTGTTCCTGGTAATCCAGAATTATTTGCAGAAGCTAAGATCAGCCTTTCAGGATTTTGTCAGGAAATTGAAGGAGAATGGGTAATTAGCAAGGCAGAACATATTCTGAATAATAGAGGATATCAAACTATAGTAGAGGCAAAAGTGAGCAAAGCTGTTTAAGTGAAACTTAAGCAAATGATTATTTAATTCTAAAAAAATGTTAGACATGAATAAAATAAGTAAGAACATAAAGAATAAGATAAATTTTCTATGGCTGATGATAACAGTTATATGTGTTGTCGTTACATGTTGTTATACAAAGAGTAAAGCTGTGAGTAATTATAAAACAGTACTACAAATTGCTTCTGAAAATTGTAACTTAGAGGTTGTAAAATTTTTGGTAGAAAATCTATTAGATGTTAATGTGCAGGTTCCTAAATTAACAGCATTACATTATGCTTCAGAGGTAGATTGTTTAGAAGTCGTGAAGTTTCTAGTACAAAAAGGAGCTGATGTAAGTGCTTCTGACGGATACGAGCGATGGACACCGCTGCATTATGCTGCAGATCAAGGACGTTTGGAAATTGTTAAATTTTTATTAGACAAAGGAGCAGATCCTAGTGCTGTAGCTAAAGATGGAAGAACACCTAGAAGCATGGCTGTAATATCAGAAGAACGTAATAAAGATAAAAACAAGCAATACAGAGAAGTAATAAAACTACTTTCCAATGCAGAAGGCTCGCTCAAAAATAGCAAGTAATATCAAAGATATATTGGAGTCATAAGGATCTGCAGAAGAGCAATACGAATTCAAATAGTGACTACCACAGCAAAATATAGAAACTGAATATATTTCTTCTTTTATCAGTAATTTGCAATTATTTTATAACCAGTAAAAAATATGCTAAACAAAAAAATCCCAATCACAGTAATAGTAATGATGGTAATACAGACCATAGCAACAATTTGGTGGCTCGCTAAGCTTGATTTAAGAGTACAAATTCATGATCAATTTATAGAACGAAATCACGGACTAATGGAAACAGTTTATCGCCTTGAGGAGCGGGTAAAAAACCTCATTGAAGAAGTTAATGAGCTTGAGCAAAAACACACATAACAACTACAGTGGTAAAATACATTTTATCCGTTGATGGAGGTGGAATTAGAGGAATCATTCCTGCCATTATTCTCGCAGAAGTAGAAAAAAGAACAAGAAAGAGGGTAGCTGAAATCTTTGATCTTATGGCAGGGACCTCAACCGGTGGGATTGTTGTAGCAGGATTATGTAAAAAAGATGAACGGGGAAATCCCCAATACTCAGCCAATGATTTAGTTGAATTTTACCAAGAATACGGGTCATATATTTTTAAATCTTCATTTTTCAGAAGATCAATATTTTCCTGGCTAAATTGTGCACAGTATTCATGCAAAAATATTGAATATGTTCTGAATAGATATTTTTGTGATTCTACTCTTGCAGATGCAACAAATAATTTAATGCTTACAAGCTACGATATTAAGAACAATGCTCCTTTTTTCTTAAAAAGCTGGAAAGAGGATAGGAACTTTATCAAATTACAAGATGCACTAAGAGCAACAACAGCTGCACCAACATATTTTGCGCCAAAGTGCTTGAAAATCAATAATATAGAAAAGGTTTTAGTGGATGGCGGGGTATTTGCAAATAATCCAGCGGCTTGTGCATATGCAAGTGGTAAGAGATTATTTCCTAATGATGATATTCTACTGTTATCGATAGGTACTGGCAGAACAGATAGAAGTATAAGGTATTCTAACTCGAGGAGATTTGGAAAGATAGGTTGGATAAAACCGCTGTTGAACGTAATGTTTGCCTCAAGTTTAGATGCAGTAAATTACCAACTTGATCAAGTTATAGCTGATAAATATATACGAATACAATCGCAATTAAAAGTAGCATCACCTGAGATGGATAATATAACACCTAAAAATATTAAATATCTGCAGCAAGAGGCGAATGCAATGATAAAGGACAATCAGGAATTAATAGATAAATTTTGTGATTTTAAAAGTGCCAAATAAAATAAAGAAATTATACAAAAAAGCTAAAAAAGGCCTAAAGAATATAGTCTCGCCAAAAAAACAACGCTCTGAAGTTCCGGTAAAAATTCAAAATCCTACAGCTAAAGTTGAAAAGCCCACTGAAGAAAAACAAAAGGATTTAGAAGGAAAAGGCTTAAAGAGAGGCATCAGCTTCAGAGGTAGCTTTCAAAAGGCAAAAGAGAAAATCAGAAGCTTAAGAACTGAACCTAAAGAAAAAACAATCAAAAAGGGTGGCATGTTCAAGAAGTTCAAGAAAAAAATCAAGAGCCTAAATCCAATCAAGGTTAAAAAAAATAAGATCATTGGAAGCAAAAAGTTAGCATTTTTACTGACATCTGGCACGATTGTAGCAATTTTACCAATGTTCAATTTGAACCCCTTTCCAGCATTAGCAATAACTTCTGCATGTGTTTTCAGTATAAACTTTATCGCAGTCAAAACATTGAAGAAGTTTATCAAACAACGCAAATTAGCAGCAGAATCTAAAGAAGTAGCCGAACCAAACAAGCCGGAAGAGGAAATTCAAGATGTATCGGTTGAACCGGTAAAAGAAAAAGCCGCAAGCAAAACTTCAGAGAAATCTTAAATAGATTAACTATTTTCATCTATATCATAATATATTATATGTATTAAACAAGATTTGATCTGACACTTTAAAAAAGTAAGTTATAAAATAATAAGAACAAGGAGTGTTAGAAATGAGTACAATACAAACAAAAATATTAAAACCAAAACTAGGTTTATTAGAGCTAGCAAAACAGCTCGGCAATGTATCTCAAGCGTGCAAGGTAATGGGATATTCAAGAGATACGTTTTATAGATTTAAGGAGTTATATGAAAATGGAGGAGAAGAGGCATTACACGAAATCAGCAAGAAAAAACCACTGTTTGCAAACAGAGTTTCCGAAGATATAGAAAGAGCAGTAGTGAATATTGCTACCGAATTTCCAGCATACGGACAACAAAGATCTGCAAACGAACTTAGAAAAAGAGGCATAATAATCTCCGAAGGTGGTGTGAGGTCTGTATGGCTGAGAAATGACCTAGAGACCTTCAAAAAAAGGCTTAAGGCTCTTGAAACAAAAGTTATGCAAGACGGAATAATTCTGACAGAAGAGCAGCTTGTAGCATTAGAAAAAGTGAAAGAACAAAGAGAAGCTCACGGTGAAATTGACACAGAACACCCAGGTTATTTGGGATCTCAAGATACTTACTATGTAGGCAATATCAAGGGTGTTGGGCGCATTTACCAGCAGACTTTTATTGATACATATTCGAGAGTAGCGTTTGCTAAGCTTTATGTAGATAAGACAGCTATTACTTCTGCTGACTTGCTAAATGATAGAGTGATACCGTTTTTTGATGGACAAAATATTCCTTTATTGCGAATTCTCACGGATCGAGGTACAGAATATTGTGGTAAACCAGAAAATCACGCTTATCAGCTTTATTTGGGAATTGAAAACATTGATCATTCAAGAACTAAGGCCAATTCTCCACAAACTAATGGCATATGCGAGAGGTTTCATAAAACTATGCAAGATGAGTGTTACAATATTATCTTTAGAAAGAAAATCTACAGCTCTTTGAAAGATTTGCAGATTGATGTTGATCATTGGTTGCGTTCTTACAATGAGACAAGGCCTCATTCAGGCAAATATTGTTTTGGCAAAACACCGATGCAGACTTTTCTTGATAGCAAACATATTGCTTTTCAGAAAAATATTAGTAGCATCAAACACGAGACTGATATTAGTTTTAACTACATCAATCCTTCTGTCAGTTAATTCTCACCTGTCAGATTAAGTTATGTCTAGTACATATTATATAAATTATCATAGTTTTAATTCCGTTGGGAGCGTAAGTTGCGCAATTTCCTCAGCAGTCAAGCTAGTTATTTGAGAAATATTATCAATGGAAATACCTAGTATAAGTAGATTATTCACAACCTTGATTGACTCTACTTTATCAATCTTTTCTTTGTAAATTTGCCTTCTTTGGGATAAAAATTCTACCCATATATCCAGTTCATCTTGTGATTCTTGAGTGTTAATTTTTTTTAACTCTCTCGCCCAGCTTAATAGCTCTTTTTCTCCTTCACTATCTGTATCTTCCTCTCCACAACAATTTTCTTCCGTTACCAGATCTTCAGCATTCACTGATAATTTTCTTGCTATTTCCCATAACCTCTCACCGAACATGGTGCTTCCTTGTTCATAGTAATGTATCTGTGGACCTCCTATACCAAGCTCCTTCGCTAATTCCTCTTGCGTATACCCTTGTATTATTCTCCACTTTTTCATTCCATCCCTTTTGTTGAAACGCTTAGAACTTTTTTCTTCTTTATTTTCATATTCATCAGCTGATAAACCTGTTGCTCGGTAGATTATATCATTAGCAAATCCTGCCTTTAGCATATTCTTCGCCATTCTTATTCTTGCTGCTTTTATAGCACTTTCCTCCTCAGCACGAATAGATTTGGTTAATGCGTAAATTGCTTTGCGTCCCCTTGTTTTTGCTATGAAATTATATATCCATTGGGTCTTATCAAAACAATGATTTTCTTTGAGTACTTTTTGTCTAGGAAGTAGATCACTCAAACTAACTGATAATGCACCTGCTATAACTTGTAATTCCTCATCTGGAATGCTACATACCCCTAGTTCATATCTTCGCAGCGTATGATAGTTTATACCTGTTTTGTCTGCTAAGTCTTTTATGGTATATTTTCTTTTTAACCTCCAGCTTCTTATTTTTTGCGCTATTTTGTATCTTATAGAGATATTTGCCATGCCGCAACGGTTTTACGGAAATAAATATATATACCCTGTTAATAGGCTTTTTGCTATAACCTACTTTGTCAAAAGATTAAATTTAGCTTATGTTTATTGGAAGAGCTCGGCTTGGACTGCGATTTATATAAAGCTTTTACGCAGTCCATTTGAGAAGGAAGTCCTTTGTTTAACGTTTCCTAAATGCTTCTTGGCTACCTCCACATGCCCTATTTACCCACGACAGTGTTTCACTTGAGTGATCCGCCCTTATCTCCTCTTTGGCCTGCTCTTTACTCCACATGCCACTTCTTGTGAAACTTCCTCTTTCTACAGCTTCTTTGACTGTCGTTCCCCCAAAGAGGCAACCTTTTCCTATTATTTCACCTCTTTTTTGTAGTTCAGACCACATTTCTGTATCTGCTACTCTTACCTGTACTTGGTGGTCGTTTTCTGCTTTGTGGTACAGTATAACTCTTAGTCCACCAATGCTTGTTGGAAATGTTACCTCAAAAACGCTATTGTCCGATATATCAGTGTAATTTCTCTCACCTCCTTTCTCGTTTTTGACTTCAAATTCTCTATTGCCTATTTTTATGATGTTACATCTGTTTAGACCTAAGCCTTCTATTACTTTTGCAGGCTCTACTGTGCTACCCTCAGAAAATTCCGTATACGATGTTGTATTGTCTATTTCCACATCTATTACAGCTCCTTTTTGAACAGCACTTTCACCGACTTTCCTCAGTTCTTCAAGTTGCTTGTCTAGCTATGGCTGCACCTCTTTTTGCAGTTCGTTATAAGTTTCACCTACCAGCTCATTCTGCAATAGCCTGTCATGAAACTCTGCACCCTTCAGCATTAATTCACGCATTATTTTTTTTAGTTCACCTTTTTTGACTTTGTGAAAATGTGTGCCTAATATCACATACTCGGAAAAACTCCATTCTCCTTCATGACATGCATTTATCCTTATTCCAGCAGATAGAGCTTGATCCACAACCTTATGCATCTCTTTTGGGCTGCCTGCTTTTACCACTGCACTTTTAAACCAGCTCAACTTTTTATTTTCCCTTGCACTTAGCTTTATTTTTTGCAGGCCTGAGGCAAATGGATTTAACCCCTCTGGATAATCTTTTTGATTACTTGCTGGTTTTGTGCCATAAATACGGTCAAGTCCTTCTTCGAAGTTTATTTGGTTTTCGCGACCATCTCTACTAGGGGAAGGCATTGTACCTCCAGGATTCTGGTTATTAATTTTGCTCACAAAGTTAGACGGTTGTATATCAATGCCCTCAAGAGCACTAAATATTTTGCCCAATAACTTGCGGTTAATATTGAACTTACGATTCTTTTTATTTGGGTCTTTTCGAACCATTGTAATTTTTTTACTAGCCATATAAGCCTCCTATATTAAGCATATTATCTAAGTCTATAGCGCAATTTATTGCTTTACTATTAACTTAATATACAAATATTAGAAAGATCTTGTATGGTTTGCAACTATTTATAACAAAAGAATAGAGCTTTTTGGGCTTTTATTCGTTTATTATAACTTAACATGCAAGTTATACAAAGATCTTGTATGTTTTACAACTTTTGTTATGTCTTTTTCCAAATCTCAGCTATAGAAATACGCTTTTCTTAAAGCACTTATATTCATATTTCGTATTGTTTCCACTAGCAGTGGTAGCCAAACTTCCCAAACCTGAAAAATTTGGCATCCATCTTTATAACAGCTCTCTTTCCTTAAAACTGCAATATCCTTTTTCTGTCATAATAATGTGATCCTCTAACTCAATTCCCACTCCTTGACATGCTGACACTAATTCTCTAGTCATTACTTTATCATCTTCTGATGGTTCTAAACTCCCTCCTGGATGGTTATGAGCTAATATTATTGACGCTGCTTCCATTGATAACGCCTTTTTTACCACTTTCCTTTCAGATAGGTGTACTTCATCTATTGTACCAAAATACACTTCATCTCTTATCAGACGGTGCTGTTTATCCAAGTATATTATCTGGACAGCTTCTTTTGCTGAAAAGCCTATGTTTACCCTTACATACTCTATCAGCTTTTCTTGGCTATCCATTACCGGGCCTCTCTTTAATCCTTCTCTGAGTGCTCTTTTATAAGCTTCTTTAACACATTCAATTGCTGCAGCTGCATGTTCAGTCATTCCTTCTATCATTTTCAGATCATCGATTTCTCGTCCCAAAATTTCTCCTATTCCTGGGCAGTTATCCATTAGAGTTTTAGTAACATCTTGTGCTTGCTTTCTGTCATGAACTGCTCCTAGAAGCACTGACACTATCTCACGATCAAATAGAGCACTTCCTCCTCCACTCTGTAATACTCTCTCTATTTCTTCTGTAAGTTTTTTACCATTATTCATAAAATATACTCCTCGTTAATAACAAATTGTTTTTAAATGTTTACTGCTGTTTTTTATCAGCATTGGCATAGAGCCATAGCTTTCGAGTGAAGTCAAATCAATTTTTCAATCTTTTTTACTTATTTTTTCATGAATAAGTTAAAATCTTAATAGATACTTATTTTTATCTAATTGAAAGATTAGTTCTTCATGTAAAAAAATTGTTGTTAATCAATTATTTTAGAAATAACATCAGTAGAAAAACCTAACTGAAGTAAATTATTTGCAACTTTCATTTTCTCTACTTTATCAATCTTCTCTTTGTAAATTTGCTTTCTTTGCAATAAAAATTCTACCCATATATTTAGCTCATCTCGTGATTCTTGATGATTAATTTTTCTATATTCTCTTACCAAACCTAATAACTCATTTTCTGCTTCACCATCATTTTCTTTGTATTCCTTTATCAGATCTTCAGCATTCACTGATAATTCTTTTGCTATCTCCCACAACCTTTCACTTAAAAGAGTAACGCTACCTTGTTCATAGTGATGTATCTGTGAGGGACCTACATCTAGCTTTTTTGCTAATTCTTCTTGCGTATAGCCTCTGATTATTCTCCACTTCTTGATCTCTTGTCCTCCATTTTGGCTCGTATAACTGATACTTTCCCTATCAGCATACTCTTCAATTGATAAGCCTGTTGCTCGATAGATAATCTCGGTATCAAGTCCTGCCTTAACTAGATTCTTTGCAATTCTTATTCTTGCTGCTTTTATATTACTTTCTTCCTCAGCTCGGACAAATGCATAAATTGCTTTGTGTCCTCCTGTTTTTTCTATGAAATTATACATTTCCTGGGTCTTGGCTTTGTCGAAACAACTATCTTCTTTTAGTACTTTTCGTCTTGGAAAGAGATTTCTAATAGGAATTGATAACGCCTCTGCTAATATTTTTAACTTTTCAGTTGGAATGCCACATGTTCCTTGCTCGTATCTTATCAGTGTATGATAGTTTATGCCTGCCTTGTCTGCTAAGTTTTTCAGGGTATATTTTCTTTTTAACCTCCAACTCCTTACTTTTTGCACTATTTGGTACCTTATCGAGATATTTGCCATAAATATTATACAGGTTAATACTATCAAATAAAGATATACAAAATGTTTGCATTTTAGTTGAATATTTCTTCACAATTGTGTATAATTATTAATGCTTTTTAGGTTAATTCGTCATGGCTCTTTCGAAATTTCTTGATGCTCGCAATGATTATGCCTTTAAAAAAATATTTGGCACTGAGAAGAATAAAGATATCCTCATTCATTTCTTGAACGATATTTTAGGCTTTACTGGCTTAGCTGCTATTCACGATGTTGAATTTTTAGCTACCATTTTAGACCCTGAAATTGCCGCTAAAAAGCAAAGTATTGTCGATGTTCTTTGTAAAGACTCTCAAGGTTCAAGATACATTATAGAGATGCAGTTCACTAAGACCAAAGGCTTCGAAAAGCGTGCTCAATATTATGCTGCTAAAGCCTACTCAAGTCAAGCAGATCAAGGTGATAATTATCATAATCTCAAGGAAATTATCTTCATAGCCGTTGCTGATTGTATTATTTTTCCAGATAAAGCTGAGTACAAATCTAATCATGTCATTTTAGATCAAAATAGCTTTGAACATGACTTAAAGGATTTTTACTTCGTATTCATAGAACTACCAAAATTTACAAAGACAAAAGAAGACCAATTAGAAAATATAGTAGAAAAATGGTGTTATTTTTTCCGATATGCAGCAGAAACAAACGAAGAAGACCTAGATAAAATAGTTGGTAGTGACGTAATAATAAAACGAGCTTATGAAGAGATGAATAAGTTTAATTGGTCAGAAGAAGAGTTACTAGCATATGAGCAAATGAAAAAACGTATAATGGATGAGATTGCTGCTTTCGCTCAAAAATTTGATGAGGGTCTTAAAGTAGGTCAAGAAAAAGGTAGACAAGAAGGTAGACAAGAAGGCATCCAAATCGGCCATGAAAAAGGTAAAATTGAAGGTAAAGTTGAAGGTATAGCAGAGGGTGAGCAACAGGCTAAGATAGCTGTGGCCAAAAACCTACTTAAAGCTGGCGTCTCTACTGACATTATATCACAAACTACAGGTCTTTCCTCCGATGAGATCAAGCAGTTACAGGCAGAAAAGATCACATAGTTCCCTTAATTTATCGCTCTGCTTATTCCTTGAACCACTGATGTTCCATTTAAGAATGTATCCGGCTTTTTAGATAGCTCTACTTGTCTTAAAACTTCCTGACCTAAAACTTTAGAAGGCTTTTCTACTTTCTGTTGTAGCAGTGCAGTTTCTTTTTCCCCTTCTAATTGGTTTCTTAAGTGAGCTAGAAACTTATCAGTTTGTTTAAACTCTGGACACGCTTCTTTTGCAATTGAATATAGGGTTTTTGCTATTTCAGAAAATCTTCCATTTATTATTTTTCCAATTATAGCTGATTGCACTGCCACAGGATCAAAGTTTAGATTTGTCACTGATATTCCTGACTTAATAGCAGTTTTATTTAACACCTTCTCAAATCTATTTGTAATATTTAGTGCATAACCCTGTGCTTCTAGTGGAGATATAGACTGCTCTGCTGTAGAAATGTACCTTTGACCTGTAACCCTTCTAACAACCATGTCAAGTAATAGTATTGTACCATTTACATCCATCGGTTGTGATATTGAACTTTTAGTATTTAATTTTTCCTCAGGCAGAGCAGCTCTCGAACCTAATAACCCACTCACAGAGCTTTTTACCCAACCAAATAAATTATTTATCCACGAAGATGGTTTTGCACTGCTACTCACCATTCTACGATTTCTAATGTGCTGCCTATGTCTATGAGGTTGCTTAGATAACATAACTTCTGTGAAAACATCATTATAAACTTGATCCTTATATTCTTTTTTCACAACATTAATGTCTCTTGCTGTACTTATTTCTTTCTCATAATCTTTTAACACTATCTCTTTATCAGTAAATTTTATTGATAACGTTTTCATCTTAGGTGTTTTATAGAATTTACTAAGTGTAATACTGCAAAAATCATCTTTACTAATAGTCGAATCAAAAGCATTCGTTATCATTAGATCATTACTATTACTGCGAACAAATGTATAATTTCCTCCTTTTCTAGAAATGATAAGCTCAGTATCTTTCTCCACATCTTGACCCGTTACCACAATAATTTCTTTATCCTTTTCAAACATCAAAGGCTGTGGTTTTAAACTCCATTCATCTTTATCAACGCTGATTATCATAGGAGCATTTTCTACTATCACATGAGTCTTATTATACCTCTCTACTCCATCTTTTAACTTCACAGTAAAATACTCATGCTTTTCTACTATTGCTTTTAACAACAAATCATTCTCAGATTTAATTACCTGTAATTCAAAACTACCTCTTGCTTTTTTTACTACATTTCTTAAGTCAATAGTATCTATTGAATTCTCCTCATCAACATCATGAATAACAACCTCCGGAACGTTATCAATCTCAGAATTAATTACATACACATTTTCACCACCATTGCCTACTAAATGACTCTTATGCAGAGGGTTATTATATATTACTTCACAATTTCCACTTCCTATCACTACTGTCTCATTACTCAAAAGTGATTGTATAAAGAATGACATTTTATTTAGTCGATTTGCTATAGGTAAATAGTTCTTGATAACTTCTTCAGGAGATTTATTAGTATTTTCAAGCATGTACATACTACCCTTGTTTCCCATCTTTATCTCAGCTCCATTACTCAGTATATAAGAGACGTTAACTGGAATATCAGAAATAGTTACATTAAACCTTCCTTTATCAAAATTACTATCAAATACCCTTTCTGATTTATTGCCATTAGATAAAAAACTAAAGGTAGCACTCTTTACTGTGTAGTTGAAAATTTGACTAATATTTTGAATGTATATTCCAACAAGATCAGAAATCATAAAATTAAAGAAGAAGTTATGTTTATCAGCTGGTAGACCTATTAGCAAACTTGGCAAAGTAATACTGACCTGTGCTTTCCCTCTTTCGGGTAAAATAGTGTAGTTAAAACTTCCTATATCAGCATGATTTACAATACTAGTGCTAGATCTCACTATCAGATGCATTTCATGGAAATTAGAATTTGAAGGTATAATTATAACATCAGGATCAGCATCATTCTCACCACCTCTGCCATCTACATATTTTGTATTATAATCACAAGTTATTATATCACTCTTATTTTTTCTGCCAGAGATTCTATTTATATTCTCCATTCCAAAAGAACTGTTATTATAACTTATATACCCATTTCTGCCTAATCTAGCTTGTATAGATTTCACATCTGAAGCAAATTTCTCTAGGTCTACTGTATCGACTCCATTACCTCCATTGATATGGCCTTCAATAAAGTTTCCTTGCAGAATAAATATATCATCTTTGTTTCCACCATAATATTTCTTAAACCCATTACCAACTACAAAAATATTAGGACTATTCAAAAACCCCCTTGAAAGATCATGACCTTCACCAAGATTAATTAGTGTATAATTTTCTCTTTTCTCAGTGGATAAGTCGGTTATACCAATCGCATTTCTACATAAATATAACCCATAATTTGAAGCAGGTTGATAATCTCCTTGTGGAAAACAGAAGATTTCACCTCCATTTGGATTATCTGGCTTTGCTCTGCTCCACTTAATACCATTTACCTTTCTATCCAGTAATACGGTATTGTTTAAATCAACGGTTTTACTATACCTACATTTCTCTTCTCTTAATCCATATTGTGCACCTTGAAGTGATGGTACTCTTTCACACTCTTCTTTTACATTAACAGCAGGGAAAACATACCTTTGAGTATCGTTATGTTGCTTTAAGTACTCAAGTCCTTGTTTTACTAGTTGATCATTAGCCTGTTTTTCTCCCATTAGTTCTCCTATATATTGTTCAGGTTCCATACCTATAAATGCACGTAATCCCTCAATAAATTTTTCTCTTCCAGTTAAGTGAACTATCTCATCAATTTTACCAACTCTTTTTACTGACATATAAATATCAGTACCAATAAATACTACAGCGCCAATTGTAGCTCCAATAGGACCAGTAACACTTGATACTCCTTCTAGTACTTCAAAAGCTTCAGCAACTTCCACACCAATCTCTGCAGTGTCAACTCCCAAGTAAATACTATCTCCTACTACACCAACTAGCGCTTCTTCTGTACCATTTTTAAATGCTTTTATCTGATTGACCAAATCATAGACAACAAAAGCAGAAGTACCATGAGCAAGAAAAGGAGATGCTGCTTTTAAAGATCTACCAAGACACAACTTCCCTTCTGAAGCTAACTTTAGCCCTTTAAGAGAAGCAGATTCAGCAACTTTAGCAAATCCTTGACCACCTGCTATAAAACCAATATTTATTGCTACACCTTTATAATCTCCATTTAAAAAGTCAGCGAGAACATTTTTAGCCATCATTCCATGCATGGTCATGACGGAGATTTTTCCTACCTTGCTTAAATGATTCATAACTTTTTGATTACTAGTAAGCTCACTTACAAGACCTTGAGAATTACCTACAATTCTCACTTTATCCGCTAATTGAATTAGCTGATCCTGCTTTCCTTCTGGTAAATCTTTAATGTAATCAATAAACTTTTCACCATCTATTTTAATTTCACCTAAATTTCTTCTTTCATCTTTCTCCTCACTAAATTCATCCACGTCTTCTCAGGTAAATAAACATTTACTTTCAGCTTCTCTTTTCTGCCTATAACTTGGACTTGGTAAGCATTCATCCGCTACAGATCTAACCTTAACTTCTGTAAGATATTTTACTATATCATATTGCCTTCTATCAATAGCACGTTCTATAGGAGTAAACTTAAAACTATCACGGAGATAAAAATCAGCTCCTTTATCTACAAGAAATTTCACTATTTCCAAATGACCATTCTGAGCAGCTAACAGCAGTGGTGTTCGTTCGTCATTGTTAACAATATCAATTTTACAAAGTTTTTTATCTATAATATACCTTACTATTTCAAGCTTACCACTTTCAGCAGCTATGTGTAGAGGAGAGGAACCATCATTGTCCAATACGTACAAATTAGCCTTATGATTTATAAGATGCTTCAAAAGATCCAAATTACCTTCAAGAGCAGCCTTGTGTAAATAGGTAAAACCAAATCCATCCTTAACTTCTGTAAGATATTTTACTATATCATATTGCCTTCTATCAATAGCACGTTCTATAGGAGTAAACTTAAACCTATCACGGAGATAAAAATCAGCTCCTTTATCTACAAGAAATTTCACTATTTCCAAATGACCATTCTGAGCAGCTAACAGCAGTGGTGTTCGTTCGTCATTGTTAACAATATCAATTTTACAAAGTTTTTTATCTATAATATACCTTACTATTTCAAGCTTACCACTTTCAGCAGCTATGTGTAGAGGAGAGGAACCATCATTGTCCAATACGTACAAATTAGCCTTATGATTTATAAGATGCTTCAAAAGATCCAAATTACCTTCAAGAGCAGCCTTGTGTAAATAGGTAAAACCAAATCCATCCTTAACTTCTGTAAGATATTTTACTATATCATATTGCCTTCTATCAATAGCACGTTCTATAGGAGTAAACTTAAACCTATCACGGAGATAAAAATCAGCACCATTTTCTATAAGGTACTTTGCTAATTCTAAGTTACCATTTTCAGCAACAAAATGTAAAGGAGCGATGCGCTGATTATCTAAAACATTGATATTAGCCTTTTTTTCACCTACGAGGTACTTTACCAACTCTATCCTACCATTTTCAGAGGCAATATGTAGGGGGCTTCTTCCATATTTATCTAAGACATTAAAACTAACATGTTTTTCATCTACAAGGTATCTTGCTAATTCCAAGTTACCAAATAAAGCAGCAAAATGCAGAGGAGTAAAACCCTTTTCATACTTAATATCTAAATCAGCACCATTTTCTATAAGATACTTTACTATCTGTAAGTTAGAATTCTCAATAGCAAGCCTGAGAGGAGAATAGCCAGATTCGTCGAGATTATTGACAACTTTAAGCAATTTACTTGGATACCTCTCGCGTCTTAGATTGTCTAATATATTTTTAACCCCTTCTTCTCTATTACCCTCAATAAGTAGATTAAGTGGGGTATATTTACGCCCCCCGTAAGTAAAATCAAAATTATTAATCAATTTATTATACCTACTTGCATAATCCAAAATAGAAGTAACGTGACTTATATTTTCCTTTTTTATAGTAGAGCTCTTTATTAATTCCAGAGCTTTTTTCAGAACTTCTTCCTCTTTTTGCTGTTCTTGCAGTTTTAATCTTGTCACTTCTTGAACTAGCCTATGAATACTCAAGCTTTGCTTTCGTTCACCGTTTACCATAGAGTAATTTACAAGCAAATTGATAGCTGATTCTAATTTCGTTTGACTACCACCTGCTAAACTCAAAAACATTTCTCTTATAATATTGTCATGTGCAAAGTAAGCCATAGTATTAAGAATATCTAAAGCCAACTGCCCACATTCTTTATCCTCTATTATTCTATCAAGCGTAACTTCCCAAACTGTATAAGTTGTTTTAGTATAACGATTATTAACCCATTCAAACACCTTATAGTTAATCAACTCCTTAGCCTTTTCCCTATATTTTTCCAAGTAACCTTCAAAATTATAGCTCTCTTGTGTTTCTTTTATATGTGCTATTGCTTGCTGTATAGCTAAAGGGAAATACTGCAGTTCTTTTACTAAATTTCCTATTTGGTCGTTCTGGGATTTATCTTCTATCTCTAGCCCTTTCTTTATAAATTTTATTGAATCATCTAAACTTAACGTATCTAGATCTATAGTTCTTATTTTTTTGCCCCATTCTTTACTACGGGAAGTAATCAAAATATAAGGTATTTTAACATTAAGCATTAAATTATTGAGTGGTAAAATTTGCTTTAAATATTCCAATCCTTCAGCATTATCGAAAACAAAAAGACTCTTTTCTGTAGAGAAAGATTTAAACACTTCTTCTATAATGGACTTTACACATTTTTTTTCTCCATCTGCATTTTTTATGCTAATCCCTAATTTATCTGAAGCCAGTCTATAAAATGAATCTGCAATTGTTTTATCATTTTCAGCATTTATCCATATAACATTGTTATAATGTTTTTTAGCGTATTCACAAATATACTTTTTGGCTAACTCAGTCTTACCTATTCCTCCTAAACCGCTAATTCTTGATACTTGTGATATTCCTCCTATTCTACCCTGATCATGTAATGCTCTATGTAACTTTTCTAATTCTTCTGTCCTTCCAACAAATAATTCTGATGGATTTTCTGCATCAAACCAAACATCTTTTTGTGCTTGTTTATTGTTCTCCGCCTTTACAACATGCTCTAGCACTATATCCTTTAAGTATTTTAGTTCTTGTTTTATTTCAACTATAGTACTGACTCGCGATTCAAAATTATTAAAAAATTCTTTCACTTCTTCGTGAGAAAGAAAACGTCCCTGTTTCTCTTTCATCCAATCTTGTACTACTCTTTGAAATTTGTTATAAGCATCTTCACTCAAATTACCGGCATAATTAAACTTTACTTCGAATTCCTTGCCTATTTTGCCTTGAAGGATTGTAGCTAGCTTATCTTCATTGGGCTGATTCACTGCAAATACTAATTTGCCAAAAAACTCTTTTATATTGTCTTCTAATCCACTATTTGCTATTTGTTTAAATTCCTTTTCCCATTTTTGAATTTGTTTCAATTTATTTTCTGAATCTTGATCTGACTTGTCTTGAAGTTTTTTTATTTCCGTTTCCAACTTCGTGATTGTTTCTTCCACAGCAACTTTAAATTCTTGTTGCACCACTAGAGCCATATTACCTTTATCATAAGAAAGCTTATATCTCTCACCTCCATCTTTAAAGAAGACATCATTATCTTCAATCATTTCAACCAAAATTTCTTTTCCTTTATTTTTTCCTTTAGTTTGCATTTTCAACTTTTTTACTGCATTTTGTGCTGTATCTTGATCCAAATCAAAACCAATATTAGTACAGATAATAAAATCTTTCAGGACACCATCTGCAAAATCTTGATTATTTTTAATCTTTAGATAAGAAACGAAATACTTTGCCAATCCAAATTCACCATTTTTATCCTCTGTAAGTAAATCACCTATTCCAATTTTCTTATTGTCTTCATTTTGTTTGTGTTTTGCTTGCAAGAAATGATAACTTTTTCCTCTATTTTGATCATCATGTATAAATACCAAGTCATCAAATTTTTCAGCATCATCCCACTCTGTAGCTAAATGAAAAGAGTATCCTTTTTCTAGTCCACGCTTTAAAAATAACATTAACAATTTTAGCTGATAAATATTTCCATGAAGAGTATGCTTTAATCCAGAAGCAGGGTATGTTCTTGGATCACCCTCTTCGATTTTTGTTCCTTCAGGCTCTTCTTTTTTTATAGAGGAAATTCTTAGCTTTTTGGGAGAACCAACTTCTGGCTTATTTTCTCCAGTGTTTTCCCTTTTTAGAGATGAAGCTCCCTGTAATTCTTGAATAATATCTTGATCCAAAGATGTCTTACTCTTACTATTAAGATCTTCATTAATAATATCGAGAGGCGTCTGACCCCTATTATTTTTAGCTTTCGGGTTTATATCGCGAGTACTTAAAAGAAGTTTGACAATGTCTAGATGTCTTTTGCTGACAGCAACATGTAGTGGTGTATTACCATTATCATTGTAATCAGTATCATTAATATTATCTACTTGAGTAAGTAATTCTTTAATTGCATTAGTCTTGTCTAGCTGAGGATTACCTGTTCTATGCTCACGTATAACAAGAAACAATTTGGCAATGTTAATATCATCAGGATTATACTGACGTCTTATTCTACGTTTAAACTGAAAAGATTTATCTTTTGCTTGTGAATTAATCTTTGTGCTCTTTAAATAACCCACTGAAGATTGTTTTTGTAGCATAAAACTCCCTCTATTTAACTCAAAACCTAAACTTTATATTCCCATACATACTAGTAAATAAAGTTAGCAATGCAAGTAGCTTGTATAAATACTTTATCTTAGAGCTATCTTTAATTTAGCAGCATATTCTACTAAAATTTAATAAAATAACCATTCCCAGAGATCAAGGACTGTGAAAAGTATTTTTCTTGGGATTAGTTGATCTATTAAATGTTGTACACAAACTTTTCTTTATATCAATCTATTTCTTGGTTTGACACACTTTTTTGAACATTACCTTAGATTATGGTCATTTTACCTCACTTTTACTTGCTCTATCTTTCTTTATATAAACATTTCTCCTCTTTTGCAGCAAGTCTAATGCTGAACGGAAAATTAGGCATTATGTCGTTTATCGTCAAAACTCATATTTTGCACAATCACGGCGAGGAATTTGAACAGATAATTTATTTCGTTATACTTAACATGGAAATAAAGTAACCTAAACCCTTTTCACAATCTTCTATCTATCGTTTCTTAAACCACTCTCCTAAATCGGATACCAAATTAATCCCCTACCTCCAGATCATTCGCGTTATTTGTCATAACACTGTCATTGAAAGCGTCAGTACTGATCAAATCATATTTATCATGAAGAAAGGCAACTGCACTACTTTGAGTTAATCTAATATCCTCTTTTACTCATTGATTTCCACGCCCACGGCCTCTGGGAACATTACTAACTCCTGGAGATTCTAACTCACTTCTAGGCCTCATACCACGCCCACGACCTCTGGGAACACTACTAATTCCTGGAGATACTAACTCATTTCTAGGTCTCGCACCATCGTTACTACCCATTGCAGATTCTAAAGTCCGCTGATCTTCTCCTTGTTGTTCTACTGTATCGGGATGTATCATATGAATAGAACTATGAACTACCTCAACAGAAGTAAACTCATTCTTGCTTGGTAAGATAAGAGAACCTGCATTATTCGCACCTTTATCAAACACAACACCTATAAAAGCCACTTTCTTTCCATCTGTCAGCGTCTTATAAGTTATACCTTTCTTATACTCATCACTTATTTGTTTGTTCGCCTCATCTTTTAACGCATCAGCTTTTTTACCTTCCCTTGGTCCTTTAAGCTCTAACCCTACTGGATCGTATTCTTTAGCATTGCTATCATGACCTCCAAATTTAATACCATGAACTAGCATATCAATACGTTTCCCCCTTCCAGTTTGAAACTCTGTTAATACTAATGCCCTGTTTTCTTGTAACTCTCCTAACTTTATATCACTATAGTGGCTAAATGCTCCATGAAATACAGCTTGGGTATGTGTTTCCTTTTCTACTAAGTTTTTAAAAGGCAGCATTGCCTCACCTATTTTTTTAAATAACTCTTTATATTTGCCTATTGATTGAGATCGATCTTGTGAAGAAGTAAGCTGAGACTCTAATACCTCATCGAATTTTTCCTTGAACTCGGCGGGATAAGGAATATCTTTAAAATTACCTTCAAATTTATTAGTTTCTCTTCTATTATACTGCTCTAGGGAAACGGATTCGCCCACCTCCACGCTAAAATACTCTTCAAATTTCGATTTTTTCTTAATGTTAAAATTAAGATTTAGTTCAACTATTTTTCTTTCTCCTATTTCTTGCTGAAGCTGATCAAGAGGAATTCCCTTTCTCATCACATTATCTCTTCCATCTGTTTCAACAATATTCATTACATAAACTGATTTTTGATCATTGCTTGGAATAAATACCATTGTCACAACTCCATGGCCTTGGTCTAACCTAGATATCTGTGCAGCATCTTGTCCCTTACTTTTCTGATCTTTAAGACGTTGAGATTTAGGTTCAGGTTGAGCTTCTGTAGGTATATTTTCTCCATAAATAAAAACGTGCTTTCTAAAACTGCTTCCTAAAGCTCGAACTTCACTTAATAACAGGGACTGCCCTAACAAAAACCTACTAAAATAATGATTATCTCCCTTCTCTCCTGTACCAGGAAATGTGTGATAGATACGCTCTATATTCTCTTCAATCTGCGTTTTTAATTGTCCTTGTGTAATCTCACGATTATTTTGCTTATCAATAGATTCCATTATATCATTAAAAAGAGGGGTGATTTCTTGATCACGTGATTTAGC
This sequence comes from Wolbachia endosymbiont (group A) of Brachyopa scutellaris, assembly GCF_964026995.1. Taxonomy (NCBI): domain Bacteria; kingdom Pseudomonadati; phylum Pseudomonadota; class Alphaproteobacteria; order Rickettsiales; family Anaplasmataceae; genus Wolbachia; species Wolbachia endosymbiont (group A) of Brachyopa scutellaris. The sequence continues at coordinate 361,871 of NZ_OZ034720.1, read as the reverse complement.
AACGATATCAGAAATAGGAGATGTATGATCAAGGTTTACACCAACGCATAGCATGTCATTTGCAGTAGTTAAAACTCTCATTACATTTGGTTGAAAACCTTTCGTGTAATCCTCAGCTTGTTTTAAAGTAGCAGCTGGTGTAGTTCCACTCTTTTCCCCTATTTTACCTTCTTTTAGCTCTGCTTTAGTAGCAGCCTTCATCTCTATAATAATAGGAATAGCATTTAATGACCTATCCTTACCACGAGGCACTAGAACAATATCAGCATAACCTCTTCCTGCAAACTGCTCCAAGTAAACCCTGGGATTATGTCTATAGCGGAAATTCACTAAAGCTCCTGCTAAAAACCCATGATGTGCTGCTTCTCTTGCTTCTTTAACATAGACAAGGGAACCTCCACGAATAACGAGTCTTTCTTCTTTAAACTCTCCTCTATAACCAGAATGAATTTTACTAACTTTTCCCAGAATATTTCCAAGAATATCTTTTACTTCATCTTTTTTTGAACTACTAAGCTGAACTATATCACTTTCTGGATTACTCCATAATCCTTTTTTTATTTCTTCAAACTCATGTGTTGTAGAAGTATCCTTGTCTAATTTGTCACTTTTTACCTCAACAAATATTCCTGATAGTTCCTCTTTGTGATCCTTCTTTTTAGTAATTTCTACCAATTTTACACCAAGCTTATCTTGATCTCTAGCCATCCTCAACAAGTTGTTCCTGTTGACTTTGATATTGCCTAATATCTTATCTAACTCACTGTAGCTAAACTTTTTCTTTGTGCTACTAGACTCTGCAATAACAAAGAGCTTTACTTTATCAATAGCATCTTCTGGGCTTTTGATTTCTCCTTCCTTTATAACAGCAACTTTTAGAGTCTTTGGACCATCAAAACTAAAATATATTTTCTCAATATCTAATTTTACTGCAATTTTTGTATCTATCAAGGTGGAAAAGCTTCCTAAGAAGAAATGAGGAAAAAATCCTTCTTTACCTACTGAATGTAAATATGATGGAATCTGATCAATATACGACTGAAACCTTACTTTGAAAGATTCAAAATCACTTCCTTGCTGAGTTGAAGTACTTGGAGCAGTTCTTGTTTCTCTAATTAATAACTCTATTAATTCAAAATCCTGTGGTCTTTCTTCGTTCGGCATAAAACCCCCTGTTAATATATAACTTTTTTTATTTACCCATACTGGCATGTGTTTTTCTAACTTCTACTTCAGTTAGGTCACCACTTGGGCCAGGTATATTTTTTGGATTACGTTCTTCATCAGCAGACTTACCATAGGATAAAAACCTATTTAATGAATTGCTATCTCCATTCCCTAATAATATAGAACATATATGATCTTTTTTAGAATCCATAAATTCTTTGATTTGATTAGGATTAGCTTTATCTAATATTTCCCATACTGGCTCCATATAACCCTTACTTACTAAAGGATATAGTATAAATCCGCAATTCTCTACTAATTCTTCTTGCAATGTAAAAGCCCTATGGCTATCGAAACCTTCCTTTGTCCACATATGCGTAAAAAGCTCAATACCTGCTTTTGCATAATATTCTTGACAACTTTGTATATTCATGTTTCTTAATAGACTATAAAAATGACGTTCCAAAATATCACTCGGGTGTAAGCAATCAAACAGCACTCTTAGTTTATCAAAGGAACAGCTGTCCTTAAGGGTAAATAAAGTATCGTAATAATTATCTTGAGCAAAATCTCTTTTTAAGAGTTCCGGATATCTATCAGAAGTTAATTGATCAAAGAAAAATTCAAATATTTCAGGATAACTATTACAATGGCTCTTTGCTGCATATATTACATTTTTCATGAAGATCTCATCCTTTTTCTGTGCACTCATTTCATTCTCAGGTAATGATTTTATTTTATTCCAGAAGAATTCCACTGCTTCTACTTTTCGCCAACCTACTGCACAGTCAAGCCCATACTCATATAGATGACGACCCCTCAAATCCAATTTATCAAGATACCCACTAATGAAATGTGACCAAAACTGTGCTATAGGACCTTCTCCATAACACCTAACTAAGTGATGATACTCCAGCAAGCTATCATTACCTTGAGCAGACAATTCTTCTTTTCTTTCCTCAAATATAGCTCTTATTTCATCCTCCAAACAACAATCACATGCAATTTTGTATCTATCAGTGCCAAATGGATTGGGTTTACTATCTGAACTCGGCGCGATTAATTTTTTACCTACCATTTGTCTATTAAGCTTTACTTGATGTAAATTATTAACTTTCTCCCAGCAATCTTCATTAGATAGCACTTGCGCAAGAAAATTATTTCTTATTTCACCATACCCTGCATGTATCTTCCAATGCGCATAGCACCAACGTTCAATTTGAAGAAGCTTAGATGCCCTATAAGAATCGTTCTCTTTAATAGATGAAAATAAAACTTCTGAAATATCTCTACGGTCCATAATTACCCCTCTTTGCAAATGAATGAAAAAATATTTTGATTCTTAACCCCCTCACGTACCACAATGAACTAGCCTCTATTATACTCTAGGTATATTACTCTGTCTTTAAAACTTGTCAATCACTATTTCAGAAAAATTTTCTAACCTAAAGTGATTTTGGCAAAAGGCTTTAGCAGACTCACTATATTACCTTTTATTTATTTTATATTCTGTTTTTGTCATACGCTTATTAATTCTTCCGCAAGTAAAATGCTATTAATTTAGCAAAATATATTATTAAGATCTCAAGCAAGATAGCCATTTTCAGCACTCAAAACCAAGAAACGTGAGAAGTGTTTTTCTTGGAATGCATTGGTTTACCGAGCGTACCATACGAACTTTTTAACATGGTAATTACATTATACGGCAAAACCAGCTATATTGGCTTACTTTTGCTAAATTTACATACGAACTGGTTTGCCTAAGCTTATGGAAATAATTTAAATCTTCTATTTTTACAACCCTATTTTTACGTGGCTTGTTCTCACAAATATACGATCTATTTTTCTCTTTTTGAAGAAAGTAAACATTTAAAATTTTTATTACACTGACAAGTACGGTATTTCCTGTAAATTCCAATAGAATTTTTGTATCCGTTCAATATAGAAAATGTTTTTCATGAAGTTTTTTTTATCCTAAGTAATTTTAGGTTGTTATTTAATTCTAACTTTCACATGATATCATAAGTATTTTTATATGGAGAGTGCAATGCCAAGAATAACAAAACGTCATGCTGCAGTACTTAATAATTTACAAAGTGTTATTGAACATACAGATTCCAAAATTGCCACTGAAAGGCGTTTAGCTATTGAAAGATGGGTAAAAACTTACATTAGGCAGATAGAATACCTCGAAGATGATAAACTACAATTCTTATACAAAATATTTCGTGATGAGAGCTGTTGGTCAGATACAAAATTAAATAATGCAATCTTAGGACAGAAGCTCACTGAAGAAAATATAGAAGCAATAGATAACCCATTCTGTAGGTATAACATGGCTTGCAGGTATTGTGTAGTAGATAAAATTCATCCGCTCTTTCAAGAGCAATTTGAGTCTTATAAGGGTAGAGTTTCTCCTGATGCAGTAGACATGGAGGATAATCCTGTGAATGACAAGTACATAAGAAATGATTTGCTAGATTCCATGGGAAGTTATGATCCTGTGTTCAGCTTTTGGATTGATAGAGAGTCTGAAGAATTAAAATTAAAAGAATACAGTAATATATGTGGCTTCAGAGAAGCTGTGAACCTTAAATGGAGTGAAGGAGTGGAATATTTCTATAATCGTTTGAGTGAACAAGAGAGAAAAGAGGAAGTTACTAATGCGGTTATTACCTTATCTACTATTCAGTCTAACTGCAATCGTGCTAACGTTTTGGATTTTTGTTTGCATAAAATGGATGATTCAACAAAACGTGATCTTTTAGTTAAATTATCAGAAAAAGATCAGGGAGTATATTCGCTTCTTAATGGGTTAATCAAATGGAGTTTTCTTGATACAGTTCAAGATATAGTAAAGCGCTGGTGCTATGAAGAAGTTTCACTACCTGCAGGCAAAATTCTCTCACATAATGATTATGCACTCCTTCTTTCCTCGCTTTCAAATGTGATATTGGAAAATCCTGAGTTAAGTGCCCAGGCTAGGTCAACCATTATGGATATTTGGAGGTGTGATCGCTTTAGTGAGCATAAAAAGGTTGCTATTTTTTCTAATGGTAGAGTTCCAATTAAACGTACCTTTGCTGCATTAATTACAGATTGGAAGAGAAATGAAGCTGGAGGTGATGTTGGAATAAAAGATAAGATATTAGAGATTTTACGGTTTGCAAAAGACAATTGTTCCTCAGAAGATCTTGAAAGTTTTAAAGGTTATGTGGTTAATAACTTAAAAATGGTTAGTATGCCTGGTATGGTAAGGGATATTCCCTATGGTAAGCTGATGGGGAAGTTGTTTTCTGAAGTAAGTGTTTCTAGTGTTCTCCGTACCGAACTAGCATCTCCTGGTGTTAGTGGTTTGTCTAGTCATAGTAAGTAGAGGTGTTTTATGCATAATAATGGTGAAAATATAGGGTTAGTTAGAAGTTTGCTAAATGGAGACTGTCAGGGATTTTCAGAAAGGTTCGAGTCTTTTTTAGATCAATGTCCATCTTTTTTGCATTCAGTTGGTAAAGATCGCTTTTTTCCGGCATTCTTTTTCGGTATGTTTGCCACTGCATTTGATTCTGATATTGCAAATGATAATGAAAGGATTTTCTTTCGTTTTGATAACGATCCAGACAGACCTGGAAAAGGAAATTTAAAGGTTGCTGTCCTAACTAAAGATGGAAATGACAGGCAAATAGTAAGGTGCTACACTATTGCTGACAGGATAAACAGCACTGGCTCAAGATTTAGTAAAAAAGAGAGACAGTGGGTAAAACGTAAACTGCAGGAGAGTGGGGCTAAAAGAAAAAAGCTGGAATTAGAATGGGAAGAGTATAAAACGTTTATATGGGCAGAAAATCAAGGAGAAGAGGAGGAAGAGGAAGCAATAAGGTGTGAAGAATTTCCTGAAAATGAAGCATCTCCGTGCGATGGTGGTTTTGAAGAGATTGTCAGGACCATGCAGCAAGGTAACCTATCAAATTTGCTAGGAAGGTTGGCAAGTAATAATTCGGATGATGTTGTTGATACTATTGATGATGTTTTGCAGTACATAATTAATCTCTACGACGGGTATAATGAGGTACTGAATTTCAATGGTAAAGAGTCGGACTATCATGGGTTCTTGTCAGGGTTTTTGATGAATTTTAGGTATCGCCACACAGCTGGCATTTATCTTGAGTTATTTGTAGGAGGTGGATATACAGATATTACTTTCCTTGTACGTGGAGTGGATAGGCTAAGGGACTCTGTTCCTATTATAATCGAGCTCAAAGCTGGAAGCAATAGTGCTGATCAAGCATTGGAACAAGCTGAAAATTACGTCATAAGATGTCCTGTCTCATCTATATCAATTCATACTTCATCAAGTAGTGCTGTCTGTGTTGGATTAAATTTTGATTTAGATGAGGATCAGCGTTTGCGGGTTAACACTCAAGACTTTCTGGAGAAAGGGTCTTCTTTGTTGGAAAGGCTATTTAATGGTTCTGTATACAAGATTAGAGAGAACGTTAGAAATTATTTACTATATCCATCTTTTGGTGTACCTGCCGTGCCTGACGTAAGAGGTACCAATAGCAGAGTGTTTTCCTATACGACTGGATTTGCATTTGCAAGTACTGCATTTGCAAAAAAGAGGATTATGGTAGCAGGAGAAAATTGGGTGGATGTAACTAGATACCTATTTGATTACGACGATAACGATAAAATGCTAGGCCCACGTGGAGGAGTCTCACAAATAAACGTTGGGGATCGTGCCTTAACTATGGTTTTACGTGCATTATGGCAAGGACAAGAAAAAATTGTTGTGCTTGATATTCCCCATGTATTAACTCACCAATTTCCTGCACAAGGCATAAATTTGTTAAGTTGGCCGAATTCAAGAGTATATGAGGTGGTGTGCACATTGAATCCAAGTAGAAGAGATGAGGATGACCTTGGTTTAGTAGTTGATGTAACAACATTTCAATCACCTAACGATTACTTACAGGGTAAGAATAATCATTCTTTTCAAGGTAAGCTTTTGCCAGTAAGTGGTGTTAGTAATATACATAACACCGCAGATATTATGATGAATAACGGTTGGCAGAGCGTGGATAGACACAAGGAATTATTTCAAGCAATTTCGAATGTGCTATTCCCGTTAAGGTGGGTAGTGAATAGAAATAATGCTAGAGAGGTTGGGTTTCATTCTGTGTTGCATGGATTGTTTTATACTTGCAATAATCCAGCTAGAATAATTATAGAATTCCAGTTAGGACGAGAGAAGCTAGATGTGGTATTATTACGGTCTATAGAAAGTAGAGGTGGTGTTCATCCAGTTGGAATAGAGGTGAAATTTGCTGGTAAAGGCGAACTACAGAGTAAAAAACAAGAGGCAAGTAATCAGTTAAATAGTTATTTCGAATGTAGAGGTTATAAGCGTATTACTGATGGAGATACAGTGGTTTTATCGTATGTTATATGGAATGATCGTGCACAGGGGCCAAATATTCTTATATCAGTTAAGGGTATTCTTCTTATAAAAGGCAACTTAGGACACAGTTCTGCAGATGATCTTCCTGGCAGATGAGGGTTATTGAGAGTTTACATGTTAAATTAAGTATATAATAGATTGTACTGGTAAAATGTATATGATGGCAGGTTCAAAGTCATATGAAGCTACAGTAGTAGAACACAACTCTCTAAAAAATATGAAAGTTAGAAAAATTATACTTGCATTGACTTTTATTTATGCTATTTATTGTAGATAATGTATTTATAGATTGAGGGAGTATGGTGTTAGAATATATCTCAAAGGATGAGCAAGTCTGTGCAAATGTTGGTTTAGCTACTGAAGAACAGCATACAGAACATTTTGGCTCGCAAACTCTGGAAGCTAGTGCATCATCGTTAAATCAAGAACAAGATGACTGGATTGAGTACGTTATTGAAGACAACAATACTGTTGTTGCAAGTTCTTTTATTCCAGAAAACTCAATTTTAATGAATTTAGCAAATCTGTTAACTGAGAGCGAAAAAGTTTCAATTGATGAATTTCATGACAAGATGGAAAGTATAATGAAAGGGTTTCATGAAAATAGATACGAAAATTCTGCAAAGGTAACTCTAGAAAAGATGGAACGTTTAATAGATGAATATTTGAAAAGAAAAATAAAGCTAAATTTACGCTGTGATCAATATGAATGCACTGTGTCAAATTTTGTATTCAAAAAAATAATTGATATTGCTAATGCCAGTAGTGTTATGCGTATAACGCCTACTACTAGATCACGGTATAAAGACAATGGGGAAGAAGCAATGGATGAGTGGGAAGAAGCTTTAGAACCTTTATTCAATATTGTCAATAAGCTACTATCAGCAGGTGCAAAAATAGAGTCTGATTTTTACAATGACAGAATGATAGGTGAAGCTATGTGGGGAAGTGATGAGGCTATTTTTACAGAGTGTAAAAAAATTAAGGACGAAGCAAAAAGTATCGCATATAAAGGTTTAGTAAACAAGAATGAACAGGTTCAAGATGATGATCTGAAAGTAGAAATAGATAACAATCTTGTTCTTTTCAAGTGGCCACAAAACAGTATCGTTGAAGTTGCAAAGGTTATGAATAGTAAGGTGAATGAAAATTTCAGTATAGAAAGTAGCATCTTACAGATTGGAGAAAGTATAATAAGAGTTGAAAGCATAGGAAGAAAAAGAAATTATACAAATGTCTTAGGAGGTGGCATTGAAATGTCCTTTATCACTGAAGTAGGCGAGATTAGTATTCATCTATGTTCTAGTGATAAAGATAGTAATATAATAAAAGTAGAGCTTGATGGAGAGAACCAGGGGAAGTTTGACAAATTAAAAGATCAATCAAGTTTAGGGGAAAGCTGCCTTTTAGGAGGGAAAAGTGTTCTACAAGCTATAAAAGATAAAGGTTTTGAAAGAAACTGCGGAATACTTATAGAGTTAGCTGAAACTATTAAACAATCAGATTTTGTAGTGAAAGAATCAGGTGTTCCTTCTACTTTTATGAGGTCAGTTGATAGTTTAGACCAACTGCAAAAGATGGAAGCTTCGAAAGAAATATTAGTATGTTCATAAGGTAGCTAAAATTATTAAATAAAAGAATAGTAGGTAAATAAGTATTGAGTTAATAATTTAGAGATTGTTCTAGAAAAGTTTACCATTTACCTGAAGCTTTGAGCATAACATTTTGTCCTCGGTTCGAAGGAGATTGTGTAATAACATACAGGTCTATGTCTTCCACTTTCTCGAGCTTGGTTATACAGCGCAAAACCCATACACGTCATTCCCACATTTGCTGCCACTGCGAAATGAATGGAAATGTTCAAAACATAAAGTGCAACACAGCTTACCAATAACGCTGATACCAGTTACAATTGGTTGATTTGATGTTTTTCGTATATAGGATTTCCTTTACTATAAAAACATGGTTCTATTTCAGCAAAAAAGGGGTTGTTATGTGAGTTTGACTCTTGCTCAATAGTTTGCTCTGGTTTCATATATAAATTAAAAATCTTTACTATTCATACTAACATCCTCATATAATTTAATGTCAGTTTTTGTAACACTGGTTCACGTCAAGACTATTCATTTCCTTTTGTTAAACGGTGCAATTAAAACCATAAAATCTCTCCATTTGTTCACTCCACAGTACCGGTATTTCCCTCAAATCAGCTAGCTTTAAACTTCTTGGCTGTCTCCCATTTATTACATCTTCCTTTATTTTTGGAGCTAAATAATTCAACCTTAAAATTTACTGTATACGTCTTGTACCTATATTAATTTTGGCACTCAGTTCCTTCACACTTCTATACTTTCCCTCTTCTAGTTGACGTTTCCACAGATGGGCTCTTACCACTGCTTTCAGTAGCGCATTGTTTGTTTTTCCTTCTGGCTCTACTACTATGCATTTATTTCCTTTCTTTTTTAACCATATTGATATAAATTCTACCTTATCCTCTGAACTCACTTCTATTCCATCCTCTCTCACCATTACTCCCTTTATTAACTTTTTCACTACTTCTTTTTGCTTTCCAAAACTTAAATTTTTCCATTTTTCCGCTTTTTCTCCCCATTTTTCATATAAACCTTCCGTTTTCTTCATCACTTCTTTTTCCACCTCTCCTGCTACTATTGTTCGATTTACTGATTCACAATTCTTTCCCCTTAAGTGATTGTTGCATACATAATATCGATATCTCTTATTCTCTTTTTTTGCATATGTCAGTGTCATATTTACACCACAGCTCTTGCACTTAATTATTCCCCTAAGCAGCGCTTCCTCATATTTTGCTTTTCTATATGGCTGATTCCTTATTAATTCTTGTGCTTTTTGCCATTTTTCTTCCTCTATTATTGCTTCATGCTTTCCTTCATACTCTTTCTCATAATGTCTTATCTTTCCCATATATATTGGATTTGTTATTATTCTCCTTACCGTCGCTTTTTTAAAGATATCTGATTTTGTTCTGTAACCTTGACTATTTAGCTCCCTTGCCAATTCTGCCATTGACTTCAGCTCTACATACCTTTCAAATATATGCTTTACTGTCTTTGCTTCTTTCTCATTTATTATTAATTCTTTATCTTTTACATCATATCCCAGCGGTAAAGTTCCTCCCATCCATAACCCTTGCTCTTTTGATGTTGCTATTTTATTTTTTACTCTCTCGACTATCATTTCTCTTTCTAGTTGTGCTGCTCCTGATAACACCGTTTGTACGAACTTTCCCATTGGCGTATTATTATCAAATATTTGCGTTACTGCTACAAAATTTACTCGGTGCCTTCTAAAAAATGATGTCACTTCTATACTATCTTTTGTTTCCCTTGATAGCCTGTCTAATGTATATACTACTACACAATCTACTTCTCCTTTTTTTACATCTTCAAACAACTCCTTTATTGCTGGTCTTGCTAAGTTTTTGCCTGAATATCCTCCATCATCGTACCTTTTTACCAATGCTACCCAGCCTTCTTTGCTCTTTATATATTTTTCACATGCTACTCGTTGCGCATCAAGACTGTTAAACTTTTGTTCTAGTCCATCCTCATTTGATTTTCTCGTATATATCGCGCATCTTACCTCTTTTAGCATCCTTTCTCCTTTTCTCTCATCCCAAATAGGAGAGGTCCATTATAACTCATTCCCATTATTTTTCCTGCTACTGCCGACAATGACGTGTAAAACTCTTCTCTGTAGATTAAACCCTTATCTGTCACCATTACCGCATGAGTCTCTTCACCTCTCTCTAATATTAGCTCTGTTCCTGCTACTGGCAGTTTATCACTACTTATTCTTTTTCCCTTCTCTAGTCGATCTGCCAGATACTCTAGTCTTTTTGACCCTTTTCTTGATATTTCTCCATACGCTTTTTCCTGCATTCTATAAGCTAATCTTGGTATTAGGTATTTCTTTGAGTATCTAGGCGCTTCTTCTCCATACACCTTCTTCCACATTTTTCTCAGCTCATCCAAAGGTTTTCTCTCTAAATTCATTACTTTCTTTTCTGTTTCTTTCTCCATATTTTTAGCCTCTCATACAAGGTTTTCCCTTTAATGTCTTCTTATCTATTTGTTCAAACAACTTTTCAATTCTGTCTGTTTCTTTCTTTAATACCTGGATTATCTCTTTACTATTTTTCGCATAATCCATCGCTGTCATTCCAAATTTATCTTCTTGCTCTATTTCAGCCCCTGCTTTTACTAACTCCTCCACTATTTCTTTTTTACCTACCATACATGCAAGGTGCAGCGGCGTGCATTTATTTCCATATTCTTCCGCATTTACATTCCCTCCTGATTTTATCAATTCTCTCATGTTTTCTAGACGTTTCTCCGTTACTGCTAGGTGCAGTGCTGTATGTCCTCCTACATCTGCTGCATTCACATCCACTCCTTTTTCAACTAATAACCTCACTGTTTTTGCGTCTATCGCATAATGTAGAGCCGTTCTTCCCTTTTCGTCTCTTTCATAAATATTTTTATATGAGTTCTCTAATAGCGATTTATTAAATGCTTCTTTCTTACCAAGCTTTATCATAATCTACCTCACTTTTCTTTAAAATTAAGTCCCTCCTTTAAGCCTTCCTTCTCACCACCTCATCTATCATTTCGTTCACTTGGCTCATTATCTTGCTTGCCAAATTTTTACATTCTTCCTCTATTAGTGACTTATCTTTCTTCCTTATTTCTCCTATCTCTATTATTTTTAACTCCGGCATATAGCTCCCATCCAACATGTCTGCTATTTTTCCCACTAGCCCCTCTATTCCATAGCACGTCAGTTTTCTACTTTTTGTTATTCCTCCTTGTTCTCTCAAAAATTTACTTGCCTTTTCACTTTCCCATATGTAATACATTGGTGTTGCGCCGTACTTATTCAGTTGATTAACTTCAGCCCCTGCTTTCACTAGCTCTTTTATTATTTCAACTCCCGCTCCTCCTATTTTGCATGCAGAGTGCAATGGCGTACATCCACTAACATATTGAGTGGCATTTACTTCCGCTCCTTCCCTTAGCAGCACTTTTACATTTTCTAAACTTTTTGCGAATACTGCACAGTGCAGTGGCGTATAACCATTTTTATCTCTTGCATTAACATCTGCTCCTTTTTTTGTTAATAACCTCACTGTTTTGTAATTGGAGATTTCTACTGCTTGGTGCAATACTGTTTCTCCTTTTTCATCTCTTTTATTAATATCGTTACTTGATACTTCTTTAAAAAACTTACTAAAAGATTCCTTGCTAAAACTCATTTCATACCTCACAAAATTAGCTTTTCTAGCGCCAGACAAATTTCTTATATTTACCTGCCGCTATTCAAGTCATGTCCGTTTTAGCATAAGAAAGCAAGTCCTTTTCTTTTTATTTCATACACTTTAACCTATTGTTAACATAATATATGAGGATATAAACATAAGTATTTAACTTATTACACATATCACTTGACTACTTTTCCAACTTCTGTGCAAATGTCGATGTTCGTGCCAATTCAGTACTCCCGGGTAAAATACTAAAATGTGCTTTTCTAACTCCTGTATTGAGTCTTTTTGCTCTTTATCTAAATCGTTTTTATAGTAAATGTTGTGTTCTGCTAAAACATATTTTGTAATCTTCTGATCAGTATAATTTTCCACTTTGTAGTTGCGAGTAATACTGAATCTTTCTAAAATTGGCTTGTGTTTTAAATTCCAATATTGCCCTGAAAGTTTATCGCTTCCCAATACAAATTTATTCCCTCTTTCCTCTACACTACTAACTGGAAAGCACGCATTTATTTCTCCTAAATTCCAACTATCCGATAATACTATCTGTGCTTTCGCAAACTTAATTTCCGGCAATAAGCTCTGTGGTAGTGGATATAGTGCTTTTAAGTTGTACCACTGATGATTTCTTTCATAGATGCCTTTATAATCCCTTGTGTGAGTCTCTGTTTCCCCAAGCACTGCTACATCTAATCGATATACATCATTACTAAATGCTTGTTCATAATGGTTGCGTAGATAACTCTCTATAACCTTAATTGATGTACCACTAAACCTAAAAAAATTTATTCTTCCAAACGATAACACTGGCCCATCTTTTTCAACTTTTCTACCTGAATAATCCGATAACAAACTTCCAAATAAACTTTCATCTAATATAAACCTGCTAATATTATAGTGATCATTGAAAATCCTCATTAATCGCGATCTTGCTGGTAATGATAGTTTTGCAAGTTCTACTACTGCATCTACAAAAAAGTCATTTGGAACATCTCTTATTCCTATTTGCAACTCGAAAAAATGTTTACCAGGTGGTTCTTCGATAATTGTAATGTCTTCTATATTTGCCCATTTGAGCGCTATTTTGAGTGATGCTGGGGTTCCTCTTAAACGCTGAAATTTTACTCCTTCTACTATAGCTCTTCTTTTATTTTTTACCCAACGCAGTATCTCTTCTAAACCATATTCTTCTATTATCCACTGCAGTATTTCATCTTTAAGACTAAATTTAAATTCCTTGATGCAACTTGGATTAACTTTGTAGTCGATTGCTTCTACTAGCGCTTTTTCTTGTTTGGTTGCATTTGGTGGCAGTAACATTACTCAACCTTTAAATTTCTCAAATTTGCACACTCATTACCTAGCACCACAACATCCTCTTTTGGCTCGATTAATTCCACGTTTTCTACACCATCTACAAATAAATTCGCTATTATCCAAGATTTTGTAACGTTCCATCCCAACCTTTTACTTGCTTCAAACTTCTTAATAAACTGCTTCTTGATTTCTTCCTCTGATGTTATATAATTCGTGCTGATTCTGCTGTGGATATTGTAAGTTAAAAATATGATATAAATAAAATTAAGAGGGAAAGATAACTCTACCCACTATAGAAATAGAGTTATCACGGGCATGTGCGACCGAGTGGATATTGGTATTACAACCGTATAGATCAAGGTACACTAGCCCTATCTCTCGATACGTTTGAATAGTTGCATGGGACATATGTATGCACCCGTTTACAATCTTAAATTAATTAAACTATCGAGGTTATTTATTATGATTACATCTTATCAAAATTTCATTGGAATTGATATCGGAAAATTTAAAAATGTTGCTGCAGCTCACAACCAAAGGAGCACTATCAAGTTTGACAATGATGCTACTGGTTGGCAACAGTTGTTTCAAAAATTTTCAGATATCCTACCTAATTCTCTAGTAACTTTAGAAAACACTGGAAAATATGAGCTTGGCTTAGCACATTTTCTTGTTGATAAGAATGTTGCTGTACATCGAGCTAATACTTGCAAAGTAAAAAGCTTTGTCATATCTCATGGAACTTTAGCAAAGTCTGATCAATCAGATGCAAGAGCTCTTGCTCAATATGGATATGAACGCTATAGTACTCTATCTCTATTTGTACCTATGTCAAAAGAACAAACAGCCTTAGTTGCACTTTGTCAACGACGTGATGACATTACACAAATGAGAGTTCAAGAGAAATGTAGACTGAAAACACCTGAAAACGAGCATATAAAGGAAAGTTGCCAAAAAACCATTGACTTTTTTAACGGTCAGATAAATGAGATCAATAATGCCATACAAAAAATCATTGATGAAAATCTAGAGTTACAAAAGCGCCAAAAAATACTTAGAACGGTACCGGGAATAGGTATCAAGTTATCTCAAGATTTTATATGCCTTATGCCAGAACTTGGCTACCTAAACAAAAAAGAAGTCGCAAGTCTTGCTGGAGTTGCCCCGCATCCAAAAGAAAGTGGAAAATCTATTGGTTACAGAAGTATAACAGGTGGTAGAAGTAGTGTCCGTAAAAAGCTTTTTACAGCTTCCATGGCTGCTGCAAGATCTAAATCTGCACTTGGTGCTTTTTACTCTGATCTCATTGGTAGAGGTAAAAAGAAAATGGTAGCTATAACGGCTCTAATGCGAAAAATCATAGTAATTGCAAATGCAAGACTTAAGGAAGCAATTAATATGAAATAAAAAAAACTGCATAGAAAGTAGGTTAATGAATATGTGCGCCCACACAAACTTAAAGCACATACTCATTAACCATAAAACCTAAGTAGTGGTAGCTATTTGACATAAATTCCTTTCTATATAAACTAGGGCTTTTATTGCCAAAAATACATTTTTCAATTGAACAAGAATACAAAATTATAAATAAGAGTTGTAATAAGACTAGATTCAAAAAATTTAAAAAACATAGTTGATCTATTTCCATAATATTGCAGCCAATTACTGTTACTGTATCGGTTAAAACTCTTATATCATCTCTAGTAACCTGCTTTTTTACAATTTCAAGTAGCTCTTCTAACGCCATGCCAGTTGTGGATAATTGTGTTGATAAAATCGAGATCTGTACTTTCCCTGGTATAGGTGATTCTACTAATGCATCCTTTACTCTACTATCTGCTGATAGTGCGTGATATCGATAATGCTCTTTGCTTCCTCCAGTGCTCCAACCTACTATTTTTGCTTTTACCCTCTTTCCAAATCTTTCATCCTCTTCTTCTTTCTGCCTCTCCACTCCATAAAACTCAGCTAAGTTATCAAGATCTTCTCCTATCGCAAATTTAAATAAATTACTCTTTACTGCTTCATTTATTCTTTCTCTAAGCAAAAGTTCTCGCCATGCTGCTACTTCCAGAATTTTCATTGCTGGATCGGATTCTACTAATGCTGAAAAGGTTTCATCTCTACGCACTAACTCTTCTTTCATTCGTGAAAAGATTTCCTCAAAGTTCAGTGGTTCGATAATATTTGGCTGCTGCATCTTTATATTATAACCCCATCAAAGCGAATCTTTTCCCCCACTGGTAGGTACAATCCTTCTAGATCAAGCGTTACTTTTCCTTCTTTCACTTCTGTAATTTTTACTTTTTCTAACTTAAATCTCTTCTCAAATTTCCCCAGTGCTTCTGCAGTTGATGCGTAAATTTCCAAAGTTAAATCCCTATTTATTGGCTTATCTACTAATTCAAATAGTCTTGATCCATAATCTCTTCTCATTATTCTACTGTTAATAGGAGTGGTCAATATATCAATTATCGATTGTTTCAGATGTTCTATTCCCTCTAATTTTTTCCCTGTTTTAGCATCCATTCCTCTCATATATTTTTCATGGATTTGACTTAATACTTGCATGTTTTTCACGTGCTATAGAAATAGCCTTTCTCAACTTCTTTTCAAGAATTTCTTTAGAAGGAAGCTGTGTTAAATACTGTGCAACATGAATATTAGAGCCTTCGAGTTCAAGATATTCTATATCCTCTTGATCCTTATCAGCACATAAAATAATCCCTAACGGTTTTTCTTCACCTGCTTTTCGTTCATTTTTATCTAACCAATTTAAATACCATTCCATCTGTCCTTTATAAGCTGGTTCAAAGCGACCTATTTTTAGTTCTATTGCTATAAGGCGTTTTAATCCTCTGTGAAAAAATAGCAGGTCCAAATACCTGTCAGTTGTTTTAGTACTCATCCTTTTTTGACGTGTTACAAAACAAAAATCATTTCCAAACTCTTGTAAAAATTTTGTCAATTCATCCAAGATTGTATTTTCTAGATCAGTCTCACTATAACTTGATGGCAATTCCATGAAGCTAAGGAAGTATGGGTCATGAAAAATGAATTCTGGTGCTAACATATTTTCTTCACGTAAATTTTTTATACTCCTTCTTATGAAATCTTCAGGTTTTTTTGCTAGTGCTGTACGTTCATACAACATAGTATCGATTTTACTACGTAGTGCCCTAACACTCCACCTTTCAATACGACACATTTCTATATAATAATTACGCTTCAGCTCATCAGAAATTGCAATAATTTCTACAAAATGTGACCAACTCAATTGTTGTGACAGTGTCGCGACAATCTCTTGATCAGGAAAGAATTTAGAAAATTGTACCATACGAAATAATGACGCTCTATCAAATCCACGTCCATATTTAATCTGAAGTTCTTTTGCAAGTTGAGAGATGATTTGCTTCCCATAATCTGCACGTTTGTGCTTTAGGATATCTTGATCAATTCTGGAGCCAATTTCCCAGTTTAACAATACTAGAGTAGAGTTGAATTGAACAGAAAGATGATTCTTTGCTCTATCTATTAAATTACTAATGTCTCCTAATAGGCTAGTAGTTATATCCATGTTCATAACCTTACTTTTGGTAAGTATAACAGATGGTTTATTTTTATCCTGAAAAAACATTATTACTTCCACTTATTACCTTGAAACCACAAGATACTGAATCCCCAACTCTTCCTACACTAAGACCATTTGCAAACACTGTTTTTGATCCTTCAGTTAATACTCTTCCTTCTGTAAAATTATCTCCTTTACGGCAAACTGGCTTACCATTTACAAAAACATTGTTACTGCCACTAACGCAAAAATGTGGTGTTGCTTCTGCACAATGATCTCCTACTCGCATAACCGATTTATTCATCAATTAAGGTTTATTTTATCTGCCTTCAATTTTATTCCACTTTTTGTCATTTCTATACTTGATTCCCCAGCTTTCAGTGTTACTTTGTCCATTACTTCAATCTCCAAATGATGCTTCTCTTTATCATATAACAGTCTTGTTCCATCTTGAAACTTCACACTATTTATTTCTTTTTTATTCTCTGATGCAGGGTATTTTTCCTGGTATATCCCTCCTAACACCACTCCTAACGATAATTCGCCAAGAGGAGAAAATACCACAACTTGTTCATCGATGTCTGGCGGAGACCAATCTCTGTCTTTTCCTGCTTTGCTTGTTATCCACGGTAAATAATCTGTTAAAAATTCTCCTATTTTAACTCTTACTTTTGCTTTTTCATAGTCTATTTCTTTAATGATTCCGACACGAATAATATTTGCTACTTTTCTCTGTAACTCTGAAATCGCAAAATTATTTTCCAACATGCATTTCTCCCACTGCTATTTTATGTGGCTTAAATTTTCCTTCTTCCCAGATAGATCGACCTACGTGTATTGTATGCACCCATTCAACCATCCACACTAAATATGCATCTAGCTCTGGCCTAAAATCATCTCCTCCTCCTGATATAAATTCTCCTGGCGAAACATTCTTCACGTTCCAAGTATTTTTATTTACTACTCTTGCAACCTCAGCAGCTAATGTTCTAACAACTACCGAGGAACCCTCAACTGTTCCATCAACTACAATTCTCGCTTCAAATCTTGCTTTCAGGGCTAATTCCTCTGTTCCAGGATCTTTTCCCGATTCTAAACTCACAAGCTCTACAAATACCGCTGGTGCTAACAGTTCTTTTCTTATCGTCGGGTATACTTCGCATGTTTGTATAGTTAGGATTTCTTCCTTCAGTGTAGTACAAATTGCTTGATGTAAATCTATCCAGAACTTTGTCATACCTTTAAAATATAGTTTAGCTCATGCTTAAAGTATTTCTCAAACACTCTCTCACTCTCATAATTAACAAGATTCGTTATTATCCTTGAAGCCTCTGGTTCTAATCGCAATTTAACTTCCTTTATTGGTAATGCTGCTCTTCCTTCACGTTTAAAAGCTCCTTTATAACCTCTTGGCATCGTTGCAGTAAATGCCCCAATAAACTCGTGTTTTCCTATTTTTGCACCTCTTTTTGTTTGTCTCATTTTACCCATTGATGAAGCTTTGATGTCATACAAGTTTGCTCTTATCAAAACCTCTAATTTGCTTGTCTTAAAGATTCGCAACCTTTTTCTCATTACCGTTAATTTTATCTTCTTTTCCTCACTAATTTCCTTAGCTGCTCGCGCTTTTAACCATAGTGCTGTTCTATTTAGTGCTTTTATAGCTGCCAGTTTTACTTTCTGCTCTTTTCTGTCAATATTGGAGATTATTTCATTAATATTATTACTAATTTTAATATCAAACACTTTCTATTGCCTCAATTTTCAATATTTTACCTGAAGAATCTTTCAATGGTGGTTCAAAAATCTTGTAGAACCTTTTTTCAATCTTGATATAATCACCTATGCTAAAGGAAGTAACGTCCTGATCACGTATTTCTATAGAAGCAATTTGCTGAGTTAATGCTCCATCTGCACCTAAAGAGTACGTAGTCTCAGGACGTTTAATTAGCACTTTTATTTTACGAATACCCTCCTTATTTTTATTACAGTATGTGGCTTCCACTCCTAAATGCTCAAAACAATCTTCTAATAATCTCCCTATATTCATCAACTAGAACTAATTTTTACTAGTACCCCAGGTCTGTGGCACATTGGCAGAGGGTTTGACTGCGTATGCAAATCAGTCCCTCTATCAAATCTTCTTGGCTCTTGTTTTGCATATAGTGGCTGTCCAAGAGTATTTACTGTCTCATTAAAGTCTGCTGGTGCAAAATATGTTGTAAATGTGCTTGCCGTTTCTACTGGAAAACAGTTTCCACTTTCTCTTTCTATAAATCTTCTTACATTTCCCTCAGGATCAGTTGCCTGCCCTCTATATTCCTCAAATGTGATTCCGCAGAACGTAAATCCTGACCTCATATCATTCCGAAGCGCTGCTCCTTCTTGCCATCTTTCATATGCTTCTTTTACTTTACTATGCGAAGTTAATGCATCAAAAAACTCAGGGCTTACCAAAGCATGAATTCCAGTCATATATTCACCACTTAGATTATCTTCTATATGCCGGAGTACTTCCAGACACTTACGTTTTACATCAGTTGTCGCTGTTCCCAGTGCAAAATTTACTACTTTTGGCGTGATTTCAAATTCGTTGTACAGATTTAATAATTCTGACCCGTCAGCATCAAGAATAATTCCCTTCAGCGCTCCCATTCGCAAATGCTCTAATGTTATTGCGTGTTTGTTCCTCATTAGCTGTAAATGGTCGGTTATTACATCTGCCAGCGCTTTAAGTTCACTCTCTGATCCAAATGCTCTTATTCCCTGTACTTCTTCTGGTAACACTACATCATCATGTGGAATATGTGGAATCGTAAATGTTCTTACTTTTCTTTTTCCTCTTTTTCCTACTGTTGCTGGTGCTCCGGGTAACTGCGTTGGTAGTAAACTTAAAACTCCGTTATGTTCTTCTATTGTAATATGTCTAAATCTTACTGACCTATTTGGAAATAAATTTAAATTTTCAACCCGTCCATAATTTATCGGCAATATATTCATCGCATTTGTTAGTGCCGTCATGCTAAATGCTGTATTTGTAAATGGATTTTGCATCTTTCCCCCTTTAATACTGTTTTTAAATAGCTCGTTAAGCCCCCTTGCGGACAATGATCCCTCGTCCTTCAAGTTGCTTTATTGCTGCAACTTTCTGCTCTTCAGTGATATTTGTTGGCCATACAACTGCATAATCTGCTAGCATTGCACCGCGAGCAATAATTACTCCTTTACTATTTTCCTTTGCGTTTACATCGCTTGCTATCACTCCTATCGCCGTTTGTGTCCCATCTGTGGCAGTTGGATTGATTATCTTAACCATGCTATCTTTATCAAGAGCCACTACTGTACCAAGCTTTAGGTTCTGCCCTTTTGCTACTGTTATCTGATCTCTTGAATATAGACTTGATGCCTCATACTTTAATAAGTCACCCAGATTATTTTGTTCGCTTATACAACTCATAAATTTCTCTCCTTAACTGCTTACCGCCGCTTTTATCAATGCTATATACGGCGGTTATAAAAATACTTTAACTCCTACGACTTTTCGCTACCTGCATCATCAATTCTTCTCCTGAATTCTGTGGTATTGCACTCAGTATCTCTGTCTTCTTCGTTCTCTCTGCAAGTAATTCCATTAAAACTTCCCTGGCTTGCTCAACACTTACGCTTTGCTCAATAAATTCTCCTATCTTTTCTGGCATTCGTGATAGATTACATAACCGTATTAATTCAAGTACTTCAGTACGATACTTAGTTAAATTGTCAGTTTCTAGGTCATTTGTAGTTTGTTCATTCATAGTAATACTCCTGTTTTTATTAATAGATGAAAGAATTGTAATTCCATCTGCAAGGCCATTATCCACAGCGTTCTTGCCAAAATATAGCCCTGCTTCAGTTGATTCGATTCTTTCCGTGGAAAGATTTCTGTTTCGTGGTACAAGCTGGACAAACATCTCATATAGGCGATCTACTTCTTTTTGCAAGCTTTCCAGACTTTCAGACGTCATTGGCTCATGCGGGTTTAAATCATTCTTTCGACTACCAGCAAAGATTGTGGTGTACTTGATACCTTGTTTTTCATCAAATTTACTTTGATCTGTATGACTTACTATTACCCCTATGCTCCCTACTCCTGAGGTTCTGCTCACAAATACCTTTTCAGCGCTAGAGGCTATAGCGTACGCAGCAGAATATGCATCATCATTTGCTATCGCTATTATCCTCTTTTTTCCTCTTGATTCATAAATAAAGTCAGCTAGGTCAAATACTCCATTTACTTCTCCTCCGGGGCTATCTATGTCCAGTAAAATAGTCTCTATACTACTATCTGCTAATTCTTGCTTTACTTGCGCTTCTATTTGCTCATATGATGTCATCCCGAGCATTTCATCAAATGCACCTGGTTTTTTCGTCAAGATTCCATGTATTGGTATAATTGCAGTTCTTTCTACGTTACTTTTGATGGAGTGCTTGAGATTTTTGAAAATTGGCTGTTTTTCTTTGTATAGCGATAGTAGCTCAAAACTCCTTGGCTCAAGCATTAATGGTTTTCCTAAGAGCATCATAACCCTTTACAATCAGAGTCAAACATTAAGTTGAGACTATTGGCGCGTTTATTATCCTCTGCTATTTCTTGGTCAATTTCTTCTACATCGTAACCCATTTCTGATACTACTTCTGCTCGACTTTTGAAGCCATTTCTTACCGCCATCTGTTGTGCTTGCTGGTCTTTCAGTGGATCCACCCAATCAAATCCCTGTGGTATCCATTTTACTTCTTCTTTCGCTGCTTTTACTACTTTTTCATCTATACTCAGTTCTCCACAAAGCACTGCTAATTCTAGCCATCTACTCCATACTGGTCTGCAAAATTGAAATACCATAATGTTGTGTTGCAGCATAGCACATCGACGACGAAACTCTATCAGCCCTGCTCGAATGGATGAATAATTAACTCCCGTTAAATCTCCTTTTAGCTGCTCATATGTTATCCCTGTGCCTATTGCTATTGCCCTCAGCTGCTGTCTCATAAACGCTTCATAACTTCCTCCAACATCAGATGGCTCTGAAAATTTTATGTCCTCTCCTGGGTCTAAAAGTTGCATTGTTCCAGGTTCTAGGCCAGATAGTGCTACTCCTTGCTCATTTGCTTCGCCTTCTCCTAAAATATTTGCTTCAGGATCGAGTCTCGTAATAAATCCAGCAAACATTGCTGCAGTTTTCTTTCTCACCAGCTCTGCATCATCGTATTGATCAAGTTCATAAAGCTTTAGCAGTATACTTGAAAGCCATGGTTCCCCTCTAACTTGCCCAGGTCTTAGTGGTCTATAAATATGTAAAACATCATTTGCTGGCACTCTCACTGATTCGCCAAACGAGCCTTCTCCTGGATATTCTCTAAATAAGTAATATGCCTCTCTTTGCCCAAGCCTGTTAAACTCAATCCCGTTTCTTATTACATTACCATTTCCTAAAGTTTGATTTGTTTTATTATCTAAATGTTCAGACTCAAGTACTTGCAGTTGTAATGGCACAGAAAATCTATCTTCCAGCTTTCTCGTTCTTAAACGTACAAAACATTCTCCTCCCTCTATCATACTTCTGCATACTAAAGCTTGTAATCCATAAAAATCACTTACTCCACAGCTATCTGCTTCGTCTGTCCATTTCAGCCATAATTCTTGTACTTTCTTTCGAAATTCTCCATCTCTTGCTTTTGATTGTGGTTTTATTCCTGTTCCAATAGAGTTACTTACTATTGTATCAATTATATTTGCTGCATATGGATTTTTTCTTACCATGTCACGTGATCGACTACGCAAAGTTTCAAGGCTTTGAGACAGCAAATTGTTTATACTTCCTGACTCTGGTTGAAAGTGAAAAAATCTTCTTCCTGAGCCTGACGCATCCCAGGCTGAACTTTTGATTTTTGGCTTGTTGAATAATTGTTTGAAGGTTTTTAGTAGCATTTATAAAATTCCTTTACTCGTTGAAAAAATAATCTTTCTTTTGGCTACGGTTTTGAGTTCAGCTTTAATACGTTGTCTTAAGCTTAGTAGATCCTTTATCTGAACTTCAGCATATCTCACAACATGATCACCATATGCAATTGATACTACTCGTTCTCCGTTTTGCAGCTTCTTTATCGCTTCTTCGACTTGAACTAAATACTCTTCGTTATACATTTTCCAACCACTTACTCTGTCTTACTTTTTTAGGCTTTTTACTTTCCATTTTTCCACTCAAACTATTCCATTTACTCTCTGGCCAACGATCAATTCCAAGCGCAATAGATGCTGCTCTTGCATAAATTCGGCAATCTAGTACTTCATTTCTTTCTCTTACCTTTTGCCACTCCTGTTTGGTGTATCCTTTTACTACCTTGCTAACTAATTGCTCTGCCGTTAGCTGCTTAAAATAGTCAGGTGCATACTCGGGAAAATGACAATACCCTGCTGGCACTTTCTCTTCTTCTTTTAAAACATTAAGTAATTGAAAAAGTTCTGACTTTAATATTGATACTCCTACTGGCCAGAGCTTTATTCCTCTTTTCAGCTTTTGACCACCAACTGTTATATCTACTCTACTTGGGCTGTTAAGCGGCACTAGCGCTTTGTTTGCCCCTTTCACTGCCATTACTCTTCCAGACCCTTGATGACCTCTTACCCAATTGTACACCTCCTGTGTTGCATACCCAGCATCTACTGCCATCATACTTATCATGTATTCAAGCCCATTTTCACCGATAAAATGATGATTCAAGAGCTCTGAAAGTTTTTCCCATACTTCTCCACTGCCAGTATCACCTTCTAATACCTGGTAGTCTATTGACCAATTTTCTCGGTTTCTTCCCCATGCTACAATTTCTGCCTCTAAACGATCTTTTTGTACATCAACCCCCGCCGTTAACACTATTTTTCCACCTTTTGGCACCGTACCTATCGGAAAATTTTCTCGACGCTCAAATAGTTGCTTCCAGTCTGGTACTTCTCCTTTGTCTACCCAGGTTTCTCCGAGTGT
This sequence comes from Wolbachia endosymbiont (group A) of Brachyopa scutellaris, assembly GCF_964026995.1. NCBI lineage: Bacteria > Pseudomonadati > Pseudomonadota > Alphaproteobacteria > Rickettsiales > Anaplasmataceae > Wolbachia > Wolbachia endosymbiont (group A) of Brachyopa scutellaris. The sequence goes on along the minus strand of NZ_OZ034720.1, from coordinate 338,040 downwards.
TGTATTTATCCAAACTTTCAGTAATTGTTCATTTTCCTTTGCATGCAGATAATCTTCCACTGCTTGTTTCCAGCTATACCAACCAACTGGGCTATACAAGCTCGATAAATGAAACCCTATTTTTGCCTCTTTTTTTCCCTCCTCCCTAGTTGCTCTCCATTCACCTCTAGCTAGCATCTCTGTTTTCTGATGATTTTTTATTTCTCCCCTACACTCTATGCAAACGTAGTGGGCTGTTGAGGGATCTTTATCTTTCCACTTTATCTGTGGCCATTTCAGCACCTGATAGTGATCACAATGTAGACAAGGTACAAAAAAGTATCGTTTGTCTGAACTCTCAAATTCTTTTTCTATTCTGCTTATTCCATGAATCGTCGGTGTTGAAACTAAAAAGATTTTTCGCCGCGTAAAAGTATTAGTTCGGGCTATGCTGAGTAAAACTGGATCTCCTTCTCCTCCTGAATCTCCTGGATATGCATCTACTTCATCAAGAAAAAGATATTTTACCGGCATTGAACGCAAACCCACTGGACTATTTGCTCCAGTTACTACTACCGTTCCTCCCGGAAATTCCTTACTTTGTACAGTGTTGCCTGAATCTCTTGACCTTGGATCTTTTATTTTACTCCTTAAACATGGCGTATCTTCAATGAGCGGCGCAAATCTTCCCTTTGACCAACGCTTGCCCATTTCAACTGTCGGCTGTACTACCAGCATTGGTCCTGGTGTTTGGTCGATTATATATCCTATCCAGTTATTCCCAGCTTCTGTTCCGCCAATTTGTGCTCCTTTCATGAATACCACTTTTTCAGCCGGTGAAGACGAAGATAGTGAATCCATTATTTCTCTGAGGTATGGCGTTCTCTCTGTTCTCCATTTTCCTGGTTCTGATGATGCTATCGTTGAAAGTTGACGATTTCTATCTGCCCACTCTGATACTTTTAGCGGTAGATCTGGCCTTAATCCTGCATAGAAACTACTACTATAGATCATTTGCTGCAATTGTTGTACTTTTAAGGGAAAATGGTATTTTTTGTCTGCACGCTGATGCCTTACTTAAAATCAGTATTGCAACTAATATGTTTATTAAACCTATCAAGTGCTTCCTTAGTATCATTGAAATGTATTTTCCACTAACTCTTCCAACGCAGTTCTGATTTCCTCAGTTAATGTTTCATGGATCTTCTCTGTGTCATTTATCGATGCTAGTAACGCTGAAACCCTATCTGGAATGTTAAGCAAATTATTACGGACAACTCTCGCAACATTAAATGCTTCAGTCTTTACTTCTTCTACTGAGATAAGTTCACCAATCTCAGCTTTTGCTTTTGCCTCGAGCAGTTTTCCCCGCTCCATCTCGTTTTTAATTCGGGTTTTAAGCAACATCGTTGAAAGATCATTATTTCCTCTTTTTTCCCCTTCTTCTCCACCTTTTCTCCTCAGTGGTTGACTTGGATCTCTAATTGCTTCTATTGCTCTATTTGCTTGTTCTCGGTCAATTAATCCATCTTTCAGCTCAACTATTCCTTTCTTCACTAAATAACAGACATATTGCTTGGCAAACCCTTGTTCCCTTGCCCATTCTGTCTGCGTGATTTTTCCTCCTTCCACTTTTTTCTCCCTTCTTTTACCGTTTTTCTTCTTGAATTTGGGCAAAGGTTTTGCCAGTATTGGAAAGTATCGCTTCTCTTCCCGTGTATACTTGCCAACGTTTTATGGTCACATCTACAAACGTAGGATCTAGCTCTATGGTCCTGCATATTCTTCCTGTCCTCTCACAGGCAATCAATGTACTTCCAGAACCACTAAATGGATCAAGAACTATGTCCCCTGGTCTACTGCTGTTTACTATCGCTCTCTCCATTAACTCCACTGGTTTCATCGTTGGATGTAGTGAGTTGTACGTTGGCTTGTCGTGAAACCAGAGATCACTCTGATTGCGTCCTCCATGCCACTCACGTTTATTGCCGTTTTTCCACCCGTAGAGTATTGCTTCGTATTGTCTTTGATAATCAGACCTTCCGAGCGTAAAATGATTCTTTGCCCAAATGATGAACGTTGACCAACGACCACCTGCTTCTTCAAATACTTTTTGCAAGGTCGAAAGCTCAGATGATGATGCACAGATGTAAATTGCCCCTTTGGTGTATGCTAAAACGTGAGAACAAATGTCATACAGAAAAAGTTCGTATTTTTCACCTTGGTCATCGTTTAGTATTTTTTTGTCTTCTCTCTCTTGACTGTCACCATATGCTACGTTATACGGAGGGTCACACACGGTAATATCTGCCATCTTATCGTCTAATACTGCTTTAAACGATTCAACCAGACAACTATCGCCACAGTAGATTCGATGACCACCTAAAATCCACAGATCCCCTGGTTTTGTTATTTTTACCTTACCGGCTAAGTCGGAAAAATCTTCTTTTTCACTGTTTTCTCCATCTAAATCATCAAGAAAACGTTGAACTTTTTCTAGCTCAAATCCGGTCATTTTGAGGTCAAACTGCAAATCTTCTAACTCTTGAATTTCCAACTTCAAAAGATCATCGTCCCACTTTGCCCAGTTAGCTGATTGATTGGCTAGTAACCGAAAAGCTTTGGTTTGGGCTTCACTTAAGTTATCACTGAGCACCACTGGAATACTCTCCATACCCAGTTTTCTTGCTGCTTTAAGCCTTAAATGACCATCAACCACAGTGCCATCGCTTTTTGCAACTATCGGAATACGAAAACCAAATTCCCTGATTGAAGCACACATTCTGTTTACTACATCGTCATTCTTGCGAGGGTTGCGCTCATATTCGACAAGATTTTCAATAGGATAGTAGTGTGTTGCTAAGTTCATATTAGTGTATTAAATTGCTATGTTTAAATTCTTAATAACTAATTAAAAAGTTAATAATCAAAATACGTCTGACGCTAGAGAGGGACCGGGCTTTTCGCCACCAAAGCAGCCTAGCTGGCGGGAAGGACCCACATTTTACCCCGTTTCTATATTATTAAAATCGTTACTTATAGTGGAATTAGTATTAAAACTCATTATGTAAAATATTAATACCACAGAAAACTCATTATGTAAAACATCAATGCCAAAGCATCCCCCTCATTATCATCTTGAGGAATAAACCCTTTTCCCTTTACAGCTTCAATAACTTCACCCTTACTGGCATTGCCTTTGCCTGCTATGAAACGTTTTATCGTCTTCACCGGAACACCTTTGTATGGTATATGATGCTTTTCACACCAAGTAGCTAAAACGGCAAAGAAACCACCATAACAATGCGCAGCATCAGTTCCAAGGTGTCTTCTTACCTCCTCAAAGTACACTGCAGAAATGTCTTTCAAGGAATTAAGCCAATTACTAAAACTTAAAAAGCACATGCCACCTCCGCTGAAACGGCTAGAGTGAAAACTCTCACTGGCACTTTGGATTACTCCATCTGTAAGAATTGCCCAACCGGTTTGCTTGCCGAGGTCAAGTGTTAGGATTGACATTTGCTATTATTTAAAACTATGAGTAGCACTGGTTCCTAAATATCGTTTGGTTCTGTCAAAATGTACTATCAAAAAGCGGTTTATAGTTTTTTTATTGGCCAACAACGGAAATCCAAGAATCATGTGCTACCCCTAAGAAGTATGTGGGTCGAGGTTGTCTACGTTATAGTAGCTCTTTCAACCACCTCTTAACAGATATATACTAGAAATGAGGTCAGAAATTTGATTTGCACTAAAATTTTTTTGTTTTAGTTGATCTTAAGTTATTTCTTCCAAAAAGTTGATATGAGCTAGATTTGAAAAAACAATAAGTCGTTTGAAAGAATTGAAAATAACTTAACTTCTCAATGACGCAACTCACCAAAAGCCCACCTCAGATAATTGCTTTACACTTTAGACCAGCGTTTATTTGAGTTTTATCAGCATAAAAAAAAGATGAGAGTAAGAGCCTTCTGAAGCCTGTTAAACTTATGGTAGAAGTAAAGCTATTGCAAAAATATCAAGTGAGTTTTCTAAATAAGACCTTCATATAAATTTTTTCTTTACAATGAATGAAAATGATGTTAAACTTATATATAAGTTTACTTGCACCAATAGAATCATTAGGAATACCTTTTATTTGCCTTTTAAAAGATGTTACAAGCGTTAAAGGATATTTCTATCCCAGAGTTACAAAATCGTTTTAAAACGCAATTATGGACCTTTTGGTTTTCACCTCCTTTATCGGATATTTTTATTATAGGTTGTAGTAAGAGGGAAACGAACAGAGATATTGTATACAACTTTCTTCTATGTATCAATGGCTCTGCGTCTAAAAATTTGTCACTTAAAGCAGAAGGTGCTATATATGCAGTACATGGCTAAGGAAGTATATGAACAACAAATCACTAGATTATAATGAAATTTTGTTCTATGAAACAGATGACGGAAAGGTATGTATTGAAGTTAGATTTGAAAATGAAAATCTATGGCTTACTCAGAAACATATGGCTGAGTTATTTGACTGTTCAATTGATAATATTTCATTGCACTTAAAGAACATTTATCTATGTAAAGAACTAGACAAAAATTCAACTACCGAGAAATCCTCGATAGTTCAAAAAGAGGGAGAAAGAGAGGTAAAACGTGATGTAGTTTTCTACAATTTGGAGGCTGTGATATCGGTTGGTTATCGTGTTAATTCAGAGCGTGGTACTGCTTTTCGTACATGGGCAACTGATAAACTAAAGAAGTATATTTTCAAAGGTTTTGTGATTGATAGCAATAGATTTAAAAATGGCTCTAAATTTGACACTCGATTTTTTGATGAGTTACTTGAAGAAATTAGAGAAATTCGTGCAAGTGAGCGTGTGGCTTATCAGAAAATCACAGATATTTATGCAACTTCAGTAGACTATGCAAGTTGTTCATCTGAAACGAAAAATTTCTTTGCTGTAGTACAGAACAAATTGCATTTTGCTATTACTGGAAATACAGCGGCAGAAATTATTGCAAACAGAGTGGATGGAGGTAAACCTAATATGGGCTTAACAAATTGGCGTAAGGCACCTAAGGGAAAAATCTTTCTTTCTGACACGCAAGTAGCAAAAAACTATTTAGATAAAAATGAAATTGCTCAGCTAAACAGGATAGTAAATATGTATATAGATTATGCAGAGTTTCAAGCTGCCAGAGGTAAAATAATGTATATGAAGGATTGGAAAGAGAAACTTGATGCATTTTTAAAATTTAATGAGCAAGATATATTGCAGAGTTATGGCAAAGTCTCTCATGAAGTAGCAATTACCTTAGCTACAAAAGAATATGAGATATTTAGAAAAACACAGGACAAGTCATACAAGTCAGATTTTGATAAATTGATAGAAGAAAAGAAAAGTCTTGATCAAAAAAGTGTAAAAGCTTAGGGCTAAATCTCATAAAAGTAAAGAAATCAGGAGGAGGTAAAAATTATAGAATCGCTTTATATTGTTTCTTCCGAGCATTTATAGCATTTCTCATAATAGTCCGAACAGGTCATAGGAAGGCAGAATCAACAGCACGACGAAAGGATTCGAATAGAGGAATGTTTTTCCTGGCTCTGTTTTTTATAGCAAACCAATGATGCTCAATTTTGTTGAAATCTGGAGAATAAGGCGGCAGATACAAAATTTCTGCACCAACCCCTTTAGCAAGCTCGATAATCTTATCAGACTTATGAAAAGTAGCATTGTCAAGAATGACAGTCTGTCCAGGTTCCAAGATCGGTGTCAAAAATTGCTCAAACCATCCATTAAAAACATCCATATTACAGTGGCCTTCAAAGGTTAACGGAACAACTATCTTTCTTCCACTTAAGGCTGCAACCATACTGATTCGTTGAGTTTTCTTTCCAGATTTTAAGGCATAAAACCGCTGTCCTTTCTGGCAATATCCGTAGGGGTAGTCTTCGGTGTTATCAATGCCAGACTCATCTATATACACTAAGTTTTTAGGTTCTTTTGTCGCTATAATTTTCAAAAATTCAGCACGTTTTTCTTCGTTTCTTTCCTTGTATCCATATGTCTTTTTTTGCGCGTAAATCCAATTTTTTTAAGGGCCCGATAGATCGTTTGGATACTAACGTTGTTCCAAAGTTTAGCCATTTCCGATAGAGTCTTTCCTCCGTGTTCTCTGGCAAATTTGGCAAAGGTATCCCAGTCGGTAATTTTGTGATTGTAACCCCCATTTCCAAGTTTTTTTGATTGAAAGTCTCCTGTTTCTTTTCTTCTTTGCTGCCACTCCCATAAAGTAGTTCGTCCAATCTTAAATCTTGCTGCCACTGTTTCTCTGCTTTCTCCTTCGTCTAGCGCTTCCATTGCTTTTTTTCTTAAATCATAACTATATGCTGCTGGCATTCAACCTCCTTATCATCATCTATCCTTATCCTATCACATCCGGACTTTTATGGAAAGAGCTATAACTGCTGAACAAGCACGCGATGCAATTAGAGGTACCTCTGCCCTTGTTAATGGTGTTAGATGCTCATACGCTTTTTGGCCAATAGAAAATACAGCTAGGCTAGAAATCTTTAAGGCAGTAGGAGAAACACCAAGACAGAATGCTTTGTTTCATGGGGCAGTTGTGAAGGCCAATGGTTTAGCTGACCGCACTGTAAGAACTTACCTAAGAAATCAGGAAACAGGGCTACTAGAAGATATAACAACACAACTAACAGTTAAAAATGTTAGTGAAAAAGACCTTAAAATATGTCTTACTGATACAATTACACGATCTGCTGCTTCAGGACATCCATTTACTCACACAGGAAGCACAGGAGTATATAAGCAACGGCATAGACTACCTGAAGTTTTTCACAGCATGGGAAGGGATAGACTAGAGCGTATGGTACAGGAACTTTTACAGGTAAAGCAGTTAGTTAAAGTGATGTCTACAGGTTCAAAAGAGGATAAGTGGCTTGACATTCCAACTGGACCATTTGCTTGTGGTATAGGAAAATTCACTCCTGGAGCTGAAGATTTTAGCTATAGGCAAAATTTAATGTTAGGATAAGTCTTTTTTATGGGTAAAAATATTTTAGAGTTTACCCAGTTTTCTCTATTGCCCTTTCAATCTATAGCTACTATCAATTTACATCCACTCAACTAAAACGCTAATCTTAGCACTCAATATAATTTTCAACTAAAGATAGGTAGAATATATAAGAAATAGCACCGCCAATGATTGTATTACATTCCTAATTCCTAGGTTCCTAAATCAGTAATTAGAAATCAGGAATCTAAATTCTGCGTGAGAGCTAGCTTTTTTACCTACGTTCCTAAAAGCGTTCCTAGAAACTACATGTCTAAAATCAGCCAGTGAGGCGGATTCTAGCTTCCTAAAACCCTTATATATTATATATATATAATAGTAATAAATAATAATAGATAATATAAAATAATAGTAAAACACAAATAGAGTACAATAACTTAAACAGCAAAAAAAAAGAAGTCCAGAAAGGCTGCCACAAAACATTATTAAGATATTTACATTTAATGAAAGATACAATTAGCGCGGTTTTAAAACGATTCTACGACTTCAGGGTATAATTATACCACCAAGACCTAAGTTACTCATATAGGGTAGCTTAAAACTCGATTACGAGGCATTTCTAAATTATTTTTTACTTTAAACTTTTACTTGTTATAAAAAAACCCCTACTTTAGTTTATCACGTTTTTTATTCGTTGTAAAATATTTTTTCAAAATAATAAGCCAGATGAACGGCAAAGTAGTCGTCAACTGATGTTTGAATTACGTATGCTATTCCATCAAAATGTGTCGATAAAATCGATAACTGCTGGCATATGATTGATTACGAATCACAGAGGCTTGTAAACAAAGATTATGGTCAGAGGCTAGATGCAGAACGTTCTCGTAGACACGATACTATTTTGCAATTGATTTATGAGGAAGCACGTAAAAGAGGAAAGGTATATACAATTCTGTCAGGTGTTTGAAAATAAGGCAGGTCTTGGTAGTCAGCATTCTATCCGTAACCGCATTGATGTACTTGCTGCAAAAGGTTACATTAAATTCAACAGAGAAGGTAAAAATGCTGCAAGAACCAAATACGGGATACTTTGTGTTGCAGGTATGGAAAAAAGAACTACAAAATTTGACAGCCAACTAAACAAGAATGTTACAGTTTTGACTCCTGCAACAATGTTGCAATAAACTTTGGTCCGCTTTTCCACTGTGTGTGAAAGAGTCTGGCAGCTCTTTTACTCGAAACACGATATGCACGTCTTCATGGTTAATCTCAATTCGCTTAACTAATGTTCTAATGATATCACGTCTAGTTAGCCAATCTGCGTTATCAAGACTTGAGTTAACGCTAGAAGAAAACTCTTCTAAAGTAGTCACCACTAGAGTTAAGTCTTGTTCAAGTCTTTTTTGATCAAATATCTTTTTCTTTTGCTCTCCGATCATTTGTAAGGTTTATTTCATTGCTTTAATTCTTGGTTTAAACTCTTCTTCATTGATGTATCCTTGAGTATAGCCATCAATAAGCCTTGCAATGCCACAGTTTAATTGATCTTCTTTTTTCTCAAGAAAGTCACTTTTTTGATCTAATGGTGATTTTTTAATCTCTGAAAGTCTACGCTTGTATTCTTCTAATATCCGAGTAGGATTTTTCAATAGGTATTTTACCTCTTCCCATACAGCCACGTCTAATACATCTGTACGAATCATTCTATTATTACACATTTTATTGCCACCAAAGTGACCTCGCTCCGTACCAGTACAACGATAATATGTTCGACGAGCGCTAGAGCAAGTGCTAATACCATGATATCCATAATGACAAAGCTGACATACTGTTAAACCTTGCAACAAGTAATTTGCTCCCATTCGTCTTGTCCTAGCTATTCTTTTATTTTCAGTTAGCTGTTCTTGAACTATATCAAATAAATCTTCGTTTATAATATTAGGTACAGGAATATAAATCCAATTTTCTTTATCAGTACGAAAAGTAGAATAATTGTCTTTCAGTTGCTCACAAGAGCGTTTCTGTGGTCTTACGTGTTTTAATTTTACTCCTAGCTTTTTTTTACCGAATGCTGCTTGTCCTTTATAAGCAGGATTTTGTAATAGACGACAGACTACACTCCTATCCCAATACCTTTTTCCTGTTCGTGTTACGATGGACATAGCTCTTAATCTATGACATACTTCTCCAATGCTTACTCTTCCCCTTCCCACCCAAAAAAACATTTTACGAATGACTTCAGCTTCCTCTTCATTAATTTCAAAAAAGGCTTGTCCTCCTCCTATATGCTTATTTATATAACGATAGCCATAAGGAGCTCCACTCATTACATTTATACTGCCTTTATTGGCTGCGTGAATCTTGCCTCTACGACTTCGTTCCATAATTTTTGCACGTTCATATTCTGCTATCATACCCTGTATTTGTAATAGTAATTGAGATTCTGGATTATCGTCAATTTGACAATTCAAGAAAACTGTTTCTACACCCAATTTCTTAAATTCATCAACTAATAACATTTGATGTACATATTTGCGAGCCAAACGATCAGGAGAATGAATATAAACCTTATTAATATTACCTTCTGCTATTTGATCTCTTAATTTTTCTAAACTAGGACGTATTATATCAGAGCCACTATAACCATTATCAATAAATTTATATTCACTTAGTAATTTATGTCCATCAGCACTAATCTTATTCTCTATAGCAGTAATTTGGCTTGCTATTGTATCTCCTTGCACTTGTTTTCCTGAAGAAACTCTCGCGTACAGACTAACAGTTATCATTGCTCCCCCTTAAATTGATTCTATTGTTACATTCAAAAATTTTCTCCTTTTGGCTCCCATTTACTTGTTTATTTAATGCTAGTTTTTTATATGCATCTAATAAGTACAATTCTGCTAACCGATTAGGTTCATAACTATAGCTAACACGAACAGTTAGTTTCTTTTTTCCCATGAGCTTTCCTTGAAAATATATAAATATGTTCATATATCACTCATCGAAACAGATGGTCAGTTGATCGTTGGTTCTATAAGTGAAAACAACTCCTCGTTCTTTGAGTAGAAGCTGCCGGGAAATTATTTTTTTTAGTTTTATGTTTGTTGCAACATTGTTGCAGGGGTATATGAGAAAATTTTACCTACTGATTATAAATCACCGGAGTATGGGGATATTGTTCCAGAAGAAAATCCAAATGTTTGGGTTTATAATGATCAAATTTTAGACATCTAAACTTTTTTATCAAAATCCTTTACTACTTAAATATTTCAGTTTTGGCCAATTTTGTTCAGATTTTGCTCAGTCTACGAAGTCAGAATTTGTTAATAATTAAAAAAAATACTAGATTTTCAATAGTTTAAGAGCATCTTTAGATTTTGAGACTGCAGTCTGAACAAGAGGGCAAGATGGTAGGAATATAGAGGACTTTGTTCGATTTTCAGTTTTCAAAATAACCCCTATTATTATATAATAATAATAAGTAGTATGACTTTAAAACATACTACTCTGTTCGTTTCCCTTTTACTTACAATAATAATAAGCTATGGATATGTGTAAAGCTCTCTTTCAAAGTTATCTGATAAAAGAAATGAAAGACAAATAAAAACAAATGGCCCATAATTGCGTTTTAAGACGATTCTATGATCTGAGATACCACCCTGACCTAACTAACACTTGTAACACCCTTTAAAAGGCAAATAAAAGGTATTCCTAATGATTCCATTGGTGCAAACAAACTTACACATAAGTTTAACGTCATTTTTATTAATTGTAAAGAAAAAATTTGTATGAAGGTCTTATTTAGAAAACTCACTTGATATTTTTCAGCTCATATACACCTCTTTCAAACTATCTGGCAAAAGAAACGAAAGATATAGCTCTTTCCATAAAAGTCCGGATGTGATAGGATAAGGATAGATGATGATAAGGAGGTTGAATGCCAGCAGCATATAGTTATGATTTAAGAAAAAAAGCAATGGAAGCGCTAGACGAAGGAGAAAGCAGAGAAACAGTGGCAGCAAGATTTAAGATTGGACGAACTACTTTATGGGAGTGGCAGCAAAGAAGAAAAGAAACAGGAGACTTTCAATCAAAAAAACTTGGAAATGGGGGTTACAATCACAAAATTACCGACTGGGATACCTTTGCCAAATTTGCCAGAGAACACGGAGGAAAGACTCTATCGGAAATGGCTAAACTTTGGAACAACGTTAGTATCCAAACGATCTATCGAGCCCTTAAAAAAATTGGATTTACGCGCAAAAAAAGACATATGGATACAAGGAAAGAAACGAAGAAAAACGTGCTGAATTTTTGAAAATTATAGCGACAAAAGAACCTAAAAACTTAGTGTATATAGATGAGTCTGGCATTGATAACACCGAAGACTACCCCTACGGATATTGCCAGAAAGGACAGCGGTTTTATGCCTTAAAATCTGGAAAGAAAACTCAACGAATCAGTATGGTTGCAGCCTTAAGTGGAAGAAAGATAGTTGTTCCGTTAACCTTTGAAGGCCACTGTAATATGGATGTTTTTAATGGATGGTTTGAGCAATTTTTGACACCGATCTTGGAACCTGGACAGACTGTCATTCTTGACAATGCTACTTTTCATAAGTCTGATAAGATTATCGAGCTTGCTAAAGGGGTTGGTGCAGAAATTTTGTATCTGCCGCCTTATTCTCCAGATTTCAACAAAATTGAGCATCATTGGTTTGCTATAAAAAACAGAGCCAGGAAAAACATTCCTCTATTCGAATCCTTTCGTCGTGCTGTTGATTCTGCCTTCCTATGACCTGTTCGGACTATTATGAGAAATGCTATAACTCACTTTTTCCTATTCCTCCAAGACCACCGATAACAACCATTTGTGATATTGCCGTTAGTTTGCCAGTACTTTCATGCAATTTACCATATATTTCTTGCAATTCGCTGTCCCTCCCAACAAACATCTCAACTGGATATACCATATTAAACTGAATAGGCTTCTCTATCTGCTTGTTATTCTGTGTTGTTGCAACTGCATGTATTTTATGCAGTGTTTTACTATCCTTACGCTGTTGTTTTGCTATTTTACCTATTTCTTTATTCCCTTTCTCTACTTCTTGTCTTATCTCACTTAAAGTACTAGCACACATCTCTACTTTTCGGAAAAGCTCTTCGCCTTCTTTATGTGAAAGGAAACGTCCTTCTCTATCCTTCATCCAACTCCACATTTTCATAAAAAGCGCGTTGTAAGCAGTTTCGTCATTACCAAAGTAGTTGAACTTTTCGATCAATTTGTTACTTATCTCATTTTTGATTAATCCTTCCAGTTCAGCATGGTTAGGTAAATTAACTGCAAACACCAATTTATCTGGAAATTCCTCTATTTTCTTATTTATTTCTCCATCGCTAACTTGTCCACCTACCTCACCCTTTATAAAATCCATATTCTCTTGCAAGTGTGAGATAATACTATTATCAAATTTATATCTTACACTACTGCCTATATTCAGAAACTCATCTTCTGTGTTCATTCTTGTAAATGAAATTCCCTTATCTGCTAGACTTTCAAAGTCAAAACCGACATTTGTGGCAATAACAAAATCTTCTATTTCACCCTCGAACTTTCCTCTACTTTTGATTTTTAAATAAGCAACAAGATATTTTACTAAGCTGAATTCACTACTTTTTCGCCATGTTAATAAGTCACCTATGCTGATTTTTCTGTGTCCATCTTGCTTGTGCTTGATTTGTATGAATCTATGTGTTATTCTTCTGTTTTGTTCATACCGAAGAATAATATCACCAAAACCTTCAGCTAACTCCATTTCCGTAGCCAAGAGGAAAGGACACTTTTTATCCATCGCACGTTCGAGAAAGAATATGAGCCACAATTTTTGATAGGTAATACCATGGTAAAAGCGTTTTACCTCTCCAGCAGGATAACCTTAGGGCACCTTATCTAACTTTTCACTCAAAATTGAATTCACCACATCAGGGCTGGCTTTTCCTTTGGTAAGTTTCATAACTTCGCCGACAAAGAATCCGTATAACTTTGTTTTACCGCTTTTGTATTCTTGAACTTTATCTTGGTTGTTATTGATGATTTTGTCGATAACTTCTGCTATTTGACCTTTATCTGTGATCTGTTTTAGGTCCTGCTCTTTTATAATTAAAGATGCAGGTTTGCCAGTTTCAAACATACTATCGAATACTTGTTTGCCAAGTTTAGCAGAGATCGTTCCATCAACGATAAAATCTAAGAGTTCGGACAAAGCATCCGCTTTGATTGGAGAGCTCGCAATATCAATACCTGCTTTATTTAAACGACCAAAAAGCTCTACAGTTAACCAGGTAACCGCGAGCTTTGAATCATGTTTTTTTATTAACTCCTCAAAATAATCAGCAATTGCTTTATCGGAAGTAATGACGTTTGCATCGTATTCGTTGATACCCAATTCCTCAATGTATCGCAGCTTTTTTTGATCTGGCAACTCGGGCAAAGATGATTTAATAGAATCGATTTTATCCTGGCTTACCTCAACAGGTAATAAATCAGGCTCAGGGAAGTATCTATAGTCGCTTGCATCTTCTTTGTTTCGCATCACTTTTGTTTTTCCCGAAGCAACATCAAACAATAAGGTATCTTGACTTATTTCTTCCCCACTTTCTAAAATTTCAATTTGTCTTTGTATTTCATAGTCTATAGCTTGCACAATATAACGTATCGAGTTCAGATTTTTTATCTCACAACGAGTGCCAAATGTGCTACTGCCTTTTAGGCGGACAGAAACATTTGCATCACAACGAAGTGATCCCTTTTCCATATCACCATCACACGAACCAATATAACGCAAAATCTGCCTCAATCTTTTCATGCATTCTGCAGCTTCCGCAGATGAACGGAGATCTGGTTCTGAAACAATTTCCATTAAAGCAACCCCTGCACGATTTAAATCTACATAAGTTCTGCTTTCCTCATGAACGCTCTTTCCTGCATCTTGCTCTAAATGAATTCTCGCGATTCTTATTTCTTTTTCATTATCGTTGATAAATACTCTACCATTTTTAACTATTGGCTCAAAAAACTGGGTTATCTGGTACCCTTGCGGTAAATCAGGATAAAAATAATTTTTCCGATCAAAGTAAGAATACTTATTAATTTCTGCAGAAAGTGCAAGACCAGTGCGTATTGCTTGCTCTATGCAGTAATAATTTAGTATTGGCAGCGTACCTGGCATTGCCGCATCAACTAGAGAAACTTGAGTGTTATGCTCAGCACCAAATTCCGTTGATGAGCTAGAAAATAGCTTCGTATTAGAAGAAACTTGAGCGTGTACCTCAAGCCCAATTACCGCTTCCCAATCCTCTTTCGTCATGTATTTTATTTAAATGATAATCTTAATATTCTGCAAAATTAGCACAAAAAGTCAAAACAAAACTCATGTTAGCTAAGTGGTATGCAGATTGTTCTACCCATAGAAACAGATTAAATGCAAAACTTACTTGACACCCTTCGCCAGCCCCTTTATCATGAAACTGAAGCTATTTATTTATCTTCTCTGTACAGATTAAATGACAAAAAAACTCAATGTATTTGGCGTCTCATGTTTAATTTTTTGCACTATGTGCACCTTATGTCTTTATCAAATTTCTGGGTTTTTACCTACACAAGCTGAAATACGCTTATAAGTAGTTTAAGACAGTATAGTACGCCAATTTGCAGGATTAGAGAGTGACAACTAGCTAATACGGGATTTCTTTTGCCTTTTTTTCTGCTTAGTAAATTTCTTAAACATTCAAACTAAGGTGAGTTGCATTTAAAAGCAGCTAAATTGCAGTGTTTAAGACTTAAAAAACGCCAATACTGAAAATAGACAACGACTAGGGCTTCTTTTGCCTTTTTTTTTATTTGGTAAGTTTCTTAAATATTTATAGCTAAACGATAACCGTCATCCCGCTACTTGTTAGCGGCCGAGATACCGCGAATGAATCGCGGTATGACGTAGGATTGCTGTCATTCCAGTGCCAAGCACTGGGATCCAGCCTTTATTATGCAGTCACTTGGTTGAAATTAAGTCTTCTGGATCCCAGTGTCAGCTACTTGGATGACACCATTCTTTTTCCTGGATTCCAGTGTCTGGGCACTGGAATGACATCCTCCCTTGTGGAGATTGCTCTCAAATCACAATGTTCGTACAGCTATGCAAACACAAAGGTGTCATTCCAGCGCGTGACGCTGGAATCCAGTTGAGCTATTTCAACAAAAATACTGCATTTTGAGATGAACGTTTATTCTCACCAGACTTATTTACAAGTATAACAATTAAAGTCTGGATTCCAGTGTCAAGCACTGGAATGACATCATAGGGGCACTGCCCTTTTGGATGGAAACCAGTGTCAGCTACTTAGATGATACCTTTTTCTACTTAGTTTGGGTTATGCAAGAAGTCTATTGCATTCCTGAGCAATTTGATTCATTATTCTTTTTGTAAAAAATTTTCTTAACTTTCTCTCCACTTTTTTGGTAAGGTCACTTTAAAGGAAGTCTAATAGATGCTACATAGAAATCCAGATGAGTTTCTAAAGTCTATTCCAAAAGATAAGCGCATAATGTGCCTTGACATGGGAGAAAAGCAAATAGGCATAGCATTTAGCGATAAAACACAGCTCATAGCCACAGCTCATAGCATATATCACAGAAAAAATATGAGCAAAGATTTAGGTTATCTGCATAGAATATTCAAAGAAAATGAATCTGGATCAATGGTAATAGGACTACCATTAAAAATGGACGAGCAAGAAACTAAATGGTGTAAAACTATAATCCAATTCGCAAATAAAATAATAAAAAAATATAAAGTAAATATATACTTACAAGACGAAAGCTTCTCAACATCTATCGCAACTCATACACTAAAAATTACTGGAATATCAATCACAAAATCGAAAAAAATAGATGATAAAATCTCCGCATGTATTATTTTGCAACGAACGTTAGACAAGATAAATACAATCAAATAGTTTTTCCAGATCTGGAAATCTTCAAACTGAATCCCATATAAAAGTTACTCAACAAAACAAGAACCTTTCGTATAAGCATGACAAATTGCTACAGCAAGAGCGTCAGCAGCATGGTGGCATTTTATACTCAAATTTTTAACTATTTGCTTCACCATAAATATAATCTGATCCTTATCAGCATGGCCATTTCCGGTAATGCTTTTTTTTACATAGTTTGCATCATATTCATTCATAGTTAGCTTTGTTATTTTTAACGCTAAAATTACAACCCCTCTTGCATATCCTAAAGTTAGTGAAGATTTAGGATTTTTATTAACAAAAATTTTCTCCACCGCAGCTTCATTAGGAGAGTATAGGGAAATTACTTTCTTTAATTGTTCAAAAATTATATGTAGGCGTTCACCTGTACCCAATTTACCATCAGTTGATATGGTACCGCCGCCCAAAAATTCAATATTATTTTTTTCGTTCAGGCTGATAATGGCCCACCCAGTCTTGCTTATTCCTGGATCTAGACCTATTATTTTAACCACTTAATAAACGCTTAACCAATAGACAAACAAAAATAAAAATATCCAGACTACATCTACAAAGTGCCAATACCAGGAGGCAAACTCAAAGCACAAATGGTCCTGAAGTGTAAATTGGCCTTTCCGTGCTCTAAATAAACACACTGATAAAAATATTATTCCTATTATAACGTGTGCGCAGTGAAAACCGGTAATCATATAAAAATTGGATGTATAAATAAGCTTTTCTCCTGTTTCTTGTAGAGAAAAACTCGCTTCATGATACTCTATTGCTTGCACTATTATAAAAAAAACTCCAAGCAATATAGTTATGGACAGCATTTTAATCATGCTCTTTTTATCATTTTTAAGTAAAGAGTGATTTGCCCAAGTAATTGTTGTACCAGAAAGCAATAATATTAACGTATTCATGAACGGTAGTGACCACGGATCAGGTGGCAAAATTCCCTCAGGGGGCCATTCAACTTTTTTTGCAGGAGAAAACCCCTCAAATAAAAAAACTGGATCAAGCCAGGCTTTAAAGAATGAACAAAAGAACACTATAAAAAATACGACCTCCGAGAGAATAAATAAGTACATTGCAAATTTGAGTCCATGTTTTACAATGGCAGTGTGACATTTGTCATAAATGGCCTCCCTTATTACATCTCTCCACCAATAAAACAGCACCCCTGATACTGCAAAGATTCCCAAAACTAAACAAAACACTCCGAAAATTTGTTTATGAAGCGCGCCAACTAATCCAAGTGCAAGAATAAGAATTGCTGCTGATATAGCAATTGGCCAAGGGCTTGGATCCACTAAATGAAAATCATGTTCTTTACTTTTCATAGCATTTTAAAAAATACTTATTAAGGATACAAATTAGCTTAAAATTGTCAATGTTCCTTAGGAAATTGATTGAATCTTGAAAAATTATATGCACCGTTCAAAAAATCTAACACAAATTGTGCAGTTATTCTAAACAACTCAAGCATTCTGCTCTTTTCATTTTCTCTTGCTTTGCTGCAATATCCATCAACAATATTTTCTAAAATAATGCATCCAGACTTTACTGAATCACTGTAACAAAAATCAAACCAATCCCTATATCTATTATTTTTCTTGAATCTATTTTTCATGCTATCAACGACAGTCTCGTATATAAACATGCAAGAATACAAAACCGTCATAGCCTCATAGGTATTACTATACGAGATGGATAAAAGGAAATTAGTGAAATTAAAACACTCAAGAGATTTCTTTCCGCAACTTATACCGTACATAGTAAAGTAGTAGTCATATAGCATTCTATTAACAGTCACTACTCTTTGGGCTACTTCAGCAAGCGAGATAATACTACTATAATCTTCCATTCTGGATGCAGTAATTAAGGTGGTACGAATATAATCACCTAAGAACAACGTCTTTTGTTGAGCATAGAATTTGAAGTTCTCTATATTTAGGGTGTTATTCGCTAACTCAACATTAAAAGAATGCTCAATTATATCCTTTAAAAGATTTGACCCGTAACAGCTCCTAATTATGCCACTGAACACTGTAGTTACCGATAAAAGATCAAGTTAACGTAAATAATCCGCTGTTAATATTCTTTGCTAGACATATTAGAGTAATACATCTCATCCCAGAATATTACCTCAAGTTCTAATCCGTTACGAAAAAACTCGAGCATCTTTTTCTTCTCCTTATTACTAGATTCTCTATACAGCTTATTCACAATCTCAGTTATAGTATCAGCTATGTTATCCACTATATTAGCATTATAGAGATCAATCCATTTTTTATACTTATTGTCTGAAGGAACGCTATCTTTTACCGTATGTTGAAAGGTAATCTGACACATACCAAAACATGGATAAAAAGCTGCCAAGCCTTCAGCTACTGAATTATGGTATGCAGCACGCATGAAGAAATCAATAAAGGCAGAACTAGATTTCGATCTTTTGTGGTTATCGGATGAGTTACATTCTGTAAACTGCTCCTCACATAGACTTCGCATACCGAATATTTTACGAGCTATAAAGGTTAATTTATCCATTATTTCAATATCATTAGCTCTAGCTGCAATAATTAAAAAAGCACGAGTGCAATCCACTAAACATAAAAAAGTCTGTTGAACGTAGAACTTGAACTTCTTATAACTTAATTTGCCATTCATCAATTCAACATAGAAAGGATGTTCTTCTATTCTATCAACAAGATCAGATGATTCTTTTATAGCTACGCTACAGAATTCTTCTTTTATGTCATTATACATTACACGAACCTCACAATAAAAACTGAATATAATAATTATCACTAATATAGTATAATTATTATGAAAAAGCAATTATACTTCAACAATAAGCTAGTATATAAATATGAGGCTATAAATCAAAAATTTTAGCAATCTAAAGAAATTTTACTATTACCTTCTATATTGAATTCTCTACGAAGATCAGCAGACAAGTTTATGCTTTCCCAAGAAAATCCACCGTCACTTTCTGACTCTTTACCAAAATGTCCATAACAGGCTGTACGTTTATATATAGGGCAATTAAGCGATAAATGCTTGATTATGCCTTTTGTTGATAAATCTATATTATTCTCAATAAACTTTTTAATTACTCTTTCCTCTACCTTATTCGCACCAAATGTATCAATATAGAATGAAGTAGGTTTTGATACACCAATTGCATAAGAAAGCTGTACAAGACAACGTTCAGCCAAACCTGCAAAGACAATATTTTTAGCAAGGTATCTTGCCATATAAGCCGCAGATCTATCAACTTTAGTTGCATCTTTTCCGGAAAATGCCCCTCCACCGTGTGGAATATAACCTCCATAAGTATCAACCATAATTTTTCGTCCGGTTAATCCACAGTCACCAACTGGTCCACCAATAACAAATCTACCAGTTGGATTGACTAAGAGATTTTCCTCAGAACACATCCATCCTTCAGGTAAAGATGAAACTATGTAAGGGTAAATTATTTCTTTTACTTTTGATTGATCCAAATCCTCAGGGTGCTGTATTGAGACAATAATACTTTCAGCACGTACTGGAAGGTTATTCTCATATGCCAAAGTGATTTGTGACTTTGCATCTGGACCAAGTTTTGCTTCTTTAACTGCACTCATGATATTTTTCAGAATCGAGTGTGCATAAAAAATGGGTGCCGGCATAAGGTTTTCTGTCTCTATTGTTGCATAGCCATACATTATGCCCTGATCCCCAGCACCTTGATCCAACCCTATTGCAATGTCATTTGATTGCTCATGCAGCAATATATTTACCTTCACTTTTTTCCAGTGGAAACCATCATGCTCATAACCAATATCTTTTATTGTATTCCGTACAATACTTTTAATCTTGCTATTCTTAATGTTAGGCCCAAACACTTCCCCAGCTATAATAACGTTATCTTTGGTGACTAAAGTCTCTATTGCAGCTCGCGCAAAAGGATCAGTAAAAAGGTATTTATCAAGTATTGCATCTGAAATTTGATCTGCTACTTTATCTGGATGACCAGCCGCAACTGATTCACTGGTTACTAAATTTTTATACAAACTCATGTTTTTGCTTATACAATATCAAAACCGCTATACAAAACACAGTTAGTAACTACTAAATGGTGGGTCTGGGAAGAGTTGAACCTCCGACCTCACGCTTATCAGGCGTGCGCTCTAACCACCTGAGCTACAGACCCATGATTTATTCAAGCTGAAGCTTTCATATTATCTGTAGGCACGATATCAATAAAAGTCTTTTTATTTGCTGACCTTCTAAAACTGACCCAGCCTTCTACTTTGGCAAAAATCGTATGATCTTTACCTATACCAACATTCTTCCCAGGATGGAATTTTGTGCCTCTTTGGCGCACAATTATGTTACCAGGAATAACCTTCCCATTCTTCTTTATTCCTAACCTACGACCCGCTGAATCTCTACCATTACAGGAACTACCACCTGATTTTTTAGTTGCCATATCTTACCTCTTACTTTTGAAGACTAATTTCATTTATACGAAGAACAGTTATATACTGCCTATGACCAGTTTTCCTACGGTAATTTTTTCTTCTTTTCTTCTTAAAGATTATAATTTTTTCCCCCCTGCACTGCTCCAACACTTCAGCTTTAACAGTAACATTAGATGAATAAGATAAGCCATTATTTGAAATACAAATCACCTTATTGATTTCCACCTCTTTTTTTTCTTCAGCTTCTAACTTCTCTACCTTTATTATACTACCTTCTTTTACTAAATATTGCTTTCCACCAGTCTCAATTACTGCAAACATGATAAATATAAATTATTGTTATTAACTTTAATCGTAAACGATGTCATATACGCTGTCAATATAAATAAAAAGCATGACTTAACGTTCTTTTTGAGCTATCTAAACACTTCTATCTTTCTTCACCCTTTATCTACTTTTTCTCAGACAGTAGACTTCTTGCATAACCTAAGCAGAAAAAAGGCAAATAGTTATTATAGCTCTAAGTTTACCGACGATAAGAACCGTCATTCAAGTAGCCCCTCCCTGCCATCCAAGTAGCCTTCTCTTCCTGTCATCTAAGTAGCCTCCTTCTCCTGTCATCCCAGTGCCCAGACACTGGGATCCAGGTTGGATACTGAGTTGGTGAGTATAAAAGTGTTGTGTTATGGCTAACGCTAACTCTACGTCATACTGCGATTCATTCGCGGTATCTCATCCGTTAACACGTAGCGGGATACTTAACCTTCATACCGCGATTCATTCGCGGTATCTCTAGATCCCGCTCACAAGCAGCGGGATGACGGTTGTCGTTTAGTCATAAATATTTAAGAAATTTACCAAATGAAAAAAAAGGCAAAAGAAACCCCGTGGTGCTGGTTTTGACCCTCTAATACTTTAAATTGGCGCTATAATAATGTACTGACGCTTAGTTTAAGCGCGGTTTGGCCGAATGTAGAAAAAATTTAAAAGACATGCAGCAGCTATAATTTTATGTAATCCGCCAAAAGATACCCTGAGTTTTTTACTGAATTTTGTCATTGAACCTGCGCAGATCAAAAACAAGTTTTGAGTCAAAAATACCCTTAATACTATAATAAGGGGGCTGGCGAAGTTTGTAAAGCAATTTTTTTTGTTTCTATTGAATGACAGTTGTGGCCTGGGAGGTAATGCAAGAAGTCTAATATAATTACAGCGAATTACTTTATTCTCTTAATCACCTGCTTTTCCCTTGCTATTGCAAGGCTTTTTTCTGGTACATCCTCAACTATAACACTACCTGCTGCAATTACAGATTCATCATGAATATTAAGCGGCGCAATTAGTGAGCTATTGGCGCCAACAAAGCAATTGCTCCCTATATTCGTTTCATGTTTATTTTTCCCATCATAATTACAAACAATAGTGCCTGCTCCTATATTACTCTCCTGCCCTACTTTAGCATTTCCTATATAACTTAAGTGTTTTATTCTAGTGTTTTGACCAACTTCACTTGTTTTCACTTCCACAAAATTTCCTATTTTTGCCTTATTACCAATTGTTGTGTTTCCGCGTATTCTGGTAAATGGACCGACCTCAGCATTACTTTTAATTAAGCAGTTTTCTAAATGCGAAAATGGCAGTATTTTCGCACCAGACTCTATTTTCACTCCAGTACCGAAAAAAACATATGGGTAAATAACTGAATCTCTGGCAATTTGCGTATCAAGAGAAAAGAAAACAGTCTCTGGTGCAACAAGCGTTACTCCGGAGTCGGTAAAAACTTTTCTTTTATTTTCTTGAAAGTAAAATTCAGCTTTTATAAGGTCATTTCTGTTATTTATTCCAGTTGCCTCTTCTCCACCGGTAATAACGTAACCGACATTTAAATTACTCTTCACTGCAATAGAAACTATATCAGTCAAATAATATTCATGAGTTGAGCTATTGCACTCTATTTTCTCCACCAATTCACGTAAATTCTTTGCACATGCCACCATTATTCCAGCATTGGCAAGAAATTCTTCATGATTATTTTTATCACTCTTTGCTTCTACGATTTCTCTTAAGGAACCATTCTCAATAATTAACCTACCGTATTCTTTATTGCTTGTCCTAAAACCTAGGCAAACTAGAGCCTTGCCTTCTAAATAACTAATCATTTTAGTTATTGTGCTGCTTTTTATGAGCGGAGTATCCCCATACTGCACAACAACTATGCTTGAATCTGGCAATTCTCTTAGGTTTCTCATTGCAGTTTTGACTGCATCTCCAGTGCCAAGTGTTAATTCTTGTGTAATTAACTGTATATCCTTAAAGCACTTTAGTCTTTCAATTAAAGGCAGATCAACTACAACAGCTATGTTTTCAGGATTTAGCTGTTTTGCATTGTAAATGATATGCTGGAGCATGGAAAAACTGCCTATTTTGTGTAGGACCTTAGGCAAATCTGAATTCATCCGCCTGCCATGCCCGGCAGCAAGTATGATAAAAGTATGAGCTTTATTTATCACTTATCTTAAAGATGAAAAATGAAAACCATAATGATCAAGCCAGCTGATTTTGTTGTCATAAAAGCTCCTCAAGTCGCTAATTTGATATTTTAGCATTGCAAGCCTTTCTATACCAATGCCAAACGCAAAACCGTTGTATTTAGTATGGTCTATTCCAACATTTTGAAATACATTTGGATGCGTCATACCGCATCCCAGTACTTCTATCCATTTACTACCTTTATAACTTATGTCCACTTCTGCAGAAGGCTCGGTAAAAGGGAAAAAACTATTACGAAAACGTATCTTCAGCCCTTTATCTCCAAAAAACTTATTAAGGAAGTGATGAATAGTAAATTTTAACTGGCCCATATTGACGTTTTCATCGACATATAACCCTTCTATCTGGTGAAACATAGGAGTATGAGTTGCATCAAAGTCATTTCTGTATACTCTACCTGCGGCTACTATTTTAATTGGGAAATTTTTTGTTTTTTCCATGGTTCTAATCTGTACAGATGAGGTGTGAGTGCGCAGTACCATTCTTTTATCGTTTATTTTATTCTTTAAGTAGAAGGTATCTTGCTCCTCTCGCGCAGGATGATGACTTGGAGTATTCAGTGCATCAAATACATGAAATTCATCTTCAATGTCAGGGCCATCAACTGCTTTAAAACCCATATGTGCAAAAATAAGCTTTACTTCATTTATAACTTTACTGAGTGGATGGATCTTGCCAATTTTTTCTGGTCTAACGGGCAACGTAATATCAACTGCCTCGTTCTGCAATTTAAAGTTAACTTCTTCTGTTTTTAGTACATTTTCCCTATTCATGATAAGATGATCTATCTTATCACGTAAAGCGTTAATAACTGCGCCTAAATCACGCTTTTTCTCTGCATTTTCTATCTTTTTTAAGTTATCAAAATAAGCTCTAACTACACCCTTTTTTCCCAAATATAATAGCCTAACTTTTTCTAAATCTTGCAAAGAAGAAGCATTCTCAATTTCGGAAACTGCTTTATCTTCAAGTGAAAGTATGTCATCTAATAACTCTTTATTCATCTTAAAAACGCTGGCTTAAACTTTCATTATAGTGAAATTTTAAATATCATCAACAATCCGAAAAATTGCCCTATTCTAATTATTAACTTATTGACTAATTAATCTTTTTTATTTACCTTTACGTTGATGAATTTGCTGTATCAACTATGCACAACAGTAACACTGAAACTAAGAATAAGTATAAAATAGAGGATTTACCTAAGCTCTTTAAGGAAAAATCCAAAAACATAAGTAAAGCATTTTCTAGCGAAACAATTAAGATCAGTACTATTCGCTCGAGAAGTATTGAAAGTAATATACAAGAATTTTCATTTGAGCTAACAGCAACAGATAAAGACACCTTTAATATAAGATTATTTCGAATAAACTCTTTAATTAATTTTTTCAAAATCTGCCTTTCCCGGGAAAAAAATTTTACAGCAAACATAAAAGTGCCCAAAGAAAGCAGTGAACTATATAATAACTACTGTAAAACTAACAGTTATAAAACTGTAGAAGAATTCGTAAATAATGCTCCGCCTCAAATCCTTCTGCAGGGCACAACGATAACGCTACAAACAGACGTTGAAAACATTAACCTGGACAACTTGCACCAAATCGAGTTATTTCTAAATGAAAAGCTACAACATGCAGAAAAAACTGAAAATGAAGACAAAAAAGAACAGAGTGAAGCTAACCAAAAAAATGCACAAAATAGACAAATCGTACCAGTTACAGGCTCATTTGGCTTCGATGTAACAAATAATGGAAAACAAGTTACACGCGCTTCGATAGCAGTTGCTGTAATGCATGAAAACGTTTTCTGGTTTAGATCTTTTTTCTGTCTGCCCAATCTTTTTAATACGTCACAATTCTTTTCCCAACAATTGCCAAAATTTTCTATACAGAGCAACAATATACTATTTGATGTCATTCCAGCGCTTGACCAGGAAAAAAGAAACATGGATCCAAGTAGTCAAGCTACTCGGATGACAGGGGGTAGTATAGAAAATCCAATACCTCAAGAAGCAGAACAGAATGTAGGTCAAACTACTTCGCACACAGAGTATTTTAAAGCTAATAGAAAAAAATCGAAAAAGCAATCTCAAGAACTACCAGAAGAAGAAAAACAATCTACCATAAAACAAGCACGAAATGATGCTAGAGTAGCTATGATAGATAACCAAATTGAGCACAGGGGGAAAAAACTCGATAAAATATTTATTGAAGTGATGAGTGGATACAAAAATCAAGATCCAGAAACATTTTGCAATATTTTCAGCTCAGTATTCAATATTGTTTACTTTCAAGATAAACAATTACATGCAATATTAGAGCCAGGCGAAATATCAGAAATATTACAGATACTCGAAAGGCCACAACCTCTTAGTAACTCACTTTTAGGTAAAGAATATTTACAAAAACAAGCATATAGAAAAAAAGAGCAATTGCTTAAATTAGTTTCAGGTGTTTATATACAACAACCTTCTCCACAACATGAAAATACTCCTCATAAATCTACAAACCCTTTACCAATTAAAGATCTTTCACCAGCAACAAATGAAGCTAAAACTCTACCACCTACTAACATTACACTCAAATCATCATTAAAAACTGTATTTTCCTCAAAAAAGGCTTATTTTTGTCTATTTATAATAGTAGCATCTGCATCAACACTTTGCTTATGGCATTTTCCGTTAGGAAAAGTGTCAATGTTAAAAGGATTAGTGCCACCAGAAAAAAGAGAAAGTATTGGGCTAGCATTGAACATAGGGTTACCAATATTAACTGCATTATGTGTTCTGAGTTTGGCTTATTTCATATATTCTGAATATTCTATAGAATCTATTGAACAAGTAAGTGAAAACGATCCCCTTTCTCGCGCCTATAGCTAGTGCAGGCTCAGTTTTCCTACGTCATACCGTCACGGTATCTCTAGATCCCGCTAACACGTAGCGGGATGACGAATTTGTCGTTTTTTAAATTGTCGGTAAACCAGAATTACTTTAACTATAACAAAATAGAAATAAGTTGTTGTAAAAAATTTTTCATGGTAAAATTATTTATTTTCACCATATGTTTAAAGGAATTATCACAGATATCGGGACTATAACTGATACTACCACTCACTCCAACTCTGATCAAATTTTCCATATCAAGACACAAAATTTATCCTCTATAAATAAAGGAGATTCAATAGCTTGCTCTGGTGTGTGTTTAACTGTTGTTGATATAATGAGCGATACATTTACAGTCCAAGCATCTCAAGAAACTATGAAGGTTGCTAACTTAAATACGTGGAGAATAGGAAAAAAAATAAATCTCGAACAAGCAATGAGATTAAGCGATAAGATCGATGGCCACCTGGTTCAGGGTCATGTTGATGGGATAGTAAAAATTTTAACAATTAATCAAAATTTAGATTCTCATGAAATCAAACTATCGTGCCCACAAGAATTAATTAAATTTGTTGCAAAAAAAAGCTCCGTTACACTAGATGGGGTTTCCCTCACAGTGAATTCAGTTATTAATCAGGAATTTACAGTAAATATCACTCCCTATACATGGGAAAATACAACTTTTCAGTACAACAAAGTAAATGATTATTTGAATTTAGAAATTGACATGATCGCTAGGTATTTAGATCAATTGATGCAGCATAAATACAATTAATTTTACAACCTTGTTATTTACAACTATTATATCTTGAAAACCATATAGATATAAAACATGCTTTTCGATAGCCTAATTATCTTCATTGTTGTTCTATGCGTAATAATCTCGGTAACTAGAGGCTTTATAAAAGAGCTATGCGCACTAATGTTTCTATTTTTATCGGTCTTTCTGACAGCTAATCACTATGATTTTTTCACTCCAAATTATAGTAAATATTTTGATTCTAAAGTTACACTAAACATACTTTCTACAATCTCTGTATTTATTATACTTAATCTTATATTCATGATAATAAATAACTGGCTAATGTACATATTATCACCCATAAGGTTGGGGTTTATCGATAGAGTTACTGGAATCTTTCTCGGAGTGCTTAAAGGAATATTGCTCTCTTATGTATTATTTTTTGCTGTGCACTTATATTGCTACACAGTATATGACAAAAAAGAGGGAGAGTATAAAATAGAAGCAGAAGACATATTGCCTAATTGGATAATAAATTCACACTCTTATCAGGCTTTATTTGTGACAGCAGAAGAAGTAATTGACATATATGTACCAGAGTCGTTGATACTAAAAATAAAAGAGATCGGTGGAGAAATGGTTGATCAAGAAAAACCTAAAAACAATAAAAAAGAAGAGTAAATATTTATTTATAAATATTTTCATTGGGAGTATTCAAAAAGCCATATGTGTCAGGTTAAGAGCACAGAATTTTTTACTGGAAATATTAATTTTGTTTTAGCAATAAATCAACTTAAGGTCATAATATCTTGACATTTATTTAATGTTGCTATATAATAGCTATGTACATTTTGTGTACTATAGCAATAAAATTACCTTGTAATAGGTGTATTGGACCCGAGGGCAGTACTCGGCGTCTCCACCATGTTTTTTAATTTATACGGGGACGAATAAGGATCGACATGCATAGTAAAGATGGTAGCTTTGCTCGGTTAGACACCACCGCTAAGAGTTCATAATTTAAATGCAAACGATAACTTTGCTGCTGGTAGTAATGAATGTTGTGTTGCTGCTTAATTTAGCACAACCAATTTATTACTAAAGCACGGTTCAGGGAACGCCGGGTAACAGAAGTTCCCCCAAAATTTACGTATGTGAAAGTTATATGGAGCAAACAGATTACAAAAAACTGCTTAATTCTGCTAAGTTTCAAGTTATCAAAAAGACTTTAGATGTTATATCAGGTAATGGTTTTATCCCTGACTTAGAAATATTATTTTTCACATATTTTAATGGTGTGACCATGCCAGATCGTTTGAAAAAGTCATACCCTACTCAAATGCTTATTATATTACAGCATCAATTCTATGATTTAAAAGTTTCTGAGGATAAATTTAGCATCAGTTTGAGTTTTCAAGGAAAACAAGAGCGAATTACTATACCGTTTTTTGCTATTAGTGAGTTTCGTGATAAAATTTCAGGAGATGTTTTAATATTTGACAAAATCAGTATCGACTCTGATAAAGAATACAAAAGTGAAAAATGTACTGAAAAACTATCAAACGGTAGTATTATATCCATAGATCAACTGCGTGATGAGTAACTGCTCATCTTTATAAACAAAAAATATTAATAGAAAAAAGTGGTCTAACTTAAGTAATAGAATAGAGGGTAGATAAATATGCTAAATCTTTAATTATTTATTAACGCAGGTGGCAAAATTTTTCTTACATATCATCAACTTCCTTTATTGAAAAATTCAGAAAAATGTTGTATAATTATTAGTAGACTTTGGTAAAACATATGACAGATTCAGGAATTAGTATAACTTTTGACCCAAAAACTTCACATAACCTTACTAAGTTAGCTGAAATCACCAAGGAATCCGTTCAAGAACTAGCAAAAAGGTTAGTCATCGAAGGAATCGAGTGCGAAGTAGAAGATATTGCGTTATATAAAACTATTAAGGAATGTGAGGATGTAGACTGGAATACAGTACTATCTGAAAGGGAGAGGACATAAACTGAAATACGATATTGTCTACTCAAAAAACTTTACTGAAAGAGATTTTCTAAATCTTCCAAAAACAATAAGATCAAGGATTACAAAAGCGATAAACGAGCGGCTTACAACTGATCCAATTAAATTTGGTAAACCATTACGTGGCAGGCTAAAAGGGTATAGAAGAATAAGGGTTAGTGATTATCGAATTATTTATACTGTAAATATTGCAAAACATAAGGTATTTGTTGCTACAGCAGGACATAGAGACACCATTTATGAGAAGGCTACTTGATAAACATTAAATATATTTTTATACAGCCCTCCTTCCTTCCTTCCTTTCTTTATTGAAAAATTAAAAAAAATGTTGTATAATTATTAGTGGACTTTGGTAAAACATATGGCAAATTCAGGCATTAACATAGCTCTTAGCGAAGAAACTTTAAAGCATCTTGCTGAATTATCTGAATTTACTAAACAGCCCGTTCAAGAATTAGCAGGAAAACTATTTAGAGAAGCAGTTGAGCTTGAAATGGAGGATTTTTTAGTATCTAAAATTTCTGATGAGCGTGATGTTGAAGGTGCAGAAACAGTTGATTTTGAAGATATTAAGTGGGATTAGAGCGTTACAAGGTTAAGTCTCTAAAGAGTGTTGTTGAAAAAGATTTACCAAACCTTCCAAAGACAATAAGGCTAAGAGTTCAAAAGGCTATAAAAGAACGTCTTACAGTTGACCCAATAAATTTTGGTGAACCACTACATCATAACTTAAAAGGACGTAGAAGGCTAAGAGTTGGTGACTATTGTGTAATTTACAGAGTAAATCAATTAGATCATATAGTAACTATCACAGAGATAGGACATAGAGATGATATTTATAAGAAATAAATATCAACATTAATATATATTATACACCCCTCCTTCCTTGTCCATTCTCTACTTTAGGTGGCTTTGCGCAGCTCAAAAAATGAAGTTTTTTTGGTTCAGCAAAAACAACATTTTGAGTTTGAAAAGGCTAAATATAGCATTTCTCATAATAGTCCGAACAGGTCATAGGAAGGCAGAATCAACAGCACGACGAAAGGATTCGAATAGAGGAATGTTTTTCCTGGCTCTGTTTTTTATAGCAAACCAATGATGCTCAATTTTGTTGAAATCTGGAGAATAAGGCGGCAGATACAAAATTTCTGCACCAACCCCTTTAGCAAGCTCGATAATCTTATCAGACTTATGAAAAGTAGCATTGTCAAGAATGACAGTCTGTCCAGGTTCCAAGATCGGTGTCAAAAATTGCTCAAACCATCCATTAAAAACATCCATATTACAGTGGCCTTCAAAGGTTAACGGAACAACTATCTTTCTTCCACTTAAGGCTGCAACCATACTGATTCGTTGAGTTTTCTTTCCAGATTTTAAGGCATAAAACCGCTGTCCTTTCTGGCAATATCCGTAGGGGTAGTCTTCGGTGTTATCAATGCCAGACTCATCTATATACACTAAGTTTTTAGGTTCTTTTGTCGCTATAATTTTCAAAAATTCAGCACGTTTTTCTTCGTTTCTTTCCTTGTATCCATATGTCTTTTTTTGCGCGTAAATCCAATTTTTTTAAGGGCTCGATAGATCGTTTGGATACTAACGTTGTTCCAAAGTTTAGCCATTTCCGATAGAGTCTTTCCTCCGTGTTCTCTGGCAAATTTGGCAAAGGTATCCCAGTCGGTAATTTTGTGATTGTAACCCCCATTTCCAAGTTTTTTTGATTGAAAGTCTCCTGTTTCTTTTCTTCTTTGCTGCCACTCCCATAAAGTAGTTCGTCCAATCTTAAATCTTGCTGCCACTGTTTCTCTGCTTTCTCCTTCGTCTAGCGCTTCCATTGCTTTTTTTCTTAAATCATAACTATATGCTGCTGGCATTCAACCTCCTTATCATCATCTATCCTTATCCTATCACATCCGGACTTTTATGGAAAGAGCTATACTTGTCTTTTATATAACTTTCGTGTAATAGATATGTATGCATCCAATCATATATCTACTCAATACGTTACTTGATCTTTATAGCTTCATTCTAATATGTTGGGTTGTCCTAAACTGGCTGGTTAAACTTAATATGGTGAACATATATAATGAAACTGTCAGTAGCATAATGCACATCTTGAACCAATTGACATATCCACCACTAAAGATTATTAGAAGATATATACCACCGTTCAACGGATTAGATTTATCTATAATGATATTGCTAATAACAATTCACTTTGTAAAATATACAGTAGCTTACTACTTTAGGTAGATGTTAAAAAAATATCTAAAATCAGCAATATATCTATCCCTTTTAATATATATATATATATCAGTTTTTAGCTATAACTATAAAGATCCTTCCTTAAACACGGCTACAAATGAGGAAGTGACAAATTTAGGTGGAATAGTAGGTTCATATTTAGCTGATATATTGGTTCAATTTCTTGGATTAACTAGTGTTACAATAGCTACAACCATAGTTTACTTGTTGATCTTCAGGCCAGCAAAAATACTGCTGAAAATTCTCTATTTAATATTAATCAATTTAGGGGTATCTGCTATATTACCACAACTTTCGCTAGGCATCACAGCAAGGTACAGACACAGTGGAATAATAGGGAATGCACTCGTTAATAACTGCCCGTTTTATGTATTTGTGATAGTAACATTAATAGGTCTTGTAGGATCTGTTGGTTGGAAGAGAACAATTTACTCTCTATTCTTCTTATGTAAAAAAATAGCTTGCTTATTTGTAAATGTTCCATTCTTCAGATCACATAAAACTGCTGAATATTCAGTTGCACCATTAGTAGTAGAAGAAAAACATAAAACTAAAATCACTACTAAACAACAACCAAAAGAAAGACAGAAAAAAGCTACCGAAGAAATTTTTAAACCTTCCAGTGAGTTCGAATTTCCAAGCATTCATTTACTTTCCAAAGCAGAGGAGTCTTTGCAGAGAAAACAGCTGAATGAAATGGAGAGCAATAAAAATTTATCTCTGCTGGAACAAGTCCTGAGTGATTTTGGCGTGCAAGGAAAAATTATCAGTGTATGCTATGGGCCGGTTGTGACTTTATACAAACTTGAACCACAAGCTGGTACGAAATCTGCAAGAGTAATTGGCCTTGCAGATGACATT
Organism: Wolbachia endosymbiont (group A) of Brachyopa scutellaris; assembly: GCF_964026995.1. Lineage (NCBI taxonomy): Bacteria > Pseudomonadati > Pseudomonadota > Alphaproteobacteria > Rickettsiales > Anaplasmataceae > Wolbachia > Wolbachia endosymbiont (group A) of Brachyopa scutellaris. Next base: position 306,195 of record NZ_OZ034720.1, on the reverse strand, counting down.
GCACGTTCGATGAGTGCACTCTCTGCACGTATTTCAATAATTCGTGGGCAAAATGCTATGGGAATAGAGTTGCCGAACAAGGAACGGGAAATTGTAATGCTGCGTGATTTGCTTGAATCACCAGAATACCAAAATGCAAACTTAAATCTTCCAATTGCGCTTGGCAAAGAAATAAGTGGAAAACCAGTTATTGCAGATCTAACTAAAATGCCTCACTTGCTCGTTGCTGGAACCACAGGGTCTGGTAAATCAGTTGCGATTAACACTATGATTCTTTCACTCGTTTATCGATTAAGTCCTGACGAATGCAAGATGATAATGATCGACCCCAAAATGCTTGAGCTTTCAATATATGATGCAATACCACATCTAATAACGCCAGTAGTAACAGAGCCAAAAAAGGCTGTAGTCGCTCTTAAGTGGATAGTGAAAGAAATGGAAAACCGCTATCGCATGATGTCGTATTTGAATGTACGCAATGTTATAAACTATAATCAAAAAATCACAGAAGCGATGAATAGTGGAATAGAATTGGAGCGCGTTGTGCAGATTGGCTTTAACTCAACAACAGGCAAACCTCTGTTTGAAAAAATACCAATCAAGATGGAAACATTTCCATATATTGTAGTGATCGTGGATGAAATGGCAGATTTGATGCTTGTTGCCGGCAAAGAAATAGAGTGCTCTATTCAACGCTTAGCTCAGATGGCTCGTGCTGCAGGAATACACATCATAATGGCAACACAACGCCCATCTGTGGATGTGATCACAGGTGTGATAAAGGCGAACTTTCCAACGAGAATCAGTTTTGCTGTTACTTCTAAGATAGATAGCCGTACAATACTTGGCGAACAAGGGGCTGAACAATTGCTCGGCATGGGTGACATGCTCTATATGGCCTCTGGTGGTAAGATCATTCGAGTTCACGGCCCATTTGTAAGTGATAATGAGGTGCAAGATATAGTTGATCATCTAAAAATGCAAGGTGAGCCAAATTATATGGAGGAAATCACCAAAGAAGATGAAAATTCTTCTGTGGAATCAGAAGGTGAAACAGAGGATGAAGAAAACGACCTCTACAATCAAGCAGTGGCCATCATTCAAAGAGATCAAAAAGTTTCAACCAGTTACATTCAGCGACAACTTAGAATAGGCTATAACAGAGCTGCAAATATTGTTGAAAGAATGGAAAAAGAAGGTATTGTCAGCTCTCCAAATTACTCAGGAAAGAGAGAGATATTGGTTGAATAACAGGGCTTCTTTCTTAACTTAAGTTTCTACACCCTCAAAAAGCAAGTCAAACAAAATTATTAAAAGATCAATACATAATAACAGTTGATTTAATACTAATTTAAGTACTAAGAACGTACAATAGTAATATATTAATTAGCTAGGGGGTAAAAATGTCAACAAATTGGTTTCATGATTTGTTATTCGGTTCTAATGAATCGACAATAAAAACACTAGAAAAACTTCAACAGATTGATGCTGAGAAGTTTGAAGAGGTATTTAGTGCATTAAAAGAATGGCAAGAAGCTCAAAAGATTGATGCTAAACAGTTTGAAGAGGTATTTAGTGCATTAAAAGAATGGCAAGAAGCTCAAAAGATTGATGCTAAACAGTTTGAAGAGGTATTTAGTGCATTAAAAGAAAAGATTGGTACTGAGCAGTTTCAAGGTATGCAAGAGCACTTAAACGGCCTGCAAGAAAAAGTGGAAACACTCACAGAAGCAGTAGGAGAACAAGAAAAAACACTACTAATTTGTACCATAGCCACTGCTGTTGCCGCAATAGCGATAACTTCTTTTGTTGCATTCTGTATCTATCAGGGAGTTAAGCTTGAGAGGGAGAAAGAAAAGAACTCGCTTGATCAAGATACACCAAAAGCAAAACTTGATTATGTAGATACCACCGATGGCACTGAAAAGGGGCGTATACAAATGCCAAACTAAGTTGCATAACACTCTTCTCGAGAAGGTGTTACGCAACTTGTAACACCTTACTCTTCTCTCAGCCTATGTAGGTTTTTGATAGTAAATATATCACTTTTTAGAAAAATATTTGTATTGTAAAGTTAGTAAAGATTCTGGTTTACTTAAAGTTTGTTAATTGCTATCTTTTAAAACACGATATTTACTATAGCACCATATGCTTAGGATTTTTTCTAAAGTTTTGTTTATATTAATATTTTTGGTTTCTAGCTTTTTTACTGTGCATAGTGCTGAAGCTAAATCTAAGCTCAGTAAGAGATACATACCTCCTGATAACCCTGGTGGTGCAAACTTTCATACAGATGAGGATTTTGCTGAGTCATATAAACTGTATGAGAAGCGTAGGGAGCTCCTCAAGAAAAAAAAGTTACAAGATCGAGCTATAAATAAAGAAGATCTAATCAAAAAATTAAAAGAGAAAAAAATTGCTAGTCTTGATAATGAGCTAAATGACATGGAAGCGTGCATAGTCGACGATGAAGAGAGCGCTATGATAAATCAGCATGGTATTAATATCGCACGTTTAAAGGGTGCTGTATTTATAGATCAAGAGCCAGTTTCTCAGTATGAAAGTAAGCAGCATGAAAGTGAACAACAAGAAGGGAAGAAAGTTACTTCAACACGAGAAAAGAAAGTTTCTCCTATAAATATCACTATAAAAGAAACTCCTTCAAGAAGAACGTGCTCACATGATTCTATTGCTAATTTGGATAACGTAGATGCTTATAGTTTGAATGGTTCAAGTTCATTTGGCAGCGTAGCTGACACAGTAAAATAGTATCACAATTAATAATATGCTAGATACAGACCTGATATTGAATGACGATGCATGTGAATTATCGCCAATTTCCAGGCACAAAACTCATGTTGTAGAAGTTGGAAAAGTAAAGATAGGCGGAAATAATCCTGTAGTTGTACAATCTATGGCGCTTGGTGTGCATATAGATTCTGATAATATAAAAAGTAGCGCAAAACATTATGCAAAAGAGATAACAGAACTAGCGCGTACAGGTTCAGAATTGGTGCGAATTGCCTTGAACTCAGAGGAGGTAGCAAGAGCAATACCTTATATAGTAGAAGAGATAAATAAAGAAGGTTTTGACGGTAAAATATTGGTAGGCTGCGGTCAATATGAGCTAGATAAATTAGTTCAAGATTATCCAGACAACATCAAAATGCTGGGTAAAATTAGAATCAATCCAGGCAATATAGGCTTTGGCGACAAACGTGATGAGAAGTTTGAAAGGGTGATAGAGTATGCAATAATGCACGATCTTCCGGTTAGAATTGGGGTAAATTGGGGTAGTCTTGATAAATACCTTTTGCAAAAATTGATGGATAAAAACTCTTCGCTTAGTAATTCAAGGCCTTCTGATGTTATACTGCGCAAAGCACTTGTAATGTCTGCTCTTGATAGTGCAAAAAAAGCTGAAGGAATTGGTCTAAATTCAAACAAAATAATCATTTCATGTAAAGTTAGCAAAGTGCAAGATTTAATTTTAGTTTATATGGCACTTGCAAAATCTTCCAATTATGCGCTGCATTTGGGTTTAACTGAGGCTGGTATGGGCAATAAAGGTGTGGCAAATACCGCAGCAGGGCTTACTTATTTATTGCAAAATGGCATTGGAGATACAATACGGGCTTCTTTGACTCAACGTCCTGGTGAATCGCGTACTAATGAAGTGGTGGTGTGTCAGGAAATATTGCAGTCTATAGGCTTGCGATACTTTAACCCTCAGGTTAATTCATGTCCTGGTTGTGGGCGCACGAGTAGCGATCGTTTTCGTATATTAACTGAAGAGGTGAATGGCTATATAAAAACTCATATGCCGATGTGGAAGAAAAAAAATCCAGGTGTAGAGCATATGAACATTGCTGTTATGGGATGCATAGTAAATGGTCCTGGAGAAAGCAAACACGCAAATTTGGGAATCAGCTTACCTGGATATGGAGAAAAACCTGTTTCAGCAGTCTACAAAAACGGCAAATATTTCAAAACTTTACAAGGTGATAATGTCTCTGAAGAATTTAAGGCAATTATTGATAATTATGTGAAGAAGCATTACACGTAACCTTTCACGGTTAATTAATAGATAAATCGCAAATAAAAAAGAAAATTAAACCTTGTTTTTCTTTTTTCGTTGGGAATGTTCAAAAAAGTGTGTCAAACCGAAAAAAAAGTAATAAATTGATATAAAAAAATGGAGGTTTGACAATGAGTCAAAAAATAGTAAACAGAATTACCGGATTGGTAGATTATAAAGAATTAGAAACAAATATCCTGTCGTCTGACCTTACCCAGAAAAAGTGGAGAGAAAGAAAGGAGTTTTTTCGGGTAAAATAAAATTTTGGAGGATTAGAAATGGCAAGAGAACATACGGCAGAATTCAAATTGGAAGCTGTTAAGCTGGCAAATGAACAAAGAAAGGTAGGTCAACCAGTTGCAAAAGTAGCAAGAGATCTAGGAATAAGGGATAGTGTATTAGGAAAATGGATGAAGAAAAATAACGAAAAAAAGTCAGCGGCAAATGCATTTCCAGATGTAGCACCTTATGACAAAGAGAGATTTGATTTACAGAAAGAGTTAGCAAAAGTAACAAGAGAAAGAGACATTTTAAAAAAAGCCCTGGGATATTTTGCCAGTCAAAAAGAGTAAAATATTTTTTCATAAAAGAGCATAGTAAACACTATAAAGTGCAGGAATTATGTAGGGTTTTCTGCTAGTGGCTACTATAAGTGGACTACAAGGAAAATAAGCAGTAGAGAATCAGCAAATAAAGAGTTATTAGCAGATATTCAAAAAATATATCAAGCTTCTATAGCATTTCTCATAATAGTCCGAACAGGTCATAGGAAGGCAGAATCAACAGCACGACGAAAGGATTCGAATAGAGGAATGTTTTTCCTGGCTCTTTTTTTTATAGCAAACCAATGATGCTCAATTTTGTTGAAATCTGGAGAATAAGGCGGCAGATACAAAATTTCTGCACCAACCCCTTTAGCAAGCTCGATAATCTTATCAGACTTATGAAAAGTAGCATTGTCAAGAATGACAGTCTGTCCAGGTTCCAAGATCGGTGTCAAAAATTGCTCAAACCATCCATTAAAAACATCCATATTACAGTGGCCTTCAAAGGTTAACGGAACAACTATCTTTCTTCCACTTAAGGCTGCAACCATACTGATTCGTTGAGTTTTCTTTCCAGATTTTAAGGCATAAAACCGCTGTCCTTTCTGGCAATATCCGTAGGGGTAGTCTTCGGTGTTATCAATGCCAGACTCATCTATATACACTAAGTTTTTAGGTTCTTTTGTCGCTATAATTTTCAAAAATTCAGCACGTTTTTCTTCGTTTCTTTCCTTGTATCCATATGTCTTTTTTTGCGCGTAAATCCAATTTTTTTAAGGGCTCGATAGATCGTTTGGATACTAACGTTGTTCCAAAGTTTAGCCATTTCCGATAGAGTCTTTCCTTCGTGTTCTCTGGCAAATTTGGCAAAGGTATCCCAGTCGGTAATTTTGTGATTGTAACCCCCATTTCCAAGTTTTTTTGATTGAAAGTCTCCTGTTTCTTTTCTTCTTTGCTGCCACTCCCATAAAGTAGTTCGTCCAATCTTAAATCTTGCTGCCACTGTTTCTCTGCTTTCTCCTTCGTCTAGCACTTCCATTGCTTTTTTTCTTAAATCATAACTATATGCTGCTGGCATTCAACCTCCTTATCATCATCTATCCTTATCCTATCACATCCGGACTTTTATGGAAAGAGCTATAAATGTAGATATGGAGCTCCTAAAATTCATGCTGAATTAAAGGCTTTGGGTAAAAGTTGCAACTTAAAAACAGTGCAAAGTATTATGCAGAAAAATGGTATTCAGGCTATATTGAGAAGAAAATTTAAAATTAAGAAACAACAAACGGACAGTAGAGTCGTAGCTCCCAATATATTAGACCAAAACTTTATTGTCGATCAACCAAATAAAGTATGGGTAACTGATATTACTTATATAAAAACCAAAGAAGGATGGCTATATTTGGCAACAATAATCGATCTATATTCACGCATGGTAGTTGGCTGGTCAATGAGCAGTTCAATAAATAAACAATTGGTTATGGACTCTTTATTAATGGCCGTTAACAAGCGTAAACCTGCCAAAAATCTACTATTACATAGTGATCAAGGTTCACAATATACTTCGCAAGGTTATCAATATCTCTTATCCATAAAAAACATAGATGAGTCATAAAGGTTGTTGTTACGACAATTCTGTTGTGGAAAGCTTCTTCAGTTCTCTAAAAAGGGAGTTACCAATAGACACCTCTCGGCACTCTAAACAGCATATCAAAACTGCTATATTTGAATATATAGAAATTTTTTATAACAAACAACGTAGACACTCCACTATTATAGCATTTCTCATAATAGTCCGAACAGGTCATAGGAAGGCAGAATCAACAGCACGACGAAAGGATTCGAATAGAGGAATGTTTTTCCTGGCTCTGTTTTTTATAGCAAACCAATGATGCTCAATTTTGTTGAAATCTGGAGAATAAGGCGGCAGATACAAAATTTCTGCACCAACCCCTTTAGCAAGCTCGATAATCTTATCAGACTTATGAAAAGTAGCATTGTCAAGAATGACAGTCTGTCCAGGTTCCAAGATCGGTGTCAAAAATTGCTCAAACCATCCATTAAAAACATCCATATTACAGTGGCCTTCAAAGGTTAACGGAACAACTATCTTTCTTCCACTTAAGGCTGCAACCATACTGATTCGTTGAGTTTTCTTTCCAGATTTTAAGGCATAAAACCGCTGTCCTTTCTGGCAATATCCGTAGGGGTAGTCTTCGGTGTTATCAATGCCAGACTCATCTATATACACTAAGTTTTTAGGTTCTTTTGTCGCTATAATTTTCAAAAATTCAGCACGTTTTTCTTCGTTTCTTTCCTTGTATCCATATGTCTTTTTTTGCGCGTAAATCCAATTTTTTTAAGGGCTCGATAGATCGTTTGGATACTAACGTTGTTCCAAAGTTTAGCCATTTCCGATAGAGTCTTTCCTCCGTGTTCTCTGGCAAATTTGGCAAAGGTATCCCAGTCGGTAATTTTGTGATTGTAACCCCCATTTCCAAGTTTTTTTGATTGAAAGTCTCCTGTTTCTTTTCTTCTTTGCTGCCACTCCCATAAAGTAGTTCGTCCAATCTTAAATCTTGCTGCCACTGTTTCTCTGCTTTCTCCTTCGTCTAGCGCTTCCATTCCTTTTTTTCTTAAATCATAACTATATGCTGCTGGCATTCAACCTCCTTATCATCATCTATCCTTATCCTATCACATCCGGACTTTTATGGAAAGAGCTATAACTATTGCATTCCTGAGCATTTTGATTCATCATTCTCTTTGTGAAAAACATTCCAAACTTTCTCTCCACTTTTTCTGGGTAAGGTCATTTTGCGATATAGTAAAATTATTATACAGAAAAGTTCACACAGATCTAGCGGTAGACCACGCGATTCCAAGAAAAAATCTTCTCACGCTAGCTGATTTTTGTTGCTGGAAATGGTTGCATCGTTTAAATTTATTAATGTTATACACTACCAAATTAATAGTTGCTCATTTAAGAACCTCCTTCAACTTTACCCAACTCGACACATATACTTTTTGAAACATTGCTGCAAGTAGAAAAAAACAGGTTACCCACCTTAACTTCTTTAAATTTGCTCACAATCTTTACTTGATGCATAAGGTTTTTGTTACACCCCTTTCATCTACCGATTACCTCTACCTACCGCCTTTACCTTTGCTAAGGTCAGAAACACGACTAGCTTCAGGACCTTCTAAACTCGACTGTGGCAGGTCACCAAAATTACTGGAATCACTAACACCAAGCGATATAGGTGCTTCTACTAATCCATACCCTCCTCCTACTCTGTGATATCCTAATTCTAGATAAGTACGTAGTAATGGATCAATTTGTTCTCTATTTTGAATGTATGCTTGCAATTGCACATCTTGAAATCCCGGATCATTCCTGAATAATTGTGAAATGCCCACTCTTATGTTCTGAAAGTAATTTCTATCTCTGTTTGGGTGGCCTCTTCCAAGAAAATCGCGTATTATATTTATGATATTCTGCACTTGCCCAACAGGATTTTCATTTAGAAATCGATTAATATCACTAGCATTTTCTAATGCCCATAAACCACAATTCCAACCATCTGTTTGCTGACTAACAGAAACATTATTAATCCTGATATTATTTCCTAAGTTATTTTGAATGATATCAGTAATACCACCTGGAACAGCAGTAGCAGTTGAATCAGCATAGTACCCAACATAGTTCCCATTTTGACGTTCAATCACTAGTGTAACCCAATGAGTATTATTTAAAGTAATGATTAAAGTTAAACGCTGTTGTTCTTCATTTTCCCTAAATTGATTTAATACTCTAACAATGTGCTCGTTACCGTCATTCCTTGCCAAATTAGCTACTTCAAAAGTGTGATTACCTTCAGTACGAAGCTGATATCGCAATCTTCCAGCGTGAGCTATATCAATTTGTTGAAGCCAGTAACCATAATGTCCATTTCTCGTCGCAAATTCTAGTGTAAGTAGATCATTTACTTCTATCTCTTGATTTCTAAGAATATCTCTTATTTGTCTTCTTATCTCTTGTGCTGTAGGAATGGAATTATCACCTCCCCTTATTCTTGACCTTAGTATTTCTAGGAGTTGTTGTATACTACCTTCGAAAGTAATAATACTAACACATCGATTATCACCTAGATCAAACGGTAAAATCCGGTTCTGTCCGGGATTTTCTCGAATATAATTTATTAAATTTTCACGAGTCTGATCTGATAATAGACCCTCTGGTGGATTTTCATCAATAACACTTTCAGGTCCCACTAATACTCCTGGTCTTGAGTCACGACCACCACGATCAAGTCTATGTACATACTCTTTTCTTCCTATTCCTTCTGGAATAGATATAAGACCTTCTACTCTCTCTGCACCTGCATTAAATATAAGAGGAAGTAAAACCACCTCATTTCCAAAAGTAATAGGCACATATCCTCTCTGCTTGTTTATAAGTTCTTTTATTTGATCTTTTGCGTTATTCTCCTTTTGTATTATTTCTTCTGCATTACCAGCAAATCTTAATATATATCCAATTGGATGAGTATCTGCTGTAGGTTGTCTTAATAATAAAAGGTCTAATCTCTGTTCTGTAATTCTTGTGAGTATTACCCTTTCTCCTTCTTCTTCCTGCCCCCTTTTCAAACTATATGTTTGACCAACTTTATACATAGCAAGCACTTTATAAGGATTATCACTAGCATAAAATGTACCATGTAGTATAGAACGGAACTTATCCTCACTATTAACATTTATTGCATTCACAAGCGGCATCAATGCTCCAGAGATCTCTTGAAATAATCCTCTATGCTGACCTACATTTTTCCAGCCATCATTCATAACCCTTCCCGAAATACCATGTACATTTTCAACATTAGGCACTTGTACAAGATCACCATCAAGAAAATTATTTGCATTATTATTTTGGTAATCGTGATATAAACCAAGGTCATTTGGTTGATCAATATATAGCTCAAATTGGTCATTAAGTGTGCATGAAACTTCCCATACATGAACATTATTCCCATTCATATTAAGATCTTCTAAATTGATTGCTCCTTGTTGTCGTGCATCGTGAGCTCTAATATCAAATGTAACTATATCAGAACCTTGACCATGAAAGACCACAGTTAAAGCACGATCACCATTATCATATCTAAATATATACTTTCTTACACGTACTCGATCTTCTCCTTCTTCCAGCTCTAAATACTCTCTATCAAAAGCACTACTTCCAAAAGCAAAACCAGTTATACAATCAAATATTCTGTTATAATTCTCTGCATTTCTTGGTATTCCATTAGGAAGATGCTGAAGCAAGAAATCTCTAATATTTTCTCTAATTCCTTCATTCTCCAAACACTCAAATAATCTTTGTACTAAAGGAAATCTATCCTGTTGAAGTTCTACTATATCAACACTAAAGGGATCTAGATTTAAATTAAAATTTAATCCAACACAGACAGTATTTCTTGATTCAGTATGAATAGGTATAAATGAAGAAGTGTGTAACCTTCCAGCGTAGCCTATGGCACAGTTTAATGCAACATCTGACGGTGTGTCAAATATAGCAAGATTAATAACAATAGGAATATTTTCTCTTTCTGCTTGATGACGTACAAGAAATGCAACATGTGAGTTTCTAGGAGATAAGTCAAGGTCAATGCCTATTTCGTAGCGATGACTAAAATTTGCTAAAAACCCTAGTAAAAACCCGTGACTCTCAAACTTTTGATAGCGATTTTCAATATTATCTCCCAGCACTTGTCTGTAATTATTATAGATGCGAGTTATATATCTAAAAATTACTGTGCTATTGTCTCGTAAAGTTCGTACAACTCCACTTCTTAACATTTCCGCAAAGTTATCAATTCTTTGTTGACCCTGTGCTACTTGCACAAAATTGACAAGATTATCAAGTTGTGCACGCTGGTTTTGATTGAGTTGTATTCCATTTATTTGCTTAATTGTCATGTTATTTCCTAGAAGTTGCCTAAGAAAATTGATCTCAGATGCTGAATACTTGGCAAATTTATCTCTATCTCTAAAATCCTTTTCACGAATCGCCTCGAATACTGTTGCAATTGCCTCTCCCTGACTCTTGCCCTTTCCATGCATGCATACTTTGTATTGCTCAAAATTTAGGTCTTCTTCCCTTAAATTTGGATTTTGCTGTCTAATCTCTTGCACTAGAGCATTTCTCTCCCTTGTACTGAATTAACCCATCACTATTAGGACGATCAGAAATACTGTAACATCTGACAACTTGCTGTCCGTCACGATAAACAGCGACTTTTAGGTTCCCTGTATTTCTATTTCTACCACCTGTATCAATACCATGATTATCAAAACGAAAATACACTCTCTCATTTGCTTTTAAGATATTAGCATCATGTGCAGTAGCAAACATACTAAAAAAGAATACAGGAAGAAAACGACCTGCACTTACATGATACAAGAAAGATGGACATTGATCTAAAAAAGATTCAAATCCTTGTCTGAATCCTTCAAGATCTCCATCCACCAAACTCCTAATAAGTCCATCACCATTACTCATACAAAATACCCCTCATTTACTACGACCAGAAACACCAAGAGTTCATAAGTGGATTACTTATTACCACTAAGCGTAAAGACGTTTTTTTTCTTATAAGAAGAAACACCACTTACACTAGGAGTTCCAAGCTCAGACTGCGGACTATCATCAACTGGCAAAGTTGTTTTCTTACTGCAATGAGCTTTAGATCGTGACCGCAAATTACTACAAGGACCATCACCTCCAGGACCAATTGGTAGAGTCGGTTTCTCTAACTCAGAGAATAACTCTTCTGCAAACAGACCGTAATCTACATTTACTCTTTTACCTTTCCTACCGCATAATCTAAGGTCTTCTATCATAACTTCTTTGAAGGACTCAAACTTTTCAGGAAAGCGATCCTTAGCAAATAACATTATCTCTAATATTTCTTTTTTTTCATCAGACTTACGACCAGATCGTTCCCAATTAACCACTAACCCTGCAAGTGCATTTTCTATAGGAACTTGGAAGTTAGAAGTATCGACAGCAGCCTCCTTGTGTTTATAAAAGCGACCACATCTCCACATTTCCATAATAAGAGATCTAGCTTGAGCATTTAACTCAGGATTGCCTAACATCACATTTGAAAGTGAGGAAAGAAGAAGTTTATATTCTTCATATGAGAATATTTTCTCTGAATGATCTCCGTCTCCACGTTCTAAAACGCCTTTATAACACCAGCACTGTACCAAATCATGAACCGTATCAAAAAAACATGACTCTATTAATTCAGCAAGAAGGGAATATATTCCCTTATCTTTCTGCAGCAATTTCTGTAAAAGAGTATCTTTATCACCTATATTCCTTACACAAAAATCTAAAATAGGAGCGTCTTTCTCAACAGATTGAGGACGAGAAAGAGCAATAATAGCTTCTGTAAGCTTCTTCTCTTTATCTTCTTCTTTCAACAAATTATAAAAATACTCTACCCCTTCACTCCACTTAAGTTTTACAGCACTGTCAAAACCTTCTGACGCGTTACTTGGTTGCTTTAATCCCCCAGATTCTCTATCGATCCAGAAATCAAATACAGGACCTTTCCTTCGAATGCCACCCAAAAGCGAGTTTCGTATGTACTCATCAGCTATAGGATTACCTCTACTATCAAGTTCATCAGAAGAAAATCCATTTTTGTAGGATTCAAATGTTTTTTGAAAGAGTGGATGAATTTTATCCACTACACAGTAACTACAAGCCATCTCATATTTGCGAAGTGGATTATCTATTTCACCTATTTTTTCTTCAGTAAACCTTTGACCTAAAGCAGCATTATTTAATCTTATACCTGACCAGCAACCTTCATCTTGGAATACATTGTGCAAAAACTTCAACTTATCACCCTTAAAGTATTTTATGTGCTCCATAAAGTTATCTTGAAGGACTCCCACCCATCTCTTGATAGCTGACTTCCTCCCGGCAGCAACTGTTGGATCTGGATGTTTAACAGCTTCCTGTAATTTTTTAGACATTGCAGCTCGAAGCTCTTTCTGTGTTGGCATTAACCCCTCTTATTAAGTATTTATATAAAAAAGGCATTGTACAGACATTAGAATGGATTGCAATATTAAAATTACTAGAATAGAGGGTTTAATAAAAAAACGTTATGGCTAAAACTTCTTTTCTTGAATTTTCTCAATATAATCAACAGAAAACCCTGTTATTTCAGCAATAACATCAATAGAAACACCCGCCTTGAGTGAATTTTTAGCCACAGCTATTTTAGCCTGTTTTTCGCCCTCTTCCCTGCTTTTTTCATGTCCGATTTGGATGGCTTCTTTATTTATGAGCTATATTAGCTGTGGTATTGTGTAGCAGATTATCCAACCTGGTGCTTCTCTACCTTTTTTCCACTTAGCAAACCTCATCTTTTCTTTTAGGTAATATTCTCTATAGGCTTCTATTGGATTACTACATTTATATCGATCAGGTAACGCTTGTGTAAAAATTTGTATATCAGCTGATTGAAAAATTAGCAAATCCTTATTATTATCACACCAATCTATAACTTCTTCGGATTTATGCGTTCTTTTGTATCGCAAGCTATACTCTATGCACAATTCTTTTCCATGCTTTATCAACCAATTAAAGTTTCCTTTTGAGTGTCTAGCCCATAGAGAACAAGGGTGGTTTTTGTGAGTAAGTTTATATGGAACTTCTATATTCTGGTCTGTGATGCTGACTAAAGGATTTGGCACTTTTAATGCTATTGAAAAAACATTACTCAGTAACTGAGCAGTTTCTAATGGCATTTTTACTATATGCTTATCACATAACATTTTTGCCGCAATCTCTGGGTTTTCATCTAGTACAAAGATATTCATCTAAACATCCAAAGATAGAATCAGCTTAAGTCTTTAATTTCATTAGCTGTAAGACCAGTAGTTTGAGCTATAATATCAATAGAAACACCTGCTTTAAGTAGACTTTTTGCAACTGCAATTTTTTCTTCTTTTCTGCCTTTTTCATGTCCGATTAGGATGCCTTCTTCTCTGCCTTTTTCAGTAGCATCATCAAGTTTTTGAGCAAGGACAGCCTGTTCATCAAGAATACGTTTTATTTCCTGTTCATAGGCAATAAATTCTTTTTCTGACCAGTTGAATCTATTTAGCTCTTCATAGGCTTTTTTAATTATTAGATCACTACCTATTATTTTTTCCAGCTCTTCTTCACTAGTTTCGTCTGCATATCGAAAAAAATAAACCCATTTTTCAACTATATTTTCCAACTGATCTTCCTTATTCTTTGGAAATTTTGGCAACTCAATAAATATAAAATAGAAATCTTTTAGATCATGCTCATTAGTGTCTTCATCTCGAATAGTATGCTTTGATTTGTACTCAGATTTATTAGGAAACAGTACACAATCTGCTATAGCAATGAAGATAATTTCCTTAAGGTTATGATACTGGTCACCTTTATCAGCTTGCCTTGAGTAAGCTTTAGCAGCATAGTATTGGGCACGTTTTTCAAATCCTTTAGTTTTAGCAACTTGCATCTCGACGATCACTTGCACCCCATTTTCATCTTTACAGAGAACGTCAACAATACTTTGCTTTTTAGCGGCAATATCAGGGTCTTGAATAGTACTTAGAAACTCTATATCCTTTATTTGGTTTTTACCAGTGAAGCCAATGATGTCATTGAGGAAGTGAATAAGTATATCCTTATTTTTTTCAGTACCAAATATTTTTTTGAATGCGACATCATTTCGTACGTCAAGGAACTTAGAAAGAGCCATGAGAAAAAAACCTAAAAAGCATTAGTAATTATACACAATTCTGAAGAAATATTCAACGTTTTTATTTTTAGGTAAGATTCAAGAGTGTTGATGAAAAAAACGACCTTCAGAGGTGGGCTTAAAATGGTACTTTAAGCCTTGAATGTAGTTTTGCACATCTTTTTATCAACTCTTCTATAAAGTGCCTTTAAAGGCCAGGAAATGGATGCCATGAGTTTAGCAGTCTCAAAGATACCTATTTTAGATATGAACCTACAAGTTTACTTTCAATTAAAAATTCTATAATATAGCGTGAGTATTTTCAACAAAACGTAGGCAGGATATGTTAATACAACTTCTATCTAAAACTTCTGAACAACTGAAGGAGCATTGTACATTATTAAGCAGTGAGGAAAAGCAAAGTCTTTATAGCAAGGTGCTAAATGAAGTTAAAAATACACCTAGAGATTCAAGAGAAGGTATAGACCAGCTAAAGAAATTGAGTAAAGTGGCTGTTGCAATAGAAGAAACTACTGATAGTAAGTTACTAGAAAAGTTTAATGATGGTCATCCACTAAGAGAAGTTAATATTGCCTATGCTTCTGGAGAAGCTACAAACTATTTATTTAGCCTTAGTGATTCATCAGAACTTTATGATTTGGAAGAGAATAGAGAAAAAGCAATTTATCAGGCGATCAAATCAAATGATAGAGAGTTAGTAAAACATCTGCTAATGATTCTTGTGGCGGGTGATATAGAGATTGAGTTTTTTAAGGAATTAGAGGTGTTACTGTCAGGAGCATATGAAGAATTAAAGGAGAACTTATCGCAGGATATGAAAAATTATCTAGAAAAAAATATAAGTTTAAAACGTTTTGTGTGTAGTAATGTTAAGGTATTAGTAGCCGAGCCTGTTGATGTACGAGCAATGATTAACTTATTTATAGCTCAATCTGAAGTAAATTATAAAATAGATGAGTTATTACTGATCAAAATAGCAGGAGCTCTAGAAGAAGGGGAATTACGCTTACAAATAAATCAGATGATAGAATTGCTAATGAGACAAGAAAGGTTTTTAGAATTGGAATATAAAGTAAGAAGGTTAAAATCAGAACTAGCAAGTGGAAAGAGCAAATATTCAGATGAGGTTATGAAGTTTATTATAGAGGAACGAGAAAGAGAGATGAGAGGGGTTGAGGACAAAAGCGACCAAATAATAAGCGAAAGGGAGAAATTATTTAAGCAACAATTCCAATAGAAGACATTAGTGTGCGAATTGGCAGAAAGCCTAAGCTACAAAGTTAGGCAAGAGATAAGAAATCGTAGATTAAGGCTGGGATATACTCAAAAGGATTTAGCAAGTAAAATCGGTACAAAATATCAGGTCATATTACAATATGAAAAAGGAACACGTAAAATTTCAATTAAAAAATTATATGCCATAGCAAAAGCATTATCAACGAGTGCTAGAGATCTAGCTTCCGGACAAGCAGTATCAAAAAGGTATTTTGAAAATGAGGGAGAAGAGATATTAAATCTAGTAAGAAGACATAAAGAGATTAAGGATCAAGAATTACGCGAGATATTTTATTTATTAACCAAATTCATCCGTATTAGTGAGGAAAGAAGCGGAAAAGCGGTGAAAATAGAAGTAGCAAGGGGTTTAGTTAAAGTAGGAGTTTCTGTTGATATTATCTCGCGAACAACTGACTTATCTATTGATGAATATAGTAATAAGGAGAAAAAGATTCATATTCCCTACAAAGTAGGGCAAAGGATAAAAGAGTGGAGGTTGAGACGAGGATACACTCAGGAAGATTTAGCGAATAAAATCGGGGGGATAACAAATCAAGGAATATACGAATATGAACAAGGACGCGCTGCTGTTTCACTTGAAATGTTAGATGAAATAGCAAAGGTATTATCAATTAGTATCGTAGATTTACTTCCCGAAACAACAGAAAATGAAGATGAGACAGAGCTATCAAGTCTAATAGAAGAATACAAAAAGATTGAGAGCCAGGAGTTACGCGATGTGCTAATCAAATCTTTATTTGAAGGCATACGTGTTTGTAGGGAAAAGGTTAGAGAAGCAAAGAAGATCGAAGTTGCAAAGAGTCTAGTTAAAGAAGGAATTTCTGTTGATATTATCTCGCAAACAACAGGTTTATCTATTAATAAAGTTGTGTAGTTTTTGCAATAAAATATCTTATAGGGGCTGGATTTTGATAAAATCTTATGATAAGTTATATGTTTGTTTCTATAAATAATATATGTTTCCTTCCATAAGAAAAAGCGACTTTATCTACGATAACCTAGAGCATATTGGCTCAATAAACTACGAGGTGGGGCAAAAAATAGAAGGTTGTAGGATAATACAAGGATATACTCAAGCAAAATTGGTTTAACATATCAGGAAATACATAGCTTTGAACTAGGGTGCAAGCCTATTACAGTCAAAGAATCATGTATAATAGCAGGAGCATTATCAGTTAGTATTATAGATCTACTTCCAGGACCAACAGAACTGAAGGAAAACAGTTGGTATGAAGATGAGGATGAAGAAATAGTCTATCTAACAAAAATACATATAGAAATTAAGGACCAGGAATTACGCAAGAAGCTTTATCCATTAGTAAGCGTCAAACAGACGAAATCTGTCAAACCAGGAAGAAACTCCCAATTTAAGTTTTGAGTAATTTCTAATATAACTTTGTGAGAAGCGCTTTTGCAGTTATAACCGACCAAGTCACTGGTGCCTTTAGTGCCCGTTCGTAAGCGTGGTTTTGGGAGGAACGGTCAAATCATTGATGGAGTTTTTGTAGACTACCTCGGTTAGGAGATTGTACTATCAACCGTTCCAAGCTGAAGCGTTTCCCTATTACAAATTATACGAAGGAGTTGCCATGAAAAAAGCAAAAAGTAAATTAGAAATAGTGAATCCTGATGCAGCAGGGATTGATGTTGGTTCAGCTGTACATTATGTATGTGTACCTGAAGGAAGAGATGAACAACGTATCCAAAAATTTGGCTGCTTCACTGAAGATCTTCATAATTTAGCACGGTGGTTGAAAAAATGTAAAGTTACAACTGTAGCTATGGAATCAACAGGAGTATACTGGATTCCTTTATTTCAAGTACTCGAATCATATGGGTTTGAAGTAAAACTGGTAAATGCGCGACATGTAAAAAATGTACCTGGAAGAAAGTCAGATGTTCAGGACTGTCAGTGGTTACAACAACTACACAGTTATGGACTACTTCATGGATCATTCAGACCCGATGATCAAATTTGTGTATTGCGTAGTTATGTGCGGCAACGTAAAAGTCTTACTGAAAGTGCATCTACACATGTTCTGCGTATGCAGAAGGCATTAATTCAAATGAATATACAGCTGCATAAAGTTATAAGAGATATTACTGGAGTAACTGGTATGAAAATTATCAAGGCTATAATCGAAGGCAAAAGGGATCCTGAGAAATTGGTTGAATTCAGGGATGCACGAATAAAAAATGATCAGTCTACTATTGCAAAAGCGTTAGCTGGTGACTATAGAGAGGAACACTTATTCACGCTAAAGCAAGAATTTGAACTATATAATATTTATCAAGAAAAAATAGCAGAATGTGATAGAAATATTGAGGCCTATTACAAGACGCTTGAAACAAAACCTGGCGAAAGTAAACAGTTGAGTAAGGAAAAGAATAAGCATAGAAAAAGTAAGCCAAACTTTGCTTTGCACGAGGAACTACACCGGATAACTGGCATGGATTTTACTAAAGTTCCAGGGCTTGATGTACTAAGTGTACAGACCATAATTTCAGAAACTGGTATAAACCATAGTAAATGGTCAACAGAAAAACACTTCTCATCGTGGTTAGGACTCAGCCCTGCCAATAAAATTACAGGAGAAAAAGTGTTTAGCACAAGAACGCGTAAAGTCATTAATCGTGCTGCAAATGCATTTCGAATGGCTGCTAATTCTGTGGGAAATAGTAAAAGTGCATTAGGTGCATACTACAGGAAATTAAAAAAACGATTAGGAGCGCCAAAAGCAATAACAGCTACTGCAAGAAAGATAGCGTGCATATTTTATAGTATGCTCAAATACGGACAGGAATATGTAGAAAAAGGAATGGAATACTATGAAACACGCTATAAAGATAGAACTGTAAAAAATTTGATCAAAAGAGCAAAGGAACTTGGCTATCTCTTGGTAAAAAAAGATGAGTTAGTTCAAGGAGTTTCTTAGGAGATTTGTATATGTTAGCGAAAAAATTAGTCAAGAAGAAGCGAGAATAGAAGTAGCAAAGAATCTAGTTAAAGAAGGAGTTTCAGTTGATATTATTTCTCAAGCGACTCGCTTGTCTAGTTACGAATATGATGATACAGAAAAAGAAGTTTGTACTAGTTCTATACTCTACAAAGTAGGGAAAAGGATGAAAGAGCAGAGGTTAATACGGAGATACACTCAGGAAGACCTAGCAAATAAAATCGGTTCAACACTTAAGGAAATACATGACTATGAACAAGGATACACCGACATTCCAATTGAAATATTAGATAAGATAGCAAAGGTATTATCAGTTAACATTAAAGCTCTATTTCTTGGACTAACAGAATATGAAAATGAGCTATTGAGGTTCATAGATGAATGCAAAAAAATTGAGGATCAAGAATCCCGGGATGTATTGAATACGGTAGTCAGATCCTTATCTGAAGGTATGAAGACTAGCAAAGAAAAGGTTAAAAAAGCAGAGAAAATCAAGGTTACAAAAAGTCTACTTAAATTAGGCGTTTCTATCAATATTATCTCACGAGCAACTGACTTAACTGCAGAGGAACTTGAAACCCAAATAGGCATCCATAGCAAGAATTTCATATAGAGCTTATGGATACGTGGAAAAAAATAATAGACTTTGATAAAATTTTATGATATAACATATGTGGTTATTTCTATAAAAAAGTATGGTTTCAAAAAAAGCTAACAATAACACAAAGTGTACTACAAGGTGTGAAATAGCACAAAAAGTAAGAAGCTGTAGGTTAAAGCGAGGATATACCCAAAAGGACCTAGCAAATAAATTCGTAGGTGCCATTTTTAAAAAGGCAAAGTAGATACAAGAATTGATCGAGAAGGGCTTATTCTTTTCCCAGGATTAGTTTATTCCATTCCTCCTCGGTTAAAATTTTAACACCTAGTTCCACAGCTTTGTGATACTTTGACCCAGGTTTTTCGCCGACAACCAAGAAGTCCGTTTTATTTGATACACTTGAACTCACAATTCCTCCTAAAGATTCTGCCTCTGCTTGCGCTTCCTTTCTTTTCATTCCTGATAATTCTCCTGTGATGACCACTGTTTTGCCGCTAAGAGGGGAATTACTAACATTAGCACTTACAGGCTCAATCTTTAGTTGAGAAGCGAGATTCTTTACCATTTCAACATTATCCTTTTCAGAGAAGAAAGATATTAATGAATCTATAATCTTTTCTCCTACACCTATTATGTTCATTAATTCTTCTTCATCAGCAGAATACCAATTTTCATATGAGCCATAATGTTTTGCTAGTAATTTTGCTACGTGTGGTCCGACGTATCGAATCCCTAGAGAACATATAAATTTATCCAAACTCACAACTCTTCTGCTGTTAATGGATTTGAGTAAATTAGATATTGCTTTTTTTCCCCATCCATTTAGCTCGCTTAAGTTAAAATTTTTTAGTTTTTCTTCGAGAGCAAAAATGTCAGATATTTTCCTTATCAAACCAAGGTCATAAAAGAACTCTATTTGCTTATCACCAAAGCCGGTAATGTCAAAAGCATGATTGGAAACAAAATATTTTAACCTTTCTATGATTTGAGCTTTACAGGTAACCCCTGAACATCTTATTGCTGCTCCTTCAATCTGTACTTCACTTTCACATTCTGGACAGGTATTCGGAAATATAAACTTTGGTGCATTCGGAGAACGAGCATTTTTGTCCACTTCTACAATCTTTGGAATGACGTCGCCTGCTCGTGCTACTACTACAATATCGCCCTCTCTGATGTCTTTGCTTTCAATTTCATCTTTATTATACAGATTTACCCTGCTAACGATTACCCCTCCTATATTTATCTCAACTAATTCAGCAACCGGATTCAATTTACCCGTTTTGCCTACTTGTATTAATATTTTAACTATCTTAGTTTTTGCATGAGCTGCTGGAAACTTGTGTGCTATCGCCCATTTTGGAGCCTTGTTGGTATTCCCAAGACGACTTTGTAATGTTAAATTATTTACCTTCAAGATAACTCCGTCAATATCATAGCCTAAACTATAACGGTCATTATAGATTCTGTTATAAAACCCCAGCATTTCGTCCACATTTTTTGCTAAGCATTGATGTTCATTTACACAAAATCCAAGTTCCTTCAGCCTATCTAATACTTCAAGCTGGGTCTTTTCTGTTCCACCACTAATCAAAGAATAGGCAAAGTACCTGAGTGGTCTACTGGCGGTAACTTCTGGGTCCAATTGTCTTAGTGAACCGGATGCCGTATTGCGTGGATTTGAAAATTGGTTATCCTTATTTAATTTTAAAAAATCATCATTTCTTATATATACCTCGCCCCTAACTTCCAATCTGCCCTTTACATCGGGTAAAACTTTAGGCAATCCTCCTATAGTTGCGGCATTTTGTGTAACATCCTCACCATGGTAACCGTCTCCACGAGTCGAACCCTTAATAAATACACCATCCTCATAAATCGCAGAAAACGATAAGCCATCAATTTTTGGTTCACATATGATTTCCAACTCATGCATATTCAGAAGTTTTTTAACCCTAGCAAGAAACTCTTCAACTTCATCTCGTCCATGAGCCTTGTCCAACGAGAGCATTGGTACAATATGTTCCACCTCTAAAAATCTTCTATCAGGTGCAGTACCAACGGTTTGAATATCTACTTTTTTTACCAGTTCATCGTACTCTGCATCGGTTATTTCTGATATATTTTCCCGATAGTACAACTCGTTGTGACGCTTTATTTCTTCTTGTAATGCATTTTCACTCATAGTAACTTACCTCAACCACTGTTTCAGTATACAGCGTCAATTGTAAATAAATTATTGACCATTGTATTCGTTTAGCTCGTATTCTACAAAGAAGCAACTAGCTTTGCTACTGTTTTTATATTTAATATACAATATTTAAATAGAAATAGAAAAATATTTAATTAGTAGAGATTTCTGCTCGCTTCTAGCCTTAGCTACATTGTGAGATATCAATTTCCTGAAGTTTATGCCTATTATTTTGGCAGAAGTAGTAAAACTTTAATCAAACTCAATAATACTGTATTATATGTTTGTTCTGCAATTGTGCAAAAAATGACCACTACCAGAGAGAAAATTGCTATCGACTCTTTAAGCTACCAAGTAGTTCAAAAGATAAAAGAGTTGAGGTTATTAAGGGGATATTCTCAAGCGAAGTTAGCAAAGGAAACTGGTATATCAACGTCACAAATACGAAGATATGAACAAAGGATAGATGCTGTTTCACCTGAAAATGCAGAAAAGATGCTAAAAGTATTATCGGCTAGTTTTAAAGATATATTTCCTACAACAGGTTATGTTAGTTACAAGGAAGAAAAGATGCTGAGTATACTGCAAAATTTAAAAAAAATTAAGGACCAAGAATTTCGCAGTGCATTTTGTGTATTAGTAAAACTTTTGTCAGGGGAAATTCAAATTGGCAAGAGTATAATAGGTACAAAGTCTATAAAGCACAAAATTGGACAAATGGCAAAAGATTGGAGGTTCGTAAGAGGATGTACTCAGTTGGAGTTAGCGAATAAAATCGGATTATCACAACAGCAAATACACAGATATGAACAAGGTGTAGATTGCATGTCATTTAAAAAGCTATCTGAAGCAGAAAAAGCATTAGTGAATGCTAGAGTTTTATTCTGTGGACCAACAGAAGAAAATTATTACGAAGATGAAGATAGTGAAGGAGAAATGAAAATATTAAATATAATGAAAGAATGTCAAAAAATTGAAGATCAAAGATTACAGGATTTATTGAGTTCATTTTTATCAGAGGTAGTAAAAATTAGCGAAGAGAAGCAGAATCAATAAAACTTATTTTTATAGAAAAGGTATATCTTTATGGACATTTGTATATTTAACAAAAATTTTACATGTTTTAAATTTAAAGGAGGGTGAAGGTGAGAAAACTACAGAAAATAATAAGAGTTATAAAAGGTATCTCTATAGAGCGATACGTTATTTTGTGAACCCGAATTATACAAGGCTGTTTCAAGCAAAGATTTAGGTAAAATAAAGTCGTTACTAAAAAAAAGGTGCTGATTCTAATGAATGCAGTAGCAATGGCTCTGCACAAATGTTGGCTGTTGTAAAACTGTTCATAAAGAATAAAAAGGGTTCAGCAGCGAAAGAGAAACAAGTTGTATGACATGGATTCCCCGCATGTAATTCAGGAAGCCAGGGAGTGTTAAATAAACTGTGTCAAACCGAAAAAAAGTAGTAAGTTGATATAAAAAAATGGAGGTTTCACATATGAATCAAAGAATAGCAAATAAAACTACCGGATTGGTAGACTATAAAGAACTGGAAGCAAATATTCTATCATCGATAAGAGAAGGAAGGCCGCTGACAGGAAGAGATGGAGCATTAACACCATTTATAAAAAAGCTGCTGGAGGCAAGTTTGGAAGGTGAAATAGAAAATCACTTATTAGCTGAAAGTGAAGAGAATAACCGAAGAAATGGGAGAAATGCAAAAACTTTACGTACAAGTGCAGGCTCATTTGAGCTATTAACACCAAGAGATAGAGAAGGAAGTTTCGAACCACAAATAGTCAAAAAAAGGCAAACAAGCCTACATCCAGAGCTTGAAACAAAGATTTTGAGCACATTTGCCAGTGGTATGAGCTATAGAGATATAGCATCACATGTAGAAGAAATTTACGATCACAAAATATCGGCAGCAGAGATATCCAGTATTACTGACAAACTGCTACCGGTAATCAACGAATGGCGTAGTCTCCCGCTGCAATCTGTATATCCAATAGTGTTCATGGATGGCATGTTTTTTAAGGTCAAAGAGGATGGACATTGCGTAAGTAAATGTATGTACAATATATTGGGCATAGACCAAAATGGCAAAAAAGAAGTACTAGGCTTTTATTTAGCTGAAAGTGAAGGAGCTAACTTCTGGTTGGGAGTACTAAATGATCTAAAAGAAAGAGGAGTAGAAGATATTCTAATTGCTTGTGTTGATGGGCTAAAAAGCTTTCCTGCAGCCATAAATAGTGTATTTCCTAATGCAGAGGTACAGCTATGTGTGGTACATCAGATACGCAATTCTCTAAAATATGTATCTAGCAAAGATGTGAAGATTTTCATGAGTGATTTGAAAAAAGTATATCAGGCTTCAAGTAGAGAAATTGCTGAAAATTATCTGCTTGAGTTGGAAGAAAAATGGGGAGAAAAATATCCACTAGTCATAAAATCCTGGCAGAATAATTGGATCCGGCTATTTCAAGTATTCTGGCCCAGTCAGGAGGCTAATTTATACTACCAATCCTATTGAGGGGCTACATAGACAGATCAGAAAATTCACTAAAACCAAGGGCTCATTTACCAGCACAAATGCCTTGTACAAACAGGTATATTGTGCTATAAAAAAGATAGAGCAAAAATGGATTATGGCTTTCCCTAATTGGGCATTAACTATGTCTCAGCTCGACATTTTCTTTCCTAATAGATTGAAAATTGAGTTGAACTAAAAATGCGGTTTGACACACTTTTTTGAACATTCCCTCCTAATAGATTGAAAATTGAGTTGAACTAAAAATGCGGTTTGACACAGTTTATTTAACACTCCCGGAAGCCAACAATGGGAAACTTTGCTACCAAACGGAGCTACCGCCCTCTTCCCTTATATTTGCCTTGAGTTGAAGCCTGAGCTTTTACAAATAGCTCCCAATATCCCTTCTCATCGCCTTCTTCCTGTATCAATCGTGCTAACCGCTGCATCAATTCATTATTGAGGATAGCCATCTTTGTCCATTTACCTATCGGTTTTGCCACACCAATTATTTTTAGATTTTCTTTATAAACTTGAAGGTTATGTTCAATTTTCTCTTCACTCTCTTTTAGTGACACCTTTCTGATAAGACTTTTATACGCTCGTTTCCTAAAAAAGGAAAATATTTTAATAGCAATGATTAGTATTATGCCACATATAGAAATCTGCTCGTAGGACATTGTTGCACTCCGCTATTTTAAGGTTATTCCGTAAAGCAGAAATAATTCTGTAATTTCTTCGTTTTCATCTGCTACAGCGTTCTCTAGTGCTGTGTAACCTTCTTTAGAGTTATAAAAACATTTCAGATGAACATTTGCTTTTTTACTCAGCAATAATTCCACAATTTCTTTATTGCCATTCATAACAGCCAGATGCAGCGGTGTACAACCACTTTTCCCAATTGCGTTAACATCTGCCCAGCTTCGCAATAAAAGCTCTACATACTCTTTCTTATTTAATGAAACTGCAAGGTGCAAAGGAGTACTTTCTTCTGCATTTTTAGTTTCGAGAAAGGCGCCTCCCTTTATCAGTAACCCCAACATTACCCCATCAGCACATTTTACAGCTATATGAAGAGGTGACTCACCTAGACCATTTAGGCGATTAATGTCTGCACCATATTGTAATAGCCTTTGCATAGCATACAATTGCTTATACTTTATTGAAAAATGTAAAGGAGTATTACCGTAAATATTATAGGCGTTAATATTTTCAGTCCTTGCTGCAACAGTTTGTATTATTTCGATAAAGCCAAATATGGAAGCAACGTGTAGTACTGTATTGCCTTCTCTATCTGCAGCATCAACGTTAGCACCATGTTTGACAAGGAATCGAATGATATTATAAAAGTTCTTTTCTGCAGCAAAATGTAAAAAACGAACACCCAATCTACTATTTATGATCCATTTGAAGACTGCACTAACTAATAAAGAAAAAATACTAGGATGTCTGAAGTGATAAATTTCCTTTGCAGCCTTTTGTAAAATCTTTTCTACTGTCATAGCAACCCCACAAAAAGTGTGTTTGCATTAGAGTATGCAGCGAGAAACGTTTTTAAATTATTAACTCGCGTACCCGTTTAGTTAGTATTTTATAAAGAAGCCACTAGCTTTACTACTACTTTTATATTGAATAAATAATATTTAAATAGAAATATAAAAGTATTTAAGGTAGTATATTAATGTAGAAATCTATTCCTTAGAAATTTGCTCAGAATTTTCTTTACTTACTGGTTTTATAGATACATCTTGAATTTCTTCTTCCGGCTTGTTTGCTTCAGCTAGAGTTGACTCTTCTTTAGATTCTGCTGCTAATTTGCGTTAATTTCTTTAGTGTTTTGACCGCGATACTGAAAATACAACCTTGCTATAGTCTTTACTTAACTCATTCAGAGTTGCTCATTCTATTCGGGTTTAATACCCTGTATATATATCCCGTTTTATATTATGCTTAATTATATAATTTCCTACTAAGTGACACATGTACTTGCTTTTTTCTATGTTAGGAGCTTTTTTAATAGAAATCTCAGTTAAACCCCCCTCTCATCGGTTAATATGTGTTCCACTTTCATTTTATCGCTCTTTTCGCTAACTTACGCGTTTCAAAATCCATTTAAGGCTCCTACTATAAAAACAATGTTAAATTATAACAGAAAAATACTACTATACAGCTATCCTTCCTGTTTCAACGATGTTTTTAAATTAACAACTAGCCCCTTTTTCTATCAAGTATTTCATTACATGTTGATGATTTGCTTGAGTAGCGCAAAATAAGGCAGTATTACCTCTTGCTAATGCGTTAACATCAACTCCCTTTTTTTCTATACATTCCTTAACCATATTTAAGTTACCCATGTAAGCAGCACAATGCAATTGTAATATATCGGCTTCTTTTTTTATGCGTTCATCTTGATTAGCTTTTATTGCTAAACGTTCTTCTAAACGTTTTTCTTTACTAAATTTCCTGCCTGTTAAATGTTCTACTACAATAACTTGTCTATCAAAATAGTCCATTAAACGTTCTTCTTTACTAAATTTCCTGCCTAATACACGTTCTTGCTTAGCAATTTCCTCATCTAAATTATCCGTTCTTATTTCCTTACCTGAATTAATTATCTCTAAACCTAAAAGTTCCTCTAACCCTTTTCTAATTTCCAAACGTTCTGCTTCACTAATCTCCCTGCCTAACGATCCTTCTTCTGCTTTTACTGCTACTTCTGTTAATTTTTCTAAATCTGGTTCTTCTAGTCCTGATCCTACCATTTCAATTAATGCTGCCCTAATAATTACCCTATCTAAATTACTCATCTTTAAACTTCTATCACAAACCCAATAGTAAACCATAACAGAAAAAGACCATTAAGTCAAGATTTCTGTTTGCAAGGGTACCTTTGCATAAGTAAAGAGTATTATTCTTTAGAAATTTGCTTAGATTCCTCTTTCGCTGGCTCAATTGCTACATCTTCCATTTTTCCTGATCCAGCTACAGTTGACTCTTCTTTAGTTTCTGCTTCTTGGGATTCTGCTGCTAATTTGCGTTGTTTGATAAATTTCTTCAATGTTTTGACTGCGATGAAGTTTATACTGAAAACACATGCAGAAGTTATGGCTAATGCTGGAAGAGGAGCTAAACTGAATGTTGGTAAAATTGCCACGATTGTAGCAGATGTTAGTAAAAATGCTAGTCTCTTGCTCCCGATTATCTTATTTTTCTTAACCTTTATGGGGTTTAATTTTTTTACTTTTCCTTTTAGCTTTTTGAAGCCTTTTTTGAATATGCTACCCTTTTTTAGCTCTTTTTCTACGGGTTTCGTTTTGAAGCTTTTTATTTTTTCTTTTATTCCTTTTTTATCTTTTTTGACATTTTCTACTTTAGAGGTTACTTCTGAGCATAGGCTAGGTTTCACCACAATTTCAGAGAGCGGTTTTGGCTTATCGTTTGAAATTTTAGCTTCTTGCCCCTTAGTCACAGTTTTATGCTTTTTGGGCGAAATTATGTTTTTTAAACCTTTCTTTGCTTTATTTCTTTAGTTTGCTTGGCATCGTTTATAGTTCAATATTGCAGAATCTATCTATTGCTTCCTGATTGTCCTCTATCATTGCATCTGCCTCTTGCTGCAGACATTTAATATTTTTTGATGTAATATTATCCATCTCAGCTGATGCTACTTTTAGTTGTGATTGAATGTCTATCATTCTTATCTTATATTACAAAAAAATCAGTCAGTAACTCCCTGCTCAGATAATCTCTATTCTAAATCTATTAAAATTATGCAATTAAAGACATATCTTGTATAATACTTCTAATGCTACTTTTAGCAAAAATTTGTGAATATGATTAGAACAGTAAGTAGAAGAGAGCCTGTATGCTATCAACCTTTTTTGCAGCGAAGTTATATGAGCACATCATGGAAGTTTGTATATTAAATTAGGAGTTTTGTGGATTACAGACTAAGAGCTTATTTACTTGGAGTTATCTGGTTTATACTTAGTTTATTTAGTAGTGTAGCTAATGATACTATATCAAAATATCTAAGTTTACATCTCCAAAGTTTTGAAGTAATCTTTTTCCGCTTTTTATTTAGCACTATTACCCTTGTACCTTTTATGCTTTACTATGGAAGAGAAGCTTTTAAAACAAGTCAAATATCTATTCAGATAACTAGAGGAGTATTGTTATTTGTTGGAATAACCTTGTGGACCTATGGGTTAGCTATTTTTCCCATAGTAACTGCAACAATTATAAGTTTTTCTATACCATTATTTGTTATACTTCTTGCAATCCCTTTACTAAATGAAAATATAATTTGGCAAAGATGGTCAGTAACTGTTATTGGCTTTGTTGGTATTGCTATTACTACCAAAGCTTATAGTGAAGACTTTAATCCTAAAATTCTTATTTTTATTGTATCTACATTAATCTTTGCTATATTAGACATACTTAATAAGAAACTCGCAATAAAAGAGTCAGTAATAAGTATGTTATTTTATTCAGCTCTAACAACAACTATTTTTTCCACTGTGCCTTTGCTGTTTTATTGGCATTTGCCTTCCTTGTTAGAATTAGTATTACTACTGATTTTGGGAATTAATTCAAATCTAATTCTGTTCTTCATATTAAAAGCTTTTACTCTTGCAGATGCTACTGCACTTGCACCATATAGATACATAGAGCTAATAATTTCTGCAATAGTAACATATGTTATGTTTAATGAGTTGCCTGATAAAAGTGCTTTGTATGGTATTTTAATATTAATACCATCGACTTTGTTTATAGTTTATTCAGAAAGTAAAGTAATTAAGAAAAATAATGTATGCAACGCTAGAGTAAAAATTTATGACTCTAATTGTTAATGATGTTCTTTTTAAATGTTTAAGCAGTTGAGCTACATTAGGATATTTTTAAGGTGATGACAAGATGTATATAACCATTATAGGAATAGGGTATGTAGGTTTAGTATCTTGTGCAATGTTATCAGAGCAGGGTCATAACGTTGATTGCATTGACATAAATACTAAGAAGATTGAGTTATTGAAATTAGGAAAAATTCCTATATATGAGCCTGGATTAGCAGACTATTTAGAGAATAATATAAAGTTACAAAGGATAAGATTCTTCGATTCGTATTCTCAAATAAATCCCAACACAGAAGTAGTGTTTGTAACTGTAGATACTCCATCAGACTCCTTAGGAAATGCGGATTTAAAGAATGTATATAATTCAATAAGTAAAGTTTCTGAGAGAGTTAATCAAGATTGCTTAATAGTTATAAAATCAACTATCCCTCCTGGTACTACAAAAAATATATATAATTATTTATCTAATAAGGGCTACAACTTTGATTTGGGAGTTAATCCAGAGTTTCTCAAGCAAGGCTCTGCAGTATCAGATTTTTTATATCCAGATAGAATAATAATAGGAGTAAAAACTAAGCGAGCTAGAGTAAAACTAGAAGCTATATATAGATCATTTACAGATAGGAATATTCCGTTAATAGTCACTGATACAGTTACAGCTGAAATGATTAAATATGCTTCTAATGCTTTTCTAGCAACAAAGGTTGCTTTTATCAATGAGATGGCAGGTTTATGTGAGCTATTAGGAGCGAACATTGACCTTTTAGCTAACAGTATGGGAATGGACCATAGAATAGGTAAGGAATTTCTCAAAGCTGGTCCAGGATTTGGAGGATCATGTTTTCCTAAAGATTTATCGGCCTTAATAAGGCTTGCTGAAGATCACAATGTCAAGCTACAAATTTTAAATTCAGTTAAGGAATCTAACTATAATCATATAACAAACATTGCTAAAAAGGTAGAATATCTATTAAATGGAGTCCAAAATAAAAAAATAGCAATATGGGGGCTAACTTTTAAGTCTGGTACTGATGATGTAAGAAATAGCCCAGCTATAGATATTGCACAATTGTTAGTGAATAACAAGGCTAAAATTACTGCATATGACCCAATCGGGATGGATAATGCTAGGCAAGTTCTAAAGGATATAGAGTACGCGGACAATGCTATAGGGGCTGCAAGGGACGCGGAAGCCTTGTTATTGTTAACGGAGTGGAAAGAATTTAAAAATCAAGATTTTGCAAGTTTAAAGAGTATTATGGCTGCACCTAATGTTTTTGATTTCCGTAATTTATTAGATAGCGAGCTGTTACTAAGATATGGTTACCATGTTTATTCCTTGGGTAAAAAATCTATCTACAAAGTTTAACTGTTGAGAAATTTTTTTTACACCGCTTTACTTAGTTTTTTAAGATCTTTGCTTGATAGTATGGAAAAGCAAACGAGTGCAACAACAGAGCAAATGGAAAAAAATGAAAACATAATACTGTTACCACAGTGCTTAACAAGTACTCCTAAGAGCACGCATGAAAATATTGAACTTGCAATATACCCAAATAATCCTGTTAAGCTTACAATTGCACATACATTATTTTGTGGAGCAATTTCTACAGCTATAACACCTGTCAGTACTTGCACTCCAAATATAAAGAATCCTGATAAGATTGCACCAAGGTTCATAAGAATTATGTTTTGAACAAAGTTCATTGCAATAAAAGTGAGTGCTATACCCAACATGTAAAATAATGCCAGCAAGCTTCTATTTTGAAAGAAGTACATATCACTAATTCTTCCTGTGATTAAAGTTCCAAGGATTCCACCTAAATCATATACACCTGTTATTAGTAAGGATTGTACAAGAGAAATTTGTAATTTATCCCTTAAAATTATAGGAAACCAAAAGAAGATTCCCATTTTTATAATATAAGCACAAAAAGTAGCACAACATAGAAACCATATGGAACTTGTTACCTTGATACCTATTTGAGATTTATGCACCTTATAATAGGTAGTAAAGTTGGCAATTTCTTTGTAATATGCTTTTAATATTATATAAATTCCAAAAAGTAAGCATAAGAGACCAGAGTACAAAAATGCACTCTTTGCATCATACATTTTTATTATACTTGGTAATACAATTAAAGTAATACAAGAACCAAGTTGCTGAGATGCGCTCATAACTCCCCATGATGATGCAATTGAAGAGATGCTAGAGTTTGTAACCATAAACTTGGTAATAGCTGGCCAACCTAACCCTTGTGCCCAAGCTAATAATATTAATGTTAACAGTAATAAAGTTAGATTATTATATGATAAAGTTATACCAATGGTTAATAATCCAGTTGCAATATTGCATAGCCCAAACATAAATAATGGATTATTTTTGGAGTCCATGATTATTCCATTAACAAATTTTGATACTCCATAAAAAAAAGAAAAGCAGGCAAAAAAATAGCTTAATTTTACATGGTCAGTATCTATTAACAGTGGTAGAGCAATTGGTATACTTTGTCTTGATAAATAAAGCAGCATATATCCACAGAAGAATAGTAAATATTGAAAGAAGACAAAGTTCACACCTATTCCCAAATAGCTCTATGCAGATGCTAGCATAATACTATATTGGTATAATATTGTTTGACAAGAAGTTTGCAAACAATTAGTGCAGAAAATTACTTACTTAGTATCTTTCTTATAGCAGATACAGTAGCATTAATATCTTCATAGCTTATATCTCTATGTGTTATAGCTCTGATTTTACCTTTGATGTTAGCCATTCTAATTCCATAATTTGTCATTAGTACGTTTATTAATTCTTGAGTAGATATACAATTAGTACGTAATGAAAAATACGCTATATTAGTTTTATACAGGTCGATATCAATTATAACTTGATCTATGGAGTCTAGGCCTTCTATAAGGTGCTGCATTTTTTTATGATCTTCTTCTAAAGAATTTACATTATTATGTAGAGCATATAAACATGCAGCTGAAATAATGCCAGCTTGGTGCATACCTCCGCCAATTTGAAACTTATAGTACCAAGCTTTTTCAATAAACTCTTCACTTCCAAGCAATATTGCGCCCATTGGAGCACCTAATCCTTTACTAAAATCAATGAATACCGAATCAAAATAACTTGCATACTCCTTTGGAGATATTTTAGTATGAGCACAAGCGTTGAACAGTCTTGCTCCATCTAAATGAGTGAATACGTCATTCTCTTTGCAGAGACTTGAGATCTCTTGAATATATTCTAAAGGCCACACAGCTCCACCACCAAAATTTGTCGTTTGTTCGATAGAAACAAGCCCAACTCTCGGAATATTTCTTAAACTAGGACGAGTAATAAACTCAACAATTTGTTCTCCAGTAAATATTCCTCTCGTACCTTTGATGGGCAAAGGAGTGGCATGTGCCTGGGCTGCGATCAAGCCAGATTGTACTATGAGCGGATGTGAAGTTTCATCAAGCAGCAAGTAATCACCAGGTCTTTGAATGTGTACTTTATAAGCAATTACATTGGACATCGTTCCTGAAATCAAAAAGATTCCTGCAGGTTTACCTAATATTTTACATGCGGTTGCCACTAATTCGTTCACAGTTGGATCTTCACATGCAGCTTCGTTTCCAACTTTTGCTTTAGCCATCGCTTCCCTCATTTTAGCTGAAGGGTCAGTGTTTGAATCGCTAAAGAAATCTATTTTTATTCTCATACTAAATTTAACACAACCTCCTTTATAATTTCAGCAGCTTTCATGATATCTGTTTCCTTTATGCCAAGGTGAGTAACTGCTCTTATATGAGACTCGAGCCAAGGAAAAAGCAATAAACCATAGGCTTGGCATTTACTCAAAAAAAACTCATTAGTCACATTTAGTTCTTTTATACTAAAGCTTACTATGTTAGTTTCTGGATAAGGTAGTATCAGCTTTACATGTGGAATTTCTTTAATCTTATCTGCAAATAATTTAGCAAGCTTATTATCTTCTTTAAGCCTAGAGATATTATTCTGTAGTACATATTTTGCTGCATTAGCACAATACCCTATCTGATGATAACCACTACCTAGCCAAACCTGTAGCTTTTTAGCCCTTTCAATTATCTCTCTTTTACCCATAAGCATTGAACCAAAAGGAGCTCCAAGTCCTTTGGTAAAAGAAAAGCTCATTGTATCCACATACTTAGCATAATCTGCTAAAGCAGTATTTGTTTCAATATGAGCATTAAATATTCTCGCACCATCTAAATGAAGATTTACGTTGTGAGCTTTTAAGAAGTGATATAACTCGACTTGTTTTTCAAAAGGATAAATTTTACCATTAAACCCGTTTATACTATTTTCTATAGAAACAAGACTCACCTGAGCAAAAATTTTATACCTCGGCTTAGAATTAATAGCATATTCTACCTCATCAACATCTAAGATTCCGCTATTATTTCTAATACAATTAAATACGATATTATTTACTTTTGCATTGCCTGCACTATCGAAAAAATTAACGTGATAATTATAATGAGTTATTAGTTCATCACCAGGACTTGTTTGACTGGCAATGGCTAATCTATTTGCAAGCATACCGCTGGTTACAAACAATGCTTCTTCTACTTTGAATAATTGTTTGCAATATTCTGATAAGTCATTACAGCTTTTGTCTTCACCGTAAGCAAAATCTCCAACAGTTGCATTACTTATTGCATATATAACGTTGGAGCTCTGCAGAGTTGTAGTGTCACTTCTCAGATCAATAATTTTTTCCATCTTCTTTTTCGCTATTCAAACAACCAATTTGAGCATTCCAAAGTTCCTTGTAAAGACCTTGCTTAGAAACTAGTTCAGCGTGTTTACCATCTTGGACAATTTTTCCTTTGTTAAATACTAGAATTCGGTCCATATGTAAAAGTGTAGAAATACGGTGTGCTATAGTAATGGTGGTTTTATTTTCCATCAACTTAAATAAACTCATTTGAATTGTTTTCTCTGTTATAGAATCTAACTGACTAGTTGGCTCATCGAGAAATAATATCGGAGCGTTTTTTAGAAATGCTCTCGCTATGATTATTCTTTGTCTTTCCCCTCCAGATAGCTTTATGCCTTTTTCTCCGACTACAGTTTCATATTGATCTGGTAGAGTCATAATGAAATCATGAATACCAGCCAGCTTTGCAGCTCTTATTATTTCTTCGATAGTAGATTGAAGTTTACCATATATAATATTTGCTAAAATAGTATCATGAAACAACAATGGTTCTTGAGGTATTACAGATATTTGTTGCCTCAAAGAACTCTGTGTAACTTCCGATACTACTTGATTATCAATCTGTATATTACCTTTTTTAACATCAAATAGCCTTATGATTAAGTTTATAAAAGTAGATTTACCACCTCCAGAATAACCAACTAGACCTACCTTTTCGCAAGGATTAATGGTAACTGAAAAATCTTGAAATAATGACTTCTGACCCTCATAAGAAAAAGAAACATTATTAAACGTTATTCTTCCACTTAATAAATTTAATTCTTTAGCATTTTCCTTATCTTGAATTTCTGGTACGGTAGTCAAGATTGGCAATGCATCTGAAACTTTGCCGAAATGAGTAGAAAATTGGGTAAGATTCCTAGTTAGATGGTTAAGAAACTCTATAATCGATATATTAATTCCAAGTACAAGAGCAATATCTCCTATTGCAATCTTGTTCAATTGATAATCATGAATTAAAAAATACAAGTTTACTGCTTGGAGTATATCAAATGAATAGCCATATATAAACCAAAGCCAAAAGTATGCCCATTGTAATTTTCTTTCTGCAATAGTTTTTTTCTTGCATACTTGAAAAAATTTATGCCTCTCATGCGCTTGCCGAGAAAATAACCTTACTGATATAACATTTAAAATACTGTCGGCTATACCCGCTATTACTTGTGAACTTTGTTTAGAATGATCATCAGCTAATCTGGTAAGCACCCGAAAACTGAAAACCGAAATCAAAATAAAAATGTTCACCCAAATGAATGTAGCTATTGCAAACTTTATATTTACTAGTGATAAAGTATAAATAGCCAAGATTAATGCTATACTATAACTAAAGAAACAGTCTATAAGCAGTCTTATTAGCTCTATCACACTATCCATTAAGTTACTGACCTTATATACTAAACTTCCAGATAGGTTGTTTTGATAATAGGAATGGTCTTGCTGAAGCAGCCTGTAAAAAGACATATCAGCTATTTTTTGACGCATTGAGGTAAACATTCGAATGTCAACAAAATAGCCATAGAATCTAAAAGCAGTAGTAATAAGTAATGCCATACAAACATAAGCGCTTACAGGTAATAAAAGATTTTCAATTACATTACCTTCTTGATATTTTACAGCTGTATCTAAGATATTTTTTACTAAATACTTTCTAAAAGATAAATCAACAGCCACTACTAGGGCAACCAGGAACATTACAAGCACATTAAGCTTAAACTTGGATAAGATATTCAAAATGAACACCAATATATACTTGAAACTACCAACTCTACTTTTGTTCATTTATAATGCTAGCTCCACCACATTGACTTTTTTATTGAGAAATACAAGCAGTGAAAACCATAAATTTTTGTATATTTTTCCTGAAATGTCTCCAGCATCATGTAGTGCTGACGCTTGATTCAGAATAAGTAGCTTATATAAATCTCGCTTAGCTTCAGCAGTGTTGACCTCAGAAATATTTGTAGTTGTGTCTGTAATAAAGGCTAACCAGCTCTTAATAAGTTCTTTCATGTTTTTTGCTTTTATACTTTCTTGGTAGCCAAATAATGACAAGCATTCTCTCAGTATAGATTCTGTTAACTCACCACAATTGAGTATACCAAAAACTGAAGGCTGAGGTTTTGGCACATAGGGAAGGTCTTGATCTTTTACAATCCACCTTGTTACATAAGCAAATCTATCTTTAGCATCTGTATTCTTATCACTACCATGCCATAACCGTGAATCAAAAACTATCGCATCTCCTGATGAAATAGGTAGTGACTTAATTTTATAATTTTCTCGGTTATCTGAGTACTGATCAAAAAAATATGGATACCAAAAATCAACTAAAGGTTGTATTTCCCATTTATGACTGTTTTCTATAATTTGCAGTGCACCTGAAGTTTCACTGACATTATTCAAAGCTAACCAAACGGAAAAGTGATAAGGATCATTAAAACTATAGGAGATGTCTTGATGGAAGGGAACTGCATCTATTAAATCAGCAGTTTTACATATAACATTTGATTTTTTCTGCAGTATCTGACACTGAAGTGACTTTTCAAGATGATTTTTGATAATTTTATCTAATACTTGAGACACAATTTTAGTTACCTGCGATGATGTGCCCCACCTTCCAGTGCAGTTTAAATAGTCAGAAGTTGGAACACCTAATTCTTGAGATAATTTCGATATCTTATTTGTGATATCATTTAAAGATAGGGTTATTGATTCTGAAGGAACTAAATTTTTGATAATGAAAAAACCATTTTCTTGTAATGCTTTCATATTCTAATGTCAATAACTGATAAGTAACCTGTTAAAGGTACAATACTAAAAATTTTACGTCCTTTGACTTGTTTTAGTATTCTTTCCCAATTACTTAATGCTCTTAGTTTACCCCCTGTTTCAACCATTATATTAATATCTACAGCACCTCCAACTTGGGAGTGGTAATCTAAGATAGTTTCTATCACTAAAATGCGTGGTATTCCTTTGGCCAGTTTCAAATAAGATATCACCTTGTTGTCATCATAATGCTGCAAGAAGCGACAAAAGATGCCCAGTTCATAATCTACAGCTGATAATTCTTCTTGAACTATTGGTTTGACTTTTAAATCTTCTATTACCATAGGTACTTTATGTTCGTTATAATAATATAAATCCATGGAATCCTTGTTATATATGTCAGAATAAGCAAGAAATAAAGAGTGTACACCAAACAGCAATATATTCCTAGCGCCATTCATATCAACCATGGAATTAAACTTTTTAGTGTCGAATATGGAATATCCTAGCAATGCCTGATAAAATGCTGCCTGCATATCTTCTGATGGTTCTTTCTCCTTGAAAGATTTAAATGAAGGTATCTGTTCTTGCCTTAATATATCGGTAATTTTTAACCAATTCTTTTCAGCAGCAACTCTTGCCCACATTATCGCTGCTTGGGGCAAAAATGGTATTTCCTTAAAGCACTTACCTTTTGACGATAGTTGCCATAAGCACTGATTCTTATCGTAGTAGACAAACTCTATTTCCCACAATGCCCTTAGCAGCCTTTCCAGGTTTGGGACTGTAATGCTTAATCTTTGAGATAGAACTTGGGTAGTTGCTGGTAAGACACTTAGCAAACCAAGTTCAATAGCAGCATTTGTTAGATAAGTTTTCCAAAAAGCCGAAAGTTCTGCTGAGATTTTATGTACTTGAGATTCTTGATTTACTTGGGACTTTTTATCTAAAGTAAAAATACTAAATTTTATGTTTCCGGTAATATCGATCTGCCCTAGTGTA
Organism: Wolbachia endosymbiont (group A) of Brachyopa scutellaris; assembly: GCF_964026995.1. NCBI lineage: Bacteria > Pseudomonadati > Pseudomonadota > Alphaproteobacteria > Rickettsiales > Anaplasmataceae > Wolbachia > Wolbachia endosymbiont (group A) of Brachyopa scutellaris. The sequence goes on along the minus strand of NZ_OZ034720.1, from coordinate 268,790 downwards.
CCCTCAAAGGTTTCAACTTTTGCCATACTATTATAGAACGCATCAACCATTTTAAACCTTTGCTGGTAGACAGGATTGCCGTTGACATCTATATGAAACCAACCATGCTGATCTTCCGCTATAGAATATCCTTTGTGGAAAACGTTAAGTTTCTTATACCACTGGTTATGCAATAGTTTGCCATGATTATTGATGTGTGTAGCTTTACCATCTTTGTAAACCACAGCAATACCATCCTTAAAATCCCCAACATAATCATATTCTTCCTGATAAATCCTATTGCCATTTAAATTAATATGAAAACATTTACCACGTTTTCTAACTACACAAATATCTTCCTGATAATTTCCAATCCATTGATACGACTGTTTGTATACTCTACATCCAGATGGATCAATATGGTAACACCCTGTATCATCTTCTACGGCTGCTCTATTGAAATAGAATCCAAAAGTTTTTAGAAATCTATTATGATAAACTGCTTCTCCTCTTACATTGATATGATAAGCACCTGTCTGATCATAAACCGGTGCAAGACCGGGCTCATGAAATTTACCAACCTTTATAAACCTATTTTCATATAAAGGATCCCCTAGCAACTCGTGAAACCTCTCACACGGTGAAGTTTTAATAGATTTAAGATTATCTTTGATTAATTGATCAAAGGTTTTCTCATGTTGCATGTTTTGCATAATTTATAATTTAAATAATTCTTTTGTAAGCTTAGGTACTCACTACTCTGCCATATTTCCTCGAGTTTAACCTCATTAACATTACCAAAATTTCCTAATGTCTTACGGAGTTCATCTGGAGCACAGCAAGGACTAAACTTTCCTTCATTGTTTATCCATGCTTCTTTACCTAAAAATGGGCATTGACCACCTGGAGCCAAATCCTTAATACCTTCTTGAGAAAGGATTGTGAAATTTTCTAATTTTATCTTTTTACCATTTGGCAATAGCATATTATCTCTAAGTTCATATAACCTTCTCACCTCCGTGTTCCATCTACTAATTGCTAATTCATCTCTTCTCATAGATAGATCCTTAATTTCCTTAAAATGCGCCCAAAGATGATGTCCTTTAACTCTATCTATGCCATTTTTTATGGCCATCTTAACTATGTCATAGAGTTCATGTAAATTACTTTCCAAAAATGTTAATTGTAAAGTAACGGTACACCTTTCACCTATATCGCTAAAGTATTTATCTCTAACTTCAAGGAAAGTTTTTAAATTTTCTGTCACTACTTCCCATTTTGAACCTTTCATGATTCTTTCATGAGTTTCTTTAGTTGCCCCATTCCAGGAAATCTTAACATCAGATAAAATTGGTACCAATAGTTCAGCCCATTTTCTAGCTCCTTTAATAGGAAAAGAACCATTAGTCGTGAGGTTAAGCTTCAGGCCGAACTCATGGCACAAATTGATTATTTCATCAAAGCTTTTATACATTAAAGGCTCACCCATAGTAGAAGGAATGATTTCCCTTAAAGGTGTGCCAGCTGCTTCCTTAATTACTTTTCTGATAGTTTCTATCGACAGTATCTTAGGTTTTATTCCTTGAGCTTTCTTCTCTTCTTTAACTTTGCTGTATGGTGAAAAACATTCGCACATTATACAAGCAAAATTGCAGTAATCTGGATTAGTATCAAAAGTAATTCTCCAAGGACCGGGTTTCACAGCTACTGATTTGCCTTTCTTTTCAATAGCATTACGGTAAATCTTGTTAAGTTTCTCAGTATGCTCACTTATAGAAGGTATATTTCCATTTTCAGTATAAGGATAGCCTTTTTGGGTAAGTTTACTATATAACTCCTGATCTGTAGATAGGACTTGCATTTTTTCTGACAAACTACTTGCATCTCTGTGCTTAAATAATAGTCCATCTCTTACATATTCTGCCATGCCACCATAATCGGCTGTTATAACTGGTATTCTAAGTTGCTGTGCTTCATGTATTACTAATGGTGAATTTTCACCCCAAATTGAAGGAACAACTATCGCATCAACTTTATTAAATACATCAGTAACTATATTTTTATTGTTATAACTTCCCATCCATTCTATTCTTTCTTTAACAATAGGTAAAAATTGATCGGTAATCGCTTTTAAAGCTCTAGTTTCTTCTCTTGCTGCTCCCCAAATTCTAAGTTTTGCTTTAGATGATAAGTGAGAAAAAGCCTTCAATAATAGGTCAACACCTTTCTCGGGAGTATGAGTACCAATATAACCGAAAATAAACTCTTTTTCTTGTATTCTATTTCTATTCTTAAGACGATTGAGATCAAAACCATAATCAAGATAAGAAATTTTGTTTATCGGAACATTAAAATCCTGAGTAAATTTATCCATCAAGAATTTCGATGGGGAAATAAAGTAATCTATATAGTCTATTATTTTCCTTGTGTGCTTCATTCTAGTTGCAACCCATTGTTCCCAATAATTTATGTCTAAATTCAGGAATTCTTCATCTCCTGTAAAATATCCCTTGTAACATTGGGTTGCACATTTTTGATCCTTTTGTCCATCACAAAGCCGTAATAAATCTTCAGAATTACGTTGAATAAGCCTTCCTCTTGGACACATTAACCAAAAATCATGTAGCGTAAAAATTGTAGGTATATTTTCTTTAAAAGCAACTTCTGGTAAAGTAATTGATAGATGATTAAGATGACCAAAATGTATAAGATCTGGCTGAAAGTTATCTATTATTTTTTTAAATTTTATATTTACTTCTTCATTGATAAATTTGTAACGATATTTAGCTGTAGGTATATTAATTAAATGCAGTAAGATTCGGGAATCACTACGATCTAGGGCTGTAGTATAATGAAAATCAGGTAAAAAGCTATTTTCATACCTAGTAAATACTTGTACCTCATTGTTATTGGCTAGTTCATGGGCAAGAGTTTGGCTGTAAACCTCCGAACCAGCACTATAATAAGGAGGGTAACCATGAATAACTTTTAATATTTTCATATATTACCATATCTATATTGTTAGGATATTCTTGTGTATTGTTTTGTAGACTTTTTATAAATTTACTTAATCCTACTTCTAATGAATGCTTTGGAGACCAACCAAGTAGCTCTTTAGCTCTAGTAAAATCACCATGGAACTTAGTTACGTCAAAATTTCTTGGAGGATAAAAATCAATTCTAGAATTACTTTTCGTGACTTTTAATATTGTTTTTGCTAAGTTTTCTAAAGTACATGGGCTATTAGTAGTAAGATGAATAGCAGGAAGAGAAGATTTTTCGCTTTGTAAATATTTTACAGTTAAGCATATACCCTCTATAACATCATCCAAATAGGTAAAATCAAAAACACATTCTTTACCTTCTATTTTAATTGGATCACCTCTTAATGCATTAATACAGAGTGCAGAAATTACTCTACTGTTATGATCTAGTAAACCACCATATACATTTGAAAAGCGTAATATTGCTACATTAAAATCTTTTAAACTTGTTATTTGTTCCTCAATAAATGCTTTACCTTTGGCATAATTATTTATTGGATCGATACTAGCAGATTCTGTAACCGGCAGTTCCTTCTGCTCTCCATAGACTTCCCTACTACTTGCATATATAAACCATGGTTTATTTGGAAGTGACTTATATAACCCTAAAAATTTCATTGTACCATCAACATTAATTCTTTGACACAGTTCAGGATAAAGTTCACCATGTATAACTCTAGAAATTGCAGCCAGATGAATAACCCCCGTGCACTTAGCGAGTAGCGGCATTATATCTTCTGAAAAAAAACTGAGTGGGTTGTCGCGAAACCTAATATCGCAGCTTATTACTTCATAACCCTGCTTTTCTAACTTTTCTACTAAAGCCGATCCTATCAAACCTGCAGCACCTGTTATTAATATTCCCATGTGTCCCTCTCACTACAACCAGGAAAATCTTTCACACCTATCATCTTACAAGTAAGACTTAAAAATCATTATAAAACTAGTATAAAACAAATGTCAACTTAAATTAAGGATCAATGAATAAAAAAATATAGTTATGAAAGAAGGGTTGGTTGTCTTCTTCTATTTGCCTGAAAATAACGTTCTGCTTTGACCAAATCCTCTTTGTTATTTACCCCCATTGCTTCCTTTTCGTCAGCGACTACATAACCTGCACGTAAGTTATTGTTTGCTGCAATGGGTATGATATCATTAAGACAATATTCATTGGTCGAATTATTAAATTTTATTTCTCTTACTAAGGTAAAAAGATCTTTAGCATATGAAGCCATTATTCCAGAGTTTGCAAGAAGCATTTTATTTCCATTTTTTAGGATTTTTTGAACATTGCCGTAATTATCAATTACTAATCTTCCATATTGTTCATTTTGACTATTAAATCCAAGAAGAACTAAATTATTATACTTTAAACAATCAGTCATTTTCATAACTGTATCACTAGATATAAAGGGAGTATCTCCGTACTGTATTAAAACTATGTCTTGGTCAGATAACCGCTCCAGGTTTTCTAGGGCAATTTTAACTGCAGTGCCAGTACCTGTAATATTTTCTTGAATTATCAATTTTATATTATATTTATCAATTATATCTTTTAAGGTACTAAATCTTTCTAACTCCTTTAGAAAAGGCTTGTTAATGACAATTGATAGACTTTTTAAACTCAGCGGTTTTGCATTGTGAATTATATGCTCTAAAAGAGTAAAATTTCCTACTAGGTGTAGTGTTTTTGAGTACTGTGAATTCATTCTACTGCTTTTTCCTGCTGCTAATATTATCAACGTGTTATCCATACATAACTCAAGAACTTACTAGGAGGTAAGTTAAGTGATAATTAATGAGTTGTAAAGTCTACTATAGTTTCCTAAATGATCCAGAAAAAATAATTAACATGCTTGAAATATATAAATCCTCTATGACGCTAATATAGATTAGCCGATAAAGTAAGCTTCCCAGAACTACTCATTTATATTGACCCATCAGTACTTATACAAAAGCTAGTTGATCGAGAAAATAGGCAAATCCTTATCAACGGCCTACTACTTTCCCTAACTTATGCTTCCTTGTTATATTGTTGAGTATACTTTTTAAATAGTTTTTTTCTGTTTTCTATCAACCAATAGAAGTTTCTTTTAGCCCATAAGGATATTTATATAGGAACTGATATTTTCTATGCTGGCAAGAGTCTTGACGCCGTAAAAAAACTACTCAATAATTGGGTAACTTCTGATGACATTTTCACTGTACATTTATCGCACAACATTAGTGCTACAATCACAGGTGTAAAGGTATTAAACAACCTTTAAAAAGTTTCACTTTTCCCTTAATCAATTTTTCCTTTGATATAAGTGTTTATTGCTTTTGCCCTCTCTGTTGTTATAATTAACATTTTGTAGTAGTTCAAGATGAGTTTTGCATATTCAGAGAAAATCATCCATAGAATCAGCATCTAGCTTATCTAGGTTAAAATATATAGTTTTACAAGATGACTATTTATGGAAGAACATGGTGGGGAGAGAAATGGCTTCAGTGTTTCAATAGAATTGATTATGATAATCGGCTATCACGTGGTAGAACTTGTGCTAATACTGGTCGAGCTTTTGGTATTAAAATTAATGGTCACATAGTTACAGCTAAAGTTCATAGCTCAGCATATAAAATTCGTGCTCACCCATATAAAGTCGAAATTATACTTAATGAATTAAGTTCATCAGAACAACATACTATTTGCCAAATAATTGAAACTTCACCTTCTATACTATCTAAATTAATAAATAGGCAATTACCAACCAGCTTGTTTGATAAGCTTAATGATCTTGGGATTAAATTATTTCCTTCAAATTGGGAAGAGATGAATGCAAATTGCAACTGTCCTGATTGGGCTATGCCTTGTAAACATATTGCTGCTGTAATTTATCTTATTGCTGCAGAAATCGATAAAAATCCCTTCATAGTTTTCAGTATTCATAATTGCAATTTACTATCGCTCATTGATGATTTTGGAGGTGGAAGATTAGAAAATGCTCAAAACATCCTAAAAATTGATGATATATTTAACTCACGCTCTAAAACTAGAGTACATAACCAGGCAAACCTAAATGATATTGATCTATCAGTTATCCCTAATCTTGCCAACTGTATCGAAAATATTTTAACAGACAACCCACTTTTCTTTGAAAAAAACTTTCATAATATCCTACAAACAGCTTACAGGCATTGGCAAAAATGTCCTACGGGAAAATTAGATTATTTCTTCTACTCTTCCAAGAAAAAGCTATCGGAAGAAGAGTTATTTACTAGAAAATGGGGAAATATTGAACATTGGCAGACATTTCAATTATTTATCAATGACCAACATCAACTTACTCAAGTAAGCAATGGTACAGCTAATTTATTTATGCTCAGTGAAAGTGTTTCGAAAAATATAGCACAATTTTTAAATGATATTCCTAATTCGTTACTCCACAAGCTTAACCCTGAACTTCGCTTCATGCATATGATTTCGCAGTTTGCACGTATGCTCATGGAAAAATCAGCGCTAGTACCACAAATACTACAAAATAAAAGAGGAGAATTTATAATTAGGTGGATTCCTGCATTGTTTAATGAATCAGTTAAAGACATTCACAGAAAAATATCATCCATGTGTCCACCTCTATTGATTCAATGTCAGGAAACTTCTATAGAGCCTGAAGAACAAGTAAATGTTGCTGTTTCTGTTATCCTTTTGGGATACATGGCAAATAATTTTCCTTCATCACTGGATAAGTACGGAGACAAAAACACCTTTCCTTCATCACTGGACAAATATAGAGACAAGCACATCTTTGCATTATTTTTTACTGGAAGACCATACAAATTTACTGAATTTAGCAACAAAGAAATACCTCAAGCAATTAACCTCTGGTTATCACGTCTTTATTTAATAGATAAGCCATACAAACTTTACTTAATGATAAAAGATTATTATGAAAGATTCGAGCTTGATATACAGGTATCTTTAGATGATGAAAAATCGATAATAAAGCTGAAAAAAGCGTTGTCTAATCGCAGCACAAAACTCAGCATTTTATCTGATATTGGGCTGTTGTCTGAGTACATACCTGAACTAGAAAGATCAATTGATGACAATAGTGCATTATTGTTTAGCTTAGATGATTTTGTACCATTGTTTTTAAACATTTTGCCGGTGATGAGGGCAATTGGTGTCATAGTCATCTTACCAAAATCCCTGGAAAAAATTCTGAAGCCACAATTGAGTCTCAATTTGTCTGCTAAAGGCAAAATAAAAGAAGATCGCAAAAGTTTCATAACGCTTGAAAAATTATTGAAGTTCGATTGGAAAATAGCGATAGGTGATAAAGAAATAAGCATTACTGAATTTAAAAAGCTGCTAAAAGATTCTCGTGGGCTTGTAAGGATTGTAGACCAATATGTGCTTTTGGATGATAAGGAGGTAGAAGCTCTACTGAAAAAGTTTGATAAGTTACCTGAGCACTTAAGTCAAGCAGAACTTATGCAAGCCGCTTTAGCAGGTGAGTTAGATGAAGCTAAAGTGGCACTTGACCAGCAGATTAAAAACCTATTTGATATGTTTAACACTTACACACCTGTTGATATACCAAGCAATCTAACTGCACAGCTACGACCATACCAAAAGCGTGGGTTTAGTTGGCTTATACAGAACATAGAAACAGGGTTTGGTAGCATAATTGCTGATGATATGGGTCTTGGTAAGACTATACAAGTTATTGCAGCCATTCTATACTGTAAAAATGCAGGATTTTTAAATGAAGATAAAGTCTTGATAGTAGCGCCTACAAGTATCTTAAGCAATTGGCAAAGAGAGATAGAGCGTTTTGCATCAGAATTAAAGCTTTTCATCTATCACGGACAAAATCGAGAATTGGCAAGTGATTATGATGTAGCTCTAACATCCTATGGTCTTGCACGTCGTGATAAAAAAGAACTTAATAAAATTCGCTGGTTTTTGCTCGTGATTGATGAAGCCCAAAATATAAAGAATCCCAACAGTGAACAGACCAAAGCTATAAAAGCTATTACAGCAAAAAATAAAATAGCTATGAGTGGTACACCTGTTGAAAATAGACTACTAGAGTATTGGAGTATTTTTGATTTTACTAATAAATATTACCTTGGTACCCCTAAGCAATTTAAAACTCGTTTTGCAACACCGATTGAAAAAGCGAGAGACAAAGCTTGTCTAGAGAGGTTCATGAAAGTTACCCACCCCTTTATGCTACGTAGGGTAAAAAGTGATAAAAGCATTATTCAGGATCTACCAGATAAAATTGAAAATAATCGTTATTGTTCTCTAACTCCAGAGCAAATAGCACTTTACCAAGAAGTCGTTAATACAACTATGGAAAAGATAGAAAGAAGTGAAGGAATTGAACGTAAGGGGCTAATTCTTAAACTTATCAATGCTTTAAAACAAATTTGTAACCATCCATCGCAGTTTGGCAAGAAAAAGCGTGCAAATGTTGAACAGTCAGGAAAGATGCAGATGCTAGAAGAGATACTGATAGGAATTAGTGAACTTGCAGAAAAATCATTAATATTCACCCAATACACTGAAATGGGTAAAATTATAGCTAGACTGCTTGAAGAAAGGTTTAAGTCAATGGTACCATTTTTACATGGAGGACTGTCCCGTAAAGCACGAGACGAAATAGTTAATGACTTTCAAAATTCATTGCAATCAAATATTCTTATAGTATCTTTAAAAGCTGGTGGAACAGGGCTTAATTTAACAGCGGCAAACCATGTAATACATTACGATTTATGGTGGAATCCAGCAGTGGAAGCACAAGCAACAGATCGGGCCTATCGTATCGGGCAAGAACGTAATGTCATGGTGTACAGGCTACTTTCAACAGGTACATTTGAAGAGCGTATTGATGAGATGATTCAAAGCAAGAGGGAATTAGCAAACCTAACTATAAGTAGTGGCGAGAGTTGGATTACAGAATTTAACAACGATCAATTAAGAGATTTAGTTAATATAAAAAATGCACTATAATATAGCTGAGTTATTTAATGTAAAGAACCAGATAACTACCGCTCAATAGTTCAAAATAGAGACAAAGATTTATATTTCGTACTTTATGTCTCATTGGTAGGCAAAAAGCCTGTAATTACGTTTTAAAGTGATTTTACACTCCACTTTAAACTGTACCCTTTAGCACCTGTAATGCCCTTTAAAATTTGAATAAAAGGCATCTTTAATAATTCTATTCATGAACCAAAAAGTAATTGCCGTTTTCAGAAACTTTTCATTTTTACAGATGGCTTGAAAAGATTATCATTAATAGGTAGGCCAAACTCCTCCAAAGAAAAAAGTTTTTAATTTTTTCAGAAAAAGTCATAAGAAACCCGGTATATATATAGTAGAGGGTTTTCTATTCGCTTATAATTCCACCTTAAATTAAACTATGCCTGCGTATATGAGAAGGTTTAGTCAAAATTCCTTACATATTAGTAGTATGCAATATATCAACAAAATAAAAACTAAGAGGTTGACATAGTGAGTAAAATGTAGTAGAGTTATAGTAGAGCATTTTTTCTTAAAAGAAAGAAGATACTAAAACCTCACTTTTCACTATAAACCTAAACTGACTTCCTTATATATTTTTCAAGCTTTGCCAAGAGAACCCCCACCGTAGTTTTTACTTACATAATGAAAGAGTAAGACCCCAATCAAAACAGCCTTACTCAAAAACCTTTCAAACGCTTAATCTTAAAAGAAGTTTAAACTTATGGTACAAGATTTTTTAACTGATGTCAAACAAAAAAATACTTTAAATGATGAATATTATGATTTTAACAATACTGTAGAACCATTAGAGCAATTTGATGTAGAAGAAATTAAAAGACACTTATTATTAAACATAAGATCATGCCTTTCTTATTTATTCCCAAGGGGAACTTTTCATGGAGATGAATTCCGAATAGGTGATGTGCATGGTAACAAAGGACAAAGCCTCAGAGTAGCATTAACTGGTGGAAAAGCCGGACTCTGGCAGGATTTTGCAACTGGGCAGAAAGGTGATGTTCTTGATATTTGGGCAAGTGCACAGGGAAAAGATACAAAGAGAGACTTTTGTGAAGTGATGGCTTCTATAAGTGAATGGCTTGGATATTGCAAAAAATGCGCAAAGGCTGACGAAGACTTCGAGAAATTTATTACCCACAGTTGGAATTATTATGATGAAAATGGTCAGGTCATTGTAAAAGTTTATCGTTCCGATCCTCCTAAAGGAAAAAAGCAATATAAGCCTTTTGATGTTAAACAATCTCGGTATGGTGCGCCAAAAGTAAGACCTCTCTATAACATACCAAGTATTTTAAAGTCTGATAAAGTTGTTCTGGTTGAAGGGGAAAAATGTGCAGAAGCGCTCATAGAACAAGGTATCACAGCAACAACAGCAATGTCTGGAGCAAACACAGATGTTGACAAAACAGACTGGTCACCCCTTAAAGGTAAAAATATTATTATTTGGCCTGATAATGATGAAGCAGGTGCAAAATATGCTAAAAATGTTGGAAATAAGCTTTTAGAAATTGGAATTGCATCACTTGCTGTGCTTGAAATTCCTCGAGGTAAGCCTGAGAAATGGGATGCTGCTGATTGTGTACAAGAAGGCATAAAAGTCGAAAAATTTTTAGCTTCAACTCCGTTACTTACTATTGATACTCCAGCTACTGGTACTTCAAATATGAAAAGTTTAGAAAGATCCACAAAACAGCCACTTAATATTTTAGATTGGAGTGCAGAGCGCTTTGTAGGTCCGGTACCAGAGCAAAAGTTTCTTGTTGAAGGTCTATTTCCTTTAGGTGTTACTTCAATAATAGCAGCAATGGGAGATACAGGCAAAGGTATGCTTCTTCTTGACCTAGCGCTTAAGGTTGCAAGTGATAAGGATCAGATGTGTGGCTTTGGTTCACTTGTTACTGAACATGGATCAGTAGTGATTTTTTCAGCAGAAGATGATGCAAGTGAGATACACCGCCGCTTAGAACGACTCGACCCTAAGTGTGAAAGGTTGAAACATAAAGATAAATTATTTATTGTACCACTGCCAAACGTCAGAGGATCACTTACAATACTCAGAAATGTTCGTGGTAAAATCGTCGAAGTTTCTCCTGAATTCGAATCCATAATGAAACAGCTCGAGGAAATTAAAGATCTGAAATTGATAGTATTTGATCCACTTGCTTCATTTATCCATGCAGATATAAATGCTGATCCTGCTGTAGGGGATTATCTAATGTGCTTATTATCTGATTTAGCATGTAGTACTGGAGCTTCGATAATTACTGCTCATCACATGAGAAAGCCAAAAGGAGAAAAACCAATATTATAGCATTTCTCATAATAGTCCGAACAGGTCATAGGAAGGCAGAATCAACAGCACGACGAAAGGATTCGAATAGAGGAATGTTTTTCCTGGCTCTGTTTTTTATAGCAAACCAATGATGCTCAATTTTGTTGAAATCTGGAGAATAAGGCGGCAGATACAAAATTTCTGCACCAACCCCTTTAGCAAGCTCGATAATCTTATCAGACTTATGAAAAGTAGCATTGTCAAGAATGACAGTCTGTCCAGGTTCCAAGATCGGTGTCAAAAATTGCTCAAACCATCCATTAAAAACATCCATATTACAGTGGCCTTCAAAGGTTAACGGAACAACTATCTTTCTTCCACTTAAGGCTGCAACCATACTGATTCGTTGAGTTTTCTTTCCAGATTTTAAGGCATAAAACCGCTGTCCTTTCTGGCAATATCCGTAGGGGTAGTCTTCGGTGTTATCAATGCCAGACTCATCTATATACACTAAGTTTTTAGGTTCTTTTGTCGCTATAATTTTCAAAAATTCAGCACGTTTTTCTTCGTTTCTTTCCTTGTATCCATATGTCTTTTTTTGCGCGTAAATCCAATTTTTTTAAGGGCTCGATAGATCGTTTGGATACTAACGTTGTTCCAAAGTTTAGCCATTTCCGATAGAGTCTTTCCTCCGTGTTCTCTGGCAAATTTGGCAAAGGTATCCCAGTCGGTAATTTTGTGATTGTAACCCCCATTTCCAAGTTTTTTTGATTGAAAGTCTCCTGTTTCTTTTCTTCTTTGCTGCCACTCCCATAAAGTAGTTCGTCCAATCTTAAATCTTGCTGCCACTGTTTCTCTGCTTTCTCCTTCGTCTAGCGCTTCCATTCCTTTTTTTCTTAAATCATAACTATATGCTGCTGGCATTCAACCTCCTTATCATCATCTATCCTTATCCTATCACATCCGGACTTTTATGGAAAGAGCTATAATTTATAGCTCAGCCTCTGTCAGGCTATAGGATGACAGAAGTGGGCTTTAATAGCTGTAGTACTATAGCTGTTATACTCCAAAAGTAAGTATTAGATATAATAAATAGAAGAAATTAGATAGAATGATTAAAGGGGCAAGGATATAAAGGTTTAACTTGAAATAACCTGATAAAATTTGAATCACACTTCCAAGTGCTGGCACCCACGAAAGTAATAAAGTTGCAAAAATTAGCAAATTTTTTGTAACTTTTGGCGTTGTATATTCGTTTTCTAATTTGTGGTATGATTTTCGTATAGAGATTGTTATTCTACCTAAGTACCAATTAACTATTCCACCAAGGCTTGATCCTAGTACTCCAAAAAATAACATAAGTAGTGGAGTGTAATACGACCTGAAATAAAGCATGGTATTGAACACAAAACCTTGATGTATGGGTAAGACTAATGATGATACTAGACTATCTGTGAATAACAGGAAGTAGTTTTCCATATGAATTTACCAGGTTGTTGTACCATCTTCATTGTCAGAAATTGTAATCCCCATTTGTTTCAACTGATTTCTTATTTTGTCTGCAGTATCGTAATTTTTATTTTTTTTTGCAATTTTTCTTAAGTCTATCAACCTTTCTATTTCTTGATGATTTACATCCACAGCAAACCACTTTTCATAACTTGACTCAAGAAGACCAATAAATCTGGCACTCTTAACAAAACTCTCAGTTAATTTAAGCTTTTCACTTTCATTACTCATTTTGTTGATTTTTGCAGCCATTTCATGTAATATAGCTAGAGCTTCAGGAATGTTTAAGTCGTTTTTTAAAGCGTCTATAAAATCTTTAGAAATCTCTGCGTTACTTTCATCAATATTTGTTGTATCTAAACCACGTGATAATCGATAAAATTTATTTAAGGTTTCCTGTGCATCAGAAATAACCTTTTCTGTCCAATCAAGTGGTTTTCTGTAGTGAGTTTTGAGCAGTGCATAGCGTATTACTTCACCCTTTATTCCACTATCTAGCAAATCCCTTACTTTGACTATATTAAATAAGGACTTGCTCATTTTCTCTTCATTTACTGTAAGAAAACCGTTATGTATCCAGTATTTTGCAAACATTGATCCAGCAAATGCAGACTTACTCTGTGCAATTTCATTTTCATGGTGAGGAAATTGTAAATCTATGCCGCCACCATGAATATCAAAATCTTTGCCAAGGTAAGCATATGACATTGCTGAGCATTCTATATGCCATCCAGGCCTGCCCTCTCCCCATGGGCTATCCCAATAACTTGAAAGTTTGTAGTCAATATCACTTGCAGGCTTCCACAGCACAAAATCTCCCGGGTGCTTTTTATTTTCATTAACTTCAACTCTGCTACCTGGAACCAATTCATCAGTTTTTTTTCCTGATAAAGCACCATATTCATGGTAAGATTCTATATTAAAATACACGTGTTTGTCAGATTCATAAGCGTGGCCTGATTGCAGCAAATGTTCAATTAATTTTATAATATAATCTACGTTTTCCGTTGCTTTTGGTTCGTATGTTGGTTTTTTACAATTTATGCTTTCCATATCATCATGAAAAGCTTTAATGTAATATGTGGTTATACTTTCTATGTTGCTATTTTTCTCACTTGCTGCATTAATTATCTTATCATCAATGTCGGTTATGTTACGCACATAGGTAACTTTGCCATAACAAAACTTAAGTAGCTGAAATAACACATCATACACAACAACAGACCGTGCATTGCCTATATGTGCTGTGTCATATACTGTTGGTCCGCAAACATACATTTTCACATGATCTTTATCGATAGGTGTAAAAAGCTCCTTTTTTTTTGTTAAGGTGTTGTAAAGCCTAACCATATACGAAGCTTTTGAGAAAAGAAAATGCCCCAATGATAAGTTGTGGCCCTTTGACTACTACAACAAGAGTAAGCAATAGCCCACACAATGATATTAAAACTCCCAATATGGATAGAAACCCATCTTTACTCATAATGCCAAGCGAAATAAGAGTCGTACCAATTGCAGGAATGAAGTTAGTAAGAGGCAATGGAAGAGCTATCGATAATGCAGAAAGCAACATTACAAAAGCTAAAATCTTTTCACCGGGCCCATAGAAAATAAAAGACATTCTTGGTTTCATGAACTTTTCTATTTTTTTTAATGCTGGAGAAGTTTTCTCTACCACAAAAGCTAGTGTTGAACGCTGAAAAGACCTTCTTTCCAACCAATGCGGCATCCAAGGAGAATCAAATCCAAATAGAAGCTGCAGTGAGAATAAGATTAAAGGTATAGAAAGAATAGTTGTATAACCAGGTGGAACCGGTATAGGCACCGATAGCGGCAAGGAGAAGATGATTATTAAAATACCAAAACCGCGCTCATGCAAAGCTGCTTTAATGTCAAACAAAGTTACTTTATCGCTATCATTGTTATTGGTATCTGCAACCTCTTTTAGAATATCAGAAGCTAATTTTTTATTTTCGGTCAGTTTCTTACTTTTTTGCACAAGTTACTCTTTAATACAACTATTCTTTCTAACTAACATAATTATTGCCATATTTCAATATGCATTATTCATTTTGCGCTAGTAATTCGTTCTTTTGTTAAAGTGTTGCAAAGCTTTTAAGAAGAGAAAGTGCTCCAGTTATAAGTTGTGGTCCTTTGACTATTACAACAAGAGTAAGCAACAACGCACACAATGACACTAAAACTCCCAATATGGATAGAAACCCGTCTTTACTCATAATGCTAAGTGAAATAAGAGTTGTGCCAATTGCAGGAAGGAAGTGAGTAAAAGGTAATGGAAGAGCTATTATTATTGCACAAAGCAACATCATAAAAGCCAGAATCTTCTCACCAGGCCCATAGAAAATGAAAGACAGTCTTGGCTTCATGAATTTTTCTATTTTTTCTAATACAGGGGAAGTTTTCTCTACCACAAGAGCTAGTGTTGAACGCTGAAAAGATCTTCTTTCTAGCCAACTGGGCATCCAAGGAGAATCAAATCCAAATAGAAGCTGCAGTGAGAATAAGATTAAAGGTATAGAAAGAATAGTTGTATAACCAGGTGGAACCGGTATAGGCACCGATAGCGGCAAGGAGAAGATGATTATTAAAATACCAAAACCGCGCTCATGCAAAGCTGTTTTAATGTCAAACAAAGTTACTTTATTGCTATCATTGTTATTGGTATCTGCAACCTCTTTTAGAATATCAGAAGCTAGTTTTTTATCTTTAGTTAGTTTCTCACTTTTTTGCACAATTATCTTTTAATAAAATATTCCTCCTAAGCTAACATAGTTGTTGCTGTATTTCAATATTTGTTATTTATTTCATACCAACACTTCATCTCTTTCATTCTTTAACCTGACTAAGTTTTTAAACAGATGACATGCACTAAGGTGCATGTCACGAAGTATGAGGACGCTAACGATCTGGTTCGTTAGACGATAATTTTTCTGAGTCCTTAAGCTCCTGTTTAAGGTTTTTGATGCCTTTTCCTAAATCACCCATAACTTGAGGTAATCTGCCTGCACCAAACAGAACTAAAATTATTATTAAGACTAGAAACAATTGCCATGGTCCTAAACTCATTTTCACCTCCATTTAAAATATTGACCTTTAAATATTAAAACTTGACTGAAGTCAAGTAACACATAGATTATATCACCTTTATTTAATTATAAATCAAGGTTTTTTAATTATTTTATAACAATCCCAAACTAGATTATTTTCTTGCAGCGAATAAGTGGAAACTTTTCGCTTAACTGTAGAGTAGAAGAGAGCTCACTAAAAAACTTTGCTAGCGTATCGTCTTTAGGCTTATGGTATATATCGCTAGAAACTCCTGATTGAATAATTTTACCATTTTTCATTACGTAGATAAAATCTGCAACTTTCAATGCTTCTTGCGGGTCATGAGTTACCATTAGCACAGGGATATTTTTACTTCTGAAAAGGGACAATATATGTTGTCTTATTCTGCACTTGAGCAGTATATCTAAATTAGAAAATGGTTCATCTAACAACACAACATCAGGGTTTTGTGCCATCACTCTTGCTATTGCAACTAATTGTTGCTGTCCTCCAGATAAGGCGTTAGGGTACATATTTTCATATTTTTCTATATTGAGTAACTTCAAGATTTCCAATGCAATTAGGTGCTTTTCTCTCTTGGAAGAGCTGCGGATAGCAAAGGTTATATTTTCTACTACTGTTTTATGAGGAAATAATGCAGAATGCTGAAAAATCAATCCGATATTTCTATGCTCTATAGCGACTGATGCGTTATTGCTTGCAACTAACCTATCATTTATAAAAATAGTTCCAGATTTTGGATTTTCTATCCCCGCAATTAATTTCAAAATTGTTGACTTGCCACAGCCAGAATGCCCCAATAAACATGCAACATTTCCTTTCTTTACTTTAATGTTTATATTGCTTAAAGCAAAGTCGTTTTGATTGTTATAGAAATAACCAATGTTGTTAACTAGCATTAATCTTACTTAAACCATGTTATCAAATATAATAGCATTATACTCAAGAAGTACAGAAATGTTTTTTGTCGTCATAAATTGGTTATGCAAGAAATCTAGAAAAGAGAAGGATTTTTTGCTATAACTTTACATAGATGGTAGGAAACACGGGACTATAGCTCAGCAGGATAGAGCGTTGGACTCCTAATCCGAAGGTCGTGCGTTCGAATCGCACTAGTCCCACCACATTGCTTCACAAATTTTATGGAGATTTTTTTTCACAAATACGCACACCTTTTTTTGCGGTTTTAAGATATAAATTCCCTAATAATAAAACGGGTTTTGTGTCATTCCAGTACTCCTCTCTTATAATTCACGTATTTAAGAATGACTTCTGCTAAACCTTTACTAATTCCAGGTACGTTTTGAATTTCAGCCAGAGAAGCTTTGCTTATATTTTTCACTGAACCAAAATAAGACATCAACGCTTTTTTTCTTTTGTTGCCAATGCCGGGTATTTTGCTTAATTGTGAAACTATAAACTGTTTATCGCGTTTTTTTCTATGTGAAGTTATCGCAAAACGGTGGGCTTCATTACGCAGCGATTGTAAGTAAAGCATGACTTTGCTGTCATTTGCCAGACTGAATTCTTCCCTGCCCAGCATATAAAATCTTTCATTTCCTGCGTTACGATCAGGACCTTTTGCCATACAAGCAAAAGGAACGTTTATATTCAATACTTCCAGTACATTCTGTACTATGGAAACATGTCCTGGTCCACCATCAATCAGTAAAAAATCAGGTATTATGCCTTTTATATTGCCGGAGAAACGTCTGGTTAGCACTTCCCTCATCATTTTATAGTCATCGCCTGAAAATTTTTCCTTTATAGTAAATTTTCTGTACTCACTCTTTAAAAAACCCTCCTGCCCTGCAACAACCATTACACCAATTTGCTGGCTTCCAGAAATATGGCTATTATCATAAACCTCGATACGCTTTGGAATGTTTGGTAACAAGAAGATTTTGCTAAGCTCTTCAAGCTTTTCTAGGTTATTTCTATAATCGATAAGCTTCTGCTCTAAGCTATGCTGAGAGTTATCATAAACAAATTTCAATAAATCACGCTCTTTTTTATTCTTTGCATGCAGAACTTTTACTGGCTTTTGAGCAACCTTATATAGTGCTTGTTCTATAATTTCCTTATCCACAATAGAATCTGGAACGTAAATTTGTATTGGAGGTATGTTAGCTGAATTATAAAAATTGACCAAAAAGGTGGATAAAATTTCATCATTTGAGTGATCACCACAGTTCTCGGCAAAGTAAGGAGTGCTGCCGTAGTTGTCTTTATTTCTGAACGATAACACACTAATACATGCTAGATCCTCTTCACGTACAATACTGAAGAAATCTGCATCTTTTTCAAAAGAAAAATCCGTGTGCTGTATTTGAATTTGCTCAAGAAACTTTACCCGATCTCTATATATAGCAGCAAGCTCATAGTTTTCTTCACTGCTGCACTTTCTCATTGTGAAAAGTAACTGTTCTTTCACTTCCTTATTTCTTCCAAGCAATGTATTTCGTGCCTGTTTTACTGATTGGCAGTAATCATCTTTTGTAATTTTATCTACGCATGGTGCTGAACAGCGCTTAATTTGATACTCAATACATGGTCTTTTTGTTGAGGAAAAGTATTGATCTGAACATACTCTTAGGAGAAAAGCTTTTTGCAATGACAATATAGTTTGCTTAACAGCAGCGGCAGATGTAAAGGGACCATAATAATGAAACTCATTCTTCTTAAATTTGCCTCTATATTTTGCTATTCTTGGATAATCGTGCTTGGAAATTGTTATATAAGGATAAGATTTTCCATCTTTAAGCACAATATTATAAGGTGGTTTCAACGATTTTATTAACTGTGCTTCAAGAAGCAGTGCTTCGATTTCATTCTCAGTGATGAATATTTCAACCTTAATAACTTGTGAGAGCATAACTCTAATTCGTTCAGAAAGATTTTCGAATTGAAGGTAGTCGGATAACCTTGACTTTAAGTTTTTTGCTTTTCCAACATATAAAACTTTATTCTTATCTCCGACCATCTTATACACGCCACAGGACTGTGGAAATGATTTGATTTGTTCTTTATATTGCCTAAGCATTTATCCATTGCTTAACCTGTATGAGGTTAAAATCTGCTACTAAATGAAAGATGGAAACTACATTTTCAAGCAAAGATAATCTGTTTCTTCTCAGCTTATCAGAATCACAGTTAATCTTTATACTGTCCATAAACTGATTGATAAACGGAGCAAAACCAGCAAGTTCATCAAGTGCTACATTAAAGTGGTTATTTTTTATCGCTTGTTTTATGTTTTTACAAGCAGTTATAGCACAATTTGATAGCGCAATTTCTTCACTTTCAATCAAAAACCTCTTACCGTAAGATGCACTATAAGTAGTGCCATCACTTTTCCTTGCTTTGCTCATCATGTTACTGACTCTTTTGTAAGTGCTTAGAATTTGTTCACCTTCTGGAGTACTAAGATAACGATCCAATATAACAGTTTGCTTTTCTGCTGTCAGCAGATCATTAATATCGATTTTATATAGTATTGAATCTACAACATCTTGCCTTATATCTCTATTTTTTAAAATAACCTTGAATCTTTCTAAGCAGAATCTAAATACTAGTTCTAAAATTTGTTTTCTATTTGGCTTATCAACTGACGCTGTATTTTTATTAAATAGAAGCCTTGAATATAAAGATACTGACTTGTCTATCATTAGCCTAATTGGAACATGCAAATTATTTTCAAGTATTGTCCTAATTATACCAATTGTCATTCTCCGCAAACTAAATTGATCATACGAACCAGAGATTTTCTCACCTGCTGCAATTAAACCAACTAAGCTATCCACTTTGTCTGCAATTGACACAGCAATTGCAGAAGGAGATTTAGGACACTCCTGCTCTGGCCCGATTGGCTTATAATGCTCAGTTATAGCTTCCATTATTTCTCTATCTTCTTGAAAATAAGAAGCATAATATCCACCCATTACTCCTTGTAATTCTGGAAACTCTCTTACTATCGATGTTGCCAAATCAGCTTTTGCCAAATATGCAGCACGTTCAACTTTTATCAGCGAAGCATGTGGAATAAATATAGCTATATACTTTGACAGAGCCGTAATACGCTTCACCTTTTCCCCCACGCTGCCAAGTGAAGCATGAAATAATATTGAACCTAATCTTTTGACATAATAATCTAGATTTTCCTTTTTATCTTGAGATATTAAAAATTGGGCATCAGCAAGACGTGCTTCTAATATTCTTTCGTGTCCTTTAACAACTTCACCATTGTTGACGTTGACAACAGTGACAAAGTGTGAAATTCTCTTTCCATTACTTAAAGCAAGGTATTTTTGTTGTGTATTAACTATACTAAGTATTACTTCCTTCGGTAATCCAAATGACTTTTCTTGATTCACTTCACCAAACAGTACGATTGGCCACTCTATAAGCCCTGTCAATTCATTTAGTAAATAATCATTTTTCTCAAGTTGTAAATTCTGCTCTTTTGTGAATTTATTAATCTGATCTAGTATAAATTGCTTTCTTTTGTCCATTTGGAGAATTACACTGTTTTTTTCTAGCAATTCAAAATAGTCTTTAGGTGTTTTAACAGTAAGCGCCGTACCACTTGAGAGAAATCGATGGCCATATGTTGTGTTAGATGCTGTAATCCCTGCAAAAGATACAGGTATTATTTCATCATTTAAAATGCATAAAATGTTTTTAATTGGCCTAACCCACCTTTCTTTTCCTTTGCCCCATCTCATACTTTTTGGCCAAGAGAAATTTTTTAATATTTCTCCTAGTTGATTTTTAAGAAACTCTTGAATGTTAAATGAGCAGCTTTCTCTTTTAATGAAGTAAAAATCCTCATTATTTACTTTTCGAACGAGCAAATCTTCTTCATTTTTCTGATATTTTCTTAAAAAACCTTCGATAGCACTTTTTGGTGCGTTAATGTTTGGTCCCTTAACTTCGTTATTGGAATCCTTTAGCTCCAAAGCATTTATGTTGTCGACAAATAGGGTAATGCGACGTGCCGTTATAAAAACCTCCATTGATGTAAATTTTACATTATTTTTGTTAAAAACATTGGCAATACAGCTCTTAACTTGAACTGTAGCTGAATTCTGCATTCTCGGTGGTATTTCTTCTGAAAGGCACTCAAATAACAACTGCAACGACATACGCTATTTACTCATGTACAATTCACAACATTTTTTTGTCAGCTCTCTAACTCTACCAATATAAGCTGTACGTTCATTCACACCAAGCACACCTCTTGCATCAAGCAGATTAAGTAGGTGACTAGTTTTAATACATTGGTCATAAGCTGCCATTGGTAGCTCCTTTTCAATAAGGAACTTGCACAATTTTTCCGTATCTTCGAATTGCTGCTGTACCACTTTAGTATCATAATAATCTAATGCTAGATAAGAAAATTCATATTCTCTTTGTTTAAAAATATTTCCGTAAGTTACACCGTTATCGTTCCAAATTATATCGTAAACATTATCTACACCTTGTATGCACATTGCTAAACGTTCCAACCCATATGCCACCTCACCAGGAATCATCTTGCAGTCAATCCCTCCAACTTGCTGTATATAAGTAAGCTGTGTTACTTCCATTCCATTGCATGTAACTTCCCATCCAAGTCCTGATGCTCCAACGCTCGGATTTTCCCAATCATCTTCAACAAACTTAATATCATATTTTTCTGTAGATATGCCAAGAACTTTTAAGCTATCTAAATAGACGTCTTGTAAATTATTACCAGATGGCTTTATTATAACTTGATATTGGTGATGTTGATACAAACGATTAGGATTATCACTATAGCGCCCATCTGCTGGCCTAATTACTGGTTGTAGATATGCAATTTTTGTCGGTTTTGTATCAATTACAGACATAATTGTTGCGGGATGTAATGTGCCAGCACCAACTTCAGATGTGTATGAGTGAAGTATAACACATCCTTCACTAGCCCAAAAATCTTGTAACTCTTTTATTATACTTTGCAAGTTCACACAAATTGTACACTTTTTATACTAAATATATAAATAAATAAGTACTATTCAATACCTATTTTTTTAACAGTATCATGTAAATAATCACCTAAAACTGCTGAACTTTCCCTCACATACTGAATTATGCTTTTATTTAGGACAATTGCATCATGCATAGTTAAATCGCAGAATATAAATGCTGTTAAATACAGTAAAATTACCGCATAAAATGTGTGAAAAATCCCCTCAAATGTAATTGACATTGCATTATTATAGCTGAGCTGTATTGAACTTATTGGCCATGGTTTTATCACTTCTACGACATTAAAAAATACGTAAGGTATCATAAGAAAAAAGAAAAAGTGCATAAAATCATTAAACCAAAATGGGCATTGAAACATCTGCTTACATATATTCCCATAGAGTTTACTTACAGCATAATAAATTGACATTATTGCTGGCATTGAAAGTGCTACAGTCAGTACTTGCCCTGACGCTATTTGTATTACTATTTCTTCACCACTGTTTGCTGAAGGGTCTTGAGCATGAAAAATAAATATTCCAATTAATTGCATTACTAACATAACTATTGCCAATTTTGTAAAAACAGCAGCTACAACTATTCCTGAGTCTGGCATTTTATATAGTAAGTATTCGCCTCCATATGTAAGAATTAATATAACATCGACAATAAATAATATTAAAAAAGAAGACCAATAGTTCTGCCAACTTGGTAAATATCCTATTCCTAAAAGAGAGCTTACTGTTTTGGCAGGAAAAACCTTACCTAGCATCTTTCCCAAAAATTTAAAAAAAATCCCCATGTTCTAAGTAACACTTGGTTTATATTATTTATAATACTGTATTGTAACGGACTTATCAACAACTTAAAACATGTATTGGAAAACTTTAAGTAATATGCAGCAACAGTAGAAGAATGTGCGCCAAAAATTTAATAATTTTATAGGGCTTATGCACTTAAATTTTTTGCAATATCAAGTGCAGCGTAAGTGAATATTGCACTTGCACCCGCACGTTTGAAACCAATCAAAGATTCATAAATCACCTTGTCATAATCTAGCCAGCCATTATTTGCAGCAGCTTTTATCATTGCGTACTCACCGCTTACTTGGTAAGCAAAAATCGGAAAATTAAACTTATCACTTGCTGTTTTGATAATATCCAAATATGGCATACCCGGTTTAACCATAATAAAATCTGCACCTTCATTTATATCCATTTCAATTTCGCACATTGCTTCGCGCGCATTTTTATAATCCATTTGATAACCACTTTTGTCTATAGAATGTGATAGCCCACATGAACCAACGACTTGCCTGAATGGAGCATAGAAGCTAGAGCAGTATTTCACTGCATAAGATAATATTAATACGTCTTGAAAGTTGTTATCATCTAATGATTTTCTGATTCTTCCTATTCTACCATCCATCATATCAGAAGGAGCAACTATATCACATCCTGCTTTCGCTAAAGCAAACGCTTGCTTACACAGCACTGATATAGTTTCATCGTTTTCTACATCCATCTGATTATCTTTTAAAATGCCGTCATGGCCGTGAATAGTGTATGGATCCAATGCAACGTCTGCAATAATACCAATTTCAGGTACCTTTAATTTTACAGCACAAATTGCTCTGCAGATTAAGTTGTCAGAATTATATGCTTCCTCAGCGTTTTCAGATTTTAGTTTACTATCAACTACAGGAAAAATTGCAACAGCATTAATCCCTAAATCTTTAGCTTCCTTAACTATAGACACTAATCCATCTATTGAATAACACTTTACGCCTGGTAAGCCAGAAATTGGTTCAGTTGTTTCTTCTCTGTCATGAACAAACAGAGGAAGAACCAGATCATTTACTGATAAACTATTTTCACTTGTTAAATTGCGAACCCATTTGCTCGAGCGCCTGCGTCTCAATCTTGTATTTGGGAAATTAAACATTGGATCCGGGCAAATTCCCAGTAAAGAGCAACAACCCTGAAATGAGTATCACCCAAAACACTGATATTGGTAAAAATACTTTCCAACCAAGGCGCATTAGCTGATCATATCGATAACGAGGTATTGTTGCTCTAATCCAAATAAATACGAATAAAAGTATAATTATCTTCAAAACGAACCAAATTAAAACTGGAATTTTATAAAGCAAACCAAGTTCTAACGGAGGATACCATCCCCCCAGAAAGAATATTGTCATCATAGCACTTGCTAAAATCATATTTGCATATTCTCCAAGAAAAAAGAGGGCAAAAGGCATGGATGAATATTCAACGTTATATCCAGAGACAAGCTCTGCTTCAGCTTCTGGTAAATCAAATGGGTGACGATTAGTTTCTGCAAGCAAAGAAATAAAAAATATTATTCCTATAGGCATTAGTAGTAAATCAACCCAAAATGGCATATTGTGTTTCGCTACCACCATCTCTCCAAGGTTCAACGTACCAGTTGTAACAACAACTGTAGCAACTATTAAGCCTATTGAAACTTCATATGAAATCATCTGAGCAGCCGACCGTATAGCGCCAAGAAATGCATAATTAGAATTGCTTGACCAGCCTGCAATAATTACGCCGTATACTCCCAGCGACGATATAGCTAGCACATAAAGCACTCCAACATTAATATTTGCTATAACCTTAGGAATCACTACTTGCTGGCCATTTTCTACAATTACTTCAGCACCAAACGGTATAACTGCCCAGGCAATTAATGCCAAGATAAAGGTAAGCATTGGAGCCATAATGAACAGTATGGTGCTCGCTCTAAATGGTATTATCGGCTCCTTAATCAGGAGCTTAATAGCATCTGCAAATGGCTGCAATAGCCCAAAAGGTCCAACTACACTTGGGCCGTGCCTCAGTTGAATTGCAGCAAGGACCTTACGCTCAAAGTATGTCAAATATGCAACTGAAAGTAGTAGCGGTACTAAAATAAATAAAATATTAACTAGCGTGTTCATAAAAAGCTTTAGTACAATCTGCCATTATTTTTGAAGCGCGACTTATTGAATCCGTCATATAAAAATTACACTCCTTTAAAGTAAAAGGTGTATTACTTAAATTTATTTTACCATTGCTGATTGGTACCCATGTGTTTTTTACCACTTGATCAGCATTTCTAAACTGTGGACCGATAGTATCTAATTTTTTTCTTACGTCAAATAAACTATCATATGGTAAGGAAAGATCCAAATATTGCGAGAGATTTTTAACAATTAACCAATCCTCCTTTGCTTCACCTGGAGGAAATACAGCTAAATTTGTTCTTTGCACTCGACCTTCAGTGTTTACATAAGTTGCATATTTTTCTGTATATGCAGCACCAGGCAAGATAACATCTGCCACATGTGCACCCTTATCACCGTGATGACCTTGATAAATTACAAATGTATTTTCTAATTTTGATGTATCAATTTCATCTGCACCAAGAAGATAAACCACTTCTATTTCACCACTTTCTGCATGTTCCAATATTTGATTAATATCCCTTTCGCCTTTTTTAGGAACAAACCCAGTATCTAGCCCACCAACTCTTGCTGCAGCTTTATGCAGCATATTAAAGCCATTCCAGTCATCTCTGACCATGTTAAATTTTTCTGCAATTTTGCCAGCTAGAACTAGAACTGATTCAGAATCGTCTCTTACTAATGCATCTTGACCGATAATCAGCATAGGGCTCTGAGCAGCACTCAGCAGCTCACAGAACTTATGATTTCCATTTGCTATTTCACTCAAAATATCAGGATTATCGCCCAATTTCTCAACATGATACAAATATTCAATGTTAGGACCAACACTTGCAACAGGAAAGTTGCCCTGTAAATATCTCTTTCTCAATCTTACGTTAATAATCGGTGCTTCTATCCTTGGATTTGTATTTATAAGCAGACATAAATCTGCATTTTCTATACCTTCAATAGTGGTATTGAACACATACGATCCACGATTACTTGGTATAAGCTTTGCACCATCTTGCCTACAGTCTATATTCCCCGAGCCGAGCTTCTGCATCACTTCTTTGAGTAGAAGCATAGACTCACAATCTGCTAAATCACCTGCAATTGCAGCTATTTTATTTGATTTTGTATTCTTTAATTTCTTTGCAGCAACAGTTAATGCTTCATTCCAATCAACTGGGGCTAATTTACCATCTTTTTTTATATAAGGTCGATCAAGACGCTGAACTTTTAGTCCATCATAGGCAAAGCGGGTTTTATCTGATATCCATTCTTCATTTACCTCTTCGCTCAGCCTTGGTAATATCCTCATAACCTCCGGGCCACGATAATCAACTCTAATTGCGCTACCCACAGCATCTAGCACATCTATAGTCTCACAATGTGATAGCTCCCATGGACGCGCTGTAAAGGAGTAAGGCTTTGAAGTTAAAGCCCCTACCGGGCAGAGATCTATGATATTTCCAGATAATTCAGAACTAATATGCCTTTTTATGTAAGTGCTAATCTCTACATTTTCTCCCCTTCCGATTCCTCCAAGTTCATTTGTACCTGCAACATCAGACAAAAATCTAACACACCGAGTGCAATGAATGCATCGATTCATCGCAGTCTCAATCAGTGGTCCGAAGTGTTTTTTTGGCACAGCCCTCTTATGCTCATCAAGTCTGCTGGTTCCTTTCCCATAAGCCATCGTGATATCTTGCAAATCGCATTCACCACCTTGATCGCAAATTGGGCAATCAAGCGGGTGGTTAATTAGCAAAAACTCAAGCACACCTTCACGTGCTTTTTTAACCTTAGGGGTATCAGTGTGAATAACCATCCCTTCTGCAACTGGCATTGCACAAGAGGCTACTGGTTTTGGAGGTCCACCCTCCACTTCAACCAAACACATTCTGCAGTTACCAGCAATTGCTAAACGCTCATGATAACAAAAACGTGGAATTTCAACGCCCACGACTTCACAAGCTTGAATTATAGTGAGCCCATGCTCTACTTCACATTCCTTAGAATTAATAGTAACTTTAACCACAACTATTACACAGCTTCCCACTTTATAGGATCGCCGCTTATCTCATCTTCAACCAGATTGCCGTTGTCATATTGAGCAGACATATAATTCATGCGCGAGTCACGATCTATATATCTAACAGGTTTTACCGGTTTATCTTTATACATTTTTTGCTCAGCTTTCTTACGCTGAGTAGGGTTATTTTTACTAGCTGTCTTTGCTTTCCCACCTGCTGCCATATAAACTCCTAAAAACTTTTCATTCTATTTTAACACTTAAGTATACAGCGTCAATATTTAATAACTTTAAAATTTCAATAGATCTCTTATTATAATCATTTTACAATCATTGTTTAAATAAAAAGTTACCCCTTGATGCCATTCCAGCGCATGACGCACAGCTGTACGAACATTGCAATTTGCAGGCAATTTGCGTGGCAGATTCAAGTAGCTGACACTGGTTTCCATCCAAGACAGCAGTAGCTCTTTTGGTGTCATTTCAGTGCTTGACACTGAAATCCAGGATTTTGATTGGATACTGAGTTGGTAAGCATAAAAGTATAGCTAACGCGAGCTCTACGTCATACCGCGATTTATTCGCGGTATCTCAAAGCATAGATCCCGCTAACAAGCAGCGGGATGACGGTTGTCGTTTAGCCATAAACATTAAGAAATTTACCAAACGAAAAAAAGGCAAAAGAAACCCTAGAGTAGCTAGTTATTCACTATCCATTTTTTAAGTTGGCGTTTTTTAATGTTTTAAATAGCGTATTTCAGCTTGTGTAGCTAGAAATTTGATAAAGACATAAGGTGCACATAGTGCAAAAAATTAAACATGAGAGACCAGATACGTTGAGTTTTTTTGTCATTTAATCTGTACAGAGAAGATAAATAAATAGCTTCAGTTTCATGATAGGGGGGCTGGCGGAGTTTGTCAAGCAAGTTTTTTCGTTTCTGCGGGCTACTTTCCGACACCAGTGGTGTTAAGTATTCGTACAGTTATTGGTGTTATCAAGATACTCCCTAATCTTCTTTAAATCCTCCCAGGCTAAACGTTTTTGCATTGGCTGACGCAGTAGGTAAGCTGGGTGAAATATAGCAGATGTGGTGATTGAATTGGACAAATATTGGTTAGTGTACGTATGAAATCTACCACGCAAATTCGATATAGTTTTTGTGCTGTCAAGAAGGCTATAACATGCGATTCCCCCGACTAAAATTAGAATTTGCGGTGAAACCAGTGCAACATGCTTCTCAACAAATGGTCTGCACATATCAAGCTCTAGGTCGGTTGGCTTTCTATTGCCAGGTGGGCGCCAAAATACAGTATTGCTTATGTATACCTTAGTGCGATCAAGATTGATTGCATTTAACATTTTATCGAGCAACATTCCACTTGCACCACAAAATGGTATGCCTTGAAGGTCTTCATTTGCTCCTGGAGCTTCACCAACAAGCATAATTTTTGCGTTTGGATTACCATCGGAAAAGACAGTATTAGTTGCAGTTTTTTTTATCTCACAACCTTCAAATGATTCAACTGCACTTCTTAATTCATCCACACTACCACATTTACCTGCAAGTTTCCTTGCTTCAATTATCCAGTCACTTGGAAACATGTCTTTTCCATCTTTAGTGTCATCCCAGCGCGTATCTGCATCTTTCTTCTGGGTCCCAGTTTGGATAACAGAGGGTTGTACACCCTCTTTGCTCTCCAGCTTTTTTTCCTCTTCACCCTCTGTTAGTGTGCAATCAACGCCCACTTCATGGTAAAATTTTAATAATTCTAGGTCTTTATTGCTCATAATGCTTTTTAACCTTTTGTGCTTTTTTCATGGCCATATCATACTTTAATTTAGATAAATGTCTAATATATAATATGCCGTTTAAGTGATCTAATTCATGCTGAATACACCTTGCAAGCCAACCACTAGCTTTTAGCGTCTGTTCTTCGTTATTTAAGTCTCTGTATTTCACAGTTAAATACTTTGGACGCTTAATTTCATAGCTTTGCTCTGGAATTGAAAGGCACCCTTCCTTGAGAGTCACTTGTTCATCAGATAATTCCGTAATTTCTGGATTAATCATGCAAAATTTGCCAATTGATTCATATCCTGCTGGCTCATTTTCAATTGTTTCTAGCTGAACATCCACAACAAAAATTCTCTTTAACACTCCAACTTGCACTGCAGCAAGGCCAAGACCTTCTGCATCATACATAGTTTCGAACATGTCGTTTACTAATCCTTTAATTTTATCGTTTATATCTGTTACTTCACTGGCACGTGTGATTAGTCTTTCATCAGGGGCAATTACAATTGGTAATATGGACATAAAAATTATAATTCTATGTTTTGCTTTTCCTTTTGTCCAGAATTTAGTGTATATTAAAATGTTGCTATATCTATAATAGAAATATAAATTATTAAAGAAAGCTACAATTTAAATGAAATTGCGTAATAAGGTTAACTAATGTACTCTGCAGTAATAGCAAAACCAAAGAGAAATGTTTTTGCTGTTTTAGACATAGGTACAACAAAAATTATCTGTCTAATCGTTAAGATAAATGGCAACTTCAGCTATAAAGTAACAGGAACGGGTTATAAGATTGCAGAAGGTGTAAACGGTGGATCAATAACTAATGTAAAACACGCAAATTACTCCATCTCATCAACTATAGGTTTAGCTGAACAAGTATCAGAAGAAACCATAGATCAGATATATGTGAACATTGCTGGATGTGGCATCTCATCTTTCAATGTACATAATGAAATTATTGCAGCTAACCATGAGATTTCCGAGCGTGATATAAGACGTGTAGTTTTTCAAACATTTGAGAAATATATTGAAGACAATGTTATCATTCACAATATACCACTAAAATATCACTTAGATGACATGACTGACATAAAAGAAGTTGGTGGATTGTACGGAAAAAGACTATCTGCTGATGTTAATGTTGTCACTGCTTCGCGTCCAGCGCTTACCAATATTGAAAACTGTATTACCAATAATGGTGGATTAAATATGGCAGGTTGTATTGCTTCTGCATATTCTGCAGGTCTTGCCTGTCTGAGTGGAGATGAAAAAGAGCTCGGGACTGCTATTGTTGATATAGGCGGTGGGTGCACTGCAATTGGAATTTTCAAAAGAGGGAAACTTGTGTATGCAAGCAGCGTTCCAATTGGTGGTGTTCATATCACTCGAGATATTGCTTACGGGCTATGCACAAGCATAGAACGTGCAGAGTATATAAAAATACTGTATGGCAGCACTATCGTAACTTCAATAGATGAGAATGAGTACATTACAATGCAAAACAACGAAAATGATGAACCTACTCAAGTATTCAAATCTGAGCTTATTAACATCATAAGACCAAGAGTTGAAGAAATACTTGAAATGGTAAGAGAGCAATTTCAAGAGCAGAAAGATCCAATTAATAAAGTAGTGATCACAGGTGGAACTAGTCAACTCACAAGCATGAAGGAAATTGCAGGCTATATATTCAATAAGCAAGTTCGAATTGGGTGCCCTGAGTCTTGTAGCGGTCTTGATGGCGAATATGATAAAAATCCTGTATTTTCTGCTGCTATAGGCTCTATAAAGCTAATAGTTGACACTTTTTATAAAAATAATTCTGGTATTTTAGGTCAGGATGGTAAAATGAGTAAATTGTATAATTGGGTTAAATCAAAAGTTACAGTCTAGATTTCTGTTTTACCACCTTTCATACAAATGACTTGACACTAGGATCCATAGGACTTATTTTTATAATATGTAAAATTATTATGTTTATGTACTTGCGAGTAAGCGTACCAATTACAATAAGACATGGAAAATATGAACATAACTATACACTCACAAGAAGATTTTGAATTTATGCGCAAGGCTGGCAGGCTTGCTGCTGAAACTCTTGATTTCATTGCACCGTACGTAAAGGTAGGGGTGACAACTAATGAGTTAAATGATCTATGTCATGATTTTATAATTAATGCAGGTGCAATTCCAGCACCACTAAACTATAGGGGGTATCCAAAATCGATTTGCACTTCAAAAAATGCAGTTGTGTGCCATGGTGTTCCCGATGATAAACCACTTAAAGATGGAGATATTTTAAATATTGATGTCACGGTGATTTTAAATGGCTGGCATGGTGATACAAGTCGCATGTTTTGGGTTGGCAAGCCATCAATAAAAGCAAAACGCTTGTGTGACGCTACTTATCATGCATTGATGGAAGCAATCAAACAAGTTAAGCCCGGCAATAAGTTAAATGAAATAGGGCTCGCTATAGAGAAATATATTAGAGATTTTGGATATTCTATCGTACGCAGCTACTGCGGACATGGTATAGGAAAAGTCTTTCATGCTCCACCAAATGTAGTGCATTTCTATGATCAAGATGAAGATCTTGTCTTAAAGGAAGGTATGTTTTTTACAATAGAGCCAATGATTAATGCTGGAAAACATGAGACTCTGCTCAGTAAACTCGATGACTGGACAGTAACAACACGCGATCTTTCACTTTCTGCTCAATTTGAGCATACACTTGGAGTGACAAAAGATGGTGCTGAAATATTCACATTATCACCTAAGAATTGGCATTTCCCACCTTATAATTAGATTTTTTTAAATTCTGCTATACTGCAACTATACTTGGTTTACTTTGGGTGATTTTGAAGAAAGCTCACCCTTAATTTGCGATATAGCAACTAGCCCAATTATAGCTCTTTTCATAAAAGTCCGGATGTGATAGGATAAGGATAGATGATGATAAGGAGGTTGAATGCCAGCAGCATATAGTTATGATTTAAGAAAAAAAGCAATGGAAGCGCTAGACGAAGGAGAAAGCAGAGAAACAGTGGCAGCAAGATTTAAGATTGGACGAACTACTTTATGGGAGTGGCAGCAAAGAAGAAAAGAAACAGGAGACTTTCAATCAAAAAAACTTGGAAATGGGGGTTACAATCACAAAATTACCGACTGGGATACCTTTGCCAAATTTGCCAGAGAACACGGAGGAAAGACTCTATCGGAAATGGCTAAACTTTGGAACAACGTTAGTATCCAAACGATCTATCGAGCCCTTAAAAAAATTGGATTTACGCGCAAAAAAAGACATATGGATACAAGGAAAGAAACGAAGAAAAACGTGCTGAATTTTTGAAAATTATAGCGACAAAAGAACCTAAAAACTTAGTGTATATAGATGAGTCTGGCATTGATATAGCTCTTTCCATAAAAGTCCGGATGTGATAGGATAAGGATAGATGATGATAAGGAGGTTGAATGCCAGCAGCATATAGTTATGATTTAAGAAAAAAAGGAATGGAAGCGCTAGACGAAGGAGAAAGCAGAGAAACAGTGGCAGCAAGATTTAAGATTGGACGAACTACTTTATGGGAGTGGCAGCAAAGAAGAAAAGAAACAGGAGACTTTCAATCAAAAAAACTTGGAAATGGGGGTTACAATCACAAAATTACCGACTGGGATACCTTTGCCAAATTTGCCAGAGAACACGGAGGAAAGACTCTATCGGAAATGGCTAAACTTTGGAACAACGTTAGTATCCAAACGATCTATCGAGCCCTTAAAAAAATTGGATTTACGCGCAAAAAAAGACATATGGATACAAGGAAAGAAACGAAGAAAAACGTGCTGAATTTTTGAAAATTATAGCGACAAAAGAACCTAAAAACTTAGTGTATATAGATGAGTCTGGCATTGATAACACCGAAGACTACCCCTACGGATATTGCCAGAAAGGACAGCGGTTTTATGCCTTAAAATCTGGAAAGAAAACTCAACGAATCAGTATGGTTGCAGCCTTAAGTGGAAGAAAGATAGTTGTTCCGTTAACCTTTGAAGGCCACTGTAATATGGATGTTTTTAATGGATGGTTTGAGCAATTTTTGACACCGATCTTGGAACCTGGACAGACTGTCATTCTTGACAATGCTACTTTTCATAAGTCTGATAAGATTATCGAGCTTGCTAAAGGGGTTGGTGCAGAAATTTTGTATCTGCCGCCTTATTCTCCAGATTTCAACAAAATTGAGCATCATTGGTTTGCTATAAAAAACAGAGCCAGGAAAAACATTCCTCTATTCGAATCCTTTCGTCGTGCTGTTGATTCTGCCTTCCTATGACCTGTTCGGACTATTATGAGAAATGCTATAACACCGAAGACTACCCCTACGGATATTGCCAGAAAGGACAGCGGTTTTATGCCTTAAAATCTGGAAAGAAAACTCAACGAATCAGTATGGTTGCAGCCTTAAGTGGAAGAAAGATAGTTGTTCCGTTAACCTTTGAAGGCCACTGTAATATGGATGTTTTTAATGGATGGTTTGAGCAATTTTTGACACCGATCTTGGAACCTGGACAGACTGTCATTCTTGACAATGCTACTTTTCATAAGTCTGATAAGATTATCGAGCTTGCTAAAGGGGTTGGTGCAGAAATTTTGTATCTGCCGCCTTATTCTCCAGATTTCAACAAAATTGAGCATCATTGGTTTGCTATAAAAAACAGAGCCAGGAAAAACATTCCTCTATTCGAATCCTTTCGTCGTGCTGTTGATTCTGCCTTCCTATGACCTGTTCGGACTATTATGAGAAATGCTATAATTGCCACTACATAACATTGAGAAAACTGGATAACTCACTATTACAAAAGCTATAAATGCAAATTTCATAACTTTTTCTCTTCCTATCTTATCAGAAAGTATAGCAAATAATATTGTCAACCCTCCGAGCGCAATTTGATTCAGTATTTCCACTATGTGATTAAAATGAGTATTTACTGTTAATATTTTATTCGTAAGCACATTGAAAAATACCAGATATATGTAAAGAGATGAGTTTTCAACTATATCAACCCCAACTGATATCAGAAAAGGTTTTTTATAGCTATTTAATAACTCTTTTAATGGCAATTTAGATGGATTTTTCTGTCTTTTATACTCTGGGCTTTCATCAAGTATATATCTCATATATATGCTAATTAATCCCATTGCTAAACTGAAAATGAAAGGTAATCTCCACCCCCAAGATTCAAAATCAGATACTTTTTTGCATATGAGTACCGCTATCAAGCTTAATACTGAACCAAAAATTGCGCTTAATACTTCAATGCTGCCAAAAAATCCTTTTTTGTTTTTAGGAGCATGTTCTATTAAAAATGGTGCATTTCCTGCTTCTCCTCCAAGAGATATACCCTGCAATAATCTTAAACACACTACCAGCATTGACGCTAGTATTCCAATGCTTTGATAACCTGGAACAAAAGCAATTAATACGGTTGATAAAGTCATTAATATAATCGAGAGCAATAAGGCAACTCTTCTGCCATGTTTATCACCAATGTGACCAAATATAGCAGCACCGACTGGTCTCATTAAGAAACCCACTGCAAACACTCCAAAAGCCTTCAATACGCTGGTTAGTTGATCATCCGATGGAAAAAACACACCACCTATTATGTTTATTAAGTGGCCAAAAAGCATGTGGTCATACCACAATAAAGTGTTACAAATCAAACTTGAAAATATTACTTTTGTTATTTGCTGCATAATTTCCCTATAGCCTGTTTGATCTTATATATAAAAAAAAATGTGAACGTTATGTGAATATTATATTAACAATATTAAACCTTAATTTTAATATTATTGCTCATATATTCCGATAAGATACCATATTTTGGCAAGAAAATCTATGTACATAAATAAAATTGATGTGAAGAGTAGAGTAGAGTAGGATATCTACACCAACTGTACTTAAATTTTTTGATATGACACACACTCCAGTTTTGTTAAAAGAGATGCTATCACTACTATCACCGCAGGATGGTGGCATATACGTGGACGCCACATTTGGAGCTGGAGGGTATAGCAAAGCAATATTGGAGTCAGCTGATTGCAAAGTATATGCAATTGATAGAGATGAAACGGTAACTAAGTTTTATGATGATTTAAGCGTTAGATATCCAGATAGAATAAAACTATTCATTGAGAAGTTTAGTAATATTAAAAGTATACTAAGCAGCGTTGAGCCATCTCCTGTCATCCCAGTACTTGATACTGGAAAAAATAACTGGTCACGCGCTGGAATGACATCAAACGGGGTGGATGGAGTGGTCTTTGACATCGGAGTTTCATCTATGCAGCTTGATAACGGAGATAGAGGGTTCTCATTTTTACATGATGGTCCACTCGATATGAGCATGGATAACTCTTCTTATATAAACGCTTCAACGTTTGTTAACGCTTTACGCGAAGAAGAAATCGCAAATACTATATATAACTACGGAGGCGAACGTCATTCTCGCAAAATTGCAAGAGCAATAATAAATGCACGGAAGAAGAAAACTATCAAAACTACATTTGAGCTTGCGGATATTGTACGTTCCGTGGTATTTCGTGGAAAAAGCAAAATTGATCCTGCAACCAGAACATTTCAGGCAATCAGAATATGGGTAAACGATGAGCTGGGAGAACTTGAAAAGGGTATTAAAGCTGCATCTGAGATTTTAAGTGAGAATGGCAAATTAATTGTCGTCACCTTTCATTCCTTAGAAGATCGTATAGTCAAAACTTTTTTTAAAGATTTATGTGCTACTGATTGCAAGACATTCTCTCTGCTAAATAAAAAAGTGATCGAAGCAAGTATAGAAGAAGTAAGTGCAAATCCGCGTTCACGCTCAGCAAAACTAAGAGCTATACAGAGGTTGTCGTGAAAACTTTCTGCATCATCTCAATAGTTATGTTTTTTCTTAGCATTGTAGGACTATTTAAGGTAAAATTACATGTTCAGTCGTTAAATAGAGAGCTAATAAAAATAAAAAGTGAAATTAATTTAGTACAAAGTGATATAAAAGTTTTACAAGCAGAGTGGAGCTATTTGAATAATCCAAAAAGACTTGCAAGCCTTGTAAAGAAATACCTGAAAAATAACTCTTTAATACTGGCTAGCCAGGTTAAAAATCTTGACTCTTTAAATGGCTGCAGTGTGCTAGCACAACTTAAAATCCATGATCAACAGTGAGATTAAGTCTTATTTTTTACAGATGAGCACATCACAATAAAACTTACTTTGTATCCGTTCAGGATAGCGGCAAGGTAGTATAACCATAGAGTAAAAGTGAGTTTACAACAAATGGTGTCATCCCAGTGCTTGACACTGGGATTCAGCCTTTCCATAATCATCAAAAACATTGTATTTTAACGTAAAACAGCTATTTTTATGCTTACCAACTTAATAAAATTCCTGGATCCCAGTGTCTGGGCACTGGGATGACAAAGGAGAGCAGTGTCAGCTACTTGCATAACACCATTTGTTGTGCAACTTACTTTAGTATGAAATTGCTTGCGTAAAATTTTGGCAGCCTCTTAACATTTTTTGGCATTTCAATTATGTATTTAACGTTGCGTTTTTTTGCGTAGAATACTGCTTTTTCAAGAGAATCAAACTTTAATACAATCTGTTTTTTTGGATCTTTTGAGCCAACCCACCCCATTAAAGGTTCAATGTAGTAAGAGCCAGATTCAATTTTCAGGTGCCAGAAATTTGTATTACCTAAACCAGATTGTGTTGCAGTTCTTGTTGGTCTATAAATCCTAAAAACTACTTTATCGTCAATGCCCATAGTTCTTGTTAAATAAGCTTAAATATATATCTAAATAAATCCTTTCACAAACAATTAGTATGAAAGAATGAAGTTTGAAATAAATATTTTTATGTTATATTATTATTAAATTATATTAAAAGGATTAGCTGAATAGGAGTAACCGATGACGCAACAGGAAATAGTAACAATTAATGCAGAGTTACGTGATATAACAAAAACAAAAGCGATGAATTCTCTAAGGAAGAAAGGAAACATCCCTGGAATCATATATGGAAAGGGCCATGATAATGTAAATTTGACATTGTCTGCAAAGGAATTCACAAAGCAATATAAGTCAGGCTCTCTTTCTGCACATTTGATAGAGCTGAATATTTCGGGCAAAAAGGAATATGCTCTTGTTCGCGATATCCAATTGCATGTAGTAAAGGATACTGTGCAACATGTTGATTTTCAGTTTGTTGATAAAGGCAGTGAAATTAAAATAGACATACCTCTATCATTTGTGAATGAAAGTAAAGCTCCAGGAATCAAATTAGGTGGAGTGCTTAATGTTTTGTGTCGTTCTATTGCTGTTAAATGCTCTCCTGATAAAATACCTCAGGTTATTGAAGTTGATTTATCCGGTAAAATGATTGGCCAGTCTATACATATTAATGATGTAAAATTACCAGAAGGTGTTAAGTTTGTAGCTCATGAAGAAGAAAATTTTACCATTGTTACAATTTCTGCTGCCGATAGTGACGTTGAAGAACCTCAAGCAGAAACAGAGGAATAGTGCACCTGATAGTTGGGCTTGGTAATCCTGGCAGTCAATATGAGCTAACTCATCATAATATCGGCTTCATCACCGTTGATGCAATTTGCAAATATTGGAATTTCCAGTCGTTCTCTAAAAAAGCCGATTATCTAATAACCTCTGGCATAATTAATAATAATAAAATTATGTTAATAAAGCCTTATTCATTTATGAATAATTCAGGCATCCCTGTTGCAAAAATACGAAACTTTTACAAATTATCGCTAGATAATATCGTTGTCATACATGATGACGCTGATTTGGAACTTGGAAGAATAAAAGTAAAGAAAGGTGGTAGTTCTGCTGGACATAATGGACTTAAATCCATAGATAGTTTTATTGGCAACGATTATTGGCGCTTGAGATTTGGAGTGGGTAGACCTGAAGATCAAAGAAGCTTAGCAGATTATGTGTTATCAAAATTTTCAAATTTTGATAATGTTACTCCCTTAGTGGAAAAAATAGCAAAAAATATACACTTAATGCTGCAAGGAGATAATACAGCTTTTATCAATTTGATTGTATAATATTACGAAACACAGGGAGTGTATGGTCCCAGAGTGTGATGGTGTGGATTTAGTATGAACAATTCAGGAGATTTTGTCCACTGTAAAGATATAAACTCAAAAGGTGTAAGATCCTTAAGAGTTTTGAGTCTTTTAGCATAATTGTAGGCCATAACAAAGTCATAAAGATGCTCTTTGAGTTGCTGGTGAGACTGATAGTAATACTTCTTAACAGTGGCATTCTTTAAAGTTTTGTTCATACGCTCAACTTGCCCATTTGTCCAAGGATGGCTAACTTTTGTTAGACGGTGTTCAATGTCATTTTCTTCACAAGCTCTATCAAATATATGTTGAAAAGCGTATTTATGGCGTTTTTGGTTGGTAAATTGTATACTGTTATCTGTCAAAATAGTGTGGATTTTATATGGTAAAATTTTAATCAAATTACGTAGAAACTCAGCAGCTATAGGTTTTGTAGCACTTTTATGCAACTCAACATACGTAAATTTGGATGTTCTATCTATTGCAACAAACAAATATAACTTTCCTTCTTCTGTTCTGACTTCTGCAATATCAATATGGAAATAGCCTATAGGATATTGTTTGAATTTCTTTTTTGGTTTAACTTCGCCATCAACATCTGGTAGTCTGCTAATGCTGTGCCTCTGTAAGCAACGATGTAGACTAGAGCGAGTCAAGTGTGGGATTGAGGTTTGCAAAGCGTAGAGACAATCATCTAATGGCAATAGAGTATGCTTACGAAATGCAACAATTACAGCCTCCTCTTCTAAAGTTAAAACAGTTGATCTTGCATGCTTCGGACCCATATCAGCGTCTTTGGCAAAAGACCGTTTTCTCCATTTAATGATAGTTTTTGGATTAAGGTTATAGTACCTGGAGAGTTTTGCTATGCTCTCTTTACTATTTTGTATTGCTCTACGAATTGTCTCTGTTGTTTTGGCGCACCCATGTAATATTTGTCCCATAATTCCTCCTTTGATGGTATTGTTTTCTCATATTTTATCATACCATCACACTCTGGGACCATACATCCCCCCCTCCCCCCTAATTCCTATATCAAACCTTTCTTTACTAGATTATATAGTCAATATAAAAAGCCATATAAAATTGCTTCCACTGCTGCCATGAGGAAATTGCTTATTCTTGCTAACTCTTTAGTCAGAGATGACAGGGTTTTTACTGAGGAATATAACTCTCTGTCTGTTTCTATCTAAGAGCCAGCATAGCTGTGGATAAGCACGTTTATACAGATAAAAGTACTTATCCACAGCTACATCAATTTTTCTATTGACTTTTAACACAACTGCTGAACAGATACATTCGTCATCCCGCTACGTGTTAGCGGCCAAGATACCGCGGCGGTATGACGTGGGAAACCTGACTTGCATTAGCTATAAAATAGTGATTTATATAAATCCCATAGCATGCCAAATGAAGCGTTTTTTGAGGAAATTTGAATTTTCAACTGCAATCAAGCCAAGATTTCTTAGTGCTTTAGCGCAGAATATTCTGTTGGAAAACATCCTATTTAATCCATCAGTTGCAAGCGCCATTGTAAAATTATCAAAGTATCTGTTACGTGAAATTTTCTTTAATAAATAACTACTGCCAACATCAGTACCAGCCGCTTTTGCAGCAACTACGTGCTTTATAACACTTTCTACATCTCTAATTCCAAGATTAAGCCCTTGACCTGCAACTGGATGAATTGAATGTGCTGCATCGCCGATAAGCAAAACTCTACCCTTATATAACTTTTTTGCGAAAGCAAAACTTAAAGGATAAAGTTTTCTTTCACCCTCTAATTTTATCTCTCCTAAATAAGAACCAAATCTTTTTTTAAGCTCTATAATAAATTCTTCTTCAGACAGATCCATTAGCATTTTTGAAATTTCAGATTTTTCTGTCCAAACTATCGAAGAAGTATAGCCACCCTTCATCGGTAGAATTGCAAATGGACCGCCAGGGAAAAAACGCTCCACAGCTAAGTTTTGGTGATGCAGTTCATGCTTTACATTAAATACTATGCTACTTTGTTTATAGTCAAATTTCACTGTCGGTATAGAAAATAACTCTGGTAATTTAGAGTTTTTGCCTTCAGCACAGATAAGTAGCGATGATATTAATTCCTGGTTATTATCAAGAATCACTTCCACATATCCTGAATCACAAGCAATTGTTTTATAGGAATGTGGAGAGTATATATTCAGTTTATTTAGAAAATTATTGTTGATTGCATTCCATATAGTAGCATTGTTGATAACATAACCCATTGGCTCTTCGCTAACCATTTTATGATTGTAATGCACAGTAACCGCATCTAATATGCATATATCAAGTATTGGCTCAGCTTCACTTTCCACAAACTGCCAAATCCCTAACTTTTCCAATATTTTTTTCGAGCCTTGAGAAATAGCAAATGCTCGATTATCATCTACTACACGTGGTAGACTATTTTTTTCAATCACAGCTACAGACACAGAGTCACAACTGAGGCCAATGGCAGTAATAAGACCAAGTAACCCACCACCTGAAATGATTACATCATAATTCATTTTATTTACGCTAATTGTAAAATTATATTTTATCTGTTTTGAAAATAGTTTAAACAAACTTTATAGACAAAGACCTATAGCTAACCCAAGAAAGATTTCCCTACGTCATACCGCGATTCATTCCATAGCTGTACGAACATTGCAATGTGGCACATAGTAAACGATGTCATGAAAGTAGCTGACACTGGAATTCAGAAAAAAGGATGATGTTATTCCAGTGCCTCTATGATGTCATCCCAGTGCTTGACACTGGGATCCAGCTTTTTCATAATCATCAAAATGTTGTATTTTAACATAAAACAGCTACTTTTATGCTTACCAACTTAATAAAATTCCTGGATCCCAGTGTCTGGGCACTGCCCACTGGTGGCCCAAACTACAACGTTCGTACAGTTGTGCGCGGTATAGATTCCGCTAACTAGTAGCGGAATGACGGTTTTTCAAATTGTCGGTAAACCTAAGCCACTTTAGCTATATCATCTTGAGAACACCTAAAAGTAAACTTCTGTAATAAAATGTTAATTACTTCATGCTAAGATAGATCTTATTTTATTAAAGGTATTAGTTTATGACTACAGATTGCAAAGCAAAAATGTTAAATTGCATTAGTAAGTACAGAGAAGAACTTGGAGAAAACAAAGCAGCAATCAAACAAACTTTAACTAATGATAAAATCAATATAAGCGATCACTTTTACCAGGGTGATAAAATCTGCAACGAAGAAATATTTAATGTAGGAGGCGAGTGTCAAGATACAAAACATGGTAACTCAGAATATACGTATGATGACTGGAAGCAAAAAATTGAAAAATCTCATGCTAAAGATTTGCTAAAAATGCTACAAGATAAAGCAAAAGACAAAATATTAAAGAGTTTTGAAGATTATGAAAAGTATCATGAAAATGCTGTTGAAGCTATAAAAAGAGAATTAGACATAGATTCGAAATTAAAGGCAATATTCAGAGAAAAGCAACAACCAGAAACTGATGAAACTCGAGCATATTATGACATTATACGAGGTTTGTATG
This sequence comes from Wolbachia endosymbiont (group A) of Brachyopa scutellaris, assembly GCF_964026995.1. NCBI lineage: Bacteria > Pseudomonadati > Pseudomonadota > Alphaproteobacteria > Rickettsiales > Anaplasmataceae > Wolbachia > Wolbachia endosymbiont (group A) of Brachyopa scutellaris. Next base: position 227,363 of record NZ_OZ034720.1, on the reverse strand, counting down.
AAAATGGAGACATGGATTCTCAATTAAAGTGCAGAGATCTTGATTGTTTTGATAGAACAATAAAGGATAATCTATCCCAAAAACAATCGGAATTAACTAATATAAAGAATAACTTTTTAGATGATACACAAAACATCTTTAAATATATTCAAGTTGAAGATAATATTTGATAGACGAATATCTATTTTATAGTAAAGAGGACAGACGAATTCTTAAAGTCTCTTTGCGTAAAGCTGTGTTTTTTTTAGAATTTTACAGCTATGCAATGTTTTACTGTTTCCAAAGCAATATCTTTATAAATTTTTGCCAAATCCTCACTTAACATTAAAGGATTTCCGCAATCAGAAGCATGGCATATTTGTGGATCTAGAGGAACTCTGCCTAGAAGTTTGATGCCCAGCTCCTCAGACATTTTTTTTGCACCGTCTTTTCCAAATATGTATATTTTTGAGCCGCTTTGAATGAAATAACTCATATTTTCTACAATGCCAATAACCGGTACGCTGAGCTTTGTAAACATATCATAAATTTTGCGAGCATCGATTAAAGAGAGCTCCTGTGGAGTTGAAACTATTATCGCCCCAGTTAAGTTAAAATTTTCCATAAGACTTAAATGCACATCGCCAGTTCCAGGTGGTGTATCAACTATCAAATACTCTATATCGGACCATTTTGTTCCCATTAGCAGATTATAAAGTGCTTTTGTAATCATAGGTCCGCGCCATATTGCTGCACGATCTTTATCGATAAAATAGCCAATTGAAATAGTATGCAGTCCATACTTTTCTATAGGCATTGCTTTACTATCCTGTATTTTTGGCTTTAATTTTTCAGCGCCAAGCATTTTAGGAATTGAAGGACCATATATATCTGCATCAACCAGCGCAACTTTGTGTTTTAACTTTGCTAATGAGAGAGCAAGATTTAGCGCAACTGTGGACTTGCCCACACCCCCTTTACCAGAGGCCACAACGATTATATTTTTCACTCCTTCGATATGTAATTTAGCTTTTTGTTGCCCAGTTTGTTTTTGACAAGTAGCAACCACGGTCACTTTTGTCACCCCCGGTATAGCTTTAACAGCTTGCTCACAATTTCTTCTTAATTCTTCATTTGCTTGCGTGTTACCGGCAACTTCAAGCGCAAAACCAACGTCCCCACCTTTAATAATGATTGAGGATATTATACCAAGAGTTTTACCACTTTCTTGTTCTACGACTTTTTTTAAGCTCTCTCTTACAATTTCTTCGTTGATCATTAGCCTTTTAGGTGATTTCTTCCTGAAGTCGTTTAATCTCAGCTTGAGGAAGGCCGGTTGTCTGAGAGATAATATCAATAGAGATGTCAGCCTTAAGTAGGTTTTTTGCTACTTCAATCTTTCCTTCAATCTTTCCCTCATCAAGTTTTTGAACGAGGATGCCTTCTTCTTTCCGCAGATCCATTATTCTTTCTTCGTAAGCTACTAAATCTTTTTCATTCCAGCTAAACCTGTCTAATTCATCGTAGACTAACTTTATTATTGGTGCTTTTTCTGCTATTTTCCTTAAGTCTTCTTCCGTAGTTTCATCTGCATACTGTTGTCTAAGTGAAGAAGGTCGCCCCTCCTCACTCGACTTCAAAACCGTACGTGAGACTTTGCGCCTCATACGGCTTCTCTCCAATTTGGTGCTTTTCATGCACACCTCCTGTGTAATTCATCGTGACAATGTCCATGTAACAAAGATAAGTTTTTGATCATATTGTTTCGTCTATTCCGGTCTTTGTGATGTATTTCTATTGTATCATCACTTTTAAACCATAGTCTACAATTATCACATTTACTTTGTTGTAACTTCAATAGTTTTATTACTCTTAATGGCTTATCTGGTATTTTTCTCAGACGTTTGCCCCAATATACCCAATCACCATCATATGGAGATCTGGTTTTTTGCACTTTGATATGTCGTTTAATATCATGATCGCTGTGTATAATAAGATGTATCTTGTTACTTGTCATAAAACGCCAGTTATCGTTATTATACTTTTTAAAGTATTTTCTTTTTATCCAGCATTTCCCTTTGTTTGGGTGCCTAAAGACTGACCTTACCCAGAAAAAGTGGAGAGAAAGAAAAGAGTTTTTTTGGGTAAAATAAAATTTTGGAGGATTAGAAATGGTAAGAGAATATACAGCAGAATTCAAATTGGAAGCTGTTAAACTGGCAAATGAACAAAGAAAGGCAGGTCAAACAATTACAAAAATAGCAAAGGATTTAGGAATAAAGGGTGGTTTATTAGGAAAATGGATAAAGAAACACAACGAAAAAAAGTCGGCAGCAGATGCATTTCCAGGTAGAGGTAACATGGCTCCTTACGACAAAGAGAGGTTTGATTTACAAAGAGAGTTAGCAAGAGTAACAAGGGAAAGAGACATTAAAAAAAAAGCCCTGGCCAGTCAAAAAGAGTAAAATATTTTTTTATAAAAGAGCATAGTATAGCTCTTTCCATAAAAGTCCGGATGTGATAGGATAAGGATAGATGATGATAAGGAGGTTGAATGCCAGCAGCATATAGTTATGATTTAAGAAAAAAAGCAATGGAAGCGCTAGACGAAGGAGAAAGCAGAGAAACAGTGGCAGCAAGATTTAAGATTGGACGAACTACTTTATGGGAGTGGCAGCAAAGAAGAAAAGAAACAGGAGACTTTCAATCAAAAAAACTTGGAAATGGGGGTTACAATCACAAAATTACCGACTGGGATACCTTTGCCAAATTTGCCAGAGAACACGGAGGAAAGACTCTATCGGAAATGGCTAAACTTTGGAACAACGTTAGTATCCAAACGATCTATCGAGCCCTTAAAAAAATTGGATTTACGCGCAAAAAAAGACATATGGATACAAGGAAAGAAACGAAGAAAAACGTGCTGAATTTTTGAAAATTATAGCGACAAAAGAACCTAAAAACTTAGTGTATATAGATGAGTCTGGCATTGATAACACCGAAGACTACCCCTACGGATATTGCCAGAAAGGACAGCGGTTTTATGCCTTAAAATCTGGAAAGAAAACTCAACGAATCAGTATGGTTGCAGCCTTAAGTGGAAGAAAGATAGTTGTTCCGTTAACCTTTGAAGGCCACTGTAATATGGATGTTTTTAATGGATGGTTTGAGCAATTTTTGACACCGATCTTGGAACCTGGACAGACTGTCATTCTTGACAATGCTACTTTTCATAAGTCTGATAAGATTATCGAGCTTGCTAAAGGGGTTGGTGCAGAAATTTTGTATCTGCCGCCTTATTCTCCAGATTTCAACAAAATTGAGCATCATTGGTTTGCTATAAAAAACAGAGCCAGGAAAAACATTCCTCTATTCGAATCCTTTCGTCGTGCTGTTGATTCTGCCTTCCTATGACCTGTTCGGACTATTATGAGAAATGCTATAACTGCTATAAAGTACAGGAATTATGTAGGATTTTCTGCTAGTGGCTACTATAAGTGGACCACAAGAAAAATAAGCAGTAGAGAATCAGCAAATAAAGAGCTACTCGCAGCTATTCAAAAAATATATCAAGTTTCTAAATGTAGATATGGAGCTCCTAAAATTCATGCTGAATTGAAGGCTTTGGGTAAAAGTTGCAATTTGAAAACGGTGCAAAGTATTATGCAGAAAAATGACATCAGGGCTATACTGAGAAGAAAGTTTAAAATTAAAAAACAACAAACAGATAATAGAGCTGTAGCTCCCAATATACTAGATCAAAACTTTATTGTTGATCAACCAAATAAAGTATGGGATTACTTACATCAAAACCAAGGAGGGATGGCTATATTTGGCAGCAATAATTCTCACGTATGGTAGTTAATGAGTAGTGCAATAAATAAACAATTGGTTATGAACTCTTTATTAATGGCCATTAATAGGCGTAAACCTGTTAAAAATCTACTGCTGCACAGTGACCAAGGTTCACAATATACTGCGCAAGGGTATCAATATCTCTTAGCTGTAAAGAATATAGATGAGTAATAAAGGCTGTTGTTACGACAATTCTGTTGCAGAAAGCTTCTTTAGCTCATTGAAAAGAGAAATACTTATTGATACTTCACAACACTCTGCTCAACAAACTAGAACTGCAATATTTGAATACATAGAAATTTTTTATAACAAACAACGTCACTATTAACTATTGCATTCCAGAACAATTTGATGCATCATTCTTTTTGTAAAAAACATTCCAAACTTTCTCTCCACTTTTTCTCGGTAAGGTCAGTTGGATTTTCACCAATTGTATTCTAAACGCTTACTTGGCGCACCCATAACAAAAATGCCTGAAAAACGTTAATAATTATATACTATTATTAATAATTATTCAATCATATTTTAAGCTTACAATTTTGAGCTTAACTGACGCTTATGGATAGGGGCAACTCTATCACCCTGTGTTATGTTTATTTTCTAACGGACGCTGATTTTTGTATCGTAATTTCTTGCTATAAATTGGTTATATAAGAGCTGGCTTCTAAAATTTTATAACCCTAATTTGAATTAACAGACAGTAGAATCGAAAGATTATTACAAGGAGAAATCTACACAGATCGACCCTTTTGTGAATCTGCGTTTCTGCTTTCTTCAACTTGTTTTGCAAAAGATGTTTCCGGTTTCTGAAGTGGCTTAGCAATTTCACGCACAACGGCAATAACTGCTGTTAAAAACGTTTTTAACAATGCACCTAAAGCTCCACCAACTGCTTCCCTGCCATGTATATGAGCTTGCTTTTCGTTATCGTCAGCAGTTTCCCCTGCTCTCCTTCTTGGATCCATCCTATGAGCAATCACCGAAAACAACACTCCCCTGATTGAAGACTTCACTCGTTTCTTTGCTTCATCATCATGTGTTGTTTCATGTTCATGCTTAGCGTTCATTAGCTCCTTCTGTTGCTGGGCAAACATGCTACTTAATACTTCTTCTATCACTTGCTTTCTTCTCTTCTCTCTAACTCTTTTCATAGATTCTGATTTATCACGAGTATGCTTTGTGGTTTCAAATTCTGCATCAATATCTTCAGAATCAGCCTGACTATATAAAGTCTCTATGAGCCTGTCTATGCTTCGCTTTATTTGCATAGTCCTTTCGTAACTATCCGAATTATCAATTCCTTCGTCGATCTGATTTAGAATATCCTCAAAAGCTTTTAAATATTCTTGAATATACTGTATTATGTATTGCTTATCTTCCTCTTTGTGTTGTTCTTCTTGATTTTGTTGATTTTCATTTTCTAAACTTTTCTCTCTTTTATCATCGTTATTTTCTTCAATATTATCACCGTCTTCCTCGAAAAGGTCTTTGTCGTTCATGATTTTTTTTAATTTAGTTAAAATTCTCACCAGTTACTATTGTATATAAAAAAATTAAATTAACATTAATGAAAAGCGTTTACAACTTCAGCACTCGCTAAAACGACAGTAAAGCTGTCAAAAGTAACAGGATCATAATACCTCTCATACAATTCAACTGAACACCTAAGCCTTATCTTTTCCTTAGCATTAAAACTAATTTCATAATCATTATTAGAGTTTAGCATAGCAGAATTACGTAATAATTCATCAGCTAATACAGAGTCTAAAATTCCATTAATTTTTATCGTAATGTGTCTGCTTCCAGCAGAATCCAATACTTTTCTCCAGCCAAAAGAAGAAATATCTTTCACCTCTTCTCTGTTATTACGCAAAGTAAACCTTAGGTTTCGTATATTATTTAACACAATAAAATTATTGTCATGATCTTTAATTTTTAGCTGTAATTTGCTCATTATCACCTCCTTTTATTAAAACATCAAAATTAATTGTTGAATGTAAAATTTCATCGTGCTGATCCATAGCACAATTACTTTCTAAAATGACCTCACTACTAAAACCTTCAATGCTCTTAAGTATCAAGTTAATATGCCTTATAATGGCAAACATACTGCTTATATGATAGGTATATATGTCGCATGAAAATCTTGCCTTTGTAGCAAAATTGGACAGCATATGCAGGTTATTATAATTCACTACGCGCAATCTCAGGTAAGGAATGGTGACCTGTTTAGGTAAGTAGTCATAAATGTTAGTAACATATTTTCTTAAATCAGAGTTTGCTTTTAGTGCTTCATAAATGCTACTGTACAACTCATTTATAGCTTGAATTTTTTCCATAATTAACCCTCACAGACACGGCTATTGCAATTTGCAGATGCAAGTAGCTGACACTGCCCTCCTTTGTCATCCAAGTACCCTCCTCTTCCTATCATCCCAGCCCCTATGATGTCATCCCAGTCTGGAATCCAGCTTTTTCATCCAAGACGGCAGTGCCCAGACACTGGAATCCAGCCTTCCCGCAATCTCATCAAAAACGTTGTAACCATTTTCTATGCTAGTTTGCTTGTTAGCGACCTGGATCCCAGTGTCAGCTACTTGGATGACACCATCATAAAGGAACCAGTGTCAGCTACTTTCATGACACCCTCCTTGGTGGACTCAAATCAAAATGTTGGTACAGTTGTGGCCAGCAATTACTATAATACCTACCTACAAAACAACCTTTGGTTCGCGAAACGGAGAATATACCTTCTTCACTTCAGATAAATGGCTACTTACCTCCGATTCACGATTTTTGTAAAGAGCAGAAACATGCCGCATAATACCTAGTTTTATCTGCTCAGGAACATTGTCATAACCAGCTTCGTATACAACATCAACTCTTATTGCATTCAAACAATTGAAAAACTCAACGTAGCCCCCTACATCACTAAAATAATACTTAAGTGTTCTCTTCTCTTGATTTTTAGACATCATTGCAGTAGCCAATACTATCTTACTCACAGGGCCATAGCTTAAATAGATCCTACGAGGTACATAATCTTCATATGAAACTTGCCATGTTTGTTTCACCAGTGACTTTTCCATATGCCATTCAGCGTAATCAGTTGCCATAAAAATTAGATCTGAAATCAACTTATCATCCTGGTCGTTCTCAATGCGTAAAAAAGATTTAACCTCTTCTAAAGTAACTGGAAAAGATTCAGGCTTAAATTTACGTTGCACAGATATTCTTGGTGAAGTAGATCTTATTGACATAATAACCCTCCTTTTTGATATAGCTAGAATAAGTAAGGGTTACCTCGTGACAGCGTGGGGCAAATCTTACTTACTTTAGCTATGCAGCTTGCATGCAACATTAAGTTAAATTGGCGCAGCAACAACTCTGAGTGCCTTATCGTATGAATATATTAAGAAGAGAACGTATTAAAGCTGTTTCTCCTTTTTTGTTGATAAAATTTGAACTTATAGCATATTCAACTAGGCTAGATTTTAGTAGATTGACATTTTGAGAATGAATATTATTGAAGATGGAGTTTAACTCTTTAGCAAGCAGACTGCGAAATTTTTGCACACTGTCATATGCGATGTTCTCAAGTTCATGTGCAAATTTATCTTGAGCTATAGTTGTTATATCTTCAATTTCCTTATCAAACTCCTCCAGCTTTTTTCCCTTACTCTTAGAGCTTTTCGTAAAAGTTTTCATATTAATTAAACTCAACTACTTTTATGATTATAACTGTAATAAAAAAACTACCAAAGTAAAAAATTCGCACTACTGTGTAACTCATAACTGTACGAACATTGCAATTTGGGCCTACCAGGAGGGCAATGACTCTTATCCAAGTACCCTCTCTTCTTGTCATCCCAGTGCTTGACACTGGGATCCAGGAATTTTATTAAGTTGGTAAGCATAAAAGTAGCCGTTTTATGTTAAAACACAACGTTCTTGATGAGATTACGGCAAGGCTGGATTCCAGTGTCAAGCACTTGAATGACATCATCCTTTTTTTGGGATTCCAGTGCAGCTACTTGCATCTGCCACCTGCAAACTGCAATGTTCGTACAGATGTAGGTGCTAAGTTTTACAAACACCACGTTGTGCTGAACCTATATCCACTTCTTTCAATTCAGTGGTAGGTTTTGGTTCAGCGATGGGTTTTGATATTGTGTATGTAATGCCACCAGCTATCAGTGCAGATACCACAGAAGCTGCAACTATTAATAGAGCAGACAATCCGGAAGCAATACTAAGAGCAGCACCTACTGCTAACATAGCTGCAAGGCTCGCATAGGCAACTTTTGGGGAAAATTGTCTTTTTCCTACTTTTTCTAGTGACACTTCATTTGTTTTAGTTTTGCCCAGTTCACCCTCAAGTGGTGTGTTTTCATTCTCCAGACTTTTTATTTTTTGTGTTAGTGATTCATTCTCTTTATTGAGTTTCTCCAGTACTTCCAATTTAGTCTCATGTTCAGTGACACAATTTCTCAATTCTGTTAGTTCCTTTTGCGCTTTTTCTAATGGTACTTCGTTTTTTTTAGTTTTTGTTTTTTCTAATTCACCCTTAAGTGTTGTGTTTTCATTTTTTAGATTTTTTATTTCTTGTCTTAGTGATTCATTCTCTTCATTGAGTTTCTCCAGTGTGTCCAGCCTAGCTCCATGTCCAGTGATATAACTTTTCAATTCTGTTAGTTCCTTTTGCGCTTTTTCTAATGGTACTTCGTCTGTTTTAGTTTTTGTTTTTTCTAATTCACTATTAAGCGTTGCTTTTTCACTTTCTAGATCTTGTATTTGTCGTTTTAGTGATTCATTTTCTTTCTGTTCATTCTTTAATTGAGCACGTAATTCTTTTGACTTAACTTTACGTTTTTTAACCCTTTCTGCTTCTTCTGGAGTTTCCGTTGCATTGTATGTTTCGGAATGGGAAGAAGTACTAGGTACGGCCTCAGATAGCTGACCATACATACCATTTAGTCTATCTATTAGGCCTTCATCCTTTATCAATGAGCGATCTGCTCCATATTTCATCAAAAGGTTGGCTGATTCTTTTTTGTCATTTGCAAGAGCGTAACATAATGGAGTATACTCAGCTTTATCTTGTGCATTAACATTTGCTGCATTTACTACTAGATATTCTGCAATCTCTACACAACCATATGCAGCAGCATAATGTAAAGGGGTCCATCCATCTTTATCCTGTACATCAATTTTTGCTCCACATTTTACCAAACGTTTCACTGATTCTTCATTGTTGTTTGCAGCAGCACGATGTAAAAAAGTCAATCCATTTTCATCTTGTGCATCAATGTCTTCTCCATTTTCTAATATAGATTGGCCTAAAGCTTCAGATCCATCTCCATCAAAACATATTCCACTGTCGTCACTACTACTTTTATTTAAAAAGGTCTGTTCACCATTATGTATAGTATACTGCTCTAGATGTTGATCGTGCAAGTATAGCATTTCTCATAATAGTCCGAACAGGTCATAGGAAGGCAGAATCAACAGCACGACGAAAGGATTCGAATAGAGGAATGTTTTTCCTGGCTCTGTTTTTTATAGCAAACCAATGATGCTCAATTTTGTTGAAATCTGGAGAATAAGGCGGCAGATACAAAATTTCTGCACCAACCCCTTTAGCAAGCTCGATAATCTTATCAGACTTATGAAAAGTAGCATTGTCAAGAATGACAGTCTGTCCAGGTTCCAAGATCGGTGTCAAAAATTGCTCAAACCATCCATTAAAAACATCCATATTACAGTGGCCTTCAAAGGTTAACGGAACAACTATCTTTCTTCCACTTAAGGCTGCAACCATACTGATTCGTTGAGTTTTCTTTCCAGATTTTAAGGCATAAAACCGCTGTCCTTTCTGGCAATATCCGTAGGGGTAGTCTTCGGTGTTATCAATGCCAGACTCATCTATATACACTAAGTTTTTAGGTTCTTTTGTCGCTATAATTTTCAAAAATTCAGCACGTTTTTCTTCGTTTCTTTCCTTGTATCCATATGTCTTTTTTTGCGCGTAAATCCAATTTTTTTAAGGGCTCGATAGATCGTTTGGATACTAACGTTGTTCCAAAGTTTAGCCATTTCCGATAGAGTCTTTCCTCCGTGTTCTCTGGCAAATTTGGCAAAGGTATCCCAGTCGGTAATTTTGTGATTGTAACCCCCATTTCCAAGTTTTTTTGATTGAAAGTCTCCTGTTTCTTTTCTTCTTTGCTGCCACTCCCATAAAGTAGTTCGTCCAATCTTAAATCTTGCTACCACTGTTTCTCTGCTTTCTCCTTCGTCTAGCGCTTCCATTGCTTTTTTTCTTAAATCATAACTATATGCTGCTGGCATTCAACCTCCTTATCATCATCTATCCTTATCCTATCACATCCGGACTTTTATGGAAAGAGCTATAATCTTGTTCTATGCGCTTCTGATTATTGGCAAGTCGTTGCTCTGCCTCTCGCAACTTTTGCAACATAGCATCTCTTTCTCTTATAGCTTGTTCTCTTTCTAATGTATGACCTACTTTGTTTATATTGTTTTCATTAGTGATTGAGTTTGAAGAAGTCTGTTCATCCTCATCTTGCACATAGATTTCTCTGCTGTTTAGTGTAGTTCCGTTGTTCTTTTTCTGATCTCTTGCATTCCATGCTTGCACTGCAGCAGTTACGTTATTTCCGTTCACAGCTAAATTTCCTGGAGTTTTATTATTAGGCTGCAGTAAAGTGCCTTGTCTATAAGTTTGTCTTCTCGTACCAGCACAACGTTGTTCTCCTTCCTCTAACGTTTTTATTATAGCCTTTTTACCTTCTACATCGCCGACAATATCCCTTGGAGTTCGGCCTTGACTATCTTTTAGTAAAGGATTTGCGTCATTATTCAATAAAAGCTGAACTATCTCTTGATGACCATGCAAAGCAGCAATGTGCAAAGCAGTTAATTGAGACTTAGCTCCATCAAGTTCATATATTGGTTCATTAACTTTTGCTTCCTTTGCTAGTAGGAGTTTTACTATTGGTACACTGTTACATTCCACAGCAAGATGTACCAACATATAACTTACAATTTTGTCTGAATCTAACATACTGAACATCTTATCTATCTTCAAATTGTTACAAGTGCTATATACTTTTGAGTCTGCATCTTTTAGCTTACTCCCTATTCTTTCAAGTAAATTATTCTCATTTAAACCTTCTCTCTTGCTTACCTCATTTATTATTTCAAAAAACTTTTCCTTTTTTATTGCCATAACCTTTCCTCTCAATTTATTTATTATTGCTGAACAGTCTCACAAAAAAGTTAAGTTTGTCGAAATTCCATGTTTGATCTAAAAATTAGTCATAAACATTTTCTATGCAAGTAGCTGACACTGGTTCATTCTATAATGGTGTCACAGCAGTCCTACATCATGCCACCGCGAACCGTCATACCGCGATTCATTCGCGGTATCTCAGCCGCTAACAAGTAGCAGAATGACAGCAGTCCTACGTCATACCGCCGCGGCGCTAACAAGAGATCCCGCTAACAAGCAGCGGGATGACGAGCTTATCTTCATGCCGCCACGAACCGTCATACCGCCGCGGTATCTCCAGATCCCGCTGGGATGACGATTGTCGTTTAGCTATAAATATTTAAGAAATTTACCAAATAAAAAAAAAGGCAAAAGAAGCCCTGGGGTTATTATCTGCTTTAAAATATTGGCGTTTTTTATGCTTTAAACGCTTGACAAGCAAGATTTAGCTGCTTTTAATTGCAACTAACCTACGCTGCAAATGTTTAAGAAATTTACTAAGCAGAAAAAAAGACAAAGAATCCCCGAGTTAGCTAGTCTTTTACTATCTCTGTCGAGTATTGGCATTTTTTGATGTCTTGTAACGCTTTATAAGCGCGTTCAGCTTATTTAGATAAAAATCTAGATGTAGATGAAGTTTTGTAAAGACATACAGTATCTATATACTGCAAAAAATTGAACATAAGACGCCGATACATTAAGTAATCCTTACCTTTTAATCTGCAGATTGGCGAAAGCAAATACAATAGCTTCAGTTTCATGATAAGGGGGCTGGCGGAGTTTGTCAAGGAAGTTTTTTCGTTTCTGTGGGCTACCTGGATTAATATTATATAGAAAGTCTGCTGCCAATAAAGCCTAAACTTACCAAATACATTTCTGTAGATTCAGATCTACTTGACTTTGGTTTAAAGTATTTTACTGTTTTAAACATTTTTTTTAGCTCGTTACAAAAATCTTTATCAGATTCTCCTTGGAAAATTTTTACTACAAACGTGCCACCATGACTCAAGAAATGCTTTGCAAAATTGAGCGCTGCCTCACATAAAAGCATAATTCTGATATGATCCAACGATTTTAAACCACAAGATTCGGGCGCCATGTCAGATAAAATTACATCAAATTTTTGATCCTTGAATTTTTCTCTTAAAATTTCAAACTCATTGATAATATCACATTGTATAAACTCTACTCCATTAATTGCGTTCATTGGTTTTATGTCAAGAGCAACCACATTTGCACCTTTCTGAGATGCAACTTGTGACCATCCACCAGGAGAAGCACCAAGATCAATAATTTTTTGCCCTTCTTGGAATAATTTAAATTTGTTATCCATTTCTACCAGCTTATATGCTGAGCGTGACCTATAACCATCCTTGCTAGTTTTTTGCACATACTGATCATTCAAATGACGATGTAGCCACCTTGTTGAAGATAGTTTTCTGCCTCTAGCCGTCTTTACTCTAGTTTTTATTGCTAATACCCTACTTATTATTGATTATATCTTTAAGCTCTTTTTCAACTACTTCTTTTACCAGTGCATGTAGATATTTATTCAGCCATTCTGAGAGCTGAGGTTTTAAAAGAGATGTAACTAATTCTTCAACAGTAAGGTTCGCTTTTTTTTGTTGTTTATGCTGCAATTCGTTTTGCATTTTTCCAAGCAACGCTTTGATCTCTTCCATATTCTCTTTTAAAATTAGATGATCGTTATTTTGCGCTTGTAAGCCGCTATTACTCGCTTTGTTATTACTCATTTGGATATTATCGTACAAATAAATATCTTTTTTTTCTTCTGAATTGTAGCTATGGCCATTAAATTGGTTATTGTTGCAAGCCATTTCCTCACTTTGGTCATCATTATCAATGTCCTCTTTTTCATTATTTTCTTTTTTGCCATCTTCTTCTATTTCTTCTGGATACTCTTCCTCAAGGTATAGCACATCATCATTTTCATCCTTTATTTCTGCTTTATCGTTACTCGCGTTTTTACCCGATATAGCTTTTTTTATATCTTCTAGGATATCTTTTACAGATTGATTACCTTGTTCATCATGCATAGTGCTAATACCATTAAATTTAGAGGTTTATACTATTTATCATAAAAAGCAAGTTGTAAACACTAATCACATAATTGCTTTTTGCTTCAACTAAGTCTGAACGTGCTTTAAATAATGCATCTTCAGTGTCCAAAAGGTCAGATGTACTCTTTAAATTTAAGTTTACTTCTTGCTCAACTCCTTCCAATGCTAGAGCTGCTGCTTTTTCCGCTTCTTGACTTGCTTTGATAATGGCCTTTGCTGTCAACACATTATTCCAAGCATTTACAACTGCTTGTTCTATTTTTTTTACCGTTTCATAATAATCGTAGGTAGATTTTTTTGCATCCATTTTAGCTTTACTGACACCAAAAGCATTAACTCCTCTCTTAAAGATCGGAACATCAAGAGTAAAAACTACATGAACATTTTCTAATAGTTTGTCTACCTTCATACCATCCTCCCCAAAATTTTTGCTTGCACTTAGATTTAAAGAAGGAAGCCACTTGGAGCTTTCAGCAATCACTTCCATTCCGGCTGCTCTTTTTTGATAAACTGCTGCTTTTAGAGATAAATTATTGGTTTTTGCTAACTGTAAACATTCATTTAGCTCTGGAACAGAAGGTAGTTTATCATTAGCTTCAGAAAGGTCATCAGCATCTTCGCCAATCAAATGATAATAAGCAATATTTACCAACTTTAATTTACCTTCAGCATCAACTCTTTCGGATATAGAAGACGAAAATTTTGCTTTTGCCAACAAAACTTCAGCATTGGTTACCTCTCCAAGGGAAAAGCGTTTTTTCATAGCTGACAAATGTTCCAAAGAAACGCGTTCTTTATGTTCTCTGAGCTTTAATATTTCTGTCTTTTGTAAAACATTAACATATGCTTTCACAGCATTAAGTGCAAGCTCTTGTTTTAATTGCTGAAATCGCATCTTTTCTGCTTTGAGAAGATGGCTTGATCGACTGAATGTGGCAAAGGTACCACCGCCATCGATTAATTTCTGGCGCAATGTAAGTTTTTTTTCAGATGTATCAAGATTAAAGTTACTATCGAAATTGTATTGCAAATTAATGTCAGGTAAAAATCCAGCTAACCCAGAAGATTTATAGTGTTTTTCTGCGCTTTTATATTGGTAAAATTGAGACTTTATTTTTGAGCTATTTTTGATGGCTTTGCTTATCACTTCTCCCACATCGGTTGCATAGCAACTTATAGTATTAAAAATGATCGCAAGTGTGATAATCAATCGAAACATTCTAATTCCTATGCATATTGGTTGCGCAGCTCAATTACTAACATAAATTACTTTAATAATCAATAACTAATATTGTTGACACTATTGAGAAATTAAGTATATCATAGCTTACTATTGTTGGATCAAATAATGAAGACTTTTTTCTTAAAGGAGAAACAAATCAATAAAAAGTGGTTTGTCATAGATGCAGAAGGATTAGTGGTAGGGAGGCTTGCAGCATTTGTAGCGACACTATTACGTGGAAAGCATAAACCTGAGTATACACCTCATATGGATTGTGGCGATAATGTAATTATTATCAACGCAGAAAAGGTGCATTTCACCGGAAAGAAGCTTAAAGATAAAATTTACTATAAGCATACAGGTTATTCTGGTGGTTTGAAGAAAACTACTCCAGATAATATTTTAAATGGCAAATTTCCTGAGCGTGTAATAGAAATGGCAGTGAAAAGGATGCTTGATGATGGGCCTATGGCACGTAGACGCTTTGAAAATTTGTATGTTTATTCTGGTTCAGAGCATAAGCATCAAGGACAGCAACCTGAAAAGATAGATTTTGCCTCTTTGAATCGTAAAAATAAAAAGTAATGGAGTAAAAATGAAGAGTTCTACAATAAATAACAATGATTGGTCAGAAAAGACAATTAAATCAGCAGTTGATTCGCTTGGTCGTTTATATGCTACAGGCCGAAGAAAAGAATCTGTAGCAAGAGTATGGATAAAGCCGGGGAGTGGAAAATTTAGTGTTAACAAAAAAGGCGATCTAATTTCTTATTTTAAAAGAGAGTCAGTGTGCCAAATAGTAAAAATGCCATTTGTTGCAACTTCCACATTGGATAAATACGATGTATTTGCAACTGTAAAAGGTGGAGGGCTATCTGGTCAAGCAGGTGCTCTAGCTCATGGAATAAGCAGAGCTTTAAGTAGTGTAAGCCAAGATTTGCATTCTATACTACGTAATGGTGAGTTCTTAACTAGAGATTCACGTGTTGTTGAACGTAAGAAATATGGTCAACATAAAGCTCGGAAAAAGTGTCAATTTTCTAAGAGATAGTTATTTTATAGGGGTGTTTTTTTATAAGTATTATACAAATATTTGCAAAAATGTATGATATCCTCTATTTTTGTGATGAATTTAGTTGACTATCGGTGTCAACATAATATGCTATTTATGTGATTTTTTCAATATTAAGGTAATTTATGAGTAAAGAAGATATAATAAAACAATTAAAGGAAGATTGTTCTAGTCAGAATATAGATATAACAAAATCTGATTTGAGCAAGATTCATGATGCATTTATTAAAATAATAAAGAATGAGCTGCATGGGAAAGGTGAAATACGTTTGCATGGAATAGGAACATTTTCTACTGCTATCAGTCAGGAAAAACAATGTCGTAACCCCCAAAGTGGTGAGATCATGACTGTTCCTAAAAAGACAAGGGTAAAATTTAAAGCAAGCCAAACTCTTTTAAGTATTTTAAATGAGAAGGAAAAAGCAGCAGTTAGTTAGACATTGTCATTTTCATTGTTTTTACTACGCTGTGTAAGCCGTAAAATACAGCTTCGCTAATTAAATAGTGGCCTATGTTAAGAGCTGAGATGTGAGTTATTCTTGTCATCTTCTTAGCGTGTTTATAAGTTATGCCATGTCCTGCGTGGCATTCTATTCCTAATTTATTGACGTACTCTGCAGCATTAGTAATTAACTGTAACTTTTTTTCTGATGGATTATCACAGTAATCCCCTGTGTGAATTTCTATTATGTCAGGTTTTGTCCCTAGCTTTTCAAGATATTTTAGTTGATCAATATTTGGATCGATAAACAGTGAGACTTTTATGCTAGAGCTATGCATTTCCTCTATTATACTAGAAAGTTTACTGTACATATTCACGATATCCAGGCCATCTTCGGTTGTTAATTCTTCTCTTTTTTCTGGCACTATACTAATCGAATAGGGTTTTACCTTTTTTGCTATTTCAAGCATTTCTTCCGTGGCTGCAATTTCAAGATTTAGCTCAGTGCTAATGCTTTTTTTTAGGTTAAATACGTCTTCATCTCTAATATGCCTTCTATCTTCTCGTAAGTGTACAGTAATAAAGTCTGCTCCAGCGTCAATGGCTATTTCTGCTGCTTTCAATGGATCTGGATAAGAAGTTCCGCGTGCGTTGCGGAGGGTTGCAACGTGATCGATATTAACACCTAGTTTCACAATCTACCTCAGAAATTATTTATAGATTATACATGTTATTAGGTTTTTTGCATAGTCATTGTTTGACCTTACCCAGAAAAAGTGGAGAGAAAGAAAAGAGTTTTTTTGGGTAAAATAAAATTTTGGAGGATTAGAAATGGTAAGAGAATATACAGCAGAATTCAAATTGGAAGCTGTTAAACTGGCAAATGAACAAAGAAAGGCAGGTCAAACAATTACAAAAATAGCAAAGGATTTAGGAATAAAGGGTGGTTTATTAGGAAAATGGATAAAGAAACACAACGAAAAAAAGTCGGCAGCAGATGCATTTCCAGGTAGAGGTAACATGGCTCCTTACGACAAAGAGAGGTTTGATTTACAAAGAGAGTTAGCAAGAGTAACAAGGGAAAGAGACATTAAAAAAAAAGCCCTGGCCAGTCAAAAAGAGTAAAATATTTTTTTATAAAAGAGCATAGTAACTGCTATAAAGTACAGGAATTATGTAGGATTTTCTGCTAGTGGCTACTATAAGTGGACCACAAGAAAAATAAGCAGTAGAGAATCAGCAAATAAAGAGCTACTCGCAGCTATTCAAAAAATATATCAAGTTTCTAAATGTAGATATGGAGCTCCTAAAATTCATGCTGAATTGAAGGCTTTGGGTAAAAGTTGCAATTTGAAAACGGTGCAAAGTATTATGCAGAAAAATGACATCAGGGCTATACTGAGAAGAAAGTTTAAAATTAAAAAACAACAAACAGATAATAGAGCTGTAGCTCCCAATATACTAGATCAAAACTTTATTGTTGATCAACCAAATAAAGTATGGGATTACTTACATCAAAACCAAGGAGGGATGGCTATATTTGGCAGCAATAATTCTCACGTATGGTAGTTAATGAGTAGTGCAATAAATAAACAATTGGTTATGAACTCTTTATTAATGGCCATTAATAGGCGTAAACCTGTTAAAAATCTACTGCTGCACAGTGACCAAGGTTCACAATATACTGCGCAAGGGTATCAATATCTCTTAGCTGTAAAGAATATAGATGAGTAATAAAGGCTGTTGTTACGACAATTCTGTTGCAGAAAGCTTCTTTAGCTCATTGAAAAGAGAAATACTTATTGATACTTCACAACACTCTGCTCAACAAACTAGAACTGCAATATTTGAATACATAGAAATTTTTTATAACAAACAACGTCACTATTATAGCATTTCTCATAATAGTCCGAACAGGTCATAGGAAGGCAGAATCAACAGCACGACGAAAGGATTCGAATAGAGGAATGTTTTTCCTGGCTCTGTTTTTTATAGCAAACCAATGATGCTCAATTTTGTTGAAATCTGGAGAATAAGGCGGCAGATACAAAATTTCTGCACCAACCCCTTTAGCAAGCTCGATAATCTTATCAGACTTATGAAAAGTAGCATTGTCAAGAATGACAGTCTGTCCAGGTTCCAAGATCGGTGTCAAAAATTGCTCAAACCATCCATTAAAAACATCCATATTACAGTGGCCTTCAAAGGTTAACGGAACAACTATCTTTCTTCCACTTAAGGCTGCAACCATACTGATTCGTTGAGTTTTCTTTCCAGATTTTAAGGCATAAAACCGCTGTCCTTTCTGGCAATATCCGTAGGGGTAGTCTTCGGTGTTATCAATGCCAGACTCATCTATATACACTAAGTTTTTAGGTTCTTTTGTCGCTATAATTTTCAAAAATTCAGCACGTTTTTCTTCGTTTCTTTCCTTGTATCCATATGTCTTTTTTTGCGCGTAAATCCAATTTTTTTAAGGGCTCGATAGATCGTTTGGATACTAACGTTGTTCCAAAGTTTAGCCATTTCCGATAGAGTCTTTCCTCCGTGTTCTCTGGCAAATTTGGCAAAGGTATCCCAGTCGGTAATTTTGTGATTGTAACCCCCATTTCCAAGTTTTTTTGATTGAAAGTCTCCTGTTTCTTTTCTTCTTTGCTGCCACTCCCATAAAGTAGTTCGTCCAATCTTAAATCTTGCTGCCACTGTTTCTCTGCTTTCTCCTTCGTCTAGCACTTCCATTGCTTTTTTTCTTAAATCATAACTATATGCTGCTGGCATTCAACCTCCTTATCATCATCTATCCTTATCCTATCACATCCGGACTTTTATGAAAAGAGCTATAACTATTGCATTCCAGAACAATTTGATGCATCATTCTTTTTGTAAAAAACATTCCAAACTTTCTCTCCACTTTTTCTGGGTAAGGTCAATTGACAACTGTCCACTTTCTATTCCCATGGATTCATATTTTTTGCCTTGACCAAGAAAAAATTCAGCTATTGCCTTACTTTCTCTTGCAACAACTTCTTCCTTAACAATTTTTCCTTTCTCATCAACGATACTTATAAAAGTTTCTTTTAGTGAGATCGCTATAATATTCCATGAGACTGCTCCTACTAATAAAAGTTTAAATTATTTTTGAAGAACTTATTCTACTGAATTCGTTACTTCGTGCTAAAATAATGGACTCCATCATTCAACAGCAATTACAGTATGTTTACCCTTTTTCTTGTTATTTTTCTAATCTATAGCTAGCGTTCAAAACCATATTCGAAAATACGTTTTCGGATTTTTTTTAATGCTGTTTATTTCATCCTCAACATCGTCTCTACCTTTATGAACTAAGTAGCAGCATTAAAAATTATAACGTACCCCTATCTCTAGAGTTGCATCTGGTATTTGTTTTGCTTTTATACCACTTAGTTGCCCACCCATGGTCATACCAACTGCACCAATTATCTGCGGAGTAATTTCATAATCAACACCTAACTTTAGTTTATAGGAAATAGAACTCAGTATTTTATCTACTACAGATGAACCAGCAGCTTCACCACCTGATTCTGGAGCACCTTGTGTTTCTTCTTCCTTTTCTTTTTCTTCTTGTGAACTATTGCCATCACCATCAACTGTATCACTAACACCAAAGCCAAAAGGTGTTATTTGGAGATATCCTCCTAAACCTCCGCTGACATATAGTTTAACGGGATCAATATCAAGGTCAGGATAGAATCGGTAGTTTGCCAATAAGCTAGCTCCTATGCTCTTTAATGACTTAATATTACTGAGAACCTCAAGTTCAAATTTAGAGTTTTGGTCATAATGGTAACCAAGAACAACACCAGGTTTCATTTTAAAGCCACCACCCCAACCAGCACCAAAGTTTAAACCTGCATAGTACTTATCTTCTGACTTACTTGCACTATTACTAGCTGCACCTGCTAGAGATGAAGTAAGCAACACAGCCAAAACGCACAATCTCTTTATTTTCATATAACTCCTCATACAAAAAAATATATAATGCATAAGTATATATCCTTTATATTAAAAAAGATATAACTACATGTCAAAAAAAGTATAGCGATAAAATCAGATTATATAAAACGTACTACTCAGGTCTTTTATATAACTATATTTACTATCTTATTTGGTACAGCATATACAGTGCGAACTTTGCTTTGATCGATCTTACTGGATACAGAGTCTATCGCTATTTTCTTCAATTCTTCTTGAGGTAAGTTAATTGCCACCTTGATTGTTGTACGTAATTTTCCATTGATTTGCACTGCTATAGTTACCGTATCGTCAACTAATAATGATTCATCAGCTTTTGGCCAAGGTTGACCTCCTATTCCTTGCCATAGGCTTTCAGCTAGATGTGGTATGAATGGTTCGATTACTCTGATTAATATACATATACCTTCATCAATAAGAGATTTTCCAGTTTTTACGTCTATTTCAGCTATTAAATTCGTCATCTCACGAAATTTTGCCACTACACAGTTTAATCTGCAGTTTTCCAAGTCATCTGTAAGTCCGTGTAAGAGTTTATGAATTTTTTTTCTGTACTCTAGAAGTCCACCCGTAACACTTTCATTATCATAGTGTATATTTACAGGTCTTAGCTGCATGACCATACGCCACAATTTATTTACATAACGAGAACAACCTTCCACACCATCATCGGACCATTCCATATCTTTTTCTGGAGGAGTGTCAGACAACACAAACAAGCGGGCAGTATCAGCACCATACTTTTCTATGATAAAGTTTGGGTCAACTGTATTCTTTTTCGATTTGCTCATTTTTTCAACTTTGCCCACTTGAACTTTTGCACCTCGCGCTATTAATTCTTTTGCTTCTGCGGGAAATAGCCACTTACCATTTTCGTCTTTATAAGTTGCATGGCAGACCATTCCTTGAGTGATTAAAGTAGAGAAAGGCTCTTTAATATCAAAATAGCCACATTTGGTTAAAGCACGGCAGAAAAATCTTGAATAAAGCAAATGCAGAATTGCATGTTCTATCCCACCTATATAATAATCAACAGGCATAAAACGATTACATGCATCTTTGTCTATTGATTTATCTTCACTACAGAATGCAGCAAAATACCAGGAAGATTCAAAAAAGGTGTCGAATGTATCAGTTTCACGCTCTGCTTGCTTTCCGCACTTTGGACAATCAACAAACTTCCAAGTTGGGTGCTTATCCAGCGGATTGCCACCACTTGTAAATTCTACATCTATTGGTAGAACTACAGGAAGGTCTTTTTCTGGCACTGGAACAGTTCCGCAATCTTTGCAAGATATGATAGGTATAGGGCATCCCCAATAACGCTGCCTTGAAACTCCCCAATCGTGCAAACGATAGTTTATTGTTTTTTTGCCTATTTTTTTTTCTTCAAATTTTTTAACTATGGCTTCCTTTGCTTCACTAACCATTAATCCGTTTAAGAATTCGGAGTTAAACATTGTCCCGTCTCCAGTATACGCCTCCTTTGTCATCTGAGTAGCTTGACACTGGGATCCATTGTAAGAATTCTGGTCACGCGCTGGAATGACACCTAAGTGGGCTGAAGAAATAACGGGAATTATCGGCAAATTATATTTCTGTGCAAATTCAAAGTCACGCTGATCATGTGCAGGGCAACCAAAAATCGCGCCTTCCCCATATTCCATCAACACAAAATTCGCTATGTAAAGCGGCAATTCCTTATCAAGAAATGGATGTTTGACGTTTAATCCGGTGTAAACTCCTATTTTTTCATCGTTCTCTCTTTTCGATTTTATTTCTTGGATCCCAGTGTCAAGCACTGGGATGACAACAGAAGAACCATTCTTTAAATCCTGCACAATAGGATGCTCTGCTGCCACTGCACAAAAAGAAGCCCCAAACAAAGTATGAGGATAAGTTGTAAAAACTTTTAATTTCTTATTCAGGCCAACTACTTCAAACTCTATAGTTGCTCCTTCAGATTTTCCTATCCAACGCTCCTGCATTGTTTTGACTTTTTCTGGCCAATTTTTCAAACTTTGCAGGCACTTGAGTAAATCTTCAGCGAAATCAGTAATCTTTAAAAACCATTGGGACAACTTACGTTTTTCAACAACTGCACCTGATCGCCATCCTTTTCCATCAACCACCTGTTCATTTGCAAGCACTGTTTGGTCCACTGGATCCCAGTTAACCCATGATTCTTTTCGATAGGCAAGCCCATGCTTTAAAAAATCCAGGAAAAATTTTTGTTCGTGTTTGTAATAATCAGGCTCACATGTGGAGAGTTCACGCTCCCAATTATAAGAAAGACCTATAGATTTCAACTGTGTACGCATATTATCTATATTCTCTTTTGTCCATATTTCGGGGCTAATATTGTTGTCCCTTGCTGCATTCTCAGCTGGTAATCCAAACGCATCCCAGCCAATTGGATGCAAAACCTCAAATCCATTAGCTCTCTTGTAACGCGCTATCACATCCCCTATTGCATAGTTACGTAAGTGTCCCATATGAATTTTACCAGATGGATATGGAAACATTTCCAACACGTAACACTTTTCTTGTTTACCACTCTTGCTTACAGAAAAATCCCATTTATCTTGATAAAATTTTTCAACACTTTTAAAATCATATTTCATATAAATCCAAATTCAATTACAGTTCATATGCATCAAAGGATCAACCGCTTGGCCATTATGTCGTATTGTGAAACACATCTGTGGATCTTTATCTTGTGTGCTTGATTTACCTGCAGATCCAATTACTTGACCTTGCTTTACTTTATCGCCAATTTCAACATGTATGTTTTTTAAATAGGAGTACACAGTCATGTAATTATCTTTGTGTTCCACTATAATTAAATTCCCATACCATCTCAGCCCTTTGCCTACATATATCACTTTGCCTGGTGCAGAGGAAACTACGTTCGTTCCATTTTGAGCAGCAATTTTTATGCCATCCTTACACATTTCATCAGAAGAGGTAGCTGAACCTTTAACTGGCATTACAAATTTACAATTTACCTCCACGTTTTGTGCATTATTGTTATCTTTGTATATCCTATTTATGATGGCTTTTCTACTTTCTTTTTGCACTGAAGGCTCCCTAATTAAATGGTACTCTCTTGTATATTCCAGATCTCTTTTTCCGTAAAATTCTTCGCCTTTAAGCAGCACAGGTGCAGGTTTTTGCAGGCCACAGCCTATTAATATTGCTAATAACATAAGAAATGAGGCTATATGCCACATTTTAAACTCTCACAAAACTCCAAAATTTTAGCGAGACGTAGTGTTTCACGCCTGCTTGTTACTTTCCTCGTTATTTATTTTACTAGTTAAATAGTCCCTCAAATCGGTGAGTTCTTGCAACAAATTCTTTGTGACTTTTATATCATTACCAAATTCTTTTTGCACTCCTTTTATTGTATATCCTTTATCATATAGCATGTATTTTACTTTCTTTATGGCCTCTATACACTTGCGATCATATAGCCTTCTTCCTTTACGCTTTGTAGGCTTAATTTGATGAAATTGACCTTCCCAAAATCTCAAAACATGCTGTTCCAAATGTAGCTCTTCAGCTACTTCCCCAATCGTATAAAATAATTTTTCCTTGTTCATTAATTATTGATTGATTTTTTTATAATTTTTGAAGGCCTAAAAGAAACTGAATTTCTTGCCTGAATCATCACTTTCTCCGATGTATTTGGTATATTTCCTGGTCTTTCCTTCTTTTTCTTAACCAAGAATGTTCCAAATGACGATATTTTTACTATTCCATCCTTTGCCAAGCTTGTCTTTATTTCGTCCAATATATCATCTATTATCGAAACAGAGTCTTCCTTTGATAATCCTATTTCTTGGTTTATATTTCCAGCTATCGTTGCCTTAGTTACTGTTGTGTCTTTTGTTGTAACGTGATCCATTATTGATAAATATTACAATACGTAAATATAATATAGCAATCGACTCGAGATTCAGCTACTTTATTTTTTAGAGTATGTCTCTTTTGTTGCATAATTTAAAATACCGGCAACTATCAATATCGCAAATATTGCAAAAAGTGCCATTTTATGATCTGTAAAAAGTGCTAACATTGACACTATAACTCCACTGCCAATAAACATAAATCCATTGATAATGGATGATGATGTGCTGATGTATTTTCGTTTCACAATCTCGCTGCCGACAGTAAAATTAAGCATATGTCCTCCCGCAAAAAACCCGAACATTAACATACAAAAGTACACAACGTGGACTGTTAAATGGCTGTATAGTAAAATAATAATTGAGACGCCTTGCAATAAAGCAAAAGCAGAAATTACATGTTTCCTATTTTTAAATAAGTTTGAGATTCGATCTGCAATTGGAGCACCAACTGCAAGACCAAGCCATAGTATTGCAGTTGCTATACCTGACTCCATTGCATTGAGTTCTGAGTTGCCCAGTAACCTTGGAGCCCACAAGGTATTAAGTGCTAAAAATGTTCCAAAAGTAATAGCACCCACCACTGAAGTTATCCAGATATCTCTTAATTTTAGCACTGTTAATATAGAGCACATTACTATCTTCATAGAGCTTTTTATTGTGCGCTTTTCTGAGCTGCTTTCTGGAAGTGTGTTTGGACAAAAAAGCGTAAGTACAAATATCAACACACCAAATAGTATTATGCATACAATCAGATTTTTCCAATATGCATTTTCGGCAAGCAAGTTAGAGAACAGTATTTGAATTACCAAAGCAGAAAGGCTTGAAATTGTCTGCACTAGTGAAAACATTAGTCCAAATTGGGCAGCGGAAAAACATATGCTACTTGTGTGAGCAGCACCAATAAAACCAAATGATGCTCCAGTTGCAATCAACACTTGAGACAAAATCAAATGGGAGAAATTGTCACTATTAATAAGGACAAAAAACCCCAAGATCATAGTTGATAACGAGAAAAAATAAATTTTTTTACTGGAAAAAACATTAAACGTTGCTCCACTAAAAAATTGTAAGATGGCGAAAGTCCAAGTATATGCTGAATTAGCCAGTGCAACTTGCGCGATTGTAAGTCCAAGTTCCTTTTCGAGATTTACACTTATAAAGGTATAAATTATCTGCATGTTGCTGAATATAACAACCAAGTTACTAATCAGCCAAATGAACCAAGCCTTAGCTCTGCTTTCCATAAGATTTATTTTTATAAGTAATCTATTAGAAATTTAACACTAAGTCTCTTTTTAAGCTATTGTTTCCTGACTACTGTTATAGCTAACCCAAAAAACGGTTTCCCTACGTCATGCCGCCGCGGTATCTCTTAGCCGCTAACAAGCAGCGGGATGACGATTGTCAGGGTGTCATCCCAGCGCCCCTATGATGTCATCCGAGTAGCCAACACTGGTTTCCATACAAGACGGTGTCATTCCAGTGCTTGACACTGGAATCCAGACTTTAATTGTTATACTTGTAAATAATCTGGTGAAAATAAACGTTCATCTCAAAATGCAGTATTTTTGTTGAAATAGCTCAACTGGATCCCAGTGTCTGGGCACTGGGATGACACCATAGGAGGCTACTTGGATGACAAAAAAAGGAGCACTGTGATGACAGCAGTCCTACGTCATACCGCCGCGGTATCT
Source organism: Wolbachia endosymbiont (group A) of Brachyopa scutellaris (assembly GCF_964026995.1). Taxonomy (NCBI): domain Bacteria; kingdom Pseudomonadati; phylum Pseudomonadota; class Alphaproteobacteria; order Rickettsiales; family Anaplasmataceae; genus Wolbachia; species Wolbachia endosymbiont (group A) of Brachyopa scutellaris. Next base: position 201,802 of record NZ_OZ034720.1, on the reverse strand, counting down.
CTAGATCCCGCTAACAAGCAGCGGGATGACGAGCTTATCGTCACGCCGCCACGAACCGTCATACCGCGATTCATTCGCGGTATCTCAGCCGCTAACAAGTAGCGGGATGACGGTTGTCAGGGTGTCATGAAAGTAGCTGACACTGGAATCCAGAAAAAAAGAAATATGTATCAGCTACTTTCATTTGCTGCGCCTCGAAAATAAACGTTCATGTAGCTAAGCCATAAATCCAGTATAAAGACCTTTAATCATTGGCTTCGTAGTACTTCTCAACCAACTTATTAAGTAACCTTACACCAAAACCTACTGCTCCTCTTGGACAAATGTCAGTACCTTTCTCGTGCCAAGCAGTGCCTGCGATATCTAAATGTGCCCAGCAAGTTTCATTCACAAAACGCTGTAAAAACTGTGCAGCCATTATGCTATCTCCACCAGAGCCTGCAGGAGCGATGTTTTGAACATCAGCAATCGGTGAATCAATAATTTTGTCATAAGTTTCATTCATAGGAAAACGCCATAACTTCTCATTTACTTCATTTCCTGCATCAATCAGACGGTTTGCTAATTCATCATTATTTGAAAAAAGACCAGCATATTCGTTATTTCCAAGTGCAACCACTATAGCACCAGTTAAAGTTGCAAGATCAATCATAAATTTTGGTGAGAATCTATCTTGCGTATACCATAAAGCATCTGCAAGTATGAGCCTTCCTTCTGCATCGGTGTTCAACACTTCTATTGTTTGTCCAGACATTGAAGTTACTACATCACTTGGTCTTTGAGCATTACCACCCACTGCATTTTCTGCAAGTGCGACCACGCCAATTGCATTTACTTTTGCTTTTCGTCCTGCTAAAGCATGCATCACCCCAACCACAGTAGCAGAGCCTGCCATGTCATATTTCATCGACTCCATACCACGTGAAGGTTTGAGTGATACTCCACCAGTGTCAAACGTTATACCTTTACCAACAAAAGCTATAGGCTTTTGTTCTTTAGAAGCCCCATTCCATTTTATCACTACTAATTTTGGTTCTTTACTACTTCCTTGTGCAACTCCAAGCAAGGCTCCCATTTTTTTCTCTTCCATCTGCTTTTTATCAAGCACCTCGATTTCAAGGCCAAGCTTAGTAAGTTCTTTTTTTATATGATCAGCATAGGATTCTGGATATAGAATGTTAGGAGGCTCTGTTATAAAAAAGCGCGCAAGGAATATACTCTCACCTTCTTGCCTTAAGTGCTCAAATGATCTTTCAGCATTACTTAATTGCTTATCTTTTACTAATACGGTAATCTCCTCTACCTCTGTAATTTTCTCATCCTTTTTAGTTTTATACTTATCAAACTTAAAACTACGCAGAAACGCACCATATGCAACATTTGCTGCACTACCTTCGATTAAAACCGCTGCTTTTTTAATTTTTAATCTGCTTAGCTCACAATATATTTTACCACCAATATTTAATTCTTTATTTTCATTCCATTCATCCTTCTTACCCAGTCCAACAACTATAACATTTTTTTCTTCTGGCAAAGCAGTAGAGAAAAATTCACCAAAACTTCCATTGAAATCGCTAAATTGCTTTATATTATCTATGACCTGTTTTCCTTGCAAAACTCCGCCATCATTTACGGTTTCGTTGTCTTCAAACAAACCCATTACTATTGTTTTAAAATCGGGCGAAATTTTAGAAATTGTTATTTTCATTGCTGGTATCTCCGTTGCAAATAATTGTAAACTGTACATAAAACATAGCAAAAACATCAGTAAGATATTTTTCATATACATCCTAAGTACAATAACACTTAAGTTTACTATGGACTCCCTTACATGCAAGGTTTTTTATCTTTTATTAGAGAACTTATTATATCCGCCCAAGGTAATGTTAAACGTATAGGTTTTTATGACCTGATCACTGTAAGTAAATGGTGTTATGAGAAGGCTTGCAAGCCCATTACTAACAAAATCTTCAAGAACAGGATCAGCGCAATTATGGTCAGCAAAAAACATTTGCGTTGTGAATTCTGGAAAATCCGGATGTTGAACTAGAAAGTTGATATGTGGAGCTCTATCACCAATTTTACCAGGTGCTATCGTAATAAAATTATAATAGCCAAGATTATTCACTACAAACCTTCCTGATCCAGCAAAATTCAGATCATCCTCTATATTCTTATCGTAATGGTTCACGCCGCGTGAATTCGCGTGCCATATAGAAACTACAGCATTTTGTATTGGTAAGCAGTTTATATCAGTAATTCTACCCACTATGTGTATTAATTCCCCTATTGCACTATTTGGAGAACCAGGTTTCCTTCTTAAATTGTTTGAAGAGCTAAAATTTTTTGGCCTTGCATCAAGGTCATATATTTCCGGAGTTTTAATGCAGTTGAGCAAAACAGGATCAGCTGCAAATAGCGGCAAACTGAATATCATTTGTACTAAAAGTGCTAACAAGATATTTTTCACATTCATTTCATTTATAATAGACTTCTTGCATAACCATATAACAAACTTTTATTGGAAATAGAAACGAAAAAACTTGCTTGACACCCTTCGCCAGCCCCCTTATCATGAAACTGAAGGTATTCAGTTATCTTCATCTGTGCAGATTAAACAGCAAGAAAACAACGTAGTTGGCGTCTTATTTTTAATTTTTTGCACTATGTGCACCTTATGTCTTCACAATATTTCTAGGTCTTTACCTACACAAGCTGAAACGCGCTATTTAAAACATTAAAAAACGCCAACTTAAAAAATGGATAGTGAATAACTAGCTACCCTAGGGTTTCTTTTGCCTTTTTTTCTGTTTAGTAAATTGTATCCGTTCAGCGGAGTGGTAGAATAAGGTAGACAAAGTGATCTAAAAAGATAATCATAGAGCAAAAGTGAGGTAATGTGGTAAACCTTTTAGAACTTTGCAAAAATTTACAGCAAAAAATAGAAAAACTGAAAGCAGAGATAGAAAACTTAAAAGCAGAAAATAAAGCTTTAAAGATAGAGAACGCTGAATTAAAGGAAAGGCTCGGTTTAAATTCAAAAAACTCATCCCTGCCCAGCTCAAAAGAGCTATACAAAATAAAAAAGGACAAGCCAAAAAGCGAAAGGAATGTTGGCGATCAGGTTGGGCATAAAGGAAATTTTCATGCCACAATGGAAGCGGATAAAGTAGTAAAAATAGAGTTGCCTAATATTTGCGAATGCGGAGGAGAGCTTGTAATATGCGAAAAACCTTATGTTCACCAAAAAGTTGATCTTCCGGAAATTAGGCCTTATGTAGTAATTGGAACATGGTCGTTGTCGGAGATGCAGAAAAAGAAAAAGTAGCAAGTTACCAGAAAGTGTTACGCCAGATACATTTGGTCCAAGGGTTAAGTCTATAATTGCAGCACTCAGCGGATTTTACAAAAACTCAAAGCGTGAAGTGGCTAGTATCATAAATGACATTTTTAATTTGAACATAAGTGTTGGCAGCATATCAAATCTTACTATTACCCACAAATATAAATGTACTTATAAATAAAGTATTACAATATTAGAGTTTGCAAATATTGAGGGTATAAAAATGGCAAACGAGAGTAATGAATGGGCTAAAAATGAATTTGGAGATGCTGTACTTGGAGATAAAAGATTAACTGACCGATTAGTAAATATTGCTGACAGTTTGATAAGTTTACCTGAAAGCTCAATTAATGAGGCATGCGGAAGTTGGTCAGAAGCAAAAGCAGCATATCGTTTTTTTCAAAATGAGAACGTAAAAGAAGTCGATATTCTAGCTTCACACATTGATAAAACAGTTGAAAGAACAAAAGCTCATAAAAGAATTCTTGTGATTCAAGATACAACTTATATTTCATACTCAAGCCATAAGCGGATTGGGAACTATTGCTGGAAAAGGAGCAGTAATGCATACAGCCCTTGCTTTTAGTACGGAAGCTGGGAATACTGGATCAAAAGATTTACTCGAGGCAACTCATTTCTGAAGAAGAAAACAGACTAAAGAGCCATCGTAACAACGTTCATATTGAGGATAAAGAAAGTATGAAATGGCTAGAAAGTTTAAAGAAAACAAATAATATTATAGATCTGGCCCAAACCGAAGCTATAACTGTATGTGACAGAGAAGCAGATATGCATGATTTTTTTGAACTTGCACATAATCTTAACTCAGAAATTTTAGTAAGAGCTTGCCACAACAGAAATGTAAATAAAAAATTCATGCATACCAGGAACAAGCAAAAATTATGGTCATTTATCCAAGGTCTCCCTTGCGCTGGAAAAGTAGAAGTTGAAATCCCTGCTAGAGATAACAAGCAAAAAAGGACAGCGTTTTTAGAAATTAGATTCGGAAAATTTATCACATGAAGGCCATATAAAATGTAAAGAAGGTCACATAAAATATAAACCGACAGCATTATTCAGTCTACAACTTCACGCAATTCATGTTGTTGAAAAAAACTCTCCTCCCGAAGCAAGTCCTCTAGAGTGGATGCTTTTTTCCGGTCAGTACTTTTGAAGAAGCTGTTGAAAAAGTTAGTTGGTATTGTTTGAGATGGAAAATAGAGATATTGCATAAGATTTTAAAATCTGATCTCAAAGTTGAGGAATGTAGACTTGGAACAGCAGAAAGATTAATGAGGTATTTAACAGTCATGAGCATTATTGCTTGGAGAATTTTCTTTATTACATCAATTGCAAGAACTAACCCAACATTACCATGTACTGCCTTATTAGCTGAGGAAGAATGGAAAGTTTTATATGTTAAAATACACAGGAAACCATGTCCAAATATAGCCCCTACTATAAAAGAAGCCGTTTCGTGAACTTGGAGGTCATTTAGCAAGAAAAAGCGACCCAAAACCAGGACCAATTACTCTTTGGAAAGGGTGGAGACGTCTCTTTGATCTAGCAGAAGGATGGAGACTTGCTCATGAACCTCATATTTGTGGGTAATAGTAAGGTTTCTAAGGGAGGGAGTAGTAGTAATACTGCTTCCTTACCTGACCAGTTTGCTCGTGATAAAGGTTTTGAGAAACGCGCTCAATACTATGCTGCTAAAGCTTATTCAAGTCAAGCTCACAAAGGTGATCAAGATCTTAAAGGAGTTATTTTTATTGCTATCGCCGATTTTATCTTATTTCCTAACAAGCTGGCTTACAAATCTGATCACGTTACTTTTGATAAAATTACCTATGAACATGATCTCAAAGATTTTAGTTGCACTTTCATCGAGCTACCAAAGTTTAATAAGACAAAAGAAGATCAGCTTTCAAATATTGTTGAAAAATGGATTTATTTTTTTAGTGCGACCCTGAAAGTCGTGGTTTTGTGGTGGTTAAATTCCACTTTCCCTAGACATCGGGGATAATGTATATCTCACATTTTAAAGGGTGGCAACCTTTGGGGTGCAAGCATGAGATAAAAGCAGGTAACACTAAACCTCATGGTGAATCCTTGCAAACAGAGTTAGATATGATTACGAGAGGAACCTATGTTTGAATTGTCGTCAAAGCATAGTATGCGAAAGGAGGTTGAATTACGCATAGACCAAAACGGTATGAAGCAAAAGTGGAACTAAAGATTGAAGACTTTAGTTATTGATGTTCCCAGCTTCCGGCAAATAGTAGGAATCTAAGTTTAACGTGAAACGAAGCCATGGAACGGAGTAACCACATAAAAGCTCTTATATTCATTAAAATATAAGTAGGTAGCCAACCACAAGCTGCTATGTGGAAGGATTGTTTAAGAAGCTAATGCCCAAAGTAATATCTGGGATATGCAGACGTAAACACTTTAATTTGGAAGGTAAAGTGGTGAATAGTAGTGAATATGTTATGGACCAGCAAAAAGCTAGGTATGAATGGAATGGAATTCCTTGGCGAAAGCTGAAGAAATCTTCATTTAAGCTACAAAAACGAATTTACCAAGCTTCTAAATGTAATGATATCAAAAAGATGCATAATCTTCAAAAATTATTGCTCAAATCAACAAGTGCAAAAACACTCGCTGTTAGGAAAGTAACACAGGACAATAGGGGGAAGAAGACTGCAGGTATTGATGGAAAGGCTAATCTTAATCAAAAAGAAAGATTACAACTATCATATTCTTTAGATATAAAAGAAAAAGCAAAGCCATCAAGACGCGTCTGGATCCCAAAACCTGGTAAGCCATCGGAGCATCGCCCGCTTGGTATACCTACTATATCGTGTCGAGCAAAACAAACACTTGTAAAAATGGCTTTAGAACCAGAATGGGAGGCAAAACTTGAGCCAAACACTTATGGTTTTAGACCTGGTAGATCATGTCATGATGCAATTGAAGCCATATTTGATGTGCTAAAACAGAAAACAGCATATGTATTAGATGCTGATATTTCTGGATGTTTTGACAATATTAACCATAATAAACTGCTTGAAAACCACACCAACGTTAAAGAAAATCATAAGAAGATGGTTAAGGGCAGGCGTTATGGAAGATGGAAAGTTTCAATCCACAAAACGTGGTACAATTCAAGGAGGGACGATCTCACCGTTGCTAGCTTGTGTTGCATTACACGGATTAGAGCAACATATCAAAAAAGCATTAACAAACGAACTCTTTCAATGCATGAAAAGAAAATATGGTAGGATATCGCATAAAAACGCGCAAAAGTCTATTAGTGTAATTTTCTACTGTGATGATTTTGTCATCATACATGAAAATGAAGAGATTATTCTTAAAGCAAAAATTTTAGTTGAAGAATGGTTAGAAACCATTGGACTAAAATTAAAGCCCTCTAAAACAAGAGTTTCTCATACATTAAGAACCATTGACGAAACAAAACCAGGATTTGATTTTCTTGGATTTTCAATAAGACAATATCCAACAAAAGAAAGTAAAAAAGGTTACACATTATTAATAAAACCAAGTCGTAATTCTATAAAGCAGCATACATTTGCTATTAAACATAAACTTAGAGAAATGCGTGGGGCACCACAGGAAGTAATAATAAGGAATCTCAATCCAATAAACAGAGGATGGAGTCAATATTACTCTTCGGTAGTTTCATGTAAAATCTTTAGCTCATTGGATAATACTATACATAGAAAGCTCTGGAAGTGGGCAGTCTTTAGGCACCCAAACAAAGGGAAATGCTGGATAAAAAGAAAATACTTTAAAAAGTATAATAACGATAACTGGCGTTTTATGACAAGTAACAAGATACATCTTATTATACACAGCGATCATGATATTAAACGACATATCAAAGTGCAAAAAACCAGATCTCCATATGATGGTGATTGGGTATATTGGGGCAAACGTCTGAGAAAAATACCAGATAAGCCATTAAGAGTAATAAAACTATTGAAGTTACAACAAAGTAAATGTGATAATTGTAGACTATGGTTTAAAAGTGATGATACAATAGAAATACATCACAAAGACCGGAATAGACGAAACAATATGATCAAAAACTTATCTTTGTTACATGGACATTGTCACGATGAATTACACAGGAGGTGTGCATGAAAAGCACCAAATTGGAGAGAAGCCGTATGAGGCGCAAAGTCTCACGTACGGTTTTGAAGTCGAGTGAGGAGGGGCGACCTTCTTCACTTAGACAACAATATGCAGATGAAACTACGGAAGAAGACTTAAGGAAAATAGCAGAAAAAGCACCAATAATAAAGTTAGCCTACGATGAATTAGACAGGTTTAGCTGGAATGAAAAAGATTTAGTAGCATATGAAGAAAGAATAATGGATCTACGTAAGGAAGAAGCCATTCTTGAATACAGACTTGAGGAAGGTATAGAGAAAGGAAAAATTGAAGTTGCAAAAAATTTACTTAAAGCTGGTGTATCTGTTAATTTAATAGCTGAATCCACTGGCCTTTCTCAAGCTGAAATTGTACAGCTTAAGCAAGAAGTGGCCTAAGTATCACGGTTTTCAGGGCTTTTTTAGCTCGGCAGTGGTCTGAAAAGTCCATTTTTCACTTTATAAAATGTTTATATTTTACCACCTACTTTATTTGAATAAGTTCTTCTGCCACACTCTGAACGGATACTTGAATCAGGCTCAAGTTGACAAGTAGATGTTATCTTGTTATAATAAGTAAGTAAGTATTTATTAATTTAATCTTAACTTAAGAGGGTATTTATGGTAGCAAGTTATAGTGTTTTAAAAAGGTATGCGTTAGCCTATATAAAGAAATCTGGTAGTAACAGTGATGTTAAAGAGTTTTTACAATTTTGTAATACGCAAAATACCACAAATTGGAGTGAGGAGAATTTTAAAAATGCGTATGAAAAATTTACACATCCAAATTCAAGCAATAGGCACGATACAGGAAGCAGAAATGATCAATATAACGCAGGGAATAACGCACAACCTACAGGCTCTCAGATTACACATATACATGTACACAATAGAGGTTTAGACTTTTGGGATTATTTGCTATTACAATGCTGGATGGATTCTTTATTCGGTGGACGTGGTCACACTACGGTTAATAATATAACGAATATTAACAATGGTAATACCACTCATCAAGGGAGAAAAGAGAATAAAAAAGAATCAGAAGACAGTAGAAAGCTATTAGCTTTGGGTATAGTAGCTGCAGTTGTGTGTGTTGCTTTCCATGCTGGTATGTGTTTTTGGTATAACAGCAGCAGAAAAGTGGCTAGAAAAGAAGAAAAAATAGATTACCTGGATAGTAAATTTAAAACGTTCAGAAATATAGAATTTGCGGTTGGCGTTGTTTCTTTGGCAGCTTTGGTAGCTTGTGCTGTTTACCCAGTCTCACCAGTGTGGGGTTTAGCTATCCTTGGCGTTAATTCTCTCGTATGTTTTGCTGGTGGTTTGGCTTTTCATATGAAGCATGAGGAAGAATCAGAAAATATCGAGAAAGCTAAAGGAGCGGTAGATAGCTATCTTAGACAAGGGCATGGTTATGGAGATTCTTCTCGTTATGATGCACCACCTCCTTACTCTCCTCAATATCCTAATACTACTCCAAGCGCTCCTCTTTACTTTCCTCAAAGCGCTCCTCCTTCTTATAGTGAATTTAATAGTTCTAATGTGGAACAGCAGTTTGGGAGTTATGAGGGGGTTCATGCGTGATAAAAATTAACAGTTTTATTTTTAGCCAAATTAATTGAATCAAGCCACAAAATCTGCTAAAGTTAACTTTATGAAAGCACCCTTAGCTCAGTTGGATTAGAGCATTTGACTACGGATCAAAAGGTCGGGCGTTCAAGTCGCTCAGGGTGCACCACATTTTATAGGAAGCAGAAGTCACACTTGAAATTAATATATGCAATACCTATCTTTAAAGGTTAAGCACTAAACTATTATATATGAGCAAAAAAGACTACTATGAGCTACTGGAAGTAGGCAGAAATGCCAGTATTGATGAGATAAAAAAAGCGTATAAAAAATTAGCGTTAAAATATCATCCTGATAGAAATCCTGGCAATCAAGAAGCAGAGGAAAAATTTAAAGAAGTAACAGCTGCATATGAAGTTCTGTCTGACTCTGAGAAAAGGGCAGGCTATGACCGTTATGGCCACGAAGGTGCTTCTGGTGGATTTCAAGGCTTTAGCTCTGCAGGAGATTTTAGCGACATATTCAATGACTTCTTTGGTGGAGGATTCGGTGGTGGTGCAAGTAGATCGAGAGCAAAAAGAAGTACAACAGGAGTATCTGGAGCAGACCTACGTTATGATCTTGAAATTACCTTAGAAGATGCATTTAAAGGAATACAAGCGCCTATACATTATGTGACAAATGTAAAATGTGATACATGCCAAGGCACAGGTGGCGAAGGAGCAATTAAACCAGTTCAGTGCCACACATGCCAGGGAAGCGGTAGGATTAGAACTCAACAAGGCTTTTTTACCATCGAAAGAACATGTACTACATGCTATGGGGAAGGAGAAATAATACAAAACAAATGTAAGAAATGTGGTGGAAGTGGACGTAGAAGAGATGAAGTAAATATATCCGTTTCAATTCCAAAAGGCATAGAAGAAGGAGCTAAGGTAAGGATAAGTGGTAAAGGAGAAGCTGGAACAAAAGGTGGAAAAAGTGGAGATTTATACGTATACGTGAAAATAACTTTCCATAAAATCTTTGCTAGAAATAAAGCAGATTTACACTGTAAAGTGCCTATAAGAATGACACTAGCAGTGCTTGGTGGTGAAATCGATATTCAATCAATTGATGGAGCTAAAATAAAAGTAAAGGTCCCTGAAGGCACTCAAACTGGTACCAAACTACGTTGTAGGGAAAAGGGTATGCCATATATGAACTCACATGCTCGTGGTGATTTATACGTACAGGTAATAGTTGAGACTTTAAATCCAAAAAATTTAACTAAAAAGCAAATTGAACTATTAAAAGCGCTTGAAGAAGAGGAAAATGCAAGTGTACAACAGCAATCTGAAGGGTTTTTTAGTAAAGTAAAAAAAAAATAAGAAATCTGCTAAATGACATAAAGGGGTAACTGTTTACGGGTTTTCATTTAATCCTGCAATTCTTTGACCTTATTAATGGAAAACTTAACAATAGTGTTATTATTAGCCAACAGAAACTTCTTAGTTCCTTAAAACTATGTAAAAGCAATAAATTTCTTTATTTAAGGTCGAAGTTTTGCTATTCTCAGGTTTTAATAATTTAAATTTAATGAATATAAACAAAAATGAGTTTTTATTTCTTCCGCTTGGGGGAGTAGGAAGAATCGGGATGAATGTTAGCCTATATCATTACCAAGGTAAGTGGATTATGATCGACCTTGGTGTTGGTTTTGCAGATGAAACTATGCCAGGTGTTGAGCTGCTCATTGCTGATATAGATTTTATTGCTCAAAGAAAAAAAGATTTACTTGGAATAATAATTACACATGCACATGAGGACCACTGCGGTGCAGTGCCCCACTTGTGGGAAGAGTTGCAGTGCTCCATATATACAACAAAGTTTACGGTTAATTTTCTTAAAGAGAAACTAAAAGAATTTCGATTGGAAGGTATAGTGCCTGTGAAAGAGGTAGACATAAATGGCAGCATAAATTTGGGTCCTTTTACCGTCGAGTTTATAAATGTAACTCATTCAATTCCTGAGGCAAATTCAATATTAATTAGCACTGAAATGGGTAGTGCACTCCATACCGGAGACTGGAAATTTGATCCAAAACCTGTTGTTGGATTAACTTCTAATATGGAGCGTCTAAAAGAAATTGGCGATAAAGGTGACCTGCTTGCAGCAATTTGCGATTCAACCAATATATTAAGCAAGCATCACCCTGAGTCAGAAGGTGAAATTTATAATAATATTTATAACATAATAAAGCGGTCTAAAAAATTAGTTGCTGTTTCGCTATTCGCTTCAAATGTGGCACGAATTGAAACGATAAGCCAAGCTGCAAAAGCACTAAATAGAAAAGTAGTTTTACTTGGTAGATCTTTATGGAGAATAGTGAAAGTTGCGCAAGATAGTGGTTATTTAACTGATTCTCCTCAGTTTCTTGAAGCAAAGGAAGCAGTAAATTTTCCAAGGAAAGAACTGGTGCTACTTTGCACAGGTTGTCAAGGTGAGCCACTGGCAGCTACCGCAAGACTTGCTGCTAAGAGTCATCAAGCATTTAAAATGCAGCAAGGTGATACCATGATCTTTTCGTCAAAAATCATTCCTGGAAATGAAACTCGTGCGCACAACATGCTCAATGCCTTTATTGAGATGGGGGTAGAAGTTATTACTGAAAAAACAGAGCATGTTCATGCTTCTGGGCATCCAACAAGAGAAGAGCTAAAGGAAATGTATTCTTTAATAAAACCGAAGATGTCTATTCCAGTTCACGGCGAATATATTCACACGCATGCACATGTAAAATTTGCTAAAGAGTGCGGTGTGGCAAAAGCAATAATGATTGCACCAGGTGATATTGTTAATTTGGAGAACGGAGAAAAGGTTGATTCAATTGATGTTGACTACTTTGGTATTGATGGTATGTTGCTACGTCATCCGGAGAGCAGTGTTATAAAAATGCGTAAAAGAATGAGAGATGCCGGAGTTATTGTGGTAACAGCAGTTGTAAACAAGAAAAATAAATTGCTTGCTAAACCAAAAGTATTTGTACCTGGTGTTTTTGAAGTGCTAGAAGATGCAGCTACCATACAGAAAATTGTCAAGAAAGTTGAGTCGTTGTTTAGTTTGCAGCCAACAAAAAAAATTAAAAATAAGATTGAAAGTTCAATATTGAGTATCTTAAAGGAATATTTACTAAAAAGACCTATAATTGAGGTTCAGATAGAACAGGTATGAAATGAATGAAGCTATTCGTTCATCTGGTGTTATTTATTTCGTTATTTATTCCTTATTTTACAAAAGCTGCTTTATATGTTGATATAAAAAAAAGCAGTGTTGGTAACATTGGTCTTGTTGTATCTAAATGTACATGTAAAACAGCGTTGGAAAGCGAATTAAGCGAAAATATTGCAAAGGTAATAGGAACAAATTTATCTAATTGTGGCTTATTTAATGTAAAACGTGGCGCGGAAGCTGAATCTAAATCTTGGAAAAGCGATACTGTAGTCACAGTAAGTTTAAGCGAAATATCTGGTAGTGCATTAGAGCTATCATTTCGTTTATTTGACACTTTTACAAAAAGAGAATTACTTACTCAGTCAGTTGTTTTTCCAGCAAAAGACTGGAGAAAAATTGGTCACCTCGTTTCGGATGTGATACATGATAGATTAATTGGTGAGAAAGGGCACTTCAACACAAAAATCACGTATATCGCTGAAGAAAAAGATAGCAACTACAAATCTGTGCGTAAAATTGCTGTGATGAATCAAGATGGAAGTAATATAAAATACTTAACAAATGGCGATAGATTTGTGTCAACACCGAGATTCTCACCAAATGGAAAGGGTATTGTTTATATCTCGTACGCAAATGGTAAAAGTTATATAATATTAAAAAATTTAAAAGATAACACTGAATCAATAATCAGCGCATTTGAAGGAGTTGTTTCTGCACCAAGATTTTCTCCCGATGGTAAATCTCTTTTAATTTCCCACTCATTGGGTGGTGAAACGAATATATTATCTTTGGATTTAAGTAGTAAACGAACAAAAAAAATTACTAAAGGTTCAGCTATAAGCACTTCTCCCTCTTTTTCTCCAGATCAAAAGTATATGGCTTTTAGTTCTGATATAAGTGGGAGTCAGCAACTGTACGTTATTGATTTTACTAACAAAAGTAAAAAACCTAAAAGAATTAGTTTTGGAAGTGGAAGATATGCTACGCCTGTTTGGTCGCCAAAAGGAGATCTGATAGCTTTTACAAAGATTCAGTCAGGAAAATTTTACATAGGAGTTATGAAGCCAGATAGCAAAGAAGAACGTCTGCTTTCAGAGGGGCATAAAATTGAATCCCCGGCATGGCTACCAAATGGTAGAGAAATCATTTTTACAAGAACAGAATCACCAAGCAACTCTAAACTATATTTAGTAGACTTAGTAAAGAAAAATCAAAAAATGGTTTCCACTCCCACAAATGCTTCTTTACCGGATTGGTCTTATTTTTGAAAGTAGATTTATTGTATCTGTTCAGATGCATGGCTAATGTACAAATACTGAAACAAAAATTCCAGTGCTCCCTTTCTTGTCATCCCAGTGCTTGACACTGGGATCCAGATTGGGCACTAAGTTGGTAAACACGAAAGCGGTTAATCCTCTACAACGTTTTTGATGGAACTGTGCAAAAGGACTGGATTCCAGTGTCAAGCACTGGAATGACACCCATTTGTTCCTATAGTTGTCTTTTCTCGTCTACCTTATTTTGCCACTCTGCTGAACAGATACGATCTATTATAGATTTGATATGAGCCTTATTTTACTTTAATCGCTTATAACCTTTGGCACTACGAAATACCCATGCTCAGGTTTTGTATTGGACAATATCTCTTTTTTAATGTTTTGAGAATTTATAACATCATCGCGTACATGAATGTCCTTGTCTATGCTGCCATAACGCATAGGAGAAACACCTTCAGTATTAACTTGCAATAAAGTATCATGTATCCAATCCAGCATTGTCAGTTCTTTGGAGTAGTGATCAATCTCGTCATTTGATAACTTAATCCTTACAAGCTGTGCAATTTTAAGCATTTCTTCTTTGGTAATTGTTATTTTTCTCTTATTTGCAAATTCTATTAGTGAAGTAATAACGTCTTCTGTTGACTTAGCTGGCATCTTTACCTCCTTGGATAAAGTGAGTTAAAATATCTACGACCGAAACAACTTCTATTTTACCAGTTTTTTCAAATTTGTGAAGTATGGTATCCGTAATCACTAATTTATCTAAAGAAGAGGAAGAAATTTTCTCAACTGCACTTCCTGAAAGCACGCCATGTGTGATGCATGAAATTACGAACTTTGCTCCGTGGCCTTTTAAAGCAAGAGCTGCATTACACAATGTTCCACCAGAGTCAACTATATCATCAACAATGACACAATTTTTATTTGCAACTTCTCCTATTATGTTCATTACTTGAGATGTGCCTGCTTTCTCCCTATATTTATCTACTACAATAATCTTATCACTTAACCCTATCTTGTACTTTTCCTCTAAAGTCTTTGCAAAAGCACGTGCTCTACCAATTGCTCCAACATCAGGTGCAACAATTGCCAAATTTTCCGTGTGTATAGAGTCAACAAATGCTTCAAAGCAGTTCAAATTAGTTATCGGTACATCAAAGAATCCTTCAATTTGACTTGAGTGCAAATCAATAACTGCAACGCTACTTGCACCTGCAGTTTGAATAAGATTTGCAACTAATTTGGCACTTAAAGCAGACTGCACATTATTGTTCTTGATAATTCTATCTTGCCTGCTATATCCATAATAAGGGATAATTACTACTATCCTTTTGGCTCCTAATCTATTTACTGCATCAATTATAAGCAGAAGCTCCATAAGATTATCATTCACAGGGGGAGAAAGAGATTGTATTATATATACTTCTTGATTATACAGATCATTTGCTACTTCTACATTTACCTCACCATCGGTAAACTTTGATATCCAAGCAGAGGATGGTTGAACATCTAGCCGGTTAACTACTGATTCCCCTAATTCCTTACTAGCATTACCTATTATTATCTTCATAACGCACTAATTGAGTTTTTAAGATTATACAGAAATTGTGAAATAATTGAAATGTAAGTTTCTTTATCTAGTATTCTTGTCGGCGAATTAGGTATCTCTTGTACAATGACCTGTCATTTTCACGCATTGTTTCAATATACAGACCCAAATTGAAACAACTATACAAAATCCTGCTTATGTTTCAAGATAAATGACTTTAATGAAATATAATTTATCTAGTCATTTGTATCTGCTAACATACTACACTTCCCATTGTAGAGCCTCTGCAACTTACTGAAATTTATAATCGCTTTGTAAAAAGCTTTATACTCTTTGCTTAATTGGAGGTGCTACCTCTGCACTTTCTGCTCTGTCTAGGGTACTACTTGGTTTTTCTGCAGTAATTTTTTGAGTGCTACCATCTGCCTTATTCTTGATATCTGCTCCATATGATCTTAATACTTCAATAGCTTTCTCGTTTCCACTATTCAGCGCAATATCCAAAGCATCCATTCCATCATTATTTTTGTGGTTGATAAAATTCTCTAACTCAAAGATTTTTATACATTGCTCAATGATGAATTCTACCACTTTTCCAGGGCAATTATTAGCGGCAGGAAAGAGTACTGCATTGTTATTATTGTCTTTCTTTGTTACATCTGCTTTGAGCTTGTCTATCAAATACTTGATAATTTCTATTCTGCTATCATCTTCTGCTTCAGTGCACTGCCTAGCAGCTAAAAACAGAGCTGTTCGCCCATTATTGTCCACATCTTCGATATTTTGCCCCTTATCAATTAAGGCTTGTATTATATTTTTGTTCCCATACAAAGCAGCAAAGTGAAGAGGAGTATACCCTTCGGTACTTTCTCTTTCATTAATCAATGCACCATGGCTAGCTAGTAATTCTATAAATTCTGGCGTATTTGCAAAAACTGCAAAGTGCATTGGTGTTAGATCATCTTTACCATGATTTTGAGTTTTTGCATTAACGTTTGCTCCATTTTTTATCAGCAATTTTGCTATTTCTAATTGTTTGCGTCCGATGGCAATATGCAGTGGCGTACGATTGCGTTCATAATGATCATTGACGTTTGTGCCACATTTTATTAGTAGTTCTGCAGCTTCAATATTACCTTCCTGAATTGCAACGTATAAGGAAGCATATCCATCTTTTGTTTCCTCTGTCATACGAAATTGCGAACATGTTAGTTCATATATTATTAAGGATTATTATTAAGTTTTTATTAATACAATATTAATGTAGCGGGATGACGAGCTTATCGTCATCCCGCCGCGAACCGTCATACCACTGCGAACCGTCATACCGCCGCGGTATCTCTAGATCCCGCTAACAAGCAGCGGGATGACGGTTTTTCAAATTATCGTAAGTCAGTTTAGCTATAGCTACAAGTTTCATTCTTCCCTTACAAATAACTTTACTGCGTCCTTTTTTCGGATTCAGAATTAGCAAGAAACGTTCTTGTAAGGTGGTCTACTAAAATTTTGCTTTATAAAACAATGTCTGAACTATGCAATTAATACATTATCAACACAACTGATTCATAAAAGCAAATATTATAACCACGAAGAGAGGAAATGTTATGCTTAGTTTAATAAGAAAGACCTTGAGAAAAAAAATGACTTATCAGGTAAACGATTCGAAATTGAAAGAGAAAGATGAAAAAAGTATTTTAAAATTAGCATCAAAAATAAAAGGCAAAAAAAGTAGCATTGCTGAAGAACTAGAAAAAATATCTGAAAAGGAAAAACAAAGGATTCTTACTACGGAAGTAAGCAAACATCGGGGTAAAGAACCAACTATTATATCACTTGCTTATGCTATACTACGTAAAGATAGTATAGCTGTTGAGAAAATGTTAAGAGTAGCTAAAGAAAACGGTATTCTGAAAGACATTCTTGACGCAACAACAACTATAAAATATCCAGGTGGTCAGGAAGAAACTTGCACACCACTTACTTATGCCATATTATGTAAAAATAGCAAAACTATTGAAGAAACTTTAAAAGTCTCTAAAGAAAACGGTATTCTGAAAGATATTCTTAACGCAACAACAACTATAAAATATCCAGATGGTCGGAGAGCAACTGTTACACCACTTGATTATGCTATACTATGTGGAGATAGTATAGCTATTAAAGAAATTTTAAAAGTCTCTAAGGAGAACGGTATTCTGAAAGATATTCTTAACACAACAGCAACTATAAAATATCCAGGTAGCCGGGAAGTGACTTACACACCACTTGCTCATGCTATGTTCTGGAAGGATAGCAAAGCTATTAAAGAAATTCTAGTAGCAGCTGAAGAGAACAGTATTCTGAAAGATATTCTTAACACAACAACAACTATGAAATATCTAGACCGGGAAGTGACTTACACACCACTTGCTTATGTTATACTACGTAGAGATAGTATAGCTGTTGAGAAAGTGTTAAGAGTAGCTAAAGAAAACGGTATTCTGAGAGATATTCTTGACACAACAATAACTATAAAACATTTAGATAGCCGGGAAGTGACTTACACACCACTTGCTTTTGCTATATTCCGGAAGGATAGCAAAATTATTAAAGAAATTCTAGTAGCAGATGAAGAGAACAGTATTCTGAAAGATATTCTTGACGCAACAACAACTATAAAATATCTAGATGGTCAAGAAGAAATTTACACACCGCTTACTTACGCCATATCATGTAAAAATAGCAAAACTATTGAAGAAATTTTAAAAGTCTCTAAAGAAAACGATATTCTGAAAGACATTCTTGACGCAACAACAACTATAAAATATCTAGATGGTCAGGAAGAAATTTACACACCGCTTACTTACGCCATATCATGTAAAAATAGCAAAACTATTGAAGAAATTTTAAAAATCTCTAAAGAAAACGGTATTCTGAAAGATATTCTTGATGCAACAACAACTATAAAATGTCCAGATGGTCATGAAGAAACTTGCGCACCGCTTACTTATGCTATACTACGTAAAGATAGTATAGCTGTTGAGAAAATGTTAAGAGTAGCTAAAGAAAACGATATTCTGAAAGACATTCTTGACGCAACAACAACTATAAAACATTCAGATAGCTGGGAAGTAACTTACACACTACTTGCTTATGCTATACTGCGTGAAAATAGTATAGCTATTGAAGAAATTTTAAAAATCTCTAAGGAGAACAGTATTCTGAAAGATATTCTTAACGCAACAATAACTATAAAATGTCCAGATGGTCGGAGAGTAACTGTTACACTACTTGCTTATGCTATACTACGTAAAGATAGTATGGCTGTTGAGAAAATGTTAAGAGTAGCTAAAGAAAACGGTATTCTGAAAGACATTCTTGACGCAACAACAACTATAAAATATCCAGATGGTCAGGAAGAAACTTGCACACCACTTGCTTATGCTATACTACGTAAAGATAGTATAGCTGTTGAGAAAATGTTAAGAGTAGCTAAAGAAAACGGTATTCTGAAAGACATTCTTAACACAACAATAACCATAAAAATAATCAAAAAGTAACTGATAAGTTACTTGCCGCATTACATGATCGCAAAGTTATTCAAGAAATTTTAGACATAGCTAGAGAAAACGATATTCTGAAAGACATTCTTAATGCAACAATAACTATAAAATATCCAGATAGTGAAGAAAAAATCTACACACCACTTACTTATACAATATCATGTAAAAGCAACGAAGCTTTTAATACAACAAGAGCTATAAATCAAGATGGTCAGGAAAAAACTCACATCCCATTTCCTACCGTTTCCGTACTTGATGAAAGAGAAACTGAATTAAAATTAAAAGAAAAAAGACAAAGTAGAAGAGATGAGGGATTAAATTTTAACAATGGTAGTAGTGACAAAAATGTTGAAATAAAAGTTAATGGGGATATCTTGTTGCAGCATAGTAGTGGAACTAAAAATGAAATAAATCATACTGCTGTACGTAATGATGTAGGGGGGGTAAAGCTTCCTATAGAAAGTAGAACAAATGTTAAAGTACGGAATATAAGTGGATGCAAAGTAATGACTGTAGCTTCTATGGTGATTGAGTTGGTAGATAGTAAAGCGACATGTGTACTGTTAAAACCCACCACTAAATTGGAAGAAGTAGCTATAACATATTTTCAAGGTTTAGCACTATATTTATGAAACTTAATTTATATGTGCTAAACAAGATGCTGATTAGTTTTATAGGGCTAACCCAAGAAAGGTTTCCCTACGTTATACCGCCGCGGTATCTCTAGATCCCGCTAACACGTAGCGGGATGACGGTTGTCGTTTAGCTATAAATATTAAAAAATTTACCAAGCGAAAAAAAGGCAAAAGAAGCCCTGTAGTGGTTGGCTATTTACTATGTACTAAAATATCAGCGTTTTTTTTATTCTAAAACGCTTGATTAAGAGCGATTTAGCTGCTTTTAACTTGCAACTAACCTACACCGCAAGTGTTTAAGAAATTTACTAAGCAGGAAAAAAGGCAAAGAAACCCCGTAGTAGCTAGCATTCAAATTCTCCCTTGTCAATTTGACGTTTTTTGCTGTCTTAAACGCTTTGTAAGCGCGTTTCAGCTTATATAGGTAAAAACCCAGAAATGTTGTGAAGACATACGGTGCACATAGTGCGAAAAATTAAACATGAGACGCCAAATACCCTAAGTTTTTTGTCATTAACCTGCACAGATTGCGAAGATAAATAAATAGCTTCAGTTTCATGATAAGGGGGCTGGCGGAGGGTGTCAAGCAAGTTTTTCGTTTCTGTGAACCACCTGCTAACCGACAGCTAACATTAACTACCGATATCGTATCTGAAGAAGCACCCTGGCCATTCTAAAAAATTTAATGCTGAGTACACCTTACTTTTGGCTTCCTCTATAGTGCTCCCTTCTGCTACTATATTTAGCACTCTTCCGCCATCGGAAACTAAGTTACCACTTTCATCCAATTTAGTACCAGCATGAAACACCAACACACCAGGAATGCTTTCAATCTTATCTAATCCTTTAATTACTTCTCCCTTTTGATAATCACCCGGATAGCCTTTACTTGCAACAACTACACAAACTGTAGATTTGTTGTTAAGTTCCACCATTTTGACATTTAACTTTCCTTCTGCAACTGACAACATCAATTTTAACAAATCGCAATTTGAATCAAATCTAGGTAATATAGATTGCGTTTCTGGATCACCGAATCTAACGTTATACTCGAGAAGTTTTGGGCTATCTTTGCAAATCATTAAACCAGCAAAGAGTACTCCTTTATAAGGCGTACCCATGTTAACCAATGCTTGAGCTGTAGGGTATATTATTTTTTGGATAATTTTTTGCTCCATGTCCTTACTTATAATTGAAGGTGATGAGTACGACCCCATACCTCCAGTATTTTGGCTTTCATTACTTTCATCAACTCTCTTATAATCTTTTGCAAACCCAAGAGTTACTACTTTCAACCCATCAATAAGAGCAAAAAAACTTACTTCTTCTCCAACTAAAAACTCTTCTATGATTATTTCTTCACCTGATTCACCAAATTTTTTCTCCACTAGCATTGAATTTATTGCTGAAAAAGCTTCCCTTTCTGTATTACATATAACCACCCCTTTTCCTGCTGCAATTCCATTTGCTTTCACTACAAGTGGAAACTTTATTTTATTGCTACGTACAAAATCTTTAGCTAACCCTTCATCAACAAAACACTCGTACTTGGCAGTTGGTATACCATATCGTTTACATAGTCCCTTGGTGAAAGACTTCGATCCCTCAAGTTTTGCAGTTGCTTGACTTGGAGCAAAAACATTTATTCCCTCTGCAACTAAATCATCAGCAAGCCCATCAATTATTGGTTGTTCTGGACCAATAACAACCAACTCTATATTTTCTCTCTTGCAAAATTGTGTAACATCCACTGAATTTTGAATATTTACATCCACAAGAGCCCCAAGATCTTTCATAGCTTGGCGACCAGGAGTTACATATAACTCAGTCAAGATAGGAGATTTTTTTAGAGCCCAAAGTAGAGCGTGCTCACGCCCACCAGAACCTATAACCAGAACCTTCATCTTTATTTCCTCGCTTTTCTATATGTCAAAATTATTATTTGCTTATAACAGTATCATTACTCATGTATTTTTGCAACACGTTTGGTATTGCAATCGACCCGTCAGAATTTTGATAATTCTCCATTATGGCAATAATCGTTCTTCCTATAGCTAAAGCTGAGCCGTTTAAAGTGTGAATATATTTTTTCATCTTTTTATCAGTTTCTGAAGAGTATTTAGCGTTCATCCTTCTTGCTTGAAATGCACCACAATTTGAGCAGCTTGATATTTCTCTATATTTATCTTGCTCAGGTAACCATACCTCTATGTCATAAGTCCTTTGTGCAGCAAAACCCATATCACCACTACAGAGTAGCATTACTCTATACGGTAATTCTAGTTTTTTTAATATCTCTTCAACAATACTCGTCATGCGCTCAAGTTCATCATTTGATTGGTCTTCAGTTGTGATACTCACCAATTCCACTTTACCAAATTGGTGTTGCCTTATCATGCCTCTCGTGTCTCGCCCTGCGCTGCCTGCTTCTTTACGAAAGCACTCCGAATATGCAGTAAAGCGAATAGGCAGTTCTTTTTCTTCCATTATTTTGTCAGCAACTAAATTTGTTAAAAACACTTCACTTGTGGGAATCAACCTCAATTCGTCGGTAGTTAAATACGAATCGTCAGAAAATTTCGGTAGCTGACCAACATTATACATAGCCTCGTTTTTCACCAAAGTCGGGTGGTACACCTCAGTATAGCCAAATTCATTAACATGCATTTCAAGCATAAAATTTATTAGCGCTCGTCCAAGCTTAGCTAACTGTCCTTTTAATATCGTAAATCTTGATCCGGAAATTCTCGCCGCTTGTTCGAAGTCCATTAAACCTAATTTTTCTCCGAGTTCATAATGAGATTCTGGTACAAAATCAAACTGTCTTTTTCCTCCATATCTTCTCACCTCTAAATTAGAGTTCTCATCTGCGCCTATTGGCACATCTTGCGCAGGAATATTCGGCAAGTTAGATAAAACATTCACTAACTTATCCTTTTCCGCTTGTTCTTTTAAGCTAATTGCCTCTATCTCATTCGTGATGTTTTTTGATGATTTTATTTGCTCTTCACAGGGGCTCTTGCTCATTTTTAGCTTTTTTATTTCCTCTGTGATTTCATTGCGCTGCCTATTTAAATCTTGCAATTTAGTGGTTAATGACCTTTTCTCGTGATCGATTTCTAATATCTCTTCCGCAGTAGATTCTCTAATTCCCCTGCTTTTCATTGCCTTTTCAAATCCTTCAGGGTTTTTGCGTATATATTCTATATCGTGCATATATTGTGCTATTACTAACATTGTTACTGTACTCCAAAAGCTCTTAATATTCAATATATTCTCATACTACTAAAATTATTATGGTTGATTTTTTTGTTAGAATTTGTTAAAATTAATTAACTTAGCGTTCATAGGATGTAGTATGTTGGGCATCACAGAAAAATGTAATCAATTAAAAAAGAGCACTTACTTTGCTGGTGGGAAATTCGTTATCTACGCTACTTGTGTATGCCTAGCAGCCACATTCGCTGCTGGCTGTTTAGGGGCGGTAATAGGATCCCCTCTATTGACCTTTCCACTTGCTATGCTAATTTCTCATCCTGTGATTTGGATTATAATGGGAGTAGTTCTTACAACAGCATACAAATTAGCAAAGAACTATATTAATGGAAAAGGAGCTTCAAAGGGGGAAAAGAGTGAAGAAAAAGATACAGAACTACAAGATTTGCAAGGCAAGACTCCAGAAAATCAAGAAAGGCCAAAAACTCCTGATAGGGATAGTGGTATTTTTGACTGCAAAGAAAATAAGGATTCTTTTGTATATAAGACAAATAAAAAAGAAGATTATAAATTTTGGTTAAGTAATTTTGATATTGCAGAGATTGCAAAAAGTTACTATGGATGGATGCCATATCGTAAAAAAGGTCACAGGGAATTTTCCAAAGGAGTGTTCTTTTCTTGCCTCGATAATCTTACATCTTTTCTGGGGAACCGATTGCAAGAATATAAAGATAAAGTAAAAGGGGATAACAATTTAGTATTATCTTCAATTCTTAACTTAAATAACAATCATTGGGTAACATTGGTTATTTCTCATTATGAAAAGAGTAAAAAGTTTAGAGCATATTATTGCGATTCATTTGGTGAACCATTACCAGAAGAGGTATCAAGTGCGCTACAGAAAACTCTAGGAATAGACAATAGTAGTATTAGAAACTCAAAAGCTAAACAACAAGATGATAAGTATAATTGTGGAATATTTGCCTTAGAGAATGCTAAGAAAATTACAGATATGCTGAAAGCAGGCAAATCGTTTGATGAAATTGATGATCAGCTAAAATATGAACTTAGTTCAGAGCAATTAATAGAGAAGAGAAAAGAATTTGCAAAAGCGTTGAAAAAGGATGAACAAAGCAGGGCTGGCACGCCAAGCCCTGTATTAGGTGGTCCAGGAAATATAAGTCGTAAAGATAGCGGAGTAAGTTTAGATTCAGTAGAAAGTAAGCAAACAAAAATTGTTCAATATAATACTACAGGTGATGGCAACTGCTTTTTCCATGCGGTATTTGGTGATAATAGCTCTGGTCAATATAAAGCTGAAAAAGCACAAGATATGAGAATGGAATGGCACAAATTTTTAAGTCAATTTAACTCTTTGAATGATCCAAGGATGCCTGAGTTATTGAAGGGACAGATGCAGAAAGTTTTTGGTGCATTCTTAGAAAATCCAAATCATTTGATTGGTATGTCGGACTCAATAAAAGATTTGGTTCAGCATACAAACAGACGGGTAGAGAAGATCAAAAAAAAGACTAATAAATTAATAAAAAAGTTATGTTGTCTTACGACATTAAAAGAAAATGAAGTTATAGGTGATTTAAGAAGCATTAGTGCTAGTAATCTCAATATTAGTGAAAGAAAATATGATAGAAATTATAATAGTGATACTGCAGCAAATTCTTTTCTCAATGGCAAATCCATTTATAGATCTTATCTAGAGGCAATCAGCAGCCAAAGTTACCATGTTTTCATAGAAGAAATTTCTATCTTAGCTTCGCTGGCTAATATTGAAATTGACGTCTACTATAAAAATAATGGTAATGATGTAAATACATTGTTTCTGCCAAATGCGGGAATGATAAATGAAGGTTATCAGCAGAACAACGAGCTATGGGGAAATAAAGAACAAGAAACGGTATACTTGGCACCTGGTCATTATGAGAGAGCTGAGATAGTAGAGGTAGAGCCTTCTCTTATGGAAAAAGTAAGTTCGGCTATACAAAGTGTTGTAACAGTATGTGTAAATGCGCTAGGTTTGAACACATAGAATATATGTCCCTACAAGTAGGAAATTTGACAATTGATTCTCCAGTTATTTTAGCTCCAATGTCTGGAGTGACTGATTATCCGTTTAGAAGTATTGTGAAGAAACTTGGTGCAAGTTTGTTAGTTTCAGAGATGATTGCAAGCAGAGCTATGATTATGCAAACTCGCCAGAGTTTGCAAAAAGCAAAAGTCGATGCATTAACTGCTGTGCAGCTTGCTGGGTGTGAGCCAGATGTTATGGCGGAGGCTGCAAAATTAAACGAGGACATGGGAGCAAAAATTATAGACATAAACTTTG
This sequence comes from Wolbachia endosymbiont (group A) of Brachyopa scutellaris, assembly GCF_964026995.1. Lineage (NCBI taxonomy): Bacteria > Pseudomonadati > Pseudomonadota > Alphaproteobacteria > Rickettsiales > Anaplasmataceae > Wolbachia > Wolbachia endosymbiont (group A) of Brachyopa scutellaris. The sequence goes on along the minus strand of NZ_OZ034720.1, from coordinate 176,936 downwards.
GTTGCCCTGTTAAAAAAGTTGTAAACGGTTATGCAGGATCAGCGCTAATGCGTGATGAGAAAAAAGCCGCTGAGATAATTGAAGCTGTGGTCAAAGCAGTGAATATGCCAGTTACGGTGAAAATGCGCACTGGATGGAACGATGAAAATCGCAATGCCCCGAGACTTGCGAAAATTGCCGAAGACTTAGGAGCAAAAATGATCACTGTGCATGGAAGAACAAGAGCGCAGCTTCATAATGGTCAAGCAGATTGGAAATTCGTTAGAAATGTTAAAGAGCAAGTGAAAATTCCAGTTATAGTAAATGGCGATATTAAAAATTTAAATGATATTCAGAATGCTCTCAAAGAATCTGGAGCAGACGGAGTGATGATAGGTCGTGGTGCCTACGGTAAACCTTGGCTGATTAATCAAGCAATGAACTTTCTCAGTGGAAGTGAAACTTCTGAGCCAACAGCTTCAGAGAGATTAAGCATCATACTCGAGCATTACGACAATATTCTTGAGTACTATGGAAATGACACAGGAATAAAGATGGCCCGCAAACACATAGGTTGGTACAGTAGCGGGCTTCAAGGCTCATCTGAATTTCGTGTGAGAGTAAATAACATGACAGATAGCACAGAAGTGAAAGAAAATATTATTGGCTTTTTTGGTCAAGAGACACACTAGCTGTACTCAATTCGACTGATCGTATGCCACTACGCTCTCTTCCTCACCAGAGTGTAAATGACAACCATTATCCATCAACCATTCCTCGTCATAAGTTTCAATATCAAAATATTTTTCATATTTATCCACATTATCACAAAGTGAAAGTGCTCTGATCTTATTCATAATCAAACCTGTACCAGCAGGAATTAATCTTCCTACTATAACATTTTCTTTTAATCCACTTAAAGGATCACTCTTCCCGCAGAATGCTGCTTCTGTAAGTACTTTTGTTGTCTCTTGGAAAGAGGCAGCAGAAATAAAGGAGCTAGTTTCAAGACTTGCCCTAGTAATCCCCTGCAGAATAGGAAGATAATGAGTAGGCCGTTTGCCAGAGTTACTCATAGCATCATTTTCCCTATCAACTTCCAGCTTGTCAATGCTTTCGCCAACCAAGTACATAGTATCACCAGGATCAGTAATTTCCACTTTTTGTAGCATTTGTTTTAAGATCACCTCTAAATGCTTATTGTCTATACGAACACCCTGCAATCTATAAACTTGCTGTATTTCAGAAATCATATAGTGCGCTAAAGCTTCTAACCCAAGCACACGTAAAATATCATGGAGATCAGGGTCACCATCCATCAATAGATCACCTTTACGTACAAAATCACCTTCATTGACTATTACATGCTTACTTCTTGATACCAAATATTCAACTGGAGAAATTTGTTCATCTACAGGTTTAATTAATATACTGCGTTTTCCTCTACGGTCTTTTTCAGAAAACGCTACATAGCCATCTATCTCACTAACAATAGCATGCTCTTTAGGACGACGTGCTTCAAATAACTCTATAACCCTCGGTAAACCACCAGTAATATCACGAGTTTTAACTGACTCTCTTGGTGTTCTTGTAATAACATCACCTGCATGAACCTTCTGGCCATCTTGTACATTGAGCACTGCACCGATTGGTATAAAATAACATGCTTCAACGCCACTTGCGAGTGTCATTACTTTACCATTATCGTCAAGCAGCACAATACGAGGACGTAAATTAGCTCCACCAGAATGCAATTTCCAGTCTTTTACTACTTTGCTTGATATTCCTGTAGATTCATCCATCACTTCAGTGATCGAAATTCCATCTTTTAAGTCCTGATAAGACACTGTACCAGTCTTCTCCGTGATAATAGGCAATGTATAAGGATCCCATTCCGCAACTTTATCGCCAATTTTTACTGACCCACTCTCATCTACATAAAGCTTAGCGCCGTAAGGTACACTGTGCTTCAACTTCTCACTACCAAGGCTATCAATCAACACGACTTCACAGGAACGGCTTATCACAATTTTATTTCCGTTTCTATCTATAATTATATTACTATTGTTTAACTTTATTTTAGCATTAATAGAAGCTATAATATTCGAGGATTCAACGCCTCTAGTCATTACTCCACCTATATGAAAAGTACGCATCGTTAACTGAGTACCTGGCTCTCCAACAGATTGAGCAGCTATAACACCAACTGCTTCACCTATTGAAACAATTTTACCAGTTGTAAGGTCTCTTCCATAACATAAAGAACATACACCAGGACTTATTTCACAAGTTAAAGGCGATCTAATTTTTATAACATCAAGACCTGCAATGCTGATTTGCTTTACTTTATCCTCATCAATTAATTCCCCTGCTTTTACTAATAATTCTTTTGTCACTGGGTTATATATATCATTTGCAGCTGTTCTACCCAGCACAACACTCTCTAGAGATGCAACTATAGTACTTCCTTCAACTGTAGCTCTCACAACAAGACCATTTTTTGTTTTACAGTCATGCTTTGTAACTATGCAATTTTGAGATACATCAACTAAACGACGAGTTAAGTATCCAGAGTTTGCAGTTTTAAGTGCAGTGTCAGCTAAACCTTTACGCGCACCGTGAGTAGAATTAAAGTATTCAAATACGTTCAATCCTTCACGGAAATTAGAAATTATAGGTGTTTCTATAATCTCACCAGAAGGTTTGGTCATGAGCCCTCGCATTCCTGCTAGCTGTTTCATCTGTGAAGTAGAACCCCTTGCACCAGAGTTAACCATCATATACACTGAGTTGTACTTACTATTTCCATCATATATAGATATTGCTTTTAACATATCATTAGCTATCATATCCGTACACTTAGACCATTCATCTATAACCTTGTTATACCTCTCACTTCTAGTTATTAGCCCATCTTGATATTGCATAGAGAATTTCTTAATTTCACCCCTCGCGTGATCAACATGTGTAGCTTTAGTTTCAGGTATAACCATATCACAACGACCAAAAGAGACACCAGAAAATGTGGCATACTCAAAGCCAAGTACCATTAATTTATCAGAAAATGCCACTGTAGCACTTTGACCACAGTTACGATATACCAAATCAACTATACCAGTTATTTCCTTGACTGTTAATATCTGATTTATTAGATCGAAGCCTAGATTCTCATGCTTAGGAAAAATTTGCCATAATATTAAACGGCCAGGAGTTGTACAAACAGTTTTATAGTGAGTTTCACCGCTGCTATTAATATACTCCATCCTATACTTTATACTAGAATGAATATGTAAAGTACCATCACTCAAGGAATGCTCAACTTCACAAAAAGCACCAAAAGATGGTAAATTATCTTCCTTAGGTTCTTGTAAAGTCAGATAATATATACCAAGTACTATATCTTTACTAGGAACTATAATCGGTCTGCCATTAGAAGGACTTAAAACGTTATTAGTGGACATCATCAACACCCTAGCTTCAAGCTGAGCTTCCAATGAAATTGGCACATGCACTGCCATTTGATCACCATCAAAATCAGCATTAAACGCCGTACAGACAAGCGGATGAAGCTGTATTGCTTTGCCTTCAATAAGGATTGGCTCAAAAGCCTGAATACCAAGTCTATGTAGCGTAGGCGCTCTATTCAACAAAACAGGATGCTCTTTTATTACCTCTTCAAGCATATCCCAAACTTCTGGTTTTTCTGCTCTTATCAACTTACTAGCAAACTTAATAGTTGGAGCCATACCATACATCTTAAGCTTTGAGTAAACAAAAGGTTTGAATAGTTCAAGAGCCATTCTTTTTGGTAATCCACACTGATTTAGTTTCAAAGTTGGACCAACAACTATTACAGAACGTCCAGAGTAGTCTACCCTTTTTCCTAAGAGGTTCTGGCGAAAACGACCCTGTTTTCCTTTTAACATATCACTAATGGACTTTTTATATCCAACAGCACCAGCTTTATTTACCAAAGTATTACGACGACTATTATCAAAAAGAGAATCAACTGCTTCTTGTAACATCCTTTTTTCATTACGAATCATAATCTCAGGAGGATTTAAGCTCAACAATTTCCTCAACCTGTTATTTCTATTAATAATAGTCCTATAATGATGATTCAGATCAGAAACTGCAGGACGACCACTCTCAAGCGATACCAAAGGACGCAAATCAGGTGGTAAAATAGGTATAGTTGTAAGTATCATCCACTCAGGCCTATTTCCAGATTTAATGAAGTTTTCAACAATACGCAATCTCTTTATAATTTTCTTTCTTCTTATCTCAGAAGCAACAGATTCTAATTCTAGTCTTAAATCCTTCCTAATTTCATGTAAATCAAGGCGCGTTAGCAACTCTCTTATAGCTTCAACACCTTGCATAGCTACAAAACTATCGATCCCATAGCTATCTTTAGCTTCATTATAAGCTTTTTCACTAATAATCTCACCTTTTTCAAAAGGCGAAACAAGAGGATCTATTACGATATAATTATCGCTATATAAAATATTCTCAATATCTCTGAGAGACATATCCAATAATGCTCCAATTCTTGAAGGAAGCGATTTCAAAAACCATATATGAGCAACAGGAGATGCAAGCTCTATATGACCCATCCTTTCTCTTCTTACTTTAGAAGATGTAACTTCTACTCCGCATTTTTCGCATATGCGACCTCTGTGTCTTCTTTTTTTGTATTTTCCACATAAACATTCATCGTCATTGACAGGGCCAAAAACCTTAGGGCAAAATAATCCACCTTTCTCAACTTTGAACGTACGATAATTTGCAGTTGAAACATCTTCTATCTCACCACAAGATATACGCTTAATACTTTCAGGGCTAGCAATCGATATGCTAACCTCATTAAAAGGTTGTGCAATGTTAGTGTGAGATATATCTTCAATCACTACATCATTTTGCTTTAAATCTACATTTAAACATAAAGAACGTAGTTCTTTTATCATCACATTAAAGGATTCAGGAATTCCACATTCAAAATTACTGTCACCTTTTATTATCGATTCATAAATCTTAACTCTACCATTAATATCATCAGACTTCACAGTTAACATTTCCTGCAAAGTATAAGCAGCACCATAGGCTTGTAATGCCCAACATTCCATTTCACCAAAACGCTGACCACCAAAATGAGATTTTCCTCCAAGAGGTTGTTGAGTAACCAAACTATAAGGCCCTACTGAACGCGCATGAATTTTACCATCAACCAAGTGGTGCAACTTAAGCATGTACATGTAACCAACTGTAACCTTGCGGTCGAATTTTTCACCACTGCAACCGTCATATAATACAGCTTGTCCAGAGTTATCTAAACCAGCAAGTTCAAATAATTTTGCTATTTGTTCATCTTTTGGACCCTCAAATACAGGTGCAGCAACAGGAACGCCATCACGTAATTTGCGTGCAAATTCAATGAGATTATTATCACTAATATTACGAATATCATTACAGATAGATACGTTACTGCCATAGCTATAAACCTCAATCAGGAAGTTACGTAAATTGCTGTATGAACTTTTACAAGAGTTCAAATAGTTCTCTACTAACTCATTCAACTCGTCATTTAGTGCATTCTTATTAGGTGTATTTAAAACAGAAGCCGTTATTTCATCATCATCAATATTTTCAATTTTTTTATTATCAAGGTATGCTACTGCAAATTGTGTAAAATTATCATCGTTAAGGGACCTAATTCCCTTGCAAAAAGCACTTTTGATCTTATTGATCTCATCGAGAATATTACTTACCTTTTCCCCTAATTTTCTACAAGCCCAACCTACATGCGTTTCCAGTATTTGCCCTACATTCATTCGTGAAGGAACACCAAGAGGGTTAAGAATAATATCAACAGGAGTACCATCTTCCAAATAAGGCATATCTTCCACTGGCACAACTCGAGAAATCACACCTTTATTTCCATGTCTACCAGCCATTTTATCCCCTGGTTGCAGACTATGTTTCACAGCAATGAAAACTTTTACTGACATCGACACACCTTGAGGCAGGTCATAACCTTCATGTAATTTTTCTACTTTTCGCTTAAACTGTGCTATTGCATGTGATACTTTTTCATCAAAATCTTTTTTTAAGCTCTTAACTTGCTCAGAAATGGATTGGTTTTTTAATCCTATACCCCACCATTGCTCACGTTCAATAGAGTCAAATTTTTCTCGATCTTGAGAACCAGAATTAATAAGAAGTTTCTTCAGTTCATCATAGAAATATTCACTAGTAACATTGATTATATAATCTCGCTCTTCCTCAAAGTCATTTATCTCTTTTTGTTTGATGAGTAATGCCCTTTCATTTTCTTCAACCCCCCTGCGTGTAAAGACTTGTACATCAATTACTGTCCCTTCAACATCTGGAGATGTATATAAAGAGGAATCCGCACAATCGAATGACTTTTCACCAAAAATTGTCATTAATAACTTCGTTTCAGGAGGCAATGAAAGAGAAGGTTTAGGTGTAACTTTACCTACCAGAATATAGCCTGGACCAACTCTTGTACCAATTTTCACTATACCACTATCATCCAAGTGATATAGATTTTCTTCATTAACACCAGGTATAGCACGAGTTATTTTTTCTGATCCTAAAGGGGTATCATGTACAACACAGTCAAATTCTTCTATATGAATAGAAGTAAAGAGATCTTTTTTAACAACTTCACTAGAAATAATAATAGAGTCTTCAAAATTATAACCTTGCCAAGACATAAAAGCGACTAGCAAATTTTTACCAAGCGCCAACTCACCACTGTTAATTGCAGGACCATCAGCTATTACATCACCCTTTTTAACATAATCACCTACGCACACTAGCGGTCTTTGATTAATACAAGTATTATGGTTAGAACGCTGAAATTTCCTTAGATGATAAATATCTACGTCCAAGTAGTTAACCCTTTCTTTATCAAAAGCACGTATAACTATAGAGTTACTATCAGAACTATCAACTATGCCATCGCGTTTTGCTAAAACTACAGCACCAGAGCCAGAAGCTACAAAAGACTCCATACCAGTAGCAACCAGAGGAGCGGTAGGCTTCAATAAAGGTACGGCCTGACGTTGCATATTTGAGCCCATTAATGCTCTATTAGCATCATCATTTTCTAAAAATGGAATCAAGGAAGCTGCAACTGATATTACCTGCTTAGGAGATACGTCAATGTAACTAACTTGGTCGCTACTTACCATGACGAAGCTACCAGCATATCTACAGTATAGCATGTCATCAACAAAGCAATTATTTTCATCAAGCTTTACGCTAGTGTCAGCTATATGATGTGAGCCTTCGTCTATAGCAGAAAGATACTCAATTTGATCAGTAACAACCCTATTGACTACTTTTCTATAAGGGCTTTCAATGAAACCATATTTATTAATACGCGCGTATATAGCTAAGCTGTTGATTAACCCTATATTTTGCCCTTCAGGAGTCTCAATAGGGCAAATTCTTCCATAATGAGTTGGATGAACATCACGCACCTCAAATCCTGCCCGTTCTCTTGTTAAACCGCCAGGACCTAACGCGGATAACCTTCTTTTATGTGTTATTTCAGATAACGGATTAGTCTGATCCATAAATTGAGATAATTGAGAAGAATTGAAGAAATCTCTTAAGACATTAGTTAACACTTTTGGATTAATAAAATCAGATGGAGAAACTTTATCTAAACTAGAAGTGGACATAGAATCAACTATTGCGCGTTCCAATTTCAACAACCCAGTTCTAAATTGATTTTCTATAAACTCTCCAACTGATCTTACTCTTCTGTTTCCTAAATGATCAATATCATCTACAGATCCTTGACCGTCACGTAACAATACCATTTTTTTCACAATTTCAATAATATCTTCATGCGTTAAAACAGTTAAATCCTCATCATAATTTAATCCAAGGTAAGAGTTAAGCTTCAACCTACCAATGTTAGACAAATCATAATATTCCGGACTGAAGAAAAGATTACGGAAAAACTCTTCTACTATCTCTAAAACAGGAACTTCACCAGGACGCAAAACTCTATATATTTCATATAGTGCATCCTGATAAGACATGTTTTCATCTAAGAAAAGCGTATTTAATATATAAGGTCCAACAAACAAATTATCTATGTTCAACACTGATATTTCATCTACAGATAATAACTCAAGCTTCTTTATGTCTTCCAGCTTTATAGATTCACCAGCAGATAAAATTTTCGTAGAGCTAGCACTATCCATTAAATCTTCTGCGAGGAATAAACCACATATAGAATTAAAAGGAACCAGATACTCTTTCAATTCATTATCATATAGCTTTTTAGCTAGTCTTGAGGTAATACGAACGTTAGCTTTAAGCAGCACATTACCTTCAATATCCATTAAGTCGAAAGGCAGCCTCACTCCTTTAAATTTATCAGGAACAAAAGGCACTTTCCAACCATCTTTATGTTTTACATACTTTATTTTCTCATAAAATCTATCGAGTATATCATTATTTGATAGACCCAACGCCTTTAATAAAACTGAAATTGGCAATTTTCTTTTTCTATCAACACGAAAATACAAATGGTCTTTAACATCAAATTCAATATCAAGCCAAGAACCCCTATAAGGAATAATTCTAGCAGAATAGATCAATTTACCAGAATTGTAAGTTTTTCCCTTATCGCTATCAAAAAATACACCAGGAGACCTATGCATTTGTGAGACGATAACTTTTTCCACACCATTAATGATGAAAGTGCCCTTATCAGTCATCATAGGCAACCCACAAAAGTGGACTTTCTGCTCTTCTATAGATTTTACAACGGTTGCAAGTTTAGAATGATCTCCACTCTCTTTAATCGATTTATATTCATCAAGAGAAATACCATCCTGCATAACAACAAGACGTATAGAAGCAATAACCTGAGCAGAAAAAGTTACACCACGCTTTATACACTCAGATTCATCATACTTAGGATCATCTACCCTACAACTTATAAACTCAATAGTAGCCCTACGCAAAGGATCATTTATTGGAAAGATTGTATGAAAGATAACTTCAAGTCTTTCATTATCCTTATTCTTAGGAGTAAAAGAATCATATGATTCTTTTTGAACCTTAACCAAATCCAATAAAGAATCTTTTAAATCAATCGACCTAGAATAAGAAACTCTAGGAACAAAAGCACCAGAAGCGTACATATAAGAAGAATCAACCATTAAAATACCCCAAACTAATTAAAAGAGCTATATCAATATAAAATTAATACATTAAATATTATTCAAGCTCCACTTTAGTTGCTCCTGCTTCAATAAGTTTTTGCTTGATTTTTTCTGCTTCGTCTTTAGGAACATTAGCAGTCAAATCTTTAGGTAAAGATTCAACCAACTCTTTTGCTTCTTTTAAACCCAATGTAGAATTAACCTCTCTCACAGCTTTAATAACTCCTATTTTTTTACTCGCATCAATTTCTTTAATCACAACTTTATACTCAGCTTTTTCTTGAGCAGCAGGAGCAGCAGCATTATCACCAATAGGAGCAGCAGCATTATCACCAATAGGCGCCCCAGCACCAACAGCTCCACCAAGAAAAGAACCAGCAGGCAACCCTATTTTCTCTTCTAAAACTTTTACAAGTTCAGAAGCCTCTAATAGGTTTAAAGATAATATTTTATCAACCAAATCACTTGTTACATTACTCATAATTACCACCTTACTTAACAACAAATTTATTTTTTAGAACTATAATAATCCAAAACTCTCATAAGCCTCATAGAAGATGAATTAATAGACAACGCTAACCGAGCAGGAATATCATAAGATATTAAACGCATAATTTTAACACGCAATTCATCCAGAGAAGGCAACTTAGCCAGTTTATTAACATCTTCCACTGTTAACAGTTCATTTAAATGAGCTGCGCAAATCACAGACATTTTTTCTTTGTTAGCATTAGTAAAATCAACTATTAATTTTGCAGCTTCTACTATGCCACTAGAGTATATAATAGCAACAGGACCGGAAAATTTGCCTGATAAATAAGAGAATTTACCAGTCCTTTCCAAAGCCAAGCGCGCTAGAGTGTTTTTAACTACTAATACCCCACCTGCTATAGACTTCAGACTATTCCTCAGAGTTAATGAATCATTAGCATTTATAGATTTAAAATTTACTAATATCAAGAAATCATTATTTACAAATACGTTTATTGTGCTCTGTATAAATTCATCCTTATCTTTACGCTTCACGGTATCACTCCCTTAAATTATATCTTCCACTTTGCCTATCTTATAAGCTTTACCCATAGTTGAATTTAAAAAAACACCCTTAAAGTAAATTCCTTTCGCAGAAATAGGTTTATTATCTTTAATTACTTTAAGAAAGGCTTTTAAATTTTCTAGCAAGTCATCAATATCAAATTTAATATTTCCTAATTTACCATGAATAACACCATTTTTATCTGTTCTAAATTTTACCTGACCAGACTTAATGGTTTTAATAGCTTCTGCAATGTTAGAAGTCACAGTACCAAATTTAGGGTTAGGCATCAGCCCTTTAGCACCCAATACTTTTGCAATAGGAGTGATTTTTGCCATAAAATCAGGAGTAGTAATGCACCAATCAACATCTAACTTTCTACCTTTTTTTATTTCTTCAACTAAATCCTCTCCTCCTGCAATATCAGCACCAGCTTTTTCAGCTTCTAATAAATGTTTATCTTGAGCGAAAACAGCTACTTTAATATTCTTCCCGATACCTTTAGGCAAAACTACTGTACCACGCACCTGCTCTTCAGATTTACGTGAATCTACGCCTAAATTGACCGCAATATCAACTGATTCATTAAATTTTGCTGAAGCAGACTCAACAATCTTCTTCAAACACTGCTTAGGATTATCATTATATGTATTCATTTACCTAACCTTCCACAACTTCTATACCCATAGATTTTGCAGTGCCTACAACCATTTTCACTGCTGAATCTTCATTATCCACTTTCATATCAACCATCTTGCACTTTGCTACTTTAATTATAGCAGACATAGGTAATTTAGCCACTAATTCTTTACCAGGATTACCAGAACTTTTACTTAATTTAGCCTCCTGCTTAAGTAAATAAGCCACAGGCGGACCGCTGACAGTAAAATCATGAGAGCGATCATCCTTTATGGAAATTCGCACTGTTACTAAATCGCCTACTTTATAATTAGCGTTAGCAGCACTAGTAACTTTATTAAAAGCCTCACAAAACTTAGGAACAGGTATACCACGTGGACCAAGTACTGAAGCAATTTTCGGTCCTGGAACTGCTTTCCCAGCTTCCATAAGTAAGTTAATCTTAGCAACTATAACACTCATAATTAATCCTCTATTTTCTCTACTTGAGCCAGATCAAGCTCTATTATTGTCGGCTTACCTAAAATCGATACTTCCACATTAATAATTTTTTTCTCATCGTTTACCATATTTACCTTACCAGTAAAATTTTGAAAAAGACCATCATTAATTTTCACTTTTTCACCTTTTTCATAACCATAACCTAACTTCTTTGTCTCTTGAGCATTATAAAGTGCATTACACATTGAGTGAATCTCATCATCCAAAATCACCTTTGGAATATTACCGTTTTTCAAAAATCCATAAACCTTAAGAGATTTTGGTATATTATTGATAAAATTCAATACTTCATCGCATAAATTCACGTATAAAAAGACATAACCAGGAAAGCATTTCCTTCGTGTAGCAATTTTCTTAGATTTCAACTCTACTTCACTTAGCTCTTCATATGGAATAAAAACTTCCTTAAAGTAATCATTAACACCCAATCTCATAGAATTTTCCAATATATGTTGGCGCACTTTCTCTTCACAATTAGAAGCAACTCTCAAGATATACCATTTATACCTATTAAATTCTTTACACTTTAAACTTATCTCATCATCTAAAATCATCTCAAAATTACCAGATTCGCCACTGCAGAATCCAGGCGTTTGATTCAAAATATTTTTGCTTTCATCACACAGATGCATATATACATACACTTCACATAATTCTTTTATATCAGACTTTGAATTACATACCGTTTGATAAGGAATAAACACTTCCTTAAAATAAACAGCATTACTTACCAATTCGCGTATACCTTGCTCATATCCATAATCAACTTTAATGATATACCATTTATATTCACATTCCATAAATAATTCCAAATAAAGCCTTAATTACGTAAAGAGACATAAAATCCACAAAACAGAAGAAAATCGAAAAGCATAATATAACAATCATTACAACAAATAGAGATGACAACACCTCCTGTTTCTTTACCCAAGCAATTCTTCGTATTTCTTGCTTTATATCACAGAAAAAACCACACAAACTTTTTAACATTTCCACCACAACATTAATGCAGGAGCGATAGGAATTGAACCTACAACCTCTGGTTTTGGAGACCAGCGCTCTACCAATTGAGCTACACTCCTATAACTCAAACTCTCACTCCAAAATTTCAGAAACAACACCAGAACCAACAGTTCTACCGCCTTCTCTTATCGCAAAACGCAATCCCTTATCCATTGCTATCGGTACTTGCAATTCTACTTCTACACTCACATTATCTCCTGGCATTACCATCTCCTTCCCATCTAGCAATTTTATGCTCCCAGTTACATCCGTTGTCCTTAAATAAAACTGTGGCTGGTAATTCGCAAAAAATGGTGTATGCCTTCCTCCTTCCTCTTTCTTTAATATATAAACCTCCGCCTTAAACTTTCTATGCGGTGTTATCGTCCCCGGTTTCGCTAATACTTGCCCTCTCTCCACTTCTTCTCTTTTTGTTCCTCTTAACAATATTCCTACATTGAGTCCTGCACTTCCCTTATCCAGCAACTTCTTAAACATCTCAACACCTGTGCATATCGTCTTTTGCGTCGCTTTCAGACCTATTATCTCTATCTCTTCTCCCGTCTTTATCTCTCCCTTCTCTATTCTTCCTGTTACCACTGTTCCTCGCCCCGATATCGAAAATACATCTTCGATTGGCAATAAAAATGGTAAATCCACAGGCCTTGGTGGAACCGCTACATATTCATCTAACTTTTCCATCAATTTGTCTATTGATTTCTTTCCATATTCGCTGCTGTCATCCTCCAGCGCCTTGAGTGCTGAACCAACCACCACAGGCACTTCATCCCCTGGAAACCCGTATTTACTCAGTAATTCCCTCACTTCCATTTCTACTAAATCTATCATATCAGCATCAGCAACATCAGCTTTATTTATATACACCACGATATATCCAACACCTACCTGCTTCGCCAGCAATATATGCTCTCTCGTTTGTGGCATTGGCCCATCAACCCCCGACACTACCAATATCGCCGCATCCATCTGTGCTGCACCTACTATCATGTTCTTTACATAGTCAGCGTGTCCAGGACAATCAACGTGTGCATAATGCCTTTTTTCCGTCTGATACTCAACATGCGCTGTTGCTATCGTTATCCCCCTCTTCCTTTCTTCTGGCGCTTTATCTATCTGATCGTACGCTACAAAATTTCCATAATGCTTCGTTATCGCCGCTGTTAACGTCGTCTTCCCATGATCCACATGTCCTATTGTTCCCACATTTACATGCGGCTTTCCAAATGCTTCCACTACTGCTGTCATAATTATTACCCTTAATTATACTCTAACTTTAACTCATCAACCACATATTGTGGCACTTGCTCATAACAAGAAAAATGCATACTATACTGCGCCCTTCCCTGAGACATAGAACGCAAAACGTTGATATAACCAAACATATTTGCAAGAGGTACCGAAGCAGTAATTATTTTACTATTATTACCTAAATCGAGCATATCAGCAACATTTCCTCTTCTACTATTTATATCACCCATAACATCACCCATATATTCTTCAGGAGTAATGATTTCAACTTTCATTATAGGCTCCAGCATTTTTGGACCAGCTTTATTTGCCATCTCTTTAAAAGCACCTTTAGCAGCAAGTTCAAAAGCTAAAGGACTAGAATCAACCTCATGAAAAGCACCATCAAGAAGGGTAGCCTTAAAATCAATCAACGGAAATCCCGAAATTATACCACCTTCTTTTATCAACTCCAAGCCATTTTCTACCCCAGGAATATACTCTTTTGGAATAGCACCACCTACAATTTTACTTTCAAATTGAAACCCAGAACCAGGCTCAAGAGGTTCAAATTTTATTTTAACCTTAGCAAACTGACCAGCTCCACCAGATTGTTTTTTATGAGTGTAATCAATTTCAACAGATTTAGTGATAGTTTCACGATATGCAACCTGAGGAGCACCGACGTTAGCCTCAACGTTAAATTCGCGCTTCATTCTATCAACAATAATCTCAAGATGGAGCTCACCCATGCCTTTCAATATAGTCTGGCCACTTTCCGCATTTACTGACATTCTCAAAGAAGGATCTTCTGCAACCAACCTATTTAGAGCAATACCTAATTTTTCCTGATCTGAAGTGGTTTTAGGTTCCACAGCAATTTCAATAACAGGCTCAGGAAATTCCATACGCTCCAATAATATAGGAAAATCAACAGAACATAAAGTATCTCCGGTGGTTGTTTTCTTTAGCCCAACTAAAGCAACTATATCTCCAGCCCTAGCCTCAGTTATATCTTCTCGGTTATTTGCATGCATAAGTAACATTCTGCCAATCCCTTCAGTTTCGTTTTTTAACGCATTTGAAACGGTAGATTTAGACTTTAATTTACCAGAATAAATACGGATAAACGTCAAGCTGCCTACAAATTTATCCGTCATCACTTTAAATGCAAGAGCAACAAATTTCTCTTTTTCTGAAGGTTTGACCTCAATTTTCTTTTCTGAATCTTTAGGATCAATTCCAACAATTAGATCAACATCAATAGGAGAAGGTAAAAAGTCAACCACACCATCTAAAAGTGGTTGTACGCCTTTATTTTTAAAAGCTGATCCACATAACACAGGAACAAATTTTCCTTTAATGGTCCCATTTCTCACGCATTTTTTCAGTAAATCCACTGGCAGATCATTAGACTCAAAGTAAGTATTCATCGCTTCATCATCCATCTCAGCTGCAGCATCTAATAAAAGATTTCGATATTCTTGAGCCTTATCAAGCAAATCAGAAGGAATATCTTCATAAGAAAATTTAGCGCCCAACGTTTCTTCTTGCCATATAATGGCTTTCATAGAAATAAGGTCAATTATACCTTTGAAATCTTTCTCACTCCCTATTGGTAAATGAATAACTAAAGGTGCTGCACCAAGCTTCGTCTTTATCATATCAACACATCGATAAAAATTTGCCCCTATTCTATCCATCTTATTAACAAAGCAGATACGAGGAACGCTATATTTATCAGCTTGACGCCACACTGTCTCAGATTGAGGTTCAACTCCAGCAACTCCATCAAATACAGCAACTGCACCATCCAAAACCCTTAAAGATCTCTCAACTTCAATAGTGAAATCAACGTGACCAGGAGTGTCTATTATATTGACCCTATGATCATTCCAAAAACATGTTGTTGCAGCAGATGTGATTGTAATACCACGCTCTTTTTCCTGCTCCATCCAATCCATAGAAGCTGCACCATCGTGCACTTCACCAATTCTATTTTGCTTACCAGTATAAAATAAAATACGCTCTGTTGTGGTAGTCTTACCAGCATCTATGTGAGCCATTATCCCTATATTTCTGTATTTAGATATTCCAATTTCCATATCACAATTAATTAGCTAACATTAAAAACGAAGATGAGAAAATGCCTTATTAGCTTCAGCCATTTTATATTTTTCTTCGCACATCTTAAACGCACCACCGCGTTTATTATAAGCATCCAGTATTTCAGATTGCAAACAATCAACAGTGGTTTTTCCACTCTTTTTTCGAGCAGCAGAAGTTGCTTTAGCAATCCACCTTAACGCTAAAGAAACCGCTCTATCTTGTCGAACTTCAACAGGTACTTGATAAGTTGCACCACCAATGCGTCGAGAACGCACTTCTATAGAAGGAGTAACATTTCCTACTGCTGTCTCAAAAATTGATAACCCACCTTCGCCTATTTTCTTTTCAGCTAAAGACAAAGCGTCATAGATAATCTTTTCTGCAGTAGATTTTTTACCACATTTCATGATTGTATTAATGAAACGCATCAGCAAAACACTCCCGTAACGCGAATCAGGACTTATTTCTCTTTTTTTTGATTTATTCCGACGAGCCATAAACTTTAACCAGATTTCTTTACACCATATTTTGAACGAGCTTTCTTTCGATTTTGCACACCACGCAGATCAAGGGCACCTCTTATTATGTGATAACGCACACCTGGCAAATCTTTAACCCGCCCACCACGTATCAAAACAACAGAGTGTTCTTGTAAATTATGACCTTCACCAGGTATATAAGCCGTCACTTCACCATACCCACTAATTTTTACTCTGGCTACTTTACGGAGTGCTGAGTTAGGCTTTCTAGGAGTTGTAGTATACACCTTAGTGCAAACACCTCTCCTTTGAGGGTTGCTTTCTCCCAAAGCTGGTACCTTTTTCTTATGGGTCAATCCTAATCTACCCTTACGTATTAATTGATTTATCGTAGGCATATGTTATAAACTCAAGCTCATTAAAATAACTAAGTTTTTAGTTATAAAATAATAAACCTCAATAGTCAATATAAAAATAAACATTACTACTCTAATAATTAAGCTCAACTGCCTTGAAAGCCATCAGTAGACTTCTTGCACTACCTCCCAAGCCACAACTGTCATTCAGTAGAAACGAAAAAACTTACTTGACACCCTTCGCCAGCCCCATTATCATGGTACTGAAGGTATTCATTTATCTTCAATCTGAGCAGATTAAATGACAACAGTATTACGTAATTGGCGTCTTATTTTTAATTTTTTGCACTATGCACACTTTACGTCTTCACAACATTTCTGGGTTTTTACCTATATAAGCTGAAACGCGCTTATAAAGCGTTTAAGACAGTATAGTACGCCAATTTGCAGGATTAGAGAGTGACAACTAGCTAATACGGGATATCTTTTGCCTTTTTTTCTGCTTAGTAAATTTCTTAAACATTTAAACTAAGGTGAGTTGCATTTAAAAGCAGCTAAATTGCAGTGTTTAAGACTTAAAAAACGCCAATACTGAAAATAGACAATGACTAGGGCTTCTTTTGCCTTTTTTTTGCTTGGTAAATTTCTTAATATTTATGGCAACATGAACTGGGCAGGAAGGTGTCATTCCAGTGCTTGACACTGGAATCCAGTTTTCCATATAATCTCATCGAAAATGTTGTAACCACTTTCTGTGCTAGTTTGCTTGCTTACAAGCAAACTTTTCTGGATCCCAGTGTCTGGGCACTGGGATGACAGGGGAGGGAGGCTACTTGGATGACACCATTCTTTTTCCTGGATCCAAGTAGTCAGGGCACTGGGATGACAGGAGAAGGTACTAGGATGACACCCTGACCTCGTCGTCCCGCTACGTGTTAGCGGAATCTAGAGATACCGTGACGGTATGACGTAAAGCTCGCATTAGCTATACTTTTATGCTCACCAACTTAGCTGGATCCAAGTAGTCAAGCTACTTGGATCTGCAAATTGCAATGTTCGTACAGCTGCGTGCTTGACACTGGGATTTAGTGCAGCTACCCTAAACTGGAAGCTCATCTTGCTATTTTTGGCTGAAAGGAACATATTTTTAGAATAATGAAAACAATCAGCACTTTAATTCAAGAAGGATCGGAGTTATTATCGTCACATAAAGTTGAATCACCACATTTAGATTGTGAAATCATCATGCAGCACGTACTTGGAGTGGAAAGATCATTTATAATTGTGAACCATGCTGATCAAGTGCCGATGGAGAAAGAACTTTTATTTTGGAAATTAACAAAAAAAAGAGCGGAAAGATATCCAATATCGCAAATAATAGGTAATCGTGAATTCTGGAGTAAAAATTTTATAGTTAACCAGCATGTTTTAGATCCAAGGCCAGATAGTGAAACAATAATCCTAGCAGTGTTAAAATATTACCCAAACAAAAAACAGAAACTAAAAATTGCAGATTTTGGTACAGGCACAGGTTGTTTATTGATATCCGTACTTAGTGAGTATGAATATGCTGTTGGCGTCGGTTTTGAAAAAAGCTTGGAAGCATATAAAGTTGCCTATCAGAACACAAAAAAACATGATCTTCTCAGCAGAGCCAAAATATTTCTAAGTTCGTGGACAGAGTGCAGAGGTTCATTCGATCTTATAATCAGTAATCCTCCATATATTAAAAGAAGCAAATTGAAAGACTTGCAAGCTGAAGTGCAAAAGGAACCAAGAATTGCCCTTGATGGTGGTATTGATGGTTTGAGCTGTTACTTGAGCATTTTTCCAATATTAAGGAGGTGCCTTAAAAAAAATGGGTTTGCGATATTGGAGATAGGTGAAGATCAAAGCAATATTGACAAAATAATCCCCTCATACGAATTAGCTTTTCAGGAATATGTATATGACTTAGCGGGAATGAAGAGATGCATTGTTATGCAAAAAACATAGCTAATGTTTTCTTGTATTATCTCCTTCATCCCATATTATCCTATGTCATCCCAGTACCCTCTACCTCGTCATCCCAGTGCGTGACACTGGGATCTATATTTATAGCATTTCTCATAATAGTCCGAACAGGTCATAGGAAGGCAGAATCAACAGCACGACGAAAGGATTCGAATAGAGGAATGTTTTTCCTGGCTCTTTTTTTTATAGCAAACCAATGATGCTCAATTTTGTTGAAATCTGGAGAATAAGGCGGCAGATACAAAATTTCTGCACCAACCCCTTTAGCAAGCTCGATAATCTTATCAGACTTATGAAAAGTAGCATTGTCAAGAATGACAGTCTGTCCAGGTTCCAAGATCGGTGTCAAAAATTGCTCAAACCATCCATTAAAAACATCCATATTACAGTGGCCTTCAAAGGTTAACGGAACAATTATCTTTCTTCCACTTAAGGCTGCAACCATACTGATTCGTTGAGTTTTCTTTCCAGATTTTAAGGCATAAAACCGCTGTCCTTTCTGGCAATATCCGTAGGGGTAGTCTTCGGTGTTATCAATGCCAGACTCATCTATATACAATAAGTTTTTAGGTTCTTTTGTCGCTATAATTTTCAAAAATTCAGCACGTTTTTCTTCGTTTCTTTCCTTGTATCCATATGTCTTTTTTTGCGCGTAAATCCAATTTTTTTAAGGGCTCGATAGATCGTTTGGATACTAACGTTGTTCCAAAGTTTAGCCATTTCCGATAGAGTCTTTCCTCCGTGTTCTCTGGCAAATTTGGCAAAGGTATCCCAGTCGGTAATTTTGTGATTGTAACCCCCATTTCCAAGTTTTTTTGATTGAAAGTCTCCTGTTTCTTTTCTTCTTTGCTGCCACTCCCATAAAGTAGTTCGTCCAATCTTAAATCTTGCTGCCACTGTTTCTCTGCTTTCTCCTTCGTCTAGCGCTTCCATTGCTTTTTTTCTTAAATCATAACTATATGCTGCTGGCATTCAACCTCCTTATCATCATCTATCCTTATCCTATCACATCCGGACTTTTATGGAAAGAGCTATAACTAGATCCTATGGTCAAGCCATAGGATGACAGGAACGGTTTTATGCATTTTTTAAAGGGCAACATGTTTAAGCTTTGCTGGCAAAATGGAAAGTAAGACCAGCCTCTATACCGTGTGTGTGAAATAGTTGATTACCTATATTTATTTCCTCAGTTACTTTGCTATCTGAGCTAGGATCAAGCTTCTTTTTTTTATCATTATTAGGGTCGTCTACCACTTGTCCTAACTTTTCTGCTGTAAGCTTAATATCGCCACCAATAGCACCAAAACCTCTATATCCGATATGCATATTTACATCTTCGTTTATGCGATAGTCAAAGCCAGCTTTTACTTGACCTGCGGGTCTTATTGACGGTTTTTCAAACATCGTCATTCTTGTTGCACCGACTCCAATACCAACGTAAGGAGAAAAAGAGAAACGGTCACTTTTCCAATGATGATAAACATTTGCCATTACAGATATGTTCTCAATTTGGTCATGACTAACTGCAGCACTATAGAGATAAGTTTCTTTATTAGCATTCTGACCAATGTCCTTTAGATATGAAACAGTTATTTGGCTACTTGTTAAACCAATATTATCCACTTTTACAGAAGAATACATCCCTTCCAATTCAGCCCTATAGCTGTTGTTACCCAATTCCCCTGTATAACCAAGTGCCACATTTGCAGCAAAAGGTGGATTATAATCTCCTTTATACTCACTTAGTGACTGACCTTTTGTGTTCTGAGCATCCCTGTCATTTATAGACAAATTTTTGATATCTGTAGTGCTTGTTTTTAGTTCACCCATGCCATTAAAAAATTGACCATAATACCCACTACCAAAGTAAAACCCTTCTGTTTCACTCGCAAAAGATTGTTGTGACAACAGCAAAGCAAGTGCTGTAACCGCTAATGTTTTTTTACTAATCATTACTACTCCCCTAGTTAAAATAGCTAATCTAATACTAATTAATTAAAAATGGCTTAATATGAAAAACCTAATTATTTGCATAACTTGCACTTTTCTGAGCTAAAAATAGGCAAAGTTAACCTTACTTCTCGTCATTTTTTAATTTATCTTCAATATCCTCATCTTCAAATTCATCCTCCTCTTCTTCGTCATCAAACCCATCATCACTCCTATCCTCCTCTTCCTCGTCATCATCATCTTCAAACTTATCGTCGATATCTTCATCATCAATATCTTCGTCTGCAAATTCATCTGATTCATCATATACTGCATCTTCGGTTTTAATTTCATCAGGATAATCAACTGAATTAGGTCCCTCAAGAACATTATTCCCCTCGTTATTAACCTTATCTTTGCTCGCAGCGGCAGAAAGAACTTTGTTTGGGTCATATGGTTCTTGTGTAGGCACACGAGTTTGTTTGAGCAGCCTTCTTGTGAAGGTGGTATCACTGTAGTACAAAATTTTCTTTGATTTAATTGGGTAAGTCGATTCTATTAAAATTATCTGATCGTCACGTGGCAACATAATAACTTCTTGAGGCAATAGCAATGCTCTTTGTATTTCAGAGATATGTAATGACCTTGAAGCAGGATTTAAATCTAAAAATTTAGGCTTATTCAACGATTCTTGTTGTACAGTTTTGTTTCCTATAAGTTGCGATATTAAATTAGCTGTTTCAATATTATTGGCTGCAAAAGTTATTCTGTAAGTCGAGTTTGACAAAAAGGAGTTCATCCCTGCTTCTTCGTATATTCCTTTGAGCTGCTCAGTATCTTGAACAATTAAGAATAACCTAACTCGATAACCACGAAAATATGCAATACCTGTTTGAAATTGCTCCATTTTTCCAAGTGTAGGAAACTCATCCATTAAAAACAATACGCCATAAGGCTCGTCATCCGATGGCAATTTTCTACATAAAAACTCAGTTGCCTGTTGGTAAAAAACCTGCATTAAAGGCCTGAGCCTAGTCAAGTTGTCAGGAGTTAAACCAACATAAACTGTAATTTTCTTCTTTTTAAAATCTAGAATATTAAAATCACTTGACGCAGTTGCAGTATCAATCAATGGGTTTGCCCACAATTCAAGTGATGAGTTCATGGTTGATACAACACCTGACCTTTCTTTATCAGCTTTTTGTAAAAAAGCTGCAATATTCATATATGCTACAGGGTGTAGTATTTTACCCATTGTATCAAGAGCAACAGCAAGATTATAAACCACGTCATCACTACGCATCGTACGCACAACTTCACCAAAAGATTTAACTTTCTCTGGTGCAGCAAGTAAGTATAATACCACTCCAACAAATAAGCTTCTTGCTTCATTCTGCCAAAAGTCTTGTTCAGGCATGATTAGGTTAGCTATTTTCTGCACATCGTCAACCATCTGCCCAGGTTTTTCACTAATCCATTGTAATGGATTGTAACAGTGACTTATTCCATCTGGCTGCGCTGGATTCCATACGTATACTTTTTGTCCTTGTCGTTCTCGCCAACCACTTGTTATTTCATAGTTTTCTAATTTTATGTCGTGTACAATTACCGAGTCAGTCCAAAATAATAAATTAGGAATTACAAAGCCAACACCCTTACCAGAACCTGTAGGTGCAAATAACAATGCATGCTGAAACCCATCAGAAATGAAGTATCCTCTTTTATCTTTACCAAGCAATAATCCCTTTTTGCTTCTTAATCCTGCTTTTCGTATGTCTTTCTCTGATGCCCACTGCGAATCTCCATGAAGTGATTCTTTCTTTTTAAATGGTCGCCACTCAATTATCCTTTCTCTTAAATTCCATAAGATAATCATTAAAACAATGATAGGCAGTGCAAAAGATATAATTAATTTGATTTTGAGCTCAAGGCTATATAACTCTGGATGATGCCAACAATATTGTATATGATCAAAAATCGTTGGCCAAAGAGCTTGAGGGAAAGGCGTCAAACTAGGATTAATTGCCTTAAAATCCACAGCATCCGGACCATCAGCAAACAGAACAAACAATATACCAGATAGATAGAAGCAAAACTCAAGTACGCTAAAAGCTACTACACCTCCTATGAGAATATTACGTAGGTGATTTCCATTACTCATAAACTACTCTTCCTTAACTTATGTATAAATTTAAGCATTTTCGCTCGCAGATCTAGTAAATAATATCTCAGAAATGCTTCTTTTGCCCCCACCGGTTCTTTTTAGCTGAATAACAATATCAATCACATTTCTAATGTATGGTATAATTTGGTCTGGAGGAATGCCAAGATTTGCCTGCATAACCATCAATTTTATTTGCTCAAGGGCCATTGTTGGACTATCCGCATGAAGGGTTGATATTGATCCAGGGTGACCAGTATTTATCGCCCTAAGAAAACTAAAAGCTTCCGCTCCACGGAGCTCACCAACTATTATTCTGTCTGGCCTTAAACGTAAGCACGCTTCTATCAAATCTTGAGTGGTTACTTTTGCTCTGCCCTGCCCTCCTTTAGAGGCAATTAGATGGACTTTATTGGGATGATCGTTCAAAACGATTTCCCTTGCATCCTCAACAGTAATAATTCTTTCCTCAGCTGGAATAGCACGCAAAGTAGCATTAGTAAAAGTAGTCTTACCAGTGGAAGTTCCACCACTAATTATAATATTTTTCTTACTTATTACAGCGTATTCTAAAAACTCTTTTATTTTTTTTTGCCTTAATAATAAATCCAAATGACGGTCAACTGGATTATCAGTTGCTTCTGTAACAGTTTCAGAAAAAGCCCCCATTTTTTCGTAATCATCGAGTGCTAACTGCATGCTAGAAGGCTTACGAATCGACATTACTACTTTATCAGGTTCACATGCTGGCGGAAATACTATCTGTATACGATAACCATTTGGTAATGTTGCCGAAAGTAACGGCGCTTCTTCGCTAAGTTTTTGTTCTGTAGCTTGAGCAATCAGTCTGCCAAGAGATTTCAAATGGTTAAGATCGAATACTTCTAATTTTTCACACCTTATTTCACCGCGATTTTCAATCCATACTTCCTTTGGCTTATTTATTGATATTTCATTTACGCCTTCTTCTTGAAATATGCCTTGTAATGGCTCCAAATATGTATCAAGTGCAGCATAGTTCATTTCATTGATTTAATATTGCCTGTGGAGGAAATACTATATCTTGGTTAACAAATACTTTCAATGCAGTGCCTTGATCAACATAAATAGTTGGTTTTTTATCTGTATATCTGCCCACTACATCCCGCATATCTTTAGAAAAATCCTCGATTGATTTCCCGATTGCTTCATCATAAACAGACTTGCTTTTTCTTTGAATTTGTTCTAACAGTTGATTTACAATTTCCAGGCTTATATTTACCTCGTCTTCTTCAATTCCTAGTGCTTTTGCTATTTCCTCTTTCATTATTTTTAGTAAATCTTGTCTGCTTTTGGCACTCCGAATTCTTCCGATAGCCCCAAGGCCTAATTTCCATTTGTCACTAGATATCTTCTTTTCTGGGTCAATAATGAGTTGGAGAGAAGAAAAATCTATTTCGGTTGCAGTGATAGACTTTACTGCATCTCTGACAGTTAGCGTATCAACAAGATTAGAAGCCTTTTGCCCTATAACAGCAGAACCAATCGAAACACCAGCAAGTGTCACTGAAGAGAATAACGCACTTACTATTTTGTTATCAACTATTCCTGCTATTCCTGCTCTACCAAGCTCGTCAGTACTAAGTGATGAGATTGCAATATCTATTCCATGTGGCAGAATCACTCTATTCCAGTTTATATTTACACGAGATTTAGCAACATTCGAGTCAAATGAATAACTGCCTATCAATCTTGAGCCTTTAGGTATTAAAACTGTATCACCAGTTTCTGCATAAACATCTCTACTCACCATAGCACGCAGCATTCCTTGCAGATCAGAGTTTATTGCAGTTTCAAGAACAGCATCAATAATTTTACCTTGAGTAATCATTAAACCAAGCTTTCCTACTCTGGTAGCTTTGCTCGATTGTGCTGAAGTGTCGGATAAAATAGCATCAGCAGCCTTGTTCTCTCCACTACCACCTGAAATTGTCAACATCTGTGCACTACGTCTGTCTCTAGGATAACCGCCACCCCCTATTGTAGGAAACGAGGTAGGTAAATTGCCCATAACATTACTAGAAGGAAAATTTTGCTTTGGCAAAATAGGTATATTTGACACAGGAGTTTCTTTTGGTTTCTCTTCTTCTTTTTTCATCACTTCTTCTTTTCTAATTTGTTTTATTTCTGGTATGATTAGTGGTGTAGGAAGAGGAGGTAAGGGTGGTAAGGGATCAGTTATTATTCTTTCAGGAACCATTACATTATCTGGAACTTGTTCCAACTTTCCTTTCAATTCTTGAACGTTTTGCTTTGTTTCCTCTTTTTTAATAACTTCTGAACCCTCTTTAGGAGAAGGACTAAAATAGAGATAATACACTCCACCAGCCAGAAGCACTAAAATAATGACCATCAATGCCCTATGACCTTGATTAGAGCCAACTGTTACTACCTTATTCTCTATTTCTGATTCATCTTCTGAATTGTTACGCCTTTCTTTATTCATATTGCATGTACCACAGCTAAAGTGACCTATTTATAATTTCAACTTCACCATCTTCATAACGCATAAATAGCTTTTTATGTACTCCTTTTATTATAACATAATCATCAAATAACAGCCTTTTACAAGGTTTATCCTCCCCTTCTATAAAAACCTGAGGTATTTTATTATTATTTCTAAATTTTAAATAGGTTAAATAACCATCATCAAATAACTCGATCGGAACTATATCCGCATTACCACCTTCATCAATATATGTATAATTGTACTTCGTATCATTTTCTTGTATTATTTTTTCTAGCTTGTCTGTAGTATATTGCATTTGAGTAGGTAAAGAAACCTCATCTAAATCAACATCAAATTCACCTTCTTCTTGAGGATAATAAAAACGTACTACGTAAGATATATCCTTTTCAGCAGAATAATCGTGATCCACTTTCTTAGCATCAGTATCCGGGTATTTATCGTAGTTTGGCCTTGAGATTAAATCAAAAATGTAATTTCTTTTTTTAGTTGTCGTAATAATCATGTTAGTGCGACTACTAACTTCAAATGGCATAATAAGCAATTTATTGTCATAAGGATTAATTTTCCAACTTGATGCATCACCAACAGCGATATTTTTAACTTTTTCTCCTTCCGCAAATTCAATATAAGAATAGTAACCCTGACTAAAAACCACCGTAAATACTTCATTAGGGCTATACACAAAAGTCTTTATTCTACTATCTACAGAAATAGGCTCATTATAATTAATGGATGCGTTTAAATTGCCACTGACAAGTAAAGCTAAAACTAATAATATCCTATACATATTCATCATCTACTCTATATGAAATAACTTGAAATCCTAATGGGTTAATATATCTTTGCTGATCATCCATTTCAAGCGATGCATACCTATATGACATAATAACTATCTTGTTTTTTCTTGTGGAACTTCCATCTTTCCGTGTAAATTCCACAAAAAATCTCACCTGAAGAGCATCGTTACCCAATTTTTGAATTGAGCGAATTTTAAATTCACTTTTGGTATCTGAATATAAATTAAAAAGATCATCCATATTCTGCGATCCTATATAATTTCTAAATTCATTATACACATTAGGTGAGGAAAACAACCTCACCTTTGTATAATAGTTATAATTATAATGATATGGATCAAAAACCTCCCTTGCTTTTATATACTCTGAAATAAAATAATCGTTTAGCGCTTCATCTGCAGAATACTCTTTTACTGTGACAGGATCAACCAATTGCACTATTCCTGATTTCTTGTCAATTTCTATAACAAATGGCTCAATAGTGCTACTTGTGCTAATTTTAAATATGACTAATATGCTGATAGAGATCGTTGCTAATAATATTAATGCAAATAAAAGTAGAATATTTCTTTGAGCAATAACTGTGCTGTAGCGGTTTGAATTCCAATTTATATCCTTATCTAAGGATTCAGTATTTTTTTCTCGTTTAAAAAATCTTAGCATTTTACTATTCCTAAAAATCTTAACTTATGTTAATAAACATAGCAAATTAACAAAGTAGTTACAGCAAAAAAGCTAAAAAACTCTTAATCTATGGCCTAATTTACCAAATTTTGTCTCCATATATGAATCGTTATATTTATTACGTTCCACAATAAGTGGTAGACACTTTGTAACTCCTATACCACTACTTTCCAATTCTGACAATTTTCTATCATTGTTTGTAAGTAATTGGATTTTGTTAATGTTCAATTTCTTAAGCATTTTAGCTGCAACAGCAAAACTCCTTTCATCATCTTCAAAACCCAATGTTCTATTTGCATCAACAGTATCAAGATTATGTCCTCTTTGCATACTGTACGCTCTTAACTTATTAGTTAAACCAATGCCCCTTCCATCTTGCATCAAATACAATATAATACCACTTCCACAGTCAGCTATCATTTGAATTGCTTGATGTAACTGACTTCTGCAATCGCATGACAAGCTATCTAACAAGTCACCCGTATAACACGAAGAATGAATTCTTACTAATGGTTCGCCATCTTTATCTGGATTGCCAATGATAATTGCATGATGTTCTCTTCCACCACTTTCGGTTCTATAAGATATGATATTTACTTCTTGAGTCTGTTTTAAAAATAATGATGTTTTGCACACTTCATATACATCCTGATTTTCTTGAAAATTATTTATGAATGACGTGTCCAGTGCAATAACGTCATTTTTCTCGCACCAATTTCGCATTTCATGATTATTCTCAAAAGTCATATCAGCCACTAACGCGTATGGCAATAATTCTGAGAACTTAAGCAAGGCAATAGCACATTCATCTATTGTCTTTGAGCATTGCAACTCTTTTATGCAATCTTCCTTTGAACAGTTTATTAAATGGAGCAGTTCATCAAAATTATTCACCAACAGACGTTTGCTGTTATGTTCTTTATTCTGAGATATGTATTTTACCTTACTTGAAGTTAAAGTAACATATACATTGCTTGATATAAGCTTGTATTGATTAAATAAATCTCTTTCTAAAGCCTCAGCAGCAGCAAACAATAGGTAATTACTTTCATCATATATTACAATTGGCCGACCGCGCCTGATTTCGCTGATAGCTCTTTCTACCTTATTGCTACTCTGATTTCCTATAAACATTTTTACCCATATTAAACAGCGATAAAAACTGGTGCGGCCGAGAAGACTTGAACTTCCAAGGCCTTATGAGCCACAGCGACCTCAACGCTGCGTGTCTACCAATTCCACCACGGCCGCACTATATTCTAGTTTTTATATAATTATTTTAAATTACTTAATCATTTTAGAATTTTTCATCTAGAGTGTCAATCTGATACTAGAATAATTTAGAAATTGTTTGTATAATTTGATTATGAATTTTGTGATTATAAATTTTAATCATTTAAGATAACCTTACTACTAATTTTTAACTTAGGTTTTTATACAAATGAATATAGCTAATATCTTTATTTTTTTAGCTCTCTCTCTTATAACTAGCTTTCATTTCGTCCATGCACAAATATTATACACATGGTCTCAAGTTATCCCAGAAAATAAACTAAGCATACGCGCAATTACGGACAATGACATGTGTCCCATTGTTTATGTTGATGGCGAGGAAACAGAAATGCTGAATCGCAGCTCAATTAACAATGGTGATCATAACGAAACAGTTTGTGAACTGACAGTACAAACAAGTGCCAAAAACATTAGTATTGAAGATCTACGGGTTCCTATATTACCAAAAAAGGTTAATAAAATTGCTTTCATTGGTGACACGGGCTGTAGAATAAATATGTTATTTCAGCAGGAATGTAATTCGGTAGATAGCTGGCCTTTAAAAAAAAATTTAGATTCAATCGCCCTTCATAAACCAGATTTAATTATCCATGTTGGTGATTATCATTATAGACAAACAAAATGTAGAAATACAAAAAAGTGTGGCGATATTTATGGATATAATAAAGAAGTTTGGTACGCTGATTGGTTTGAGCCTGCAAAGGATATTTTATCACAATCCCCTTTCCTTTTTGTTCGTGGAAACCATGAGAGTTGTGATAGAGCTTATGAAGGATGGTTCAGGTATCTAGATTCATACCCCTTTTCGTCTGAAAAATGTGGAAACTTCGTTTCTAGTTGGTCCTTAGATGCTGGACCGATGAAATTTTTTATCTTCGACTCTTCATCCGGTGAGGATATTTTTACAACCCAAAGCACAATTGATGCTTTTGAGAGGCAATTTGATAAATTGATACAAAATAGTTCTGACAAGCCCATGTGGTTTTTAACTCATAAACCGCTTTGGAGATCTCCAAAAAAAGAATTTTTGACATTAAAAAGCCATGGTAATCTTACACAAATCGAAGCTTTTGGAGATAAATTTCCAAGCAATGTTACTACCATAGTTTCTGGCCACATTCATATAGCCCAGATTTTATTAATGGATAATGTTCCAGACCAAATTATAGTTGGAAACGGTGGTGCATCATTACACGCTCAAGATCAAGAATCTGTTTATCAAAATGTAGAATTTGACTATTCAAATGGTAAAAACTACTTAGCACACGAGGTTAGAAACTTTTTTGGCTTTGGCTTTGCAATACTAAATTTAGATGATCCCGAATTTACCTTCTATAATCAACACAATAAGGAAATGTATTCTGCGAAGCTAACAGAAGATTTTAAACTTAAACGGATTAAAACTATAGTCGATTCATTTTAGGATTTGTTATTAGCTATTTTAAAAACGCTACTTAAACATTTTTTTTAATCGATTGATTTCATCAGCAAATTTTGAGTCGGTCTTTATAAAATTTTCTACTTGTTTTACTGCATGTATAACAGTAGCATGGTCTCTGCCACCAAAGTTTCTCCCAATATCTGGTAGGCTTTTTTGCGTAAATTTTTTGGCAAAATACATAGCTATTTGTCTTGGCCTTGCAAGACTGCGAAGCCTTCTATTGGATTGCATATCTGCAACCTTTATATTGAAAAATTCAGCTACTTTCTTTTGTATTTCTTCTATTGTGACTGACCTATGATTTGACCTAAGAAGATCGATTAGGGTTTCACTAGCTGATTCTACCGTCATACTTCTTCCAATTAATGAGGTATGGGTAACCTTATTTAATGCTCCTTCTAATTCTCTTATATTAGATTTTATGTTCCTTGCTAAAAACTCTAGGACATCTTTCGGAACATACATATTCATCTGCTCCACTTTTGCCTGCAATATACCAAGCCTTAATTCAAAAGTTGTTTCATTAATATCTGCCACCAACCCCCAACCGAGTCGTGATTTTATTCTTTCTTCCACTCCATCAAGATCACTAGGAGACCTATCAGCTGATATAACCAATTGTTTATTTTGGTCTATCAATGCATTGAAAGTGTGAAAAAATTCTTCTTGTGTACTATCTTTACCACTGATAAATTGCACATCATCTACCATCAATACATCTACTGATCTAAATTGCTCTTTAAATAACATAATATCTTTGCTTCGCAGCGCTGTAATATATTGGTACATGAATTTCTCTGCTGATAAATACACCACTTTTCTTTTTGCTGATGGGGAATTGACTATGTGCCAAGCTATAGCATGCATTAGATGTGTTTTACCAAGTCCCACTCCACCATATAGAAACAAAGGATTGCTGCCTAATATTGGATCTATAGATTCTGCCACACGCTTTGCCGCCGTAAATGCTAATTCATTTGGCTTTCCCACTACAAAATTATCAAAGGTGAACCTTGGATCCAGCGGCGAACCAAGATTATGATTACTTTCCTCTCTGTTTTTTAGTATAACATTAAAATTTGAATTCCTCTCCTCAATTACTTGAATATCAATAGAACGTATACTTTTATCTTCGCTTTGCCATAATGATAATATTTTTTTCATGTAATGAACTGTAATCCACTCTTTTATAAACCTTGTTGACACGGATAAAAGAACTTCCCCATTTCTGCTACTGACAAATTTTAGTGAACTCAGCCAGCTATTATATGTTGCTTCTCCATAAAGATTATAAAGACAATTTTGGATTTTTTCCCAAGTAACATTGTGATCCGCTACTGTAATAATCTGATCAAAAAACATAGTAGAAACCTTAGGGCTAGTTAAGTTCATATACCACACCAAGAAAAAAGCAATAATTAGAAAAACATAAGATAATCAATAGCTTACTGCAAAATGAAAAGCTAATACTACTTAATACACACTAAAAATTATGGTGATTTTTTGATGGGTTGTAAAGGGTATAAAAACATTAAAATTGATCATTTTTATTTCAAAAAAATGAAAAATTTGTAAATGTCGCTTGTATCGAGGATTAGAAGCATGCTATTAAAAACAGTAATACATTATGTATAAATAAGATGTTAAATTTACTGGCAAATAAGTAAAGTATTCATATAAATATAGATTTACTGAAGCAAATTTATGATTATATTAAGTAATTTGAGTTGTTATGCTGTATTCGGTATTGAACTAGAGTTTTACATTGAAGGAATAGAAAAAGAATACTTATTTCTGAATAGCATCAAAAATAAAATAGCATCTCTTGAATTTTCTTGCGAGAAGGAGAATTCTACACATCAGTATGAGATAAAAAGTGGTTGTTATACGAACTCCGACAATTTAATTAAGCATTTTGAGTTAGCAAAACAATCACTTACTGAAACAGCACAAAAACTAGGTGGGAATATTTCTTTTAAAGCAAAGCCCTATTTGGATAGAGCAGGCAGTGCATTAAATGTGCATGTTAATCTCGTGAATTCAAATAACGATAACTTATTTTATATCAATGAGCAAAAGTACAGTGACTATCTGATTCACAGTATTGGTGGATTATATGCAATGATGAAAAAACATATGTTGTTTTTCGCTCCAAATGATGATTCATATTTAAGATTTCAGTACCCGGATATTCACACTCCAACTACGATTAGTTGGGGGGTAAATAACAGAACTGCTGCGATAAGAATTCCCTATTTTGGCAACGATTCCAAAAGATGCCGCCTAGAGCACCGTGTTCCTGGAGCAGATTGTAACCTTGAAAAAGTACTCACAGCAATAATTGAAGGTATAGTTTTTGGTATAGAGAACAAAATTGCTCCGCCAAATAGAGTGTATGGCATTGCATCTGATCCTCAATATAAGATGGAGAGTTTGATATAGCAACTACATCTAAAACCCTAACCCGTTAAATGGCTGTTGGATAATTGGCTGTTTTAGCACTTCCCTCACATCATTATTTACATTCCCGCACTGTAATAGCCACTCTGCAGGAGATAGTTTTCTCTCAGGTTTAGATTCTATACTAATATTTGCACTTGGTCTTTCAGAAAGTGGATTACCAAGCGCATCCATGTGTTTAGGTAAAGGTTCCATAACAATATTTGTAGCACTAGAAACGGAATGACTATCTTTAGTATCAGCGCTTTTAGAAAGTGAATTACCTTTGAAATCCATATGTTTAGGTAGTCCATTTTTCATTTCTTCTTCTGCTCTTTTATTTTTTAATTCTTCTTCTAGCTCAGTTTCAGTTCTTTTTGGTTCTTTTACGGTATCTTTTTCTTCACCTTCATCAACACTGCTATACCCTTCATCTTCTGAAACTTTATCTCCTGAAACACGAGTAATTTCAGCTTTAGTTCTTATTTTATGAATCAGCGAAAGTAATAAGTAAGTAACTGCAGCGGCAGAAACGATAATGGCTATCTTTGCGGCAATGTGGATTGCTGTTAAAAATATTAAAGCTGATAAAGCTCCAGCTAATCCAGACACAATAACTTTATTTTTGCCCTTTGTTACATTTAGAATTGCCACCATAATAACCTCTCAAATACTGTTCTAGAATTATTATACAGGAATTTTCTTATACTTGCAATTTTGCGAAAATTTTAATTATTTGCATAAAGTTTTAAAGCTACACAAGGATTAATTAATATGCAATGTATCGCGACTATAATATTGTACAAACACACATATTCAGCTAACATTCAACATGCAGAGCTTACTCATAGAGCGAAACAGGGCGGTGGTATTATTACTTATAGTAATTTTTATCTTCGGTTCATACGTTTATGTAAAAATGCCAAGGGAAAGCAATCCTGATATACAGATTCCTATAATCAGCGTGTTTGTTGGACTTCCTGGGATTTCTGCTCAAGATAGTGAAAAGCTATTAGTGCTTCCTATAGAAAATGAACTAAGATCCATCGAAGGTGTAAGAGAATTGAGAGCTTTTGCAACTAATGATGGTGCTCACATGATACTCGAATTTGGAACAGAGTATGATAATAAAGAAGTGCTCGATAATGTTCGTTCAAAGCTTTCAAACATAAAATCGAAGTTACCTGTTGAAGCGGAATCTCCGATAATCAATGAAATAAACTTGAGCTTATTTCCGATACTCAATGTCGGCTTAATTGGTAATTTGCCAGAAAGAGCCTTAACTGAAATAGCACGCAAGCTAAAGAAAGAAATAGAATCTCTGCCAAATGTTCTCAAAGTTGAAGTGGCAGGTATGCGTAAAGAAACAGTGGAAGTGATAGTTGAGCCCACAGTTCTAACAAAATATAACATTCAATCAAACGAAATATTCCAAGCTATATCAAGCAATAACAGACTAGTGGGAGCTGGGTCACTGGAAAATGATACCGGTAAATATTCGATTAAAATATCAGGGTTATTAAAAGATATAGAAGATATTATGAATATTCCTATTAGATCTCAAGGCGATGCAGTTTTGAGAATCAAAGATATAGCAAAAGTATACCCTAGGTTTTAGGATCACCAAGGATTTGCTCGCATTAATGGATTACCTAGTGTCGTGCTAGAAATTTCAAAACGTAACGGAAAAAACATAATAGACACAGTAAATCAAGTAAAATACTTAATGGATAAGGCAAAAGATCAATTACCTGAAAATTTAAAAGTGGTGTACTTAAACGACCAGTCAAAAAACGTCCGCGATGTGCTTGATGACTTGGAAAACGGCATAATATTTGCTGTGTTGTTAATATTGATCATAATGATGCTTTCTATGGGAACAAGGATTGCTATTCTTGTGGCACTCTCGATACCCGGTTCCTTTCTCATTGGGATAATAGCTCTTTACTTTATGGGTATAACCTTAAATATCGTTGTGCTCTTCAGTTTAATTATGGCTGTTGGCATGCTGGTTGATGATGCAATTGTGATCAGCGAATATGCCGATAGAAAGATGATCTGCGGAATGGACAAAGTAGAAGCTTTTTACACTTCAGTTCGTGATATGTTTTATCCGGTTCTATCATCAACGTTAACTAAATTAGCAGTGTTTTTTCCTCTATTATTCTGGCCTGATACTGTTGGTAAATTCATGCAGTACATACCAATTACAATAATTCTAACTTTGACTGGATCGCTCATTATGGCTTTGGTTTTTATACCAACACTTGGTGCAATATTTGGTAAGCCTTCGATAACTTCAAAAAAAGAAATAAAAAAAATGAGTGCTATAGAAAGTGGTGAAATAAAAAATGCTGGGCCTATAATAAGAGCTTACGTACGCATGCTAGAGAAGGTTTTGGATCATCCTAAAAAATTCGTATGTGCTACTGTATTCGTTTTGTTTTCATTTAGTGTGCTGTACTTTACTTTTGGTCCTGGAGTAAAGTTTTTTCCGAAAGTGGATTCAGATAATATTTTAATCAGTGTTAAAGCAAAAGAAAGCTTATCAGCCAAAGAACGAGATCTGATACTCAAAGAAGTGGAAGAACGCATTTTGAGCATTGAAAAAGAAATTCATGTTTCTTATGCTAGATCAGGAGCATTTTCAGACAACGTTATCGCCAGAATACAACTAGAACTTATGGATTGGCGCTTCAGGCGCAAAGCTAAGCACATACTAAATGATATAAGGAGCAGTGTGCAAGACATGAAAGGAATAATAATTAATGTTCAAGAGGAAAAGCCAGGACCGTCGGCTGACAAGCCAATACAAATTAACCTCAGCGGGAGTGTATCCAGTTTGAATTTAGCAGCAGAGAAAATTCTAGAAATTATGAACCAACCTTCATCCGGGTTTATAAATATTCAAGATAGCAGATCAGCACCTGAAATAGAGTGGAATATGAGTGTTGATAAGAGTAAGGCTACAAGCTCTGAAGTAAGTGTTGCAACCATTGGCGATTTTATAAAG
Source organism: Wolbachia endosymbiont (group A) of Brachyopa scutellaris (assembly GCF_964026995.1). NCBI lineage: Bacteria > Pseudomonadati > Pseudomonadota > Alphaproteobacteria > Rickettsiales > Anaplasmataceae > Wolbachia > Wolbachia endosymbiont (group A) of Brachyopa scutellaris. The sequence continues at coordinate 142,093 of NZ_OZ034720.1, read as the reverse complement.
ATGGTTACAAATGGAGTGTTGATTGGAAAATATAGACCAAATAACACGGATGAAGAAATCGATATTGTACTCCGTTTCCCTGGAAAGGATCGCAACATGAAGATTATAGACAATCTTTTTATCAATACAGTTAATGGCCCGTATCCTATGAGCAATATAGTAAAATATGCTCCCGAAAAAAAGGTAAACAAACTAAACAGGATTGATGGATTACGCACAGTGACAATCTCTGCTGACGTTGATACTGGCTATCTTGTTGATGAAAGAGTAAAGTTCATTCAGAATTCTATTGCCCAGGATTGGGACAAGGGAGTAAAAATTGATTTTAAAGGCGACAAAGAAGATCAACAAAAATCAGGAGCATTTTTGTTAAAGGCTTTTATATTAGCGATTACACTAATGATATTGGTATTAGTGACACAGTTTAATAATGTATACCATACATTTATCGTAATGACAGCAGTGTTTTTATCCACAACATGTGTGTTTTTTGTTTTCTTTCTTATCCAACAAGTTTTCGTAGTTGTTATGTGTGGAGTGGGGATAATTGCTTTGGCGGGAATTATAGTGAATAATAACATACTATTACTTGATGCCTTTCATCACCAAATTAAGGTACACAAAAATGACATCAAGCGATGTGTAATAAACGCTGCAATTTCTCGCGTTAGGCCAATATTGCTTACCGTTGCAACCACAGTTCTTGGTTTAATACCGATGATTACCAGGTTAAATATCAATTTTTTTACGCTACAAATCACATATGATGCTCCATCAAGCCAGTGGTGGGTTGACATTTCAACAACCATAGCAAGTGGAATATTGGTTGCAACGGTTTTAACTTTATTCTTTACTCCTGCGTTGCTTGTTATACAAAGACATGAAAAAACTTGACTTAAATTAGCAATCATTTAACATTTAAGATAGTGTTCTTTGCCCGTTGGAGCTATAATTATAACTAATTACATTGGATTTATTTATTATGATTGCTAATCGTAAAAGCAGTGTTAAGCAGAAAAGTAACAAGAATAACATAGTTGGAAGCCTTGATGTAATAAAAACAGCAGGAGAGCTTTCACTTCAAAAAGGTTTAGATTTTGATGTTGTAATAAAGGCACTAGAAAGTGCTATAGAAGCAGTGGCTTATCAAAAATATGGTAGCAAAAGTAAAATTGTAGTTAATATAGATAGAAACACAGGCAAAGTTACTTCATACAGAAAACTAAAAGTTATTGATGACGAATCAAATAGAGAAGAGAATACTGAGTATGAATCAATTACGCTGACACAAGCTAAATTAATAAAAGAAGATGCAAAAATTGGAGATACTGTTAGTGAATTACTCTCTCTTAACACTGATCTTGCTTCAGCAAGAATTGCCCAGCAAAAAATTGCTCAAATAATTAAAGATGAAGAGTCAAAAAAGCAATATGAGGAATTTAAAGATAAGGTGGGAGAAATAAGGTATGGTATTGTTAAACAAGTAGAATATTCAGATCTTATTATAGACATAAATGGCACGAGGGCATATCTTCCATTGCGAAATTTAACTGGTGGTGAATCATTTCGTGAAGGTGATAAGGTTAAAGCTTACATACAGACTGTTAAGCGCTCTGATGATGGACGTCAAATTATTCTTTCTAGGACTCATGAAGGCTTTTTGGAGGCATTATTAAATCAAGAAATACCAGAAATTGCTGACGGATTAGTGACAATTAAAGGTATAGCTAGAGATGCTGGTTCAAGGTCTAAGGTTGCCGTTTTCTCTCCCGACAAGAACATTGATCCAGTAGGTGCTTGTGTTGGAGTTAAGGGAGATAGAATAAAAACTATTATACACGAATTAAATGGTGAAAAAATTGACGTTATAAATTACTCCTCAGATTTGGGTCAATTTGTTATTAAAGCCATTACTCCTGCAGAAGTATCGAAGGTTATTATTGATGAAAATGAAAATTGCATAGAGTTAATAGTTGCTGAAGATCAATTGAGTTTAGCGATAGGAAAAAAGGGCCAGAATGTAAGATTAGCTTCAGAGCTTGTTGGATGGAAAATTGAGATATTAAGCACTCAGCAAGAATCAGAAAGGCGAAGTAAAGAACTTAGTCAATGTTCAGCTTTATTTGCTGAAGCTTTAAACTTAGAAGAGATTATGGGTCAGCTATTGGTAACAGAAGGTTTTTCAAGTGTAGAAGACATATCTAGCGCTTCAATTAAAGAGCTTGCTTCAATAGAGGGCTTTAATGAAGATATTGCAAACGAACTTCACAATAGAGCAAATAAGTACCTGAAAGCAGAAAATGATAGAAAAATAGAAGAGCTAAAAAGTTTAGGTATGGAGGATGATGTAATCAATTTAACTTTATCAATAGACAATAAAATTGCTCTTAGTAAGCATGATATTAAGACTTTAGAGGACATAGCAGATTTATCAAGTTATGAGTTTTGCAGCATACTCTCTTCCTCATCCGATAGCAAAGAAGATCTAAAAGATACAGTAGATTCAATAATCATAGAAGCACGTAAAAAGCTTGGATTAATATAATAAAATAATATGAATAATGAAGATATCAGTGATAAAAAATTAACGCTCCAAGGTTTAAGCAAGCTTAAATTAGACCTCAATTTAAACTCTTCAGCTAGCCCAAGTACTGGAGCTACAGTAGTAAAAAAAAGAAGAAAAAAATCTCATGATGCAGAAGAACATAATTTATTTGACGAGAGTAAATTATGTTCTTTAACAGAGAAAGAACAAATTTTTCGCATTAATGCTGTGCAGAATGCTGCTTTGCTGAAAGAAAGAAATCAGAGAGAAGAAAAAGAGAAAACAGCAAAAGAAGACAGCAATAAAGAGATTGACGAGAAAAATGAAGCGGACGCTTTATCTAAGGAAATAAATAAGCAAGTTTTAAGTAATACCCACTTAGTTGAACCAAAAGAAGATAGTATTGACCATGAGGACAACGATAAAAAGTCTTTTAAAGTCAACAAAGATATATATTCTAAGCATTCTAAACTGGTAATTGCACAGGCAATAGATGAAAAAACTGAACAACCCCCTGTATTTAAGCAAAGGTTTGGTATAAGAGGTAGAAAGTCAAAGTTTACTAAGGGTAAAAATATATCAAGAGAAGTTATTATACCAGACAAAATAACTATCAGGGAGTTATCTATTCGCATGGCAGAAGATAGCAAGAGTGTGCTAAAAATGTTCAAAGAAGAAGTCGGTGAGAGTTATAGAGTAGATGATCTGGTGGATCCAGATATAGCATGTGAAATAGTGGAAAAATTTAATCATACGGCTAAACGAGTGAGCGATACCAACAGAGAAAAAGATTTATTTTTTATAGAAGGCAGAGAAAGCCTGCCTAAAAAACCTAAACCACCAATCGTCACTTTTATGGGACACGTCGATCATGGTAAAACCTCATTGCTCGATGCATTTCGTGAATCTAATGTTGCAGAAAGAGAGTCAGGTGGCATAACTCAACACATAGGTGCTTATCAAATAACGACAAAAGATAAGCAAAAAATTACCTTTATTGATACACCAGGACATGAAGCGTTCACTGCGATGCGTGCACGTGGTGCCAATATTACTAATATAGTTGTAATAGTAGTTGCAGCTGACGATGGAATCATGAAACAAACAGTTGAAGCAATAAATCATGCAAAAGCAGCAAATGTTTCCATTATAGTTGCTATTAATAAAATTGATAAATCTGAGCCTGGTGATGTAGAAAAAATAATTAATAGTTTGCCTCAATATGATCTCATCCCTGAAGGGCTTGGTGGTGATGTTATGATTGTGCCAGTATCAGCAAAAAAGAAAACTAATTTAGATAAACTAGAAGAGACGATTTTGTTAATCGCTGAATTAATGAAGCTAGAAGCAATAGAAGATTGTCGAGCACTTGGATGGGTAATAGAATCCAAAATAGATAAAGCGAAAGGAATATCAGCTACGTTGATAGTTGAGGAAGGAACGTTAAAGGTTGGTGATATATTGGTAGTTGGTACAACATACAGTAAAGTACGTAGTATGGTTAATCACCTTGGTCAAAGAGAAAAAGCAGCACTACCCTCCGCTCCAATTGAAATTACTGGTCTAAATGGTGTACCAAATGCTGGAGATAAATTTGTTGTTGTAAATTCTGAAAAGCAGGCGCGTGAAATTGTTGAATACAGGCTAGAGTTGATCAAGAAAAAGAAAGAAGATTTGGGCGACAATAATTTAGATATATTCAGTCGTAATAACAGCGAAACAGAAGAACTATCTGTAGTTTTAAAGTGCGATGTAACTGGTTCTATTGAAGCAATATCAAGTTCAATTGATAAACTCGGTAAAGACCAAGTGAAATTAAATATCCTACACAAAGCAGTAGGAGGGATAACAGATTCAGATGTGCTGCTTGCAGAAGCATCAAGTGCAGTAATTTTAGCTTTTAATGTAAAAGTGGACTCAAAAATAAGGGACTTGGCAAAACAAAAAGGTGTAGAAATACATACTTATAACATAATATACGAGCTCATTGAGGACATGAGAATGTATTTAACTAAAATGTTAAAGCCTGTTACACGAGAGGTTCGTGTTGGCTTTGCATCTGTGAGGCAAATATTTAACGTATCTAAAGCTGGTAATATCATTGGATGTTACGTAAGTGATGGAGTCATAAGAAAAGATTCTTTAATTAAGGTAATGCGTGGTGGCAAATTGGTGCATGAAGGAAAGTTAAAAGCACTACGTAGATTTAAAGATGATGTTAAAGAAGTAGGTGTAAACTTTGAATGCGGAGTATCACTAGAGGGTAATATCGATATTAAAGTTGGAGATATTTTAGAAGCTTATCAATTAGTGCAAGAAGAAAGGGTGTTATAGTAGCTGGATATGAAAAAGGAAATTAGAAACCTAAAAATAGCATCGGTATTGCATAGAGCGATATCAAGAGTCCTAATGGAAGGTAAGGTGTTCAATAAAAATGTAGCGGTATCTGACGTAAAATTAAGTAAAGATTTGAAAAAAGCAGATGTATATATTGTGTTATCTTCATTGAATATTCAAGTAGCTGACTACTTAGATCCAGAAAAAAGACGCACTGGAGATCCTTCTGAGAATAATTGTGATATTAACACTGTTGTTAATGAAATGAACCAGTCTGCATGGTCAATACGTAAATCTATATTGTGTTATGTTGATTTGCGATTTATACCTGAGTTAGTTTTCAAGCCTGATTTAGCGTTCGATAATTTTGTTAATGTAAGCAAAATATTACATAATCACACTTAATTAATGTATTTCAACCATTACTTTTCATTAATGAGGTTGCACAGTTTAACAGGTTTGTGGCTTGTGCTATTTCCCAGTTTGAGCGGTATTCTTTTAGCCTCAACTTCTCTATCATATCAGGCTCTTTTTCTCCTTGTTTTGTTTACTATAGGTGCATTTTTAATGAGACCCGCAGGGTGCATAATCAATGATATCTTCGATAGAAAAATAGATGCGCACGTTGAACGAACAAAATATAGGCCACTTGCAAGTGGTGCATTAAACATAAAGCAGGCTTTGGCTTTACTTTCACTGTTACTGTCTATTGCCCTGGTAATCTTATTATTAACTAATAAAACTACACTTATACTTGGAATAATCTCAATGTGTATGATAGCTACTTACCCTTTATTAAAGCGGTATGTTTGGTGGCCACAATTGTTCTTAGGGTTTACCTTCAATATGGGATCGCTCATGGGCTCAGCAGCAATAACAAACCAGATCAGTATAGAATCCTTGCTGTTTTATATAGGATGCGTCTTCTGGACACTTAGCTATGACACCATATACGCTCATCAAGATAAAAAAGATGATGAAAAACTCGGAATGAAATCTACCGCATTATATTTTGGTGATACAACAAAATCTTGGTTGAAAAGATTTTATTTAATATCTCTTATAACGTGGCTATATGCTGGTATCTTATCATCATTAAATAACATTTTTTATATTGCTCTACTTGCTGTAGGGTTCATATTTCACCGCCAATACAAAAATTTCAATCCTGAAGATCCCAGTCAATGCATGTCCATATTTAAAAATAATTCCTACGTAGGGTTGCTTATCTTTTTTGGCATCCTTTTAGATAGAATTATCACCTAGGTCTCAAGAGTTTTGGCTCTAATGAAGTCAATAAACTCAGGTACTCGCAGAAACGAAAAACTTGCTTGACACCCTTCGCCAGCCCTCTTATCATGAAACTGAAGCTATTTATTTATCTTCGCAATCTCTGCAGTGGATTAATGACAAAAAACTTAATGTATTTGGCGTAAATCATGCTTAATTTTTTGCACTATGTGCACCTCATGTCTTTATAAAACTTTTAGGTTTCTACCTATACAAGCCGAAACACGCTTATAAAGCGTTTAAGACAGTAAAAGACGTCAAATAGACAAGGGAGAATTTGAATACTAGCTACCCTAGGGTTTCTTTGCCTTTTTTTCCACTCAGTAAATTTCTTAACGTTTATAATTTAGGTTAATTGCGGCTTAAAAGCAGATGAATCGCGGTTACTAAGCGTTTAGAATAAAAAAACGCCATACTTGAAAGTATAATGTAAGTAATTAGCCAACCACGGGGCTTCTTTTGCCTTTTTCTCCGCTTGGTAAATTTCTTAATGTTTATAGCTAAAAGAGCCCAAGAGAGGTGTCATTCCAGTGCCCCTGTGATGTCATTCCAGCGCGTGACGCTGGAATCCCAAAAAAGGATGATGTCATCCCAGTCTGGGATCCAGAAAACTTAACTTTAAATAAGTGGCTGCATAATAAAGACTAGATTCCAGTGTCAAGCACTGGAATGACAGGAGAAGGAGGCTACTTTCATGACGCCATTCTTTTTTCTGGATCCCAGTGTCAGCTACTCGGATGACGAGAAAGGAGCACTGGAATGACATCATAGGGGCTTGTATCTTGTAAAAAGCATCTAATGTTTTAAGCTTAAGCATTAGATGGAGAAGGGAAGCACTCTGTAATGGGGCTTAGATATAAAATCTGTCAAGTAGATAAGAGCTCCCTTCTCAAAGGTATAGGCTGGACGGTATCGTAGAAAAACCTAAATGGTTCTAATTCTGTATTCACAAGGTTAGCCTTACTTTTCATTTTTAATGGTAACGTATGGGGTTATATATGATCAACAACTTTCTGGGCATAGATGTATCAAAAGATCGCTTTGATGTTTTTCTCTCATTTATAAGTAAAAAAGGAAAACGTGAAACTAGAAAAAGGAGTTTTAAAAATGATGATCATGGATTTCAAGGTCTGCTGAGTTTTCTACAAAAGCATAACGTAGAAGAAGTAAAAGCCTGCATGGAAGCTACCGGTTGTTATAGCGAAGCTTTGGCTGAATTTCTACACAATTCTGGATATTTTGTTAGTGTTGTAAATCCTTATTGTATTAAATCTTATGCGAGGAGTAAGCTTGTAAGACAAAAGAATGATCAGACCGATGCAGAAATTATTGCTGATTATTGCCAAAGACAGGAACCTGCTCGTTGCTTCTCCTGAACTGAAAAAATTAAGACATCTTTATCGTTGTTCGGCTGCGTTAAAAGATGAATTGACATTAGTAAATAACCACCTAGAAAAAAAAGAGAGACTGCCTAAAGAAGTTGCAAATGCTTGTTGCAATGAATATAGCTCAAAAAATAGAAATAATAAAAAACTCCATACGTGAACTATTAAAGCAACACAAAGAGTTGTTGGAAGATTTTCAACTCTTACTGACTATTCCAGGCATAGGAGAGGAATCAGCAGTAGCTATTTTAGCTGAAATTCCTGATATAAAAGCCTTTATAAATGCCAGGCAATTGGCAGCATATGCAGGAACTATACCAAAAAATGTAACATCAGGTTCATCTGTACATGCCAAGCCCAGATTAAGTAAAACTGGTTCACGAACATTACGTAAGGCAATGTACTTTCCTGCTATAGTAGCCAAGAATCATAACCCTATTATTATGACTTTTTGCGAAAGGTTGAAAGAGAAAGGTAAGCATAATATGGCTATTGTGGGAGCTGCAATGCGTAAGTTACTCCATATTATTTTTGGTGTCCTAAGTTCAAAAAAGGCTTTTGATCCTGATCATATAAAAAACCGCAAAACAAAGTTATCTATGGAAAGCTTGTTTATTTGATAAAGATTAAATGTAAAATTTGTATGTCAATACTCACACAGTCCGGTAGAGCAGCAATAGCAGCAAGTATAAAAGAACAGCCTATACATCTTGCTTGGGGTAGTGGTAATTCAAATTGGGAGAGTAGCCACAGAGCAGAAAAAACTTTTGTTAAGAATAGAGTAATGCTCGATCATTTCCCAGTTAAAGAGGTAAAAATCTTTCAAGGCTCAACAACCTATAAGCCAAGCATAGATTATACGATTGACAGCAATACTGGTACTGTTAAGTGCCTTGAAAATAGCTCTATTACAGCGGACAGTACAGTTACTGTAGAGTATATTCGAAGTACACCAGCAGAGCCCATTACTTCTACAAAGCTGCTTAATGAACTTGGAAGACGCATTGTTGATGAAGTCCTTTTTTGCACAGGTGATGAAAATGGAGAACTTATAACTCCTTCGGGAAGGTTTAAATCTTCAAATATGCCAACCAATAATTTATATCTTAAATTTACCTTCGATTTCACGGATGCAGCAAATCAAGTGATCAGAGAGCTAGGAATTATGGTTGGCACCAAAGTAAAAGAAGCCTTACCACCAGGGCGAAGATATTTTGAACCTAAAGATATTGAAAATCCTGGGATTTTATTGGTTTTAGAGCACACTGTGCCGCTTATCAGAACTGCAGCTACAAGAGAAACTTTTTCCTTTGTTGTAACATTTTGACATATGACAATAGTCTATTTTTTGAAAGAAAAACACTTCGATCAGAAGAATCAACAAAATCTAAGTTCATTATTCAACGTTCTTGTAACTTTTTTGTTGACGTACAAGACGGTTGTAAGTTGGAAATGTGATATAAAAAGAAGCAAGAAGGAAGATAACTCTATAAAAATGTGGTTATCGCCAGGCTTGAGCGACCGTAAGACGGTAATATTATAACATACGTAGATATCAAGGTACTCAAGCCTATCCTTCGAGACGTTTGAATAGTTGTTTGGGACATATATATGCACCCGTTTACAATCTTAAATTTTAACTTAAACTCTCGAGGTTCTTTATGGTTACATCTTATCAAAATTTTATTGGCATTGATATCGGAAAACTTGAATTTGTTACTGCAGTTAATGAACAAAAAGGTGTCATCAAATTTGACAATAGTTGTGTTGGTTGGAAACAATTCTACCAAAAATTTTCAAATATCTTGCCCAACTCCATGGTAATTTTAGAAGCTACAGGAGGTTATGAGCTTGGCTTATTGTATTTTCTTATTGATAGAAACATTGCTGTGCATCGTGCTAATACTCGTCAAGTTAAAAACTTCATTCTATCTCATGGAACTTTGGCAAAGACCGACAGTCTTGATGCAAAAGCGCTTGCCCAATATGGTTCTGAGCGTTGTGGACATCTGCAGCTATTTACACCTATCTCAAAAGAACAAACCACCTTGTTTGCACTTTGTCAGCGTCGTGACGATATTACGAAAATGCTTGTTCAAGAGAAGAATAGGCTAAAAACTCCTGGAAATGATTACATTAAGGAAAGTTGTCAACAAGCTATTGAATTCCTCAACAACCAGGTAGAAAAGCTTGATCAAGCTATACAAAAAATAGTCAATGAAAATCCTGAATTGCAACGATGCCAAAAAATTCTTGAAACAGTCCCTGGAATAGGTAGAAAAACCTCTCAATGTTTATTGTGTCTCATACCGGAACTTGGTTCTTTAAATAAAAGGCAAATTGCAAGCCTTGCAGGTGTTGCGCCTCATCCTAAGGAAAGTGGTAAAGCTATTGGCTACCGAAGGATTATAGGTGGAAGAAGTAACGTTCGTTCAAAGCTTTTTACAGCTGCCATGGCTGCTGCAAGGTCCAAATCTGCACTTGGTGCCTTTTATTCTAAGCTTATTGAAAGTGGTAAGAAAAAGATGGTGGCTATAACAGCTCTAATGCGTAAAATAATAGTGATTGCTAATGCAAGGCTTAAAGAAGCAGTTATAGCTCTTTCCATAAAAGTCCGGATGTGATAGGATAAGGATAGATGATGATAAGGAGGTTGAATGCCAGCAGCATATAGTTATGATTTAAGAAAAAAAGGAATGGAAGCGCTAGACGAAGGAGAAAGCAGAGAAACAGTGGCAGCAAGATTTAAGATTGGACGAACTATAGCATTTCTCATAATAGTCCGAACAGGTCATAGGAAGGCAGAATCAACAGCACGACGAAAGGATTCGAATAGAGGAATGTTTTTCCTGGCTCTGTTTTTTATAGCAAACCAATGATGCTCAATTTTGTTGAAATCTGGAGAATAAGGCGGCAGATACAAAATTTCTGCACCAACCCCTTTAGCAAGCTCGATAATCTTATCAGACTTATGAAAAGTAGCATTGTCAAGAATGACAGTCTGTCCAGGTTCCAAGATCGGTGTCAAAAATTGCTCAAACCATCCATTAAAAACATCCATATTACAGTGGCCTTCAAAGGTTAACGGAACAACTATCTTTCTTCCACTTAAGGCTGCAACCATACTGATTCGTTGAGTTTTCTTTCCAGATTTTAAGGCATAAAACCGCTGTCCTTTCTGGCAATATCCGTAGGGGTAGTCTTCGGTGTTATCAATGCCAGACTCATCTATATACACTAAGTTTTTAGGTTCTTTTGTCGCTATAATTTTCAAAAATTCAGCACGTTTTTCTTCGTTTCTTTCCTTGTATCCATATGTCTTTTTTTGCGCGTAAATCCAATTTTTTTAAGGGCTCGATAGATCGTTTGGATACTAACGTTGTTCCAAAGTTTAGCCATTTCCGATAGAGTCTTTCCTCCGTGTTCTCTGGCAAATTTGGCAAAGGTATCCCAGTCGGTAATTTTGTGATTGTAACCCCCATTTCCAAGTTTTTTTGATTGAAAGTCTCCTGTTTCTTTTCTTCTTTGCTGCCACTCCCATAAAGTAGTTCGTCCAATCTTAAATCTTGCTGCCACTGTTTCTCTGCTTTCTCCTTCGTCTAGCACTTCCATTGCTTTTTTTCTTAAATCATAACTATATGCTGCTGGCATTCAACCTCCTTATCATCATCTATCCTTATCCTATCACATCCGGACTTTTATGAAAAGAGCTATAAAAATTTACATAGCAATAACTGAAATTGGTTAATGAATATGCGCGTCCACACACATTAAAAGCGCATATTCATTAACTTAAGCAGAAATTGCTGTGGTGGCTGTTTGATACAAAATTCTGTTTCTATAACAAATGGGTTTTTATTGCCCATATGAAGTTGCAAAACTACAAATAAAAAATTTTTAAAAAAACATAGTTGATCTACTCGGATGACAAAAAAAAGGGCACTGTGACGGACTTAAATCACAATTATCAGTTAAGCGGCATTATAAAAAACGCCAAACTTTTTTCTGCTTTTATGCAAGAAGTCTAGTCCATATATTCTTCCCACTTCTCCGTGACTTTTCTTACTATTTCCTCACTCATCCCAATTTTCTTTCCCCACTCTCGTTTGGTTTCAGGCGGAATTTTGTTTGTCGCATCAAATCCCATCTTACCTCCCAGGCCACTTTCAGGGGAAGCAAAGTCTAAATAATCAATAGGTGCATTTTCTATCATGATTGTGTCACGCACAGGGTCCATCCTTGTTGACATTGCCCACATCACTTCCTTCCAATCACGTATATTTATATCATCATCAACAACGATAATAAACTTCGTGTATAAAAACTGCTTTAGGAAAGAAAGTATGCCCATAACAATTCTTTTTGCCTGCCCTGGATAGGATTTTTTTATCGACACTACCGCTATTCTATATGAGCAACCTTCCGGCGGCAGATAAAAGTCCACTATCTCTGGAAATTGATTAATAAGAATGGGCACAAAGATTTCATTGAGTGCTTCACCAAGAATCGATGGTTCATCAGGTGGCTTGCCAGTGAAAGTGCTGAGATAAATTAGATTTTTGCGCATAGTAATTGCAGTAATATTAAATTCTGGAAATTGCTCAACAGAATTATAGTAGCCAGTGTGGTCTCCGTATGGCCCTTCGTCTTGATATCTATCCAAACTCACATAGCCTTCCAGAACGATTTCCGCGTGAGCTGGCACTTGAAGTGGAATAGTCTTACAATTTACAAGCTCAAGCGGCTTCTTTCGCAGTAGTCCAGCAAATTGGTATTCTGACAATGTTTCTGGCACTGGAGTTACTGCAGCAATAATCGTTGCAGGATCACTACCGATCACAGCAGCAGCAGGAAATTTCATATTTTGTTCCTTCTCTTTCCATCGTTTGTGGTGACCTGCACCACCACGATGTGCAAGCCAACGCATTAGAGTCGTTTTTTTATCTATGACCTGCATACGATATATTCCAAGATTGAAATTATCTTGTTTGTCTCTCGTGGGGCCTTTTGTTACCACAATCGGCCAGGTGATAAGTGGTGCAGGTTCATTTGGCCAGCATGTTTGAATGGGCAGTAGACTTAGGTCCACTTCATCTCCGGTTAGCACTACCTCTTGACATGGAGCTTTGTTCACGACTTTACTTCGCATCGATAACACGACTTTTAGCAGAGGAAACATCTTCATAGCATCTTTAAAGTTTTTTGGCGGCTCAGGTGATTGCAAAAATGCTAAAAGTTTACCAAGATCTCTTAGCTCACCAGGATTTATGTTCAGTCCCAAGGCAATTCTTTCAATAGTACCGAATAAATTCACTAAAACTGGAATCGAATTTTTGCCGTTTTCTGTGACAACATTTTCAAAGATGATAGCTGGTCCTTTGTTTGACAAAACTCTGCGGTGAATTTCTGTCATTTCAAGAACAGTTGAAACCTCCTCCTTAATCCTAATCAGATCTTTTTTTTCCTCTAAGGCTTTAATGAAGTCACGTAAGTTGTTGTACATATTCCAGTTTTTAAAATTTTAAGTTTACATTTAGTTTTCAAGCACTTTATTGAAATTTGACCTATGCACTACTTTCCTGCCTAGCGAGCTTTCAGTTAATTTGAGATCAAATCCTCATATTGCTTACTAAGTTTGTATTTCCTTCCTCTATTGGAAAAATCTACAATCTTGATAAACCCCATTTCCACCCACTTTTTACAAAGTTGCGCACTGGTACGAGGCTTAAAATTAAATAGTTCGCCAACCTGACTAGCTGTAATAGCGGAAAACTCCTGGAAGAGCTCAAGAGCTTTGCGTTGTTTAGGATCAAGCTTACGTATAAGATCAGTCTGATCAGTGTGGTATTCTTCTTCATTTATACGTTGTAAAACGTTCTCAAATGAATTTGCCATACCTTCTACGAAATACTCCACCCACTTAGTGATATCTGCTTCAGCTCGCCCCATGTAATAATTGTGCGATGTTATTGCTTCATAATAAGCCCCTAGATTTTTAGCATAATATTCTTCCAATGAGTACAGTCCTTTTAGGTCATATCCACCAAGGTGTAAAATTAATGTAGTCAGCAATCTTGCAGTACGACCATTACCGTCATAGTAAGGGTGAATTGTTACAAATTGATAATGAGCAATACCTGCAATAACTGGGCAAGGCACTTGCTCACTGCCACGAATCCAATCAATCATACTGCTCATGAGCTTTGGTACATCCTTTGCTTCAGGTGGCATATAAATTATTGCACGTGTACGGCTATCACGAATAACGTTTTGACCATCACGATAAGGGGTTGGTTTTACTTTAGGTTTTCCACTTGCCATTACTAGAGCATGCAGTGTTTGAATAGCCTTCTCAGTAATAGGTATTCTTCTTGCTGCCCATTGTTCAACTTGGGTTAAAGCTGCATAATATCCTTTAACCTCATTTTCATCTCTCCTATATTTTGGAAAGTGGCTTTTACCACTTAAAACCTCTTCAATCTGTTTAGGCTCAAGTCGATTTCCTTCAATCATAGTAGAATAGTGTGTGGTATAGAGCCGTGCAGTTTCACGAAGGGACGAGAGCATCGATACAGTGAGTGGCAAATGTAATACTTTTTCTTTTGCTGCTTCAATCCTCATAAGGCAATTAGCAATTTTAGAAGTAATCGTATAATTTGGCATCGGCATAATATCTGCATTACATTATTTCTATATTATGCTGATAAAATGCAGATAATACAACATTTACACGACGCCGACCATAAACAGCAATAAATTCGGCTGATTGAGAAAGAAGTTTGTCTTGTAGAATAGCTATTTCTTTTTCTCTACCAATTATTGGCTCGTTCATATGTTTATTCCGCGGAGTTTATCAAAATTATACATAGCGGAATAAAACAAACAACTTAAATCTATGCTCCGCGCGCCTCTGCTACCAAGTCTTCTGATGAACTTTGTGGTAATGTGCTTGAGTTTCATTGTACGTAAAGTTTGTACTTGCAGCAAAATTGGCTATAAAATACACTTGATACAAATGTTTTTATGTATTAACATTAGATGCTTCTTTTAATATACAGATAAATGTGTACTAAAAGTTTTATGTTGTAGGTTTTTAAATAAATTGTATGTCTAGGGTATCGTTTTTATTAATTTTAATAATAGCAATAGCAAGCTTGCCGATAATAAATAATTGGCTCTCAAATCGCAGCCAAATGCTAAACGATGATTATATAGGTGAGAAATTAGATAATTATATAAGTAGAAATTTTGATAAGATCATAAAAACTCTCAAAGAGGAGTCGATTAAAAGTAGTTACGCTGCTCGAGATAATGTAACCAAAAGTAAAATTTCACAATACAAGGATCAAATATTTGACCTTACTTATCCTTACTCCGGAAATGAAAATAGTAGTGTTATAGCTGTAGGCTTCCTTGACTATTCTTGTGGACATTGCAAAGCTATAAAGAATGATATAAAGCAGTTAATTAACGACGGCAAAATTAAGTATATCTTTAGGGATGCTCCAATACTTGGTAACGCTTCTTTAAAGGCAGCAAAAAGTGCTTTAGCTGTCTATTTTCTCGATAAAGAAAAATATTTCGATTTTCACCATGCTGCTTTAAGTCACAAAGGAGAATTTTCAGACGAAAGCATATTGGATATAGTGAAAAACATAGGGATTGATGAGGACGATTTTAATGATTCCATAAAAGATAACGCGGACAAAATTGAGCAAATGATAAACAACAGTAGGCTTCTAGTAAGAGATTTGGGAGTAGGTGGTACACCTTTTTTAATAATTGGAGATAGTCTGTTTGTAGGAGCAACCGATTTGGGTGTATTACGCAAAAAAATAGATGAATTAAGTCACAAACAAGATTAGTTTCAATTTGCCATAAAATTTTATTTTTTTGCTTGACAACTCAAATGAACCTGAGTATAGTAATTATAAATGTGATAAGTAGCGGCATGTAGGAGCTACGCAGTAACTCAAGAAAAGCAGGTGGTGCCTATAGTCAAGCGTAACCTTAGCCTGCAAAGATTGACTAATCCATTAAAAAGTGTTAAACTTAATATATAATTACCATTCTGGAGTTACAATATGAAAGAGTATAATTATGAAAGAGAATCAATTGCTCTTTTTCGACAAATCAAAGAAAAGAAAAAATCAAGTGATTTATTGGATAATTTAAAAAATGCTTGTCCCAAAAATCTAAACATAGGAATTGCTATAAAGACAGGAGATTGCTTTTTTGACTCCGTGGCTCAAGGATTGAATGAGTTAAAACCTGGTAATCGTTTTACCGCAAAATCATTAAGGGAAGATTGTGCAGATTATGCTAAAGCAAATAAAAGATCAGATTTTTGGGTTTATAAAGCAGTAATAAAAGATGCTGGTATTGGTGGTTACTCTGTTGAGCTAGAAGGCCCATATGGTCCTATACAAGATCCAAAAACTAAAATAAATATGATAGATGAAGAGAAGACTTTTAACAAATATTTAGAGTATATTACTAATACACATACAGAAACTGAAGCACCTATATGGGGTCGCCCAGAGATTGAAGGTAGAATGATATGTGATAAGTACGAAGTGGAGCTTTGTATTTATTCAATAGAGGAGTACGGTCAAAAAGTTACAGTTACTAAAATTACAGCGAATAATGATGATCCTAAAGTTTTTATAGAAGACGAGAATCTCGATCAGTTAAAGATAGATAATAGCAAAAAAACTGTAGGAGTAGTAAATTACATGAGGCATTTTGTGCCACTTCTTAGTAGAATCTCTGAGGATATAACAAAAAGTCAACCAGTTTCTAATGAAGAAATTCTTGGCACAGATAAAAGAGTTCCTACTTCTGATCAATCAGAGAAAGAAGTACAACAAGAAATAATTAATATCAGCACTAGTGCGCCGGTTTATGCGGATGAAGCAAGTCTTTCTTCTCATCAACCAGAGCAAAAAACACGACAAGAAAGAATTAATACCAGTACTAGTGGGATTAATCCACCGGTTTTACAAGATCATACGGATAGAGGAATTCCTACTTCTGATCAATCAGAGAAAGAAGTACAACAAGAAATAATTAATACCAGCACTAGTGCACCGGTTTATACGAATAAAGGAATCCCTGCCTCTCATCGGCAAGAACAAAAAACACAACAAAAAGGAGTACAAAAAAAATTAATCAATAGTTACAGGAAAGAGGCTATTTATGGCACAGTTGCTGTGATAGCTGCTATAGTATTCACACCATCTGCTATAGCTGCTGCTTTTACTCAATCAATTCCTTTAGCATTCCTTGCTGGAATTGCTTTAGTCGTTGCATGTGTTTGTGTATATCAATTAACGCAGAGTCATAAGAACATTAACGATCTGAAGAGTGAGTTAGAAGAAAATAGTACCCTTACTTTTCTAGAAGAAACAGGATTAAAAATGCACGATCTTATTAATAAAGCAATTTCAAAAGTTTAAGATTTTTCCTACTTTATCTACATCAACTCAACTTTATTTCTACAGGAGGGTATATGTCATTCACAGAAATTAGATTTCCAGAAAATATATCTTATGGTTCCACTGGAGGACCGGAATTTTCCACTGACGTTGTAACAACTCATAACGGTTGTGAACAGCGCAACATCAATTGGTCTCATGCACGCACTAGATACAACATAGCTTACGGGGTCAGATCAAACAAGCAGCTATTAGAATTAATAACATTTTTTCATGCACGAAAAGGTAAAGCAATAGGGTTTCGTTTTAAGGATTGGTCGGATTTTATAGCCATTAATCAAGAGATTGGTATAGGAGATAACAAAAAAACGACTTTTCAGCTAATCAAAACTTATGTAAGTGGGGAAGATAAGCATATACGTATGATCAAAAAGCCAGTACATGGGACAGTAAAGATTTATTTAAATGGTAAAGAAGAGAGTGAATATTCAGTAAATTATTCAACGGGAGAAATAACATTTATGAAGCCACCAGTAAAAGATGCGATAATCACTGCGAGCTTCGAATTTGATGTGCCCGTACGCTTTGATACAGATTACTTAAACGCTTCGATTGATGACTATGGAAGCAATAGCTGGAATAATATCCCCTTGGTGGAAGTGAAATTTTAGTTATAAGCGAGCATAGATCCACATCATAGTAGGGCTACTAGTCACCATCAATTGAAAAAATTAAGCACTACTGAGGCTCTATATTTAAATGAGCCTTAGTATATGCAATTATTTTAAACTTTATCACCAGCTATATACTACAATGTTGCTGAGCTTTGCTAACATTTACACTTGAAGCTTGGGGAGATTCTAACTCAGTGCTTTTTTCTTCCTGCAAAATAGAAAGCTTCAACAACTCCTTTAGAGTTGATTTTGCAAGTGTTGTATCATCTTTGTTTAAGATGTAGTCTAGCATGCCGTTTTTCTGTAAGAGATTAACAAAATATCTATCTCCCTCATTAAGAACCTCTATCTTGTTAATACAAGATAATACTAAATCCGAATTCTTTGTTGCTAAAATTCCATTCAAAAAGATATCTAATTTTGTTTTATCTTCAGTTAAGTCTTCAGCTAACCTATTTCTGATATTCTCATTGTCAAACACAATGTACTCGAGGTACGAGGAAGGCTCAATAAGTATAAAGTCCTCTAAAGGCACTAGTTCTGGATAGGTGCCAGCGTAATCAAGTATGCCACACTCAGTAATACACCCTCCTTTTCTTATAACACAGCAATTGAGACGACCATGATACATTGATAACAAAGAAAAAAGACGTATTATACTTGTACCTCTATCTTTCATTTCCTCGAAAAGCTTCCTATCATTTATTAATTTGTGCAAAATGTAATCCATAGCAGGACCTGATTTGCGGAAACGAAACATATTATTCTTTTCAAAAATGGCCTCAGCTAATTCGATAGACTTTTTATCCTCATCTATGAAAGCCTTTTCGTTTCTATTTAACTTTATGATCTCAGCTTTGCTATTGCTGCGTAGACTAGTTTGCCCTATTAACCTCTCAAATATTTCTGTATTCATATATATCTTATATTAATTAAAGTAAATATTAATGATATTTACTTTTTAAATAAAAATAAATGAAAATTTTAATAAATATTGTAGCTTTTTAATAGAATGAAAGTATAGCATTTCTCATAATAGTCCGAACAGGTCATAGGAAGGCAGAATCAACAGCACGACGAAAGGATTCGAATAGAGGAATGTTTTTCCTGGCTCTGTTTTTTATAGCAAACCAATGATGCTCAATTTTGTTGAAATCTGGAGAATAAGGCGGCAGATACAAAATTTCTGCACCAACCCCTTTAGCAAGCTCGATAATCTTATCAGACTTATGAAAAGTAGCATTGTCAAGAATGACAGTCTGTCCAGGTTCCAAGATCGGTGTCAAAAATTGCTCAAACCATCCATTAAAAACATCCATATTACAGTGGCCTTCAAAGGTTAACGGAACAATTATCTTTCTTCCACTTAAGGCTGCAACCATACTGATTCGTTGAGTTTTCTTTCCAGATTTTAAGGCATAAAACCGCTGTCCTTTCTGGCAATATCCGTAGGGGTAGTCTTCGGTGTTATCAATGCCAGACTCATCTATATACAATAAGTTTTTAGGTTCTTTTGTCGCTATAATTTTCAAAAATTCAGCACGTTTTTCTTCGTTTCTTTCCTTGTATCCATATGTCTTTTTTTGCGCGTAAATCCAATTTTTTTAAGGGCTCGATAGATCGTTTGGATACTAACGTTGTTCCAAAGTTTAGCCATTTCCGATAGAGTCTTTCCTCCGTGTTCTCTGGCAAATTTGGCAAAGGTATCCCAGTCGGTAATTTTGTGATTGTAACCCCCATTTCCAAGTTTTTTTGATTGAAAGTCTCCTGTTTCTTTTCTTCTTTGCTGCCACTCCCATAAAGTAGTTCGTCCAATCTTAAATCTTGCTGCCACTGTTTCTCTGCTTTCTCCTTCGTCTAGCGCTTCCATTCCTTTTTTTCTTAAATCATAACTATATGCTGCTGGCATTCAACCTCCTTATCATCATCTATCCTTATCCTATCACATCCGGACTTTTATGGAAAGAGCTATATCTGTTCAGATGCATGGCTAATGTACAAATATTGAAGCAAAGTGCGTGATACACAACTGTACGAACATTTGTTTGCAAAGGCAGTATGTTAAGTGTTATAGCCGATTTTGCCTCAAACACAAAGGTGTCATCCCAGTGCCCAGACACTGGGATCCAGAAAAATTGTAAACAAACGCACTATACAACATTTTCGATCAAAAGCTGGATCCCAGTGTCAAGCACTGGGATGACACCATTTATTGTAAGGACTTACCTCACATTTACTCTATGGTCTTGCCGCTATCCTGAACAGATACGAATGAAAGTCTTTTTATATTTGTCTGAGCATCAAAGAGGTTTGATTGGTGTGATACGTTTTCTATCGCGCCTGGCTGCAGTGCCCAGCGTCAAGATCTGATGAACAATGTTCGCTTGCCAGCTTTCGCTTCAATATTTGCACAATTGTGCTAGATCCCCTGCATAACCTGCTTTAAAATTTCCTCCTGCTGCTGAGTGTGAACACTAACATAACCACATGCAGGAGATGCAGCAGCAGGTCTCGCGATGCATTTAGGTCTCTTTGCTTGAATATCGAGATTGGACAACACTTCTTCTATCAATGGGTTGACAAAAAACCATCCCCCCATATTTTTTGGTTCTTCTTGACACCATATAATTTCAGCGTTCTTGTACTTTTCAAGTTCGCTGCTTAATTTATCGGCCGGAAACGGATAGAATTGTTCTAAACGTATCACTGCTATATCGTTTATTTTTTGTGTTTCAAGCATTTCAATTATATCGTAATAAACTTTACCACTGCATATTACAACTTTACGTATTTTATCATTCGAAACTAAATCTGTTCTATATTCTGGGATCACCGTGAGGAATTTTCCTTCAAAGTCAGATAGGTTAGAAACTGCTCTTTTATGACGCAATAGTGATTTAGGTGTAAACACTACTAAAGGCTTGCGAAAATCTCGATGGATTTGCCTGCGTAAAGCATGAAAATAATTTGCTGGAGTAGAGCAATTAACAACTTGCATGTTATCTTCTGCGCAGAGTTGCAAAAATCTCTCTATACGTGCGGAGCTATGCTCAGGTCCCTGTCCTTCATAACCATGAGGCAGCAACAAAACTAGACCGCTTGATCGCAACCACTTTGTTTCTGCAGATGCGATAAACTGGTCGATCATAATTTGTGCACCATTTGCAAAATCACCAAATTGTCCTTCCCAGAGCACCAGTGAATATGGGGAATCAAGGCTATATCCATATTCAAAGCCCATTACAGCATACTCTGATAAAGCGCTATCTATGACCTCAAAGTGAGCTTGCTTTTCATTTATATTGTTTAGCGGAATAAACGCTTCTTCTGTTACCTGATCAACAAGCCTTGAATGACGGTGCGAGAAAGTTCCACGACCAGAGTCTTGTCCTGATAAACGCACTCCTATTCCTTCTGTGAGCAGTGATGCAAACGCAAGACTTTCGGCAGTTGCCCAGTCTATATTACTACCGGAATTTATGCTGTCTATTCTGCCATCAAGTATTTTTCTAACCTTATTGTTAATGTTAAAGCTACTTGGGATGTTGCTATTTATATGTACACCTAATTTTTTCAACTCATCTGGCGGAACACCAGAATCTGTATAGTATTCGCTCAAATCATTCAACCTTGCCTTTCTTAATTTTGACCATACTCCACAAAACCAGTCAGCTTTTTTTGGAGTATAAGCCGCTGATTCAGCAAGACTTTTATCCAATCTTGCCCTGAACTCACTGCGCAATTTATTTACCTCATCACCACTTAATACTTTCTCTGCGATCAACTTCTCTTCATACAGTGTTCCTGGAGTTTTATGCTTTGATATTACCTTATACATGAGTGGCTGAGTGAAATTCGGTTCATCACCTTCATTATGGCCATATTTGCGGTAACATATTATGTCAATCACTACGTCCTTTTTAAATTTCTGCCTATATTCCATCGCCAGACTTGTAGCAAAACTCACAGCTTCTGGGTTATCTCCATTAACGTGAAACACTGGAGCTTCTATTGATTTTGCTACATCAGTACAGTAAAAAGAGGATCGCGCACAACACGGATTAGCAGTAAAACCAACTTGGTTATTAATGACAATGTGCACAATGCCATCCACCTTATAGCCTTCAATATTGCTTAAGGTTAGAGTTTCAGCAACCACTCCTTGACCGATGAAAGCCGCATCACCATGAATTGATATTCCAAGCACAGATCTTATATTCTGTTTTGCTCTTATTCTTCCAGCCAAAACCGGATTTACCGCTTCAAGGTGAGATGGATTAGGGCATAAACTTAAATGTATTTTTTTGCCACCGGCAAGTGCTCGATCAGAAGAATAACCAAGGTGATATTTAACATCACCGGACACCTCAAGACCACTTGGGTATGCAAGATTGCCTTGAAATTCAGATAGCATTGCCGCATATTCTTTCCCCATAATTTTGGTCAGAACATTGAGCCGTCCGCGGTGAGCCATACCAAGAACTATTTCCTCAATGCCAAAAACCGTAGAATCACTAATAATTTTTTCAATTGCAACGATAGCTGACTCTCCACCTTCGATAGAAAAACGTTTATATCCAGGAAATTTCATATGGAGAAATTGCTCGAACATCTCAGATTCAATTAAGTGCCTCAGTATTTCCTTTTTATCTTGTGAACTCAGCGTATAGGTTTGATTTTCGATCTTTTCCTGCAGCCACATCCTCTCCTCATAAGAGGAGATATGCATAAATTCAAAACCGATGTTCTTGCAGTAAATATCTCTATAGATTCCAGCGTCACTTGCCGGATATAGATTCGAATATTTCTGATAATCTACTTCCTTATTCACATTGGGTGATAACGGATTAAGATCCGCAAAAAAATGACCGTAAGATCTGAAAAAATTTGCTAAACTAGAAACTGAATCATCCACCTTAGTTACATGTTGTGCACCGCAGGTCTCCGCTTTATTAACTTCTAAATTGCTTGAAAAAATTCTATACCAATCCTCCCCGATTGATTTATCACCCTGCAAATAACGGCTATACATTTCTTCCACAAATTCTGCATTATCACCATAAAGGCAGCTTAAACTCGACATAATTACTATATAAGATATCAAACACTTATAAGTATAACTTAAGTTTTTTAAAAAAGAACTCCTTTCGTTTCTAATTATTAAGTTGCACTTACAACTATTGTAATATGGCACAAATTACATAGCAAATAGTGTCATCCCAGTGCGTGAAGGTGGAATCTAGTTTCACTTTATTATGGTGTCATCCGAGTAGCCGACACTTGGATCCAGATTGCATACTGAGTTGGTGAGTATAAAAGTATAGCTTCTACGTCATACCGTGATTCATTCGCGGTATCTCATCAGCTAACACATAGCGGGATGACGATTGTCGGTGAACCTAAGTTACTTTAGCCATAAATATTTAAGAAATTTACCAAACGAAAAAAAAGGTAAAAAAATCCCGTGGTGCTGGTTTTGACTCTCTAATACTGTAAATTGGTGCTGTAATAATGTGCTGACGCTTAGTTTAAGCGCGGTTTGGCTGAATGTAGAAAAAATTTAAAAGACATGCAGCCGCTATAATTTTATGTAATCCGCCAAAAAATGCCCTAAGTTTTTTACTGAATTTTGTCATTGAGCCTGCAGGTCAAAAACAAGTTTTGAGTCATAAATACCCTTAATGCCATAATAAGGGGGCTGGCAAAATGTGTCAAGTAAGTTTTGCATTTAATCCGTTTCTATGAGCCACTTGGATGACGAGGAAAGAGCACTTACATATTTATGGCAACCTCTTACCTCCGCTCAAAAAGTTTTTCAATATCACTGAGTTTCATTTCTATATAAGTTGGTCTTCCGTGGTTGCATTGCCCGGAATATGGGGTTTTTTCCATTTGTCTCAGCAGCTCATTCATTTCATCTAACCTCATTTTTCTACCCGCTCTAATTGATCCATGACAAGCGATAGTGGCCAATATTTTGTTCACTTTATCTTCTACTGGCAATGTATCTTCTATTTCCGTTAATCTATCGACTATATTAATTAGCATCTCTTTCACATCTATTACTCCCAAAATTGCAGGGATTTCTTTTACTATCACTTTATTTTCTGATTTGATCTCAATATCAAAACCCATTTCAAATAACTTATCTTTATAAACTTCAATCATCTCTATTCCGGCTTGATTTTTGATTTCAACCGTTTCAGGAAGAAGTAGTTTTTGTCTTTTTACACTTGATTTTTGTTTTAAGCATTCATATACTAGCCTTTCGTGGGCTGCATGCTGGTCGACTATAATCAATTTGTCTCTTACCTCGGCAATAATGTAAGTATTATAGACCTGACAGCGTGCAAACCCGAGCGGGTGGTTCTCTATCAAATCAACTTGCTCTAACACCTTTTTTTCTAGAACCATAGTCTCCGCTTGTGATGGTAATTTCTGTATGCCGGTATAATCAAACGATTTTGACTGTTCTGATAAGCTTTTTACTCTTTCATTTGGAGAAGCAAATTCTTTTATTAGTTGATTTTCAAAAGGACTTGGCCTTCTTTCATTTTGAACATTAGGTTTATCAAAAGGATCTGGCAATGTTGAATCCATTTTCTGGTCATGCGCTAGAAAGGTGCCTATCCTTCTTGACAATGCTTTAATTAATCCTCTTGTCACTATCTCATATATGAGCTTCTTATTCTGAAACCTTACTTCTGACTTATTTGGATGCACATTTACATCTACTTGATCATAAGGTATCTCTAAATGTAACGCTGCGAAAGGATACCTATCGCTTGGAATAAAATCATGATATGCATACCTAACTGCGCCAATAAGTAGATTATCTTTGATTGGCCTTCCATTAACAAACGTATAGATCTGAGTTGACTTACCACGATTGACGGTCGGTTTACAGATGTGTCCCGTAAGTTTAATGCCGTCTTCTTCTTCATTAATCTCCAGAGAACTGCCCTGAAATTCTTCTTCTACTTCACACAATCTATGAAATAACGAAGTCTGCTTAGCGTATTTTAAGAGCTTTTTATTACCTGAAGTGAGAGTAAACCCTATATGATAGTTAATCATTGCTAGGTTGTTTACAATATCAACAATGCTTTGAGTTTCTGCTCTTTCAGTTTTTAGAAATTTTAGTCTATTTGGAGTGGCAAAAAATAAATCTCGTACTTCAATATGTGTGCCTTGTGATAAAGAGTAAGGAGTTTGCTCCCCTATTTTCTCTCCACCCTCATAACTTATAGACCATGCTTCATTTGCTTCTCTTGCCTTAGACGATAATTTTATCCTACTTACTGCTGCTATTGAAGGCAGAGCTTCTCCTCTAAAGCCAAGATGCTTGATTTCTATCAACTCATTGTCGCTCAATTTTGAAGTAGCATGGCGCATAAACGCAAGTTCTAAATCGTTTTTTTCTACTCCGTTACCATCATCTGTCACAATAATAAGGTTACGCCCACCACTTTCTATTTTAATCTCTATTTCTAAACTTCCAGCATCTATTGCATTTTCCACTAATTCCTTTACTACACTTGCTGGCCTTTCTATCACCTCCCCCGCTGCTATACGGTTTATGGTTTTTGTGTCTAAAAGAATTATTGCCATAGATTTATTATGAAACTGGTTTTTCTTTTACTTCTTTGGTCTGTTTCTCTCTCCACTTTTTTAACCTACCTGCAATTTCACTGTTGGAAATTGACAATATAGATACGGCAGTAATGGCAGCATTATATGCTCCATTTTCTCCTATAGACATGGTTGCAACTGGAACACCCTTTGGCATTTGAACTATAGAGAGTAGACTGTCCAGCCCATTTAATTGTTTACTATGCACAGGAACGCCGATAACTGGTAAACAAGTTAGTGACGCAACCATACCAGGTAAATGAGCTGCACCTCCTGCACCAGCTATAATAACCTTAAAACCTTCTTCTTGTGCAGATTTAGCAAAATTGAAGAGCCTTTCTGGTGTTCTATGTGCAGATATTATGAATATATCATGTGAAACTTCTAATGCTTTTAACATATCAACAGTATGGACCATAGTGGTGTAATCTGACTCACTTCCCATAATAACAGCAACATCTTTTTTTATTTTTGTCATATTCAACACAATTTTACTTACTAACTAAATAATTTTCCAGCTAAAAAGCAACAAATATTTAAATTATATTATAAATATAATATATAGAATTCTCGTTAAAATAGAAATTTTAAAAATTTAAATAAATATTTATATTAAGATATAGAGATATAAACTTCTTATGTAAGATAAATTTATAAAATAATTATTTTTGTATTTCAAGCTTTGTAATCTTAGCTTGTTCTTTCTATAAATGGTTTTTTCAGATAGACTGATGGTAAAATGGTAATTTAAAATTACTAGAAATTTGATAAAAATATTAATATATAATTAACTTAAAGTTTTAAATATTGATATCATATAATCATTGACAAGTTACATGATATTAATATCTTGGTATATTAAATATTATGTTATAATGTTTAATAAAGTTAATTGATATGTGAGTGTAAGAATTATGGAAATAATATCGTTAAATAACTTAGACAGTGCAGGAATAAAAACAAAGTTGCTTTATATAATAAATAAAATTATAGAAAAAAATGCTTGGGCTCAGGCTTTTGCAGCTGAGAAACTTGGTATTGATCAGCCAAAGGTATCGCAAATTAAAAATGGTAAAATAGATGGTTTTTCTTTAGAGCGATTGTTAGGATTTCTAAAAAAACTTGATCATGAGATAACAATCACGATGACAGAAAGCCAAGAAATAAAATCTGAGGCAGAAAAAGTAAAACATGAAGTTGAATCGCAATAGATACAAAGTTGACAACTTGTTTTTTGTGATATAGTATAAAACTTATTAAGGTAGTATCTTATGGCTGAGTCTATTGTAGAAAAGTGTATAGAACGGGTAAGTAACCGTTTCAAATTGGTTCTGTTGGCAAGTCAAAGAACACATGATTTAAATACAGGGGCAAGTAATCCAATTCAAGCAGCTAAGTTTAAAGGTCATAAAAATACCATAGTTTCCTTACATGAAATAGCAGGAAAACAGGTGGATACTCATGAGCTGTTTAGCCTTTTGGTAGGTAGATGCAAGGAATACATGAAAGGAAATATGAATAATGTTTACAGCAGTAATACAAGTAAGCTAGCGAATTTATTAAATTTTTCTGATAACACAGATCTTGATGCAAGTCAAGAAAGCCAAGATTATGAAGTGGATGGTGAAATAGATGATGAAATAAATGATCAAGATGGCGATGAAGAAGTATCCGTTTAGAAATCTACTGAAGTTACATAGTCTTTAAATGATTTGCATTGCTATCTATACACTGTTGTTCTGTATGAGTGTAATGTTGTGTTGCATAGTGTCTAAGTCAAATGATGTGTACAATAAGGTTTTAGCGTTCAATAATTTCTCAACGCAAGTAGTTGTACTTATAACAGCAATATCAATCATTCTGAATAATTTTTTTTTAATTGATATAGCATTGTTGTATGCTAGCGTTAGCTTTATATCAACTATAGCACTAATGAGATTAATGTTGTTTTGATAATTTATGATAGGATCCATTTTCATATTTTTAGGTATTTGTTTGATAATTATTTCAAATATAGGGGTGATCAGATTTCCTGATTTCTATACTAGGTTACATGCAGCAGGTATTACAGATTCTAGCGGTGCAACGTTATTGTTAATTGGTTTTGCTTTGCAGAATGGATTTTCAATCAATACTGTTAAAATAGTATTATTAATTTTTATAATATGGGTAGCTCACTCAACTAATAGCTATATTTTAGCGCGCACTCATTATAAAGTTAAGAAAAAAACTGTTAAAGAAGGCTAAGGTGTTAGAAATATTAAATGTAGTGTTACTTTTGTTGTTACTAACAGTTACGGTTTTTATAGTTTTCTCGCGACATTTAGTCGTAAGTGCTGTTCTAATGTGTGTATTTAGTTCACTGATTGCGCTTATATACTTAATTATGAATGCACCTGATGTTGCAATTACTGAAGCTTCTGTTGGTGCGGGGCTCAGTACAGTTTTTACGTTTGCAGCACTCTCCTTGATAAAGAATCATAAAGTAAATCTATCTCATAACCCTATAACGCTTTTTTTTATGTTATTTCTGGCTGTATGTTTGTCATATTTTATGATTCAATTGCCAGATTTTCGCAGCCACAATGCTCCGATCCACTTGCATGTTGCTCCTTATTATGTGGAAAATACCGAAAAAGCTACCGGTATTCCTAATATAGTGACAGCTATTTTGGCAAGCTTTCGTGGTTATGACACGTTTGGAGAAACTATAGTAGTTTTTACTGCTGCGCTTTGTATAACGTTGATATTAAAAGAAGAAAAAGAAAATGATTAAAGATCCGATATTAAATGCAGTAACATTTTTGATGATACCTTTTATCATTTTATTTGGTTTATACATACAATTTCACGGTGATTACACTCCGGGTGGAGGTTTTCAAGCAGGAATAATTATTGCCTCCGGGATAATATTATATTCAATGCTATTTGGTGTATCTACAACTCTAAAAGCAATACCTTATTCTGTAATTAGATTGACTAACGTGTTAGGTATTTTAATTTATGGAGGAACGGGCGTTGCAACAACTTTACTTGGCCAAAATTTTTTATCTTATGATATCTTGTTAACCAATAATAGAACCGGTCAAAAATTAGGTATTTTTTTGGTGGAATTAGGTGTAGCATTTACTGTCTGCTCCTCTATGTTAATTATATATATAAATTTTGCTCGTAGGAAAAAACAATGACTTTATATAATTATACGATTATTATTGTATTAATGGTGCTAGGTTTATATATTATTATAAACGATAAAAATTTAATCAAGAAAATGATAGGGGTAAGCGTCTTCCAAGCATCTGTTTTGTTATTTTACATATCTCTAGGATATATAAAAAGTTCCTTGCCTCCTATATTGGTTTCAAATTTTTATTCATATAGCAATCCTATACCCCATGTTTTAATGCTTACTGCTATAGTGGTTGGAATTGCAACATTTTCAGTTGGATTATCCATAGCAGTAAAAATGGAAGAAAAGTATGGAACAATTGATTAAGACAAGTGTACATAAATTAACAGTATCTTAAACTATATGAAGTAACAAATAGCCACAAGTTAAAAGTAAAATTATAGACTTGCTCGTTGTAAGTTTGTTTGTTAATAAGAAATAAAATTATAAACTATAAAGGTAATGATGTCAACTATTAATGATGCAGAAGATAAGAAAAAAATTATCAAAGATCTGGTAACTAAGAGTATAAAAAAGGGTGGTTTTATCACCTTTGATGATATAAATGATAAATTATCAGATGAAAATTTTTCGTCTGACTTTATAGATGATGCTATATCTTTATTGCAGGATTCCGGAATTAATGTGCTTGAAAGTAGCGAAGATGAAGAAGATATTCCTTCCAACAGTGATGATAGTAAACTTGATGATGATGACACATCGCCAAATGTTACTGCAACTTTAGTACAAAATGATGATCCAGTGAGGATTTATTTACAAGACATGAGCTCCGTAAAGCTTTTATCAAGGGCAGATGAAATCGAGATAGCAAAAAAAATTGAATCTGAAAAGCATAACATGTTACGTGCAATAATTGAAACATCAGTAACATTAAAGGTGATAAAAGTATGGTGTGATGATTTAAGTAATGGAGCTCTCTTACTGAGAGAAATTATAGATCTGGATGCAATTTATAACTCTGATTTTAATGTGGTACCCAAAGAAGAAAGTGAAGAGAGTGAAGAAAGTGCTGAAGATGTTGAGGATTCTGAGGATGTTTCTGAAGATGCTGAGTACTGTAGTGATGATGAGAAAGATAGTAAAAAAAGTGATGATGAGAAAGACGGTAATAATGAAGATATAAGTTCAGTCAATTTAAATGTTTCTATTCTTGAAATGGAAAGTGACTTATTGCCAAAGGTCATAGTTGCATTGGATGAGATAATTACTTTAACAAATGAAGCGTTGATATTAAGAAAAAATTCTAAAAATTTCTCTAATGAGCTAGAAAATTTGTATAATCAAATATGGTCTATAGCATTACAAATTAAGTTAAGTGATGCTGCTGTTGCCAGAATTACACAAGAACTTTATAAGATAAATAGATCCATTACGCTTGAAGAGGCTAATCTTATTGCTGAGGCTAGAAAATACGATATCGATAGAGAAAGTTTCTATAAAGTTTATGATGACGTGCTTTTAAAGCACGAATTGAAAAAGATAAGTCTTTTAAAGATCAATGAAAATCAGTCCTCTTTTACAGGTGAATTAAAAAACAAATTTTTAAGGTTTATAGACGATAACTCTGAACATATAGCTAGTACCTTGAACGGTATTAAGCAGCATATACAGGAAGATAACGTACAAGAATTTAAGGAGCTAATCAGGAGAATACAAAAACACGAACGAGAAGTCTCTGAAGCAAAGCAAGAGATGATTAAGGCTAACTTAAGGCTAGTAGTTTCCATTGCTAAGAAGTATTCAAAAAGAGGCCTTGATCTGCTTGATTTGATACAAGAAGGCAATATTGGTCTTATGAAGGCCGTGGATAAGTTTGATTACAAACGTGGATATAAATTTTCAACTTATGGCACTTGGTGGGTAAGACAATCAATCACTAGGGCAATACCTGAGCAGTCTAAAGTAGTTAGAATACCAGTTCATATGGTGGAAATTATCAGTAAAATCAACAGAGCATTAAGAAAGATGACTCATGAGATGGGAAGAGAGCCGACGTTAGAGGAATTGAGTGTAGAACTGACAATGCCACTGGAAAGAATACGCAAAGTTATGAAAATAGCAAGGGATCCAGTAAGTCTTGAAGCTCCAACAGGAAAAGATGATAGTAGTACCTTCGGTGATTGTATAGAAGATAAGCGAGTCTCCAGACCAGAGGATGCTGCAATACTTGCTGATTTGCGTGGCATTACAACCAATGTTCTTGCAACTTTAACACCAAAGGAAGAAAGAATTCTAAGAATGCGTTTTGGCCTTGGTAAAGATGGGAAGGAACATACCTTAGAAGAAGTAGGAAAAATTTTTAATGTAACACGTGAGAGAATTAGGCAAATAGAGGCAAAAGCACTGCGCAAGTTGAAACATCCAAGCCGCGCTAGAAAACTTAGAGGGTTCTTTTAAGTATACGTGTCAAGTTAAGAAGAAGCTGATTTTGCCCGGAAAAAGTGGAGAGCAAGTTAGGCCAAAGTTGTATAATTTCACCGCTATTTTTCTTTTTTTATGAATCTAGTGAAACAACATGCTAATCTACGGTAAATATTATGACAAACAAAAATGACAATTCTAATTCAAAGTATAGAAATTTTTATGTTCTGGGTGATAGTTTATCCGATAATGGCGCAATCATTGGAATTTTAAATAACTTATCCTTTGCAAAAAGCGTAAAGTTTGATGACCCTTTTTATCAAGGAGGATCTTTTAGCAATGGTCCTACTGCTGTTGAATATATAGCAAAATATTTAGATTTAGACGAATTTAAACCTGGGTGGAGTTATTCATTTTTTGGTAGATGCCACGAACAGCAAGGTCAAAACTATGCAGTTTCATGTGCAACAGCGTCTGAAATTTTTGACCCTATTTTTTCTTATTTCTTCAATAAATTTCGTTTAGCTAACCAGCTAGATGCGGTAATTAAACATCATCCAGATATAGGTAAAGAAGATTTATTTTGCATCATAATCGGCGTAAATGATGTTATGGTTGCCACTGCTTATGACGATACTAAAGCGGAAGAAGTGTTGGAACAAGCAGTGAGTGAAATATGTAATGCACTCAAGGTTCTAAATGAACATGGTGTTAAGCATGTAGTTGTTGCAAACGCACCTGAAGTTGGCTTAATACCAGCTTTTAATAGAGATGAAGAAGCAAGGGAACTAGCTACAAAGCTCACGGAGAGTTTCAATGCAAAATTGGCTAAAGGCTTAGATTATATGAAGAAAAGTACAAATCTTGAAATAAAAGCATTTGATCTTAACTCTAAAATGAAAAGTATGCTTAGCGAATACAAGAGCAAAGGTTTAAATTGTCAAGATGCATGCACATCGAACATTGCAGACCAAGTTGGGAGATTTAAAGAAAATATAAAAATACTCTTAAAGTTGATATTTAAAGGGGAACTTGACGTTCACTATAACCCTGGGTGTAGCAAAGAAACACTAAAGGATTATTTCTTTTCTGATTATTTCCATCCAACTGCGGAACTTCATCATGAAGTTGGTAATGAAGTGTATGAGTTGATTTGACACAGTTTTTTTGAACATATCCTTTTAAATAGTAACCAGACTGCATTCTGTGATTTTTAGCAAAACACGATCTTTCATTTGAGCTTTCTTCAATTTAAAATAAATACAGAAAATTGCTGCCTATAGCTAAACTGACTTAGATTTA
Organism: Wolbachia endosymbiont (group A) of Brachyopa scutellaris; assembly: GCF_964026995.1. Lineage (NCBI taxonomy): Bacteria > Pseudomonadati > Pseudomonadota > Alphaproteobacteria > Rickettsiales > Anaplasmataceae > Wolbachia > Wolbachia endosymbiont (group A) of Brachyopa scutellaris. The sequence goes on along the minus strand of NZ_OZ034720.1, from coordinate 109,940 downwards.
CCGACAATTTGAAAAACCGTCATCCCGCTACTATATAGTTATTGATATATATTTTCTTTTAAGCTCTTGGTTTTGATCGATAAATGTAATCATTTCATCTTCTAAAGTTTTAATTTGATTACGTAAAATTGCAAGAAGTTCCTCTATTTGTTTGATTATAGATGTATCATTTATAGCTCTTTCCATAAAAGTCCGGATGTGATAGGATAAGGATAGATGATGATAAGGAGGTTGAATGCCAGCAGCATATAGTTATGATTTAAGAAAAAAAGCAATGGAAGTGCTAGACGAAGGAGAAAGCAGAGAAACAGTGGCAGCAAGATTTAAGATTGGACAAACTACTTTATGGGAGTGGCAGCAAAGAAGAAAAGAAACAGGAGACTTTCAATCAAAAAAACTTGGAAATGGGGGTTACAATCACAAAATTACCGACTGGGATACCTTTGCCAAATTTGCCAGAGAACACGGAGGAAAGACTCTATCGGAAATGGCTAAACTTTGGAACAACGTTAGTATCCAAACGATCTATCGAGCCCTTAAAAAAATTGGATTTACGCGCAAAAAAAGACATATGGATACAAGGAAAGAAACGAAGAAAAACGTGCTGAATTTTTGAAAATTATAGCGACAAAAGAACCTAAAAACTTAGTGTATATAGATGAGTCTGGCATTGATAACACCGAAGACTACCCCTACGGATATTGCCAGAAAGGACAGCGGTTTTATGCCTTAAAATCTGGAAAGAAAACTCAACGAATCAGTATGGTTGCAGCCTTAAGTGGAAGAAAGATAGTTGTTCCGTTAACCTTTGAAGGCCGCTGTAATATGGATGTTTTTAATGGATGGTTTGAGCAATTTTTGACACCGATCTTGGAACCTGGACAGACTGTCATTCTTGACAATGCTACTTTTCATAAGTCTGATAAGATTATCGAGCTTGCTAAAGGGGTTGGTGCAGAAATTTTGTATCTGCCGCCTTATTCTCCAGATTTCAACAAAATTGAGCATCATTGGTTTGCTATAAAAAACAGAGCCAGGAAAAACATTCCTCTATTCGAATCCTTTCGTCGTGCTGTTGATTCTGCCTTCCTATGACCTGTTCGGACTATTATGAGAAATGCTATACCTGTTGGATTTGGGTTTTTTGTATTTTTGCTATTTCTACAAGTTGGTTTCTACGAGATAATTTTTGTTTCAAGCAATCAATATTACCATTACTAACTGTTAAAGGAGTAACACGCATATCTGTATTATTAATATAACGTGAGATGATACTGCAGTCTATTTTATCAGTTTTTGTAGTAATACCAAGGCTTTTAGCATAGTCTCTCCCACCTTGGTTGAATGACGTACACCTCAAAACCATTGCTTAGTAAAGTATAGGCACATAATTTTTCGTATCCACCAGTTGGCTCAAGACCAATTTTGGTTACATTATGCAAACGTAAAAAGTCCAGCATTTCATCAATGGATTGTACATTGTTTTCAAATATTTTATAATGCTCAAGTGGGTGAATGTGGAGATCTAATTTACTTTTGCTAACATCAATGCCAGCAATAATGTTTGATGAATTCATAATTCCTCCGTAATAATAACATATACTGCATTTTCCAGCCTTATATACGAGCCTAAAAGCTCAATCAGTTGTTCGGAACTTTCAGTATAATAAACCAGAGAAGAGAACCTTGCTGAACAACGATTCTTATAATCAAGGGGCGTGACGGTTCCTCTTCTCTGTGTGTCTTTAATATCACTACTTTGATATTTATAAAGACCTGTTCTTAACATATAAGGGAAGTGTCCTCTAGGTAAGATTGTGGAGTATTCGTTGTAGCATTTGGCTGTTCAATTACGCTAGTTGATTCTTTAGGTATACTATTTCCTTCAAAATTTCCATCTTTTTATTATGTTCTCTTTAGCATTTTGAGAGTGAATTATTCTAGTTTTGATATTTAAACGTTTTGTATTTGCTGTAATGATTTCACTTCCAATTTGCTATTCTTTACATATTGAATTGCAAGCACTAACGCTTTACTCCCAGAAGCTGTGGTACTGTAAGCTATATTTTGCAAAATAGCAGTTCTCCTGATATCTTTGCTATCTGAGACTGATTTCACACCTTTTGAAGTATTGATCACTAGATTTATTTTTCCATCTTTGAGCATATCAACTATGTGGGGTCTGCCTTCTCTCACTTTATTTACAGTTTGTGCAGCAATGCCATTATTATTCAGATAAGAAGCTGTACCTTTGGTTGCATATATTTCAAAACTCAGTTCTTTCAACATTCGTACAACAGGCAATATATACTCTTTATCATCATCTTTTACTGAAACCAGAGCTGCTCCTTCTGTTGGTAACTTGTATCCCGCAGCCATATGCACTTTTGCAAGTGCAGCTTCGAAAGATGAGTCAATTCCCATCACTTCTCCTGTTGATTTCATTTCAGGACCAAGTAGAATATCAATTCCCGAAAAGCGCGTGAATGGAAAAACAGCAGCTTTAACTGCAAAATGATTGAAAGGCTCGTTTTCCTGATTCAATTTTTTACCCAAAATAACTTGAGTGGCAAGTTTTGCAATAGGGATGTTAATTACTTTGGAAATAAAAGGAACTGTGCGACTAGCCCTTAGATTCACTTCAAGTATGTATACATCACTAGACCTCTTGCATAACTCGATTTCTGAAGGCAATTTTGTCGTCAAAGCTTGTCTGCGCTCCTCAAATACATTCGAGTATTCTGTGGTGCTCATCTGCATTTTTTCTAAAAATTTCTCATCACAAACAGGTTCTGCAAGAGGTCTATTCTCTTGAACAGCAAACTGAATGTTTATCAGACCTTTCACTTCTAGTGCAAGAGCTATTCTTTCAGTTTGTAGCTTAATCTCTTTTATTACTTCGTCACTCAATGTATTTGTCGGTATTGAGCATGTTGAATCACCAGAGTGGATACCAGCTTCTTCAATATGCTCCATGACCGCTGCAATGAAAACTTTTTCCCCATCACATACAGCATCAACGTCAACCTCAACTGCATTGACTAAAAATTTATCAAGAAGCAGCGAACCATGCTCAAAGATTTTAGTTTGATCTAAGACGTACTCTTTAAAGCTCTGAGTATCGTGTCTAATCGACATAGACTGACCGCCGAGAACATATGATGGCCTGACTACTAGTGGAAACCCCACCTTTTCTGCGTTGGTTAACGCTTCTTCTACTGAATGGCAGATAGAATTTTCAGGTTGTTTTAAATTAAGTTGCAAAGCAAGGTTTTTAAACCTCATGCGATCTTCTGCAAGGTCAATAGAATCAAACGAAGTTCCCAGAATTTTGAAACCTCTCTCGTTAAGCACTTTGGCTAACTTTAAAGGTGTTTGACCGCCTATTTGAACTATTACACCAACCAGTGTGCCATTTTCTTGCTCTTTACTTAGTATTTCAAGCACATCCTCTGCAATGAGTGGTGCAAAATATAAACGATCAGCGGTATCGTAGTCAGTTGAGACAGTTTCGGGATTACAGTTGATCATTATTGTTTCATACCCCATTTCTTTGGCGGCAGAAGCTGCATGTACGCATGCATAATCAAACTCAATACCTTGACCAATGCGATTTGGACCACTTCCTAAAATGACAACCTTTTCTCGGTCAGAAATATTCGCCTCACATTCGGTTTTATTTTCAACATCACCCTCATAGCAGCCATACATATAAGCAGTGCTCGATTCAAATTCAGCTGCACAGGTGTCTACGCGTTTATAAACTTGTTTAATGCCAAATTTTTTTCTTATTTCTTCGATTTGTTTTACTCGATCTCCAGCGTGTAACGCTGGCTGGATCCCAGTGTCACGCACTGGGATGACATTAGAGGGTACTGGAATGACAGAGGTAGGTCTATTACTTAACTTTGCTAATCTTGCATCTGAAAATCCCATTTTTTTCAGCTCTAACATTTCGTACGCAGTTCCAGGAAATCCATTTTCCTTGATTTTTTGTTCAGTTAATATAATTTGCTGTATATTTTGCAGAAACCATAAGTCATATCCTGTAATCGAATTTATTTCTTCTATGCTAATTCCGTGGCGCATTGCGTCAGCAGCAATCAGTAATCTGTTTGGTAGCAATTTTGCTAATTGAGATTTTACGTGATCAATATCAATGTTCTCAGGAAATACTTCATCAAGTCCTGTAAGATCAGTTTCAAGTGAACGAAAAGCTTTCTGCAGTGACTCATTAAAAGTGCGGCCTATAGACATTACTTCTCCCACTGATTTCATGGAGGTTGATAGTTCACAATTCGTTCCTTTAAATTTCTCAAACTCAAATCGAGGAATTTTAGTGACGATATAATCAATCACTGGTTCGAATGCTGCTGGTATTATTGGAGCACAGTCGTTACGTATTTCGTCGAGCGAATAGCCAATAGCAAGTTTAGTTACAACTTTTGCAATAGGATAGCCTGTTGCTTTCGAAGCAAGTGCAGAAGAGCGAGAAACCCTTGGATTCATCTCAATCACAACGAGGCTTCCATCTTCTTTAGGATTCACTGCAAATTGAACATTTGCACCACCGGCACTAACATCAATTTCTCTCAGCACTGCTATAGATGCATTTCTCATCTGTTGGTATTCTACGTCACGCAGAGTCAAAGCAGGAGCAACAGTTATGCTATCCCCAGTGTGCACTCCCATCGGATCAACATTTTCTATCGAACAGACTATTATGCAGTTATCTTTACAATCGCGGATAACTTCCATTTCATATTCTTTCCAGCCGATAATTGATTCATCTATCTGAACTTCATTTATTGGCGAAATTTTGAGAGCACTTTCTGCGATATTGAAAAACTCCTCTTTATTATATGCTATGCCACTACCTGCGCCACCAAGAGTGAATGATGAACGGATGATTGCTGGTAATCCAACGTAGTCCAAAGCCTTTTTTATTTGTTCTTGATTCTTTATAATGATACTTTTGGGGTATTTCAGTCCTATTCTATCCATGGACTGACGGAATAACTCTCTATCCTCTGCTTTTTTTATTGCTTCTCTATTTACCCCTATTAATTCTACATTGTATTTGTCTAACACTCCATCATCTGCAAGTTTTATTGCGCAATTGAGTGCTGTTTGCCCGCCCATTGTTGGCAATATTGCGTCTGGCCTCTCCTTAATTATAATTTTCTCTATGATTTCAGGCAGTACCGGCTCAATATAAGTTGCATCAGAGAATTCAGGATCTGTCATTATAGTTGCGGGGTTGGAGTTAACCAAAATGACTTTATAACCTTCACTTTTTAATACTTTACAGCTTTGCGTTCCAGAATAATCAAACTCGCATGCCTGACCTATAACTATTGGGCCTGCTCCTATTACTAATATAGATTCTATATCTGTGCGTTTCGGCATAATTACAATAACGGTCTCTATTCAAGTAATGTTACCAATCTTTCCTGTATATGTGAATTTTTATTAAACCTATTAGCTAATTACTTTTAGGCTTGACGCATAACTGTACGAACATTGCAATTTGCGTGGCAGATTCCAGTGCTTGACACACAGCTGTACAAACATTCATTTTTGAAGGTAAATTGCACAGCAAATGATGTCATTCAAGTAGCTGACACTGGTTCCTTTATGACGGCAGTGCCCAGAGGTGTCATCCCAGTCTGGGATCCAGAAAACTTAACTTTAAATAAGTGGCTGCATAATAAAGACTAGATTCCAGTGTCAAGCACTGGAATGACACCATAGAGGCACTGGGATGACATCCTTCCTAGTGGAGATTACTCTCAAATCACAATGTTCATACAGTTGTGGGCTTAACGGTATCTTTGCAGATACTATGGTAATTTATTCGGGAGATTTGCTGAGCGGTAAGATTTTTCCTGATATGCTGCAGTCTTCAGAAGCTAATTCCACAAATTTATCTGTTAGTTTATCAGGTGACACCAATTCAGATCCAGGAAATGCCTGCTCACTACCCACAGGTCCTTCCGTGTATACAGCATTTACACATAATTTTGTATGTTTTGTCTCAGATGCATATATCTGCACCATTATTTCTAGTGCAACTTTACTTGCAGCATACGGCATCCAATATGGATAAGAGGAAGGAGAAAGTGTCACTTCTGAGGTCATGAATATCGCTCTTCCAGCATTAGACTTTTTTAGCATTGGATCTAAGTTTTTTAGTAAGTACCAATTGGCAGTAAAATTTGTATTCATTACGTTCTGTAGCTCTTCAATCTCACAGTCATGAATGGGGTTCAGTTTGCCTAAAATTCCAGCACACGCAACTAATATATCAAGTGCTCCAGATTCTGATAATTTCAGGCTTTCTATCATGTTTGTCAGTATCTTTACATTCTCAAAGTCTAAAAGATCAAGCTGAATTAGTTTCACAGAGCCTTCTTTAAATTCTTCAAGCTCTTCAATTTCATTATATAGTGGCTTGAGATTATCAAGAGATCTTGAAATCAGAATCACACATGCACCTTCTCTTATAAACCTTTTTGCAACAGCAGAGCCTATTCCACCTGAAGCTCCGGTGATTAAAGCTACTTTACCTTCTAACTTACCCATTTCTTTCTCCTTAGCGAGATCCATTGAAATATTTTAGCTGAAAATTGAATTTTGCTCCATATATAAAAATCAAACTTAGCATATAAAAAAATAGTAATGACACTACCACACCACCTAAACTTCCATATATCAAATCCAGTTGGTCAAAGGAAGCTTTTAAGTATTGCTTAAAAGCTGAAGCAGAAATCGTCCAAAGAATAACAGCTACACAAGATCCAGGAAATACGTCTGATAAATTTTGTTTTATGTTTGGTAACATAAAATATAGCCAAGAGACTACTGTGAAAAGTACAAATTCAATAAGTAAATACCTAGTATAACTTAGCCCCTGATAGGAAAAATCAATTAGCATTGGTACTAGTGTAGAAAACACTATAGTTAGAGTTATAATAAGCGTGATTACTAAAAATTGTAATATACTTAGTACTCTTCTTAATATATAAGGCGGCGAAACCGGAACTTTATAGGCCTTATTGAGTATTGTTCTAAGCCCTTCAATTGTCGATGAAGCGGTCCAAACAGCACCTACAATTGCTAAAGTTAGTAAGCTTTGCGGCGGGCCTGATATTATCTCCCTAATACGCGGCATCAAAGATGATAAAATATCCTGTGGCATGTTATCAATGATAAATACCCAGCCAATGTTGTACTGGTCTAAAAAATTTGCGAATGTTGACGCCACAGCCATTAAAACGATGAGAAAAGGAAATATTGATAACAGAATTAAAAATGATAAATACCCTGCATGCTCCACTCCATCATTATGAATTGTGTCAATCAAAGCACGATAAAGGCAATAAACGATGCTGTAAAATTTCTGTAGCACTGTAATATAGACGAACCAAGAAAAGTATTCTAAATGAAATAAAGGATACTTTTAAGCAAAAAATCCTCACCATTTACTTAAATTTAATCAAAGTGAAGGATAATCCAGCATTAAATAGAAATTATCGGAGGCGTAATGAAAAATTTTCTTCTACTTGTGGCTTTAATTCTCTCCTTTGCATTTGATGCAAATGCTGCAAATACTTTTGTTGATAAAAATGATACAACATCATCGGTGATATGCAAGATAATAGGCTATACTCACGGCATAGGTGGACCGATGATCACAATAGTGATAATTGGTGCAGCTTTGCTTGCGATATTCGGCAGAATGCCATGGCCAGCGCTTTTTGCACTCGGTGCGTTCACTGCTGTGTTTTTTGGCGCTCCTGTAGTCGTTTCAAAAATAACACCAGGAGGTGTGATTTGTAAAGACGGTGCAGTAGCGGATAAGTAATAGAAATTATTGGAGGCACAAACGTAGTTTTCTTTACTTGAAAGTGGTCAAGCTGACCACTTTCAGTGTCTATGAATACCTAATAAATTCTCTTTCTGTAATCATATCAGTTAAAGTCTGGATTCCAGCGTCACGCGCTGGAATGACAAGGCTTATCGTCATGCCGCCGCATACCGTCATACCGCGATTCATTCGCGGTATCTCATCAGCTAACAAGCAGCGGAATAACAGTTGTCGTTTAGCTATGAATATTAAGAAATTTACCAAATGAAAAAAAAGGCAAAAGAAGCCCCGTGGTTGGCTAATTACTTACATTATACTTTCAAGTATGGCGTTTTTTTATTCTAAACGCTTAATAACCGCGATTCAGCTGCTTTTAAGCCGCAACTAATCTAAATTATAAACATTAAGAAATTTACTGAGCGAAAAAAAAGGCAAAGAAACCCTAGGGTGGCTAGTATTCAAATTCTCCCTTGTCAATTTGACGTTTTTTGCTGTCTTAAACGCTTTGTAAGCGCGTTTCAGCTTATATAGGTAGAAACCTAGAAGCTTTATAAAGACATGAGGTGCACATAGTGCAAAAATTAAGCATGATTTACGCCAAATACATTAAGTTTTTTGTCATTAATCCACTGCAGAGATTGCGAAGATAAATAAATAGCTTCAGTTTCATGATAAGGGGACTGGCGAAGTTTGTAAAGTAACTTTTGCATTTAATTTAAAGTAAAAAAAACAGAAATGTTTTGGTTTGAGGTTTAATTGCCGGAATTTACAATTGGGAGTTGCCTGTATGAGCTTTGAAAGAGGTACTATTCATTTGATAATTCAAAAAACTTGAAAGAATAAAGATAGCTATTGAAATTATCTTGATTTACATCAGTTATCCAAGTTTGACATTGAATACTTAACACTTCCTCCATTAACGCCTTTCTGTAATGTTTATCCAGATGAGACATTATATCATCAAGTAGAAGAAGTGGTGCCTTATTGTAATGAATACACCTTGCTTTTACACTGGATAAAATAATAGAAAGCAGTAATAACTTTTGTTCTCCAGTGGAGCACAGATTTATTGGTACGTTTCTTTTTTGACAAAAAACCCGAAAATTATCGTTATGCACACCAAAGGTTACTCTACCAGTCAATGAATCTTTTTCTCTGTTTTCCTTTAGACGATTCTGAAAATATTCTGCAGTATCGTCCAAAGTTAGCTGGCTGCTGAATTTCAAACTTGCCTTCGGAAAAAACTCACTGGAATGGTTATCAATTGTGTCTTGTAGTGTCTTTAAAACAGACGATCGCATACGTAAAATACTAACTGCATTAACGGCCATTATGTTTTCAAGACTAGAGAGCCAATTTTCGTCCAAGGTGTTCTCTCTCAACAGTTTACTTCGCTCACGTTTAGCTTTTCTGTGTTTCATGTAGCAGCAAGTGTAATTTTCCTCAAACAGTGAGACTATACGGTCTAAAAATTTTAATCTGTCACTTGGAGAATTAAGAAGAACATAGTCCATTTGTGGAATCAGCCATATTACATTGGATATCTTATACAAAGATGAATAACTCGATTGCGTTTTTCCATCAATTTGTATTAGTTTCTTATCAAAACTCTTTGCGATACCAATTGAATTAAAATCCATTCCATTAAAAAAATCATAGTGCACTACCCAATCTTCATTACTGAATCTATTTTGTATCTCACTGGCTTTTGCTTTTTTCATTCCATTGCTTTTAGCAAGCAACGAGATTGCTTCAAGTATATTAGTTTTACCAATACCGTTTTTGCCAGTTATTACAACTGAGCTATCATCTGAATCCAGTTCAAAGTTTGAGTGGCTACGAAAATTATGTAATTTCAGCTTTTTTATGTAGCAATGGGTAGCCATTAACCTATTCTTTAGTTTATATTCTCTTTACTTCTTCCAGAACCTCATCAACATGTCCACTAACTTTTACATTTTTCCAGATCTTCACTATTTTACCTTTTTTATCTATTAAAAAAGTAGTGCGTTCTATTCCCATATACTTTTTGCCAAACATACTTTTCTCTACCCAAACACCATATTTTCCCAACATTTCAGCATTCTCATCAGAAACTAAAGAAAACGGCAGAGAATATTTTGCTTTGAAGTTAGTGTGACATCTAACACTATCTTTTGATACACCAATTATCACTGTGTCAAGGAAAGAAAAATCATCTATTTTATCTCTAAAGCCTTTTGCCTCCATTGTACAACCCGGAGTATCGTCTTTAGGATAAAAATAAAGAACTACATTTTTTTTATCAAAAAATTCACTCAGTGATAAATTTTCACCAGAATCTGCTGGCAAGCTAAAATCGGGTGCATTATTTCCTACTGCTAATTCCATACCTTGCTCCATTAATAACACTTCTATCTATAGTAGTATATTGTAGTCAGAGTATCAAATTTTATATATAGCTAACACAGATAAGATTCTTGACAGTGGGCTTATTGATAACTGCCTTCTCGGCTTGCCGCTTTTGATAAAGTGTGGTTTTCAAGACCATATCAATAGATCCTATTAAAAATCAATCGAATCTTCACATGTTTGTTCTTCATAAAAGAAGTTCAATGTTATCGTAGTACCAAGTTTTGCTTCACTTTTAATGTCAAAAGTTCCACCCATTAACTCTACTAATTTCTTGCTTAGCGGCAATCCGATGCCCGTACCTTCGTTTCTATACCCCGAATCTGCTTGGCCAAAAACAGACATAACTTTATATATGTCCTGCTGCATTATCCCTATTCCATTGTCATGAAACTCAATAGTTAATAAGTTTTTTTCTATATTTTCTTTTACCACCATTCTTATTAAACCACCCTTTGGGGTAAATTTGATTGAGTTTGATAATAAATTTATTATAACTTGTTTCATTCTCTTAGGATCTGCAATAACTAATAATTGCTTATTAGGTATCTCTTTTTTTAAATTAATCTCAGTTTCTCTTAATTTAGGTAATAGCATATTTATGCATGAATCCATTATTTTGTTCAGGTTAAACTTCACTTTTTCTACTGTTAAACTACTTGATTCAGCTTTAGAAAAATCGAGCACATCGTTAATTAAAGCAAGTAAATGCGTCCCTGCATTATATATATCGTCTGCATACTCCTTGTATTGAGAGTTATCCATTGAACCTAAAGTTTCATTTTTGATCAACTCTGCAAATCCAATAATAGCATTAAGAGGTGTGCGTAACTCATGTGTAACGCTTGCAAAAAACTTTAGCTTGTTTGCATTTTCTTGCTCTAATGCCTCTTTTATCTGCTGTAATTCAATGTTAGTTTTATGTTGCTTGGCCAGCATTTTGGTATTAGAAAAGTGCAAATAGAACATTATTAATATTAAAATTATTAATAATAAGCCTAAAAATAGGCCATATGCTATAACATAATAATTATTGTAGCTTCGAAGAATCTTCAAAAAAAACGACGGTTTAGCGCTATTTTCATGGAATATAGGGAAAATAGAAGTTAATGTATTTCCTGTAGTATAAAATATTTCTTGGTTACTTAATAGTTTATCAATTTCATCGTTTGTAAGTAACTGTTCATAATCATAATCTTGAGTGTTAAAATTACTGAATATTATTCTGCCGTTTTGATCATACAGTATTAAGCTGAAATCCTTTACTTTGCTCACTGATTGTAATAATTCAGCACGTAGTTTTACTAGTTGGTTTATGTAGTCAAAATTTTTGTATTTAATGTGATGCTTTTCTATTAGTAAATAATGGTATTTTTTTATTATGCCATTTTCCAGTACGGTTTTTAAGTTTACACTTGAATCACGGTAAGAAGAAAGGAAATTACTCCTTAGTAAATGATTACAATATATCACACTGAATAAAATCATAAAGATCGATGAGAGTAATACAATAACTTTTGTGTATTTGTTTTTCTTCAACGCAGAAAACATCAACTTACCTAGCTTATACATATCCTTCTTATTGTGAAACAACGGTTTTTATGTTATTAATAATAAAATTTAGCATATAATATTTTATGACAATTTCTCCTATTTTGCCAGTTTATTCTCCTGTTAATATAAATTTTTCTCATGGCAAAGGTATCTACCTATATGATGTTGATGGTGAGCGCTACGTAGATTTTCACTCCGGAATAGCCGTTAGTAGCTTAGGTCACACTAATTCGCGATTAATTAGTGCTCTAAAATTGCAAGGAGAAAAATTATGGCATATATCAAATACCTATAATATACCTGCTGCCAATAATTTTGCAGAAAAATTAATAAACAATAGTTTCGCTGACACTGTATTTTTCTCAAATTCTGGATCAGAGGCAGTAGAATGTGGGCTTAAGATTGCTAGGATCTATCAAAATGGAAAAGGCAATAAAAATCGTCACAGAATTTTAACATTCCATGGTGCATTTCATGGAAGAACCTTTTTAACTTGTGCTGCAAACGATAAACAGAAATTTTCTGAATTACTGAGTCCCTGTACTGATTGGTGTGATAACATCGAGCCCAATATTGAGAGCGTAAAGAAAGCAATTTCAAGTGGTATAGGCGTTATATTAATAGAACCAATACAAGGGCAAGGTGGTATCAAAGTAATGAATGAAGTCTTTATGAAAGAACTAAGAAGGCTGTGTGATGAAAATGACATATTGTTATTTTTTGATTGCGTACAATGCGGTGCTGGTAGGACAGGAAAATTATTCGCATACGAACATATAGGAGTGGAACCTGATATATGTGCTCTTGCAAAGGGAATAGGCGGGGGGTTTCCGCTGGGGGCTTGTCTTGCAACTGAAAAGGCTGCTAAATATATGGCAGTTGGTATGCACGGTTCCACTTTTGGTGGCAATCCGCTTGCAACCTCAGTAGGTAATGCTGTGCTCGAAGAATTGCTCAGCCCCGGCTTTTTGAAAAATGTTGAAATTAGAGGTAAATACTTAAAAAATAAACTAGAAGACTTAGCAAGTAAATTTCCAATAATAGAGGAAGTAAGAGGGAAAGGGTTAATGCTTGGAATAAAAGTGAAAGCAGACAATCAAAAGTTTGCAGAAGAGTTAAGTCATCGCGGCTTGCTTACTGTTGGGGTAACATCAGATAACGTTGTGAGAATTTTACCTCCACTCATTATCACTGAAAAAGAGATTGATGAAGGCATCGAGATTTTGACTCAATATTTATCTGAGAAATCTTCTGATTAGATACTTGCATTAATATGAACGACAATCTGGTATGCTTAGGAATTATTACCTCTCCTCACGGAATTAAAGGAGCTGTTAAAGTAAAAACCTTTACTGAAAAGCCTGAAAATATCTCCTTATATGGTAAGCTAATAAGTGGTGATGAGAATTATAAAATAGACTCAGTATCCGTCATAGGTGATAATTTAGTAATAGCTACAATAAGCGGAGTAAATTCCCGTAATGAAGCAGAGCTTTTAAGGAATAAGAAGCTATATATAGAAAGAAGCAAGTTACCAGAGCTAAATGATGAGGATGAATTTTACCAAAGTGACCTTGTAGATATGGAAGTAAGGCTGAAAAGTAATGAATTATATGGCTATGTAAAATCTGTGTATAATTTCGGCTCAGGGGATATATTAGAAATTTTAGTTATCAGCACAAAAAAACGTATTATGCTGTCTTTCACTAAAGAGATATTTCCACATATAAATATAAAGGGGAGGTATATAGTATTAAATATACCAGAATTTATTGACTAATAAAGACTTTGATATTTATATAAAGCTATTTATAATTGTAAGATCAAACTGAAAATGTAATTATGGCAGAAAGAGCTAACGATATTAGACCAGGTCAGGTGTTGGAACATAACGGCGGATTATTTTTGGTTGTAGGTATTATGCATACTCAACCTGGTAAAGGTGGTGCATACATACAAGCTGAAATGAAAAATATCAAGACCGGAGCAAAACACTATGAAAGATTTCGTTCTGATGCAACAATCAGAAGGGCAATTTTAGATGAAGAGGAATATGTTTACCTTTTCACTGAAGGAAACATTGTAAATCTTATGCATCCAAGTAATTACGAGCAAATCACTATAAATTTGGACTTATTGGGAGAAAAAAAGATTTATTTACAGGATAACATGAAAATTAAAGTTGTAGCTTATCAAGACAAAATAATTTCTGCGCATGTGCCTGATTATGTTACACTTGCTGTGAAAGAAACAGAGTCTGTTATTAAAGGACAAACTGCTACTGCTTCTTATAAGCCTGCAATTTTAGAAAACGGAATGCGCGTTAACGTGCCTCAGTTTATAAAAGAAGAGGATAAAATTGTAGTATATACTCCAGGTGACAGCTATTATGAAAGAGTGAAAGAGTAAAAAGAAGAATGTCCATCTCATCACCACGAATTAATGTGATGCTTGATTCTGTGCGTAATGCTTCCAGGCAGCTTATGCGCGATTTTAATGAATTGCAAATTTCTAATGTTAAATCAGCAGACTTTATTAATAAAACTTATTCAAAATCCAAGCAAACCATATACGATTGCTTGCACGATTACAAACAAGACTATGGTTTTATTTTTGAAGATGATACTGATCAAGAAGTAAAAGATGACACTTATACCTGGTTTATTATGCCTATAGAGGGCAGGGAGAACTTTTCTAGTTGCATGGTTTATTTTGCAGTATCAGTCTGTCTCATTCATAAAAATAAAGTTGTGGCAGCTGTAATTGATGCTCCGGCTCTTAGAGAAACTTTTTGGGCAGAAGAAAAGAAAGGTGCTTTTCTTGAGGATTTTAGATCTCGTCATGTAAAAATGCGAGTGAAAAGCCGTGAAGGGGGTCTAATAGATGTAAGTGGTAATTTGTTAAATAAATTGCTGCCTGGCAATAGTAATGTACGCTCCATAGGTTCAACAATTTTAGGCTTTGCATACCTTGCGGCAGGAAGGCACAGTGGAATAATTTACTCTGGAGTTAACAAATATAAAGCCTTGCTCGGTAGACTTTTTCTGCAAGAAAGCGGTGGAAGGCTAACGGAAGACAACGGGCTAATCATTGCTGGAGATATAAAACTATAGCTAAAGTAATTTATGTTTACCTACAATTTGATAAGCGTAAAACTCGTCATTCCGCTACTTGTTAGCGGAATCCATGCTGAGATACCGCGAATAAATCGCGGTATGACGTAGGGCTGTACTAGCTATAGCATAAACAGGCTACAGAGATAGACAACTTTTCGAAAACTTTTACAAGAGATTCTGTTAAATGCTCTATCATTTCATCGGTATGATAAGGTGTAGGGGTAATACGGAAACGCTCAGTTCCTCTTGGAACTGTCGGGTAATTTATATGTTGAACATATATTCCATACTCATCAAATAATAATTTTGATGCTTTTTTGGATAACTCTGAGTTGCCAATTATTATTGGAATTATATGAGTTTCTGTTGGAATGAAGTTAATTCCTGCATTTCTCAGTGAGTTTTTTACTTTTTCAACGACTTGCTTTTGCTTTTCCCTTTCAATGTTGCTCGATTTTAGGTGCTCAACGCTTGCCTTTGCTGCCGCTGCTAAAACAGGCGACATAGCAGTGGTAAAAATAAATCCTGGAGCGGAACTTCTTATTACATCTACCAAGCTCTTTGAAGACGCTATATACCCACCCATCACTCCAAAAGCCTTCGATAGTGTACCTTGAATAACGGTTATTCTATCCATCAGGCCTTCTCTTTCTGCAATTCCGCCACCATGTGAACCATACATGCCAACTGCGTGCACCTCATCCAAATAGGTAATTGCATTATGTTGATCTGCAAGATCGCATATTGCTTTAAGCGGCGCTATATCGCCATCCATTGAATATACGGATTCAAGTGCTATTATTTTTGGTGTCTTTTTGTCTATAGACTTGAGTAACTGCTCTAGATGATTAACATTATTGTGTTTAAATATATGTTTTGGCCTTTTTCCTGATTTTATGCCTTCTATCATTGAAGAATGATTTTTCTCATCTGAAAAAATTACCACGCCCGGAATAACAGACGATAAAGTGCTAAGTGTAGTCTGGTTAGCAAGGTAGCCACAAGCAAAAGTTAAAGCAGCCTCTTTTTTATGCAAACAAGCTAAGGATTTTTCAAGTTCGACAACCTCTTTTGTTGTACCAGATATATTTCTTGTTCCTCCAGCACCAACAGATGAATTTTGAATAGCAGCAATAACACTCTCATTCTGTGACATTCCCAAATAGTTATTACTGCACCAAACAATTACTTCCCTATTTCTTTCATAGTCCATAATGTGGGGGAGCCTACCTGGCAATGACGCAAAGTGCGTAAATTCACGGTAGCGCCCCTCCTCTTTTATATCTTTGATTTTATTTAAGAATATTTCTTCGTAGTTTACCAAGTTTTTATTCACTAATAATTAACATAATTATAATAAATTATTAAACGATAGACTACTATATTTATTCATCGTCAGCTACAGCAAGGTGTACTTTTTTGCATATCATCAACCTTTTCGACCTTATCGTTTTCAATTAAGGTTTTAGGCCTATAGCAGTAGGTAACTATAGCTACAATAAGACAACCAGCTCCAACTGCTATTCCTACCGCTAACATTTCCAAGTAAACTGCAACAGCCACCCCTGAAATAATACCAGCTATTGCAAGTGCAGAAGCAGCTATAACAGGCAGCTTACTACTTTTTGTATTTTGTGGAATAGCATTATTTTTGCCTGAATTATTAGGCAACCCGCCATTGGTTTGAGTATCATTCACCTGCTCAGATTTGTTGTTAGCTACTGAAGGCACTGGTTCTGGTGTTGGCACTGGATTCGGTGTTGGTGTTAGATTCGGTGTTGGCACCAGCGTAGGTGTTAGAATTGGATCTTGTGTTAGATCCGGTGTCAGTCCTGGCGTTGGCGCCGGCGTAGGTGTTGGAATTGGATTCGGTGTTGGTGTTAGGTTCGGCGTTGGCACCGGTGTAGGTGTTGGAATTGGATTCGGTTCTTGCTGCCTGGTGGTGGTTTGAGCATCATTCACCTGCTCAGATTTGTTGTTAGCTACTGAAGGCTGTGGACTATTGAGCGTAGCAGAGCTTTCACTAGTTACTGGAGGCACTGATGTTGGCACTTGGCCCGGTATTGATGTTAGTATCGGATTCGGCGTTGGCACTGGCGTAGGTGTTAGAGTTGGATCTTTCTCTGAAAATAGCCTATAATCGTCAATATCATCATGTGTCTCAATAGCATTGCGAGTTCTATCATTAAGTGCACCATTCTTATACGAATCTGTAAGTACTTTTACTATATTTTGCAATCCTTCTGAACCTGCTTTGTTGATCGTATTCAAATTAAGGGTAATGTAACCATTAGAGGTAGGAAGTTGGATTTCTGATATTCCATTGCGAAGAAACTCCTGTACCACAAGCTTAAGCGAAGTAAAACCCTCTCTACCATGCTTGTTGAAAATTTCAATGACATTGCGGAAAGCAAGCTGTTGACTACTTAAAACTGCAGATTGCAAATTCTGTGTATTTCCCATTTCGGTAATAGGGTTAAGACTTCCACTTGGAAGCACATGACCGTTCTGCATATAAGGATAAAAAGGAAACACTTCTTGCTGCCTGGTGCTAGTTTGAGTACCATCTTTTTGTTCAGAGATTTTATTCTCACTTGAAGAAGCATTAGGTGTTTCAGGTGTAGTTGGTTGAACAGGTGGTACAGTATTACTTGGATTAGTAGACTGCTTGCCATTGATTTGAGCACCATTTTTCTTACTTTTTTGGGGGGTTAAAAAAGCTACTACTTTATCCTTAAAGTGAACTTCTTGACTTTTCGCGTATTTTAGTACAGAATTATGGTGTTCATTTTTCAGGATATCTTTAAATTCCTCTTCTAAGTTTAAGTTATCATTACCTTTGCTTATAATTTCACTAATCTTTTTTCTAACAAAACTAGCAAGTAGCCTAACACCTTTTTGTTTGCTTCTTTTACCTATTTTACCTCCTCTACAATCATTACCTACAGCTTGCTCTATTGAAGCCTCTTCATTATTCATAATATTTTCTCGTCTGTCCACATTTTCTTGTGGTTGTTGACTGCCAGCACTTTCAAGTCCTGGATTTTCTGATAGAATGTCACTTGTTATAACTGGAATTTCTAATTCATCTGCAACGTTATTACTTCTTTTTCGTATTATAAAAGTTCCAGGAGTTTGGCACATTTCATCCCACAAATCTTGACGTTCATGACAGGAATATTTTTGCACATCAATAGAAAATTGCAGAATATTTCTAATTTGCATTAAACTGAATATAAGATCAGTATTCTCTTGACGTTTATTGTCTTTTGGATCTTTAGTGTATTCATCATATGCTACGTAAGCAGTCTGAGCTAATCCATTTACAATACCTGGCAAGTAGCTGTAATTATATTCACGTAAAGCTTCAGATTGTAATAATTTGTTTTCCTTTTCCAGATCTTCTATGCGCTTTTCTATGCTAGATTTAAAAATCCTACACTCCTCTTGAAAAATTACGTTAATTGCACCCTCTTCTGTGTATAAGTAACATACTTCCTTGACTAAGGAGTAATCTTCTTGGCCTGTTGAGTAGCGTGTTGCATTTCTCAGTATATTTCGTATGGCTTGCCTGACTACTTGCTCATGTGATACGTTTTGATAGATTTTTTCAGTGTAAAAAAGCACATTGACTATAACGTTTGTGTTTGTGTTTGTGTTTTTAACATTAGACAATGCAACTAGAGTTGATTTATATGTTTCATCAAATTCGTTATTTTTAAGTTTATGATCAAGATAATTAATAACATCATTGCTGCATTCAGCACATTCTTTGCATAGGCGCTCAATAAATGCAATATTGCCAGCACCCAAAGCAGTTTTCAGAATTAAATCATAAATTTCTTTTCTGCCACGAGCTCCTATGTTTTTCAGGATTTGTTGCCTTAGTATTGTAATAACTTTATCATCCGCAAATGCTTGTTCATATACATCGTAAATGGCATGATCTGCACTATTAGTGTATCGTTTGCACAAGTATTCAATGACAGATATGCGTTCTTGACTTACCACAGTTTCTAACAAGGTAGCAAAGCTCTTTTTTAATAACTCTTCTGTTGAGGCTTTTTTAGTTGGCTCATTAATATATCTTTCAAATGCACCTAGCACTATCGTGATGAATTCTTCATTTTTGATCAGAGATGCTGTTTCAAGCACACCATACAAAGGATTAGGTTTACTTGTTTTTAACACCTGTCCAAAATCTCTTAAAACGTATTCGACAAAAACTGTCTCTAGTAATTCTTGCTCTTTTCTTAGTGCTATAACTGAGAAAAAGCCAATCTTATTAGGTTCGACAAGTTGTATAGCTTGACCTTTTAATCTTCCATAAACTCCATCGGTACCATGGAATTTTTCTATAAAAGCTTCAATATATTTTTGACCACCAACAAGTACAGGTAAAAGACTTAAATTTCCTTCAGCAAAAAGTATGTCCTGGTATTTTTCTGTCAGTTTGTTATTAGCTGCGATTGCTAATAGTACCAACTCTTTTACTGAATAATCACACTCAGAATTCTCCTGATCAAATTTATACTGTGATAGTACATTTGAGTATATATGTTGATGACCGCTTCTATCTCGTAAATCTAAGTTAAGTTGTTGCTCACAAAAACTCTTTAAATTTACATTATCCAGCGTAATAGACCTGCCTTCATAATCTTCAATATTTTGTACAACCTTGTCTAGTTCTTCACAATCATCTTCCCTTACAGCTTGATTTAAGATATTTATTATCTCAGCAAAAGTTAAGTTTTTAGGAATGATACCATATGAATCTTCATCTTTTAACTCTACAGTAAACGACCTATCACAACCATCAGGAAAGTTTGCAAGTATTGCATTCTCTAAACTTAGATTTTCAGGGGGTGTATCACATGGATTAGCTGGTATCTCTTGACTTTTGCCATCTAAAACTTCAAACTCTCCTTCAGACTCTGAACAATTACCTGAATCTTCAGAATCTGGTTTTTCAAAACCATACCAACTTTTGATTAATCTTTCAGGATTTGATTGGCCATGTGAAGTTGTATCCTGTGATACAAAGTCTCTAAAACCTGGACCAAACATGTTTTACCCCTAATTAATAACTAAACTAAGTATAGCATTAAACAGAAATCTTGCCAAGCAAATTATTCAGTCTCTTAGCAAACAGGCTTGCATTGTCCATCTCTTCACCTTCCACTATACAAGCTTGGTAAAATAATAAATGAATCATGTCTTCCAATGTTGGGTTTTCACCATTTTCAGCGTGAGATTTCATTATATTTTTTATTACAGGATGTTTAGTGTTGATTTCCAGCACCTTTGGCGTGCGGTAATTTAACTGCTTTTGTTCACGCAAAAAACGCTCCATGCGAAGATCCATAGTACCTTCATCAACCGCTAAACACACAGGACTGTCCGTCAACTTTTTAGAGATCTTTACGCTTTTTACTGAATCTCCGAGCACTGTAGTAAAATATTGCAATATAGTTTCCTCAGTTTTTTCTTCATTCGATTTGTTTTCTTCATTTTTCTTATCTTCTTCTGAAGAGAATTTTTCCAAATCAACATCAGCGCGAGTCACAGACTTAAACTTTTGATCTTTATATTCATGAATTACACTAGTCCAGAAATCATCCACTGGATCAACGAACAGAAGAACCTCCAGCCCTTTACTGACGAACCCCTCAAGTTGCGGACTGTTTTTCACTGAATCGAGGCTATTTCCGGTGAGATAATAGATATGTTCCTGCTCAGGCTTCATTCTGCTTATATAATCATCAATGCTGATCAACTTCTCATCACCGGTGCTATTAAATCTGCAAATTGAGAGCAGCGCTTCTCTCTCATCAGTTGGCATAGCTTCACAAAGACCTTCCTTTAAAACTGCACCAAAATTGGTCCAGAATTTTGTATATTCCTCTAAATTCTCTTTTGCTTTTTTACCGAGCTCTGATATCACACGCTTAGTGAGAGATTTTCTGATCTGCTCAACAACACGATTATTCTGCAGCGTTTCTCTGCTGATATTAAGAGGTAAGTCCGGTGAATCAACAATACCTTTCAAGAAACGTAAATACTGCGGTATGATCTGTACATTATCTTCAGTGATAAATACTTTATTTACATATAACTTAACAGAGCAACGTCTATCTGGATGGAATAAATCAAAAGGTTTTATAGAAGGAACATAAAGCAAATTTGTATATTCTATTGCACCTTCATTTTTATTATGCAATATCATCCAGGGCTCCCCGCCAACGTGGGCAACACTGCGGAAAAAATCGTTGTGCTCCTCTTGAGTAACGTCATTTTTTGGCTTAGTCCAAATTGCAGCCTTACTGTTTAACTTTTCACTTTTTCCTTCTTCGTCTATAAATTCAACAGGAAAATTTATGTGATCAGAGTAAGTAGTGACAATATTTTCAACACGAAATTTATCTAAAAACTCGTTTTCTTCAGGATGCATAATGAGCGTAATTTTGGTTCCGCGAGGGACTTGATTATCTGACTTGCTGATTGAATATTCCCCATCTCCTTTGGATTGCCAGATCCAAGACTCCTCTTCTCCAGCTTTTCTCGATTCTACTATTACTTCTGATGCAACCATAAAGCTTGAGTAAAAACCAACACCAAACTTCCCAATCAGCTCCACAGTTTGGCTTGAATCCTTGCTATTCTTAATCGCATCCAAGAACTTTTGCGTACCAGAGCTTGCAATTGTACCAAGATTGTCTATTAAATCCTGTCTATTCATTCCAATGCCATTATCAGTGATATATAGCTCGTTCTTATCTTTATTGGAGCTGATAGTGATTTTTAATTCGTCACTCAAATCTAGCAAATTAGGGTTTAGTTGAGATTCATAGCGCAACTTATCACATGCATCTGATGCATTTGATATTAATTCACGCAGAAAAATGTCTTTATTGGTGTAAAGTGAATGAATCACTATATTCAGTACTTTCCCTACCTCAGCGTCAAATTTTAAATTTTCAGTTTCTTGTACATTATGCATTTTGAGCTCCATTATTTGCCTACTACCCTAATAATTTAAGTATTGAATCACGATCTTTCAAGGTCACGTACACCAAAATTAATGTGGGTGTAGTTATTATGACACCCAATTTATGGGATCTCTTGCATAACAAACTTTTGGCAGCGCATTGGATGAAACGAAAAACTTCCTTGACACCCTTCGCCAGCCCCCTTATCATGAAACTGAAGCTATTTATTTATCTTCGCAATCTCTGCAGTGGATTAATGACAAAAAAACTTAATGTATTTGGCGTAAATCATGCTTAATTTTTTGCACTATGTGCACCTCATGTCTTTATCAAATTTCTAGCTACACAAGCTGAAATACGCTATTTAAAACATCAAAAAACGCCAACTTAAAAAATGGATAGTGAATAATTAGCTACCCTAGGGTTTCTTTGCCTTTTTTTCTGTTTAGTAAATTTCTTAACGTTTATAATTTAGATTAGTTGCGGCTTAAAAGCGGCTGAGTCACGGTTATTAAGCGTTTAGAATAAAAAAACGCCATACTTGAAAGTATAATGTAAGTAACTAGCCAACCATCGGGCTTTTTTTGCCTTTTTTTTCGTTTGGTAAATTTTTTAATACTTAGATTAGTTGCAATTTAAGAGACCAGAAATGGTCTGTGCTTGGCACTGGAATAACCTCCTCCTTTGTTATCCCAGTGCCCAGACACTGGGATCCAGGAAACTTAATTGCAAGTAATGCATTGGATTTGGTGAGTATGGGTTTTATGTTATAGAATGAAACACTTTTGGTGAATTTGTAAAGAAAACTGGATCCCAGTGTTTGGGCACTGGGATGACACCATTCTTTTTCCTGGATTCCAGACTGGAATGACACCATTTGTTGTGTTTAACAAAGTTCGTACTTAGCTTCATATTAGCCGTAAATATTTAAGAAATTTACCAAACGAAAAAAAAGGCAAAAGAAGCCCTGGTCATTGTCTATTTTCTGTATTGGCGTTTTTTTAAGTCTTAAACGCTGCAATTTAGCTGCTTTTAAGTGCAACTAACCTTAGCTTAAATGTTTAAGAAATTTACTAAGCAGAAAAAAAGGCAAAAGAAACCCCGTGGTAATTAGTGTTCACTCTCTAATCCTGCAAATTGGCGTACTATACTGTCTTAAACGACTTATAAGCGCCTTTCAGCTTATATAGGTAAAAACCCAGAAATGTTGTGAAGACATAAGGTGCACATAGTGCAAAAAATTAAAAATAAGACGCCAACTACGTTGTTTTCTTGCTGTTTAATCTGCACAGATGAACATAACTGAATACCTTCAGTTTCATGATAAGAGGGCTGGCGGAGTTTGTCAAGTAAGTTTTTTCGTTTCTATTTCCAATAAAAGTTTGTTATATGGTTATGCAAGAAGTCTAATGAATCGCGGCATGACGTCTTAGCTATAGATGCTGGTTTATGTGATTTCAAGAGAAGCTTAGTAGATAAGTTGTGTTTTAAACCAGATTCGGTATTTTAAACTGAACATTTTCAATAATACCACCTGGCATAACTGAAACTTCTACATTCATGCTTACTTTTAGGTAGTCCATTAATTCATCAACCAATATGTCAGGAGCGGAAGCACCTACAGTGATTCCTATCTTTTCTACGCCCTGAAACCAGCTTTTATTCACACAGCTGTAATTATCAATCAAGTAGGCTCTTTTTCCTCTGGCAGTGCACAGATCTAATAAGCGGTTTGAATTTGAGCTATTTTTACTTCCTACAACTAATACCATGTCTACAATTTCAGCTAGCTTTTTAACAGCATTTTGTCTGTTTTGCGTTGCATAGCATATGTCCTTTAAATCTGGACCTGTTATGCCTGGAAACCTGAGCTTCAGAGCAACAATAATTTCACGGGTGTCGTCGATGCTTAACGTGGTTTGTGTAACATAAGATAAATTATCTGGATCTTTAACTTTTAAATTGCGTACGTCCTGCACAGTTTGCACTAAAATGATAGGATTATTTACTCTTCCTCTAATTCCCTTAACTTCTGGATGGTTTTCATGCCCAATGAGAATTAGTTCTTTACCACCGTTTTCATACCTTTTTGCCTCTTTATGCACTTTGCTGACTAAAGGACATGTTGCATCAATCACTTGAATACCCTTTCTTTTTGCCTCATCTTCTATATTTTTTGATACTCCGTGCGCGCTGAAGATCAGTATTCCTCCATTATCTTCAATTTCCTCGATACTGTTCACAAAAACCACTCCTTGTCTCTTAAAGTCCTCTACTATATATTTATTGTGAACAATTTCGTGTAGCACATAAACTTGGCGCTCGTTTTTATATTTTTCTAAAGTAATAGCTAATATGTCCACAGCTCTTTTTACCCCGGCACAAAAACCTCGTGGTTCAGCTAAGATGATTTCCATTTTTGTCAAATCAAGTAAATATGCAAGCATTACTTAAAAATAAGCTCCGCTCACTGTATTTTATAGTACCACTATTTATATTTTATATAATAATTATTTTTCGCATATTCTCTTTCACATTTGATCAACTTACTACTTCAGAAAATTTTAGAAAAGATAATATAGTACATAAACAACCCGATATTTTAGATAGAAATGGAGTGGTAGTAGCAACAAATGTGCCCACAACATCACTATATATAGATGCAACCAAAGTAAAGAATCCGGAAAGTATAGCAGCACAACTGTGTTCTACTTTGCATGACCTCGAATACAAGAACTTATATAGAGTACTTACTTCAGAAAAGAAATTTGCTTGGATAAAGCGGCACTTAACTCCAAAAGAACTGTTAGCAATAAAAAACGCCGGCGTGCCAGGAATAAACTTCTATAACGATGTAAAACGTATATATCCTCACAGTAATTTATTTTCACACGTGCTTGGTTACACTGACATAGATGGCAACGGTATTGCAGGAGTTGAGGCATATATAAGTAAAAACAAACAACATTCTGTTATCCAAGTACCTGATATACAGTTGTATGAATGTTGCAACTTGAAAGCAATTCCTGCACAGCAATTCCCCACACAACAGATGGTGTCATCCCAGTGCGTGACACTGGGATCCAGATATAAAAATACTGACAAATTACGTGATGAACAACGGATTCCAGAAACATATGTCAAAAACAATGTTTGTGATGAAATTGTGCATAAAACTGGATTCCAGTGTCAGTGCACTGGAATGACACCAGACCAAGCTTCTGCACAATCTTCTGTCATCCAACAGGGATGGTCACGCTCTGCTGATCAATATGTTCAACTATCCTTAGATACACGAGTGCAAAGCATAGTGCATGAAGAGCTAACTAAAGCTGTAAGCAGATATCAGGCACTTGGCGGAGTAGGAATTGTTTTAAATGTGAGAAATAGTGAAGTTATCTCGATGGTCAGCCTACCTGATTTTAATCCCAACTTACAGAATAAGGCAGAAGACGTACAAAAGTTTAATCGCGCCAGTCTTGGGGTATATGAGATGGGGTCGGTATTAAAATACTTTACAATAGCCGCAGCGCTTGATGCGAACGCTACAAAAACTAGCGATTTATATGACGTATCAACACCAATCACCATTGGAAAGTATAAAATTCAGGATTTTCATAAATCTAAAATTCCAAAAATTACTGTGCAAGATATATTTGTAAAATCATCCAACATTGGTGCAGCAAAAATTGCAGTCAAACTAGGTATTGAAAAACAGGTAGAATACTTTAAAGCTATGAAGCTATTTTCTCCTTTGAAAATAGAAATACCAGAAAAATCCACACCGATAATCCCGGATAAATGGAGTGAAAACACTTTAATAACAGCATCTTATGGTTATGGCATAGCTGTAACTCCTATACATCTTGCACAAACTGCAGCAGCATTAATCAACAATGGGATATTTCATAACGCAACCTTGATGTTGAATAAAAGAAGTATAGGAGAGCAAATTATCTCAAGAAGAACTTCCAGAGAAATGAGAAAATTATTACGTGCAGCAGTAACAGATGGCACTGGCAGAAAAGCAAAAATAAAGGCATATTCAATAGGAGGAAAAACTGGATCGGCGGAAAAAGTTGTAGATGGTAAATATAGCAAAGATGCAAACATAGCATCATTTATAGGAGTGCTAACTATGCTTGACCCAAGGTACATAGTGCTAATTGCTATTGATGAGCCTCAAGGGATGCACCATACCGGGGGAGTAATTGCTGCGCCTATAGTAAGAAACATTATAAATAGAGTAGCACCTATACTAAATGTTACACCTGAGATGTAAAATTATGATTGCTTTACTATAATTTCAAATTTATCATTACCAAAATCCTTATTAATATACCAAGAACCATCATCTTTAGTTACAAATTCAAGACCTTTAAGGTCTTTTTTTATTGTCTTTCCATTTTGACCATCAATAGCGATATTAATATCGAATGTAATAATGTCTAGATTTATCATAGCTTCTTTCCCGCTGCACGAATTTAGACTGAACTTGCCTAACATGACATCATTAAAACTCACTTCCCCTGTATAGACATCACACTGACCGTCCACACAACACGTAGTTTCAATATAGAAAAGATCTGACATACAAAATACCTTAAAAAAAAGAACTAAACATATATGGCCACTACACCACACCGCTAACAAGTAGTAAAGCGTCGATAAACCTAAGTTACTTTAGCTACGTAGCCATAATACAGCTAGAAATGTAAAATTCAACAGTTAATTGTGTGATTAATAGAGAAGTCTTATTTAGTACACCTTATAGGAATGGCTGTTTAGTTTTTTTGTTAATCTTTTTTACCATGCTGTCAATCATATGCTTTATCCCTTGATATACAGAGTATGTACTTTCGTCGCTACGCATATAAGCAGAACAGGAAAATACATTATGTTCTTCGTCTTCTATTGATAACTCTGTATCGCATTTTATGTGCTCGCCGCCAAGCCTTTCTATCAACTGTTCTCTGTCATCTCCTATAGTTACCTTAACCTTACTTTCTTCTTTACCTATCTTGCTACTTAAAATTGAAACAATGATGGCTGGAGATATGCATATCGCTCCTATTGGCTTTTTTGTAACAAAAAATTCTGAAACTAATCTTTCAAATTCAGGCATTACTGTCACCATGTCTTTACTTTCAGCTAAGTCAGATAAATTTTTCGCAACCCCGTATCCACCAGGTACAACTAGCATGTCAAAATTTTCAGCTTTGGCTTCTTTTAAGTCATATATTTCGCCTCTTGCGATTCTTGCTGCTTCCACAAGTACATTCCTTTTTTCTTTTGTTGCCTCTTTTGTTCTATGATTCATAACTTGTGTGATATTGATATCAGGTGCAAAGCATTTAACATCCACTTCCTGCTGATCAAGCACAAGCAAACTTAAAACCGCTTCTCTTACCTCTGCACCGTCAAGGTGACCACACCCTGATAAGACCACAGCAGCTTTTAATTTTTTTTCACCCATAAAGTACCTTGATTTCATATAATCTAGATATTTTAATACAAATTCTATATTTGGAAAGGGGTATGTTATATCAATTATAATATAATTAATGATTAGTATGTATAATTAGGCATATTTATAATCAACGAAGCTGAATATGGGATCTAGCAATAGTATGTTTTTTGACACTGACTATCCAGAACTAAGAAAAGCTATTTCAGATATAATAGAAAGTATTGCACAATCCTCACAAGAGGGGAAAAAAGAGTTATTTACAACCCTATCAGAACAAGTTAAAGGGATGAACCTCAAAGATTTAGATTTAGCGATTAATGACCAAGGCTTGCAAAAGGAGGTAAATAAAGAATTATTTATAAAACTCATTGAAGAAGCACTTAAAGGTTTAACTTCTGAAAATGTTGACTCAAAAATAATAGAAGAGGCGTTAAAATCTGTTAATCAGCAAGCAATAGGTAATGTTATAAATAATAATAAAGGCCCGCTGGATAATCTAGTCAATTATTTTAAATCAGCATCTGCAAATGAAAAAATAGGAATAGCTTCTGCCGTAATGGTATTAGGAGCAGCATTTTCTCCACTTATTGTGCTTGCTACATTAATAGCACTTGTAGGTATTGGAGCACGTTATGCAGGAATAGGTATAGTAAAGGCAGGTGAAAAAATAAAAGAAGGAGTGATTGAAGCAGGAAAAACAGTAGAAAGTTCACGTAAAGATTTAATAGATAAGCTGCCTAGGCTTACACAAAGAGAGAATAATTTTGATAGATTATATAAGGAATTGACTCAACTCATTGTAGACTCTTCTGAGTTAGAAGAAAATAAAATAAAAGACGCTAAGGATAAGATTAGGGTAACAAAAATGCTCCGAAGTAAAGAGCAACTAGCAGCTATAAAGGGGTTAATAAGTGATGGAGTTATTAAAAATTTTTCAGAAGATAATATGAGCAGACTTCTGGAAAAGGGCCTCAGTACTCATGAAGAGGATGATATGCAGAAATTGCTAGATTTGATGAAAGATTTTCAACCTGCAATTATGGCCAGTGGTAATAATAAAATAGAGAAAGTGGAAAAAATAGTTGATGATAAAGTTAAAGAAATGAAGCCAAATTCTCACTTAGGTATTTCAAGTGCTGCACGAGTGAGTGAAGGAGGAATCACAGGACCGGGTTGATGCATTTGAGGAGCGTTTTGACGCAAAAATTACTATTAGAAAGTGGGATTACGCTATTCCTTTCTATCTACTTTTTTGAGCAATCCACCTCCACATCTAACACACATCTCAGTGATTATAATATCCAATTTTTGATCATGTTGTTCTACAGGTAGATTTTTACAATATTGTTTCTCATAAGCTACACCTATAAATATTTTTCCAAGCGGCCGTAATTTTTTTATCATTGTATCATACCAACCACCGCCAAAACCTAATCTATTAAAATGATCATCAAAAGCAATAACAGGAGTAATGATTGTGTCGGGAATTACATCTTCATTTGTTTTGTTCCATTTCTCAAATTTTAGTAACTTATTTTTATTAGGAATTGCTACTTTATAATCTAAATCGAGTAAACTATGCATCAAAGGCACAACATCTATTTCTCCATCCATTGGAATGTAAGCCGCAATTGTTTTGCCTTTAACATAGCTTAAGTTCTGATTAAAGAGATTAATAAGGGAATTTGCTGCATAACTGGAATAACTTTCATCAATATCTTTTCTTATAGCTCTATATTGCTCTCTTATTTCCTTTTTGTGCTGTTTAATATCTTTGAACATGATCTATCCATTTCGCAGTAAGTTTTTCTTGTAAACTATTTTGCTTCAAACGCTCACTTAAAAAGTCAAAGTCAATAAACTCCATATCCTGGTCTTGATTACTGCAACTATAAACAAAACTCCTTTCTCCTGTTTTCGCATTTATATGTTGCTGCACACACTGAGCGCAGATTTCTTTCATCATACACTGCATAGGAGAATTAACTGATGATATTGCTATGTGGCTTGATTTCAGATATGGCTTTAAAATTGTTTTTCTAGCTTCATTTATAGCTTTCATCATTTTATCAGAACCAATAGTGATGATTTTATCTATAACGTTCAAATTAATACCTAATCTTCCTTGTTGATAAGAGACTATTGCATCAACTATATTACCATGAAAGGATTTATCTTGATCTCTGCTTGTTTCTATCAATCCTTCTTCACATGCCCAAACTACTGCGTTTGATGCACGCTCTATCAGTGCTCGTTTAAATACATCACTTAACTTCTTATAGCCAGCAAAGTACAAAACCTTGTTATTATTTTCAAGACATGCCTTCCCTATCGAAAATAACACTGCATTTCCAACTCCACCACCAATTAGCATTATATTCTTCATGTGCTATTTTAACTGCATTTGTTCAAATTTTTTGAAATTTTATAGAACAAAGTAATTTATATAGTTCTATACACAAAGACAGAGACAAGGACACTCTCTGACTTCAACTATACCGATAACTGACAGCTGAATTTTTACGCATATCATCTAATAACAGGTTGCTTTGTATCATAATCTTTTGTTGGTACATCTGCTGTTTAATTGCTTCTATATCCGCTACATTACTCTTGATATCACACAACATCATCAACTTTGCAGTGCCATTTTCTCTCAATTCTACTATTTCATTCACACTTGTTTTACTAAATAAAATCTGTAAATCAGGATTTAAATCTCGCATTTTTATTTCAAATTCTTTTGCGTTTGGCAGCTTAAAATTATCTGCTAATTTATCAAAATTTAAACAATTAACTTTTTGCTCCTTGAGATTATCTAATAAACTTTCTGAACCTTCAACCACAATCTGTTTTAATTTTAAAGTGCTTTCCAGCAGTGCATGATTAAGTTGTACTTTATCTATTACTTTTATAACAGAGTAACCTTCACTAAAACTGAATGGACCTGCTATATCGCTGATTTCTAATCTTTCTAAAACGCCCTTGAGTTTGCCTTTTAGCTGACTTAAATTAACTGTTGCTTTACGCATCTTTATTGGAGATTCTGGGTTATTACTGTTGCGTGATTTTTTTACTAAATCTTCAGCTATACCATAAACGTCCTTGTCTTTTTGATCAGGAATTATAAACTCTTGGAACGTGATAAGATAATCCGGCTTTTCTGTTTGCCTTTTTACATCATCTACTTCTTTATCGCTTATATTAATAAATGGCACAATTCTTACTTCAATAATTTTGCTCCACAGTAACTGACATTTTATTTGTTTTCTTAAAATACCAAGATCTATATTATGCTTCTCTATGTATTGATCAACTTCATTAGCCTTAAGTTTAAAACTTTGGGTTAAAAATAACATAATAGCATTATCTAACTCCTCGTTGCTCAATTTTATATTCAGCCTCTGTGCTTCATTGATAATGATAATTTCGTCTATTAGCTCCCTAAGCACTTGAGGCTTTGCTTCTTTTTGATTAACACTTTGAGTGCCAAACAATGAATTTATAAAGTTGATGCGTTTTTCGATATCTAAATTTGAAATTGGTTCACCATTTACATCTGCAACAATTTCAATCTCGGTTGCAAGCAACCTAAGTGGCAACACTATCAACAGTAAGATTAGTATTTTATACATACAAGTAAAGTTGTTTAGTTAATAACCAATTCTATAATAAATACTGAGTCAATGCTAGCCAACTTTTTAATAGTGATCTCAGTGACAATGGAAATAAAAACCATTGCAACAAAATCAGGTACGCTGGTAAATAGGCTAAAAACATGCTAGTATAGCGAATTTAGACCGTGCTAAAAACAGTATACGGAAGGAGAGGGATTCGAACCCTCGATACGACTTTTGGGTCGTATAACGGTTTAGCAAACCGCCGCCTTCAGCCGCTCGGCCACCCTTCCAAATTTAGAACCTAAAGATTATATAATACCAAGACCTCTACCGCCTGTCTAATGCTTTTAATTGCAATATTTACCAATTAAATAGCGACATTTTTCCGAACAACTGTAATTTTTAGACCCGTGATACAAAAATCTATAGCTAACCCAAGAAAGGTTTCCCTACGTCATACCGCGATTCATTCCATAGCTGTACGAACGTTGTCTAGCAGGAGGGTGTCATCCCAGCGCCCCTATGATGTCATCCCAGTGCTTGACACTGGGATCCAGGAATTTTGATTGGGCACTAAGTTGGTAAGCATAAAAGTGGCTGATCTTATGTTAAAACACAACGTTCTTGATGAGATTACGGCAAGGCTGGATTCCAGACTGGAATGACACCATTTGCTGTGCAGTTTACCTTCAAGAATGAATGTTCGTACAGTTGTGCGCGGTATCTCAGCATAGATTCCGCTAACAAGTAGCGGAATGACGAATTTGTTATTTTTCAAATTGTGGGCAAACCTAAGCCACTTTAGCTATAAATCAACGCAAACTAATTTCTGCTTTTTTCAATGATTTTCTTTGCTTCTTCTATACCAACCCATTCTCCAACTGCTACCGTTTTTCCCTTTTCTAGATCTTTATAATGAGAAAAGAAATGAGCAATTTTATCTAGTAGATTTTTAGATAAATCAGAATAGTTCTTTATATTGTCATAATAGCTATCAACACTGGAAACAGGCACTGCTAATATTTTCTCATCTTCTCCTTTTTCATCTTTAGTGAGTAATGCGCCTATTGGACGCACCGATATTAAAACACTAGATGCTAAGGGAAACTGAGTTAGCACCAAAACATCCACAGGATCACCATCACCTGCGCAGGTATTTGGTACAAACCCATAATTGCAAGGATAAGTCATTGAGGTAGATAAAAATCTGTCAACTTGTAACAACCCAAACTCTTTATTAAATTCATACTTTACAGGCTCAGCATTCGCACTTATTTCAATTACCACATTCACCGCATTTGGTCCCGCTGTTATTTTACTTAAATCCATAAATTACCTCTTAACTTAAGAATAAGCATTATACAATATATGCTTTTAAGTTGCTACATTTATGTAATTCTAAACTTATTTTGCACGGGCTGTCCTAAATTTTCATTCGTCATCTTATTGACTGTTGAAAGTGGTGGTTCCTGTGATAATTGAAATAAAGCATATACTATTACGATAGTAAGCACTGCAGCAATTACTAGATTAACAAAATTATCCTGTGGTAGGAGACCTTTTATTGGATTAAATAATTTTTGCTCCATAAAGAAATAATCAGCAACATATAACCCAACAGATAATACAAACATACCTAAAATAAGTTTACAGACTGTGTTTTTATGGTCTTTTTCTTTTTTCTTACTGATGATAAGATTTGGCCTAGATTCGTTCTCTTCTGGCAACACTGAATTATTCTCAGGGCTTGTTACTAATTGTTCAAATTCATCACTATTCTGGCTTTTTAATAGTTGTTCCAGGGTGTTTTTTGTATTTATAGGACATATTGATCCATCCATTTTTAATCCTTTCTCTTGTCGATCTACATCCTCATGGTCGATTGTATATTTGATGGTTCCATCTCTACTTGATAATCCGATCATGTGTAGTTTGCTAGCTAAGAATATTGTATATTGCGTTATTAACAGATTCTCATGTAACTCTAGTACTTTTCTTTTTACTATTTTATCAGGTGACAAAGGTTTTTTATAACTACCTCCAAGAGAATATAATAGAGAAAATGATAAAGCCACATCTCTATCTACTTTTATCTCTTGATGAGTAGAATAGTAACAATCGATAACAAATTTATTAAAATAAAACTCTTTATCAGATTTTTCATTTAACAGTTTTTTGATGTCAGCAAGTACATTATTTTCAAAATCTTCTTCTGTTTTAAATATTGGTTCTCTCTTTGGATTTGCTAAGATGTTAAGTAAATCTAATTTTCTTCCATCTACTACTTCATTTATATCTCTATTTAACTCAGACCCTTTAATAACGTCATATATTTTATCTATGACATCTTTAGTATTCAGATTATTGTTTTCACTTAGAATTTGATAAGCTTGAGCATAAATTAAAAACAGCCCTTGTAGACTAAATTTTAAGTTAAAATATTTATCTAATGGTTCCTCTTTTTTTCTAATGAATTCAGACAAACCAAAATGATTTCTGTGATCCATACTACGATCTAAGTCAGCATGTTGAAAACCACCTAAAAAAATAAATAACGTCTCTAATAAATTGCCCTCACCAACAATTTTTATTAGTTCTTTAACTTTCTTAACCATTGCTAAAACCTATAATGTTCTACTTTATAGTATAAGGGATACATGGCAAAATAGCAATAAATATTATTGTACGTTTACACTCTGTATCAAAGAATTAAGCCCTTTAGTTAAGAACATATCCATCCACCGCCGATAACTTGCTCATCTTTATACGCTACACAGGCTTGACCTGGACTGATGCCAAAGTAATCGTCGTTTAAAATGACACAGGCTTTATTTTTTTCGTCAGTTGAATGTATTGTTGCTAAACTTCCCGCATGTGATGATCTCAGCTTCACAGTTACTTCCATACCTTCCTTTGGTTGTTCTAACCAATTTAACTCTTTGATCAATATTTTTTTTTGCATTAATGCGTTGATCGGACCTACTATAACCTCATTATTCTCTGTATTAATTTTTATCACGTAAAGAGGTTCACTGTACCCAACACCTAAGCCTTTTCTTTGCCCTACTGTAAAATTTACTATGCCACTGTGCTCACCTAGCACTTTTCCATTCACATCCACAATTTTACCTTTCTGTACAGATTGTGGAGCTAATTTAGCTATTGTTTTACTATAGCTTTCGGAAACAAAGCATATATCTTGACTGTCTGGCTTTTCAGAAATTTGTAAACTGAAATATTTTGCTAATTTTCTTATATCACTTTTATAGAACCCACCTAGCGGAAATCGCAAAAGCTTTAACTGCTCTTGAGTTGTAGCAAACAAAAAATAACTTTGATCTTTACTTTTATCAATGCTTCTGCACAACTTTACCTCACCATTTTTTTCTAACCTTCTCACGTAATGTCCTGTTACGAGCACATCCGCACCAAGATTTTTTGTAACTTGCAATAGATCACGAAATTTTACCGTTTGGTTACATCTCACGCATGGTATGGGAGTTTCCCCACGCATATAGGTACTCGCAAAATCCTCTATTACTTCCTTTTTGAATATTTCCTCATAGTTTAAAATATAGTGAGGAAAGCCAACACTTTCAGCCACGCGCTTAGCGTCATAAATATCCTGTCCAGCGCAGCATGCACCCTTTCTTGCGTTAGCATTACCGTCAGTGCCATAGAGTTGAAGAGTCACACCTATCACCTGGTACCCAAGGTTATGTAGCAGTGCTGCAGCAACCGAGCTATCAACTCCCCCGGACATTGCAACAACAGCCTTAGTCTGGTGCGGAGTTTTATCTTTTAGCAGAGGTTCAATTTCAAATTCTTTTAGCATAATCGCCTTAATTTATAAACGCAAATCTTGTGTCATTCCAACATACAACTGTGCAAACGTTTTGATTTGGGGGCAATTTACATAGTAGATAATGTCATGAAAGTAGCTGACACTGGAATCTAGCTTCTATTACACAAATTCATTAAAACAGCATATTTATTTGTAATCAAGTTTCCTGGATCCCAGTGTTAGCTACTCGGATGACACCCTTTTCTGCTAGAAGTTGCCTTCAAATTACTTGGTGCATGACACTGGGATCTCATTTATATTACATAATTCCATCAAAACAATTCGATAAACTACCTTCAAAAACAATTTAATCTTGCTTGAATAAAACATGGCCAAAATAATCCATGTTTTCAAGCACTTTTCCACTACCTAAGGCAACACAACAAAGTGGGTCATCTGCAACACGAACCGGTAATTTTGTTGTTTCACTGATAACTTTACCTAGATTACGTAATAATCCACCACCACCGGATAAAACTATTCCTCTATCGACTATATCAGAAGAAAGTTCAGGTGGAGTGCTCTCCAGCGCAGTCTTAATAGCAGAAATTATCTGATGTACAGGCTCTATTAAACTCTCTGCAACTTGGTATTCTGATAAAAGCATTTCTTTTGGCATGCCACTCACTAAATCCCTGCCTTTAATTATCATTCCCTCTTTGTTATTTTCACCTGGCAGACTGGCTGAACCTATGCTTTTCTTAATTTTCTCAGCGGTTGTTTCACCGATTAATAACTTATGATTTTCACGAATATATGATTTTATTGCTTCATCCATAATATCGCCACCTACTCTGGCAGAACGTGAATAAACAATTCCGCCTAAAGAAATAATTGCAACTTCAGTTGTACCGCCTCCTATATCAACAATCATAGAACCCTCAGGTTCAGTAACCGGGAGCCCAGCTCCGATTGCTGCAGCCATTGGTTCTTCAATTAAAAATACTTCATTTGCACCAGCACTTTCTGCTGCATCTTGTATAGCACGCCTTTCAACTGGCGTGGATCCAGATGGAACGCATATGATAATATTAGGTTTATTAACAGTGAATTTTGTGTTTGCACTGCGTATGAAATATTTTAGCATTTCTTCCGCACTTTTAAAATCAGCAATGACTCCATCTTTTAAGGGCCTTATCGCCTCTATTTCTCCAGGCGTTTTTCCAAGCATCATTTTAGCTTTTTTACCAAAAGCATAAGGAACGTAACTTCCTTTTTCTTTTATTCTTGCTACAACTGAAGGCTCATCAAGCACTATTCCCTGATTTTTCTGATAAACTAAAGTGTTTGCAGTACCAAGGTCTATAGCAATATCGCTAGCAAATAAACCTTTGAAAGTAAAAAGGCTATAAAACTTTCCGGTTAATTTTCGAACAAAATTCATACATAACTCAAGAAAACCATTTATTAAGACAAATTATACTTTTCAGATAAGTAGTAAGTAACACACTCAACGTCTAAACCCTTACCTGTTACTTTTTTTAGCAGTTCCAGGCCACACTTTGCACTGTATACATTTTGAGATAACCAACTGATAAGTAAACTAAAATCTCCTTTTATTATAGCACTTAATGATTCGTAATGATTCTTTTTAACGAAAGAGAAAATCTGCACAGCAGAAATTAAAGCAATAATTTTTATAGGAAAGTAGCCCATAACACCGCTTGCCCAATATTCATCTTGAAAATAAGTGTTTAGCTCATTTTTAGCTTTTACTGGAATTTTATAGTGCTTCATACCTTCCAACCACGCATCATGCAGGTCTTTGACTTCCAATGTGCCATTTATTATATCTTGTTCTAACTTAGTTCTCAACATAATATGAGCTAACAGACTAAATTCATCTGCATTTTTTAAAAAAGAAGAAAGGTTTATTTCATTGAAAACCAAGTGCAAATTTTCAACACTGCTATTAGTTTTGCCTTTTATAGCAAACTTCTCTTTTATGTGTGGTTGAATGAACTCAATAAATTCTCTGGATGTTCCAATCATCCTTTCCATGAATAACCCTTGAGTTTCATACATAACATGTCTCATAATTGGGCTACTTATAGAATTTTGCGCTAAACATTTTTGATAAATTGCATAACCACTATGCCGTAAAAGTGAAAATAAACCATAACAAAAATCAGATTCATCATAATCTATAGGGTAGTAATAAGAAGTACGAATCTCATTTAGTGCAATACCCATTTGCTGTAAACATAATGAGCCAAGTTCAATCTGTTTCTGAGTAGCAACTTTTTGTATATTAGTAACCTTATCCTTTTTCTGCTTTTCAATTATTTTATCTACATTTTCGCTAAAAAATTTGCCTACCTTGGGGAATACTTCCCTTATATTCTTTTCTGTGATATCAGAGTCATAGTCAGCAAGCAGTGAGTCGTATTTTGAGCATTTTAATTGCTGCGATTTTATAGAAGCTACTTCGCGAATGAGTGTGATTAAATCAGTAAAACGTTCTTTTAGTTTTTCTAAGTTACTGGTTTCAGAATGAGATAGCTTCCATAAATTTTGGCATTCAACCTTAGCTTTGGATAAAGACTTTACTAAATCAATAGGAACAGCACTGTTGCTTTTATGTATTCTCTCTATTAACTTTAGCTGCTGAGTATTTGCACTTTTTTTGTTACCAAGAGCATCTGCTAATGATTCCTTTATTACGTCATGAGAGATAATTTCATGTCTGATTTCTTCTAGAAGACTCATTTGTTCAACTTTGTCCTCTATATTCAATTGGCTTTGGTTTAGTACTTTTAGCGTATTTTCGATATTCTTTACCCTATATAATACTTCCTCTAAAAACTTATAAGATTTCATATTTGTTCATTATTTTAGAAAACATCTGTTTAACATCGTGATAGATTAATAATAAAGTTAAAAGTATATTTGCTTAAAGTACAATAAAAAATTGTACTTTTTATTCTTTTATTGGATTTTTCTACTCAGAGTCCAGCATATTATAGGAAAATTAATTGTAAGGTTGTAGAAAAAGTATTTAGTATTTTATTTCTCTTGACTATATTACAATATGGAGAGATATTAGCTACTGAAATTAAAGTTACGCACTATTTAAAATTTATGGAGGTTTAGTAATGTGGAGTAGACTGGTTATAATGTGCTGTTTTTGTTTATTACTTACTGGTGTAAGTTCTTGCCCAAAAAAAGGAGCAAATACAACAAATAAAATGAATTCTGTTGTTAAGCAGATAGGTGATAAAAGAGTTTTCTTTGGTTATGATGAATCTAGTATTGCTGAAGTAAGTGCAGATGTATTACTTGACGTAATGGAAGTGTTACAAGATAACCCTGACGCGAAGGTTACTTTAACTGGTCACACTGACAACCGTGGTTCTCATGAATATAATCTTGCGCTAGGCGCTAGAAGGGCAGATGCAGCTAAAAAATTTATGGTTAGTTGTACACCCTACATAGAAAACAGAATAAAAACTGCTTCTAAAGGTGAAACTGAGCCTTTGGTTAATGTAAAAGATGATTCTAGAAATTCTAAATATGAAAAAGAGCATGCTAAAAATCGTAGAGTGGAATTTTCATTTTCTGGAATAAAGAAATAGATTAAAACCTGGATCCCAGTGTCAAGCACTGGGATGACATAAAGAAAGGGCACTGGGGTGGACAAAAAAGGACAAACTTGTCATATTTAGTTGCTTGTTAGCGGGATCTATATATACCACAAATAAGTCGCTGTATGACGTAGAGACTATCTGGCCATCAAGAGATATAATGGAATTAGAGTTATTATTTCAAAATGTGGTTAATAGTTTTGCTTTCTATAATAATCAAGTTGCAGTTGCAGTATCAGGTGGTGTAGATAGTATAGTCTTACTGCACTTAATGACTAACTGGGCAAAAAAAAACAAGCTTTCACTTCCTATAGCATTAACAGTAAATCATGGATTACGTTCAGAGTCTCAAAAAGAAGCTGATTTTGTTATAAGTTATGCAAAAGAACTTGGAGCAAAGGAATCGTTCATATTAAATTGGGAAAAGCAAAACATTAAAGGTAATATTCAGTTACAGGCACGAAAAGCACGGTATAAGTTACTGGCAGAGTGGTGTAAAAACAATAATGTTAAATGTTTGCTTGTCGCTCATCACAAAGATGATCAAGCAGAAACGTTCTTATTAAGATTAGAGCGAGGTAGCGGCGTAGATGGATTATCATCAATGGACTACAAGTCTTTCCTAAATGGTATTTATATATTTAGACCATTGTTAAATTTTAGTCGTAGTGAAATAGAAAAGTACGCTAAGCTTCACCAGTTAAAATGGATCGAAGATAGAAGCAACTATGACTTAAAATACAGGCGAACTTTATACCGTAACTTACTTAAAGCAAGTGATAATCAAGAGATTTTAACAGAGCGAATATGCCTCACAGCCCTTCATATGAAAAGAGCTGCAAAAGCGTTGATGCACTACACACGCCTTGCGTTTAATGACTGCGTTAATGTGCATGATCTTGGTTATATTGAAATTAAACTAAGTGAATTTTATCAATTGCCAGAGGAAATAGCCTTGAGGCTTCTTCTTTACTCTATAATGGCAATTGCCAGTAAACACTATAAACCAAGGTATAATAGCCTTATCGTAATATTTAATAAAATATTGCAAAAGGATAGTAATGTTAACTGTACACTTTCTGGGTGCAAAATAAGAAAGTATGGAGAAAATATCTTGATAATTAGAGAATCGTCAAAGATACAAGAAATTACCGTAAACCTACCTTTAAATGAACCTACTCAATGGGATAACAGATTTAGCTGCACAATACTCGGAAATCAAGAGTGTTCAGTTATCATCGCTCCATTAAAAAAAACACAAAAAGTTCCTGAATTTCTGAAGGATTACAACTGCTGCCCTGAAGTTTTCTATTCTTTGCCTGTAGTGCTAAAAGATGGAAAGGTGCTTGCTTATCCTGATGTAAATTATAACGAAAAAAATACCAATGACGATAAGGCTCAATGCATTATTAATAGCACGATAAAACAAAATTTGGTAAGCTTGATTAGTATTTAGTTAGAAATAGAAATGAAAAAATTTTTAGAAGGCTTATTGATCTGGTTAGTAATTATTGTTCTTATTTCAGTTGCTTATATTCAGTTCAGCGGAAATGTAGGTAAAAGTAAAACAATTATACCTTTTTCGGAATTTTTAACTAGACTAGAAGACAATGATGTAGAAAATATTATTATAAAAAACCAGAGCATTGAAGGCAAGTTCAGGGATGGTTCAAGTTTCAATTCAAACGGTGTCATATATAGCGACCTAATAAAAAATTTACATGATAGAAAAGTGAGGTTCTCCTTTTCAACTGGAGATTCTGCCATGAGCGTAATTGGTGGATTACTTATCTCATGGGTCCCAACATTTATCTTTATTGGCTTTTTGCTATTCTTTCTTAAACAAACACAAGCGGGGGGCAACAGAACTATAAGCTTTGGCAAGTCAAGAGCTAGACTCATGACTAGTGGAAAAAAAGTAACATTTGATGATGTTGCCGGAATTGATGAAGCAAAAGAAGAGCTAGTAGAGATCGTTGATTTCCTTAAACAAAGGCAAAAATTTCAAATATTAGGTGGAAAAATACCAAAAGGGTGCCTTTTAATTGGCTCTCCTGGAACTGGTAAAACTTTACTTGCTCGTGCAATTGCAGGAGAAGCTAATGTGCCATTCTTTAGTATTTCTGGATCTGATTTTGTTGAAATGTTTGTGGGTGTTGGTGCAAGTCGTGTTCGTGATATGTTTGATCAAGGCAAGAAAAATGCTCCTTGTATAATCTTTATAGATGAAATAGATGCGGTGGGTAGGCATCGTGGCATTGGTCTTGGTGGCGGCAATGATGAAAGAGAACAAACATTAAATCAGTTATTAGTTGAGATGGATGGCTTTGAGTCTAATGAAGGTGTAATAATAATTGCTGCGACTAACCGTCCGGATGTCTTAGATCCAGCACTGCTTAGACCTGGTCGTTTTGACCGACAGATTACTATTTCTTTACCCGATATAAATGGGCGTGAAAAGATATTAAATACTCATATAAAGAAAATATCAATAGCACCAGATGTAAACGTGAAAACAGTTGCAAGAGGAACACCAGGCTTTTCTGGAGCTGATTTAGCAAATTTAGTGAACGAATCTGCACTTATTGCTGCAAGAAGAAACAAGAAAATTGTTACCATGGATAATTTTGAATATGCACGTGATAAAGTGATGATGGGCGTAGAAAGGCGATCTCTCATTATGACAGAAGAGGAAAAGAGACTGACTGCATACCATGAAGCTGGTCATGCAGTAGTTGCTATCAACATGCCTGCCTCTGACCCGATACACAAAGCAACTATTATTCCAAGGGGTAGATCCCTAGGTTTAGTGATG
Organism: Wolbachia endosymbiont (group A) of Brachyopa scutellaris; assembly: GCF_964026995.1. Lineage (NCBI taxonomy): Bacteria > Pseudomonadati > Pseudomonadota > Alphaproteobacteria > Rickettsiales > Anaplasmataceae > Wolbachia > Wolbachia endosymbiont (group A) of Brachyopa scutellaris. The sequence goes on along the minus strand of NZ_OZ034720.1, from coordinate 68,687 downwards.
AGACTACCAGAAACAGATAGAGTATCCCTCACAAGAGAAAAGATGCTAGCAGATATAACTGTTGCAATGGGTGGACGTGTGGCAGAAGAGCTAATTTTTGGCTATGATAAAGTCACAAGCGGTGCATCTTCGGATATAAAACAAGCATCAGATTTATCACGTTCTATGGTAACAAAATGGGGAATGAGCGACAAAATAGGTCCGATCTATCACAATCGCGAACAAACCATGCATGGTTCTGACATAATTTCTGAAGATACGTTAAAACTTATAGATGAAGAAGTGAAGAAAGTTGTGTCTTCTTGCTATGAAAAAGCAAAAGAGATTTTGACCAAGCATAAGAAAGGCTTAGATCTCATTGCCGAAAATCTACTGGAGTTTGAAACTTTAACAGGAGATGAAATAAAGGACATATTAAATGGAAAAAAAATTGTTAGAGAGGAAAATGAGAAGAATGAGAAAATAAAAAAATCCTCTCTCTATGAGAGTTGACCTCATCTTAAAAATGCTAATCAGCTAACGCTGCAATAAAACATTCAGAATTGTAACTGTCAATATAAATTGTATTAAAATATTCATAATATTGCATTTTCATCACAATAATGCTATCATTCAGTTAGTATAGCTCTTTCCATAAAAGTCCGGATGTGATAGGATAAGGATAGATGATGATAAGGAGGTTGAATGCCAGCAGCATATAGTTATGATTTAAGAAAAAAAGCAATGGAAGCGCTAGACGAAGGAGAAAGCAGAGAAACAGTGGCAGCAAGATTTAAGATTGGACAAACTACTTTATGGGAGTGGCAGCAAAGAAGAAAAGAAACAGGAGACTTTCAATCAAAAAAACTTGGAAATGGGGGTTACAATCACAAAATTACCGACTGGGATACCTTTGCCAAATTTGCCAGAGAACACGGAGGAAAGACTCTATCGGAAATGGCTAAACTTTGGAACAACGTTAGTATCCAAACGATCTATCGAGCCCTTAAAAAAATTGGATTTACGCGCAAAAAAAGACATATGGATACAAGGAAAGAAACGAAGAAAAACGTGCTGAATTTTTGAAAATTATAGCGACAAAAGAACCTAAAAACTTAGTGTATATAGATGAGTCTGGCATTGATAACACCGAAGACTACCCCTACGGATATTGCCAGAAAGGACAGCGGTTTTATGCCTTAAAATCTGGAAAGAAAACTCAACGAATCAGTATGGTTGCAGCCTTAAGTGGAAGAAAGATAGTTGTTCCGTTAACCTTTGAAGGCCGCTGTAATATGGATGTTTTTAATGGATGGTTTGAGCAATTTTTGACACCGATCTTGGAACCTGGACAGACTGTCATTCTTGACAATGCTACTTTTCATAAGTCTGATAAGATTATCGAGCTTGCTAAAGGGGTTGGTGCAGAAATTTTGTATCTGCCGCCTTATTCTCCAGATTTCAACAAAATTGAGCATCATTGGTTTGCTATAAAAAACAGAGCCAGGAAAAACATTCCTCTATTCGAATCCTTTCGTCGTGCTGTTGATTCTGCCTTCCTATGACCTGTTCGGACTATTATGAGAAATGCTATATTAATGTTTAATGAGGTGTGAGTAATGATTGATATAGCTTCTATTGGTGTAAGTACAGTTATTGATCAGAATTATAGAAGAAAAGCACAATTATGTTTATCAGGATTATTTGTAACTGTGTCAATAGCAACTGTTACCTGGTTTATTTTCCCTGCGTCACAAAATGTATTAGCTCCGTTTTTACTTCCGGCTATGTTCTTGCTCTTCACTTTATCGATGGGTTATTACATGTTCATATTTAGTTGTGAAGAAAAATCTTTGGTAAAGAATGTTCTTGGTATGGTTGAACCGGCTGAATCGGTAAAGAGAGTGCATTGCCAAGAAAATATTAAGTCCTTATTAGCAGAAGTGAGAAGTACTACGAAAGATAGGTTTCGCAACGTGCTTGTTAATCTTTGTTTTGAAGATCGTAGTAAAGCACACAAACTTGCATTATATGTGAAAGAAATTGACGATATTGTGTCTTCAATAAAAAATAAAGACCTCTTAGACCATTTTGATCAATTTTTTACTATTACTGAAGTAAGCAATAAAAAAAATAGAAGTGAATTAATGAACCTCGCAAGGGCATATAAGATGATAAGTGAAGAAGATCCAGACAAAATACAGGATTTTTTAGCTACTCAAACAAAAAGTTATTCATATGAAATAATGTTACCTGAAATTGATAATTTTCTATCACAAGCTAGGTGATTTTATCAATAATTTCATTGTGTACGTGATTATCATTTTTTGTTTCAATTCCAGTGATAACACTGCACCTAACGGGCTCTTTTATGGCTATTTCCTGAAATCCTTTTCTGACCTTATTGTAAAAATTAACATCCATTTCTTCATATTTATTCTTGTCTTTTGCTCTATTTAACCCAACTTTAACATCAATATCTAGAATGAATGTAATATCTGGATATTTAATTTCCACTAGCTTATGTAAGTCCCTTATTAGCCCTAAGTCAACTCCAAACCCATATCCTTGATATGCAATAGTTGAATCAATAAACCGATCACAAATCACTATTTTTCCTTCTGCAAGAGCTGGTAATATTAATTTTTTCATATGTTCGCGCCTCATCGAGATAAGTAGCAAGAGTTCAGAAATAGAATCAATATTATTCGTTAACAATACTCCTCTTACCTTCTCTGCAAAGTTAGTGCCACCTGGTTCTCGAGTCAATACCACATTATTTTCGCCGCGAATTTGCTTAAAATGATTTGCAAGTAGCTTAGATTGTGTTGTTTTACCAGAGCCGTCTATTCCTTCGAAAGTTATGAACATAAGTTTTATAATTATAATACTAAAAAAGAATATGCAAACAGTATACATAGAAACCGTTTGACATTTAAATAATAAGACCGTAAATTACATGTGGTATAATAATAGTCTATGGTTGCTCTGAATACTCCTAAAGTCGATTTTAGTTTTACTGCAAAAGATTTTAATCTTTTGGGAGTAGACAATAAATATTATGCATTAAGTGACTGTTGTGGAAAAAATGGTCTTATTATAATGTTTATATGCAATCACTGTCCTTACGTTCAGTCAATTATTAGCAATCTGGTAAGCGATGTTGATCAATTGAAAAAAGATTATCAGGTAAACACCGTTGCAATAATGCCAAATGATGTAAATGAATATCCGGAAGATTCCTTTGAAAATATGATTAATTTTGCCAAGGAAAATAAGTTTACATTTCCATATTTAATTGATAGTACACAGAAAATAGCTAAAGAATACGGGGCTGTTTGCACTCCTGACTTTTTTGGCTTTAATTCCAATTTAAACCTTTGCTATCGTGGACGTTTCAATAACACAAAAAAAGAAAAGGTTCAAAGCTATGAAGTAGGAAGTAGTGACTTATTTCAAGCTATGAAATTTATTGCAGAAACTGGTAATTCTCCAATTGACCAAAAATCAAGTATTGGCTGCTCAATTAAATGGTCTAATTCTACAGGTTAAATATCATGCACAGTGGCTCTCAGCATTTGTTTGATATTATAATTTTGCTTTCTGCTGCTGTGTTTATAGTCATAGCGTTTTGGAAAATGAATATTAGTCCAGTGCTCGGTTACTTCGTTGCAGGTGCAGTTATTGGTTCTCATGGATTTAATCTGATACACTCAGCTGAAGCAATGGATAATCTTGCAGAATTTGGTGTAGTTTTCCTATTATTCATTATAGGCCTTGAATTGACATTTGAACGCCTGATCGCCATGCGTATTCATGTATTTGGGTTCGGTTCTCTTCAAGTTATAGTTACCATGGTAGCAATATGGTGCATCACTCTTGCTTTCGGAGTGAATACGAATATAGCAACAGTTATTGGTGGTGGGCTTGCGCTATCCTCAACAGCAATAGTGTTGCAGGTTCTGCAAGAAAAAGGTTCTCAAGCAAGTCAGGTTGGTAGGTTGTCAATAGCAGTACTATTAATGCAAGATTTTGCAGTAGTACCATTAATAGTATTGGTACCTTTACTTGCTGGCAATTCTGAGCACAGCCTGATAAGCTCATTGGCAGGTTCATTGGTGCAAGCAGCTATTGCATTAGTGCTGATATTTATAACTGGTAGATTATTGCTTAGACCTTTATTTTCGGTTATTGCTAAAATGGAAAGTAATGAGGTCTTTATATCAACAACGCTTTTAATAGTATTAGGAGCAGCATTTATTACTGAGCAATTCCATTTATCGTTGGCATTAGGTGCATTTGTCGCTGGATTGTTAGTTGCAGAAACAGAATACAGACACTCAGTGGAACACGCGGTATTACCATTTAAAGATTTGTTTCTTGGCTTATTTTTCATGACTGTTGGTATGTCCATCAATACCGAACTTTTACTCAATAAGTTACCACTAATTACTTTATTATCGATTATCCTTATCGTTTTAAAAACATCTATCATATATATATTGTGTAGATTTTTTGGATTTAAGAGTGCACCTGCTATACAAGCTGGGTTACTGCTTTCACAAGGCGGTGAATTTGCGTTTATTTTATTTCGCTTAGCAGATGAGCTAAATGTGCTACCAAGTGAAATCGCTCAAGTACTTATGATGGTAACTACAGTAACCATGGCTTTCACTCCTCTTTTATCGGGGCTTGGAGATTGGATAGCAAACTCATTTAGCACTGAGAAAACAATATTAGATGATGAAGCTGTTGAAACAGATACACAAGATCTTTATAACCATGTGATAGTTGCTGGATTTGGTAGAGTGGGATATATGGTAACAAAAATGCTTACGGCAGAGCATTTAAGTTACGTTGTTGTAGATATTCAATCGAAAATAGTCAAAGAAGGAAAAAGTGATAGTTTTCCTATATATCTTGGAGATGTTACAAGATGTGAAATTTTAAAATCGGTAGGAATAGAAAGAGCTCAAGCTCTCGTTATTTCAATAAAGAATGAAGTTACTATAAAAAAAGTTGTTTCTTTAGTTGCAGCAAATTTTCCGCATGTAAATATTGTAATACGCTTACCAGATCTGAGTAATGTGGAGGTTTATAGAGATCTAGGAGCTAGTAAAATTATTCCTGAAACATCTGAGATAGGATTGCAGCTAGGTGGAGCTGCACTGAGCCTTAGTGGTATTAGCGAAAGTGGAGTTACGTCTTTAAAAAGTAGATTCAGAAAAGGCAATTACAGTATGTTAAAAGACCTTGGTAGTGATAAAGATGAATAACTACTTCTCTAATTTTATGTACAGAAAGCTTCAAGCTTTATTGAGGTTTTGCCTATAGTAAATTACGCACATAATCAACCAAGTTAAGGAAAGTGCAAACCAAGTGATTGCATATTCCAAATGCTTCATTGGCTGTATAGCTACTTTGCTGCCAAAATTGTTCGGCCACAATACACACTTCTCTAGCTTAATACCTAACTCATTGGAAATTTCTTCTGTACTCAGGGTAAACCATGTATTCGAAGCAGTATCGTTCTTGATAAACCAATTTTTACTTTTATTGCTATCGCAATATAAAATTCCATCTGCAACTACTTTTTCAATTTTTACTTTTTTCTCCTTTTTTTCTCTGACTATTCCTTTATTCACCAACATGTAACGTCCAGTGGTGAGCAACATAGGAGACAGCACGTGATAGCCGTGTTGCCCTGCAAAAACATATAGTTCTATGTCACTTAGAATCCCATCAATCTTGACATGCCTATAGTTAAATTTTTCAAGGTCGTTATTGGGCAATAGATGAACCACTGGAAGACTCATACTTTTAATAATATTATTCTTCCAGTTCAATCTGAATATTTGCCATAACCCTAATAAAAAAAGAAGTGAGCAAGGTATAATTAAAATAAATACTATCTTTTTTAACACTCTATATTTGTGTTCTTAAATAGTTTTCAACACCCATTAGTTCAATAAGATCGATCTGTTTCTCAATCCAATGAAAGTGCTCTTCTTCATTTTTTAACATCTCTTCTAATAACATTACACTAACAAAATCCTTTTCTTTCTCAGCGATAGAAATCGTTTCTTTGATATCCTTAATACCTTTTCCCTCTAATTTCAAATTAGCTTCTAAGATTTTCCGTATTGTGTCTTTTGTAAACTTTCCATCATACTTTGATATTTCGTTTGTATCCTGAAAATTTGGGACTCCTTTAAATAACAAAATTCTTTCTGCCAACTTGTTTGCATGTTCAAGTTCTTCGTTAAGCTCATTTTTTACCTTTTCTGCAAGTCTATTAATTCCATTGTTTTTGAGAATCGCAAAATGCAAAAGATACTGGCGTACAGAAGTCAGCTCATTGGTCAATAATTTGTTCAAATGTTTTACTATCTCTTCATTCATAATCTTCCCTTAGTTCAATTCATCAGCATAATTTATATGATAACGATAGTTATAGCAACTCATTTAATAGTTCCTTTGATAACAACCGTATTAAATAGCATGTCGTGGTATGTCTGTTTTTTCTTAGAGAAGCAAGCAACTAGATACCAGCAGAGAGTGAGTAGCACTATAATTACTTTCAATGCACTCAAGACATTCACTAATACTTCCTGATCTCGCAAAAATTCAGTAAGGACAACTACTACACTGTTTAACAAAGGAAGAAAAAACTGGGAAGAGCTTCTGTCAAACGCTAAATTCAAGTCTATTTTAGAATTATCTAAATTGATAGTATACATATTCATTAACTGTTGACCGGGAGTTGCTTGGGCCTTTGAAGATATAAAATATGTGAAGTAACTACAATTTACACACATGTATGATAGATGTAAGATCAACGGAGAATCCTCTAATAGCAGTATAATTAATAAAGTTGGAATTAATAAAATTGCTACATCTATTAAATACGCGCAAAAGCGTCTTGTTATACTGGCAATCTCTGTAACAGCGTTCATTACCTATCTTCTAAATACTTTATTACAAAATCTGTAAGTTTATCAAAATGTTGAAAACATAACAAATCTTCATAACCGCTTATTGATTGACCGTATATAATAGGTAAACAATTGGCATTTTGTGCACACAGAACATCTGTGATGCTATCACCAACGAAAAACACATTTTCTCTATTTATAGGCAACGTACTCTCTTCTAATGCAAATAGCAGTGGGGTTGCAGATGGTTTATCTTCCGCGGTATCGCATGACCCAACTACTCTTTCAAAGTAAGAATCTAGTTTAAAATAGGCAACTTCTTTACGTAAATTAGTATTTTTCTTATTACTTACTATTGCTAGATAAACATTGTGGCTTTTCAACATCTGCAACATTTTCTCTACTCCTTGATTCAGAGCAATGTTTTGCAATAGTGCATCATCTAAATATTGTTGATATATCTGATTCGCTTTTTTCCACTGATCGCCAAATAAATTGACCATATAGCTCTTTCTCGACTCATGGGAATTTCTATCAGCAGCTTTATTACTATACCCCATTGAGTTTATGGTATGCTTAATAGCATTAAAAATGTTATCTTGAGTGTCAACTAAGGTATTATCCCAATCGAATACTACTGCTAATGGGCTATCTTTCATTTCTTATATAATTATACATTTTAACTTAATAAGTAAATAGCATTTTAATGAAAAAGATATAAATAGGACGCCCTTGATAAACACTTTTTACCACAAGTTATGTTAACTGTTTTTTATATAATTAGCTAATATACTGGTTATATGATATGTTTTAATAGGTAACAGGTATGGCCCAGACATCTAAAGAAAGTGTTGAAAAAAAGTTTAAAGATGTTTTTGAACGTTCTCCAGGTGCTTTTCCAGAAGGTACCTCATTAGAAGAGAAGGTTAATTATATCGCAAAAGGAACAGAGGCTCTAAAAGCTGTGAAAAGTAAGGAGCTTGAGAACAAAATGAAAAACGTTGCAGAATTGAGTCAGAAATTTGAAAGTCAAAAAGGACGTGCAGATGAAAAAGTACGTCAAGATTTTGAAAGAATTGCTGAGCTTGACCAACAATATAAAGGGAAGGGCATCTTCACAAGTGAAAAAGTTGCAGAGCCAAAAAGTGACAAAAAACTCCAAGACACTCCGAGAAAAACTACAACAGCAGTTAAAGACCTTGAACATAATACACAAAAAAAGACTACTGAAGCTTCTGTGCAAACAGCATCAGAGCACGATTCACAAACCGTTAATCCCTCAGTGAGCAAGAGTTCTGTAAAAGAGAAGCTCAACACTGAGCCGGACAAAAAAGATAACACGCCTCAACCACAAGAAAATCAAAAAGAAGAAGGGTTTTTGAGTCTTCTGAAGCGCTTTGTTAAGAAAATATTAGAAAAATTTTTAGGTGAAGGTGAAAAGGATGTAGAGAATGCTCGTGGCATGAAAGAAGATGCTCAAAGAGATACGTCAAATAACGAAGAGCAACAAAAGAGTAAGCAGCTTGATGAAATTTTAAAGGACAAAAGTGTAAGCGAGGGTTTGAAGCAGGCAACAAAGCTTGAGAACCCGGCAATAACGCCTGTTAATACTCCTAAAGTGAATGAAGTAAACACGGGTCGTGAAAGGTGATCCGCTTTCAAGCTTCATTATACCGCCACGAACCGTCATACCGCCGCGGTATCTCATCCGCTAACAAGTAGCGGGATGACGATTGTCAGGGTGTCATCCCAGTGTCCCTATGATGTCATCCCAGTGCCCTGACTACTTGGATCTAGCAAGCTTTGCTTGCAAATAAGTCTAATACGCGTCGCGTTTTATGCCAAAACACAATTGGAGTTACATGCAAAATAGATCCCAGTGTCAGCTACTCGGATGACAAAAAAAGGAGCACTGGGATGACACCATTTGTTGTATTTAACAAAGTTCGTACTTAGCTTCATGTTAGCTATAAACATTAAGAAATTTACCAAGCGAAAAAAAAGGCAAAAGAAGCCCCAGCTAATATCTATTTTAGAACATTGGCGTTTTTTAAGTCTTAAACACTGCAATTTAGCTGCTTTTAAATGCAACTCACCTTAGTTTAAATGTTTAAGAAATTTACTAAACAGAAAAAAAGGCAAAAGAAACCCTAGGGTAGCTAGTTATTCACTATCCATTTTTTAAGTTGGCGTTTTTTAATGTTTTAAATGCTTTATAAGCGTATTTCAGCTTGTGTAGGTAAAAACCCAGAATTTGATAAAGACATAGAGTACACATAGTGCAAAAAATTAAACATGAGACGCCAGATACGTGAGTTTTTTGTCATTTAATCTGTACAGAGAAGATAAATAAATAGCTTCATTTTCATGATAAGGAGGCTGGCGGAGTTTGTCAAGTAAGTTTTTTCGTTTCTAACGGTTGTTGCCAAAAACTATGCAAGAAGTCTATTGACAGGTGATTAAATTATAATGTAGCCTATCGCCGTATATCCGGGGGTGGGTTGTTGTGAGGCTTTTTCACTTTTTATTCTTGTTAATGTGTTTTTCTCTGTATTACTATGCGGGTTTTATATTTTCGCCCTGCCCAAAAGCTACGGTTTGCTTTTCACCTGGAGAAGATTGTGCTATGCCGATAATCAGCGTAATAGATCAGTCTAAAAAATCTATCCTAGTTCAAGAATATACATTTACTCTTGGAACAATTGCAAAATCTTTGATCAATGCTAAAGAACGTGGCGTTGATGTTAAAGTCATTTTAGATAAATCGCAACTCTACTCAAAATATAGTGTTATAAATGAATTATTTTCAGGTGGAGTACCAGTTTGGATCGATGATAAGCCAAAAATTGCTCATAATAAGATAATGATTGTTGATAATCAAAAAGTTATCACAGGGTCGTTTAACCTGAGTAAGACAGCTAAAAAAGGAAATGCTGAAAATTTATTAATTATTACAGATTATCCTGAATTGATTCAGCAGTATGTGAAAAACTGGGAGGCACGAATGTCACAATCTTATAAATATGCTCCTAACTAATCAAAAGCACTTGCTTAAAATCAGCTCTAAAAACAGCAAGGGAGAGCTTTTTTTATTGATTGGCGTAATGATTATGATATAATAAACTAGAAGTTTAAGGAATAAGATAATGGATTATATAAACGATGCTGCCGGTAGCTACACTGCCATTCATGATTTTTTTCAAAACAACGGTGTTGGAGATTACAAAGTTCAATGCAGTTATGGTGGGGTACCGTATGCTACTGATGAGTACGTGCATTCTGGCGATAAATTTTGGAGTAATAATTTTATAGACTCACATTTTGGAAGGGAAATAAAAATGTATCCTCAAAGTGAACTTTTAGCTAAAGAATATGCTGGAAGTACGTTGCCAGTTTCAATATCACTAGATAAGGATTTAATAAAAATAAAGGAGTGTCAGAAAAAAACGAAATTTGTGGAACTAGAAAGGGAGTCAGGCAATTTAGTGTATGATAAGCAAAAGCATGTAAAGTGTTACACAACAAAGCTATCATATGATGATGTGCATATTTACAATAACGATAAAGTTTCAACATTTAGCATAAAATACGACGTGCCAAATGATCCGAAATACAGTTTAAATATAACATTTACAAAGGTTAATGATAATAAATCAGGATTTTGGCAAAAATTTAAAAACATGTTTTAACGTGACCATTCACTGGTTTTTACTCAATCAACCAACAACAGTTAATATCAAATTTTTATAATTAAAAAATATGCTATTTTTTAAAACTTTCATTCTCCTTGACTCTGTCAACTTCACAAAACAACTCTTGGACCAAATGTATCTGGCATAACACCTTTTGGTAACTTGCTACTTCTTTTTTTCCGCATCTCCGACAACAGCCATTGATATTCCACTACATAAGGCTTGATTTTTGGTAGATCAACTTTTTTATGAATAATACTATGCTTCTCCTTAAATTGACCATTTACCCTAAACGCTATTAGCTTCCTTAAAATTTACATTAATGCCTATTTTGCCTAAACTGAAGCGTCTTTTCCAATTTTTTCTAGCATCAACTCAGCAGCTTTTTGTTCAGCAATCTTTTTACTAGAAGCGCATGCAGAAACTTTACCATAATCTTCCATGCAAACTGATATAGTAAATTCAGGATTGTGCGCTGGTCCAGTTTGTTTTACAAGCTCATACTCTGGTAAAGGCAATTTGTTTTTCTGAGTCCACTCTTGCAGTGAGGTTTTAGGATCTTGAGGGGGGTCAAGCATGCCTTTAGCTAGCTTTTCCCAATATTGGATAATAAATTTTTCAACATTTTCAAGCCCGCCATCAATATAAATTGCACCTATTAGTGCTTCAAGCGAGTTTTCTAAATTTTTTAAGTTACATCTCCCTCCATTGCAGCGTTCACTATTATTCATGATGATAAAGCTGCCTAATTTTATTTCTTTAGCAACATTAGCAATGGTGTTGCCACAAACTAAATCCGTCTTTCTTTTTGCCAATGCTCCTTCTTTTTCTTCAGGAAATAGTTTAAACAGTGTGGCAGATACGACCATATTCAAAACACTATCACCCAAAAACTCTAGTCTTTCGTAGCTTACAATCTGGTTTTTGCTATTCCTTTTATTTACGCTTGGGTGAGTTAGTGCCTCTTCTAATATTGCATAATTTGTAAATTTATAATCAATGATCTTAGATATTGCATCATTCAAACTCTTCATACCCATTATTTAAAAGAATAACACTTCCTACCACACCTTTATACCAAAGAATTAGTTTTGTTTTATTAAAATAATACCAACAACTTCCAAAATATACAGTTTAATAGACTTCTTGCATAACCATTATTTGAATAATGATTCATCGATGTCATTCCGGCGTGTGACGCTGGATCAGTGTCGGCTACTTAGGTGACAGAGAAGATGTCTAATGTATACAACCCACCACCTCACTAATGTTACTAAATCCATCTCTCCTTATTAGTTCTGCAAGTTCTAGATTAATTTTGTTTACAACTTGAGGTCCGTGGTATATGAGAGCAGTGTACAACTGCACCAAAGAAGCTCCTGCCTTTATTTTTTTATATGCATCAGCACCACTTGAGATTCCTCCGCATCCTACCAACAATATTTTGCCCTTAGTAAGTTTGTACATATCGCTCAATAACTCGGTTGAAAGTTTAAACAGCGGTTTGCCACTCAACCCACCACTCTCGTTGTGGTGGGAATGTAAGTTATTCCGACTGATCGTAGTGTTGCTCACTGTTAATCCGTCAATCTTATATTCCAACGCAAGCTCAGCGATATTTTCTTTCGTTTGCTGATCTATATCTGGTGAGATTTTTAATATTATTGGTATGGATTTAGAATTATCAATTGATTTCCGGGTTAGAGTTACGGATTTCAACAATTCCGATAATTCTTGCTTATTGTGCAGATTGCGTAAATTAGGCGTGTTTGGGGATGAGATGTTCAGCACTATATAATTGCTTTTTCCATATACTATCTTTATTAAGTCAACATAATCGCTGATTTGGTCCTTTGATGTACTGTTTTTTCCTATGTTGATGCCAAAAATGCAGTCATCAAGCTTGGTTTTATCTATTTGTTTAAGAAAGTAGTCTATTCCTTTATTGTTAAATCCCAATCTGTTAATTACCCCTTGATCTTTAATTAACCGAAAAATTCTTGGTTTTTTGTTTCCATATTGTGGATTACGAGTTACAGTACCAGTTTCAATAAATCCAAAACCAAATGAAAGCATAGGCCTTATAACTTCTGCATTCTTGTCAAAACCTGCAGCCAGACCCACGGGGCTTCTGAGCTTATTACCAAAAAAATTCACACTCAAAGATTCTGGTAGCTCTATAGGTTTTCTATAAGGCATTTTCTTTAATGCCATAATTGCCAAAGAGTGAGCAACCTCGGGCGGTAGTAAAAACAATAAATCACGTAATATCATTTTGTAAAACACTTTGCTTATTTTTAGTTTATTTTTTACCATGAAACGCTATAAGAGTATAACCATAACTTGAAAAGAAATTGATTTTACTTATGAATAATTTTCTCTATAGGTTACACACTTAAAGCTACTGTTGAATTGAGCAACTTTTACAAGATATAGAAAATGAAAGAGGCCGGGACCGGAATTGAACCGGTATAAAAGGATTTGCAGTCCTCTGCATAAGCCATTCTGCCACCCAGCCGTTTTTTATGTGTAGATATCCATTATATCTTTTAGCATAGATAAAGCTTCCTCCCTTTTGCGTTGGAAAGTGTTACGTCCAATGATTGAACCATTACCACCACCCTGCTTAATTTCTTTCGCTTCATTGCATATGTCATTCACTGATTTCGACTCGCCACCAGAAAAAACTACTATTCTTTTTCCTGCAAAACAAGATCTTTTAACATATTCAATTCTTTTAGGTAATGATTCAATATTTTCTGTTTCTATTTTCTCCCTTTCCAAATATTTAGTTGGAAGTTTTACTTTTATTATATTAGCGCCAAGCAAAGCTGCCATGTGTGCAGCATAGGCAATAACATCAACCGCTGTTTCACCTTCTTTGGAAATTCCTTCACCGCGTGGATAAGACCATAACACTACTGCAAGCCCATAAGATTTGGCTTCAGCTACGATTTCACGGGCTTCTTCCATCATATCGAAACACTTAGCAGAACCAGGATATATAGTAAATCCAACAGCCAAGCAGCCCAAACGCAGTGCATCTTTCACAGAAGAGGTTATTGCTTGATCAGAAGTCAGATTCTTCGAATGTAAGGAGTTGGAACTATTAAGTTTCAAAATAAGTGGGAGCATTCCAGCATAAGTTGAAGCACCAGCTTCAATCATACCAAGTGGAGCAGCATATGCACTTACTCCCGAATCAACTGCAAGCTGAAAATGATAATGTGGGTCATAAGCATCAGGGTTAACTTCAAAACTTTTTATTGGCCCGTGTTCAAACCCTTGGTCTACAGGGAGAATTACTAATTTGCCAGTGCCGCCAAGCTTTCCATGCATGAGAATACGAGTAAGATTTGCTTTTACCCCGGGGTTTTCACTTTCGTAGTGGTTTAAGATTTGTCTTATTTCTTTACTCATTAACGCTATGAAGTTCATTTAAAGTATAGCAAAAACCACAGTTGAAGCAAAGATCTTTTTATGGTTCTTGTCCTGCAGGTGTACCTAAAGATGTAACGTTAGGATTGGTGGTGTGCTGTTGTGGCTTTTTTTGGATTAAATCTCTAAAATACATTTTGACAATAGGAAGAACAAGTGGCATAAGCACTAGCTTGTAGTCATACCATGCAAATTTTTCTTTATAGCTAAACTCTGTATCTTCTTCATATAAACGCTGAATGCAATGTTCACTATATAGTTCAGACGCCTTTGTAAAAGTTCTAAGTAAAGCAATAAGTAATAAATCCAATGCTAAATTAATCATCAGCATTGTTCCATATTGAGCAGGCCAGCCATTTTGTGCTACCTCTGATACTAGACCACATATAGCAAATGTTGCTGCGATACATATCACATAATTATCAGCAGTAAGAAGCATATTTACTCTTCGGTTATATTTATCAGAATTTTCTTCTTGCAAACCTTGTTGTTTACTTGCTGCATAAATAACACCACAAAAGGATATAATAAATAACAACAGCCAAATCCCTATGCTAAATGCATAAAATTGATAAGCGATGCTTTGCACCGTGCCACTATTAGCAAGTTGCGATAAGCAATATTCGACTTTCAGCGATGGAGTAAACACCACATTTGCTAATACAAAGAATAAAAGTGCTCCATTTATAGCTTCACTTCTACGTGATAAAATCTCATCGACTTTTCTCTGCTTTTCTGCTATTTCTTCTTGTAATGTTGTAGGTCTACCAGGAGTTCTTCCTGATCTTAAGGCGTTAAGATGTTGCTCTAATTTCCTCTTGTTATCAGTAAGTTCCTGAAACTTTTTCTTTGCCTGCTCTTCATTACCTTTGTTTTTATCAGGGTGGAATTTCAATGCCAGTTTTCTATAACGCCGTTCAACTAACTTGAGTATATCGTCAAACTCCTGGCTTATTACTTCTTCCGCTTTTATTCCTAGTCTTGAAAATAAATTCTGTAAATCTTGATTACTGTAATATTGATTTCTAGTTAAACTTGCCACTATAGCCTCATTATTCTTAAAATAAAACAAGTATACTATAAGTGTAATAAAAAAACAAGAATTTCAAACTATATCAAAAGCAATTTTATTTTCTACTCTATTCATATAGATTCTTAATTTCTTTCCTTTTATTAATTTACGATTCAGTATTTCTTCCGCTAAGTAACTTTTTATCTCTTTTTCAATAAGTCTCTCTATCGGACGTGCTCCCATTTCCTTACTATAACCCATTTGTACAAGATAAGATTTCACTTCATCCTCTACTAAGCAGTTTATGCCTTTTTGCGTCAGTTGCTTTTTCAGTTCTAGGACAAATTTATCCACAATATGCAAAATCACATCCGTACTTAAGTCAGAAAAAGAAATAATCGCATCAAGACGATTACGAAATTCAGGGCTAAAAACCTGTTCTATTGCTTTTGCGCTATCACCAATGTTAAAATTTTTATGCCCAAAGCCAACAAAACTTTTGCTGCGTTCAACTGCTCCTGCATTAGTTGTCATAATTAAAATTATATTGGAAAAGTTAACTTTACGTCCGTAAGTGTCTGTAACGCAACCATAATCCATAATTTGTAGCAATATATTATAGATATCGCTATGAGCCTTTTCAATTTCATCAAGCAGCACAACACTATATTGATTATTAGATACAGACTCTGTGAGTAATCCACCCTGATCATAACCTACATATCCAGGAGGAGAACCAATCATCCTTGATATCGTATGAGACTCAATATATTCGGACATATCAAAGCGTATAAGATTCATGCCCATGCTTTCTGCTAATTGTTTTGCTAGCTCGGTTTTACCAACACCGGTTGGCCCTGCAAAAAGATAATTTGCTAAAGGCTTATTGTAATTTCTCAACCCAGATTTAGCAATTTTAATAGAATTAACAAGAGATTCTATTGCCTGCTCTTGGCCAAAAATCACCTTCTCTAGATTAGCTTTTAAAGACTTTACTTTCTGCAAATCATCAGATTCAGATCCGCAAGGCACATTTGTAATTCTAGTAATGGTATTCTTAATATCTCTACTATTTACAATTTTACCCCTGTTTCTTAGCAATTTACAATATGCCCCTGCCTCATCAATAACATCAACCGCTTTATCAGGTAATATTCGCCCAGTAATATACTTATGCGAAAGTTCAGCCGCAGACCTAATGGCATTCTTTGTATAATATACTCCATGATACCCTTCATAGTAGTGCTTTATACCATCTAGTATCTTTATCGTTTCGTTAACAGAAGATTCCTTAACATTAATTTTTTGAAACCTCCTCGCTAATGCTTTATCTTTTTCAAAACTATTGCTGTATTCTCTATATGTAGTTGCACCTATACAACGCAGTGTACCTCTTGCAAGCGCAGGTTTGAGTAGGTTACCTGCATCAAGAAAGCTACCACTTGTAGAACCTGCTCCAATGATAGTGTGTATTTCGTCAATAAAAAGGATAGCACCTGGTTTTGCCTCAATCGCTTTTATTATAGATTTTATTCTCTCTTCAAAATCACCTCTATAGCGTGTCCCTGCAAGGAGTGACCCTAAATCCAAAGCATAAATTATACTGGACCTGAGCGCACTTGGAACACTGTTTTCAATGATTTTGAGTACCAAACCCTCAACTATTGTGGTTTTGCCAACACCTGGATCTCCAACATATAAAGGGTTGTTTTTTCTACGCCTCAATAATATTTCTATAGTGCGATTTAATTCATAATCACGACCAATAACATAATCTATTTTTTTGCTTCTTGCATAGTCATTTAAATTTTTACAATAACTTTGTAGAATTTCCTCATCTTTTAGTAGCTCACCTTTATTTACTGTAGTAGGAGCATCATTATTTTTATCAAGTTTTACTTTATGATTAGTGGTGTATTCATCTATATCGTTAGAGTATTTCATGTTAGATATGTGGTAAATCAAATTGGAATCTTTCGCACTTTGTTTCTGCAATAGATCTTCAACGTATAAATCTTGCCCAAACAAAATTTCTACTAGAACACTTGCTCCATTTATTTCTTTTTTCCCCAAGCTATGAGCCCGTATTATTGCTCTGTGTATTATGCATTGAAACATTGAGCTAGGTTTAACTCCACTGATAATCAATTCAGAACTGCTTTGTAAAAACCCTTTTATATTATTATTATAATCATTAGCCTTAATATTGCATCTTGATAGAATGTTATCCATACTGATGATTTCATCGGCTCTGATATTACATCTTGATAAAACGTAATTTACATCCACGTCTTTAGTTAACGCCAGCAATAAATGTTCTACTTTCGCATATTTAAGATTAAAATTAGAAGCAATGAATAGTGCTCTATTCAAACTTGCCTCTAAGTTTTTGGAAATCATCTCCTATTCTCTTTAAAAGTGGGAACTCATATATAATGAATAGCACACAATTATTAAAAAAATTGAAATCCAGCAGTTCGCTGTAGCCAATTTGAATCCCACTCTGGATCTACGTCATAGCACCGCAATATCTCAGCATAGATTCCGCTAATGAGTAGCGGAATGACGAGTTTTACGCTTATCAAATTGTAGGTAAATCCTATTTAATACGCTTTTTCTAGTACTCTGCTTTTCTTCTTAAATGCATTGATCTTTTTTCTACCGTATTTAGTCTTTAACGTACTTGGCCTTTTAAAGACCTTTTTGCTGTTACGTTTTTTAAATTGCACACTACAATCAAAATTTAGCTCTCCTTCTTTGTCTGCCAGTGCAGGCAGTCTTCTCTTATCTTGAGGTGTAACAAAAGATAGCGCATACCCTTCAGCTCCAGCGCGTGCAGTTCTACCTATACGATGAATATAGTCAGCTTGCGATTGTGGTGCATCATAATTGATAACATGTTGAATGTGGGGAATATCAAGGCCGCGAGAAGCAACATCTGTTGCAACCATGATTTGATTACGGCCACGACGAAAAGAATTAATGACCCTTTCGCGCTTGTGCTGCCTTAAATCACCATGAATTGCTAAAGCGCTATAGTCATCTTTGTGCAATCTGTTAGCTAGCTGATCCGCTCCTCGCTTTGTTTTGACAAAGATAATGATTGATCCTTCGCGCTGACATAATTGTGTAACAAGCTTTTCATATTTTTCTGATTCTGATGCATAAACAATTTCTTGCTTAATTTTTACAGAAGTTGTAACCTCACAATCAACAGAAATACGTTCTGGTCGATTAAGGTACTTCTCAGCAAGTTTTACTATATCTCCAGGAAGAGTTGCAGAAAACATAAGAGTTTGCCTTATTTTAGGCAAATGCTTCATAATTTCTTCAATCTGAACTCCAAAGCCCATATCAAACATACGATCCGTTTCATCAAGCACAAGAACGCTAACATTGCGAGTAATCAAAGTTTTACGCTCAATATGGTCTATAATACGACCAGGAGTACCTATTACAATTTGTGGTTTTTTCTGAAGCTGATTTAGCTGCCTAAAAATCGGCTCACCACCAATCAACAAAGCGACCCTTAGTGCAGAATTTTGAGATAAGAGTTTTCTTATCTCATTTGTTACCTGATGCGCAAGCTCTCTGGTTGGCACGATGACTAAAGCTGAACCAGTGTTAGGCTCATTCAGCAACTTAGCAACCAACGGAATAGCAAATGCTAAAGTTTTTCCAGTCCCCGTTTGAGCAGATCCGAGAATATCTTTACCTTGTAGCGCTAAGGGAATCGCTTGTATTTGAATCGGAGTTGGGACGAAAAGATTATTTTTATCTAGAGCTTGTCTAAGCGAAGCTGGGAGACCCATCTCATGAAAATTATTCACAATACGTTAATCCTGTTAAAAGACTTCATAATAGATTAATCTTCCAATCTTAAATTTATTGCAGATTTTTTATCTTCTCCGTTTCTACCGCGCTCCTCTTTAACCTCATAACTCACCCTTTCTCCTTTTATTCCCTTCTCTTTATTCTCTCCTTTAAGTGCCTCAGGTCTTATTCCCGAACGTTCCAATGTGCTAATATGTACAAAAACGTCACCCCCTTTACCTTCTGGCTTGATGAAACCATAGCCTTTTTCGGCATTAAACCATTTTACATTACCAAATTCCATTTAAACAACTCCTAAATTATTAACTAACATTACTAATGTGATGAAAAACTTTGAAATTACGATTGAGAATGCTTTAAGCTTAGCTATTGAAACTAAACCTTTATACTCCATAGTCTATTCTTAACATTACATGACAATAATACACAATTGTTGTACTTGATGCAAATAAATTTTTTAATCGTTAAGCGAACCTGCAACCGTCATTTCGCTAACTTTAATCGTTGGTGAATTAAATTGCCCACAAAAAGTTAGATCATCTGCAACGACTAAATTGCTAAACATATCCTTCAAATTGCTAGCAATGGTAATCTCATGTATTGGATACGTTATTTTTCCATTTTCTATAAAAAATCCGGAAGCGCCTTGGCTGTAATCGCCATTGATTAAATTGACACCAAAACCAAATAAATCAGTTACATATATTCCCTCTTTCACTTCCTGAATTAATTCTTCAAACGATACATCACCATTCTCAATGTAGAGGTTACTAGCTGCAGGAATAACTGCAGCATTACTTGCACGAGTTGCACTTCCGGTTGTTTCTGAGTCTAATTTTCTAGCCGAGTATAAGTCTAAAATCCAATTTTGTAATATTCCGTTTTTTACAAATATATTTTTCTTGCTAGTTATCCCTTCTCCATCAAATGGTCTCGATGCTATGCCTCTTGGCAACAATGGATCATCGATAATATTAATTCTATCGTTGAAAATCTGAGCGTTTAAACTACCCCTCAAGAAAGAACTGTTGCTTATAATACTGCTCCCATTTATAGCAGAAGCAAAACTTTTTACTAGCCCTTTTGCTGCTCTTTTTTCAAAAATAACTGGAAATTTACCAGTTTTCATTGTACGTGAATTCAATTGATCAACTGCTCTTTTTGCTGCTTCTTTTCCCATTAACTCTGGCAACTTTAAATCACTAAAATTACATGCTATATCATAATCGTAACCAACCTTCATTTCACTTTCTCTTCCAGCAACAACAGAGACCTGATTAGCAATGGTTGATTTACTAAACGAGCCAATAAAACCAGAAACAGTCGATAATACTGTATTCACTAAAGCGTATGAAGAAGAGGCTCCTTCAGAATTAGTGATACTCTTATGTGCAAGGGCTGAATTTTCTGCAGCTTCAGCAATTTCTTTTAGGTTATCAACGGTTACAACATTATTATCTGAGATACTTAAATCTGCAGAAGAGATATAATTACTACCATTTACAGCAAAATTAATGCAAGGATCTTCTGGCGCATTCTTTGCCATTTCTACCACTTGGCTTACTGTATCACTCAGATTATTCAAATCGTTTGTAGAAATATACGCAGCTTTGTTTTTACCTGCTATAGCTCTGATTCCTACAGTGCAATTTTTAGATTGTGATATTTGCTCAATTTTTGATAGACGCTGAGAAACTGAAGTCTTATTAGTTTCATATATTGTAACTTCCGCATCTTGATTTTGCTTTTTTATTAGTTTAGTAATATCTGCTGCAATATTTAATATATTCATTTTCTATTCCTTAGATTTCTATAAAGATTCTGCACCACCTATAACTTCAATTAAATCAGTCGTAATCGCTGCTTGACGAGAACGATTATAAAGCAATGCTAATTTGTTCAGTATCTCTTTAGTGTTTCTGTTTGCTGATTCCATAGCAACCATTCTAGCACTATTCTCACTCGTTGCACTTTCAAGTAAAGCAGAGTAAAGAGCAATTACAACGTAATCTTGAACCAAAGATTTTAAAATAAATTCAATATTTTGTGGTTCATACTCATAGCCGTAATCTGTTGTTGGACCAGCCAGAGAGCTATCAATCAAGGATGAGTCTTTACTCCATGGTTTTATTGTTTCCAACATTGGTTTTTGCGTGAAGGTATTATAGAATTTACTATAAAAAACTTTAACTTTATCGTATTTACTTAAATCTATACCATCAACCAAAGCTTCTACGTGCTTTAACGTGATTCCCTTACTATTTTCAATTTTTAAGATACTTTTAGAGTCAAATCTATTTTTACCTACATCAAAAGCTTTTTTACCAAGAAATACAATATCTACTTTTTTGCCATTTGCGATTGACTTATTTACACGCTCTTGACTAAATTTGACAATAGAAGAGTTAAAGTTGCCGCACAAGCCACGATCAGACGCAACAATGAATACTAGGTAAGAACCGTCGTTACTGACATTTAGAATTTTTGCCAGTAATTCTTGATCAACTGATAGCATTAATGAAGAAATAATGTTATGCAGCTTAGATACATATAATTTTGAATTTAATAACTTCTTTTGGCTTTGTAACAACTTTGCTGCAGAAACCATTTGCATTATTTTCGTGGTTTTCTGTACAGACCTAATATTCTTAATTCTTAAGGATAATTCCTTTAAGCTCTTCATTTTGTATACAACCCTGATTTATTAAAATATATAACTGTTGGTGTCTAAAAGCAAGTTTTTTTGACATTAAAACCAAGTCTAGCTAAGAAACTTGCAGGTTTATTGTTTGGAGATAAGGATTATATTAAGAAAGTGCTCTAACTTCAGCAATATCAATGTGAAAGTAGCCTAATGGTAATTTCTACACTTTGTGGAATTTTATAATATATAATAAACACAATTAAAACTATTACAACTTGAACACTTATGATCCCATTGTTCTAGTTCCCTGTTACAATTTTTACACTTCCAGCCTGGATCAGGCAAAGCTTCTGAGCCCATCTTGTTTAGCCAATAAATTACCTTGTCGTGTTCTTGCAATGTAACCTTGAGTTGTATTACAATAAAGTAGATTGACATGTAATTAGCTTTTTTCATAGCAGTGTCTAAATATTGACTTGCAAGATCATATTTACCTGAACTCATTGAGGACAAAGCAAGTAAACAGTAACTAAAATAATAATCAGGGCGTAAGTTGTATAGTCTTTCAGCACCTTTACTATTTAAATTGATGTACATTTTAGCTGACTGAGGAGTAGGATTTACTGTATACTCTGCCTCTAGCACTGCAGAAGCTTTTCTGATTTTTCCAAGTTTAATATATAATTCTGCCTTTAAATAATTGATGGGCTGAAAAATTGCACTATAACGTTGTGCTCTAAATAAAGACTTTATAGCCTCCTTAAAATTTCCTTTACTTTCATATTGCTTTGCTAAAGCGCAATAAAACACTGCAAACATTTCTTTATGATCAAAGGGGAGAAAAATATTGGACTTAACTGCTTCCTTCAACCTCAAAATTGCATTAATCCAATCTTCTTTCAATATGCAATGCTCTATTTGAAAGGGAATAGATAGCATTTTATCGTTAATTGAACTAGAGCAATATTCTATAAATTTTTGAAAGACTACTTTTTCTTGTTTGAGGTGGACAATCAGCTTATTGGCTAGAAGTAGAGCTAAGTTACGATTTTTATTTGCAATATTTGTTAAACCGTTACTGAAAAAGCTGTAATTTCCCGTCTTACCTGAGTTAAAGAGCTTTATTAAAGACAACCTATCGCTCTCCTCACTCAGACTTTTAACTAGCTTTTGGGCATTCTCTATATTGTCTAAGTCTATGCTAAAGAAAGCTTCAAAGAGAAGCAATTCTTCCCTATCCCTTCTTCTATTTCTTATGTTGGCAAATGTTGATGAAATGGAGGAAAAAAAGCGTACAAGTGTAATTAATAAAAATAATAAAACTACACAAGTAAAAATAATGAAATATAGATCAATACTTATAGTGTAATTGCCTAATTCCAATTTTATTACTTCACCACTTACCTTGACCCATATACCAAATAAAAACGAAAAAGCGAAAATTATAAAATAAATCATGAGATATATTGTAATAAGTGATGATATATTGTTGAAATATTCTTAGAAGCTACAATAAAACCATTCAATTTATTCAGCCATGGCTTGAATTCTGAATGCGTTAAATTGCTTACTGTAACAGTTATATTTTGCCAATCATTATCATTTATTGACTCCTCAATTTCTGCGAATTTTACTCTTAATGGATCATTTCGGTCGTCTACCTTTATCCAGTTTGAAATGATTTTTTTAGACAATGTACTTTTGTTGTAATCGATAGTATCAATAGTTTTTTCAAAAGATAACTTCAATTCGTGTAAGGTATTTATCTCTTTCAAATTTTCTAATTCATCTACTGCATTTTCTATCTCTGGATCGTCAAGCTCTGATATCAAAGGCTTTATTGAATTTATATGGTTATCAAATTTTGCTTCTCGCAATAACGAATTCTTCATTTTAACCACAAGTAATAGCAATTTTGCAAGGTTCTTACATTTTGAGTTATTATCACCTTGCTCACATTGAGTATGCTGACTTCTCTTGAGGTCAAATATCTTTTTTTCTATTCTAGATTGATTAACTTCAAGCAACATTCTAAATTCATCCATGTTTTCCGTTAAAGCTTTCACATTGTTTTCACTCTCTTGCTGATTTATTTTTAAAAAGATTATGTTATTTATTGTGATGTAACCGGTAAATAACAATACAATTAAGAACCAACCTATGTACTTTTGCTGAGTATCATTCATAACGTAGTATCTCCGCAGGATCTTGTGCAGCTGCCTGCAACGCAGGAGCAATTGTCGCTAAAAATGATAAGAATAACGCAAGTGCAGAAATATTTACTACGTCTTGGGGTACTAATATCACTGGCAAACTTGAAAAAAAGTATATCATAGGATCAAACAGCTTGACGTTAGTAATGTTTTCTAAAAACACTCTAATACTTTCGATATTGAGAGAAAAAACGACACCTATAATACAGCCAAGACAAGTTCCCGTAAAACCGATTAATAGACCACAAGCACAAAATGTGCGCATAATGCTTCCACTTGTTGCACCAAATGTACGCATAATTGCAATCGCGGATTTCTTTTCTTGCACTATCATCATTAAATTTGAGATAATATTAAACGCTGCTACAACTATAATCAAAGTAAGAATTAAAAACATCACATTTCTTTCAGTTTTTAAAGCACTAAAATAATGGCTTTGCTGTGATTGCCAACTTTCAGCTTCCATTCCTATTTCTTTTTCTATAGCATCTGCCAGCTTATCAGCTCTAGTAACGTCGTCTACAAGTACTTCTATATTTTTTATGCTATTTTTATAATTAAAAAAGGCTTGTGCTGATTTTAGAGGCATATATATCAAGGTATTATCATACTCAAACATACCCATATCAAATATTGCTATAACTTTATATTTTTTCATTCGCGGCATTTCACCAAGTAATGCATCAAATTCTTCAGATGATATAAACGTAATTTCGTCGCCATAGTCAATGTTCAAAGCTTCTGCCAATCGTGCTCCTATTATTACCCCTTCATCAAATTTTTTTACATCACCTATAATTACATTATTTGTAACGGCAGTACTATCAAGCAAATCTTTAGTTGACACACCTCGCACTACGCTACCTGCAATTTTACCATTTGCTACAATAATAACTTGATCATTGGTCATAGGAGTAGCTTTTAATATACCAGGAATTCTCTCAATAGATTTTGAAACTGCGTAGTAATCTGAATTTATGTTCCTATCAAAATAAACGTTAATATGGCCATCAATGCCAAGTATTGAGTCAAGCAACTTTGCTCTGAACCCGTTCATCACAGACATCACCACTATTAGTGTTGCAACTCCAAGGGCAATGCCGATAATAGAGAACAAAGTCATTATAGAGCAAAATCTGGCATTTTTTGCTCGCAAATAGCAAGCAGCCATAGTAATTTCAAAGGCAATGGACATTACAAAATATTTTGAGGTTAGACATTATATTTTTGAAACTTCGTATAATTGTAGACTTTTCTTTATTTGAAAACTAGAGATTTTTGCTTCCTTAAATTTAGCAGGCTTATAGATATATTCAATACCTTAACACACAGCTATACGAACATTTGTTTTTGTTAAGGTAATTCATACAGTAAATGGTGTCATGCCAGTGCTTGACACTGGCATCCAGGAAATTTTTGCTTGCAAATAAGTAAACTGATTTGGTGAGCGTAGAAAGCAGCTGATCTTATGCTGAATAAACGTTTTTGATGAGGTTGCATGAAAGCTGGATCCCAGTGTCGAAGCACTGGGATGACACCCTTCCCTGGTAGAGATTTGCCCTCAAATCACAATGTTCGTACAGTTATGACCTTAACATTAGAATTTCAAAATCTTCCATATACATCATCCAACCTCACTATATCATTATCAGATAAATGCTCTCCTATCTGAAATTCAACTGTTTCAAGTGGAGAGCTTGTGCTTCTATTTTCAATCCTATGGGAAACTTCCCTTGGGATTTCTATCATATGGTCTTTTACTATAGCATATTCTTTGTCGCCTAAACTAACATACCCAACTCCCGATAGTATAGCATTTCTCATAATAGTCCGAACAGGTCATAGGAAGGCAGAATCAACAGCACGACGAAAGGATTCGAATAGAGGAATGTTTTTCCTGGCTCTGTTTTTTATAGCAAACCAATGATGCTCAATTTTGTTGAAATCTGGAGAATAAGGCGGCAGATACAAAATTTCTGCACCAACCCCTTTAGCAAGCTCGATAATCTTATCAGACTTATGAAAAGTAGCATTGTCAAGAATGACAGTCTGTCCAGGTTCCAAGATCGGTGTCAAAAATTGCTCAAACCATCCATTAAAAACATCCATATTACAGTGGCCTTCAAAGGTTAACGGAACAACTATCTTTCTTCCACTTAAGGCTGCAACCATACTGATTCGTTGAGTTTTCTTTCCAGATTTTAAGGCATAAAACCGCTGTCCTTTCTGGCAATATCCGTAGGGGTAGTCTTCGGTGTTATCAATGCCAGACTCATCTATATACACTAAGTTTTTAGGTTCTTTTGTCGCTATAATTTTCAAAAATTCAGCACGTTTTTCTTCGTTTCTTTCCTTGTATCCATATGTCTTTTTTTGCGCGTAAATCCAATTTTTTTAAGGGCCCGATAGATCGTTTGGATACTAACGTTGTTCCAAAGTTTAGCCATTTCCGATAGAGTCTTTCCTCCGTGTTCTCTGGCAAATTTGGCAAAGGTATCCCAGTCGGTAATTTTGTGATTGTAACCCCCATTTCCAAGTTTTTTTGATTGAAAGTCTCCTGTTTCTTTTCTTCTTTGCTGCCACTCCCATAAAGTAGTTCGTCCAATCTTAAATCTTGCTGCCACTGTTTCTCTGCTTTCTCCTTCGTCTAGCGCTTCCATTCCTTTTTTTCTTAAATCATAACTATATGCTGCTGGCATTCAACCTCCTTATCATCATCTATCCTTATCCTATCACATCCGGACTTTTATGGAAAGAGCTATACTATATGGTATTCATCTCTATAGTGATGGAATTGCTTAGAAGTGCAGCTTAATGGATTTATAAAAAGATATTTTATAAGAAAATTTTCGCTCATTAAAATTATACTATAAAATCCCCATGGCTTGATTTCTCTTCTTATTGCTTTTGCTTTCTTAACCTTATTAATAAACGATATTAGGCTTTTGTTTGGTTGCTTATAAGCTCCACCCAATAAATTTTTATTACTTTCTGTCGTTGAAGCTGGTTCTTTTTCTCTAATCACATGCTGAAATGACAACGGTTCTTTGCTAAACTTCTCACTCAATTCTAAAACTGAATTCCAAGTTCCAACATCCAACCAATCGAAATTAGCTTCTATCATTGCAACGTTTTTTGCTTTTTCCATTACCAAGTAATCAATAGATATGCCTTCAATTCCTGCAAAATCTCGTTGTTTTAAATATAGAAATCTCTCTTGCGGTATGAAATGTTTAAAACATAAATTATAAAGACTTGGGGCAGATTTTTTGATCTCATCTATATAGCGTTTTGCTTTGAACACAAATATTCCAGAATTCCAATAATAATCATTACTTAATACATGCTCAGGTTTCTCTATGAAATCCTTTACTATATGATACTTTTCCTTATGATCATAAACTGCATTTATATAGCCGTATTCAGAATTGAATTCATGAGGCTTAACCCCAAAAGTAACTATAGAGTCAGCCTCAGAAGCTAACTTAGACGCTTTCTCAACGGAAGCATAAAAATTATTCAAATCACCTATAAAATGGTCTGAAGGCAGAATTAACATTATCTCGTTTTCATTGCAGAGAAGCGCAGCAATTAATATCGCTGCTGCTGTTCCAATTTTCACTGGTTCGAAAATCACTTTATATTCTTGCAGCACATGCAACTCCTTCTTCACTAACGACTCGTACTGTATATTTGTGGCAATTATGGGTGGCATATAACCACTTTTTAGCCTCAATAAAGTGTTCTGAAACATAGTATTCTGACTAAATATTTTCTGAAATTGCTTTGGCTTAGATAAAGGCCAAAGTCTGCTACCACTACCACCACACAATATTACAGGGCGCATTTAGTTAAGAAAATTAATTAAATAATTAATATCTTATACTGAGGATAAAATGTATGCAAGTTTTTGTTGTGGAATAGCTAATAAAGAAAGTAAATGTTAACTTAAAATAATGGCTGATTAGTGTGGTGGATGTGACAGAGCGCTTGCGCCTGCCTGTCTTTCTTGTGTTATTTTATCAGCATGGTTGCTCAATTTCTCCTGAGCAATAGCCTTTTTTCTAGACTCAGCTATGCTTTCATTATTTAAGCTTTTTCCAACACCTGGTTTTCTAGATTTATCTATACTTTCACTACTTTTGTTTAGCCCCTCTTCTAATTCTTTCTCAATGTCTGGCCTTCTAGCGTTAAGCTCATCCCATGTGCCCACTATACTAAGTGGCTTATGATCCTTTTGCCCTGGCTTTAGCCTTTCTCCACCTTTAATAACATTAAAGTCACTTTTTGCTTCTTCCCAACATCCTTTCAATTGGTGTTTCCACATAGTGAAGTAAGCATCACCATACTTCTTCTTATCTGCTACAAATAATAAAATTGGAGCCTTAAGTATGGTAGCTCCCATATCCACTAAATTTTTTACTGCCATTGCAGGAGTAAATAAAAGATAACCAAAAGACTTTGCAATTGGGTTTTGTTCGCTTATTAAATACTCCCCTAACTTTATAGGAAGAGAAGTCAACAATTTAGTACAAACTTTAGCCAAGCTTGTAGCAAAAACGATAGGAACAGATATAAGACTTTTATCTAGCTCTAGATTACCATTCTGATCTCTAATTTCTGAAAAATGGGTGCTTAGCTTCTTATAATCACTAGTGTACAATAATTTTCCATTTCTTCCTTTTTCATCTATATCTTTCTCGTCAACCTCACCTTTATTGTTGAGAGAAGAACCTTTTTTAGCAAGCACACGAGAATGAGTTAATTCAAGTGACTGAGTATCAACTTCAAAAATTGGAATATGTTTCTCAAGATCGATTTTTGAAAACCCAAATGGTTTATAATATTTACTATAATAACTACGATTGCTACTGCGAAACTCGCGTGCATCTTTATCTGGGTCAACTAAAAAGTTAATAGTGAAGTAGTGAAATTTTACACTTTTCTCTTTACTTCCAATGCTTTCAACAGGAGCTAAATCAAAACTTGGTTGTCTTCCATCTTTGTCTTCCTCGCCATATAAAAGTTTATATATAGTCTCACCCTTACTATTCTCACCTTCTATAATTTTTCCAGACTTTTTAATCTGATCGTAATTCTCTGGATATTTGCATTTTCTTCCATCTTTATATGTCATTACCTTTCTAAGGTCTTTTACATAAGTTGTGCTAGGCTCAGATGAAGTAAATAGGCTCCTTACTCCTAGCGTAAGACTTGCAAGCATATTGTTAAACCAGAATCACTATAACTTAATAATAAAATGAGTATGTTAATAATATGTTAACACAGAACCGGTGATTTTACAAGAAAATATGCCTGTAGAAGATAAAGATTGTAAAAGCAAGGACTATATAAGTAATGCTTGATAAGTACTTTATGCATGTAATTGTAAAAATCCTTAGAGATACGCTGTGTATATAATCTTCGCATACTACCTGCATTCCAAGAACTGCGTGCCAAAAAATGCAAAATAACAATACAACAAAAAATAAAAGCTCTAAAGGGTGATTAATAAATTTTTCACTAAAAGACAAAGAGCTATCAGTATAAAATGCGCAAGAAAATGAATAGATGAACCAAGGAAATAGAAGCAGCAAAATCACTGCAGAAACACGCTGAACCCACCAATGATGTACTGAATTTCCAGACTGACTCATATAAACATAAATAAAAAAGCCATAGTAGAAAGAAGTAGCGTTACTGTCAGCAGTATAGCACTCCTTGAAACGCCAGTAATTTCTAAATTAAGCCCAGCATCCCACAATAAATGACGAATACCATTAAGAAAATGATATACAAAACTTATAAAACATAAGACATAAGCTAATTTAGCAACAGGAGTGAATAATAATGCATTTAAGTACCTTACTATAAGTAACTCAGGAAAGTAAACATGTAATATAAAATACCAAGAAAGTATCATTAATAAAAGGAATAGCAAGATACCAGTCAATCTGTGCATAATAGAGAAAAAACTAGTAACTTGTACTTTATATATTTGTAAATGTGGAGAAAGAGGTCTATCACTCATAAAATTCCGTTATCGGGAAATTAAAATAAAGTAGAAGTAAAGACAGCAGTATAGCACATAACAACACCATCATAAAAAATGGTAAGTTATGCGCAAAGCCTAAGGAGGTAATCCAGCTGCAGATTCCCCTACTGCTACCTTGTTACGACTTCACCCCAGTCACCGATCCCACTTTAAATAACTCCCTCCTTGCGGTTAGGTCGTTAGCTTCGAGTGAAACCAATTCCCATGGCGTGACGGGCAGTGTGTACAAGACCCGAGAACGTATTCACCGTGGCGTGCTGATCCACGATTACTAGCGATTCCAACTTCATGCACTCGAGTTGCAGAGTACAATCCGAACTGAGATGGCTTTTAAGGGATTGGCTTAGCCTCGCGACTTTGCAGCCCATTGTAGCCACCATTGTAGCACGTGTGTAGCCCACTCCATAAGGGCCATGATGACTTGACATCATCCCCACCTTCCTCCAGTTTATCACTGGCAGTTTCCTTAAAGTCCCCAGCATTACCTGATGGTAACTAAGGATGAGGGTTGCGCTCGTTGCGGGACTTAACCCAACATCTCACGACACGAGCTGACGACAGCCATGCAACACCTGTGTGAAACCCGGCCGAACCGACCCTATCCCTTCGAATAGGTATAATTTCCATGTCAAGGAGTGGTAAGGTTTTTCGCGTTGCATCGAATTAAACCACATGCTCCACCGCTTGTGCGGGTCCCCGTCAATTCCTTTGAGTTTTAATCTTGCGACCGTAGTCCCCAGGCGGAATGTTTAACGCGTTAGCTGTAATACAGAAAGTAAAACTTCCCATATTTAACATTCATCGTTTACAGCGTGGACTACCAGGGTATCTAATCCTGTTTGCTCCCCACGCCTTCGCGCCTCAGCGTCAGATTTGAACCAGATAGACGCCTTCGCCACTGGTGTTCCTCCTAATATTTACGAATTTCACCTCTACACTAGGAATTCCTCTATCCTCTTTCAATCTCTAGATTAGCAGTTTTAAAAGCAATTCCAAGGTTGAGCCTTGGGATTTCACTTTTAACTTACTAATCCGCCTACGCGCCCTTTACGCCCAATAATTCCGAATAACGCTAGCCCTCTCCGTATTACCGCGGCTGCTGGCACGGAGTTAGCCAGGACTTCTTCTGTGAGTACCGTCATTATCTTCCTCACTAAAAGAGCTTTACAACCCAAAGGCCTTCTTCACTCATGCGGCATGGCTGGATCAGGCTTTCGCCCATTGTCCAATATTCCCCACTGCTGCCTCCCGTAGGAGTCTGGACCGTATCTCAGTTCCAGTGTGGCTGATCATCCTCTCAGATCAGCTATAGATCATTGCCTTGGTAGGCTATTACTCCACCAACTAGCTAATCTAATATAGGCTCATCTAATAGCAATAAATTTTTCCCCCGTAGGGCGTATACGGTATTAGTTGCCGTTTCCAACAATTATTCCGTACTACTAGGTAGATTCCTATACATTACTCACCCGTCTGCCACTAAGTTATACCATAGCAAGCTACAATATAACTCCGTTCGACTTGCATGTGTTAGGCCTGCCGCCAGCGTTCATTCTGAGCCAGGATCAAACTCTCAAATTTAGACTTCAACCTATAAAAGGTTGAGGGTACATCGGATAAATCCGACAAAAAATAATTTAGCTTAATACTGCTGTCTTTATTTCTACTTTAGAAATATTTTAATCTCCAACTATTCAAACAACTTTAAGAATATTATTATGTGATATAATCACTATGTCAATATGTTTTTGCAAATCAAAAGCATTAATGTATAAATATATAACTATTTGGAATATTACCATGAAAAAATACATCTTTCTGCTTGCACTCGCGCCAATGTTAGTTGGCATCACATTATACTTATTGCGCAACATTGATAACACAAAACAATCTATAACTGCAGGTGACAAGTTTTACGAAGTATTATTCTTAAAAAAAGATAATAAGCCGCTGCTAGAAGAAATAGATTCAAATTGGGAGTATTTAGCAAATTTTGAACGCGCATTCAATCATATCTCAGATTCAATGCCAACAGACACAGCATCTATTTATAATGATTTGGCAGATGATAAAGATGCTCCTGGTGTTTTGCGTGAGTTAGCACAATATTTAGAAGTAATGAGCTTACTTCACTCCAACGGTGAAAAAATAAATAAAGACAAAATTGATAATTTAGAATCAAGCACAGTATACCCTTATTCAAGCCAAGAAGCCATCGCTATAGTAAAGATACACAATAACGACGTTAAGGGTGCAACTGAAATATTGCGTTCCCTATTAAATGATAGAAAATGCCCTATCCTAATCAAAGCTAATGCACAAGAATTACTCAGGATATATGGGAGTTAACTCATTGGACTTTTTGCATAGCTTTTGGCAGCGCATTGGATGAAACGAAAAACTTCCTTGACAAGCCTCGCCAGCTCCCTTATCATAAAACTGAAGCTATTTATTTATCTTCGCAATCTATGCAGGTTAATGACAAAAAACTTAGGGTATTTGGCGTCTCATGTTTAATTTTTCGCACTACGTGCATCGCATGTCTTTAAAAATTTCTGGGTTTTTACCTATATAAGCCGAAACGCGCTTACAAAGCGTTTAAGACAGCAAAAAACGTCAAATTGACAAGGGAGAATTTGAATGCTAGCTACTACGGGGTTTCTTTGCCTTTTTTCCTGCTTAGTAAATTTCTTAAATACTTGCGGTGTAGGTTAGTTGCAAGTTAAAAGCAGCTAAATCGCTCTTAATCAAGCGTTTTAGAATAAAAAAAACGCCGATATTTTAGTACATGGTAAATAGCCAACCACCACGGGGTTTCTTTTGCCTTTTTTTTTATTTGGTAAATTTTTTAAATATTTATGGCTAAAGATTGCACGAATGTTGCAATTACAAAAACGATTTCTACTAGGGTGTCATCCCAGTGCGTGACATTGGAATCCAGAAAACTTAACTTTAAATAAGTGGCTGCATAATAAAGACTAGATTCCAGTGTCAAGCACTGGAATGACAGGAGAAGGAGGCTACTTTCATGACACCATTCTTTTTCCTGGATCCCAGTGTCTGGGCACTGGGATAACACCGAAGGGGCTACTGGGTGATATCATCATAAAGGAACCAGTGTCAGCTACTTTCATGACATCATCATAAAGTAAAATGAGATCCCAGTGTCAGCTACTCGGATGACAAAAAAAGGAGCACTGGGATGACATTATAGGGGACTGGGATGACACCAACAATTGATATTGGTTTGTTGCTTTGCTAGCCAACTACTAGCTATGCCTCAAGTTTCCTATTCAAAATTTTCAATATCAAATCCAATTCATTTGGATTATCATACCGTATCATAACTTTACCCTTAGAATTGTTGTCATTAATTTTGATCTTTAAACCAAGTTGAGAAGATATAGCGCCTTCTATTACTGTCATATCTTGATTTCTAGTATATCTCTGCTCTTTTTGATTGTTGTTTTGATGTAGGTCCTTTATCAGTTTTTCAGTTTGTCTAACGCTTAAGCCCCGAGAAACTATTTTTTCTGCAATACTTTCCGCATTTTCAACATTAATCAACGCTCTTGCATGACCCATAGACAATTTTTTCTCATTGATCATTGTTTTCACCCTATCAGGGAGCAACAACATCCGAATCATATTGGTTATGTGGCTGCGGCTTTTGCCTATAGCTGAAGCTAATTCCTCATGTGTATAGAAAAACTCATCTATCAGTTTTCTGTAAGCTTCACCTTCCTCTATTGGATTAATATCTTGCCTTTGTATGTTTTCAATAATGGATACTTCCAAGCATTCCTTGTCGCTCAGATCTTTTATGATAACCGGTGCACTATCAAGATTTGCAATCTTGCTTGCTCGCCAACGACGTTCTCCAGCTATTATTTCATAACCATCATCATTTGAATCTTTGCGTACCACGATAGGCTGTATAATGCCACTTTTCTTTATCGAATTTGCAAGTTCTCTTAATGACTCCTCGTCAAAATGTTTCCTCGGTTGAAATTTGCTTGGGTGCAGTAATGAAATAGGCAAATGCTCTTGTCGATCTTCTTTATTATCATAATTATCGCCTATGAGGCCGGCAAGACCTCTGCCGAGGCGTCTATCATCCTTCATACTACGCCCTCGCTTACTAGTTTCTTCTCCTTACAACTGCTCGCGTGCTTTTTTAAAATTTCCCTTGCCAAACTTATATATGCTTGTGCACCAGGACACTTAAGATCATACACAATAGCGGGTTTTCCATGAGAAGGCGCTTCTGATAACCGTACGTTACGTGGAATAACAGTCTCATACAATGGGATGATAGTTTTGTATACTTTATCATTTAAATACTGGCAAATATCGTTTTTAATCTGTTCACTGAGTTTGTTGCGCCTGTCATACATTGTTAACACTATCCCTTCTATTGCCAAAAAAGGGTTTAGGTTATTTCTTTTTATCAGCTCTACAGTTTTAACTAAATGGCTTAATCCCTCCAAAGCAAAAAATTCACACTGAAGAGGGACAATAATAGAATTAGCAGCAGTCAAAGCATTTATGGTTAGAAGCCCAAGTGATGGAGGGCAATCGATGATTATATACTCATAATTATCGCGTATCTTCTCTAATGCGCTTTTTAGCACAAATTTTCCTCGCTCAAGTTGCGATAATTCAATTTCTGCAGCTGATAAATCAACTACTGACGAAATTAGTGATAAATTTGGAATTTCCTTTATATTGAAAATTGCCGATTCTATCAATTTATTTTCGCTGCTTAGTAGTATTTTGTATATATTTTTTTCTTCCCTACTACGATAAGAAATCCCGAGCCCGGTGCTAGCATTTCCTTGAGGATCAAGATCTACCAATAAAGTGCTTTTTTCCACAGCAGCAAAGGCTGTCGATAAATTTATACTAGTTGTGGTTTTGCCAACTCCACCCTTTTGATTTACTATTGCAATAATCTTGCTCACGCCTTTTATCTTATGTATAAAATAATTCTATTGTATATATGCAAGAAACTTTTGCATTAGAAAATTTTTTTGTTGTTAACCACACTAAAATTAGACTGTCTTTTTTGCTTTGTGTAACACACTTTGAACCTTGTTTCCTAATTCATTCAGAGTGAATGGTTTTGGCAAAAAGTGAAAATCTTCTATATTGATGTCATCACTCTTTAAAAAAGCATCTTCTGCATACCCAGAAATAAAAATAACGTTGATATTTGGCCTATGGATCAATGCTTCTTTAACTACTTCTGGGCCGCTCACCTCTGGCATGATTACATCAGTGATTATAAGATCTATGTGTTGACTTTTTTTACTGATTATTTCTAGCGCCTCGCTGCCTATGCTTGCTTCTATTACATCAAATCCTTTTCTTTTGAGTGCTTTAGAGATGAATTCCCTTACTGAATCTTCATCTTCGATTAATAAAATTATACCATTACCTTTAATTTCACTTACTACCGGTTTTTCTGTTTCTTCACTATCTTCCTCTCTATCATTTTCATCTGATATGTAAACCATGGGCAAAAATATGCTAAATTTAGTTCCATGATTTACTTTGCTAGCAACATAGATGTATCCTTCAGTTTGTTTAATAATACCATATACAGTAGAGAGGCCAAGACCTGTACCAGAGGTAATATCTTTGGTAGAAAAAAATGGATCAAAGATCTTTTCAGTTGTATCACTCGTCATTCCACATCCAGTATCAATTACTTCAATCACAACATAATTTCCATGTTCAATCGCTTCCTTGTCTGGAGAAAACATATCCTGAGGTGTAGAATTTAATGAGTCAATCTTTTGATGAAAGGTTCGTATAGTTAATTCTCCGCCCTTTTCCATAGCAGCACTAGCATTGACTGCTAAGTTAAGCATAACTTGCTCTAATTGCCCTTGATCAGCCCTAACAGCACCCAAGTCTCTACCATAATAAATATTAAATTTTATATTTTCACCTATTAATCTTTTTATCATTTCATAAAGATTAGCTATAGTATTATTTACATCAATAATTTTTGGCTGCAAGGTCTGTCTTCTTGAGAAAGCAAGCAATTGTCTTACTAAATTTGATCCACGCTTTGCATTTTGCTGTATCTGTATTATATCTCCAAAAGATGGGTCACCAGCTGAGTGTTGGAGTAAAAGCAAATCGCAAAATCCTATTATCCCAGTCAATATATTGTTGAAATCATGCGCAATACCACCTGCTAACTGCCCTATAGCTTGCATCTTTTGATAATGCTCAAGCTTTATCTCTAGGTTTTTGTGTTCAGTATTGTCAATAAAATAACAAAGTATGAAGATCATTTTATTATGAAGAAACTTATTGAAATATATTTTTATGTTATTACCGCCGTTAAGCTGTACATCAAAAGACGCATTATTTATTCTATTACTCGAAAAATATTCACGTATTTTCACATGATAACTATCCAATATCAACGTAAAGATTGAATTATTATCTGACCCTGCAAGCTTTATTAGTGC
Source organism: Wolbachia endosymbiont (group A) of Brachyopa scutellaris (assembly GCF_964026995.1). Taxonomy (NCBI): domain Bacteria; kingdom Pseudomonadati; phylum Pseudomonadota; class Alphaproteobacteria; order Rickettsiales; family Anaplasmataceae; genus Wolbachia; species Wolbachia endosymbiont (group A) of Brachyopa scutellaris. Next base: position 32,397 of record NZ_OZ034720.1, on the reverse strand, counting down.
CGTATTTTTCTTTACAAAGTTGCCGTTTATGTCACATTGTGCAATAGCAATTGATGAATTTACAAAACAAGGGTGTAATTGATAATCAACAATATTTGATTCGGTTGGTGTTATAAAGCCATATATATAGCTATGGTTGTATTTATCACAAAATATAGCAGTGCTCATATAAGCCTTGAATGGAATACCACTTATAGTAAAAAACAAAATTTCATTATCGGTTGTTGTATTGTTATATTTAGATTGAGATATAAAATCACTGATTGAGCTACCTTTTTCCAGTTTTTTCAGTTCAAATATGTCTAAAAATCTTTTATTTACAGATAAAATCACCCCTTTGGCATTTGCAATGTAAGTTCCTATACTGTGTTTTTCTATTAACTCTTCATATATCTGCTCCTTGTTTATCTGTGTTGCTTTTAACACAAAATACCCATCTGGCCTTGCTATTGGCACTAATGATAAATTTAAAATCTTATTACTATTTATAGCAATTTGGGGATTATCTGGTATCGGCTCAAAGAGCAAAAGAAAGTTAGATACTCTATTCTTCTTGTTTAAGGAAATGCATACCTGTACAGAAGAGTTATTTTTTAGTGCATGATAGAGTACTTTTTTGTCTGCTTCTGAAACATCTCCTATTTCAAGAATCTTGTCTAACGTAATGTCATCATCTATATGATCTTTAAACCTTTCGTAGAACCTTGCATCAGCATAAATAATACCTTCATCTTTATGTAAAACAAGGCAAAATTCTGTATTATGATTTAGTGCATTTGCAAATATTGCATTTTGAAATTCTATAGTATTAAGTAGGTATCTGTAGCGTTTTACATTATACATCATAAAGATAGTTGTTAGAATGCTAACTAATAAATTAATCTCTATATTAATATGCTGACTATATATATCAAAAAAGTAGAGTATCGATATTGCTACTGGAGGTAAGAGCATAATAACTGCCATCACAACAATTGACATTCCATAATTTCTTAGTATGAAGTCAACCCTGTTCTCTTTTTTGTTATCTATGTATCTCTTATTCATTATTGTTACTTGGCATTGTTGTACATACGAAAATGTTCTATTATATTGATTTAATTATTATAGATTTATTAACGTCTTTGATAGATAATTATCATCGAAATCTAATTAAGTTCCTTAAATATCAGATATAACAATGTTAATAAGCTAGCAAGAGGATATTATGGAAAAACAAAAAACACAAGCATTTAAATGGTTCTGTGCACTAAGAGATAAGATTATAGAATCTTTCTTATTAATTGAAAAACAATCATCCGCAGAGCCAAAGATCGAAAAGAGAAAGTGGGATCGCCCAGGTGGTGGAGGTGGTGAATCTACAATTATTTTTGGTAATGTTTTTGAAAAAGTTGGAGTAAACGTTTCAAAAGTACACGGAAAATTTGCAGATTCAGCCATTAATGAAATTCCTGGTGCAAGTGAAAGTAACGGAGAGTTTTGGGCAAGCGGTATATCTTTAGTGTCTCATATGCAATCGCCCCTTATCCCTGCAGCACATATGAACACAAGGCTGATATATACTTCAAAACAATGGTTTGGTGGAGGAATGGATTTTACGCCAATATATAAAAATGAAGAAGATTGCAAGTATATTCATGAATCAATCAAAATGACATGTGATAGATTTGACACCGGATATTATCCAAAATTTAAAGAGCAATGTGACAACTATTTTTTCTTACAACACAGAAAAGAGCCGCGTGGTATTGGTGGCATTTTCTATGATAATCTGAGTTCTGGCAACTGGGAAAACGATTTTGAGTTCACAAAAGCAGTAGGTGAAGCCTTTTTGGAAATTTATTTGCACATCATATGTAAACATATACAAAAATCTTGGACAAAAGAACAACGAGAAAATCAATTAATAAAACGTGGCAGATATGTAGAATTCAACCTGTTATACGATCGTGGCACAAGGTTTGGTTTAATGACTGACGGCAATCCAGATGCAATTATGATGTCAATGCCACCACTTGTTAAGTGGTTATAGAGAGCTGCTATTAGTAGAAAATAAATCATCATAGTTTAAAATTGTACCATGGTAGTGAGCTTTTATATAGGGGGTATAATCATGGGCATAATAGATAATTTTTTAATTAAATCTGTCAAAAACAATGACATAAAAGGTGTTAAACTGACTCTAATTCTCTATGATGCATTAAATAGTTTTAGAAAATTCTTTTCAAAGACTATGTCTCTCAAGAATACAGGATCATTTGATATAAATAATAATCAAGCTTTAAATCAGGCTTTAGGACATGCTACAGATCACAAAATAATGGAATTGCTGATTAATCGTGGAGCTGATATCCACTCAATAGATGAGAATGGAAAGAATGTTATAATTCGTGTTATTGAGAGTTTAGCAGAATCAAAAAATCTAAAATTGGATAGTGAGAAAAACTTACCAGCAGAGATAATTCTTCACCCCACAGTTTCCTTTTTACTAGGAAAAGGCGCAGAGTATTATTCTACAGATGATTTGAATGTTGAAGCTATACAACAAAAACCTCCTAGAACCTCTGAATATGAGCCAATAACTATGTACGCTGAGGTGAACAACAATGTAATACCACCTCAAAAACCTTCTAGAACTTTTGAGTATAAGCCAAAGAGCACTAATTATGATGCTTTGCCTTCAAAAGAGCCAATTTACGCTGAGGTGTATGATGCTAAGGTTAGTAACTCATTAGGGGAGAATGGTTATTTGAGTGTATCAGAAGAATCTATTTATGCTGAAATATATGATTCACATAAAAAATCCACTGAAAATTTATCATTGGAAGATAGTGGTTATTTGAGTATATCAGAAGAACCTATTTATTGCACTATAGATGATCTTTCAGAACAAAAAAAGCCTACTAGCCTAAAACAGAAAGAGCCAGAACAGTCGTCAGAACCTATTTATGCTAAGGTAGATTTGTCCAAGAAAAGAGCAGAAAGAAAAGCAAAAGACATAAAAGCTAATTCTGGAACTTGCCATGGGTTAGTGCAAGATAAAGTGAATGATTGGCAAGTGAAGCTAAATGAGCTAAGTGCTAATAAGTCGATAAGTCAGCAACAGACTAATGATCAAAAAATTAAGACCAAGGCTGGCTTTAGTGTAGAAGAAATAAGGCAGAAATATGAGCGTAGAGATTCTGGCTACGATTCTGGCTATGATTCCGATACAAAAGTTGAACAACAATTAGAATTAGCTCCTAAATCTGAGATAGGTTCAGTGAGTATTGAGCATGGAGTAATAGGAGGCTGTCGATATAAGATTACTGATATATCCCTCTAACTATGTGATTCAAAATAATTGAATTGACTTTATATATGTAATCGATATAACCTAGTTAGATTCAAGTTGACTCTTTCGTCTAGTGGTTAGGACACCACCCTTTCACGGTGGTAACACGGGTTCAAATCCCGTAAGAGTCACTCAAGTAGAATATAATTAAAGTTTTAAATGGGAAAAATTAGGCTCTATGTTGAAGAAGCTTTATCACAAGGCGTGAGTTTAGCACTTAATCCACAACAAAGTCACTATATTTGCAATGTAATGCGGCTTAAGAAGTATGATAATCTCTCTCTTTTTAATGGAAAAGATGGAGAATGGTTAGGAGAAGTAGTTAATATATCGCGTAAATTGACAGAAGTTACACCCAAAGAATGCACTAAACAACAGCAATATGAGGAAAATTTATACCTGTATTGTGCCATGGTAAAAAGTGCTGCTTTGAACAACATAGTAAGACAGGCAACTGAAATGGGAGTAATCTGCATTCAATTTATTTCAACGGAACGTACAGTGGTAAAAAATATTAACCTAAGTAGAGCAAAATTACAAGCAATCGAAGCAGCGGAACAATCAGGTAGGATAAGTATACCAGAGATTTTGCCTCCTATTAACTTTTGTGAGTTACCTGATTCCCAGAGTAAAAATTTTGTTTTGTGTGATGAAACAGGTAAAGCTGACAAAGTGCTGAAAGGCAAAAAAAATGTTGCTATTATTGTTGGCCCTGAAGGTGGTTTTTCATCTTATGAACTTGATCTTGCCGATAAGTTTTGTCAAAAATTGAGTCTAGGAAAAAGAATTTTAAGGGTCGATACCGCTGTGGTTGCTGCACTAACTTTCACCAATTGGTGTAGCTAGATTTTTAAATATGGCTAAGATAAAGAAATCTGGTTCAGTGTTGCGCGCACAAAAACTCTGTAGACTCTCTACGAAGCAGTCTGTTGTTAAAGAGGAGCTAATAAAAAACGTATTCTAAGATAATATTAAATCTTATATTATATTTTTTCTAAAATAAACAAATGAACCTTGCATTTTGCCTGAATTATTGATAGCCTGAGTAAAGAAGTCGGGGCGTAGCGCAGCCTGGTAGCGCATTTGGTTTGGGACCAAAGGGTCGGGAGTTCAAATCTCTCCGCCCCGATGTTAGTATAATTGTAAGAACGCTGTAACATAAGAGCAATCTCCATCAGTAAGCAAGTAGCTGACACTGGAATGACATTATTCACCATGTAAATTATGGCATATTACATTTTAACGCTCAAGTTTATAAAATAATTGACAATGTTAATTTTCTAATTTATAAATAGATTTTGAAATGATTACCGAAGGAGGTATAGAGTTTGATAGAAGTATTAGTCCATTATGGTGATGTAGACAGAGCTCTTCCAGTATTGAAAAAAACAATTCAAAAGGAAGGAAGAGGGTTGAAAATGAAAAAACAATATCATGAAAAAAAATCAGAAAAAAGAGCTAAAAAGAAAGCTGAAGCTAAAAAAAAGAGGTACCAACAAGAGTGCAGAAGGCAGCGTTATGGTTGGTAGTTTGTACTCAAGTTAATAGTTTATCATTGGTTATTTTATGAATATTCACGAATATCAAGCGAAAGAAGTGTTGCATAAATTTAATGTCCCAGTGCCAAAAGGTTTTGTTGCTACATCTGCGGAAGAAGTAAAGACTCAAGTAAGTCAATTAAAATCTGACGTGTTTGTAGTTAAAGCTCAAATTCATGCAGGTGGTAGGGGTAAAGCCGGTGGCGTAAAGCTAGCAAAGTCAGTTGAAGAAGCTCAACAGTTTGTAAAGGACATGATTGGTATGACTTTAGTTACTCATCAAACAGGGCCAAGCGGGCAGCAAGTAAGAAAAGTGTACGTTGAAGAAGGCTCAAGCATTAAGAAAGAGTATTATTTAAGCCTGGTAATCGACCCGAAGCTCAGTAGGCCAATATTCATATTTTCCTCAGAAGGTGGAATGGACATCGAAGAAGTGGCAAAAAATTCTCCTGCAAAAATTGTGAAATTTGATATTGATCCTGCTACAAGTTTTGATAGCAGCAAGTTAAGCAGCAGTTTTCATTTGAGTCCAGAACAAATAGAAAAGATATCGAACATTGCAAAAAAAATATATGATGCGTTTATTGCAACTGATGCGAGCCAAATTGAAATTAATCCACTGGTTGAAACAAATTCTGGAGATTTTATTGCGCTCGATGCAAAAATTAATTTCGATGATAATGCTTTATATCGTCACCCAGAAATTATGGAACTTCGTGATTATGATGAGGAAGTGAAAGAAGAGATAGAGGCTTCAAAGTATGGGCTCAGTTACATCAAAATGGATGGCAGTATTGGTTGCATGGTAAATGGTGCAGGTCTTGCTATGGCAACAATGGATATAATAAAATACTACGGAGCAGAGCCTGCTAACTTTTTGGATGTTGGTGGTGGAGCGAGTAAAGAAACTGTAACTGAAGCATTTAAAATCATATTGTCTGATAGCAACGTAAAAGGAATTCTGGTTAACATATTTGGTGGTATAATGCGTTGCGATATTATCGCAAGTGGAATTGTTGCGGCTGCAAAAGAAATGAGCATTAAAGTTCCTCTAGTGGTTAGATTATCAGGTACTAATTTTGAAGAAGGAAAAAAAATCTTAGAAGAGTCAGGATTAAATATTATTGCTGCAGATGAACTGGGTGATGCTGCGCAAAAGATAGTAAAAGAGGTAAAATAAAGCATGTCCGTTTTAGTAAACAAAGATACAAGATTAATATGCCAGGGTTTTACTGGTGCACAAGGCACATTTCATTCAGAGCAAGCAATTGATTACGGAACGAAAATGGTGGGAGGTGTAACTCCTGGAAAGGGTGGTAGCACTCACCTTAATTTACCGGTTTTTAATACTGTAGCAGAAGCCAAAGAAAAAACCGGTGCAAATGCTACAGTTATATATGTACCTGCTAAATTTGCTGCTGCTGCAATACTTGAAGCAATAGATGCAAAAATAGAATTGATAATTTGTATTACAGAGGGCATTCCTATACTTGATATGGTGAAAGTTAAGCGTGCGCTTATCGGCTCAAAAAGTCGATTGATTGGTCCCAACTGCCCGGGAATTATTACACCTGAAGAATGCAAAATAGGAATTATGCCTGGCCATATCCATAAGCGTGGACACATAGGAATTATGTCTCGCTCCGGAACTTTAACTTACGAGGCAGTAGCACAAACAACCGCTGTTGGTCTTGGTCAATCCACGTGTATCGGAATTGGGGGGGATCCAATTCATGGTATGACATTTGTCGACTGTATGGAGCTCTTTTTAAAAGATGACGATACTCATGGTATTGTAGTTATTGGTGAAATAGGTGGAAACGAAGAAGAAGATGTATCACATTTTGTGAAAACAGAAAAAACTAAAAAGCCAATCGTTGGTTTTGTAGCAGGCCAAACGGCACCTCCAGGAAGACGTATGGGACACGCTGGAGCAATCATCTCCTCCAGCGGTGGAAGTGCTGGTGCAAAACTAGAAGTTATGCGGAGTGCCGGGATTGCAATTGCTGAAACCCCTGCAGTAATTGGTAAGAAGGTATTGGAAGTAATGCATCACTAGAATTAGGGTCACAAAAACCCTATATCACCGGTCATGAATACGTTATTTGCCCATTCGATTAATAACTTGCCTCCTGGTAAATTTACTGAAGTCTGTTGGGCAGCGAGATATCCACGTAGTGTGGATGCAACAAGTGCTGCACAGGCTGCACTACCGCATGATGCAGTAATGCCTGTACCTCTTTCCCAAACTCTTAAAGCTATTTCTCCAGACTTTTCAACTTGTGCAATACTAATATTAATTTTCTGAGGAAATAATACGTGATTTTCCAGCTTTGGTCCTAAACTTTGCAATGGTATTTCATTTACGTTATCAACAAAAAAAACTATGTGAGGATTACCAATATTTACGGCAACGGGCTCTTTTAGCATTTCAAGCTCTATAGATAAGTGAAGAGTGTCACACTCAGTAGACAAGGGAATTTCATGCCATTTTAGCAAAGGTTTACCCATGTTAACCTTTATGGATTTATCACCCACTTTAAAACACTCTAAAATGCGTTTGTTTACCAGCTCAATAGTGATATACTCAGTACCTTTTTCTGACATTATCAAATATCCAACACAGCGTGCTGCGTTTCCGCACATTTCAGCTCGACTGCCATCAGCATTATAGATATGCATAAAGCAGTCTGCAGCATTAGACATTGTTATAATTATCACTTGATCACAACTGCTTTGATCAGCAATTTGTCTATGGTTCCAGTCTAAATTGTTTATTGAACGTGAGTCTATGATAACGAAGTTGTTACCAGTGCCGTGCATTTTGATAAAATTTTCAGGACCTTGGCCACTCATCATAAAAAAATATTTCTTCTATTGGTCTCCTTTTTTTCTTACTTGTTTCAGCGCCCTCTTCTTCGTAACCAACCGCTATCACTGACATTACATTAAAATCATCGGATATGTTGAATCTTTCTACTATTTTATCTCTATCAAATCCACCCATTTGATGAGCCATTAAGTTCATAGCTGCAGCCTGTAGCATAAGTGCATAATTTGCTGCACCAGTATCGTGATTAGCCCAAAAATTTTCACCTTTGTCAGATTTACGGAAATTCTTAGCGCTTAGAGATATAATTAGTATTTGTGCATCTTTTGCCCATTTTTGATTAGATTCATCAAGGCAATTTAGCAGCTTTTCCCATGCGCTTTGATTGTTCTGTTTGTTGCATATTACGTATCTCCAGGGTTCATCACCAAAACATGAGGGAGTCAGCCTTACAGCTTCCATTAAAATATCCATGTCTTCCTGAGATATTGCTCTTGTAGGATCGTATGAACGTCCGCTGTGTCTTGCTTTCATCAACGATAATAGATCTTGTTTACTCATCATTTTTAATTTAATAGTGCATAAATAATTCATTGTAGCACAATATAAGCAAAATTTAAATTGCAAAACCTCTCATATACATATATTACATTTAATAAGTTATTTTTATTGGGGAAGTATGTTTATAACACAATCTAGCAACAGATCAACACTGGCTGAAATATTGTCTTGCGTTTTACTTTTATTCTTGATGGCTCAAATAAGCATACCATTGCAGCCTGTGCCTATCACATTGCAAACTTTAGGAGTAATGCTTATTGGGCTTAAATTTAACCGCAGAACAGCATTCTATTCTGTGCTTACATATCTATCACTTGGTGCAGCAGGATTGCCTGTTCTTGCAAATTTTTCTGGTGGTTATCACGCTCTCCTTGGAGCAACAGGTGGATATTTAATTGGCTGTTTAGCTGCTGTTATGGTAATGAGCAAAGTAAATGAATTACTGAACTCTAAGTATAAATCATTTGTATGTAATTCTTTAAGTTGTCTGGCTGGTACAGTTATAATCTTTATTTGTGGTGTTAGTTGGCTTGCTGTTTACTTGGGTCTAGAACAAGCAATAATGGTGGGTGTTTTACCATTTATCCTTCCTGGTTTGATAAAAATTTTTCTACTTGTAGCAGCTTTGCAATATTTGAAAAAATGATAAAATTTCGCCTTCATCATTTTATGTGCACCCTCGCGTTTCGGGGATATGGGTATTCTCGGGATTTTATAGAAAATTATAAAAAGATAGCAAGCAAAGTAATTAGTACTCAAATCGAAGTAGTTGGTAACCTTGATAGTATTTGTAGTGCTTGCCCAAACCAGACTAAACAAGGTAAATGCACCGAACAAGCTAAAGTTTTAGAGCTAGATAGAAGGCATATGGAAATTTTAGGAATTAAAATTGGCGAAACTTTGACCTGGAGTGAAGCGGTAGAAAAGATTAGAGAGAAAATGTCTTTAGAGAAATTCGAGTACGCATGTGAGGGGTGCAACTGGCAGCCATACGGAATATGTAAAAATGCCCTTTTAAATCTACAAAGGTAGTTGACAAAATGTTAAGATAAATTGAAGCATTTTTGTGGAAATAAAGCGAAATATGGAAGAGAAAAGATAAATGCATTCTGAAAAGCTACACAGCATGTTCGTCCCGCTAATTAATAATATCTTTATTATTGTATGAGATAGGTAATTTAGCATTTATGAATTTGTAATGTGTTACGCATAGCTCAAAGAAATAAGGTTTACTGGTTACACGCTGCAGCCAATGCCACAACACTAGGACCTATGTTTATCTGCATGTTAATTTGCGTTGTGATTTTATGGAGGTCTTCTGTTACCTATGCTAGTGAAAATTTGGAGATACAAAAGGCCTTCGATAGTGTTGTCAAGCATATAAAAGCTGATAAAAAATATAAAGATCTTGATGTTATTGAGAGAAAAAGTGACAAATTTAATATCAAAATTTCGCAGAATTCTGGCAAGAGTTTTGACATATACTCTACTTTAAAAAAAGCAAAAGATTCCTTTGAATCAGGAGATAATGAAGCAGCTATTTCTCTCCTTAATCAGATTATCGCAAAGTTTCCTTATCATAAAAATGCTTTAATTGGATTGGGAAATATTTATTACGCTAATAAAGAATACAAAAAAGCTGTAGAGATTTACACAAGACTGTTAAAAGAACACCCTAGTAACCCTTACATATTAAAAAATTTTCTGACGATAATCTCACAATATGATCCTGATCTGGCGTTGAGTGAAATGTTAAAATTGTATGATATACATAAAAATTATGCTCCTTTATTAGCAAATTTAGGTCTGATCTATATGAAAAAGGAGGATTATGTAAAAGGTAAAGATTATATGATAACTGCTATTTCCCTCGATGAAAACAATATTTTTTATACTTATAATTTAGCTGTTATTCTAGATAAACTTTCAGATTTTCAAAATGCTACAATATTCTACTTAAAGTTGTTAAACATGGCTACAACTTCGAAAGATGTGAGTGAAAAAATACCTTTATACAAAGTGACAGCAAGACTAAAATTTATAAAACTTCACAGCACGCACCCAAAGATTTCATAAAAGCTTATAGCTTACCTAAAGCTAATTTATCGTATCTGTTCAAGGGAGTGGCTAATGTGCAAATATTGAAGCAAAGTGTGTGACACACAGCTGTACGAACATTTGTTTGCAAAGGTAATTTGCACAACAAATGCATAACTGTACGAACATTGTGATTTTGGCCCATCAGATCCCAGTGCTTGACACTGGGATCCAGGAATTTTATTAAGTTGGCGAGCATAAAAATAGCTGTTTTATGTAAAAATACAACGTTTTAATGATTATGAAAAAGCTGGATTCCAGTGTCAAGCACTGGAATGACACCATTCTTTTTTCTGGATCCCAGTGTCGGCTACTTGGATGACACCATTTATTGTAAGGACTTACCTCACATTTACTCTATGATTATCTTTTTAGATCACCTTGTCTACCTATTTTGCCACTCTGCTGAACGGATACAATTTATTGCTATTTTTGTTTACAATAATAATATTGAACTATAGAATTAGATCTAAAGGGGCAATTAGCTCAGCTGGTAGAGCATCTCGTTTACACCGAGGAGGTCGGCAGTTCAAGTCTGTCATTGCCCATTTGCTTAACTGAATGTTAGTATTATTAATTACTTCAATTAAAGTATAAAAAATGCAGGATAATATAGTACCAATCTCAATAGTAAAAGAGCTGGAAGATTCTTATCTCTCCTACGCAATGAGCGTTATCATAAGCCGGGCTATACCTGACGTGCGGGATGGATTTAAACCTGTTCACAGGCGCATATTATATGCAATGTCAAGAGCTGGATTCGATGCCGGTAAGCCATATAAAAAGGCAGCTCGTATAGTTGGGGATGTAATGGGGAAATATCACCCACATGGTGATGCAGCTATTTACGATTCCTTGGTTAGAATGGCCCAAGATTTCTCTCTTCTTTTACCACTTGTTGATGGGCAAGGTAACTTTGGTTCGATAGACGGAGATCCACCAGCTTCAATGCGATACACAGAAGCAAGACTTCAAAAAGTGTCGCACTTTTTACTGAATGATATTGATGAAGATACAGTTAATTTTAGGCCAAACTACGATGGAAATGAAACAGAACCAGTTGTGCTGCCTGCAGAGTTTCCGAATCTATTGGTAAACGGTGCAAGTGGTGTTGCAGTTGGTATGGCAACCAATATTCCTTCTCATAATCTTGGAGAAATAATAGATGCTTGTATATTATATGTAAATAATCCTGAAGTTACTTTGGATGAGTTACTTGAAGTGATGCCAGGGCCGGATTTTCCAACTGGGGGAACAATTCTTGGAAGGTCTGGAATAAGATCAGCATTTGCAACTGGTCGTGGATCAATTGTTGTGCAAGGCAAGACTCATATAGAAGATCTGCCACAAGATAGGCAAGCAATAGTGATTGATGAAATACCTTACCAGGTAAATAAAGTAAAATTAATTGAGAAGATAGGTGAGCTTGTAAAAGAAAAAAGAATTGATGGTATAACAGAAATTAGGGATGAGTCCGATAAGTCTGGTATTAGAGTAGTAATTGACCTCAGAAGAAATGCTGAAGCAAGTTTTATACTTAATCAAATATTGGGGCTAACTCCACTAAGAAGTAGTTTTAGTGTTAACACTTTAGTGCTCAATAACAACAGGCCTGCTTTGATGTCATTGAAAGAAATCATAGAGGCCTTTATTGATTTTAGAAAAGAAGTGTTAATCAGGAGAACAGAATTTCGTCTAAGAAAAACGAGAGAAAAAGCTCATATATATATAGGGCTCTACATTGCGGTCCTCAGCATAGATGAAGTGATAAAAATCATCCGCGGTGCAAAAGATCCTGCGGAAGCAAGTAGAGAACTTTTAAATAAAGAATGGAAAACTTCGAATGAAATCAACACTATTATCGAGTTGATTTCAGATAGCGCAAGCTTTTTGAAAGATGGAGTGTATAGATTAACTGAGCTACAAATTAAGGCTATTCTTGACATGAAATTGCAACGTTTAACAGGCCTTGAAAAAGACAAATTAGAAGCTGAGCTAAGTTCAATGATCAACCTGATAAAAGAATATATCGCTTTCCTTGGCTCAGGAGAGAAGTTGATGAAGGAAATAAAAAACAATTTACAAGAAATAAAGAACAGGTTTGCTGTGCCGCGAAAAACTTCAATAGAGGAGTCAGATACGGACATTGAAGCTGAAGATCTAATTCCACAAGAGGATATGGTGATAACCGTAACTATGAATGGTTATATCAAGCGTGTGAAACTTTCTCACTACAGAACTCAGCGTCGTGGTGGAAAAGGAAAGCTAGGACAGGGATTAAAAGAAGAAGACGTAATTACAGAATTATTTGTGACAAATACTCACACTAGTGTTTTGTTCTTCTCTAACATTGGTCGAGTTTATAGATTAAAAGTTTATAAGTTACCTCTTGCAGAGCCAACTGCACGTGGAAGAGCACTTGTTAACATATTTCCGCTTAGCGATGGTGAAACTATAACTAATATCATGCCATTGCCAAGTGAAAATGACGAAAATCAAAACATAGTTTTTGCTACTGCCTATGGAAACATAAGGCGTAACTCCTTAGCGGACTTTCACTATATTCCAAGCAATGGAAAAATAGCAATAAAGCTCGATGAAGGAGACAAATTAGTATCGGTTAAGGTATGTAATGAAATTGACCATGTTTTACTTTCAACAACGCTTGGAAAAAGTATCAGATTTGTTGTAAGTGATGTGCGTCAATTTAAGAGTCGCAATTCAGATGGCGTAAGAGGTATCAAACTTGTAAAGAATGACAGCGTGATATCCATGACCATATTAAATGGGATAGGTGTAGCAACAGAAACAAAAGAACTTTACTTAAAAGTTCCACTTGCAAAAAGACTGGGGACTGCAATTAATAACTCCATTGATTCTAAATTGGAAAAGACTTTGAATGATTTAGGAATAGATAACGAATTATTCTTAAAACTTGCAGTGAATGAGGAGTTTATATTAACTATTACTGAAAATGGCTTTGGTAAAAGAACTTCTGCGTATGAGTATAGAGTAACTAACAGGGGTGGTGTTGGTATCACCAATATTCTTACTACTAGCAGAAACGGTAATGTTATTGCTAGTTTTCCAGTTGAGCAGGGTGATAATATAATGCTTATTACAGATAAAGGAAAGTTAATTCGCATTTCGGTCAATGAGATTAGAATTGCAGGACGCAGCACTCAAGGAGTCACTCTGTTTAAAACAGAAAGTAGAGAAAAAGTGGTGTCAGTAGGGAAAATTGAAGATCCTGATTCCACTGAAGATAGTATTTCTGAAGTTGAAAACTCTATCTCTTCTCAACTGTAGTACAGGTTAAACAAAAAGCGCAAGTTTTTGTTGATTAATACGCAGTATTTAATTTAAAATATATACTTATGGCTGAGTAAAGATCAATGGACAAAAATTTAACTAAAAATAAAAAACCACTGGCAAACAAAGAGGATAAAAAAACACCTCCCGTTAAAGATCTTACTAAAAATAAGAGTAGGAGAGATTTTATAACATTAACTACATGCGCTATGGCAGGTATAGGAGCTGCAAGTGGACTTTGGCCACTGGTTAAGTCTATGAATCCTTCTGCTGAAGTTCTAGCAACTTCTACAGTGGAAGTGAATTTGTCTGGAATTCAGGAAGGACACGGAGTAAAAGTAAAGTGGCAAGGTAAACCAGTATTCATTCGTAGACGCACAAAGCAAGAAATTGAGGTTGCAAGAGCTGTGAATGTAAAGAGCTTGAGGGACCCTGAGTCAGATGAACAGAGAGTACGTGAAGGAAAAGACGAATGGTTAATCATGATCGGAATATGTACACATCTTGGGTGTGTACCGGTTGACCACGCTACAAGAGATGGTAATGGTTGGTTCTGTCCTTGCCACGGTTCATATTATGATACATCAGGTCGAGTAATTGGGGGTCCTGCACCGAAAAATATGGCTGTACCTGATTATTTTTTTCCCAGTGAGAATGTTGTGGTAATTGGCAAGAAGGCTTAACGGAACTCGTTAAAAAAAACTCACAGGATCAACATCTATTATCACTGCAATACTCGAATTCAAGTTACAATTTTTAATCCAATATTTCAGCTTTTTTTGTATGGATAGACTATGCTTATTGTGTATTTTTAATAATACCCTATACCGATACTTACTATTTAAAAAATTTATCGCTGCTGGTGATGGGCCAAGAATTTCAAATTCCTTTTTGTCTACACCTACATTTTTTTCCTGGATACAAATAGTTGAGCTACTTGAATGACAGAGAAGAGATTTTACTATTTCATTCGCTGCTTTTTGTGTTGCAATCTGATTCTTACCACAGATTATAAGCGCTATTAATCTGCTAAATGGTGGCATTTTGGCTTCGCGTCTTGACTTAAGTTCGATTTCATAAAATGAGTCTCTTTTTTGATGCAGCAATGCTTTTATTATTGAACTTTCAGGATTATTGGTTTGCACTATTACCATTCCTTTTTCATTAAACCTTCCTGATCTGCCTGCAACTTGGTGCAATAATTGATACGTCTTTTCCGCTGCTCTCAAATCAGAATTTTCGAGACTCAAATCTGCATTCATTACTCCAACCAAAGTTAATTTGGGAAAATTGTGCCCTTTAGCAATTATTTGTGTGCCGATTATAATGTTCACCTCTTCTTTCAATATCAAGTCAATTACGTTACTAACCGACTTCTGATCGCTGCTTATCATCGCAGTTTTTGCGTTTGGTATTAATTTCACCATTTCTTCAAGCAACCTTTCAATTCCTATGCCGTAGAGGGACAATGGCTGTTCACTTTGGCAATTAGAGCATTTTTCTGGAAGTTTCAATTGATAAGAGCAGTGGTGGCACAAAAGAGCATTTTCTTTCTTGTGATATGTAAGCCAAACAGCACAATTTAAGCAGGAAATTTTATATCCACACTTTTTACAAATTGCCAGTTGTGCATACCCTCGGCGGTTTAAAAAGAGCATAACCTGCTGTTTTTTCTCTATGGTTTGTTTGATGCTTTCAAAAAGCTCAGAGGAGATCCATTGCTTGTTGTTCCTCATATCTACTACTTTAATGAGTGGCAATTCTGCACCACCAAATCGTTTAGTTAGCTTTACATGATTGTAATTCCCGTTTTTAACATGATGAATCGTTTCAAGCAGTGGAGTAGCTGATGATAAAATAATCGGAATATTTTCAAATTTGGCTAAGATTATCGCCATATCTCGAGCATTATATATAATTCCCTGTTCTTGTTTAAAAGATGAGTCGTGCTCTTCATCAACGATAATCAATTTTAGGTTTTTATAAGGCAAAAAAAGCGCTGACCGTGCACCAATAATTATCTGCGCATTTCCATTCGCTATACTGAGCCAATTATTCCGGCGAGTTTTTGGAGTAAGCCCTGAGTGCCATTCAACTAAGTTTTTTGATATCTGACCGCGAACACGATTTACCAATTGTGAAGTTAAAACAATTTCAGGTAGGAGGATTAAAACTTGTGCATTACCTTCTCCTGATGTCATTTCAACATGTTCTGGTGTCATACTAGTACGTGGCAAAGACGGTATGCTAAATGTTACAGTGGGTTTTGCCTTGAGTATAAAGGTGTCATTCCAGTGCTTGACACTGGAATCCAGGAATTTTGATTGTAAATTAGGTATTGGTTTTAAGTTAAAATAAACATTTGTAATGAGGTTATATGAAAAACTGGATCCCAGTGTCAGGCTACTCGGATGACACCCTCTTGGTAGACCCAAATCACAATGTTCGTACAGTTGTGTCTCTGGGCACTGGGATGGTAAAGTTTGAGCAGCATTTGGAACGGCAGTGTAATTCTTAATCAATTGTGCAATCACAGAGAGATAAACTTCGGTTTTTCCAGACCCGGTCTCACCGTCAAGCAAAGTCACTGAATACTCGTTCAAATTGCTTATTATTTTATCACTAGCTATCTGCTGTTCAGGACTCAATTTGCAGCTTATTTCACTTGTTTCCTGCTTTTGTTCAACACAAACCAATTTATCTATGTGATTTACTTTTAACACTCCTCCCATTATCACTTTGGCAAGCATACCAATAGGTATTAAATTGTATTGTGCAACCCACTCTGCAAATGCAATCAATTTTGGTCTAATATTTGGTAAATCGATTTTTCGCTCAATAAATTTTAATTCTCGGTTACTTTTATCACTGTATTTCCAAACTATTCCGATTAAGCGTTTTTTGCCAAATGGCACCACTACGTAATCTCCAAGTAAAATCTCAGTATTTTCCTCAATTGCATATGAAAATAACTGATCAATTGGAAGTGGTAGTAATACGTCAACTGTTTTTGCCATAGTGATTGAGTTTAACATTGTTTTAAAGAGCTTGTAACTTTATTAAGCTTGGCAATATAGATGAATCGGTACAGAGAAAATCTTAATGTTTAACACATTTTTCATAGTACAGACCGTATGATTGATAAATAAAATGATTTATAGAATTTGTGGAGGCTACCAATGGTCAACGACAAGATTACTTTGAACTTTGAAATAGAAAAAGGCGAACCTATAGATCGATACTACTTTTCTGCACATATAAAGCTTACAGATGAAAGCAAAAATCTTTTGCGGGAGAAGCTTGGCAGTACAATTCAATTCGATAATCTAGATGATCACTTCAATCTTAACCATGAGAATTTTTATATCTACTACAACAAATATAGTGAGCACAATGGTAGAAGTGAGCTACACGTTAGGGATGATAACGGTAAATATTTAACCTCCAATCTTCCACTTAATTACTATGGATTCTCAATGGAACTATCACCTGACGGAGCGTCAATTGCAGATTATGGTTTTTATCCTCTGTATGCAATCTATAACCCAAATCACTATGATAAAGCAAAGGAAAAAGTATTTGATGATCACGGTGAATTGTCACCAATTGCATCAAATGTGTTAGATAATTTTTTAAGCAACACAAATAGCTTAACCACACAAGATATATTACAAAATGTATTCTCACAACTGCAGAAGAAAGCTGATGAAGAAGCAGAAAGATTGGCAAGAGAAAGAGAAGCAGAAAGACAAAGGGAGGAAGAGTTAAATGAAAAGAACGAGGAGTTAAAAGAACTTGTAGAAAAGGATGAGATTAAAATATTCAAAGTGGTAAAAGGTAATGATTTAGGTAATGGGCATTCAGCAGTAGTTTTACAACTTGATGGGGAAGAAGGTGACAAGATACCTCTCGACTCTAGTAAATACTACATAGCAGAGTATAGACACCACCCAGAATGGGAAGGCGATGAATATTTAAATTTTGTTAGCCCTGATAGTGATATGCTGGTTAATTATGAAAACTTATTTTTTGTGCTCAATCAAAGCTCCTACTCAGACTTTGAAAGTGGGTTTTATTCAGAAAACAGAACCGATCCCCATAATTATGCTAAATATTCAAAGGAACCATATTTGAGTGGTGACCAGCTATCTGAAAAATTATAGCATTTCTCATAATAGTCCGAACAGGTCATAGGAAGGCAGAATCAACAGCACGACGAAAGGATTCGAATAGAGGAATGTTTTTCCTGGCTCTGTTTTTTATAGCAAACCAATGATGCTCAATTTTGTTGAAATCTGGAGAATAAGGCGGCAGATACAAAATTTCTGCACCAACCCCTTTAGCAAGCTCGATAATCTTATCAGACTTATGAAAAGTAGCATTGTCAAGAATGACAGTCTGTCCAGGTTCCAAGATCGGTGTCAAAAATTGCTCAAACCATCCATTAAAAACATCCATATTACAGTGGCCTTCAAAGGTTAACGGAACAACTATCTTTCTTCCACTTAAGGCTGCAACCATACTGATTCGTTGAGTTTTCTTTCCAGATTTTAAGGCATAAAACCGCTGTCCTTTCTGGCAATATCCGTAGGGGTAGTCTTCGGTGTTATCAATGCCAGACTCATCTATATACACTAAGTTTTTAGGTTCTTTTGTCGCTATAATTTTCAAAAATTCAGCACATTTTTCTTCGTTTCTTTCCTTGTATCCATATGTCTTTTTTTGCGCGTAAATCCAATTTTTTTAAGGGCTCGATAGATCGTTTGGATACTAACGTTGTTCCAAAGTTTAGCCATTTCCGATAGAGTCTTTCCTCCGTGTTCTCTGGCAAATTTGGCAAAGGTATCCCAGTCGGTAATTTTGTGATTGTAACCCCCATTTCCAAGTTTTTTTGATTGAAAGTCTCCTGTTTCTTTTCTTCTTTGCTGCCACTCCCATAAAGTAGTTCGTCCAATCTTAAATCTTGCTGCCACTGTTTCTCTGCTTTCTCCTTCGTCTAGCGCTTCCATTCCTTTTTTTCTTAAATCATAACTATATGCTGCTGGCATTCAACCTCCTTATCATCATCTATCCTTATCCTATCACATCCGGACTTTTATGGAAAGAGCTATAAATGTTACTACAAAGGGAAAGCTGATGTTTTTGCTGAAATGTACGTCTACCAGCAAGGTGGCGTTCATAACCTTCAGCATGAATTTGCACATGGTTTAACTTACTTGGCTACAGGAGGCGAATCTTTACCAACAGTATTAATGGAAGGAATTGCAGATTACTTTGAGCACCATTCAGATCATAAATTCAATTCTCAAGGATCAAGTATTGACAAGAACGAAGCTGCAAATCTGGATTTAGATAAAATTTTAAGCTTAAAATATTCAGATGACAGCGAAGCAAATAGCCTAGTTTATAAAACAGGTCATGCGTTGGTGATGTACTTACAGGAAAAAGATCCTAGTTTATTAAGAGACTACCTAGATACTTTACGTCAAGGTGACTCACATAAGTCAGAAAGCTTCTTGGAAAGTATAAAAGGGCATAATGCTGACTTTAAAAGTTGGCTTACTGAGAATGATACAGAAACTGCAATGGAACACCTCAACGCTTTGCAAGTTACAAAAGGAGATTTTATAGCAACTGGTCAAGAAATAGCGGGTGGAGAAATTAAAAACATATCCTACTATAAAGCAAATATAGAAAAAATGGATGGAGAAAACGTTGGAAGTTTTTCTCCTGTAGAACACGTTGCATTTTATGATGTTGCTCGTGCTATAAATAGGGCAACAAATGATACACTTGATATATCAAAGGAATATCATTTCCTCAAGGTAGTAAAAACTTCCGATGGACAGGATAAACTAACTTACTCTGACCAACAAGGTAATGAATATCAAAACAGTCAAGAGTATAAAAATCAGGCTTTAAAGGTATTATCAAAATATGATACAGAAATTAAGAATCAGGTAGATGAATTTGATAATTTGAATAAAGAACGTGGTGAAATGTATCAAAAATATCATAAAGGAGAGATTACTATTGAAGAGTTACGTAATGAGGAAAATACAAAATACAGACCAGCATTTTTAAAGTTTGATCAACTAAAAAACAAAGCTGTTGATGAGATTGAAAATAATTCCCAAGCAGCAAAAATATTAGATGGGCTGGTCAATATCGATCCAAACTTAATCAGAGGTACTCATATTGATCTACAAGAAGGTAAGATTTTTTCTATGCAAGCTCATGGTCAAGGAAATATGGGTGCACTGTCTATATATGACGGAAATGCAAAGCTTGGAGAGTTATTGAGCGAATCAGGATTTTTTAAGCAAGTTGAAGGCCAAACTAAAGAAACTTTCATTTTTGAGGATATATTGCACAACTTAAATACCCAATATGATGGTGGTGCTTACATGGCAGTTACAAAAGAAAACGGTCATTATAAAGCTTCCCTAATAGATGGCAGAACAGTTGAACGTGATGAATACTTTGATGAGGCGCATTTACATGAAAATGAATTGTTGCATCCTAGCACTGGACACATCCAAAAAGATTTAGATTCTCTGCTCCTTAGAGGTACCAAAATTTTGAATCATCAGGATTCAGAGCATGCCCAATATTCTGATGAGCAAAAGGCAAATGGAGTAATCGTAGAAAAAGGAAAACTACTGGATAATAAGGGAACAGATAGGACAGACGACGATGTACACGAAGCGGTTGTAAAACAAGGAGGCGAAAATTTACATACATTCAAAAATATGGGCTTTTATATTACCGAAAAAGGTGATCTATTTATTCATGACCATGGAGCAAATGTAAGGTTTCAACTACCACAAAGTATTACTCATCTAAAATTAGTGGAAAAAGACGGAACATATAAGCTTGTTCCGGTGACGAAAGATGGAAATGAACATCCAATAGGTATGCCAAATATATCAGATGAATATAGATACATAGATCCAATATTTGCACATGAATATGAAAAGAGAGATTATTCCCATAAACATGTAAATGTGGGCCTTATAAACTTAGAGAAATATGGCTCTGGCAAACTTTTTGCTATAAAGTACGACCCAAATGATTATCACATACAAAGAAACTCCAGCGGTGAAATAGTTAGAATAAAAGATCAAACATATTTCACTAAAGTAAAATTGTTTGATGGTGATGAAGAAATTGGAATGTTGTCTAATAACTTTCACAATTTCAAAGGGAAAATATTCTTTTCTGCTGACTACAACTACAGTTATAACGATTTCCTAGCATCTGTTTCTCCTCAAGTTGAAATTGAAGATATGGGAAATGGAAGTAAAAAAATAACTTTTGATCAAGGCAGTGGCGATATCGGTGATACTAATAGAGGCTACACGGACTATCAGAGAATATTTACAAAAGAGAAACAAACCGAAAGTCCAAAAGGGCAAGTAAGTGAAACTAAGACAGAAGTTCATAGTACTACTAATGTTGTTGCACAAGCTGCTGAAGAGAAAACTGCATCAAACGACAATAGTGAAATGCAGTCTGATCAGCCACAAATTCCAACAAGGGCAAAAAGGTCAGCTTCAGTGAAGGAGAAAGAGCAAGAACAGGTAGTATTAAAAGACACAATTCTCAAAATAGAAAAGAGCTACGAGCAGGACTCAGAAGGGAAGCATAAGGCAAATGTAACGATAAATTATAATGATGTGAAAGCCTTGTATGATAGAGCGGAAGGAGCAGAAAAGCAATCTGTGTTAGATTTTTGGAACAAACTGCACACATCAGATTATAAGGTTGGTGCTTTGCCGGAAGACAAATACTATTTTGAAAAAGGCAAATTCGTAATCCACGATAGTGGCACAAAGAAGCTTATAGTGTTACCTGAAGATAAGGTGTCCATCAAGATAATGAAGGATGGTGATAGTTATAGTTTAGCTATATCAAGTGGTAATGGCAAAGTAATAAACAGCATTAGTAAAATAGATAATCCAAATTACGAATTGCTGTCAGATTCAAGTCATTTCAATTCAGGGGAGCAAGATAATATTGTATTATCAGATCAACATCACGAATATAATCTTTATCTAGAGAATGGTTTTGTGAAAATGTTCGATTGCGCAAGCGATCACATTTATCACAACCACAACTCGGCCTATATCTAATACATACAAGGAGGGCAGTGCCCTCTTCTTGTCATTCCAGTGTCAAGCACTGCCGTCTTGGATGGAAACCAGCGTCACGCCCTGGAATGACAGGGTTTGTCATCCGAGTAGCCCCTTCGGTGTCATCCCAGTGCCCAGACACTGGGATCCAGAAAACTTAACTTTAAATAAGTGGCTGCATAATAAAGGCTGGATTCCAGACTGGAATGACATCATCTGCTACACACTTGAATGACAAGAGAAGAATTCTGAAACAACAAGTTTCAAGGAAATCTTATGTAAAATCTAGCATTAACAAAAATTATACTATTTTCATGCATGCTATGGTTTTTGTAATTAATGGAGTGTGATATGCCGGCTAGTTTAAAATTTGAAAGTGCTGCAGGAACAGCAGCAGCAACTCTGGCAGAAGTCAAACTTGTAACTTTGGCAGATAATACGGGTAATGAATATACTTTGGATATAACCACAAATGATCTTAAAGTGGGATATACACCAAATGGTGGTCAAATAACAGAGCACAAAATAACTGGTCTATCAACAGCTCTGGGAAGTTTACTTAGTACAAAAGATAATAATGAATCAGTTCTAGTAGATACATTAGGAAACTTTCTTGATAGCCCAGATAAAGCAAAGTATGATGGTCAAAATAACCAAACAGTAAAGGAGTTCTTAGTAAGTAAAGGGCTAAAAGGAGCAAATGGAGCTCAAGGGCTAAAAGGAGAGAAAGGAGACACCGGGCCAAAAGGAGAGAAAGGAGACACCGGGCCAAAAGGAGAGAAAGGGGGTACTGGTCCTAAAGGAGAAGATGGTAAAGATGGAGCTCAAGGGCTAAAAGGAGAGAAAGGAGACACCGGGCTAAAAGGAGAGAAAGGGGATACTGGTCCTAAAGGAGCAGATGGTAAAGATGGAGCTCAAGGGCTAAAAGGAGAGAAAGGAGACACCGGGCTAAAAGGAGAGAAAGGAGACACCGGGCCAAAAGGAGAGAAAGGAGACACCGGGCCAAAAGGAGAGAAAGGAGACACCGGGCCAAAAGGAGAGAAAGGAGACACCGGGCCAAAAGGAGAGAAAGGGGGTACTGGTCCTAAAGGAGAAGATGGTAAAGATGGAGCTCAAGGGCTAAAAGGAGAGAAAGGAGACACCGGGCTAAAAGGAGAGAAAGGGGATACTGGTCCTAAAGGAGCAGATGGTAAAAATGGAACAAGTCCATCAGCTGCTGAAATAGCTGCTGAGAAAGCCTTACAAGAGCATGTAACAAAGATAAGCATAGAAAGTCCAGAATTTAAAAGAGCTGTGCAAGAGGAAATGTCACAACCGTATTTTGAGCCTCCAACAAGTGATGATGCTGCACTTAATTGGACTTGGTAATACAGCTTAGATCCAAGTAGTCACGCTACTTGGATGACGTCATATGGTCCTCGGATGACGGAAAAAGGACTCGGATAACACCCTACAATGTCATTCCAGCGCGTGACGCTGGAATCCAGCCTTTTCATAATCATTAAAATGTTGTATTTTAACATAAAACGGCTACTTTTATGCTTACCAACTTAATAAAATTCCTGGATCCCAGTGTCTGGGCACTGGGATGACAAAGGAGAGCAGTGTCAAGCACTGGGATGACACCCTACTAGCAGAAGTTACTCTCAAATGTTTGTTCATGTTAGCTACAAACATTAAGAAATTTACCAAACGAAAAAAAGGCAAAAGAAGCCCTAGTCATTGTCTATTTTCAGTATTGGCGTTTTTTAAGTCTTAAACACTGCAATTTAGCTGCTTTTAAATGCAACTCATCTTAGTTTAAATGTTTAAGAAATTTACTAAGCAGAAAAAAAGGCAAAAGAAATCCCGTATTAGCTAGTTGTCACTCTCTAATCCTGCAAATTGGCGTGCTATACTGTCTTAAACGCTTTATAAGCGCGTTTCAGCTTATATAGGTAAAAACCCAGAAATGTTGTGAAGACGTAGGGTGCGCATAGTGCAAAAAATTAAAAATAAGACGCCAATTACGTAATACTGTTGTCGTTTAATCTGCACAGATTGAAGATAAATGAATACCTTCAGTTTCATGATAAGAGGGCTGGCAAAGGGTGTCAAATAAGTTTTTTCGTTTCTACCAGCTACTTGGATGACACCACATAAATTAATAAATAGGAAAATTACTACAAATCCTTTCAACTTTAGCTTTTACTGCTTTTTCGACACTTGAGCTATTTCCGCTGATTAATCCTTGAATTACTTCATTTATTAGACCAGCTATCTCTTTAAAATTTTCTGCCTCAAGTCCGCGTGTTGTCTCAGCAGCGGTGCCAAAACGGAGCCCTGAAGTGATGGTCGGCTTTGCTGTATCAAATGGTACAGAGTTTTTATTACAGGTAATACCGGCTCTCTCAAGGCTATCTACAACGTCTTTTCCAGTTAATTTCTGCGATCTTAAGTCAACTAGCACTATATGAGAGTCAGTGCCACCGGTTATAATGTCAAGTCCATGCTTTTGCAATTCTTGAGCCAGCACTTTCGCATTTTCCACGACTTTCTTGCTATAAGTCTTAAACTCCGGTGCTAATGCTTCTTTAAATGCAACAGCTTTTGCAGCTATCACATGCATAAGTGGCCCGCCCTGCAATCCTGGAAAAACTGCAGATTGAATTTTTTTGTGTAATGCTTCATCATTGGTCATCACTATTCCACCACGAGGACCACGCAAAGTTTTGTGAGTTGTGGAAGTCATAACATGTGCATATTCAGCAGGGGATGGATATTCGCCCGCTGCAATAAGCCCTGCATAGTGAGCAATGTCTGCAAGCAAATAAGCACCAACTTTATCTGCAATTTCGCGAAAGCGTTTGAAGTCCATTTTTCTCGGATAAGCAGAAGCACCAGCTATGATCAATTTCGGTTTATGCTCCAGCGCCAGCTTTTCTATCTCATCCATATCCAGCAAGTAAGTGTCTTTATTCACTGTATATTGAATTGACTTAAACCATTTACCAGAAAGGCTTGGTGCCGCACCATGAGTTAGATGCCCACCGCAACTCAGTGACAATCCAAGTATTGTATCACCTGGAGTAAGCAGTGAAGCAAACACTGCTTGATTTGCCTGAGAACCAGAGTGAGGCTGAACATTTGCAAATTTTACACCAAACAACTTACAAAGTCTCTCTATAGCCAGACTTTCAATTTTGTCCACATGCTCACAACCACAGTAATATCTTTTACCTGGATAACCTTCTGCGTATTTATTAGTCAGAAAAGAGCCTTGTGCATCCATTACCGCTTTGCTTGCAAAATTTTCTGATGCAATTAATTGCAATTGTGATTTTTGGCGTTGTAATTCTTTTTCTATAAACTGATAAACCTCGTTATCAAAAGACTTTAAACTATTTTTAGAGCCGCAGATTTTTTTTAAAACACTCATCATAGATCAAACCTCGCTTTAATTTTAAGATGCACAAGCAATTTTAAGACTGCTTATCCTGCTTTTTTAACCATAAGAGCCCAAAAACAGCTATCAGCAAACATACAGGAATAATAGATGTTGCTTTTATCAGCAATTCAGCACTATACACAGGATTTCCTTGTATCACTGTCCTATCCCAACACAAATCTATTATTTTTGCGATCCCAGTGTGAAAAAAATAGCCAAAAACCATGACTATCATATTTGACACAGCTGTAGTTAATCCTATTAAGTTATTATTTACATAACTTAATGCTTTGTACAGTGTTACTATTTGATATCCAGAAGCGAAACCTATAACAAGAAGTGCAGGCAATACAATATACAATCCGCCAGCCTGTGTAAAAAGTAAAAGGAAACTAGCAATCATTGCAAAGGAACAGACAATAATAACTTCATAATGTCTATTTGGATATTTTTCTAATATGTGAGCAAAAGAGAGCAATCCAGCTGCAAATCCTACATATATAACAGAAGAAATTGAAGACGCTAGATCACCGGCCATTTGATATACCTCACATAAAAAAGCTTTTGTCCAAGCATCAGCAAAACCTTCTAGTGGACCTACCATTAAGCCACCAAAAAAACTAATTAGAATGATATATTTATTGAAAAGCACAGTTTTTAGATCCTTCATGCTAATTTTTTCTTTTCGAAAGTCGTAAGCATTGTAAGGAATAACTAAAAATAAAGATAAAGCGAGTAATAAACCAAACCCTGAAAGAATATAAATTACGTAATTCCAACCAAACTCATCAAGCAAAAGTTCTATTGGTAGACCACCATATATTGCCCCTAATAGCCCTATAATAACAGATATGCTTGCCATTTTTGCTGATTTTTCTCGCGGAAAATACATACTGGCAACTTTAAATACTCCTATTACTGACGCAGACGAGCCAATCCCAACAATTATTCTACCTAATACTGAATAATACCACTCATCAAAGCACACAAGAGGTAATGTTCCAATAGATACCAAGACAGCACAAATAGGTAAAACAATTTTTGGACCGAATCTATCAAAACAAAGACCAACAGGGATATGAACTAGTGTAAATCCCACATAGTAGAGACCATTAAATTGCCCTAAATCTGCAATGCTTATATTAAATTTTGTTATTAATACAGGCGCAATTATGTTTGGCATGACACGTAACACATACTGGTATGCATAGAAAAGAGATACTATCAACCATACAAAAAAATTACTTTTCGACATACCTACCACCTAATAAAACCCAATTACAATTAAAACAAAAATATCAAAGTAAAATAAAGTATTATATTTCATAATAACAAGAGCCTTAAATTAGTACATCTAACGATTTTATCATACGAGCCTTCGATAAATTATCTACTTATTACAATCAACTTCTCTAAAATCTTTATTTTTTAACCATAAGAGCCCAAAAACAGCCACCAGCAAACATACAGGAATAACTGATGTTGCTTTTATCAGCAATTCAGCACCATACACAGGATTTCCTTGTATTATTGTTCTATCCCAACACAAATCTACTATTTTTGCGATCCCAGTGTGAAAAAAATAGCCAAAAACCATAACTATCATGTTTGACACAGCTGTAGCCAGGCCTACTAAGTTATTATTTACATAACTTATCGCTTTGTAAATGGTAACCACCTGATATCCAGATGTGAAGCCAATAATAAAAAGCGTAGGTAATACAACATACAAGCCACCAATCTGAGTAAAAAGCAAAAGAAAACTAGCGATCATTGCAAATGAGCATGCAATTATTACTTCATAATGCTTATTTTTATATTTTTCCAATAAATAAGCCAAAGAGAATGATCCTGTTAACATTCCTATCAATATTACGGAAGAGAGAGAAGATGCCAAGTCTTCATTCATTTTATATACTTCAAAAAAGAATGCTTTCACCCAACCATCGGCAAAACCTTGCATTGGACCGACCATGAGTCCACCAAAAAAGCTAATTAGAATAATATGCTTGTTGAAAAGTATGTTTTTTAAGTCTCTAATGCTAACTTTTTCCTGTTGAGCATTGCTTTCAGGCGTTACTAAGAACAGCAACAGAGCAAGTAAACACCCAAATGCTGAGAATGTATAGATAACATAATTCCAGCCAAATTTATCGAGTAAGAAGTCTAAAGGTAACCCGCCACATATCCCTCCCAAAATTCCTATAATTATAGATAAGCTGGCCATTCTTGCTGATTTTTCTTGCGCAAAATACATGCTTGCAACTTTAAAAAGCCCAATTGCTGAAGCGGATGACCCAATTCCAACGACTATTCTGCCAAGTATTGAATAATACCACTCATCAAAGCATATAAGTGGTAATGTTCCGGTAAATGTTAAGATAATACAAATAGGCAAAACAAATTTTGGCCCGAATTTGTCAAGAGCAAGACCAATAGGTATGTGAGCCAGCGTATAGCCTACATAGTATAACCCACCAAACTGGCCAACATCTGCAATACTTATGTTAAATTTTGTTATTAATTCAGGCGCAATTATGTTTGGAATTACGCGTAATATATATTGGTATGCATAAAACAGTGACGCCAACAACCAGATTAAAAAATTCCTCTGCAACATGAATCTCAGCTAAAATTTAGGATTATAGATACTTTAGTTATAAAAAACAATACTATATTAATCATCTAAATCTGCTTAGCTCTTTTTACAGCTTATAACTTTAAGTAACCAAAAGCCTATCATTCCTATTAGTAGGCATAAGGTATTATTAACATAGACTTAACCATTACATCAGTTCCATAAAATGGCTTTCCATCAATAATTTCACCGTTCCAATAAAAATTCATTATATTTGCAATAATGACGTGAAAAAAATAACCAAAACTCATAACTATGGAATTACCTACAGATCCTGCACTTGCTACTGCTTCGTTTTTTACACAACTTACAACTTTAGCAGTAAAAACAATTTGGTATGCAGAAGCAAGGCCAATAATGAATAGTAATATACATGCCAGGAGTTCACTAATATTGCATATAAAAAGTAATAAGAACACAATTATCATGGCCATAGCACAAGAAATTATTATTTCATAGTGCTTGGTTGGATTTTTTGCTAATATGTAAGGAAGTAATAAATGCCCAAAGCCAAAGCCTATTAGTATCCATTTTGAAATGCTATATGCAATGTGTCTATCTATAGCGTACATCTCATGCAAGAATGTTGCGGACCACGCATCTGCAAAGCCTTCTAATGGTCCAACCATAAAACCGCCAAACAAACCTATCAATAAAATATCTTTATTAAATATAACTTTGCTTAAATTTTTAATATTTAATTCTTCGTCTGAGGTGCCAACTTTAGGTATAGATATAAAGGTAGTTAAAGCAAGCAATAATCCAAGCATTATACACACAGTAAATAAATAATCCCACCCAAACTTATCAAGTAAGACATGTAATGGTTTGGTGGCAAATACACCACCTGAAATGCCAATAATAACCGATATGCTGAACATCATGGCAAATTTTTCTCTATGGTAATAGATTCTTATTATTTTAAAGAGTCCAAGTACTGAAGCAGAGGATCCAATACCAGTAATTATTCTTCCAATAATAGAATAACTCCAATCATTAGAACTGACTAAAGGTAAAGCACCTAAAGATGTTAATGCAATACAAATCGGTATAACAACTTTAGAACCAAATCTATCTAAAAGAATACCTACAGGAATATGTGCTAACACATAACCTACATAATACAGTCCACAAAATTGTCCTATTTCTGTTGTTCCTATATTAAACCTTACTACCAATTCAGGAATTATAATATTTGGGATTACGCGTAATATATATTGGTATGCATAAAACAGTGACGCCAACAACCAGATTAAAAAATTCCTCTGCAACATGAATCTCAGCTAAAATTTAGGATTATAGATACTTTAGTTATAAAAAACAAAATAAATATTTATCAAAATTTAATAAATATTTATTTCGATCCATTGAAATTTAATATAGATAACTAGTGTAAGCAACTATACATATTAACTAAATCCTCTAGATCCCAGATTGGTATGGCAGAGGGTAATATAAAAAGTCTATTTTACTTTTGCAATTTTTAAAAGAGACTTTTTATTTTACTTACAATTTTTTCTACCATATTTATAACTGGCTCATGAATAAGGTATATGAAAAAAATTACACCACAAATGATAAGTATATTTATGATTTTGCCCTTATTCATCTTTATCTTGAGCTTCACTTTTGTTACAAGATCCATTTTATTTATGTTTTTATTCCATGCTGACAATTATATCTTAAATACCATAATTTTCAGTAAAATTTGACTTCAGAAGTACCCTATTAACTAAATATTAACCTTTCTACATGTAAAATAGTTAATATAACATTGAGTTAGGCTGATGAGCATAAGCACAATAGATAATACACTGCAAAATTACATAACAAAATACATCGAACAAACATTCGCTACACACGTGCTAGGCAATAGATACGACAAATTGTATAGGAAACTTCTAAGTGGTATAGAAGAGATAATAAAGCTTGCTGTAAACGAAGCAAAACACTACGATGAAAATTTAGAAGATCTATATAACGATTCAAGATTTAATAAGAAATTTATTCAAGCTGTTGTTAAACATCAGGTGTCGGAATTTTTAAATACTCACCCGAAAAGAAAAGAAATTGTTGCAGAATTTTACAACGAACATCACATTAACGAAAGTGATTTAAAGACTCTGGAAAAGGGGAAAGATTTAGTAAATAAAATAAATAATATTAACCTACTGCAACGAAGTGAAAAAAATGAGGAATTCAATATTAGAAAGACACTTGCTCAATCAATAAAAATGCCTTCCATAGAAAAACACAAGTTAGAACATTCAAAATAACCTTGGCGAAGTATGGCAAAATATACAACTTATGGATAGTCTATTTCATTTTAACTCCTGGCACGCTTTAGTAATACTATCACATCCAATTTCTAATTGTTCCTGAGAGGTTGCATAAGAAATTCTGATAAAATTTTCTAGACCAAATGCAATTCCTGGAACCACAGCAACCAAATGATCTCCCAGTAAGTATTCAGTAAAATCTAAATCATTATTTATTATCTTACCACTTTTTGTGCTTTTACTGAGCAATCCTTCACATGAGACAAATAAATAAAACGCACCTTGTGGAACAGACGCTGATAATCCCGGGGCAGAATTTAGCTCTTTCACCATAAAATCTCTACGACTCTTAAAAATTCTTGTTCTTTCTTTCAAAAAACTATAATCACCGTTTAATGCTGCTGCTGCTGCTGCTTGTGCTATCGAATTTGGATTAGAAGTGCTTTGAGACTGCAGCGTAGAGATAGCTTTTACCACATCACTTCTACCTGCAATATACCCTATTCTCCAGCCTGTCATTGCATAGGCTTTTGATACTCCATTGACCACAAAAACTCTATCATAAAGCTTCGGCTCAACCTGAGCGATAGTAAAAAATTTTTCGTCGTATATTATATGCTCATAAATATCATCTGTAACGACATTCACATGTGGATATTCAAGCAATATTTGTGCTATGTCTTTCAATTCATTATACGTGTACACAGCTCCTGCAGGGTTGTTCGGTGAGTTAAGAATTAACCATTTAGTTTTTTTAGTTATTTTGCTTTTCAATAATTCCGCTGTCAGTTTAAAATTTTGTTTGCATTCTACTACAACTGGCAAGCCGCCAAAAAGACTTACCATATCAACATATGAAACCCAATAAGGAGCTGGAATAATAACTTCATCTCCAGAGTTAATTGTTGCCATGAACAAATTGAATAACACCTGCTTAGCACCTGTACCAACACAGATTTGGTTAAGCGTGTACTCGAGGTTATTATCCTTTCTTAACTTATTAATTATTGCTTCTTTCAGCTCACGCGTTCCATCAACAGCAGTATATTTAGTCTTACCTTCACTTATTGCTTGAATAGCTGCTTTTTTTATATGATCTGGAGTATCAAAATCCGGTTCTCCTGCAGCTAAAACACAGATCTTTTTTCCTTCATTTTTCAACTTATTTGCCTTATCAGTTACAGCAATCGTAGGTGATGGTTTTATTAGGAACATTCTTTTTGCAAGGTCTGACATATTTTACTGAAGCTAAATTTAAATGATAAACCCCGTACAACAAAAAAGCTAGGAATTTTGTGTATTGTATTAGTAGCTTTTTACCAGGTTTACCAACGCAGCAATATTTTCAACTGGAGTATCAGGGAGTACTCCATGTCCGAGATTAAATATGAAGGGTAAATCTCTAAAGCAATCTATTATACGTTTTGCTTCTTTGATTGCTTCCGTTTTATTATAGGCTAAAAGATTAGGATCAAGGTTTCCTTGTAGAGGGATGTTTAGATTCGCTTTCGCCCATTTTATTGGAACATTATAATCTATACTTACTGCAGATACACCTGTTTGTTCGCAGTAATCCTTATAAAGATTTCCAGCAGACCTTGGAAAACCTATTATTGGAAAATCAGAAAATCTATCCTTTATTGCCAAGATAATTCTCTTTGTTGGTTCGATAACATATTCTTTAAACAATGGTTCCGATAACGCACCAGCATTACTGTCAAATAGCTGAATAACATCTGCTCCAAATTCTATCTGTTTAATTAGATAAATAATCGTTGCTTCCGTTATTTGTTCAATTATTTCCTTCAAACACGAAGGATAAAAATTTAATACTTTGGAAAAAGTTTTGCTGCTCCCACCTTCTATGATGTATGAGGCTACTGTCCATGGTCCACCAGCAAATCCTATGAGAGATTTTTCTTTTGGTAATTGGCTTCTGACTTTTTTTATAGCGTTTAGAATTGGTAAGGTTTTAGTTTCAATTTCTTGTGGACCCTTCAATTCCTTAGGACTTTCCACGGGTTTTATTATTGGACCTAGACCGCGTACGAAATTCACGTCACAACCCAAAACATCAGCTATTATTAAAATGTCTGAAAAAATTATCGCCGCATCCATGTCAAATCTTGTCACCGGCTGTAACGTCAATTCTGTCACTAAATCTGTGTTGTAGCATATCTCCATAAAATTATTCATATTTTCTACTGCTTTGCGGTACTCAGGAAGAGACCTGCCAGCCTGACGCA